>DAOMQA010000008.1:0-111134 GCA_035445085.1 Kapaibacterium sp. (SeqCode)
AATTGTAAATTTTGGGCGATATAATAATTGCTGGTCTTCTACCTTTTTGCTCGTGACCGCTTTGAGGGTCAAAATCAAGCCAGACAATATCACCTCGTTCAGGAGAATAATCACTTATTACCATATTTCTTTACCTTGTGGCTGTCCGGAAGAAATTTCGTTATGAAGATTTGTTTCAGACATAAGTGCAATTAAGTCGTTTAACCTATATTCTTCTGAAACAACAGGGCTAAGTTCTATCTTGTTATTTTTTAGCACAAGATTGATTCTTGAACCATCTTGAATATTGATTTGATTGGCAATTGCTTGTGGAATTCTAAGCCCAAGACTATTTCCCCATTTTTTTACTTGTATTTCCATAAACCACCCATATAAACATTGTATATACAAAACTACAAATATTTAACGAAACAGCAATAGGAGAATTTTATTATAATAAATTCTTTCATCTGCACCCAATACATACATTCAATACCTGCATTCATTACTTGTAAACTAACAGTCGAATTGCTTTATTTTGCAGTTTTGATCAATTGCAATAGGTTTGCTTGTGTAGGGTGAAAATGTTAGCACGCCAAGAAACAGAACAATTAGTTGCAAAACAAAAGTTAGCACTTTGGGCTTATCATAAAAAGTAGAAAAGCCCTTCGAGGTGGAAGGGCTTTTACATATTTAACTATTTGATAATTCACCATCAATTACAATATTAATTGTTGAATACTGTCTTAATTGTTGAATTAAATTGCAATATTCATGAAAGTGTTTATCAAAATTTTGTATTTCAAATGATATCAGACCCTCAGCATCTTTAAATAATTGACAATTCTTAAGATTCCTTAGTATTAGGATTAATTTATCATCAATAAAAACAGAAAATGGTATCATAAAAATATTATCAATTATTTTTATTGTTTCATTTTTAATAAGTTTAAAATATTCTATTTCAGAATATTCACCAGTAATTGTTGTTTCACACTTATTATCATTAAACCAATATCTAAAATTCATTTTTTCATTAGAAAATGTTTTTATATTGTTAAAGTCTGAATATAATAAACTTTCATCTTTATTAGTAATTTTATATTTAACTTTGAAATATTTTAATATTATATAATGTTCCTTAATTATCATATTAATATCTGGTTGAATGCTATTTCTAACATTTTTTCCTTTTATATAATTAGCAAATACTGTTGTTAACAAATATAAAAATAATCCTGAAATATATCCATAAGCAAGATTTACAAATGAATCATTAAATCCATTAGTATTTATAAATGATAATGGATTTGGAAATAAATAATAATCTAATAATTTTATAAAAATTATTATTAAAAAACTAATTATCGCAAATATTGATAACAAAATATTTGTTATTGGTAATGTTTTCTTACCCATAATATCTCCTTACACACCGCCACATTACTTTCTTCGCTTGTTAGTTCGCCTTTTTGGGCTATATCATTTAATTACTTATCTAATATTTTTGCTTCCACGCGCCTATTAGATTGCCTGCCTTCTTCGGTAGCATTATCCATAATAGGAATTGTAGGACCATAACCCTTTGAGCTTAGCCTACTAACATCGATTCCTTTACTGATTAAATAATTCTCTACAGATTTGGCTCTATTGTTAGATAATTTCATATTATATTCTTTTGTTCCTTGATTGTCTGTATGCCCAGCTATTTCAATTTTGATAGTTTTGTTGGCAACTAAGTAATCAACCAGTCTATCTAATTCTGGGTATGATTCTGCTCTTAAATCAGATTTATCATAGTCAAAAAATACATTATTCAGTCTAAATACAGATCCCTTTTCGATAGGCGTAAGATACAAATTCTTCTCAATTTCTTTATAGGAAGAATAATCTGTCAAATTCATATTTTCGCTTACTGAATAATAACTATCCTTTTCTGCCATAAATGCATATTGCTCACCATAAGGCAGCACAATTTTATAATCGCCAGTCTTTGGGTCAGACACAGCAGTTGCTACTACCTTGTTAGTCAAAAGATTATTTACCGTTATAGTAGTTCCTATTGCTTTCTTAGTTTTGCTATCTAATACTTTTCCATATACTAGAACTACTGGATTTGGTTTAGCACTTTCAAATAATTTTATTCTAAATAGATCGCCCTCACCTATAGTATTCTGATAACTTACAATATAGGCATATTCCCCTGAAGCTGGAATTACAAAATAATTATCTGTAGCATTTGAGTTAATTCCACTACCTAAATTACGCGGCTCGGTCCAATTAGTCCAAGAGTCATCTAACCTACGTGTCATAAATATATCATCTGATCCATAGCCGGGATGCCCTGACGATGCAAAATATAATGTTTTACCATCTACCGCCAAAAATGGCGCATAATCAAGATTGGCTGAATTTACTACACTTCCCAAATTTAATGGGGCAGTAAATTTACCATCTTTATAAAAGCAAACATACAAGTCTAATTTGCCATAAGTATCCTCACGTTCTAATGACATAATCAATACTTGATTGTCAGAAGATAAAAATTGATTTTCCCAATTATATTCATTATTGTTATAATAATCTTCGATAGTGATAGGAGTAGGTATGCTCCAACCATCAGCCGTACGATAAGATTTCGAGATACCACCGCGAACGATTGATTTACCATCTTCACTATATTGATTCATCAAAAGCATCGAATTACCATCGGCAGATAATGAAGTAACACCGTTGGAACCATTATTATTTAATGGGTACCCTAATCTTACTGCTTTAGTCCAATTCCCAGACTTATCCTTCTTGGAATAAATAATATCATCATAATCATTATCACCAATATTGTCAGGGTCTGCTTTTCTTGTATAGTATATCTCGTTACCATCGGCAGAAATTATAGGAGCTATATCAGAATATTTAGAATTTATGTTATCACCTAAGTTTTCTTTTGTTATGTTTAAAACTGGATTATCAACTAATAATATTTTTTTATCATAATAATCAATAGTTAGGTTATCAATTTCTACTTCCATAGTATTGTTTAATATAAAACCAACTAAATCACCAAAAGGTATAATTCCTGTAGATTCATAGAATAGCTCGCCATTAATTAAAAATTTTAATCTTTTGTCCTTCTGTTCAATTGTAATTATATTGGTTTCTTCCATTCCATTTATGTAACTACATTCAGTCCAAGGTTTTATTGCCTTCCATTGCCCGTTTTTACATGTATATACTGTAGCTTGCCCGTTACTTGATATAATAAAATAAAATTGATTAGAAGTACCTCGTGTTCCCCATACAAATCCATAACCATGATTGTCAATACCAGATAATTGCCTAAATTCAGCATTTATTTTGTAATCCTTATTATAATCTATATTAAAGTTTTTCCAATTAATCTGATATTGCGAGTTATACTTTATATCTAAGTATAACTTACCGTCTTCAATATAGCTATTATAATCTTTCACATTACCAAGCCACCAGTCGTCATTCGTCTTTTCAAAATCATTCTTATAATGTACTTGCGCAAGTACTGGTGCTATTGCAAACGTTATTAACAACAGCATTATTAAACATCTGTATTTCATAGGCTCTCCCATAAATATTATTATTACTTAAAAATACTCGTTTTTGAAATCCTTTATCATATCGTCAGTTAATTTCTCTTTCTTTCTTAATTCAGCAAACCTATCTAATAAATCATCAACAGTTAGTCTTTTTTTCTCATTAAGCGAAATATCCTCAATGATATTCCCTTTGTACATCATAATAGTTCTATTACCAAGTGTTAAGGCTTGTTGCATACTATGAGTAACCATTACCGAGGTTAGATTATCTCTTTCAATGAATTTTTCAGTAAGTTTTATAATTTGAGATGCAGATTTAGGGTCTAAAGCTGCCGTATGTTCATCTAATAATAACACCTTTGGCTTATTTATTACAGACATTAACAGAGTGATAGCTTGCCTTTGCCCACCAGACAAAGAGCCAATTATGTTGTCTAATCTATCTTCTAATTGCATTTCTAATTCTTTTACAATTTCAGAAAGCTTATTCTTTTTAGACTTTCTTAAATTATAAAGAGGTAGTCTTTTTTTCCCACGTAGCATAGAAAGATGTAAATTTTCGGCAATACTCATATTAGGAGCAGTGCCAGAATAAGGATTTTGAAAAACCCTTGCTAAATAATCAGCTCTTTGAAATTCTTTTAGAAAAGTAACATCATTTTTATCAATTTCTACATTGCCAGTATCGCCTACAAAAGTACCAGCAATAGCATTTAGAAGAGTTGATTTTCCAGAACCATTCGTACCAATGATTGTAACAAACTCTCCTTCATTAATCGTTAAATTAATATTAATAAGTGCTTTAACTTCATTGATTGTATTAGGGTTAAAAGTCTTTGAAAAATTTTTAAATTCTATCATTTGGAAATTTCCTTTAATATATTTACTGATAGCTTTTCTGGGCTTATTAGTGTTGAATCTATTACAATCTTGCTTGCTCGCTTGATTAATGTATTGGCAAACTTGTAATTAAGTCTTTTTGCTACATCTCGATTAAGATATAATAATGTTTCCTTAGTTTGCATAATAGGAATTTTTGCAGCCTTTTCGCCATCAAGTATTCTTGCCAAATATACTCCACCATCAAACCCTGTTCTATAATAATCCGGTCCTAATGTAGCAATAGTATTATTATATATAGTTTCTGCATCGGCAGAAAAAAGAGGGATGTTATTATCAGCCGCAACTTTAGCAAAGCTATCATAAGCTACATTTAATGTATTATCTCCTGCGTTCAAAAATATTTCGGCGCCTTTGCTTATCAAGGCATTGCTTGCATCAAGCACTTCGCTCGGGTTAGTTACTGTTGATTCTATTAATTCCATACCTTTCGAAGCAACAAAGCCTCTGATAAATTTAATTACAGACTCGGAATTGGCTTCACTACTATTCCACACAACTCCAACCTTTTTCTTTTCTGGGTACATCTCTTTAATGAGGTCAAACATTTCTTTCATAGGAGGGAAACATGCTACGCCAGTAAAATTAGGCAAATGGTCGGTAGAACTTTTAGCAGCTCCTATTTTATATGGGTCATAAATATATGTAAAGACAACCGAGGTATTATCCCTGCCCCCTACTTGTTGCACTGAAGATTGAACCACTGGAGTAGAAAGTGGAACAATAATATCCACATCGCGAGCAATTAGGTCTTGCATGATAGCATTTATCATAGGGAAATCTGCATTAGCATTTTTATAAATAATTTCTATGTTGTCCCCATCTTTATAGCCATATCCTGCTAATCCATTTAATAAACCTTCTTTGCATATTTCTACATTTGGCTCCATAGCAAATTGAACTATGCCAATCTTTTTCTTAGCTTGGACTTTTTTAGTGCCGACAAAATAATTAGCCTTGTATACGACCTCTTTATCTAACTTTATACCTAAATATTTAGCTGCGTTTAGATTGAGCCCGCAAGTTAATTTAGAGTATTTAAAGAAAGGTATGTTAGCAGGCTTTTCACCTTTTAAGACTCTATCAACAATATGAGCAGCTTCCTGCCCAGAGCTAGTATAATCATGTCCCATCGAACCTAAGGCTCCATCCTCAAGTCTTTCGACATCATTTAAAAATACAGGTATTTTTGCATTGTTCGACGCTTTAAGCACTGCATCTAAAGCAGAATAAAGCGTATTATCTGGCGGTAATACAAAAGCATTAATCCCTTTGCTAATTAATGATACTGCCGCTTGTTGAATATCGGTCGTACTTGAAATATTGGCTTCAAATAATTCAATATTAGGATATTTTTTTAATTCTTCTTTTAGATTATGTACATTAAACTCTGCATTTGCTTGCCCTACATCCCAAATGATTCCTATTTTAAACTTATCACCTAATATTTGAGTAACAAATTCCATAGTTTTGTCCATTGGCGCCCATCCATAAGTACCTGTAACATTTGGCAAATGTTCTGTATCACTAGTTCCCGCCTTAATAATAAAAGGATTTGCAATAGTGGCAAATACAATAGGTATATTTTTAGCTCTACTGAGGGCTGCTTGGGTTGCAGGAGTAGAAATAGTTACAATTACATCAACTTTTGACGTATTAAAGTCATCAATAATACTATTTAAGTTAGCCAAATCGTTATTTGCATTCTTTTGTATAATCTCCAAGTTGCCTGTATTATAACCTATCTTTTCTAATTCTTTTAATAACGCTTCGCGTGTAATATCTAAAACACCATTAGAAGTAACTTGAACAATACCTATTCTTTTCCTACTTCCATCAGGTATTGGCGATTTATTACTTCCCATATCAAAGAGTTGATTGACTGCAACGAATGCAACTGCCCCGGCTGTTACTGCTACCAAGCCAATGATTACTCTTTTTTTCTGTAAAACAAATTTTTTCCTTCTTACTTTATTTCCAGCAGATAAAGATATGAAAATTGTAATTAAGACAAATAGTGCTGTAAGTAATTTGAGATCTATTGGGTTCATTCCTGCAAAAAGTGCGAAGGCTATCATAAATCTAAATAAAATAGAACCTATTGCCGCGCTTGATATTTTAGCATATATAGATGGCATTTTAATTAATGCTTCGCCTATAATCACAGCAGCTAAACCATTTACTACCATACCAATACCCATTCCTATATCGGCAAATCCTTGATATTGTGCAATAGCTCCACCAGCTAAGCCAACAAGTGCGTTTGATAAAGCAATACCAAATATTTTAATAGAATCTACATTTACTCCAAGCGCTGACGACATAATAGAATTATCCCCCGTCGCCCTAAGAGTTAGCCCCAAATCTGTTTTAAAAAAGAGCGACGTAAGACAAGCAAAAGCACTAATTACAAACAGCATACATATACTTAGCCAAATTTCCTCTGGTAAATTAGGATTAAAGGCTAAGAAAAAGCTCATAAAATTGGGTTGTTGTAATAAAGGTACATTACTCCTTCCCATAATATGAAGGTTAATTGAGTATAAAGCAATCATAACCAAAATACCTGCAAGCAAACCATTCACTTTCATTTTAGTATGAATTAAGCCCGTAAGCATACCCGCCAAACCACCAGCTAATGTAGCAAAAATAAGTGATGTAAAAGGATCGACCCCTAAAGTAATCAGTACAGCAGAAACTGCTGCACCTAAAGTAAAGCTACCATCAACGGTAATATCAGCAAAATCTAAGATTTTGTAACTAATGTAAACGCCAATAGTCATTATCGAATAAATAAGCCCTAAGACTAATGCTCCTATCCATAACTCCATCTATCCCTCCAAGCCAACGATAGCTAAATTGCCAATACTAAAAAGTGAGTTAGATAAAATATGCTGGACTTTTGTAGGTATAAATTCTGCGAATATCTTATTTAGTTCATCGTCGAAGTTTTCGATATTATAACTTAATAAAGATTTTTCAAAGATAGCGGCATGCAAATGAAATGTTGATTCATTACCAAAAATCGTTAATTCTTTTTGTGATCTATTTTTATCTTTTGCGATATAAAAACCAGCACCAGCGATAATATTATGATGATCGTGATGGTCGATAGGAAAATTAACCCATTCTGCAAAGTTCTCACTATCAAAAATCGACTTGTTATTATTAGGTTTATTCTCGTTTATAGGTATTCTCTTTAAGTTCATCCCTCTAATACCCTTGCTTTCTGCAATAATAGCAAACCCAAAATAATCCAAGCCCGTAAGTCCAGCAATTTGGGCAAGTAATTTTTGTATTTCAATAGGTTCATTTCTTGAATCAAAAGAAACGTAGTCACTAAATTTACCTAATGTTTGAATATTTTGCAAATAACTATATTGTAAATCAGTAAATTCAGGTGCAAAATTCATAAAATCTACAGCAGGTTTTTTAATAGCAGGATAAAAGTATAAAGAATTGTTGATAGTGAGAGATTCACCTAAGTAAGATTTTGCGCTATCCCAATCTTCTCCTATCGCCCCAAAACCAATGGATAAGCCAACATTTTTAGCATTTTGAACTACCAAATCACTTTGTTCATAGCTTGAGTCTTCTATTTTATTAAAATTACCAACTAATTTTATTTCTGCTTTCTCTGATGTCTTCTTGATATGTTCATAATTAGCATTATCAAAGGTATAGCTCTTTTTTGAAGCACTTATATTATTATTTTCTGTACTATTTAATTGACTTAAATCCTCTACAAAAGTAAGTATTTTAAGAAGCCCACTCATTTTAAGTATTTCTTTTATAGCTGGAGTTAGCCCAAATATTATCAAATCACCATTTATAGATTTTAATTTTTGTTGATTGACAATTAAAACCCTTAAGCCAATTGAACTGATATAAATGACATTACTAAAATCAAGTATAATATTTCTATTACCAGCTTCTATCAAATCAACAATATGCTTATTTAAGTCATTTGAAGTAATACCATCAATTCTACCATTGATATTAATTTTGAGGTATCCTTTCAGATTCTCATCGTTAATTTCTAACATTATATTCCTCTTTTTATATTTAATTATTTATTATTTTATTTGCTTTTTTAATAACTTCATCGGGGACTATAAGCCCTTGCTCTTGAAGCGCTTTGTTATTTATTATCAATTCATATTTTGTTATTGGATTGATTTTCCCAACACTAATTTTCTCATTTTTAAGTATCTTGGCTAATAATTCACCAGACGCTCTCCCCCATTCTTCATAATTAACTCCAAAACCAATAGCAGCACCAGTAGCGACATTAGATGGGTCAGTTACAAAAATTGGCTTTTTGAATCTTTTTGCAATTGTAGCTAAGGCGGGTATCCCTTGGTAGGCAGCATTGTCTGCAGACAATACAAATAGCTCCACATTTTTACTTATTAATGATTGAGCCGCTTGCACCATATCATTAGAGCTTACAATTGGCTGCGTCAATATTTCTATACCAACTTTCTTTGCCTCATCTATCAGTTGCTTAGATGCAAAAGCAGCATTAGCTTCGCCCGGATTGAAAGGTAAACCTATTCTTTTTGCGTTTGGTATAATTTCTTGAATCAACTTGATAAAAGATTTCAATTCAAACGGATCGTAGTATCCATACAAATTATCAGAAGGATTAATACCTAATTGCTGGGGAGCAAAAGCAACTGTAAAGACTACTGGAATATCTTTAATTTGGCTTGCTGCACCAACCATGCAAGGAGTACCGTTAGTTAATATTACACTTACTTTTGCACTTTTAAATGACTTTAGTATCATTTGAATATTAGAAACTTCACCTTGTGCAGACATATAATTTACTTTATAATCCTTACCTTCTATTAAGCCAGCTTCCTTTAATGATTCTAATGCTGCTTGGCGTGCTTTATCCAAAACTATATCATCTGAGAATTGCAAAATTCCTATCTCTGGTATATTATCAGTTTTACTACAGCTAATAAATGAGAAACTCATAATTATAAATAGCAAGCAATATAGATTTTTCATTTATACTCTTATTTTTTTTCAAAATTAATACAAATAAAATAAAAAATGATAAAAAACTATTTATTTATCCTCAATATTTTAATTTAATCAATGTATTTAAATAGTTTAGGTTAAGTTTGCTTCGTCTATACTGATAAGATTATTTAGTATGGCATAGACAGTTAAGCCAGATACAGTTTTAATTTCCAACTTTGCACTTATATTTTTTCTGTGGCTTGAAACTGTTTGGTAACTTATGCCTAATTTGTCGCCAATCTGTTTGCTAGTAAGTCCCTGAGCAATCATCTGTAGAATAATCTTTTCACGGTTGGATAGTTCTTTATCTAAAGTTGGCTCTTGTATTTTCGTCTTTACATATTCTACTAATTTAGCGAATGATTTATGAATTTGGTACTTATTCTCCAAAATATTGATGGCAAATTTAAACATATTACATGCCGAATCGCTGTTATAGAAAATAGGTACAATGAGTGTCTTCCCTTTGATATTGTCTATAAAGAATTTGTATTTATTAAAATAGAATTCATCTATAAATATGATAGTATATATTTGTTTTTCAATTTTATTAATAAGAATATCAAAATCATCACACTTATCGATATATTCAGTTCTGCTAAAGAATTCTGGTACAATATCAAATAAGGCTTTAGAAATAATAAAAGAATTTGAAAATATGATAGTATGTACTAAATTATTCATTTGTTGGTAATATCAGTAATTTATTATTTGTGCTTTTGGAAACAATATCTTATTTTCAATTAGTTCGTGTATTCTCAAATCCTCTTCCATTTCAAATAATAAATTAATTATACTTCTAATGATAGCTATGTTCTCAAATGGGCGAAAATATCTAATTAATAAATTTTTTAAATCAACAAGTTTTTCGTCTAAATTATCGTGATTTTGCATATACTCCGCAACAATGTTATCTTTGTTTATATCTTCGTTTGTGTTATTAGCATTGACTATTAAAGGAAAAATCACAGAATCTTCATAATTTATATGCTTTATAAAGTCGTCTTTATATTCTTTAAAATACATCATTAGTAGCTTACAATCTAATTCTCTATTACGCTCTAATTCTGCTAATCTGTTTATTAATGATTCAATTTCTGGCAAATAATCAAACTCATAAGATTGATGAGAATTCTTAAGGTACTTCACAGTATTGATAACTGCGTAATTATCCAAGTAATTAGGATTAAACTCATCACGATTTATGATTAGCATCATTAAATCAATAACAAATTTCACCTCTAGATTATATTGCTCGCAAACTTGCTTTATTGTATTATCTCTAAAGCCTAATTTAACTCCTAATCTATCTAAAAAGTTTAGTAGTGCGGGGTAATCTTTAATATAATCAGCAAGTTTGTTATCTTCTAATATCATCATTTATCTTTAACTTTACTCCAAGTATCTTTTAAGGTAGCAGTTCTATTAAATACTATATTATTATCATTTGAATCTTTGCTATCAAGGCAGAAGTAGCCAATTCTTTCAAATTGGAACTTATCACTTGGCTTAAAGTTTTTTATGAACGGTTCTACTTTACAATTTTCAATGATTTGTAATGAATTAGGATTCAAATTATCCAAGAATGTTTGTCCTTCTTCTACTTGGTCTGGGTTAGATTTTGTAAATAGATGTTCGTAAAGCCTTACAGTAGAATTAATAGCATACTTTGCAGAAACCCAATGTATAGTAGACTTAACTTTTTTATTACTTGTTCCGCTTCCACTCCTAGTATCGGGATCATAGGTGCAATGAATTTCGACTATATTTCCATCTTCATCTTTAATAATACTTTCGCATTTTATAATATAAGCATATCTTAGTCTTACTTCGTTTCCAGGTGACAATCTATAAAATTTTGATTGAGGATTTTCCATGAAATCATCTTGCTCTATATATATTTCCTTTGTAAAAATAATATTACGATGACCCATTGATTCATCTTCTGGGTTATTTACTGCACTTACTTCTTCTTCATAAGCATCAGGCAAATTTGTAATTACTAATTTAATTGGATTTAGTACAGCCATTATCCTTTGAGCAATTTTGTTCAGGTGATCTCGCAAGCAAAACTCTAATAAGCCATAGTCTACTGTAGAATCAGCTTTTGCTACCCCAATAATGTCAGCAAAATTACGGATTGATTCCGGAGTATAACCTCGCCTCCTAAAGGCGCTAATAGTTGGCATACGTGGGTCATCCCAAGCACTTACATAATTTTCTTTTACTAATTGTAATAACTTTCTTTTACTTAAAACAGTATAACTAAGGTTTAATCTAGCAAACTCTGTTTGTTGGGGTCTATACATACCTAATTCAATTAATACCCAATCGTATAATGGTCTGTTATTTTCAAATTCCAAGGTACACAATGAATGCGTGATTCCTTCGATAGAATCAGAGATACAGTGTGTAAAGTCGTACATTGGATATATACACCATTTATTAGCAGTTTGGTGGTGGTGAGCAGTAAATCGCTTCTTTACGTCTGGTTCGTCTGGGTTTTCGATACCAATAATTCTATATAATATTGGGTCTCGCATTACTATATTAGGTGAAGCCATATCTATTTTCGCTCTAAGGACTTTAGTACCATCTTTAAATTCCCCCTTTTTCATTCTACGGAATAAATCTAAAGATTCGGCTACTGGTCTATCTCTATAGGGGCTATTCTTGCCTGCTTCGGTAAGAGTGCCTCTATATTGGCGTATTTCCTCTGGGCTTAGCTCACATACATAAGCCTTTCCTTTATAAATTAATTGCTCTGCTAAATAGTATAGTGTATCAAAGTAGTCAGACGCATAACGCTCACGGTCTGCCCATTCAAAGCCTAACCATTTAACATCTTCTTTTATAGATTCTACATATTCAGTATCTTCTTTCACAGGGTTTGTATCATCAAATCTAAGGTTAGTTAGTCCATTATACTCTTTGGCTAATCCAAAATTTAGACAAATAGATTTTGCGTGACCTATATGAAGGTATCCGTTTGGTTCTGGTGGAAACCTTGTGTTCATTCTACCTAAATATTTATTATTTTTTATATCTTCATTAATGATAGATTTTATAAAATTTGAATGTATATTTTTATCTTCAGACATCACTCTTTCCTAACTTATAGTATTTGCTTATAATTTTTATAATACAAAAATATCAAAATTATTTATCAAAATTCACAAAACCAACTTTCTTATACACTTTTCTTAAAGTTTTAAACGCGGATCTTTTAGCTTTATCGCTACCTGCGATTAAAATTTGCTTTAATTGCTCTTTATCAGCTATTAATTCATTGTATCTATCTCTAATAGGTCTAATATAATCTGCTACAATCTCTGCCGTATCTGCTTTAAATTGGCCATAACCCTTACCGTTATATTTCTCTTGAATGGCATCAAAAGACTCATTAGTAGCAAGTTGATATAATGTCATTAGATTTTGGATACCGGGCTTATCGTCAGAAAATATAACTTCTGTACCCGAATCTGTTACTGCACGTTTAATTTTATTTTTAATTTGCTCATCAGTATCGGTTAAAAATATTGTTGCTCCTTGATTTGGGTCGGATTTTGACATTTTTTCATTGGGGTTTTGCAGACTCATAATTCTAGCTCCAACTTTAGGTATATATGGCTCTGGTACTTTAAAAGTATCCGAATAGTTAAAATTGAAACGTTGAGCTAAATTTCTTGTTAATTCTAAATGTTGCTTCTGATCTTCTCCCACTGGTACTAAATCAGCTTGATATAATAAAATATCTGACGCCATCAATACTGGGTAGTCAAATAAGCCGACATTGACATTTTCGGAATGCTTATTAGACTTATCTTTAAATTGTGTCATTCTACTACATTCGCCCATACCAGTAAAGGTATTTAGTACCCAAGTTAGCTGTGTATGCTCTGGCACAAAAGACTGTATAAATAATGTACTTGTTTCGGGGTTGATACCCGAAGCAATAAACATTGCCGCTGTATCTAATGTTCTCTGCCTTAATGAAGCTGGTTCTTGTTTCACTGTAATAGCATGCAAATCTGCAATCATAAAATAGCATTCATATTCTTGTTGCAACTTAACCCAATTAAGAATTGCTCCAGCTAAGTGCCCAATAGTCATAATACCCGAAGGAGTAACCCCACTTAGAATAACTGGCTTTTTATCTATATTATTCATATAAGAAATCAATAAAATTTATAATATTAATCTGTGTTTAACGATTAAACATTTTTTATGTTTAAATTTTTTATAAAATATTTTGAAAGCAGAAGTTGAAAATTTGTTAGGCAAAGAATTTCCTTGCCTGGATAAGGGATTTGTAAGATTAATTGATGTCATGGGTGACGACTCTTCGATAGTTCAGGCAGCGCGAGTATCTTATGGGCAAGGTACCAAATCTGTAAATGAAGATAGAGGTCTAATTAGGTATTTGATGCGTCATAAACATACAACTCCTTTCGAAATGGTAGAATTCAAATTCCATATTAAATTGCCTATTTTTATAGCACGCCAATGGATAAGACACCGTACAGCCAATGTAAATGAATATAGTGGTAGGTACTCTGAGATGAAAGATGATTTTTATATACCAGAGCCAGAACAAATACGCCACCAAAGCACAATGAATAAGCAAGGTAGGAGTGAATCTACTTTGGAACTTGATAAAATTAATGAAATTAATGAAATTTTAAATAATAATCAAAACCAAACTTATATAGACTATAAAAGAATGCTGGAGTTAGGTTTAGCAAGGGAGATTGCTAGGATTAGCTTGCCAGTTTCTAATTATACTGAATGGTATTGGAAAATAGATCTGCACAATTTATTTCATTTTTTGAGATTAAGAATAGATAGCCATGCGCAGTACGAAATTAGAGTTTATTCTCAGATAATGGCCGATATTGTCAAGGCTATTGTACCTTTAGCTTGGGAAGCCTTTGAAGATTATGAATTAAATTCTGTCTACTTTTCAAAGCAAGAAATAGTAGCCTTGAAGCAACTCATTGATTTTAATTTACCCGACGACGAAGAATTTGCAGGTAAGTTAAGCAAACGCGAAGCTAGTGAATTAAAGTTAAAATTACAAAAAATATTAAATATTGTGTAACCTATTGTTATAAATTATGTCTTACTTTAGAATGATGTTTAGGTTAATTTAAGAAAACTAAGGAAAATAAAAATGAAAATAACAATGTTATTCTTATTGCTATTTGTAACTACTTTTGCAGCTTCAAATAAAGATATAGAGAAAATACTAACTAAATACTCTAAAACTCAGGGTCTGGACGCCGTGCAAGGCTTAAAGGATTTTAAGATAAGCGGGGTTGATATTGGCGAAAAAGATGAATTAGCTTTTAATTATTATTTTTTGAAACCAAACTTTCATAGATTTGATATTAAGTCAAAAAAAATAAACCTGAAGATGACTTGGGACGGAGGTAAGGAAGGTTACTTAGTTAATGGCACGAACCCGCCTCAAAGACTTAGTGATAATGAAAAGTTAATAATGAAAATATTTAGCGAATTAATTTACTCGCCTATCTACGAATACCAAAAGAATAATTATAAATTCTCATTAGAAGGTATAAAAGAACAATTAGGGAAAAAATGTTTTAGGATATTAAAAACAGAAAAATCTGGGGTAGTTACAGATTTATATATAGATTCGTCGAAATACGAGCTATTGAATAGCATTAAGGTATTCGATCAGTTTGAAGAGGCTTTGTATAGTAATGTGGTTTATAAAGACTATGCTAAATTTGGGGACATCAAAGTACCTAAATCTTTAGTTTTAGGTATCAATGATGTCCAATTTAAATACAGAATAGATTCAGTAATGTATAATATAGGTCTAATTCCTGACGACTTTAGAAAACCTTTCTAATCATTCGGTACAATTTTATATAACTGGTCTTTTTTACGAACTTTAGAATCAACAGGAAAAGCAACTAATTGACCTTTTCCTGCTTTTTTTAATTGTCCTTCATTATCTCTTAATTCTTTGATTGTCCCTTCGTAAACGCCTGTTGTAGCACCTATAATCATAATATTATCGTCTAATTCAATATCATTAGTTCTTATTTGCACTTCGGCAACACCTAACTTAGAGAAATAATTTGTAATATCGCCTATGAACACTTTTTTAGTAGTTGCAGCGGAGCCGTATTTCGGGCTCCAATCTCCCAGTTTTTGGCCTAAATAATATCCATCCCAAAATCCTCTATTATATACTTTAGCTAATTTTTCTTCAAGAACTTTGATGTTTTCCATTGTATATTCGCCTATTTCTATCAAGCGTAGAGCTTCTTTATATGCTTCTGTAGTATATTTAACATATTCTGGCGAACGTCCGCGTCCTTCAATTTTAAGTACTGATACACCGGCATCGATAATTCTATCTAAGAAATGTATTGTTCTCAAATCCTTAGGAGACATTAGATATTCATTATCAACTTCTAATTCGTACCCAGTTTCTTTATCTGTTAATATATAGGGACGGCGGCAAGTTAATAAGCAAGAACCTCTATTAGCAGATTTATTATATTCATGTAGACTTAAATAACATTTACCTGACGTTGCCATACACAAAGCTCCATGAGCAAACATTTCTAATTTAATTAGTTCGCCAGAGGGTCCTTTTAATTGGTCTTCCTCAATTTTCTTACTAATGAACTCCACTTGCTCTAAATTCAGTTCACGTGCTAATACAACTACATCGGCAAACCTTGAAAAGTACTTTACAGCGCTATAATTACCTACGTTAGCTTGAGTAGAGACATGAATATTGGCGCCTACTTCTCTCGCATATTCTATTACAGCAAAGTCAGCCGCAATAATAGCATCTACCCCACACTCTACTGCTTTATTGATAAGTTCCTTTGTTGGCTCCATATCGTTATCAAACATTACGATATTTAGAGTTAAATAACTTTTCATATTTGCTGCTTTAGTTTCATCGACTATCGTTTGTATCTCGTCTAAAGAGAAATTAACAGATTTACCAGATCGCATACTTAGGTTTTCGGCGCCAAAATATATAGCATCTGCCCCAGCTGCTATTGCAGCACGAAGAGACTCCCATGACCCAACTGGTGCAAGTACTTCAATTTTATTGTTGTTTATCATTTTTTTTCCTAAATTTTATAAAATTTCTAATTGATTGTAATTCTTCTTTACTAAAAAATCCAAATATGACCAGAATTGCTAAATAAGCAAGTATTAAGGCTACTTTGAATAATATTCCGTATATCACACTATTGATGAGCAAGACTTTGCTAATAGCAAACACCGTAGCAACTGCAACTATAATAATTGCAATTCTACCCCATTCATATTTAATTGGATAAACTTTTAAACTATAATAGTATAGCACTACTGCACTAAACATATATGCTATTAAAGTAGACCAAGCGGCTCCTTCATATCCAAACATTGGTATTAATATAAAATTTGCAACTACATTAATAATCGCTGCTAACCCTACGGCAAGAGGCAAATATTTTGTTTGCTTTTCAATTAAGAACCCAGCGGAGAAATTAGTAAACATACCATTAAAAAAGTACGCCACTAAAATAATCGGAATAATATTTAATCCTTCCCAATATTTAGGGTTAATAAGCTTTCCGCCTATAAACGGTACTTGCACAAAATAAACCATAAAGAAAGAGAAGAATAGGAATATAAAAGAAGACACAAGAGTAAAATATGTCAGTATTCTCGCATATAATTCTTTTGAATCTTCATCTTTATAATTACTTAAATAAAATGGCTTCCAAGCATATTCAAAAACTGTAACAAAAATCATCATCGGAATACCAAGCCTATAGTTTACTTGATATGTTGTTATTGCTAAGTCGGAGTTAGTTAATTCTTTTAAAATAGGTCTATCGGCTACCTGCAAGATAATGCTTGATATAGCAGCTGGGATAGTAGGAATGCCAAATTTTAACATTTGTCTTATTAGTGTACTATCTATATTAAACCTAAGGTTCCGCTTCAGGATTGGTAAGAAATATAAAAACAAGCAAAATGAGCCGATAATTTGAGCCAGGAATACTCCTTCTGCTTGCATATGAAAAGGAATAAGAAATAAAAAGTTCAGGCATACAGTAACTAATATTGCGAGAAACTTAGTTATTGCAAAAGCTTTGGCTTGCCTAGACATTCGCAAATATCCATAAGGTATATAAGTTAGAGCGTCTATAAATGGCATAAGTATAGCTAATATAAATAAATAGCCGACGCTTTGTACACCTTTTGAAGCAATTAAATTACCAAAAAAATCAGAACCAATAACTAAAATTAATGTAAAAATTAGTGATATTCCGTTTATAAATAAATATGCGTTACTAAATGCTTTTTTAGATTGTTCTTGATTATCAAAATTATAAAATCGGAAATATGCTGTTTCCATACCAAATGAATATACAACATTTAATAAGGCAACAATTGAAAACGAATAAATTACAAAATCATATTGGTTAGTGTCTAAGTAGTTTGTATATACTGGAGTTAAGATAAACGACAAAAAACGTCCTAAGATAGACGATAAGCCATATATAATTGTCTCACCTGCCAGAGATTTAAGTTTACTTTTCATTTTTTCCTTTTCAGAGCCTCAAAAATAACACTTTAAAATAAAAATATTGAAATATTTTGTTGAAGAGTAACGAGGAAGATATTAAAATTCGCATAGTATCTAATTATCAACTAAGGCTCTATCTAACATAATTTGAAATACTTTTGTATAGATTAAATAGAGGATAAGTAGATTGCATAGACAACAAAAATGCTTTAATTAGTATAGTAAAATAATATAAAGCTGTTAGCACAACATCTAAAATGGAGTGATAGCATAAATTATAAAATTAATGATTAGATTTGGATAATTTTATCGAACCCAGAAATAATAAATACCTTTTTAACTTCAGGGTGAATATTAATAATTTTAAAATTATCTTTACCTATAAATTTAATAGAGTTGAGGCATACTCTTAAGAAATAAGAAGAAACAAAGACTATATTTTTTAAATCATAGACAATATTTGTAATATCAGAATCCAAATATTTATTTATTTCAGCTTCAAATGCCAAAGCCTTATTAGTATCGAATCTTCCACTTAACTCACAATGTAGAGTTGTATTTTCTTTATAAATTTTCATTACTGCCCTTTCTTTATATTTATTTTAAAATCCTTACAGTTTTAAGATTACTACCATTAATAATATGTAATATATATATTCCATTTGGATAATTATTAATATTAATCTCACAACTTTTGTTTATCGAATTAGAGTAAACTTTATTTCCTAATAGGTCATAAATTTCTACAAGAGACTGCTTAATATTTGCAATATTTACTTTAATAATATTAGAATAACTATTAAAACTAATTTTGATATCTTTGATATTTTCAATATCAGAATCATCATTTATACCCGTTGTTTTTTCTAGGTATAAGCCAGCAACAGCGTCTAAATCAAAACCACTAACTAAAAATTTTGGACTATAATATTTATTATCTTCATCAAGGTAGGTAGTAATTTCTGATGTGTCTCTAATTTTTATATACTTAATATTATCCATCCCTATAGTTGCTAAATCAAATCCATCACCGCCGCATAATGGATATTGGGACGGCTCATACTTGCCATTTATAGGATTGATTCCTGCAAATCCATCCATAGTAACGGTATTAAATGGGAATTCAATATAATTTACACCATCACTACTAACAGATACAATAGCAGGTTCAGCGAATATACCTTGATTTACTGGGTTTATAAACGCATTTTCAAAAATAATAAAATCGACTCCATCTCCATCTTTAAGTACATAATCTTTAAATCCAACTATTATTTCTCCGCCAATACCAATTGACAAAATTTCCTCAGGTGATGCTTCTGGCACTTCCAATGATGCTTTTGCAGAAGGCTTACCAAAAATATTATTAGGGTAATAAGGGTTGATAGAATCTTGGTAAATTAGGGTGCCTAATTTATAAAAATATACAGTATCTATATATGATTGAACGGAAAAGCAATTAATTACAGTAAAAAAAAGTAGCAAAATATATTTCATTTAAGACAACCTATAAATTAAAGAGAATTTGTACACCCTTCCAGGCATAGGGTAATTTTTAATAACCTGATATTGAGTATCAAATATATTTTTGACGTTAAATTGCAAAGTTAAGTTTATAGACTCTAACTTAATTAAATAAGATAATCCAGCATTCACAATAAGATAATTATCTAAAATAGAATTAATATCATTGCTTTGCAAAGAATATCTATAGCTTGTGTACTGCAAATTAGTACTAATATTGAAATTAGAAAAATTAAAGAACAGGTAGCTATTAAGCATTTCTAACGGCTGGTATGCAAGAATTTTATCGTAAAAAAGCGATTCCTCTGTTTTGTCTACTGCTTTTTGTAATGTATAATTAAACATATAATGAATAAAATTATTAAATAATGTAAGCTCACTAAATAATTCAAGTCCATAATTTACTGATTTGCCTATATTTCTGGCACTCCATCTAATAGGGCTAATTGGAATAGATTGAATTAAGTCATCTGTGTTTATTAAAAAAGTAGAAGCACTAATTTTTAAATTATTAATAATTTCCGTATTAAATGTTAAATTGAATGTAGTAGATTTTTCTGGTATTAAATTCTTTGTACCATAATTTAGATAATACATTTCATTAAACCCTGGCACACGGAAGTTATAAGACAAGTTTAGTTGTATATTTGAATGAATTTTACCTATATTATAATTTAGTCCTATAGCAGGCGATATACCAGATTTTGTATCAGAAAAATAATCGTATCTAATCCCAGAGAAAATGGCAAAATCATCATTTTGAAGGATTGAAAGTGTTTTTTCTAAATTATAAGCTAAAGCTATATTAGCACGATTAACAACATGTTCATCACTTTCTAAAAATTCTCCACTAAGGTTTGAATAAGCAAAATCAAAAATTAAATTTTGATTAACGTAGGAAGTAAAATTCATTTTAGACGTAAACTTAATATCATTTGAGTAAAAATCACTATTTAATATATCTCCATTTAATCCAATTTGATAGGGATCTTTAAAATTTATAGAAGCAGTCTTAAATGACAATGAATTATTAAGTATAAAATAGTTATTATATATATTATAAGATAGCAGTGTAAGAATATTATTATCCCTTAAATTAGCTTGTGTGTTTTCTACCCTACCTTGTAATACGCTACCCGGTATCCCTCTATCTGAAGATGAAGCCAATATAAATAATGCGATATCACCATTTTTTAATAAATATTGAGAGTTTAATGAGGCACTAATACTTTCCGATTGTGCATTAGTTCTTTTAATATTCATTTTATCGCCAAATTGGAACACGCTAAAAGTATAATCTCCTTTTGCATTCTGATAATCTAAATTAGTAGAAACTTTTAATTTAGAATATTTTAGCGTAGTACTTAAACTTGCAGAAATATCGTTGTAAGAGCCATATGATGCCTTAGCCTCTATTCCCTGTTTATTATCTGTAATTATATTTATAAGCCCACCCATTGCATTAGAGCCATACATTACGGACAGCCCGCCACGAATGGTTTCAATTGAATTTATCATTGATTCAGGAATAAGACCTATATCAAAAGTACCATTTTGAGTAGAGTTTAGCTCAATTCCATTAATTAATATTTTAGATTGCGCAGCGGATGTCCCTCTTACTGAGATTGTTTTTAATCCGCCAGCCCCTCCGTAATCCTTGATAAATATACCAGGACTAATACTTAGTGCCTCGCCTAATTGGTCGATATTTAATAGCTTAAGAGTAGAATCATTAATATTAAAACTGGGATTAAACTTTTCAAAATTGGCGTCTAAAATTCGCCCAGCAGTAACTATAATATCTTTGGTAACTTTATAAGTAGTATCATTATTATTATACGCCAATATATCACAGTAATTAAACAATAATATGAGCTTGAACACAACTAAAGTTACTCTCAAGTATATCATTTTGACATTGGACCAGTAAACTTATAAAAATAAAGAGTTTGCTTTACATCTAAAGGACCTACTTCGCTTAAAGTCCAATAACCACTATTATCACTCTTCCAAGCAACAGTTTCGCCTTGAATTTCGGGTACATAATTTACAAATAATGGTTCAGTTACAAAAGTAGCTTTCCAATCATCTATATTTTTATAATAATAAATTGAATCATAGCTTTTAATTAACAAATGTTGCTTATCTTTTGATAAATCAGCTCCTACGATGCTCGACATAGGAAATCTTGTCCTATATTGTCCTAATTTAGTATCTAATTGATAATTTGCAATATTATTATTACTAAATGATGGGTTTGATATAGTATAATATTTAGACAATGAATCAGATTTAGTAAGTAAATGAATTACATTATTATCAACAAAAAAGGCTTCACAGTTATGAGGTTTATCTTGATATTGGAAGTTAATCACGCGGTAGCTATCGACTTCAGTTTTTACATTTCTCTTATTAGTATCAATGATTGGTTCTTGCAGAACATAAAATTTACAATCATTTCTATTTAGTAGGTTATCACCAGTATCAGCAATATAAATCAGTGGTTTATTATCTTGCTGGTCTACCACTATTTTTATTTCTTCCCAATCGTAATTTAGTGCATTTTTTAGATATACTTCAGCTAATATTTCGCCTTTTAAGTTTAAAGCAAATATTCGTGGTTTATCATCAGAATCATTATGTACCCATAGAATATCATTATATATGCGACTTTCTGCCATACCTGAAATCTCTTTTAAATTACTATTATTGATTTTTGCCAAGGCTATTCTGGTAGGTTGTTCTACATTTGTCGTTTCTTGAGGATTACTGCAAGCCAAAAAAAATGGAACGATTAAAAAAAATAATATAAATTTTTTCATTAAATACTCGTTTCTAAAAGCATAAATTTATAGTATAACGAATTAAAATAATTATGGTTGTAATGAAGTTCGGTGGTACATCTGTCAAAGATGCTAATGCTATCAGGAATGTAATAAATATAGTCAGAAATAGATATCCTTGGAGTTGGATTGTAGTATCAGCTCTTTCTGGAGTTACAAATAAATTAGTTAAAATAAGTGAGAATTTACAACAAGGCAACTTATCTTTAGCGAACGAATTGGCAGATGAAATAGAAATAATTCATCTTAAATTAGCCGATAGTTTAGAAATAATACATTGTAAGCAGTTTGTATCTAATTATATATCTCATTTAAAATCAATCTTTGCTGCTATCAATGTATTAGGCGAATTAACTCCGAAGTCAATTGACTTGATATTAGCAACAGGCGAAATATTATCCTCTAAATTAATTGCCGAGTATGCTATTAAGGTAGGGCTCAACGCAGTTCATTGCGATTCTACTCAAATTATTAAGACTGATTCGGTATTTAATGCTGCTGAATTAGATTTTGGCTCAACAAAAAAGCAAATAAACGACTTTTTGTTAGCAAACTCTAAAGTTGATTATTATATTTCTGGTGGCTTTATAGCTTCAGATTGTAATAATAATATTACAACATTAGGCAGAGGTGGTTCTGACTATACTGCAGCCGTAATAAGCCAAGCAATTGAGGCTAAATGCTTGGAAATATGGACTGATGTAGATGGAATATTAACTTGCGACCCACGATTAGTGAAAAACGCAAAATTAATAAGTCAAGTGTCATACCAAGAAGCAGCCGAATTAGCTTATTTTGGAGCTAAGGTATTACATCCTAAGACAATTTACCCCGCAGTTTCACAAGATATTCCTGTATATGTTTTAAATTCTACCAATCCGACTTGTAATGGGACACTAATTTCACGAAATCCAGTAACTACGGATATGATAAAATCAATTGCATTTAGACGCAATATTACTTTGATAAATATTATATCAAATAGAATGTTAGGTGCTTTTGGGTTTTTAGCCAAAGTTTTTGAAGTATTCAAGAACAACCGTGTTTCAGTAGATTTGGTTTCTACTACCGAAGTAAGTATTTCATTGACAATAGACTATACAGAGAGCTTAGCTAAAATAATTAATGAGTTATCTAACTTTGCTACAATTGAACAATTTACTAATATGGCTAATATTTCCGCTATAGGTTCAGGAATGAGAGCTACTTCTGGTATTGCTTCTAGATTTTTTACAACTTTGAAGGGCGTTAATATTTCTATGGTAACTTTTGGGGCCTCAGAGGTAAACTTAAGCGTCGTGATTAAAGATGATGAATTAGAAAAAGCAGTTACTTTGTTGCATAAAGAATTTTTCGATGGATTAGAGCAACAAGATATATTTCAGGAATTAAATTAATGACAACAAACATTGGCAATGTAGATATTAAATATTTGGCAGATAAATATGGCACGCCATTATATGTATATGATCAACAAACTATTATCGATAACTATAATAATTTATCAAATACATTTACAAAATATTATCCTAAGACTAAAATACATTTCTCTGTAAAGGCTAATAGTAATTTAAATATTTTAAAATTATTTAATAGCTTAGGTAGCGGTGCGGACTGTTCCTCTCCTTATGAATTAAAGTTAAGTAGATTGGCTGGTTTTGAAGATAATAAAATATTATATACAGGTAATTATGAATCTTATTTGGACTTTAGCGAAATAAAGTCTAAAGAAATCAAAGTAAATTTAGATGATGCTAGTTCTTTGGATAGATTATTAACAAATATAAAGCCGGACAGAATTTCGTTCCGAATTAACCCGGGCATAGGTAGAGGCGGATTTGAAGGTATCACAACTGGTGGTACAGATGCAAAATTTGGAGTACCTTACGAAAAAGCTCTATTTGCTTATCAAGAAGCACAACAGAAAGGCATAAATCGTTTTGGTATTCATATGATGACAGGTTCGAATAATTTAGAACCATATTATTTTGCGGAGGTAGTAGAGAAATTACTAAAAATTGCATATAATATCTTCTCTAGGTTAGGTACAAAGCCAGAATATATAGATATTGGCGGAGGGTTTGGTATACCTTATGAAGACGATGAAGTAGCTTTAGATATTGATTTAACAGCAAAATTAATAGGTGAAATTTTTAGAGAAAAATGCGAAAAATATGGTTTTGAAGAACCCGAATTAATCTTAGAACCGGGTAGATATTTAATAGCAAATTCTGGATATATAATATCCTCAATAACAGGCATTAAAAGAAGCTACAAAAATTTTGCAGGCATTGATGCAGGGATGAGTACTTTAATAAGACCTGCTTTGTACGGCGCTCGGCATAGGGTGTCGGTGTATGGTAAAGATAATTTAAGTGCAGCATACAATATATGCGGGCAAATTTGTGAAAATTCTGATATATTAGCAAAAAATATATTTCTTCCAGACATAGAAATAGGAGATTTGATGATAATTAGAGATGCAGGCGCTTATGGCTATGTAATGTCGTCAAATTACAATAATAGACCAAGACCAGCAGAAGTATTGGTTGATGGCTCAAGTGATAAATTAATACGGCGACGAGAGACATTTGAAGATATGCTTCGTAATTATGAATCATAATGTATTTTTCAAGAATAATTAATTCTAATATTTTCGGCGAGCTCTATGAACTCATCAGAGAGCTTGCCGAATTAATTAATAATTATATCTTGATCAATTTTGCTACTTTACTTCCTATTCTAAGGTAATATACACCTGGTACTAATGCCGAAATATCTATTCCACTATTGGTAGTTTTTAAATTATATTGCATAATCTCGCTACCATAAATATTATAGATTTGAGCTAAGCCAATATCAGATATATCTATATTGATATTTATAAAATCTGTAGCTGGGTTTGGATAGAATATATTCGTATTTATCTCTTGTTTTTCATCTATATCTGACAGTAAATCAATTATTTTAGCCTTATATATGGCGTCATTATTGCGCGTGCTTCCAGTTCCCAACGTACTTACAAAGAGAAAGTCTCCAAGTTTGGCAAAATTCGTCGCGAACAAATTTTCAAGTCCATCGTTTTTAGATACCCAATTTAGTCCAAAGTCAGAAGAGATATAAACACCATAGTTAGCATTACAAATAAAAATTTTATCATTTATTACAATTGATTGCAAAATATTAGAATTCTGCGGGAAACCATTGTTACTTGCCTGCCAGTTTTCACCCATATCTGCTGATACATAGACCATTTTCTCGCTTGTTGCAACAATATGTTCACCACTTACCTCTATAGAAGTTATAAGCGTATTATCTGGTATCCCACTATTTTTTCGACTCCAACTCTCGCCCATATTGCTTGAAAAATAAACACCATTACTTGTTCCTGCTATTAAGAAGTTGTTATTAACTTTTAAAGTTCTTATATATATCCCATCTAAGCCTGAAGTATTTTCTACCCAAGTTTTACCATAATTGGATGAAATAAAAATATGACTCTTAGAATTAAACTCAGAACCTAAACAAACAAAAATATTAGTATCCATTACCGCTAATGTTGCAATAGAACTCTTACGAAATAATGAATCTGGAGTATCAGAATATTGAAACGCTTTTCCACTATCTATAGAAATAAGCACACCAACATCATCTGAGCCAACAACTACTAAATTGTTAGAGTTTGCGAATGACGTATGATAACTTAATTGAGGTGATTTAATCGTCCAAGTAAGCCATAGTCAGATGACGAGAAAATATTAAATTTTGATTCATTCATCCAGCCATAGCCTGCGCCTATAAGAAGCCTATCACCAACAACAGACATAGCTGTAACTCCTCCATATTTTTGTCCTGTCTTTTTTAGTTGCCAATTAGCGCCATCTTTGTACGAAGAATATAGTTCTCCTCCCATTGCTACGTACACACTATCTTTGTAACAAGCTATAGAATGAAAGCCATAATTAAATGGTAGTTTGCCATTGGTTGCGGTCCAAGTTTTGCAAGTATCATTTGAATAGTATAACTCATTAGCACTTGCTAAATATACAATACCTGATGATGCGACGACTGAATTCTTACGTCCTGACTTGAGTAAATCACCGCCTCTCTTTACCCAAGTAACACCATAATCCGAACTTGAATATAACGCCATTGAATCGTAATAGGACCTGCGGCTATCCGTCGAAATAATGATATTGTTGTCGGAAAAATGTATATTATCAATCTGGCTAATGTCTCTTGTGCTTTCTATGCCATTCTCTCTTTTCTGCCAAGTTTTACCACTATTGGTAGAAATATATAGTCCATTAGAAGTATTAGCTACTATAATCTTTCCATTTACAGCCATTTTCTTAATCCATTGGTCAGGTACTACCTGAATTGAATCCCAAGTAAGACCCAAATCATCAGACATATAAATATATGTTTTGCTTGCGTGCCCATATAGTAAACCATTATCTGAATATAACCCTATGATAAACTTAGCTTGCATTCCATCATTTATTTTGGTTACAGAGTTGCCAAAATCTTCTGAAACAAATATATTACCCATATTATCGCCTAAGTAAATATTATTATCTATAAAAACTACAGACTTGATTCTATGAGATTCAGGTAATTCGATGTTAATCTTTTGCCAAGTTTTGCCAAAATCTGCTGAAGCGAACAATTGGCGAGAGCCTTCTATGATAATATAATTTTCATTTGCAAATACTTCTTCTATTTCGGGATCACTTCTCCAATTTGTTTTTTCCCATTGTGAATAGCAAATATTTAAGCTAAAAATTACGAAAATTAGTATGATTTTTTTCATAATAGCACCTCTTTTTATATTTTTATAAATTTTTGAAGTTTTGTATTTATTCTAAGGAAATCAGAATAACTCCTAATTTAATGTTAATATGAAACAAATAAAATGAAATACTACTTTATTGGAAAACTTAAGGGTATAATTTAACTATAATATTTGAAACAAAGAAATATATTTTAACTTCTTCAGCTTTTGCTGTATACCTCTTCTTGTAGCTTAGATTATTTGTACAAGTTAAATATTCTTATTCTTACTGATTAGGCAAGTTGTTATATAAAAATTTCTTTAGATTTTTCCCAAAGAGCATCCATTTCTGATAACGTCATATCATTTAATTTTTTCCCTGCTTCCAATGATTTTTGTTCAATAAATTGAAAACGCAATGAAAACTTATTATTTGTAAGATGTAGCGATTCTTCAGCAACTAACCCCTCATGTCTCGCTGCATTTACAATCGCAAAAATAAAGTCACCTAATTCCTGACGTGCTTTTTCTTTGTCATTATTTGATAGCTCGGCTCTAAATTCTTGTAACTCTTCTTCAATTTTTTGCCAAACATCATCTTTATTGTCCCAATCAAACCCTACACGTGATACTTTATGTTGTATTCTTTCTGCTCTAAGTAAGGCGGGCAATGAGCGTGGTACCCCCGATAATGTTGAACGCGAAGATATATCCTTACCTTCATTTTCTTTTTCTTTTAATTTTATCTGCTCCCAATTTTGCATCACCTCTGTTTCATCTTTTACTGTTATTGAATTAAATACATGAGGGTGTCTATTAATCATTTTGGTAGAAATTTCTCTAATCACATCGAGTAAACTAAAGCCCCCTCTTTCTTCGGCAATTATAGAATGCATAACTATATGTAGAAGAATATCGCCTAATTCCTTTGCAAATTCCTTATCTTTTTTAGAATATATCGCGTCAATAGCTTCATACGTCTCTTCGACAAGCAAATTGGCAATCGTTTCATTTGTTTGTTTTCTATCCCAAGGACATTCTTTTCTTAGAATTTTTACAATATCTACAAAATTCTCAAATTGTGATAAATAATTATCAGGGTATTTTGGCATAGGAATTTCAATTTTACTATTTTCCATACTATTAATCTTATTATACTGAAACAAAATTAATAGACGAATTTAGTTAAAAATTAAATTTTAATAAGTCATATTTTTTAATTAGTTTACATTTTATTACTTTGCAGTTTATTTTTTACAAATTAATAATATTTATGACAAAAAATATGTATGCTCTTATACTTGGTGCTTCAAGTGGGTTTGGCAGAGCTAGTGCTTTAGAATTAGCAAAGAATGGCTATAATATTATTGGTGTGCATTTAGATATGGGTTCCAATAGATTGAAAGCGGAAGAATTAAGAAAAGAAATAGAAAATTTAGGTGTAGAAGTTACTTTTTATAATTCAAATGCTGCTGACGATGGCGCAAGAAATAGTATAATAGAGGAATTAAAATCTAAATTTAACGATGGAGAATCAAACCAAATTAGAGTAGTATTGCATTCATTGGCTTTTGGTGCTTTAAAACCACTATTTGCGAAAGATCCTAAAGATACTTGCAATAGAAAGCAAGTGGAAATGACTATGGATGTGATGGCAAATAGTTTAGTATACTGGGTGCAGGATTTGTTTACAAATAATTTATTAGCAAATAATTCACGAATTTTTGCTATGTCTAGCATTGGTTCAATGAGAGCAATGGCAAATTATGGAGCGGTGTCCGCTGCAAAATGTGCCTTAGAAGCATATGTTAGACAAATTGCGATAGAATTGGGACAATATAAGATTACCGCCAATACTATATTAGCAGGTATGACCGATACTCCTGCAAGTAATAAGATACCTGCATTTGCTGGTATGTTAGTAAGAGCAAAGGACATGATACCTTTTGGTAGAAATACTCTACCTGAAGATGTCGCTAAAATAGTGCTAAAGTTATCAGACCCTGACTTCTATTGGATCACGGGGCAAACTATCGCTGTTGATGGTGGAGAGAGTATTTTGAATTTTGTAGAATCGAAATAGGCAATATTATGAAAAAAAATGCACTTATTTTAGGAGTTTCATCGGGCTTTGGCAAAGCAACCGCTTTAGAATTAGCAAAACAGGGATATAATATTTATGGCGTTCATTTAGACTTAGGCACCAATAGAATTAAAGCAGAAGAATATAGAGAAGAATTAGCTCAATACGGAGTAAAGGTGTTCTTTTACAATATAAATGCTGCCGACCAAGCATCGAGAGAAGAGACCATAAGTTCAATCAAAAAACTAATTAATTCAGGCGAAGATGAAGATTATATACGGGTTTTCCTTCATTCTATAGCATTTGCCGCTTTAGGTCCATTAGTAGACAAAGATAAAGAAAAGCAAATTACGCAAAAGAGATTAGAAATGTCTATAAATGTGATGAGCAATAGTATGGTATATTGGGTACAAGATTTATTTCATGCAGGCTTATTGAAGCAACATAGCAGAATATTCACTATGTCAAGTAATGGCTCTATTCATGCAACCAATCAATATGGTCCTGTGTCGATGGCAAAAGCATCATTAGAAGCATTAGTACGACAATTAGCTTTTGAATTAGCCCCTTATGGGATTACAGCAAATTCAATTTTAGCTGGTCCAGCCGATACACCAGCATCATCAAAAATCCCAGATTTTCATAAAATGCTAAGTTTTGCACGTGAGTTTAACCCATATCAGAGAAATACTGTTCCTGAAGATATTTCGAAGGTTATTGCACTATTAGCGTCTGAAGACTCATATTGGATTACAGGTCAAGTAATTAATGTAGACGGCGGGCAAAGTCTATTCACATATCTACCAGAGTATTACGCAAATCTAGAAAAATAGAATATCTATAAATTGCTTATTGCAAAAAAAGAGATACTTTTGATAATAGTTTGAAAGTATTTCTTTTTTTTTCATTATTACATATATAAGAGCTCTAAATATAATATCTTTTCCGATAGAAATTCTTAGTTTTGTAATATATTAAAAGATTATTTTGAAATAAACATTTACCAGGAAAAAGATGTCATCTATAAATATAGCAATACCCAAAGTTAATTATTTATCAGTTTTAATATTATTTACAATTTTAATATTAAATAATATTTCATTGAAATGTCATGATTCTATTGCACATAAAGTCTATAAATTAGAAAATTTGATAATAACGCAGGTATCTGAACATACTTTCCAGCATACTTCTTTCTTGCCTACACAAGATTATGGAATTGTACCAAGTAATGGTCTTATAGTTAGTAATAACAATGAAGCAATTGTATTTGACACTCCTGTTGATGATAAGAGTTCACAAGAATTAATTGAATGGGTTACGAATGTGCTTCATTGTAAAATTATCGCTGTCGTACCTACACATTTCCATCAGGACTGTTTAGGCGGGCTTAATGCTTTTCATGCTAATAATATACCTTCTTATGCTTATTATAGGACTATCGAATTTGCTAAAGAGAGCAAGGTTGCCATACCACAAAATAGTTTTCAAGATTCTTTAATTTTAAACTTAGGAAATCAATATATCATAGTTAAATTTTTTGGTGAAGGACATACTAAAGATAATGTTGTAGCTTATTATCCCTTTGAAGATATAATGTTTGGTGGCTGCTTAGTAAAAGAGATAGGCGCTAAGCAAGGATATTTAAATGATGCTAATGTGAATGAATGGGCTAATACCGTTGAAAAATTAAAGAATAATTACCCAAACGTTAAATTTATCCTACCCGGGCATGGAAAGTTCGGTGATAGTAGTTTACTTGATTATACTATTAAGTTATTTCGGATAAAATAGAATGAATTATTTCCGAATAAATTGATATTTGAGCTTTGTCTATAAATATAATACAAGAATATAAAAAAGGCTACTTATTACACAAGTAGCCTTTTTCAACAACTTATCTTTATTAATTATTACTTAGCATTGTCGGTAGCTGCTTGAATTGAAATTTGGCTACCATCCGCCCATTCAATCATAGAAGCAACCCATACAGCACTCATATTTTTAATATCATTTCTCATCATCACATCGCGGACATTATTTTTATCATTGCTATAAGGTATGACAAGGCGTTTTGTTTCTCCACTTGCAATTTTAGCTCCCTTTAAAGCATTCTTTATCGCAATTGGGTAACTTTTAACAACTTGACCACTTGGTTCAAAAAATTGCAGTGTACCTTGAATATTTGTCATTTCTTTTTTACCTTTATTAGTAATTTCAATTACTAATAAATTAAAGGATTTGTCCATAGTATCGCGTGGCATAAGACCTACAAACTTAAATTCATGATTATGAACCAAATTGACTTTTACGCCTTGTGCATTTAACGTAGCTATACTTCTTTGTCTTAAGAAATCTTCTTCAATTTTAATCACATCATTTAGTGTTTTGCCAACTATTGTATCTCTTTTCAAAGCTGCAAGCCTAGTGATACCAGCAGTTAGAATATCCATTTTTTCACGTGATATACCTTTATCATTTGCTACTTGTTTAATTAAATCCTGTATGTTCTCCGCAGTAAACTTTTGGTCATAAATCTTCGAATCTAAACTATCTTCTTGTTTGTTACAAGCAATAAATAGTATAGGTAAGGCAATGATTATTAATAATCTTGACAAATACTTCATAGTAAAATACCCCTTTATGGTTTTATAAAAAAAACAAAAATAACATATAATATTATTTTAATAAACTTAATTTATTGAATTTAAATAATTTTGTAATATCCCAAACCTAAGCCCTTTTGATGAAACTATTAGATAATCTATATTATTTATATCAAGGATAACATATAATATTAGAGCTCCAGCAGTTATTAAATCTGCCCTTTTAGGATTAATACGATATTTAGTACTTATTTCGTCAGGCTTTAGCTTAGAAAATTTAATTAAAAGATCATAGATTTCTGACTTGTATAATTTGCTCCCATTAATTTTATCTGCATCGCTATCCGGCAGCCCTTTGATAGAAGTAGCTAAAGCACAAGGTGTGCCAGATACAGCAAATAATGGGAGACCGCTTAAGTTAATCTTATGTTTAGATAGAATATCGCTCGTGTATGCAATAGCTTCATCAATTTTACTTTTGCTAATAGGTGCTATATAATTAAATATCCTTTCAGTTAAACGCACAACCCCTAACTGATAACTATATCTTTCTATAATTTTATTATTTTTACCTATCATAATCTCAGTTGAACCACCGCCAACATCTATTAACGCTGTTTTTGATGTAGTATCAACCGCTCCAATAAAACTAAAATATGCTTCCTCTTCTCCACTAATAATACTAATTGGACTACCTAAAGCTATCTCTAACCTGCTCTTTATATCAATTTTATTACTTGCATCTCTGAGAGCAGATGTAGCATTGGCAATAACTTTAACAATGCTTAAATCTTCAATTATTTGTTTATATGTTTCAAGCACCTCGAAAGCACGTTTACAGGAATTTTCTGATATTACATTTGTTTTATCAACGCCTTCGCCTAATCTTGGTGTAGAAAAATGTTGTGAAATAATTTTATAATCCTTGTTATTTACCTCTACAATGAGCATTAATATAGTATTAGTGCCAATATCAATTGTGGCAACTCTCATATTTAATTCTCTTTAGGCACAAAATCAAAAGCTATCCACTCATCCTCAATTAGCGTCTGCACTAATTGAAAGCCATTTTCTTCAGCATTTTCGATAATAATATCTTTATCGTATGATAAAATTCCAGATAAGAGGAGATGTCCTTTACTTTCTTTTAGAGCATGGTAAAACTTAGGCATACCCAATTTTGCTAAATGTAGAAATATATTTGCTACAATACCATCGCATTTTGGCAAATCATATGTATCTATATCCGTTTCTAATAAAGTAATCTCATCTTCTACATTATTTAGAATAAAGTTTTCTTCAGCGTTTTCGATAGACCAAATATTATTATCAAAAGCAATTACATTGCTAGCGCCAAGTTTTTTTGCTAATATTGCTAATACTCCTGTACCAGTTCCTACATCTATCCAATCTTCATTTTCTTTTAATACTGTTTCTAACAGCCTACAGCACAAACGAGTAGTAGGATGGTCTCCCGTACCAAAAGACATCTTAGGGTTAATTACAATTTTTAGCTCTTGAGCCAACTCATCAATTTTCCAAGATGGAGCAATTGCAATTCTATCATTTACTATGATTAATGGAACATTTTTTTCCCATTCTTCGTTCCAATTTTTATCTTCAAACTTCTCTTCCTTAATAATATAGGCTGTTGTGAACGCTTGTTTTACGTTGTCAATTATCTCTTGCTTTAACTGCTCATTAAATTTAGAAGCATCGAAAGTTATAATTATTTCATCAAACTTTTCTTCAATACCAGTAAATTCGTATTCATAAATATACGAATATGCTAATTCTTGGTATTCATCAGGTAGATATATATGTAGGTTTATATAATTTGTTTTCAACATTTTTCCAATAAATTAATATTATTTACTTTAATACAAATATAAGATACTAAATTAACAAATTAATGATGTTTGAGCAAGTAATTATAGAAAAACTAAAAAAAATTAAAATTTTAGCTATGGATGTAGATGGTACAATGACAGATGGAGCAATGTATTATAGCAGAGATGGTGAGAGTTTAAAAAGATTTTCTACGCGTGATGGTATGGGCATAACTCTAATACATAAAGCAGGCATAAAAAGCATTATGATAACGAGTGAGAATTCCGAAATTGCTAAATCGCGTGCTACAAAGCTAAACATTGAATTTGTTTATTTAGGCACAAAAGATAAGTCATCAGATATAATAAATTTTTGTAAAAAAAACAACTATACTTTAGACGAAATTTGTTATATTGGCGACGATATAAATGATGAGTTAGTAATGAAATTATGCGGATTCTCCGCCTGTCCATCAGATTCAGTAGATATAATATTACAAACTGCTGATTATATTTGTAAAAATAAGGGTGGCAATGGTGCTATTAGAGAATTATGTGAAATGATACTACTCTCTCAAGATAAAGCAATTAGTTTAAAAGAAAATTGGTAAATATAAATAGGGTACAATTATGTCAAGTTCTGATGAATCAAATTTCTCGAAAGGCTTCCTATTTGGAGCTTTTATTGGTGGAGTTGCAGGGGCTGTAACTGCTTTATTATTAGCTCCTAAAACAGGAGTAGAATTTAGAAAAGACCTTGCTGATACTTCGGCAGACTTATATGTTAAAGCATCTGATTATTTTAAAAAGACTGAAATGGAAGTAGCTGAGATGGTAAATGACAGCAAATATAAAGCACAAGGTATTATTGATAATGCGCGCTCTAAAGCTGAAGATTTACTCCATGATGCCGAAGAAGTTTTAAAAGATGCAAGGCTAAGAGCCTCAACCTCTAAAGAAAATATTCAAAATAAAATAGATACTGTGAAAGATGCTATAAAAGCAGGTTCTGATGCTTTTAAAGATGAAATACAAAGAAATGCTTAATATAGGGTAAAAACATGGATATATTAATTAGAATTGCGTTACTTATAGCTCTCTTAGCTTTTACTTACTTAATATTCTCATTAGTTTCTTTAATTAATGAGATAAAGAAGACTATGAGCAAATTGGACAGTTCTATTGATTCCATTAGTGGCGAAATTAAGAATTTAAGTCCAAAAGTATCACTCCTAATTGATGATGTTAGGGATATAAAGAATAAAGTAAATGATACTTTAGTTCATTTTGATAGCTTACAAGTAAAAGCTCAAAATTCCTTAGAGGACATGAGTAGCCTAAGCAAGCAAGTTTCTTATAGTTTAGACAAATTAGAGCAAAGAACTGAAAAATTAGTAGTTCTACTTGACCCTATAGAGCATATTTTAAGAGACTTATTTAATAAAGTTTATCCAATGATAAGCTACTCTGGGAGCTTAATTAGCGCAATATCAAAGGGCGTTAAGGCATTTTCTGGTAAGTTGAATAAATAATACAGATAATAAATAGCTGTTTTGTTGTAACAAAGCAGCTATTTAATATTTAATTATCGAATTTTTTTCAAAGTCATACAAAGTTTGCTTTCGTAAATCATAATAGGCAATCCAATAACTCCTAAGTGTTTGTATAAATGTTCTAAAGGCATTATCTTTCTCATTTTGAGCAATAAATAATTGTGTCATATCAATTTTGCCAATGATATACCTATTCTTAGCAACATCGAACCTTCTGGTAGCAATAGTATCGGCTTTTTGAGCAAGAATAACTTGATTTTGCAATAATTTAAATTTTGATACCTGATATCTTACATCAATTTCAAACTTTTTACGATCTTGTTCATTTTGATTAGACACATTTTGTTGGTTGTTCATAGCTACTTCTATCTCAGCACTACTTTTTCCCCACAAAAATAATGGTATTTGTAAATTAATATTTACATCTTGTTGTTCAAATAAGTTTTTATAAGCATCTTGAAGTACACCAGCACTTTGATTATAACCAAAACCAGCAGATACGGTAGCACTGAAGCCATATTTACTTTCAATAGAATTTAAGCTTCTTTCTGCTTCTAATTCTTTAATGTTCAAGTCTACTAAGGTTGGTCTATTTTTTACAGCCTCATCTATCGCTTTGTCAATAGACACCTCGAATTGACGAAATTCTAAGGGTGGTACGATTTCATAATTCGTCTCTTTAATATTAAGATATAAACTTAGTTCTTCTATTGCATTATTTTGCTCTAACTTAGCATTTTCAAGGTCATTGCGTGCGTTTAGTAGCGCCAATTCGCTTTGTAGTAAGTCATTCTCTGCAATTTTTCCTACATTATACCTACCTTTTGATAATATAAATAAAGTATCGTTTGTGGCCACGTTAAATTCCGCATTTCTAACATTCATTTGTGCAATGTATACATCAAAGAACTTTTGCGTAGCCATTTGTGCGATATTTTCCATATCTTGTGTGTATTCACTTTCGCTTTTATTGAACTTTAATTCTTCAATTTCGTTGTCCCAATATAAAGAATTATACTGAAATAGTGGTTGAATAATAGCTATCTGCAATGGAGTAGCTCCCCATTGCAAAAACTCATTATTCTCTAATTGATCAAAACGCGTTAAACCAGAGAAAATGGATATTTGTGTACCTGTTGCAGCAAATATTTGATTAATTTTTAATCCCCCAGACGAATTGAGTTGTGAAATAGGCATAAATTGATATGTTCCATCATTTTGTCTTATTTGAGTAATGCTCCTTGATAAGCCGGGTACATTAGCTGTTAGATTTATTTGTGGCAATAATCCAGCATTAAAAGCTTTATAATTTAAATATCTATTTTTTTGATTATTTTTAGCTATATGAGCTAAAGGACTCCTCTCCTGTGCAATAGCAATACAATCTTCAAGAGTGATTTTTTTAATTTCTTGCGAAAATACATCTACATTGATAATACAAAATAGTAATAAAAAAAATTTCAGTTTTGACATCTCAAATTTACTCATATCTTAATAAATTAATAGGATCTTCGAGAGAGGCTTTGCGTGCTGGGGCTATTCCAAATATTAATCCAACACTGATAGAAACAATAAAAGAAATTAGTACAGATTCCCAAGATACAATAGTGTTGATATCGGCTAATTGCTCTATTAAATAGCTTGAACTTACTCCTAATATAATCCCAATAATTCCACCTGTTAAACTAATAGCAATAGCTTCGCTTAAGAATTGTAATAAAATATCGTTTCTTTTAGCCCCTATTGCTTTCCGTATACCAATTTCCTTTGTTCTTTCAAGAACCGAAGCAAGCATAATATTCATAATACCTATTCCTCCAACAATTAAAGAAATTGATGCTATAGCACTAAGAACGAGATTAAAAATACGTTTAGTGCTTTGTTCTTGAGCTAACAAAGTTTCAGGAACTATAATTTCATAATCTTTTACTTCAAAATGCCTCCGACCCAACAACCTGTTAATCACTTCGGCAGATTGAGTTATTTGTTTATTGTCCTTGAAGTGGATTGTAATTTTGTCAATCTGATTATTGTTTATCTCTTCAGTTTGTTTATCTCTACTATTCCTTCTATCTAAATCGGCTTTTGTTATTAATGACCTATTAGCATATCTTAAAAGCATAGTGGAAATTGGAATATATACATCATTATTGAAATCTCTTAGATTCAAAAGCTGTATATTACTTTGGGAAATAAAATTTTCACTGACAACACCAACAATTTTTAGCCATTGATCGCCTATTTTAATATTCTTATTAATTGGATTTTCGGTAGGGAATAATTTTGTTCTAATATTATTTCCTATAATACATACTGGCATAGACTTATCAAATTGTGTAAATGCAAAGTCGGTCCCGTTTGAAATGTGAAAGTTATTAATTTTAAAATAAGAGCTATCAATCCCTATTAATTTTATATTCCTATATAGGTCTTTGTATTGGGCAGTAGTTTCAACATTAATTTCTGGAGATACATATAATATATTAGGTATAATTTTCCCAATAGAATAAGCATCGGCTAAAGTGAGCCCTGGTGAGAATTTCTTTTTAGTTGCTTCCTTTTTATCCGAATTATCATTTTCCTCATCTTGCAATTGATTAATTTTCTTTTGGTCTAATGGCTTAACGATTATATTATTTGTTCCTAAGAGCTTCATTTTTTCTAATATCTCTTGTTCTGCACCTTTACCAATAGCCAACATTGAGATTACTGATGCAACCCCAAAGATTATCCCTAAAGAAGTGAGTATTGCGCGTAGCTTGTTTTGCAAGATACTCTCGCTAGCTATTTTTAAGTTATAACTTAGAGTTGCAAGCATCTAAACCTTACTCGAATTATTAGATTTTATATCAATTGATTCAGGATTAGATAAATATATTTCATCATTTTTATTTAAACCCTTTTTTATTATAACTTCATTCTCATTCATTTGTCCTATCTCAATATACTGCTTGATTGGGCTACCATTGACCTTCTTGTAAATAAAATATTTTCGTTTACCATCTTTATCTTCATTATGTAGTGCCTCTAAAGGAATAAATAATGATTTAGGTATTGATGATACAAGAATTTCATTAGATGTAGTCATTGAAGGCAATAAAGTTGTATCCTTCTCATTAACTGTTATTATCACTTCAAACACCTTAGAATCAGAATTCTTTTTCTGTTCGCCTATATTAGCTACTTTTTTTACGTAACCTGTTAATTTTTTATTTGGGTTCGCATCCAAACCAATTTTGACAAATTGTTTCTCTTTAATTTTTTGAATATCAGTTTCATTTACATAAGTAACAGATTCCATATTTGTTAAGTCCGGCAAAGTAGCGACTACAGGATTCCAAGCATCAATTTGAGAGCCTACAACTTTCCGACGTCCATCCCATTCTTTGGCATATATTAACATGCCCTGTGCTGGTGCCAAGATAGTAAATTCGTTCATAGTACTTGTGTATAGCTCTAAATTTTGCAATTCCTTTTGATAATCTGCATTGATTTCATTAAGCTTTGCAATGGCTTGTTTTACCTTTGTTTGATAATTCTTTTTAGATTGTTCGTAGCTTCTTTGAGTTTTCTCATAATCCAACTCAGTCTGCCTTATGATTGATGGAGCTTCATATTTAGACTGTTCTAAAGTAATTTTTTTCTCTTCAAGTGAAAATTTTATATTTTCCAACTCATCACGAGCATTAGTAAGAGTCAGGCTACTGTCCAACTTAGCAGATGTTAATTGCGACTCTATCTTTTGTAAGTTTAATTGCGAATCTTTTACCATCTTCATTACTTCAGATTTATCTAAATCGGCTACAAAATCTCCAGTTTTGACTATAGTACCTTCATCTATCATTCTTGTTATTTTTGTTTGCCAGATACCTACCATTCTCATTCGTTCTGGACCTCTCACTACAATCGAATTCATGGAGCGTAATTCCCCCGTAATAGCCACAGAAATACTAAAATCGCCATACTTGGGCTTAATAATGATGTCATTGCTTACTTGATTGGGCTTTAAAGACAAGTATATAGCTATACCTACAATGATGACTATAAGAAATGGATATAAAATTTTCTTTTTCATAATTACATATTTTATTAAAATAGTTAAACGCTATCAATGGTAAAAAGTTACAAGCAATAATTATATCTCTTGCTTATAAGAAAAATATCATACAATATAATGCAAATTATTAGCTTTACAAGTTAATTTATTAGCCATGCAAAACCTATACTTAAATATAAATCTTTACTATTATTTAATGGGGTGTATGACGTCCAGATATCTACCTGTAGGTCATCATTAATTAAATATGCTAATGCGCACTCAAAATAATGAATAGGCTCAGCAGTAGGATATAATTCACTAAAATATCCTAAGGTAGCATTAGTATTCTCATTAATGTTATACGCAAAAGATAAAGTGTAAAAATAGCTTATTAAATCTGGAGCAAAGTTTATTCCTAAATTATAAGCTACGGAAAAATTGTTACTGAGTCCATGGTTAAATACAGCTGTAATTGATGGTTCAAGAGTTTTAGTGCTAACGTTTTCAAAATTAGGAGGTAAGGGCCAAATTGAAAATTAAACCACTTGTAGGTATATAATAGTCCTGACTTTCATTGATACATGCTTTAGCTCCAAATGCTATTTGATTACTACCTATATTAAATTTATCTGACCTATTATACAGAGTTGAGAATCTAATTTCAGAAAAATCATTGATACCATACCGGAGTAAAGAATTTATAATATTTATATTATAATCGCCCGAAAAACCATCTTGATATGTTAAATCAAAGCCGTTCTCCCACTGTACCTTTCCTTCGGGTACAGTCTGCGGCGGATTTGAATATCCCGGTCTCTCACTATTAATTTGTGAATATAGATATACACTACCTATAAAAAAAATAAAGATAATTTTATACATACTCTTCCCTACTTAAATACTTAGTTTTTTTTCGATGAGCTTGGATAATTTATTTATTAGCTCATCTTTCCTTACAGGTTTTGTTAAGACAGCATCAAAATCTTTATAAAGATGCTTTTCTTGAAAGGCACTGCTTACAGCAGTTAAGGCGATAATTGGAATATCACAAATTCGCTCATCATTGCGGATATGATGCAATACTTCAAATCCAGACATATCAGGCATTCTCACATCTAATATTATAACGGCTGGTTTATAAAATGATGCTAATTTTAAAGCATCTCTTCCGTTGCTAGCTTCAATTATAATACCTTGATGCTCTTCTATGAATATCTTTATTACTTCCCTATTATCTTGTATATCATCTACAACTAATATCTGTGCATTCTCAAAACTATGTTCTTTATTAATCTCTGTAACTTCGATATTACGAATTATTGAAACCTCCGCATATCTAACATCTTTAAACGAAATTGTTATGGTTGTACCTATGTTTGAATAGCTCTCCAATTTTACTTCACCATTCATAGCTTTAATTAATCTCATAGTTATAGCTAAGCCAAGCCCCGTGCCGTCATATTTTTTACCAGATTTATTAGAAACTTGGTAAAATGAATCAAATATGCGTTTTTGGTGTTCCTCCGGAATACCAATACCTGTATCTTCAATTGATATTTCTATATTCTGCTCGTTGCTCGAGTGGCAAGTAATTAGTTTAGCAGAAATTTTAATAAACCCTTTATCAGTAAATTTAATAGCATTGCCTACAACATTAAAAAGAACTTGCCTTAGCCTTGTTTCATCAAACAACCAATACCCACTAACATTCGGATCTATATCAATTATAAAGTTTAAATTTTTATCTTTTATCTTAATTTCAAAAATTTTTTCGATTTCATCAAATATTCTAACTAGATCGACAGGTGTAGGCACAATATCTATTCTGCCTGCTTCAATTTTAGAGAGGTCTAAAATATCATTAATCAGCTTCATTAGATTCCTACCACTACTTATTATAGTATTTAAGTATGACTTTTGAATTGTGCCAGTTATAGATTCTCTAAGTATTTCACTAAAGCCTAAAATTGCGTTCATAGGTGTTCCTATTTCGTGGCTCATATTTGCTAAAAATTCACTCTTTGTGCGATTAGCCTCTTCTGCCGTATTCATAGCATTGATAATTCTTAGCTCAAAATCCTTTCTTGCTAAAGTACCTGATATTATTTCAATAGCAATTCGTAATAGGAAGATAGTTTCATTATCCCAATATTTATAATTTGTTAGATTACTAAAGCTAATAAAGCCGGCTAATTCAGAATTATAATATAAAGGAAAAGCAAGCATTGACTTTACACCTCTACGCTCTAATAACTGTTTTTCTACTGCATATTTATATGGGAGTTGCCCAACATCTGGTATTAACAAATATGAGTTATAACTCAAAATATCTATCCATCTACTTACTTTCTCATAAGTTAATTCTACCCAATCACTTTTTTTAATGATTCCGCTACTATAATGTTCAAAATTAATTTTAAGTTCTCTCTTTTGGCTATCTATATCACAAATATATACTCTATCTGCAGCTACAAAAGAGTTAATTGCACGTAAAGCATCTCGAACATAGTCGTCAATCTTATCAACTGTACAATGAATCAGCCTTGAAGAATGCTCACTAATTAGTTCATTTAGCTCTTTTAGGTATTTTATTTTTTCTTCAGTATTTTTAATTTCAGTTATATCGGTACCAATTCCTATTACACCTTGCTTGTTACCATTTTCATCAAATATTCTTTTTCTAATTATTTTCATTTGATGAACCCGCCCATCAACAAAGGTATGGGGTTCATATTTAATAGAGTAATTTACCTTTTTTAGAACCTCTAAGGTACTTTCTCTTATCCTTTGGTATTCTTCTTCTTTTACAGACCATACCCCGTTAGAAGTCATATTATTAGTTATAAATGAATTTGTTAGTCTATAATCTCCAGTATTATCCATGTACCAAATTGCCACTGGTGCTTCGTTAAAAATGGTATGGAACATTCTATTCTGTGCCTCAAGAGTATTCAAATTAGTCTTCAGCTCTGTGATTTCGTTTAATATAAGTACTTTATATTTTTTTTCATTATTGATTATAGCATAAACATCAAAATTGAAATACTCGTTCTTTTTGCTGTCAAAATATTGACCTTTGATGGATGATTTGGGGCGATTCTTGTAGTCGAATAATTTATTTGGCATTACAAGAACATTATACAAATCATTTTCGGATTGTAAATTTAATATATCAATGATTTTCTTATTTAGAGAGCTATGAAATTTACTATTTGCAAGCGAATTTGAATATACAATTTTATTGTCTTCATAATTAACAATAAATATTGCTGCTCCCTGCCGTTCAATAATCTGCACTAGGCTATCATTTGTAAAATTTAAATCCATTATCATAGAATATTCTAAAAAGTTTAAATATAATTAAAAATAATGATTCTAAACACATCAATTTTGTTTTTTATTTTTATAATGCTTACTTTTTAGTTACTTTAAATATAAAATATGGGTTTATTTAATTATGATTTGCATAGATGACTTAGGACGCAAGGTGAATTTCCAATACCCACCTACAAGAATTATTAGTTTAGTGCCTTCTATTACCGAGTTGCTATATGAGCTAAATATCGGCGATAATATTGTTGCAAAAACTAAATTCTGCATCCACCCCAAAATAGAAAATGAAAATATTACTTTATTAAAAGGTACTAAAAACTTTGAAGTTGATAAGATTATTCAATTAAGGCCAGATATTGTTATTGCTAATAAAGAGGAAAATTCCAAAGATTTGATTGAAGAGCTGTTAAATTATTGTCCAGTGTATATTACTGATGTCAATAATATCACTTCAGCATTAAAAATGATCATAGATATTGGTGCTATTTGTAATAAAAATAATGAAGCAAATATTTTAGCAACTAATATTAGAACTGAAATAAATAATCTTCCCAAAATGCTATCTGGTAGAGCGGCATATTTAATATGGAAACAGCCACTTATGTCTATAACGGGAAATACTTTTATTAATTCCATGCTTGAATTAATTGGTATTGATAATATTTTTAAAAATAGGGAAGGTAATTATCCTGAAGTTACACAGCAAGAGATAATTGATAATCGGCCAGATTATATTTTTTTGTCCACAGAACCTTATAGGTTTACTAACGTACATATTCCTAAATTTCAATCAATGTTCCCAAATTCAAAAGTATTAATCATTGATGGTGAAATGTGCTCTTGGTATGGCTCAAGAATGCTTAAGGCTATCAGGTATCTTAATGATTTTCAATCATTATTACTAAATTCATCAGTTTACAACTAATGGAATTTTTTATATTATAATAAAATAAAAATTGGCTATCACCAAAATGATAGCCAATTATCTTTTTTCAAAATCTGATATAATTATTTAAGTTTCATACCTGCATCAAGCAATTCATTAACGCTTTCTATACTGTTTGATTCGGCATAGAATCTAATAAGAGGTTCTGTTCCTGAAGCCCTTATTAATAGCCAACCATTATTAACAAAAAACTTATAACCATCAGTTGTGTCGGAAGAAAGAACGTCAAATCTTCCCAATTCTTTAGGTGTATTTTTGGCGGCATTTAGTATTTCGTTTTTCTGAGCTTCAGACACATAAATATCTCGTCGCGAATAACGGTGAACACCAAATTCATTATCTAATTCGATACATAATTCGTTCAACGACATTTTTCTTTTTGCCATTACTTCTAATACCATTAAGCCATTAAATAACCCATCTCTTTCTGGAATATGAACAATTGTGCCTAAGCCCCCTGACTCTTCTCCGCCGATAAGTATTTTTTCTTCAACCATTAACTTGGCAATATATTTAAATCCAACGGCAGTTTCAAATAATTGAATATTATGCTTTTCACAATATTGATTAACCATAGATGTAAGCGAGACAGTTTTGGCAACGCTTCCTCTTTCACCTTTAATTTCATATAAATATTTTAGAAGTATCATAAATATCTTATGAGAATCTACAAAGTTTCCATAGGAATCTACAAGCCCAATTCTATCCGCATCGCCGTCGGTAGCAAATCCTACATCGTATTTACCTTCAACAACTTTAGATTTTAGTGTAGTTAAAATTTCATCGATTGGCTCAGGGTGATCAATATCACCAAATGAAGGGTTATAATCACCATGTATCTCATCAGCATTAGGCAACAATCTTTTAATTGTATTAATTCCAGCGCCATGCATAGGGTCATATAATACTTTAACACCAGAGGCAATAATAGCATCAATGTCAATCTTACCTTTTATATACTCTACAAATGTAGTTTTAGAATCAAATTGCTTAATTTTGTTGAGCTTTATATATTCATCAAGTGATTTTAGCTTGAAGATAGGAGGATTATCCCAAATAACTTTCAATTCAGTTTCGAGCGCAGCAATATCTTCGGGCTTTGCTGGTCCCCCATAACTTGCTTTAACTTTATACCCATTATATTGTGCAGGGTTATGACTTGCAGTAATAATTATACCTAAATCAGCTCCCTTAGCTTTTGTCTGGTAAGATACTTGGGGAGTAGAAGAAATGCTTTCTGTAAGTTCTACATTAATGCCTTCGGACGCCAAAACTAATGAAGTTTCTTCAGCAAATTGTCGCGATAAGAACCTAGTATCGTACCCAACAACCACTACTATATTGGACTTATTAGGATATAATTTAATTAAATACTTTGCAGTAGCTAATGCGACTAATCTTATATTATCGAATGTGAAATCACGTGCAATGATACCACGCCAACCATCAGTTCCAAATTTTATCATAATCTTATTTTTTGTACTTATTTATTAAAAATACTTCTACCTGAGTAAATAGCTGCTTCTCCAAGCATTTCTTCTATTCTCATTAGTTGATTATATTTAGCTACTCTTTCAGATCTACTTGGTGCGCCAGTTTTAATCTGTCCAGCATTAGTAGCAACAGCAATATCCGCTATTGTAGTGTCTTCTGTTTCGCCAGAACGGTGAGAAATAATCGAATTATATCCATATCTTTGAGCCATTTGAATTGTACTAAAAGTCTCGGATAAAGTTCCAATCTGATTCACCTTTACTAAGATAGAATTTGCGATATTTTCTTTAATCCCCCTTTCTAAGAACTTTGTATTAGTTACAAATAAGTCATCGCCAACTAATTGTATTTTATTTCCTAAGGCAAGAGATAATTTAGACCATCCGTCCCAATCATTTTGGTCTAATCCATCTTCGATAGATATAATGGGATAACGATTTACTAACTCTATATACCAATGAATCATTTCTTCAGATGTTTTAAGTGATTTGTCTGACTTGAACATTTCGTATTTGCCATCTTTCCACATTTCGGAGGCCGCCACATCAACAGCTAATAATATATCATCATTTGGCATATAGCCCGCTTTTTCGACGGCATCAAGTATAAGTTCAAACGCTTCATCAGTAGACTTTACTGAAGGAGCAAATCCACCTTCATCTCCTACACTAGTATTATAGCCTTTCTTATGCAATACATTCTTTAAAGAATGAAATACTTCAGCACAAACCCTCACAGCATCGCTAAATGTAGGCGCTCCTACAGGCATAATCATAAATTCTTGAATATCAACATTATTATCAGCATGCTTGCCCCCATTTAAAATATTCATCATAGGTGTAGGCAGAGTATTAGCCCTTACGCCACCTAAATATTTATATAATGGTAGATTATGATAATCGGCAGCCGCCTTTGCAGTAGCTAATGATACAGCTAAAATTGAGTTAGCACCTAATTTAGTTTTAAATTCTGTCCCATCTAATTCTAATAATATATTATCAATTTGGGTTTGTTCTGTAGCATCAAGTCCTTCTAAGGCGTCAAAAATTGTTTCATTAATATTATCAACAGCTTGTAATGTACCTTTTCCGTTATATCTATTAGAATCGCCATCTCTAAGTTCAAATGCTTCTCTTTCTCCAGTGCTAGCACCTGATGGCACAGCAGCAAACCCTTTTGAGCCATCTTCAAGGATAACTTCACATTCAACTGTTGGATTACCGCGTGAATCTAATATTTCACGAGCATAAATATCATAAATTAGTGAGCTCATCTTGCAACACTCCTTAATATAATTTAAAATTTAATATCGTCAATTTGTTTTGCTAAAAGAAAATCTAATTCAGTAAGTCCACCTTTATCATGAGTTGAAATTGTAATTCTAAGTTTATTCCAACCGTAAATAAGCAGGTCAGGATGATGATCTAACTTTTCAGCAATAAATGCAATTGCATTTAGAAAACCAATAACTGAAGGGAAGTTAGCACAAACAACTTCCCTTACAATCGTATCATTTTCTTTATTCCAAAACGGGTGCTCGGCTAATTTGTCGCTTATTTCCCGCTCATTCAATAATGTAGGTCTATTCATTTATTTAGCTAATACTGCTTCAATTTTATTTACAATTACATTACGAGGAACTGCACCCAGAACAGAATCAACAACTTCCCCATTTTTGAAAAATAGTATCATAGGGATTGACCTAATACCATAAGTCATTGCTGTATTTTGATTATTATCAACATCTAATTTGCAAACTTTAACTTTACCTGCATATTCCACTGCCAACTCATCAATAATCGGTGCTATCAACCTACAAGGACCGCACCAAGTTGCCCAAAAGTCAATAATTACTGGAATATCTGATTTTAATACTTCTCCCTCAAATGAAGCATCAGTTAAATGAAGTGCATTTGCCATAAATTCTCCTATACTTTTTAACTTTATAATTTTAACAATTATCAAAAATTATAATTCAAATTATAACTATAATTTGAATTATAGACGAATGCTTTCAAAAATAATCTAATTAATTTAATTATAATAAACCAAGACCAGCTTTATTTAGTTTACCAGAATTGTTTAGTTCATGAAAAACAGCATCTAAGACCCCATTAATGAAATCTCTACTTTTATCTGTAGAAAATTGCTTAGATAAATTTAATGCTTCATCGATTGATACTCTTGGAGGTATACTAGGAAAATCAACAAACTCAGATACAGCAATAGTAATGATAATTTTATCTATAATAGATATTCTATCAAGAGACCAATTTTGAGCATGTTTGACTAATATTTCGTTTACAAATTCTTCATTGTTAATTGAGGCTCTGATTAAATCAGTTCCAAATTCTATTTGTATCTTATCCCAAACAATAGGTTTGTCAGCTTCTAATTCATATACTTCATTTGGCTTAAGAAGTTTCTCAATTTTTACTTCCTCTTCTTCAAAATTAAAATCTCTATAAAAAATATGAGAGAATTCTTTATCTAAATTATCCTTACCTAAGCTAAACGCATAAAGTATCTGTAAGACTTTGGCTCTAACTAAAGATCTGCTTCCTTTTATAGAACTTACCTTACTTAACGGAAATATCCCTTCTTCTTTATTTTTTTGTTTATCTTCTTTTTGCATAGTACTAAATTTTAATTATTCAAATGTAATAAAATTATACGAAATACAGTTTTATTACATTTGATTTCACCAATTAATATTATTTAAATTATATGAAATAAATTAACCTATGACTATATTCGTCTCACTATTACTTTATGTTTAATATTTTAGATATATATGGAAGAATCATCTAACGCTTTTCAAAAGCCATTAAGAGCAGTATCAAATAAAATAAAAGATTTGCAGAATACTTATGGCAAGGGTTCATCTCAAACGAAGAATAGTGAGGGCGACCAAGAGAAAATCAATAAGGAAAATCAAGCAAATATTGAATCAAATTATGATTTGGAAAATGATAGGGTAATAGAATTGGAACAAGAAATAATAACATTAAATGATACGATAGCGCAACTGAATGAACAAATTTCAATTGCTCAAAAAGAAAAGGACGACCTGAAAGATCAGTTTATAAGAAAAGCTGCAGAATTTGAAAATTTTAGACGTCGTACTTTAGATGAAAAGAAGGAAATTATTGATTTCGCTAATGAGAAATTATTAGCAAAAATGGTCGATATATTAGACGACTTTAATTCAGCTACCGAAGCAGGCAAAAATACAAATGATATTGATGCTATGAACAAAGGCTTAGATATGATAAATAACAAAACTAAAAAGATATTTGAAGAAGCTGGAGTAACAAAAATGCTTATTAACGCTGGCGATGAGTTTGATGTAAATTTCCATGAAGCTTTGATGGTAATGAACTCTGAATACCCTGAAGGTTGCATTGCACAAGTTGTTCAAACTGGTTATCTATATAATAATAAAGTTTTACGTTTTGCTAAAGTAGTTACTTCTACTGGTAATAAAGGTTAATGGAGAATTAAATGTCGCAAAATGATTTCTATGAAGTATTAGGTGTTAGCAAAAGTGCTACTGTTGAGGAAATTAAATCTAACTATCGCAAATTAGCAATGAAATACCATCCTGATAAGAATCCAGGTAACAAAGAAGCGGAAGAAAAATTTAAACAAGCAGCAGAAGCTTATGAAGTATTAAGTGATCAAGACAAAAGAGCACGGTACGATAGATATGGAACAGAAGGGTTAAAGGGTACTAATTATCAACAATATACTAATATGAATGATATTTTCTCACAATTTGGAGATATTTTTGGGGGAAGTATTTTTGAAGAGTTTATTGGTGGCTCACGTGGTTCTAGAAAAAGGCAAAGAGGTGAGCCGGGTTCTGATATTAAAATAAAATTACCTTTAACTTTAGAAGAAATTAGTACTGGCACTAATAAAACGATTAAGATTAAACATTTAATTCCTTGTAGTACTTGTAGTGGAAGTGGAGCTAAAGAGGGTACTTCAAAACAAACATGTGGTACTTGTTACGGTGCTGGCGAAGTAAAACAAGTACAAAGGTCAATGTTTGGGCAAATGGTAAATATTTCTACTTGCCCTACTTGTAGAGGTGAAGGGCAAGTTATTACAGAAAAGTGTAATACATGTCACGGAGATGGCCGTGTACAAGGCGAAGATAAGGTAGAAATTAATATTCCAGCAGGGGTTGAAACAGGAAATTATATTCCAGTTACTGGCAAAGGCAATAGTGGGCGTAACGGTGGTAGCGATGGTGATTTAATAGTATTAATTGAAGAGAAAAAGCACGATCTATTTACCAGAGATGGTAATAATGTTTTATATAGGACAAAAATTACGTTCCCTCAGGCGGCTTTAGGCGATGAAATTGAAATTCCAATTTTAAATGGCAAACATACTATTAAAATTGAGGCAGGCACTCAACCCGGGCAAACCCATACACTAAAAAACAAGGGTATTCCTTATTTAAGAAGTAGTACAAAAGGTGATTTCATTGTTATTTTTGATGTAAAAGTACCTAAGAAACTAAATCAGCAAGAAAAAGATTTAATAAAAGAGCTTTCAGAATCTGAAAACTTTAGTATTCAAAATACTAGTAAAAAGGGTAAGGAATTTTTTAGTAAAATCAAGGATGCCATCTTCTAATGAAATTCTTAATAATATCTACTGTAATTGTATTATTAATCATCTTGTTTTTATTTGTATTAACAGGTATTACGGCTTGTTCTCAAAAGATTGGTCAATTAAATTTTGATTCGAGAGGTCGTATTATCGCTTATACAGTTGGCAAGCAAGATACTATATATTTTAGTGAGAATAGCTCAAAAATTGATTCTACCTATGCCGAAGCTCTTACTTTAATGAGTCAATTCATTATCAGTAATAAACACAAGATATATATGCACGCTAATACGCATGAACAAGAAAAAGAATCAATTACAGAAGATAGAATTAATGAAATTGAAAGTTATTTACTTGGTTTGGGTCTCAAGAAAGAACAAATATTAAAAAATTACAAGCGTATAGTTCTTCCTTTATCAGACGAACAAGATATTAGAGAAAGAGAAATGAAAGAATTTAGAAGAGTAATATTACAGATAGTTGAATAAGTATTCATTGGTTTTAAATGAATTATTTAAATGTATAATAATGTTATTTAATTTTTAAAATAAGTAATTTGGTATCAGAGAAAATGGACGTTTTGGCTAAGATAAATATTCATAATGAATTTGACACTTTAAATGATGATAACTTATTAAATTTAGCTTCAGTATTTAAGGTTTTATCAGAGCCTTCTCGACTAAAATTAGTTCGGTCTTTAATAAACGGAGAAAAATGTGTAACAGATATTATAAATGAAACTGAATTAATGCAAGCCAATGTTTCAAAGCAATTAAAATTATTGCATCAAGCTGGTATAATTACTTGTAGACCTGTCGGATTAAAAAGATATTACTCATTGACAGATTCTACTGTTTTGCAAATTTGCCATATTTTGTGTAAATAAGTTTCTAAATATGTTTGCTAAGCTATATTCATATATTATCTTGTTCCTAATAGCAGTAATTACTATTATTTTTGCACTATCTGTAATAATTGGAATACTCTTATTTGGCAAAAGAGTATTTTTCTCTTTTTCTAAATACTGGTCAAAATCTTTATTATTTATAAGTAATATCAAAGTTCAAGAAAATATTGAAGTTACTATCGATAAAAATAAATCTTATATTTATATCCCCAATCATTCGAGTTTGTTTGATATACCTGTTTTGCTTAGTAGCGTAAAAGGTAATACGCTAATAATGTATAAGGAAGAATTAGAAAGAATACCTTTCTTTGGTTGGTGTCTTAAACTCTCACCTTTTATAAGTGTAAAACGTGAAGATAAAGAAAATTCATTAGAAGGATTTAAGCAAGCTTTAAATGCAATTAATACCTCTGATAGTGTTATTATTTTTCCTGAAGGCACAAGGTCTACAGACGGTAGTTTAGGTGAGTTTAAAAAAGGTGCCTTTTTATTAGCTATGAAAAGTGGCAAAGAGATTATACCCGTTGCAATCAAAGGAACAAACACTTTAATGTCTAAGGGCAACTTTAATTTTAGTTCTGGAGATGTTTCTATCAGTTATCTGCAAGCAATAAACACAAAAAATAACCCTGATATTACTATAAAATCTTTAATGAGTAATATCAGGGACTTAATCCACAATAAATTGACTAAATAATTAGCAAAGCGTCGCCATAAGCGTGAAATCTAAATTCATCTTTAATTGCTTTCTTATAAGCTTTATTCATATTTTCTGTACCAGCAAATGCTGCCGACATAAGAATTGACGGTGTAGCTGGTGGGTGAAAATTCGTAAGCAATCTAGTAACAATTTTAAATTCATATATAGGATGGATAAATTTGTCCGTCCAACCTTTATTTGGCTTTACTGCTCCACTTGTTAATACAGAAGACTCTAACGCTCTCACAACACTAGAACCAATAGCATAAACATTCTTTTTAGCTTTTAGAGATTTATTAATTAGCTCGGCATTTTCTCGTGATATTTCAAAGTATTCCGAATACATCCTATGTTTTGTTAAATCTTCTACATCAATCTTTTCAAATATACCTTGCCCAATATTTAAGACAAGTTTTGCAATTCTCACGCCTTTAGCTTGTAATTTCTCTAATAATTCTTCAGTAAAATGAAGCCCAGCTGTAGGTGGTGCAATCGATTGCATAAAATTATTATTAGCAAACACACATTGATAGTTAGTTTTATCTGCATCTTCCGGTTCTCTTTTAATATATTCTGGCAAGGGCATCTCCCCTATCCTTTGAATTACATCAAAAAGATTTCCTTCATAAGAAAATCTAACTGTTCTTCCTCTTGAAGTCGTATTATCAATAACTTCACAATAAAACTGTGAGTCATCAAAATAAATCTTATTTCCAATACGTACTTTTCGGGCAGGCTCAACCAAAACGTCCCAAATTCTTTCTTCTTTCTTCAACTCTCTAAGTAGCATTACTTCTATCTTAGCGTTAGTCTTTTCTTTAGTACCAAACAATCTTGCTGGAAAGACTTTAGTTTCGTTCAGAACTAAACAATCTCCTCTTTGAAAGTAATCAACTATATCTTTAAAAATCTTAGTTTCAATTTCACCATTCTCTTTATTTAATACCATCATACGAGCGTCATCCCTTGGCTGTGTAGGGTATTGTGCCACGGCATTTTTAGTTAGAGAATATTTAAATTCTGATAATTTCATTTTATACCTTATAATTAATTACTAGCTTCAATCATAATATTAAGCATTCTGTCTGAATAATCGGCAATATTCGTCAGAATACCATCGTTAAGCAAACATGTTTCATAAATATGCTCAATAAATTTATCTAACTTAGAATTTTGTCCATTTTTTAACATATTATTTAAATTATGTACTAATGGGTGTTCTAAGTTTATTTCTAAAATCTTTTGAGAAAGTGCATAATCTTTATCCATCATTCTCATCATCTTCTCCATTTGAATATCCATAGCATTAGTTCCGCTTACTAAGGTATAAGCAGAATTAACTAATCTTTTAGATGCTCTTACATCCTCAACCTTGTTTCCTAACACTTCTTTAAAATGAGAAATTAAGGAGTTCATTTCTTCTTTTGATTGTTTATTGTTTTCTTCTTCAGTATTCGGAGTATCTTTAATATCAGCTTTTTCGATTGATACTAATTTCTTTTTATCGTATTCAGAAATATACGGTAATATAAATAAATCTACTGGGTCTGTAAAGAATAAAACTTCAATACCATTTTTAGTAAAATATTCCATATTTGAAATTCTTTCTAATTCTTTACGGTTATTACCCGCAACATAATAAATCTCTGTTTGCTCTGCTTTCATACGCGAGACATAAGAATTAAAAGTTGTATATTTATCTAACTCTGTTGTAGTTGATTCAAATTGCAAAAGTTCAACAATTCTATCTTTGTTCGTATAATCAGAGTTTAGCCCAGATTTGAATAATGAAGCAAAATTCTTATAAAATTGATTATACATATCCTGATTGTTGCTTCTTAAATCCTCTAAATATGATAGAACTTTTGACGTTAAAACATTTCTAATCTTTGATATTACTGGCGTGTTTTGTGCAACTTCCCTTGAAACATTCAAGGTAATATCTTCCGTATCAATAACGCCTTTTAAAAATCTCAAATACTCTGGTAAAAATTCTATTGAATTTCTTTGAATCATAACCTTATTAGAGTATAATTGCACTCCACTATTCATTATATCTTGAAATAAATTCATAGGTGCATCTTTGGGAACAAAAAGCATCGCTTTAAAGTTAATGTTTCCTTCTACATTTAAGTTGAAATAGTCTAATGGCTCATTCCAATCATTTGAAATAAATTTATAGAACTCGCTTGCTTCCTCGATACTTATATCTTCTTTTTTCTTGAACCAAATTGCCTGAACTTTATTAATAGCATTAGCATTAAGCTCAATTGGAAAGTCAATAAAATTAGAATATTTATTTAAAACATCTTTTATACGGTATTCAGTAGCAAATTCTTCGTTTGCTTCTTTAAATTTGAAAGAAATCTTAGTTCCACGATCTTCTCTATCTGATTGTTCAACTGTATAAGAAGATTCGCCTTTAGATGTCCATTTGTATGCTTGCGAACCTATGTTGTATTTGCGGGTTTCGACAGTAACTTCGTCCGTAACCATAAATACAGAATAAAAACCTACACCAAATTGACCAATTAAATTCTCGGAGTTATTATTATTATTTTTCTTCAGCTCTTCTAAGAATTTTAGCGTTCCTGACGAAGCAATAGTTCCTAATTGATTTACTAAGTCATTTTCATCCATACCGATACCATTATCTTCAATTGAAAAAGTTTTATCTTCTGGATTTATAGTAATCTTAATCTTTAATTCTTCTGTTGGATTTAATATGTTGTCATCTGTTAGCTTAATTACTCTAAGCTTATTTAATGCGTCTGTAGAATTTGAGACTAACTCTCTTAAAAAAATTTCAGGTTGAGTATATAGAGAATGTATAATTAAATGAAGAAGTTGCTTCATTTCTGCTTTAAATTCAATTTCGTGTTTGGAAGTTGTGTTAATATCGCTCATTTTATAAATAATTATTCAGTTTAACATTCTAATATTGTAGTAACGTTAATAATCATAAATAATTTTCAATTTACCTTTGTAATCTATCTGTATTATTAGAATTTAAGCTTTTTAAATATTTTTTCTGGAATGAGTTTAACTATACACATAATAAGATACCAAAAACCCGGGATATATTGTACTTCCTTACCACTCAAAATATTATGGTATATTTTATCGCCTACTAATTTTGGATTAGCAAAAAGGAAATTCTTTTTCAAATCAGCGGTCATTTTTGTGGCAACAAATCCAGGTTTAATTGTTAAAACTTTTACTTTAGTATCGGACAAATCTGACCTTAATCCTTGCAAAAATAAACTTAAAGCCCCCTTTGCAGTCCCATACACGTAATTACTGCCTCTTGCTCTATCTCCAGCTACAGAGCCAATAACAGCAATTGTTCCACTATTTCTGTCTACGAATTTATAAGCAAAGTAATTTACGATTGAAATTACGGAGGTAAAATTAATATCAATCTGCTTCTTAACTTCATAAAAATCTTTCTTTATTAGATCATTATTTATTAATGAACCGTAAGCTACGTATAATATATCGGGCAACCCATAACTTTTAATAAATTTATCAAAAAAATCTTTATGCCTGTCTAATTCAGTAGGAATTAGTTCTAAAGGTACAATATTTTTGTTGCCTGAACGCACCTTCAAATCATTTGTAGTTTGCTCAGCAGTATTAAAATTCCTTGATGTACAATATAATTGGTTTTTATCTTTAGCAAATTTAAGAGCTGTGAAATATGCTATTTCTGAACCAATACCAATAATTAAAATTTTCATCCTTAGAAACTTAACTTTGAATTAGGGTTAATTTCAGTGGTAACTTGCCCATATTTGAATATTCTCGCTTGTTTGCTACCCAACAGATAATGTTCACAGTTATCTACACGTATCATTGATCCTTCACGTAACCCTACAACATAGATATCCTTATTAAGTTCTAAAAACTCAAGCAATCTTTGCTCACGAGTCTCGCCATGATGTCCGCTGGGGTGTGCATCTAAATAATGGGGGTTAATTTGATAGTTTATCAGATTAAGTGCATCAAATGAATAAGGTTGCACGATAGGCATATCATTTGTTGTTCTGATTGTTGGGGAAGCTATATTAGAACCAGCGCTCCACCCAATATATTTCTTACCATTTTTAACTTCTTCTCGGATAACTTCAATTAAATCATTGTCATACAAAGATTTAAGCAATTGGAACGTATTGCCACCACCTACAGCAATAGCATCGCTATTTTTAATGATATCAATAGAATCACCTAGATGAACTGAATTTATTTTTATGCCAAATCTTTCAAAATAATGCTGTACTTTATGAGTATAATCGTCATAAGAAAATGTAACTCCTGCATAAGGTATAAAGGCAATTGATTTAATATTATCGTTTAAAAAATTGGCAAATTCAAGGTTTGCATGCTCTAAATACGAGAATCCTTCTGTGGTTGAATTACTTAATAATAAAAGATACATTCTATATTCCATAAGATTTAATTTTTACAAAGATATTAAATATTTATCTTTTCACAAACAATGAGTTTATAACTTTGGTCAATAAGTTTAGTTGCAAAAATATATTTATCACCACCGTCTATAATTTTAAGTTTCTTTTTCAATTCATCAACACTCATAGGAAAATTCCTTACTTTAAGATTATAATGAGTGGTTAAAGAATAATTATGTAATTCTTTATAATTTACTTTAAGTATATTTATAATTTTATAGATATTACCTGGGAAATTTTGTTCTACCTGTTCACTTGTAAATAAATGAGAATTTTGTTCAAGTTTGTGCAAGCTAAAAATCGAAGCTATTTCTGAATAGTTTCCTAATTTAAAGATTGCGCTATTAGGTTCATATAAGTAGCTTAGTGGGTAACTGTATGACATTGTATATTTTGTATTTGAAAATAAGTAAAACGAACAAAATTTCTTATTTACTATAAATACTTTATATTCAATTGGGAATGTGTGCTTAAAATCAAATAAATACAAAACCTCTTTCAATTCATTATCGACACTAATCAAAATAACTTTGCTTACACTATCCAAACTACTTATTACTGATTGAATATCTAAAAACGGAGATGATTTAAGCATGAAATACTTACATTTTCTTTTGATAAGCTCGAATAAGTCAATAATATTAGGTTCACTATCTTCTAAATTATGTATTTTTTTTGAATTTAGTCTTCGGGCTGGATCGCAATAAATTAAATCAATATTATTATCTAATTGTTGTAAATAATTCTCCGCAAAATCATTGATAAAATAAATATTTTTAACACCCATTTGAGAGAAATTCATTTTTACCTTATCATGCAAATCTTTCACTTTTTCTATATAAGTCAGGCTATCAGCTTGCATAGCTAAATAGAAGGAATCCACTCCGAAACCTCCAGTTAAATCTACAACAGTACTAAATTTTATTAATGATGACTTAATCTGAGCTGTAGCTTGCGATGACGCTTGTTCTACGGAAATTTTTGATGGTAAATGCAGTCCAAGTAAATCAGCCCAATTAGGAATTTTCTTTAAGAGTTTGTCTTTTACTACTCCATTTTCAGCTTCCAATAGAGATTTTTGTGATTGACTTTTATTGTTATTCTTTTGTTTTGACAAATATTTACCACTTTCTTAAAAGACTACAAATATAACAATATAAAAGTTAAAAATAAGATAAATAAAAATATTATTTTTGCAATTTAAGAAGTTACAGAAATCAAATATGAATTTTAAGTTAAATATTAAGAATGAATATTCAGCATTGAAAACTGTGGTTATTGGTATAGCTGGCGATAGGGGCGATATAGAGTACGATAATAATCCTAAAATATCAAAATATCTACAACAAGGCAATATACCTAACGTATATGAATTAACTAGGCAAGTAGATAACTTTGCAGAAAAGGTAGCACAAGCTGGAGTGCAGGTATTAAGACCCGAAAATGTCCCTAATCAAGATCAGATTTTCACTCGCGACATTGCTTTTGTAATCGGCGATACAATTATAAAATCTAATATGAAAAAGGATAACCGAAGAGCAGAATTAGAAGGCATAAAAAAGATATTCGACAATATTCCACCACAAAAAATACTCACTGTACCGCATAATGCTACTATTGAAGGTGGCGATGTAATTATTCATAATAAATATATTTTTGTAGGTCTTTCGGCAAGGACTAACTATCAGGGGTTTGACTTTATTAAACAAAACTTCCCAGAATTTGAAGTAATACCTTTACAGCTATATGTTAGCGATAATGCAGAAACAAACGTACTCCACTTAGATTGCACCTTTCAGCCAGTTGGTAGCAAATATGCAATATTATATGAAAACGGCTTTGTTCATTATCCTGATGAACTAATGGATATTTTTGGTACTAACAACATTATCAAAGCTAATAAAAATGATTTATATAATATGAATTCTAACATATTTTCGATTAGCCCTGAATTAGTAGTAAGCGATCTATATTTTAGCCGTATTAACAAAATCCTTAATAATAAAGATATCGAAACAATAGAGATTGATTATCAGAAAGTATCTCGCTTAGGTGGGTTATTTAGATGCTCTACTCTTCCTTTAGAACGTGAATAAAGAGTATTTTAAAGAATTTTATTTGATTGCAGATTAATTATTTCTTTTATAAAAAAGATTTAATTACTAATTTTGTATTTTATAATAATGAGGTTATATATAATGCGTTTTAATATTTTTCTTTTTTTAGTCTTTATTTTAGCAAGCAATGTACAATCACAAGATTTAGATAAAATTTATAAGAGGCAGGCTAATGTTCAGAGTTGTGCTCCTGGTGAATTAAATCAATCGGAGATAGATTTAGTCTTAAAAAAAGTAAATCAGATTAGAGCTCTCCATAAATTAGCACCTGTAGAGTATGAGTACTCTACTCAACAGGCATCTATGGAAGGTTGCCTAAATATTGTAGCAAGTGGCGAATCTGGACATAAAGACGACCCCTCTTCGGAATGCTATACACCTGGCGGAGGTGAAGCTAGGATGAAATCAAATTTATTTGCTGGTGGTGGAGGTAGCCCTGTCTTTTATAGTTCAGAAGATATAATTATAGGCTGGCTAATTGATGACCATAATGCCGACAAAGCTAATGAATATAAGGTTGGTCATCGTAGGGCAATTATTAATCCATTCTTAAAAAAATTCTCTTTTGGTAGAGCAGAAGGATATACGAAAGCTGGTAACCAATATATGGTGGCAGCTAATTTCCACTATCAAGACTATGTAACTAATGGTGCTAATACTCCTAACGACTTTGTAGCTTATCCTTATGAAGATTATCCGACCGATTTCTTTAATAAAGATTTTTATTTATCTTTTAACGTCCTTGCTGATAAGACCAATTTATGGAATAATGAAAGTGTTGATCTGAGTAATGCTCAAATCACCATGAAAGATGCAAATAATAATAATATAGACATTACTGCAATCTTGTTTGATTACGAAGGTTGGGGCAGTTATCCAAATAACCTAAGTTGGAAGGCAGCAAATCTACAAAATGATACCAAATATTTCGTAGAGATTACAAATATAAATGTAAATGGTCAAAATAAAAATTATTCTTATTGGTTTAGGCTAACAAACATTGACCATAGCAAAAAACCACAAACACCTGAATTAGTAACACCTGCCAATGGTAGTGAAAACATTAAAATAAATACAACAATTTCTTGGAATAGTATTCAAAACGCAAGCTACTACAAGTTTCAATTAGCAGACAATCCATCATTTAATAATCCAATTGCTAATATTGATAATCAATTTAATAATGGATATAATGCTAGTGGCTTAAAGTTCAAAACAAAATATTATTGGAGAGCTGCCGCTGGCAACGACGCAGGCCTTAGTGAATGGAGTCCTACTTGGAATTTTACCACTTCTGATTCTAAGCCTGTTGCAACAGTATTGCAGTCGCCCGCTGACAAACAAGTCATAAATACCAATACACCTAAACTGGAATGGCAGGATATTCCTTCTGCGGAATCTTACTTAGTTCAAGTATCTATCGATGCAAATTTTTCTGGCTTCAATGTTAAATATTCAAAAAATATTGTTAATAATTATGTTGAAATACCTAATGGCTTGTTAGAAGTACAAACGAACTATTATTGGAGGGTCCAATCAAAAAATTCTGAAGGTACAAGTAATTGGAGCCCAGTCTGGTCATTTAATACTGGTATGGCTTTGCCAGCAATAAGCATTATATACCCAGAAGACAAATCAAGTAATATACCATTAACTCCACAATTAAAATGGGCAAAAATTGACGAAGCTACAAGCTACGAAATACAACTAAACTTCTTAAATGATTTTGAAAATGGGGCGATGATTAATGAATTAAACTGGCAAGAAAATAGTTACTCTGTTCCTATGGGTTTATTAAAAGAAAATACTACTTATTATTGGAGAGTTAAAGCAAAAAATAGTAGTGGAAGCAGTAATTGGAGTAATATTTATACATTCAAGACAGAACAAGTAAATTCAGTAGATGACTTAAATAAGCAAGCAACCCTCAATCAACATAAGAATATTGTTATAATTAATTCAGATTTAGATATTCAAAATATTAAAATTGTAGATTATTTTGGTCATACTGTCATCAACGAATTGTTTAATAAGAAACAATATAAAATAGATTTAAGTATTTATCCCAATGGAGCGTATTTTATCATCGCAACCATTAATGGTAAAGCAAACTACTTTAAAGTATTAAATTATTAAAATTATAAGATAATAAAACGTCTTCTATCTTTTTAACGGAAGTAGCAAGTTAAGTTATGGAAGACGTTTCTCAAATTCGGCGAGATTACAAAAAAGATAAATTAGATATAAATACCGTACCGCAAAACCCACTAATCTTCTTTGACAAATGGATGAAAGAAGTATTAAAAGGGGACTTTGCAGAACCAACAGCCTTTGTTTTATCTACTGTATCAGCACAAAATACTCCTTCTTCAAGAATAGTACTATTAAAAGAATATGATGAGGAAGGTTTTACTTTCTTTACAAATTATTCATCAAAAAAAGGTAGTGATATATCAGATAACAATAATGTATCGATGCTTTTTTTTTGGGACAAATACGAAAGACAGGTCAGAGTTGTGGGGAAAGCTGATAAGATTTCTATAGAAGATTCGGAACGCTATTTTAAGTCTAGACCATATACGAGTAGGATTGGAGCATGGGCTTCAAAACAAAGTCAAATTTTATCAAGTAGATTTACATTAATGCGTAATGTAGCCAAGTATATGAGCCAATTTAGAACAGACGTACCCATTCCTGAATTTTGGGGAGGATATAAAATTATTCCTACAGAAATAGAGTTTTGGCAAGGTCGCTCAAGTAGACTTCACGATAGAATTAAATATATAAAAGCTAATGAACAATGGGATATAGTGAGATTATATCCTTAATCTAAGAATTTTTATTTATTTAAATAATATACCATTTCCATTTTAGTGCCATTTGGAGAGGCATCTATTAAGACTTCGTCCATTAATTCTTTAATGATATATACACCTCTACCACTTGATTTTAGTATATTGGCAGGGTCTGTACAATCTGGAACATCATCAGGGTTAAAGCCTTCGCCTTGATCCGTAACCTTTATCATTAACCTCTCATTATTAGCACGCACTGTAAATTCAACAATTTTATCGTGATTTAATTTATTACCATGATTTAAGGCGTTATTTACTGCTTCAGTTACTGCAATCATTATATTATAATACTTTTCGTCGGGTATCATAAATTGATTTCTTAAATTCATAAGAATTGGTTCTACTAATGTCAGCGTATTCCTATCGCTATGAAAAAAATTTTCCGAGCTAAATATCCAATTATTCATCTATAAACTCATAATAAAATTGATGTTCTAATAAAAAAATTTGGTATCTCATTCACTAACTTATTATTGACAAATTGAAACTCATACCAACCATTAAATTCTATTCTACTTGTAGTAGAGAAATTAACTGCCAATGCCACTTCGGGTCCATAAGATAAATTAGTATAATTTCCAACAAAATTAGAAAAATTATTTAATGATAAATTATAATATCTAAAACCTATAGATGTATGATATATATCTTGAAAATTTGTAATCAGAAACTTAGAAAAAAATCTAAGATTACCATTGATAGGTAGTTCCTCGAAATCTTTCCAATACAGAATTCCCGTTTCTTTATATATTATATCTAATTTTGCACTCAAGCTAAAATATTTTTCAAATTTATACTCTAACGAATCATTATAATTAATTTGCCTAATACTATAACTTCTAATACTTTGATTTTGATTTTCAAAATCATAAGTTATATAGTTGGCTAAAATACTTAAATTTGGACGCATATAAAAATTATTTGTTTTATAATTAAATTGAGGTCCAAATTTTAGCGTTCTCATTTGATAATTAGAAGCACTTAAAGAGGACTTTAAATTGACCTGATGATAAAATTGAACTTCCGCGTCTATCACCATTTCAAATACTCTGCTTAATTTGATGTAATAATCTAAATTAATCATAGATAACAACTCGTCTCTGTCGGAATTATTTGTAAGGCTTGGTGTATCAAACCTTTTTATAGATGAAGAATAATTAGCTCTAATCGAATCCCTTGTATTAACCTTAAAAGAAGTTGTACCCATCACTTTAAAAATTGATTGTTCAAAATTTAAATCAAAAGCCATATTTTCATAATTTTTAAAATTAATGTGATTTATATTAAATTTATTTATAACTGAATTTTCTTCAATCTCATTATCATAGTTTATAGCTAATTTTTGATTTATGTTACCATTATATTCAATTTTAAAGTCAATATTGAATTTTTGGAAATTTCTATTTTGAACTATACCGGTTCTATTATCATTTTCTGCAAACTCATTAAAAGACTTAGTTACATTTGACAAATTATAACTAAGCCCTAAATATGACTGTAATTTATCAAATAACAAGAAATCAAGCCTTACATTAGCATTATACATCTTGCTAAGCCTATTTTCAATAGAGTAATCAAATACTAAGTTATTTGCAATTTTATAAAGTGAATCCATTTTTGATAGATAAAATCTATCCATTAAGTTGTAGTTTATATCAAAATACATTCTATCAAAATTATCAAATATTTTAGACAAATTAGTTGATAGTACAACATCTTTATTATTTCTATTATTATCCAAGCTCAATAGGTCTATCTTATTTATGAAATTAATCAAGAAATTCTCATAACTAAAGTTATTTAACATCAAATTTAGCTTGGAATTAATACCTGAAGAGGTATAGCCAATTTGAGAATTGGACTCAGGACCAGTTAATAAGCTTACCAAAAATTGCTTAGAATTGTAGTATTCTACTCCAAATAAATTATTAATTCTTTCTATTTTAGAAGTGCCTGAACTACCAGGATAGTTTAATAGTATATAGTTTGATTGCGATAATATTTTAAAATTATTGATAATTTCTTTGTTTAGGTACAGCATAAATTGCTCATTATCTTTATTTAAATTTTCATTACTACTAAGTGTATTACCATTATACGCATTACTGATGTTAAAGTTTATAAAACCAGATTGATTATAGCTAATATTTACAAAATAATCGTAAATATTTTGTTGTTTCGATAATCCATATTCTAAGGTATTGCTTAGGATTAAGGAGTCAATTTTATTAATATTCAATATTAATTCTGGGCTTTCCTCTTGGCTATAAGAATTTTGAAAACAAAACAAGCCCAGTACTAAAAGTACTGAACTTGCTAACCGATTATATTTAAATACCTTAAACTTAACTTTCTCTTATATTTTCAATTAATGAATAACTTTAAACGTATAAAATAATTAATTTTTTCCTAATTCTCTAAGTAGTGCCTGCCTTTCAATCTCCAACTGTCTTATTTTCCTATCTATATTGTCTAATTCGGCTGGCATAGAATCAATCTCTATTCTCAGTTTTGATGCTGCTTCATCTATCAAATCGATAGCTTTGTCAGGTAAGAATCTATCGCTTATGTATCTATGCGAGAGCTCGGCAGCAGCAACAATAGCCGAGTCTGTTATTCTTACTCCGTGGTGCACTTCATATTTTTCTTTTAAGCCACGCAATATAGAAATAGTATCTTCAACATTTGGTTGATCGATATATACTTTTTGGAATCTACGCTCCAATGCCGCATCTTTTTCTATATACTTTTGATATTCATCCAAAGTTGTCGCTCCAATACAGTGCAATTCTCCGCGTGCTAAGGCTGGCTTTAAGATATTGGCAGCGTCCATATTACCGCCAGAAGTTGCACCCGCTCCAATAAGCGTGTGTATTTCATCAATAAATAGAATTATTTGTCCAGCTGAATCTACAACTTCTTTGATAATAGCTTTTAATCTTTCTTCAAATTGCCCCCTAAATGAAGTTCCAGCAATTAATGTACCCATATCTAAGACTACAATTGATTTGTATTTTAGTCCTTCAGGGACATCACCCGAAACAATACGTTGAGCAATCCCTTCTACAATAGCAGTTTTCCCCACACCCGGCTCACCTATCAAGACTGGATTATTTTTAGTTCTTCGCGATAATACTTGTAATACTCTTCGTATCTCTTCTTCCCTACCTATTACTGGGTCTAATTTACCTTTTCTGGCTTCATCGTTTAATAAAATTCCATACTTTGAAAGTGATTGGTATTTATCTTCAGGGTTTTGGTCGATAACTCTCTGATTTCCCCTAATTGATTGCAAAACTCTTAAGATACTATTTCTATTCACCCCATCTTTGTTAAGGATATTCTTAGTATTTGCCTCTTCAGATAAGATTATTATCAAATGCTCCACACTAACGAACTTATCTTTCATCTTATCGGCTTCTACGATAGCTTTATTTAATATCTGATTTAAGTCATTTGAAATATACTGTTCCGTAACTTGTGAGTTAGCTATCTTGGGCAGTTTCTGCAATTCATTATTGATTTGAATTTTGAGAGTGTTTAGATCAGCACCTATTTTAGACAATATTTCTGATACTAAAGATAAAGAGTCTTGAACTAAAGCAGCTAAAAGGTGTATCGGCTCAATAGATTGGTTATTATAACCTGCTGCAATTTCTTGGGCAGATTGTAAGGCTTCTTGAGATTTTAATGTAAATTTTTGAAAATTCATTTCTTAGACCTCCTTTTATTATTTTAGGACGAATATTAAACTAAAGATTTTATCTAAAATTAAAATATTATTAATAAATAACGTCAAAAACACTTATGTATAACAATTTGATTTTAATTATGGTATTTGCTACTATTTTACAACATTTTAGGGCGTTTTAAGGAGCGAATGCAATGGATAAATCAAAATTGAAAATACTCTGGGTAGATGATGAGATAGAGCTATTAAAGCCTCACATTATTTTACTCAATCAACGTGGTTATGAAGTAGATACTGCTAGTAATGGCGAAGATGCTCTCGAGAAGGTAAGGCATTCCCATTACGGACTGATTTTTTTAGATGAATCTATGATTGGTATCTCAGGATTAGAAACTTTACCACACTTAAAAGAGATTGACCCTGCTACTCCAGTAGTAATGGTTACTAAAAATGAAGCAGAAAGTTTGATGGAAGAAGCAATAGGTAATAAAATTGATGACTATCTTACTAAGCCTGTAAACCCAGCACAAATTTTATTAGCAGTAAAGAAGTTTTTAGAATCTTCAAGAATAGAAGAAGAGAAATTTACGCATAATTATTTAAAAAGCTTTAATGAACTATCATACAAAATGATGGGGAGAATGGATTGGTCAGATTGGGTTGAAGTTTATCAAAAATTAGTACATTGGTCGATAGAATTAGATAGATTTCCTAATTCTTCATTGCGAGATACTCTTCAAGAACAATTCAAGATGGCTAATTCTGAATTTTCAAAGTATGTCGAAAATAATTATCAGTATTGGATACAAGAGAAATTTGACACAGCAGACCCTGTTTTGTCTCCTCACTTATTAGATAGATATTTTGCTGATACTGTTAAAAATAACAAGACTACATTTCTTTTTGTAATAGATTGCTTGCGTTATGACCAGTGGTTAATGATGCAAGAATTGCTATCGCCTTATTACTCATTTAAGTCTGAATTCTATTGTGCGATGCTCCCAACAGCAACACAATTTGCCAGAAATGCGCTCTTTTCGGGTCTATTCCCAGCTGATATAAAAAAGCATTACCCCCAATGGTGGGTGTCGGATGTAAACAGCGAAGACCATAAATTAAATGCATTTGAACGTGAATTGATGGAAGCTTGGGCTGAGCGTAGAAGACTTAAGCTAAAGAATAAGATAAATTATGTAAAAATCTTTGATACAGATTTTGGTAATAAAATCGAAAAAGAAATACAAAATTATATGAGTAATCATATAAATGCTATTGTTATTAATGCGGTGGATATGATAGCACATTCTAGGAGTGATTATGCTATTTTACGCGAAATAGCGCCAGACGAATCTGCATACCGCTCTCTAACTCGCTCTTGGTTTAGGCATTCCAGTCTTTATGGTATGCTAACTCAAATTGCACAAAATAAAGACGTCAATGTAGTTATCACCACTGATCATGGCTCTATACGCTGTATGAGAGGTGTTAAAGTATTAGGTGATAGAGATACCTCTACAAACTTAAGGTTTAAGTTTGGTAGAAATGTAAAGGCAGATACTAAAAACGCCTTACAAATACAAAAGTTAGAAGAAATTAAATTACCTAACCAAGGCATTACGGTAAATAATATTATAGCAAAAGAGGATTATTATTTTGTATATCCTACAGACTATCATCATTATCTAAATAGATACAAGGATAGCTTCCAACATGGTGGCATATCACTTGAAGAAATGATAGTCCCTTATGTTCAACTAACCCCAAGAAGTTAATGGAAGTTTTTAATTGGATTTCAAAAAGTGAAGAAGAAACAATAGAATTGGGTAAGCAATTTGCCCAATTCTTACATTTAAAGGATATTATTCTATTAAATGGAGAATTAGGTGCTGGCAAAACAGAATTTGTAAAAGGTGTATGTCAATACTTTGAAGTTGAAGACTTAGTAACAAGTCCAACTTTTACTATTATTAACCAATACCAAGGCTCGATTAATAATAGAGATTTTAGTATATTTCATATAGATTTATACCGTATCAAAAAAGCAGATGAGTTAGCTGAAATTGGCTTTGGCGAATGCTTAAACGACAATGATTCTATCAAATTTGTTGAATGGCCCGAGAATGCTCATCAATATATTAGTCAATACCAGTATTCAATTAGAATAGATGTAGATGAAAAAAATGAAGATTTGCGTTATATAACTGTAACAAAATTCGATTAATAATTCTCAATTATAATTCTGCCTCAATTTTAAGAACCAAAACTAAGATATAAAACACTTAATTTTGGTTCTTTCTATTTGTATATACTTCTTATTCTTTATTTATAAATTATTATCGCGTTTCAATCTTTCGAAAGTATATAAAGGCGAACCGTCCGAATCTATATTAATTTCACCTTTTAACTCTATAATTAGTCTTTCCATAGTTTTATCAAATATAGGCAGTTCATCGGAGTTTACTCTCGCCTGATTAATTAAAGTATCTCTTCTAATACTCTTATCGCCATCCCTCAAAATAGCTCCAATAACTTTCTTCCTTAAAATATTAACTTGCCTCTCTTTCTTTTTTGATGGTAATCTTAATGCTCTAAGCCCAGGTATAACGAAAAATAAAGTTGAAAATACTAATGGGAAGTAGCCTAATACATAAATTAACCAATTTAATTCATGTACCGTTTCTGATACAATATCGGCTAATTGCGGGTCTTGGCTAACATGTACTGTGCCCATAAAAAATGAAATCATTAACATTGCCATTACGAAATTAAATATATTCATCCCAGCAATACCTAAGTTACGTCCGTTAGAATTGCCGGTTAATTCGTAAGGCGCCTCAACTTCGTCCTCATAAAATACAATTTTACCATCATTAAGCCCTTGTACTTTTTTGTTCATTAAATCAGTAAAATCAGCAACTAACGAACCGTCATTATTAATTTCTAAATCTCCGTTAAATCTTACAGTATACTCTGCTAATCTTGCTTCTGCCTCCTCAAAATTGACTCCTGCTAAAGCAACTATATTACCCGCCGTAAGTTTACCTTTATTGACCCTAATATAGCTTGCCGCTTCTTTTGCATCATCTAAAGGATTATATTTAGGTCTATCTGGACCAAAAACAAAGCTATAAACAGACTGCACAAAGTTCTTTCCTTTATTTGAATCTTTAGTATAGCTTCTATATCTATTGCCATCATAATCATAGCCATAAGTTAAATCACGGCTAATCATTGAGAATGTATAAGCATCTAAAATCCCCCTAAACAGCCCACCGAATAAGTCTCCCAGGTCAAAATTACTATCTCTATCATTATCTTTACCACTAAACATTACTACAATTAGAATTAATACAAATATTACTGTATATAAAATTAGCGTAACGCCGATTGCTGCTTTATATACGATTTGAAATACTTTCCATATCCATTCGCCTACAATTTGTAAATATTCCTTAAAAGTCTTTGTACCTCTCTTGAAGAGAGGGTAATTAAAAATAAATTGTACCTGTCCAGTTTCAGAATCCATTGTTACGCGTGCTTCATATACCTCAATTAAGCGGGCTAAAGCATCTTTTACTTGCTGTATCGGATAGCCTGTTAATGTTGAAGCATCCCCCGGAGATATTTTACCTTTTGATTTTTTTAAGATTGATTCTAATTCATTTACTACTTTTTCGTCAGATTGCTCAGATTTCATAATAAAACTTAAATTATTAATAATTAATATACAAAAATGAATTTTGTACATAAATATATAATGAAGTATAATAGATTAAAATTATTGTTATTAATATCAATATTTATTACTGATATTAATGTAACACTCTCAAATGATTGCTATAAAGAAATACATACCAAGCACTTTTTTGGTGGAATGCCACAAGGAGTGCCAGCTACTAATGATTTAATTATTCGAGATTCTTATTGTCTATCAAGTAACGATTCGACTAAGTTAGCGGATTGGGTAGCATATATGTTAGACATTCCAACAATGACTGGCACTAGTATCGATAGAAAATGGGCAGCTGACCCTTGGTTAGATGACAGCGAAACTTTAGAGCCCGACGATTATACTGGAGCGAACAAAGCATACAAGTATGATAGAGGTCACCAAGCACCCTTAGCCAACTTTAAAGGTAATAGAGATATAGAAACTACAAATTATCTTTCTAATATAACCCCACAAAAGGCTGAATTAAATCAGGGAGCTTGGAAAAATTTGGAAGATAATGAGCGTAGCTTAACACAAAAATATGGTTTAATCTATGTAATGACTGGACCTATATACAATTCTATTCAACAAGCACTACTACCATCAGCTGACGAGAGCCACAAAGTTCCTTCTGATTATTGGAAAATTATTATCATACCCTTAGATAACGTAAATTTCAAAGTATTTGCCTTTTTATTTAGTCAGAATACTCCAAGGAAAAGCCCGATAGCAGAGCATCTTGTAACAATAAAGGAAGTAGAAAAGAAAAGTAAACTGAGCTTTTTTAGTGAGTTAGATTCTAAAATAAAAAAGAATATAGATAATTATATTGATAAAAAATGGTTTTTAGAAAATTTTAAATAAATTAAATATTATAAATGAGAAATAGAACACCAAAATATATAGAATTAAAGATTGATGCGATGGCTTTTGAAGGAGTTGCAATTGGAAGGAGTGAAAATAAGGTCTATTTTATTAAAAACGCTGTTCCTGGCGATACCGTAAAAGCACAGATATTTAAGTCAAAAAAGTCGTATTCTGAAGGAGTAGTGGTTGACATCATCGAAAAATCAGCACACCGCACAGAGCCTGAATGTCAATACTTTGGAGTATGTGGTGGCTGCAGCTGGCAAAATTTAGAATATACCGAGCAGCTAAATTGGAAAGCTATAAATGTAAAAGATGCCTTTGAGAGAATTGGCAAATTTACTAATTTTATAAATCATCCTATTATTGCCTCCGACAAGATATATCATTTTAGGAATAAAATGGAATTTACGTTTGGGGCAAATCGATGGCTCACGCAAGAAGAAATTGATACGCGTGAAGACATTGATAGTAAACATTTTGCATTAGGCTTACACCCACTTGGTAGATATGATAAAGTGATAGATATGGAATACTGCAAAATCCAAGATAGCTACGCCGATGACATTCTGAATGCTATTAGAAAAAAAGCAAATCAATTAGAATTAAGTGCTTATAACGTTAGGACCTTTGAAGGCTTTTTAAGAAATTTAATCATACGGCATTCATCTACTTATGATAATTTCTTAGTAATATTAGTTACGAACTCTATAAATAATGATAATGAAGATATATTTATTGAATGGCTTAAAGATGAATTTGCTGTTAAATTTAATAAAATCATCTCATTATTTCATGCTATAAATAATACAAATAACCCAGTAACAGTAAATAAATTAACCTTATTATCGGGGATAGATCATTTAAAAGAGAGAATATTAGATATTGAATATAAGGTCTCCCCTTATTCGTTCTTTCAAACGAATACTTACCAATTAAATAATTTTATTGAGCATATAATCAACACGACCAAATTAGACAAAAATACGATATGTTGGGATTTGTTCTGCGGAGCAGGTTCAATTACATTCCCTCTGTCTAAAAAATGCAATAAAGTAATTGGCATTGAACTATCTAAATCTTCTATTAACGACGCTAATGTCAATAAATATCTAAATCATATCGAAAATGTAGATTTTGTTGAGTTAGACCTAAATATTAAAAATATTGAAGCACAACTAAATCAGTTGCCAAAACCAGATGTATTATTTTTAGACCCACCAAGAGCCGGGCTAAGTAAGAATTTAATAGATTTTATTAATAATTCTGGTATCAATAAAGTTGTGTATGTAAGTTGTAATCCAGCAACACAAGCTCGAGATTGTGATTTGATGCGTGAGCATTATAAATTAATTTCAGTCCAAGCAGTGGATATGTTCCCCCAAACTTATCATATTGAGAATATAGCTCTTTTGGAGAAAAGCAATGATTGATTTATCAAGTTTAGAATTTAATATCTCAGAGATTTTTTATTCAATACAAGGTGAAGGCACAAGGGCGGGTATGCCTTGTATATTTGTTAGACTACAAGGCTGCCGATTAAGGTGTTCATGGTGTGATACCCCTTATGCTTTAGAATTAAATCAGAAAGAAAAAATTACAACAGGACAAGATATAATAGATAAAATAAAGTCAATCGATTGTAATTTTATTGAATTTACTGGTGGAGAACCCTTAGAGCAATCTGAAATTAAATATATTATGAATTATTTATGCGATAATGGCTTTGATGTAGCGATAGAGACAGCTGGCTACTTGGATCTCGGCGATTTAGATCAACGAATTACCAAAATTATGGATATTAAATGTCCTGATTCTAAAATGCACAAAAAAAATCATTATAAGAATATAGAATATTTAACCAATAAAGACGAAGTAAAATTTGTAATCAATTCTTTAGAAGATTATAATTGGGCTAAAGGTAAGTTGTTTGAATATAATATACATAAAAAATGCAGTGCAGTATTATTTTCGCCCGTATTCGGCAAGGTTAGTAATATAGAATTAGCTGAATGGATACTTAAAGATCATTTACCTGTTCGCTTTCAATTGCAACAACATAAGTATATATGGGAGCCTAATCAGCGAGGCGTTTAGCTTCCTTAATTCATTAATAAAAACAATCCTAAAATAAGCGATTTATTTTAGGATTGTTTATAATGTTAAAAGATATAATTATCAAAACCAATCAATTCTTGCATTACTTAATTCATTATTAATTCTTTTCTTTTCATCTTCAGGAAATTCGTTCCTTGATAGGCTTAAATATCTTAATTTGTTCCAATTTGATATTCTTTGAGGTAATTTGTATAAGTTATTAAATCCTAATTCTAATTCTTCTAAATTATTTAATTCGCACAGCTCTTCTGGTAATACTTTAATATCATTTTCATAAAGCAAGAGTTTCTTTAGGTTTGATAGTTTGCCAAAGCTATCAGGTAAATCAGAAAGTTGATTTTTATATAGCCTTATTTTTTCTAAATTACTTAGTTTTCCAATTGAAGAAGGTATGTGGGTTAAGTTATTTTCTTGAATTTCAATTTTAGATAAATTCGTTAAGTTGCCGATTGAGTCAGGTAGTTTACTCAGGTGGTTGCCCCCCACTCTAAGTTTTTCTAATTTATATAAATTGCCGATAGTATCAGGTAGTTCAGTTATATTGTTTTCATTTACTATCAACTCGCTCAAGTTAGTCAAGTTGCCAATGGTAGTGGGTAGTTCTGTTAATTGGTTATTACTAACGCTAAATCTCTCTAATGACGTTAGGTTCCCAATAGTCGAAGGTAGTTCTGCTATTTTATTCCAACTTAAAACTAATAATTTAAGCTCACTTAAGTTTGATATTGTACAAGGGAGGGTAATCAATTGATTGCCACTTAGGTCTAATTTTTTCAACTTCGTCAGTGTACCGATTTTCTCTGGTAAATACTTAATCCTGTTATTAAACAAAAAAAGTTCTTCAAGGTTCACTAATTTAAATATTTCTTGTGGAAATTCTTGAAGATCTTTGAAGTGTAGATCTAAAACTTTTACCTTTTCAGGTTCGAGAAGTGCGCTCTCGAGTGAGTATTGAGTCTTAGTATCTTGGTCAGTTCCAGTTGAGTTACTCATATTTTTTCTCCCAAAAAATAATAGAAAATACTTTTTTGATACTCTTAATAAATAGAACAATTAAATATACAAAATTTGTTTTAATTTATTATGTACTATTAGTTAATTTTAAAGTATTTTTGAAATTATTTAGTAAATGGTAAGAAAATGAGTAAATTTGCCTATATATTAGTAATTATTATTATTACTTTTCCTTACGTAATGCAATCCAAAAATCTGTATAATAATGCTTATGAAAATAAGACTCAACCTTTTGATGTGCTTTCATACGATTTATTATTTGATATTTCAAGTAATGATAATTTTCTTCAAAGGCAAATGAAAGGTATAAATAAAATTAATGTAAAATGGGATAACAGAGATACTACTAATCGTTTTTTCTTTTCACTTAAAGATAATTTAAAAATTGATAGCATATATAAAAATGGGCACAAAATACAGTTTTATAAAAACGATTCGGAAGAACCTTTAGAACAATACTATTATATAAATAAATTAGATACACTTTTAGAAAGCGAATTTACTATTTTTTATGGAGGCAAAATGACTTCCGAAAATGAGAATAGGAATTGGGGTGGTGTACATTACAAACTTAATATTTTATTTAATTTAGGCGTTACCTTTTTTGACCCTAATGTCTCTGCGGCACATTATTGGATGCCGTGCTACGACCATCCATTAGACAAAGCAACATTTAAAGCCGAATATATTACTCCATCAAATATTGTAGTTGCTTCGAATGGAAAATTGATAAGTGAGGAAATAATTGATGGGAAAAAACATACTATTTGGCAACAAACTGTACCATCGGCTACCTATTTAATGAACTTCGCAATGTCAGAATTTACTACATTCTCTTTAAATACGCCTCAAATACCGATAACAGTCTATACCTTTCCAAGTGACTCGTCAAGGAGCACAATTGTTTATTCTAAAGTTAATGAAATGTTGCAATATTTCTCAGAAAAATTTTCAGATTATGAGTTTGAAAAAGTTGGATATGTAAACACTCCTATAGGCTCAATGGAACATCAGACTATGATTTCTTTAGACAGAGCTGTAATGATATCTGCTGCATACACTAAAGACAGCGTTAATGCTACAGTCGCACACGAATTATCTCATAGTTGGTTTGGCAATATGGTAAGCCCTAAAGACTTTAGAGATGTATGGTTTAATGAGTCTTTTGCCTCACATTCGGAAGCACTTTGGGCAGATTATATATCTAAGACCTATCCATGGCTCGATAAAAGCTACAACCAAGCAATAAGTAAACAATGGAATGATTATATAGATAATATTGTATCTTCAGAAGGCATATTGCCATTGTATAATTTTAAGAATTATCAAAAAGATTTAACAAACAAAATAAGTTATGATTTAGAAACTATTAATTATCCTACAACAATTTATTTAAAAGGTTCAGTAATTGTAAACCATTTAAGAAATGAGATTGGGCATAATAAATTTGACAGTATAATGAAAGTGATACTTATAAAGTATAAAAATTCAAATATTAGTACCCAAGATTTATTAAACGAATTAAATACACATAGTGGTATAAATCTAAACACTTTCTTTAATGAATGGGTATATCAAGCGGGCTTCCCTATTCTTTCTATAGATTATTCATTAGATAATAATAAGCTCTTTTTGAACATAAATCAAGTACAAGATGAAAAAATTTATGGCAAATATTCTAAAGTTAAAGTTCCAGTCCTAATTAAAACAAATTCAAATGAATACATAAAGTATTATAATATTAATGGCAAACATAGCTCTATTATTGATTCTATAGACAATGACAATACTATTATAAGTATAGAAATTAACAATTCGCATTATGAAATTAGCCCAATAAAGTATTCTTTAAAATTAGTATCTGTTCAAGATGAACAAACTGATAATAAATACTTTTATACATTGCGAAATTTTAGCGATAAGATTATTATAGATTTAAATAACAATTTTGATATATCATCTAAATATGAGCTATTAAATCTTGCAGGAGTTTCAATAAAATCAGATAATCTAACACAAAATAATCAGATAATTTTAAATAAGACGTCATTAGCAAGCGGAGTATATTTTTTGATAGTATATTCCTTAGATAAACAATTGAATACAATAAAGATAATAATATAATGAGCGATAAAATTCGAGATATGTTTGCAGAAATTGCAGGTAAATATGACTTATTAAATGATGTGCTTTCTTTTGGGATGCATAGATTATGGAAAAAGAAGTTAATTAAATTATCGGAACCGACAAAGAATAGTAAAGTCTTAGATTTAGCAACAGGTACTGGAGACATAGCATTTTTATATGCTATGACTTCCAATGATGTAACGGGCATAGATTTAACTCCAGAAATGATAGAAATAGCTAAGAAACGAAGTGTTTCGAGTAATCCTCAATTTTTTGTTGGAGATGCCCTCAATATTAATTTCGACAACAATACATTTGATATTATTAGTATATCTTTTGGTATCAGGAATGTTGATGATATTAGGCAGGCATTAAGGGAAATGCACCGTGTTCTAAATAAAAATGGTAAAATTGTTATTTTAGAATTTGGGCAAGCGCTACCTCCCTTCTCTTATATATATAACTTTTATTCAAAGCATATTCTTCCAATCATTGGTAGAATTATTAGTGGAAGCGTATTTGCTTATGAATACTTACCCGAAAGTTCGGCGCGTTTCCCGGCTGGAGATAATTTCACCGATATAGTTAAAGAGTTAAAAATATTCAGTAATGTTAAGTTCCATAGATTATTTTATGGCATAGCCTATATTTATGTTATAAATAAGTGATATTCTTAAGTTAATACAATTATAATTCATTACTTTTGTAGTCTTTTTATTAATAAATTGATTTATATATGGTAACTAAATTAATTTCTAAAGTTAACTATTTAGACTATCTTTATATTGGTATTGGCTCTGCAATAATGGCTTTAGGAATAGCAGTATTTTTGGTCGATGCAAAGGTTGTTCCGGGTGGTATAAGTGGTTTGGCAATGGCAATATATTATGTTTCAGACAATACTATTCCTATTGGTATAACAACTTGGATTTTTAACATTCCACTTTTTATATGGGGCTATAAAGAATTAGGTAAAAAATTCGGTATTAGAACATTTTACGGCTTTACTGTCAATTCATTTTTTATAGATTTCTTCCGTGGCGATGTGCCTGGTTTTTCTTGGATTAGATTGCAAGATTCGCCAGCTATACGTGATTTATACCAGAACGATTTTTTATTTATGATATTGGTCGGTGCTGTTTTGGTAGGTATCGGCTTGGGTATAGTGTTCAAGTTCAGAGGAACTACAGCAGGCGTAGATATAATTGTAGCAATTATGCAAAAACGCTATGGTATAAAGCCGGGCCAATCAATGATGATAATCGACTTTGTTATTATCGCTTTAGCTGGAGTAATTATATCTTATATGAATTTATCGCCTGACAAACCTGCCATTACTCTCTCTCTATACGCACTATTTTTGCTATATATCTCTTCAAAAATCGTAGATATTGTAATTGATGGTTTTGATTATGCGCGGGCTGCATTTATAATTACAGACAAATACGAGGAAGTTAGTGAAGCCATTATGCACGATATGAATAGGGGCGCCACAGCTATAAAAACCAGAGGTATATATAGAAACTTAGATAGAGAGATGATTTTTACAGTGGTTACCTTGAAGGAGCTTAGCGAATTGGAGTCAATGGTAAAAAATATAGACCCTAGTGCTTTTATTATTATTACAAACGTCCATGAAGTATTAGGGAAAGGATTTAGAAGGCGATTTTAATTTTTAATTAAGGTTAAAAATTAAATTATTAAAATATAAAAGCTACAAGCCCTTCTCTAAATTGCTTATTTTTTATACAAATATTGATTAAAATGAAGATTTTAGATAATTCTCAACAATTAAAAGAAATATTACAAGAACGTATACTATTGCTTGACGGCGGTATGGGTACAATGCTCCAAAAGTATGAACTTGGAGAAAGTGGTTACCGGGGAGAGCGTTTTAAAGATTATCACAAAGATCTACGTGGTAATAATGATATATTAGTGCTTACGCAAGCTAAAATAGTAGAAGAGATACATGAAGAATATTTAATTGCAGGTTCAGACATAATTGAAACTAATACTTTTAATGCCAATAGTATCTCACAAGACGATTATGATGCCTCCGAATATTGTTATGAAATAAATTATAAGGCAGCACAAATCGTAAAAGGATTGTGCGAAAAGTATACATTACTTACACCAAACAAACCAAGATTTGCTGCTGGTTCTATCGGTCCAACTAATAGAGCTTTGTCTCTATCACCGGATGTAAATCGCCCAGAATTTAGAGCTATTACATTTGACCAATTAGCCGATGCTTATTATACACAAATTCAAGCATTAGCTGAAGGTGGAGTTGATATACTATTAATAGAAACTATTTTTGATACATTAAATGCTAAAGCTGCTATTTATGCAGTTGCCAATTATTTTCAAGATTCTGGAAACTCGTTGCCCGTCATGATTTCTGGTACGATAGTAGATCAATCAGGTAGAACACTTTCTGGGCAGACTGCCAGAGCCTTTTTGACTTCAATAGCACACACACCTAATCTATTAAGCATAGGATTAAATTGTGCCTTAGGTTCAAAGCAAATGCGTCCATTTATTGAAGAGATTGCCAATAATACAAGTGCCTTTACAAGCTTATATCCTAATGCAGGGCTACCTAATGCTTTTGGAGGATACGACGAATCACCTGAATTTATGGCCGAAGTTGCAGCAGAATACGCAGAAGCTGGATTTCTAAATATAATTGGTGGCTGTTGCGGAACAACACCAGAGCATATAAAGGCAATGGCAAAAGCCGTAAAGGATAAATCTCCTCGCATACCCCCAACCTTAACACCATATTTAAGGTTATCTGGGCTTGAAGAGTTAGTAGCCTTTGATGACTCAAACTTTATCAATGTTGGTGAAAGAACTAACGTTACGGGTTCGATTAAGTTTAGAAAACTTATTGAAGCAGATAATTATGAAGCTGCTTTGTCTATTGCAAAACAACAAGTAGAAAACGGCGCCCAAATAATAGATATAAATATGGACGAAGGCATGCTTGATAGTGTAGCGGCTATGACAAAGTTCTTAAATTTAATAGCGACTGAACCCGATATCGCCAAAGTACCAATTATGATAGATTCGTCGCGTTGGAGTGTAATTCTTGCTGGTTTGAAGTGCATACAAGGTAAAGGAATAGTTAATTCTATTTCTTTAAAAGAAGGGGAAGATGCATTTAAAGATTATGCAAGAACAATTATGAATTTCGGTGCTGCTGTCTTAGTTATGGCTTTTGACGAGCAAGGGCAAGCAGATACAATTGAAAGGAAAATACAAATTTGTGGGCGAGCCTATAAGATATTAACTGAAGAAGTAGGATTCCCTCCACAAGATATAATTTTTGACCCCAATATACTAACAATTGGAACGGGTATAGAAGAATATAATAATTATGCTATTAACTATATTGAGGCAACACGGTGGATAAAAAGCAATCTACCTTTAGCAAAAGTTAGTGGCGGTGTATCTAATTTATCATTTTCGTTTAGAGGTAATGACAAGATTAGAGAAGCTATGCATTCAGCATTTTTATATTATGCTATTCAAGCTGGTATGGATATGGGAATAGTAAATGCAGGTCAATTAGAAGTTTATGAAGCTATTGATAAAGATTTATTAGAACTTGTAGAAGATTTAATTCTAAATCGTAGGGAAGATGCAACGGATCGGCTATTAAAGTACTCTGAAGATAACAAGAGTAATACAAGCCAGCAAAAAGAACAAGAAGAATGGAGAAAGTTACCCGTTGACGAAAGATTAAAGCACTCTTTAATAAAAGGAATTGTAGAACATATAATAGAAGACACGGAAGAAGCAAGGCAAATGTATGCAAGCCCATTAGATGTTATAGAAAAACCATTAATGGACGGAATGAATATAGTAGGCGATTTGTTTGGTGCAGGAAAAATGTTTCTTCCTCAAGTAGTTAAATCTGCTCGTGTAATGAAAAAGTCAGTAGCTTATCTGATACCTTATATTGAAGAACAATTAAAAAAGGGTAGCAAAAAAAGTTCTGGTAAAGTTTTGTTGGCTACTGTGAAGGGTGATGTTCACGATATAGGTAAAAATATAGTTGGCGTTGTCTTATCATGTAACAACTATGATATTATTGACTTAGGTGTAATGGTATCCGTAGAAAGAATAATGGAAGAAGCAATCAAAAACGACGTTGATATTATTGGATTAAGTGGGCTTATTACTCCATCCCTAGACGAGATGATGCACGTAGCCAAAGAATTAGAAAGAAATGGCTTTAAACAACCTTTGTTGATTGGTGGTGCAACAACTTCAAAAATTCATACAGCGGTAAAAGTAGCGCCAAATTATTCGCAACCTGTCATTCACGTTTTAGACGCAGGGCGAAGTGTCCCAGTAGTTTCTAATTTGTTAAATGATAAACTAAAAGATGATTTTGTATCTCAAATAGATCACGAATATTCTAAAATGAGGGATACACATTACAAATCTCTGTCTCAAATTAGCTTAGTTACTTTGGAAGAAGCTAAACAGAATAAATACACCATTGATTGGGCAAATGAAAATATATATAAGCCAGATTTCATAGGTATTAAAGAGCTTATAGATTTCGACCTTACAGAAATCAGGCAGTTTATTAATTGGACACAATTCTTTGTAACTTGGGAAATTAAGGGCAAGTTCCCTCAAATATTCGATAATCCAGAAAAAGGCGAAGAAGCAAGAAAATTATACGATGATGCTAACAATATGTTAGACGAACTGATAAACAACAAACTTATTAGAGCAAACGCTGTTTTTGGTATCTTTCCAGCTAATTCTATCAATGATGAGGATATTGAGATTTATGGTGAAAGTGGCAATGTTTTAACACGATTTAATTTTTTACGTCAGCAAAATAATCATAAGGGCAAACAAGCTAACTATTCATTAGCTGATTATATTGCTCCAAAAGAATCAGATATTAAAGATTATTTAGGCTTTTTCATAAATACCGCTGGTGTAGGCGTAGAAGAGTTAGCTTTAGAATATTCTAATAATAACGATGAATATAAATCTATTATGATTAAAATTGTTGCTGATAGGATGGCTGAAGCTTTCGCCGAATTGCTGCACTTAATCGTAAGGCGTGATTATTGGGGATATGGCAAGAATGAGAGTTTAGAATTAAATGACTTATTAAGTGAATCATATGACGGTATTAGACCTGCGATAGGCTACCCGTCAATACCAGACCATTCAGAGATAGTAAAGGTTTTTGAAGTTATCGGTAAAAATCAATCAGAAATGAGTGTAACCGACAGTTTTATGATGAAACCAGGTGCGTCGGTAAGTGGCTTATATTTTGCTAACCCAAAAGCAAAATATTTTGCAGTCGGGAAGTTAAAAAAAGACCAGACTATAAACTATATGGAAAGAAAAGGTACAAACTTGGATTTCGTAGCGAAGATTATGAACCATTATTTGGTTGAGTAAAGTGCCAGAAATTAAACTTGTTGATAGTAGATTGAAGCGAGCTATCTACTTAATTTTAGGCTTTGTTTTTGTTAGTTTAGGGATAATTGGAGCATTTTTGCCAATAATGCCTACAACAATATTCCTCATATTGGCTACTTGGTTCTTTATGAGAAGTTCCGAAAAATACTATATTTGGCTAACAAGTAATAAGTATTTCGGTAAGTTAATCAAAAATTATTATACATTTAGAGGAATTGAAGCAAAAGCTCGAACAAAATCATTAATTATACTTTGGATTACTTTATTAGTACCTATGATATTCCTAAAGATTTGGTGGGCTACCTTAATTTCAATTTGTGTAGGTATTGGCGTAACTTGGCACTTATTTGCACTAAAAACATTGACTGAAAATGAAATTCGAGACTTAGAAAGCGAATTTAAAGAAAAAGAAGATTATAAATAAATATGTTGATTTAAAGTTAGAAAGTGATTATTGAATTTTTAATATTAGTGTTACTTATTCTAATGTCAGCCACTTTTTCAGGTATGACAATTGGAGTATTTAGCCTAAGTTTAACAACTCTTGAAGCTAAAGCAAAATTAGGCGATAAGAGAGCGCAAAAAATTATTCCTATTAGAAAGAACGGTAGTTTACTGTTAGCAACTCTATTATTTGGCAATGTTGCTGTAAATACTGCTGTTGCAATTATATTAAATAGTATAGCAGGCGGGTTTATAGCGGGTATTGTTTCTACTGTATTGATTGTTATATTTGGTGAGCTATTACCTCAGGCAGTATTTGCACGGTATGCACTAAGTCTTGGCTCTAAAATTATATGGTTAGTCAAGATTTTTATCGTAATTTTATATCCAGTGGCTGCTCCTGCTGCATTTATTTTAGATAAGATGCTTGGTAAAGAAAGTCCATTATTGTTTTCTAAGCAGGAGTTTAGTGAAATAATAAAAAAACACGAAGAATCCCCTGATTCGGCTATTGATTCTGATGAAGAGCGTATACTTTTAGGTGCCTTATCGTTTTCTGACAGAATAGTCTATGATGTAATGACGCCAAAGACTGTAGTCTACCACTTAAATAAAAATACTATTCTTAATATACAAAAATTAGAAGAAATAAAGCAGATAGGTTACAGCAGGATACCTGTTTTTGATACTAATACTGATAATATGCTTGGTATATTATTTGTAAAGGATTTGTTAGGTATCTCACCTAGTGATGATTTAATTATTGAGTCACTAATACGTAAGGATAGATTAGTATACGTTGAATGGAATTTCAAATTAGACAAAGTATTAGATATGATGGTAAAAAGCCACAATCATTTGGCTGTTGTCATAGACGAATTTGGAGTATTTAATGGCATTGTAACATTAGAAGATATTGTAGAAGAGATTCTTAAGATTGAAATTGTAGATGAGCAAGATAAAATAATTGATTTACAAAAGCATGCTCGTGAAAAATTAAGGAATAGATTAGCATAGCGCTTATATATATTTTATATAAAAATAGACTGTAACCTTTCAGCAGGATACAGTCTATTTTGTTAGTTTTAATTCCAAACTATTTTCCAATATGGCTTTTATAAGCCTCAGCGTCCATTAAGCCATCTACTTCTGCAAGATTTGATAATTCTACTTTCACTATCCAACCATTACCATAAGGGTCAGTATTTACAGTTTCTGGTGCATCATTCAGAGGAGCATTAACTTCAATTATCTTCCCTGATATAGGTGAGAAAAGCTCAGCAACTGTTTTAACAGCTTCAATTGTACCAAACGAATCTCCTTGGTTAAGGTTAGCATTTTGATCGGGTATATCAACATATACTATATCACCTAATTCACCTTGAGCATGTTCAGTAATACCTATTGTGCCAATATTGCCATCTATTTTAATCCATTCATGGTCTTCAGTATACTTTAAATTTTGTGGGAAATCCATAATTACTCCTAATTTATATATTTAAACAAAAATTAATTCTTTATATTTTTTAAATACTATTCCAATCGTGTCTTTCTAAATACTTTGTATCAATATTTCCATCAATAAAATCTTGATTTTTCATCATTTTTTTATGAAACGGAATTGTAGTCTTAATCCCTTCAATAATAAATTCATCTAAAGCTCTGTACATTTTCGCTATAGCTTCTTGACGTGTAGGTGCGGTAGTTATTAACTTAGCAACTAATGAGTCATAATTTGAAGGAATAACATACCCTTGGTAAGCATGGCTATCTACTCTTACTCCATGCCCTCCTGGTGCATGAAATACTTCTATTTTGCCAGGGCTAGGTCTAAAATTATTTTCTGGATCTTCGGCATTAATTCTGCATTCTATTGAATGAAAAAGAGGTTCTGATGCTTTTAAAGTAAGTTTTTCGCCAGCCGCTACCATTATTTGTTCTTTTATTAAATCTACTCCAAGAGATTGCTCGGTTACTGGGTGTTCTACTTGAATTCTAGTGTTCATTTCCATGAAATAGAAGTTCATATCATTATCTACTAAGTATTCAATTGTTCCAGGCCCATAATAGCCTACAGCTTTTGCTCCTAACACAGAAGCCTCTCCCATTTTCTGGCGTAGCAACTTGTCTACTACTGGTGATGGTGCTTCTTCAATAAGTTTTTGATGTCTCCTCTGTGTAGAACATTCTCTTTCATTAAGATGTATTATATTACCGTATTTATCGCCAAAGATTTGGATTTCAATATGGCGGGAGCCCATCACTAATTTTTCCATATAAAGATCTGGGTTACCAAAAAAGGCATTTGCTTCACTTGATGCAATTTCATAAGCAAATTTCAACTCGTTATGATTATGCACCATACGCATACCTTTGCCACCACCGCCAGCAACTGCTTTCAACATTATCGGGTAGGATATTTCTTCAGCAACTTGTAATGCTTCGTCTACACTTTTGAGTATTCCGATACTACCTGGCACAACAGGTACTCCCGCCGCTCTCATTGTTTCTTTAGCAACTGCTTTATTACCCATTTTTCTGATTGCTTCGGCACTTGGTCCAATGAATGTAATATTATGATCATCGCATATATCAACGAATCTATCATTTTCAGCAAGGAAACCATAGCCCGGGTGAATAGCGTCAGCATTGGTGATAATAGCTGCCGATATTATTGATGGAATCTTTAAATAGCTATCACGGCTAAGAGCAGGTCCGATACAAACAGCTTCGTCCGCAAACCTAACATGAAGTGAATCTTTATCAGCTTCTGAATACACGGCAACAGTTGAAATACCTAATTCTTTACAAGCTCTAATAATCCTTAGTGCAATTTCAGATCTATTAGCAATTAGTATTTTTCTTATCATTACTATTCCGCTTTAATTAAGAATAATGGTTGGTTAAATTCAACAGGTTTACCATTTTCAAGTAATATTTTTACAACTTCACCACTTTTGTCTGATTCAATTTCATTCATAAGCTTCATAGCTTCAATAATGCAAAGAGTGTCTCCAGCTTTAATGACAGAACCAACATCTACAAAAGACGGAGAATCTGGAGAAGGTGAGCGATAAAAAGTACCAACAATAGGAGAATAAATAGTATGATAATTTTCAGTTTTATTTTCTATTTTATCCTGAACAGAAATACTTGTTGATTTGATAGGCTCAGGTTCTTCATTATAAATAATATTAGGTCTTAATTCTGTTTGATGTAATGCTTGTGGAGTATAATTGACTTGTTGAATGTTAGTTCTTACCGATAGTTTGATAAAAACTCCTTCTTCGTCTATTTCTAAATTAGTGGCTTTGCTATCATCAAAAATTTTAACTAACCTTCTTAAATAATTTAAATCCATACTTTGCTCCAATAATTTTTATTTACATTATAGAAAGATATATTGAATATTTAACGTGGAATTTATTTTACGGCTATTTGAGGTGACGAGAGGAGTCGAACCTCCGTAGGCGGTTTTGCAGACCGCAGCCTAGCCACTCGGCCACGTCACCAAATTTGAATTGCAAAAGTAAACAATAATACTATATTAACCAAATATAAATTATTATTTTGTCATTTTTAGAAATACTCTTATTTTTGAATTAAATATGAATTTGCGGAAGTGGTGAAACTGGCAGACACGCCATCTTGAGGGGGTGGTGCCCAATGGGTGTAGGGGTTCAAATCCCCTTTTCCGCACAATATAATGTATTATAAAAAAAAACACTTTAGCAAAACTAAAGTGTTTTTAAAATTTTTGCCAATTTATATAATAGGCAATTTATTCTTTAAACTTACTTTGTAGGCGCTTCAGCAACTGTTTTAACTTCTTTAGTTTCGTTTTTAGCTTCTACTTTAGTATCTTTTGACGTACAGCAAGAGCTATTTTTTACTTTAGCTGCAGTTTTGGTATCACAAGATTTTGTAGAGCAATCTTCCTTAGAAGCTACTTTTTTGTCTTTAGTAGTTTCGCAAGATGCTGTTTTCGCTTCTGATGAGCAACAAGATTTAGAAGCAGATGCTTTTGTTTTATCGCAAGCAATCATATTTACAGAGCCGATTGCAAAAATAAACAATGCAGATGCAGCAAGAATTTTTAATTTGTTCATAATGAACTCCTAAAAAAAATGAAAAAAATGAAAAAAATGAAAATGCACAAAAACCAATTAGCAATTTAATACATTTCTAATTAATAGACAAATATAAATGATAAAGGTTACATATTGAAAAAAAATAATAATAAATTTTAAAAATATGTATGGACTAAGTATATCAGTAATGATAACATAATATAATTGCAATTCAACAAAAAATAAATCGTGAATAAGAGAGTTAATAATAACTTTTTTAAGAAAGATGTTTGAATTATGGGTAAGAGCGTAGAGGATAATGGTAAATCATTAGTAATAGTAGAATCGCCTGCTAAAGCTAAGACTATTGAAAAGTATTTAGGAAGTAATTATATAGTAGCATCAAGTGTAGGACATATTAGGGATTTACCTAAAAAAGACTTATCAATTGATATTGAAAACGGTTTTGAGCCAATATATGAAGTATCGGCATTAAAAAAGAAAGTTGTAAGCGAACTAAAGTCACTATCTAATAAAAGCAAGGAAGTGCTGTTAGCAACGGACGAGGACCGTGAAGGAGAGGCTATAGCTTGGCATTTAGCTGAAGTATTAAAGTTAGATTACAAAAAGACAAAAAGAATTGCCTTTCACGAAATAACTAAAAAGGCTATCAACAACGCTATCGAAAATCCGCGAGTTTTAGATTTGAATTTAGTAAACGCACAACAAGCCCGACGCGTATTAGACAGATTAGTAGGCTACGAACTCTCCCCTATTTTATGGAAGAAAGTGCAAAGGGGTTTATCAGCTGGTAGAGTTCAATCAGTATCCGTACGACTAATAGTAGAGAGAGAAAACGAGATAGATAATTTTGTTAGTGAATCTAATTATAAAGTAAACGCCGATTTTCTAACGTCTAATAATAAGATGTTACCAGCCGAATTAAAGACAAGATTTAATAATTTAGAAGAAACAAAGTCTTGGATGTCTTCAATTATTAATTCAACATTCTTAGTGGATGATACAGCAGTAAAGCCTGCTAAACGAACACCATCGGCGCCATTTACTACCTCAACCCTACAACAAGAGGCATCGCGTAAGTTAGGTTTTTCGGTTAAACAAACTATGGTAATTGCTCAAAAATTATATGAATCAGGTAAAATAACGTATATGAGAACTGATTCGGTTAATTTATCTGACTTTGCATTAGAATCAGCATCTGATGTTATTAATAGTGAATTCGGAAATAAATACCATAAAAGAAGAGCTTATAAGAATAAAAACGAGTCCGCTCAAGAAGCACACGAGGCAATCAGACCTACAGATTTATCTAATAGTAGCATTAGTGGCGATAGGAATTCCGTAAAACTTTACGAATTAATTTGGAAAAGAACTATTGCAAGCCAAATGGCCGATGCAGAACTTGAAAAGACTACAATTAATATAAAAATCTCTAATAAATCTGAGATATTTCAAGCTGTAGGCGAAGTAATTAAGTTCGATGGCTTTTTAAAATTATATTTAGAAAGCACTGATGAAGAATCAAACGACAATGATGACAACAATAAAATACTCCCTCAAGTTCAATTAGGCGAATCTCTTGATTATTCAAAAATCGTAGCTAAGGAAATATATAAAAACACTCCTCCAAGATACACCGAGGCAAGTTTAGTAAAAAAATTAGAAGAAATGGGAATAGGCAGACCTTCTACTTATGCGCCTACGATTTCAACAATCATAGACAGAGGCTATGTCCTAAAAGAAGATAGAGAAGGGAAAGTCAGAAATATTAATGTAATTTCAATCATCAATAAAGAATTGACGTCGGAAACAAAAAGCGAAAACTATGGTAGCGAAAAACAAAAATTATTTCCTACTAATATAGGTATCGTGGTAAATGATTTCTTAGTTAAATATTTTTCAGATATTGTAGACTATCACTTTACTGCAAAGATAGAAGAAGAATTTGATAATATTGCCAAAGGTAACATTGTTTGGAATAAAATGATTGCTGACTTCTATTCACCTTTTAAAGAAACCTTAGATAAATCTAATGATATTAAACGCTCTGAAGCTATTAATGCGCAAGTGATTGGTATTGAGCCTAAATCTGGCAAAACCATCACAGCAAAGATTGGTAGATTTGGTCCTATGTTACAATTAGGCGACACTGAGGCAGAAGAAAAACCAAGATTTGCTGCTATCCCTAAACATTTAAAGATGAGTCAGATTAGCCTTGAAGAAGCAATACAATTATTTGAATTGCCAAGATTAGTAGGTACTACCGAGAGTGGGGACGAAGTTGTTACGCAAATTGGGAGATTTGGACCATATGTTAAATGTGGAACTACTTTTGTATCTATTCCTGAGGAGGAGATATTCACCATTACATTAGAAGAAGCTATCGAAAAAATAGAAGAAAAAAAATTCGCAAAGAGTAATAATACAATAAGTGAATTTGAAGAAGATAAGAATATTAAGGTTCTTAGAGGCAGATTCGGCCCATATATTACGAACGGCACAATAAATGTCAAAATACCTAAAAATTTCACTCCAGAACTTCTATCCTATGAAGAATGTAAGAATTTAATTGAAAATTCTGATAAGAAAAAAACAAGCAAAGGTGGTAAAACAAAAAAAACAGCAATTAAAAAGTAGTTGTAACAAACAAGATAAAAGCTATAATATATAATAAAAGAACCCGGAATAATAATTTCGGGTTCTTTTTAATTTTCAAGATTTACTTTATAGACTACAAGTATCTCTTATATGTTTACAGCTTCGCCATAAGCTTGAGCAGCTGCCTCCATTACAGCTTCAGACAGCGTTGGGTGAGCGTGTATTGTTTTGAATATTGTAGGAGCAGTTGCTTCTAAAGACTTCGCTAATCCCATTTCAGCAATCATTTCAGTAACTTCAGGTCCTATCATATGAGCACCTAATAATTCTCCGTATTTTGCATCAAATACTAATTTCACAAATCCTTTCGCCTCTCCAATACCATGTGCTTTGCCAGATGCTGTAAATGGAAATTTGCCTATCTTAACATCGTAACCCATTTCTTTTGCTTTTTGTTCTGTTAAACCAACAGATGCAACTTGAGGGTTGCAATAAGTACAGCCCGGTATGTTTGTGTAGTCAATGCCATTGTTATGATGACCTGCAAGGTTTTCAGCAACCGAAATTGCTTCAGCCGATGCTTTGTGAGCCAGCCAAGGAGCACCCGCAACGTCTCCTATTGCATATATATTATCTACATTTGTACGACAATATTTATCTACTTTAATAAATCCTCTTTCAGTTACAATGCCTACATTTTCTAAGCCAATACCTTCAGTATTAGCCTGAATACCAATGGCGTTCAGAGCTGCATCAGCAACTAAGGTTTCTTGTTTGCCATCGCTTTCAATTACTACCTCTACCCCATTATCAGTAGATTTAGCAGAAACAACCTTAGATTTAGTTTTGAGTGTAATACCATATTTTCTAAAATGACGTTCTAATTCTTTAGATATATCTACATCTTCAATAGGCAATATTCTATCCATAAACTCAACCACAGTTACTTGCGTGCCAAAGGCATTATAGAAATATGCAAATTCAATCCCTATTGCTCCAGCTCCCATAATCACCATAGATTTAGGTGCAGATTGTCTAAACAATGCTTCTGTACTTGTCATAATATTCTTTTTATCAACTTCAATGCCCGGCATAACTCTTGGGCGTGCACCAGTTGCTATAATAATATTTTTTGCACTTACTTCTCCAATCAACTTACCTTCGGTATCATATACATTGATTAAATTTTTATTTGCAATTTTACCAACACCAGCAATTGATTCTACTTTATACTTTTTAAATAAACTGCTAACGCCTTTACTCATTTGTCCAGCTACTTTTCTTGAGCGTTCGATAACTTTTGGAAAATCAACATTAACATTATCAATATTAAATCCGAATTCTGAAGAATGATTCAAAAAGTGCATATATTCAGCACTTTTTAGTAGCGCCTTAGTTGGAATACAACCAATATTTAGGCATACACCACCAATATCACCTTTTTCAATACAAATTACTTTTAGTCCTAATTGAGAAGCACGAATAGCTGCAACGTACCCACCTGGTCCGCTACCTATAACTGCTACATCATATTGATGAACTGACATTTTAATCCTCTTTTATTTTATTTATTATTAAAATAATTTAACAGCAAAATCAATTAAATATCCCGGAAATACGCCTAATACTAAAACAAAAATAGCTGATAGTATTAATGTAACAGAAGCAGTACCGGGATTAGATTCAACTTCAATTGAGTCTGCATCTTTGAAATACATATAAATAACTAAGCCTATATAAAAATACAATGAAATAATGGTAGATACTACGGCTACTATAGCAAGCCAAGTAAATCCAGATTCAATAGCTGCCGCGAACAATACGTATTTACCAGGGAACCCAGCAAAAGGTGGAAGACCTACTAAGCTAAACATAAACATTGCCATCATAGCAGCTAAGAATGGGTATTTTTTGCTAATACCAGAATAATCTTCTAAATTGAGAAATTTCTCATTCTTTTCTAAGATACTTACTACAATAAATGCACCTATTTGCATAAACATATATGCAGCAGAATAGAAAATAATACCGCTCCAACCATTAGCGTTATTAGAGACAATACCCATTAATAAGTAGCCAGCGTGCGCTATTGATGAATAAGCTAACATTCTTTTAACATTCTTTTGTATAAGTGCTAATATATTACCAAATAGCATTGTTACAGCGGATATTATTGCTATAATCATCTGCGCATCACCAACATATTTGTGAGTAGCTACAGCAATATCCGTAGTCAAATCACTTGGTATTAGTGGCAACATACTTTTACCAATCAATATAAAGGCAGCTAAAGCAGCTGCTTTACCAGCAGTAGACATAAAGCCTGATACTACAGTTGGTGCGCCATGATAAACGTCTGCCGCCCATTGATGAAAAGGGAAAGCAGCAATTTTAAAAGATAGCCCAACTGTAATTAAAGCAAAGCCAATTTTAAGAAATGTAATATCAAAAGTACCAGCTACAATCATTTGTTGAATTTGGTCTAAATACATAGTTTTAGTAGCACCATAAGTCATCGCCATTCCATACAACAAGAATCCAGTCGAAAACGCTCCTAATAAAAAGTATTTCAAAGCAGCTTCAACTGCGCTAATTCTATTTCTAATAAATCCAGATAACACATAAAATGTAACAGACATTACTTCTATGCCTAAGAATATCATAATTAAATGATTAGCATGAGCTATTAACATCATACCAAATACTGAGAATAGTACTAACGTGTAAAATTCTTTATAATCATCAAATTCCTTTTTTAAATAAGGTAAGCCAGCAAATATTGTTAGTAATCCACCAACAGCAAATATAATATCAAATAAATTAGCAAACCCGCCATAATTGACCATACCTTTCGTAAATAGAGATGCTTTGTCTATATTTGCAAAGCTATCTATCGGTAGTGATACAATATAGAAACCCGCAGCAATAATCGCCAAATATGATATAATAGAGTAATAATATAAAACCTTTTTGTTTTTATTAGAGAATGTATCAACTAATATAACAATAATAGATAGTGCAAAAGTTAAGTATAAAGGAAGTCCTAAAATAAATTCGTTTGTCATATTCTCTCTCTATTTACTATTTTCTAAATTATTATTATCAATTTTATTATTCATTGTGGGTAATTCGTATGGCTGTCTATTAAATTTAATCATTTCAATCTTATTAACAGTCTTTTTAGCACTAACATCAGAAATATTAAGGAATGTATTAGGATATACACCAATCCAAACAATAAATATAATTAATGGAATTGTCATAATATATTCCGATGTCTTCAAATCTTTCAATTGAAGATTTTGCGGATTATCTATAGTGCCATACATTACTCTTTGATACATCCATAATAGGTATACAGCAGCTAAAATCACGCCCGAAGTACCAAATACAGTAAACCAAGGATTATTTAATATTTTTGATTGCATAGCGCCTTGCAAGGTAAGAAACTCACCTATAAAACCGTTTAATCCCGGTAAACCTATCGAAGCAAACATAGCAATACCAAAAATCACAGAAAAGTGTGGCATTACTTTCGCTACTCCACCATATTCGGAAATAAGCCTTGTATGGCGTCTTTCGTATAAAAAGCCAACACAAAGAAATAATAAGCCCGTTGAAAGCCCGTGATTAACCATTTGAATAATCGCTCCTTGAATACCGTTTAATGTCATTGAGAATATACCCAACACTACAAACCCAAGATGCGATACAGATGTATAAGCAACTAAACGTTTAAAATCTGTTTGTATCATTGCTACTAATGCACCATATATAATACCAATAACTGCTAAGGCAGATATAATAGATGAAAATTCAATAGAAGCAACGGGGAAAAGTTCTAAATTAAATCTTATAAGACCGTATGTACCCATTTTTAAAAGTATAGAGGCAAGTATTACCGAGCCTGGCGTGGGAGCGTCTGTATGCGCATCTGGTAGCCATGTATGCACTGGAAACAACGGCACCTTAATAAAGAATGATAGAGCAAACGCCCAGAATAGCCAATTTTGAATATCTAAAGGTATCATTTTTGTAATATCTCTTAAGACAAGGTAATTGCTTGTAAAGCCGCCTGGATGGTTAGTAATATATGTGCCTGCATAATGTGCAACCCAAACTATAGCTACTAACATAAACAAGGAGCCGACTGCGGTAAAGATAAAGAACTTTACAGCAGCATAAATCCTATTTTTGCCACCCCAGATACCAATAATAAAATACATTGGTATTAATATAATTTCCCAGAAAATATAGAACAAGAATAAATCTAAAGCAACAAAAACTCCAGTCATAGCAAATTGTAGGATTAAAACCATAAAGTAATATTCTTTTTCTCTCTTTTTGATAGCATCAAAAGAAGATAATATTGCGATTGGAGATATCAATGTTGTTAATAGAACTAATAGTAAAGACATTCCATCTATACCAATTCTAAAACCCGCATCGAATTGGGTTATCCAAACTGACTCGAAAACAAACTGAAATTCTGGATTTGCTTGATCAAATGAAAAATACAGGAATAATGATACTATAAAAGTAACAACAGATACGCCAAGAGCGGTATATTTTATTATTTTAGTATTATTACCTGCTAACAGTAATAATATAGCCCCAATTAAGGGTAGAAATAATGTAATTAGTAATGCTGTCATATTTTTCTTTCTTATATTTTACAAATTAATTAAGCTAAAACAAACCAACCTAATATTACCAAAATACCAGCAATCATTAAAATTGCATAATTTTGAACAATACCAGTTTGAATATATTTAAGACCAGAACCCGTTGAAAGTATTAATTTCGCCGTAGAATGTACAAGTCCATCTATAATACCTATATCAGTAATTTTCCATAAAACAGATTCAGACGCTGTTTTGATAGGGTTAATAATAACGGCATAATAGAATTCATCTAAACGATACTTGTGAAGAAGTAAATTGTATAATGGTTTGCTAGACTGAACTAATTGATTTGGATTTGATAGTTTAGGGTCAAGATACCATTTTCTAGCTACATACCACATCACAAAAGCAGCGCCAGTAGCAACAATCATTAACACATACATCATAGTTTCTACTCCATGGTGGGAGTGATGCCCAAGTATCACATTAGCATCGGCAAATATTGGACTTAACCAAGATTTAAGCCAAGGGTCTGAGTGAGACCAAGGCATTAAAGCAGGTGGTAAATTAATAAACCCAGCAAATGTCGAGAATACAGCTAAAATTACTAAAACGACTGTCATTATTTTAGGACTTTCGTGTGGGTGAACATGCTTATGGTCAAATCTTTCTTCCCCTTCAAATGTTAAGTAATATAACCTAAACATATAGAAAGCAGTAAACATTGCAGCTATAACTAAAGAAAGCCACAAGAACCAATTCCCATGAGGGCTTGACCAAGCATACCAAAGAATTTCATCTTTAGACATAAATCCAGCAAATATTGGAATACCAGCAATTGCTAAAGTACCCACTAAGAATGTCCAAGCAGTTGTAGGCATATATTTTTTTAAACCACCCATTTTCTTGATATTTTGCTCGTGGTGCATACCATGAATAACTGAGCCAGCTGCTAAGAATAGCAACCCTTTAAAAAATGCGTGCGTAATTACGTGGAAAACTCCAATATAAAAAGCACCTACACCTAAAGCAACGAACATAAAACCAAGCTGCGATACAGTAGAATAAGCTAAAACTTTCTTAATATCATTTTGGACGATACCAATTGTAGCAGCAGAAAATGCTGTAACCACACCTACAATTGCCACGGTCATCATTGCAGTTTCCGATAAAGAAAATAATACAGAGTTGCGGGCTACAATAAAAATACCAGCTGTAACCATTGTTGCAGCGTGAATAAGTGCAGATACCGAGGTAGGTCCTGCCATCGCATCAGGCAACCATATTGCTAATGGTAGCTGTGCAGATTTGCCCGTACAACCTAGAAACATTGTCATTGTAATAGCAGTAATAATTCCAGAATTTAAATACATAGAATAATTCGCATTTGCAGAAGCAGCTACATCGTTATAATTCAACGTGTTAAAAGTTGTAAATATTAAGAACATAGCAATTAAGAACCCAAAGTCACCAATTCTATTTACAACGAAAGCTTTCATACCAGCATCGCCAGTCCATGTAATATTAACTCCTTCGAACTTCCTATCGTACCAAAAACCAATAAGCAAGTATGAAGCCAATCCTACACCTTCCCAACCAAGAAAAGTTAGCAAGTAATTGCTTGCTAATATCAGATTTAACATCATAAATATGAAGAGGTTTAAGTAAGAGAAAAATCGGTAAAAACTTCTATCCCCATGCATATATCCAATAGAATATATATGAATCAAGAACCCGATTCCAGTTACAAACATAGCAAATGTCATTGATAGTTGATCTACCTGATAACTAATATCTACCATAAAATTACCAACACCAATCCATTGATATAGAGTGATTATTGTTGGCGCATCGCTTGGATTAGATAAGAGATGGAAGAAAATGAAACAAGTAATCAGAAATGATATACCAACCATTAATGCAGCTATCCACCCTTTAATAGGCTCCGACTTAATTTTCTTGCCAAATAATCCCAAAAATAAAAAACCTATTAATGGGAACATTGGTACAAATTTTATTAGTTCATACATACCATATACCGTAAATTTTTAATATTTTCCATTATCCAATTATTCTAAAAAAAGTTTTCAAATTGTCGTTTTAAAACTATGCAAAATACAAAAGAATAAGATTCTAAACAAGATTTTTAAGTTTAAAATGAAATTATTATTTTTGTATAATTGGAATGAATTGAGATGAAAATTAATTAATATGATAGATGAATTAGTAGAACCAGAAGTTATCGACGAGGTAAGCACAATTAATATCACTACCTTTTCTTCTAAAGTTGTTCTTTATAATGATGAGTGGCATACCTTTGACGAGGTAATTTCTCAAATTATAAAAGCAACAGGTAAATCTTACAAATTAGCGGAGCAACTAACATTGCAAGTGCATAATGATGGTAAAGCAATAGTTTATGAAGGCGATATGAATGCTTGCCTCAAAGTAAGTTCTATACTTGAAGAAATAAGTTTACATACTCAAATTGAATATTAGTTTTTTAATCTATGGTCTTCAATTTTAATTCTTCAACAGAAAAGGGATTAATTTTAGTTTTAGTGGAGACAAGCTCGTCAGAATTTTCGTCGTTTTCGTAGTCAAATTTTATAATAGTTTTCTCGCCACACTTACAATGTACTACAATAGTTTCAATTTCTTCGTACTGGTCTCTAATTATCTCAATTGTAGTATGATGCTCATCTAAATCATTAGTTTCGTCTTTAATCTCGACCGTTTTCTTGGTATCATCGACTTTCTTTTGTGGTATTAGGTTGCTATTATCATCTAAATTTACTGTTCCAGAAATTTTAGGATACTTAAGATAATCATCAAACATTTCTCTTTCATGTTCTTCTTCTTCTAAAATATCTTTGGTTGGAGTATAAAAATCTTGCTTTCTATCTTCATCTGAATAATTAAGGATATTTTCTAAGTCAAAATCAGATATATTTTCCTTGACATCTTCAGCTTTTATTATTTTTTGTTCACTTTCTTCAATTAAGCCAAAAATTCTCTCATAATTACTTCTAGCGTCATCTATCTTTTTTTGGTCACCTAAAAATTCATTTAATTCTTCAGTAGTAAAGAATGCCTCATCATTGTCATTATTTTCGTCATCTGATTTCTTTTCTTCTGCAAATTCTTCATCAAAATTAAATGTTTCCATAAAATTTACCTCACGCTAAATAGTGAATTAATCGCATTAGCCATTTCGGAAAGAGGGTGTATTTCGTTGGCAATATTTAAATCAATCACTGCTTTTGGCATCCCTGCAACCACACAGGAGTCTATATCTTGAGATATTACATATCCTCCTATATCACTTAATCGCTTTAAGGCTTTAGAACCATCATTACCCATACCAGTCATAATAATTCCCACAATATTTTTATGAAAAGAATCTATTGCAGAATTAAGAAGGACATTTACAGATGGCTTAAATAGTTCATCTTTAGGCTCTTCGGATAAAGCAACCCTCATACTTCTATGAAGTAAAGTTTGTTTTCCTCCAGGACATATATATAAATTACCTGGTAAAAGCCTATCATTATCTTCAATTTCTTTAACTTGTAGTTTAGAATGAGAATTTAATCTATCAGCAAGGGATTTTGTAAAAAAAGGTGGCATATGCTGTGCAACAACAATCGGCACTGGAATTTTAGGAGATAATTTAGGAACAAAATCATTTAAGGCTGCTGGACCACCTGTGGATATACCTATAACGACTAGACTCATTTGGGATAGCTCTGGGCGTTTATTTTTATTAGCAATAGGCTTTGCTAACTTAAACTCTTGTTTGCCTGCTCTATCTTCTATATAATGAAAAGGCTTGCTTATCTTATTTGAGAACTTATGACTTATGATTGCCTTTATTTTAGCTAAAATTTCATCTGCAAGAGATGCTACTTCAGTAAAAGCAGCTTTCTTAGTAACAAAATCTACAGCACCGCGCGATAGAGCTTCTACAGTTGCTTCCGCTCCTTCTACAGTAAGAGTAGATAGCATTAAAATTGGGATATTTTTTTTAGCAATTATTCCACTAACAGCATCTAAGCCGTTCATAACGGGCATTTCGATGTCCATAGTAATTACATCAGGGTTTAATAAAAGTGCCTTTTCTACTCCTTCTTTACCATTAATAGCGGTCCCAATAACTTCAGTTTCATCTGTAGTCAAGATTTTAGTTATTGCTTTTCTCATAAAAAATGAGTCATCGACTACAAGAATTTTAATTTTATTCATTCTTATTCAAATTCGGAATTATATATATTTTCTAGTAACTGTGCCACATCAACAATCATTATCACTCTACCATCACCCATAATAGTAGAACCAGCAATGCCTTGTATAGTGCCTAAATATTCACCTAAGGATTTAATTACAATTTCTTGTTGCCCTAATAGTTCATCTACCACAAAGCCAACTCTTTGCAACCCTAATCCAACATTTACGACGTATCTATTGTCTAAAGATTCTTTAATTGTACTTGTTTGGAGAATTTTATCTAATCTTATAATAGGTAAGACTTCCGAACGAACTCTAATCACTTCTTGAGAATTAATAGTATTAACTTGCCCTTGCTCTAATGATACCACTTCTATAACTGAGCTTAGCGGTATAGCATAAGTTTCGTTTTGAACTTTAACTAACAAACCTTGAATGATTGCTAATGTAAGAGGTAGCTTAATAATGAAAGTAGTACCTACACCCACTTCAGACTCAACTTCGATAATCCCCTTTAATTTCTGAATGTTAGTACGAACTACGTCCATACCAACCCCACGCCCAGAAACGGAAGATACAACTGCAGCAGTTGAAAATCCCGGAGCAAAAATTAATTGGAATGCTTCTCTACTTGACATTTGCAAAGATTGTTCTTCTGTAATGATCCCCTTTTCAACAGCTTTACTTTTTAATTTTTCAGGGTCCATACCCTTTCCATCATCTTTAATCTTAAGAACAATATTATTACCTTCTTGCTCTGCATCAAGAAGTATTGTTCCCATTTCTGGCTTCCCATTAGCTAATCTTTCTTTTGGAGATTCGATACCATGATCACAAGAATTACGAATCATATGAACTAAAGGATCGTTCAACTCATCAATTATTCCTCTATCTAATTCTGTTTCCTCACCTTTAACTTCCAAATGTATTTTTTTTGAGAATTCCTTTGCCAAATCTCTCACAATTCTTGGTGCTTTTTGGTATAATTTTCCGATCGTTACCATTCTCATTCTCATTACAGCGGATTGAATTTCGCTTGTAATAAAATCTATTTGAGTAGTAGTTTCCGTCAAATCCTTAATCTGTTCTTTATCTTCAATGATTGATTCTAAATAATTAGTTAATTGAGACAATCTGTTTCTACCTAATACTAATTCACCAGATAAATCCATTAATGTTTCAAGGCGTTGCACATCAACCCGTATAGTCTCTGTAGAGTTGTTTGATGTTGCAGCTTTTGGTTTAGAATCAATAGCGGACTTAGGTTTTGTCTGAGTTAAATTATTATTTTGTTCTTGAGGTTTAGTTTCAACTTCTTTAGGCTGACTATAATTAACCTTTAGGTCTATTTCTTCAGGAGCAATATGATCACTATTTTCAAAATTTTCAGTTGTATTACTTATGGCATCATAAACATCATCATTAGACTTTAAATTGCTTTCATCCTCAATATTATCTTGAACTACAATTTCATTTGGATTGTCGTTATTAGGAATTGGATTGTTATCATTATCAGCGTCCATCGAATCCCAAATAGTCGGACCTTCATAACCTTCGCTTTCATTACTTTTTGATTCAGTTGTCTCTTTTTGCTCTATTGAAGTTGGGTTAGCTTTTTCAGCTGTAAATGATTTATTTACTTCAGCAAAAGCTTGTTGTAGCAATTCTAATTCTTCGTCAGTGAAATCTCCTGGCTTATCGAACATATCACGATTATCTAACACTCTATCTAATACAGAATCATTATCGCTATTATTTTGCAAAGCATCTGTATTCGCAGATTCTATATGTTGTATATTTTCATTATTAGTTGTGCTATCGTCTTCTTGTTTATATTGCGTAGGTACGCCTCCATTTCTTAGTATTTCGATAGTAGCAATAGTTTGAGAAAAATCAACATCTGGCTTGGTATTGCCAGATTTTATTTCTTCCAACAAGCTAACAATCCAATCATACACTTCTAAGAGCACGTCAATGATTGGTTGATTTACACTAAGCTCCGACTTTCTTAATTTATTTAAAATATCTTCTGCATGGTGAGTAATACCGGCTATTGAATCAAATCCCATAAAAGACGAAGTACCTTTGATGGTATGAAAACTCCTAAATATTCTATTTAAAAGTTCCAAATCATAAGGGTCATTTTCAAGAATCATTAAATCTTGGGAAATATTATCTAAAAGCTCTGACGTTTCTATTAAGAAACCTTCAAATATTTCTTGCATCTCTGGGTCATCAAATATAACTACCATAACTTTATCCTTTATAGTTTTCCAAAAAGTGCATCTATATCGTCTTGGGAAATTTCATCATCTAAATCTCCCCCTATTGATTCAATATTTACTGCTGTTTCTTCTATTGGTGGCTCAACTTTTTTAATATTTTCTTGTGTACTTTGTTGTACGTCTACAACTGTTGTTTGGGTAGCTTGTTCTGTATCAGCTATTTGATTTTGTTGCTCAACAACCTTTTCAGAATTATTCCCAGCATCATAATTATTTAAGAGTTTGTCAATTTCACCTTGGTCAATAACATCATTACTGACATCTTCAACTATAGGTTCTACGTCATTATTTGTAGCAGGACTATTAAATAACTTATCAATTTCCGATTGTCTGTCCTTATTAAATTCAATTGCGTCTACAGCATCTGGATCGTAAGCAATTGTTCTATGCAAGGTGTTAGTTCTAGTCCTTGTATCCTGCACTTCGCCTAATTCTTCATTAATTAAATTATCTAATTCTGAAGCTTTAAATTTCTCCATAATTACAGATAATCTATTTTGCACAGTTTCCAATAGATTATTCACAGCCGCAATTTGCTGCGACGTAATATCTTGAACTTGCAAGGACATAGCAATAGCAGAAGAGTCATTAACTATGCTATTATTAATGTCTTTGGTATTACCTATCACTTCAGTAATCTTTTTATCAAGGCTTGATTCATAAACACTTACAAAATTAGCAATCTGCGGCACAAATGTATTAATATCACTTCCTTTATTAGCACCATCTAATAACAATTTCAGCAAGTCTAAAGGTTTATTTTCTTTAACGCCTACTAAATCATTTATTTTTTGAAGATTAGAGTTTAATATCTCATTTTTATATGACAAGCCGTCTAAAATATCTAAAATTTCTGTTGTAGCAAGTTCTGTAGCTTCAGTTACTTTAGATAATTGCTTAGAAGCTTTAGGCATTTTTTTTAAATTTTCCTTGATAGAAGTATTAATTTCTAATAATATTGGTTCAATATCACTAACAAATAGAAAAATTTCTTCTAAAAACGGAATTACCCTTTGCCCAAGCACAAATAATGCTCTAAGCTCATCTGCCTTCCTAAGTAAGACTTGTATTTCTTTCTGGTTCATTATATTTTCCTTACTTATTTAGAATAGCATCAATTTTTTCTTTTAGCACTTGCGGTGTAAATGGCTTTACTACATAATTATTGACACGTGCTTTTAAGGCATCAACAATATCTTGTTTTAGTCCTCTTGTAGTAACCATCAGTATTGGCAAATTAGCATAATCAGATGATCCCCTTATTGATTGTGTCAATTCTAAACCAGTCATATTAGGCATATTCCAATCTGTAACAACAAATTCAATATCACCCTCTTTCTTAAGCATATCTAATGCTTCTAACCCATCTCCAGCCTCAACCATATCATTATATCCAAAGCTTTTTAGAGCATTGATTACAATTCTTCGCATTGTTGGCGAATCATCTACAACTAAGAATTTCATAAATTTTGCCTTTTTAAATTAAATATTTCGACACTTCATATTGCACTTTCTTTTGATTAAAAGGTTTAATCAAATAGGAGTTCGCGCCAGCTCCTAAACCCGCGTTTATATCTTCTTCATCTGATAACGATGAAAGAATAATTATAGGTAATTCTTTATAATCTGGAATCAACCTAACATTTCTGATTAGATTTAAGCCATCCATATTGGGCATATTTAAATCAGTCAATAAAAGATCTACTTTTTGTTTTGGAAATTGCTCAAGGGCTGCCATACCATCTTCTGCTGTAATGACATTATAGCCTTTCATTTTAAGAGCTAAAGTGATAAACTTTCTTACTGATGATGAATCTTCTGCAACGATAATAGTTTTTGTCATAGGTAATTCTCTCTCTTTAATCTTTTTGATAAGCCATAGCTTTTGGTAAATGAACTAACTTAAACGATTTAGATATTCCATGCAAAGACTCAGAATACCCTATAAATAAATAACCACCTTTGTTCAAAGCATTATATAAGTGCGAAACCACTTGTTGCTTTGAAGGTATATCAAAGTAAATTAAAACATTGGCACAGAAAATAACATCGCAATTTGACATCATTTTCACTTGAACAGGATCGTACAAATTAATACTTGTAAATTTAACTAAACGCTTCACTTCTGGGCTAACTGCATATGCATTGCCGTCTTGTTTAAAATATCTACTTAGCAAATGCTTAGGCACATTTCTAATAGCATATTCCTTATAAATACCTTGACGCGCTTGATCTAGAACATTTTGGTTGATATCGCTACCTACAACTTGAAAATTGACGTTAGGGTATTTAGGCTTTAGCTTTTCAAGTATAAGTAGAGCAACCGTATAGGCTTCTTCTCCAGAAGAGCTTGCGGCACTCCATATTCTAAACGTCTGATTTGTTAAATTTTTCCTTTTTTCTAGAATTTCTGGAACTATAATTTGCTCTAAGACATCAAATTGCTGAGGCGCACGGTAAAAATATGTTTCATTTATAGTTATAGCTTCGTATAGCCTTTCTAATTCATCTCTTTTATTAGCCCCTCTAATCAACCTCATATAGTCAGAGAAAGATTTTAAGTTATTAGCCACAATTCTTTTGGCAATCCTACCTTCTAACAAGTATTTCTTATTTTCAGTAAAATATATACCAGAAAGTTTGTAAATCTCATTCCTAAATTCAGCAAATTCGGCGTCAGTCATTTCAAGATTACTAACACTTACAATCTTTGGTTTCTCTTCTGTTTCTTTTGGTTTATTTAAACCAAATTTAAATAATTGCCCAGACATAATTTTAACTTATATTTCTTACTTAAAAATGTAAATTTGCTTAAATAGCTCCTCAATTGCTTCGCTTAATTCTGGAGCATTGTTGCTTAATTGTAATTTTACAATGGTAAGTTCACTCTCACTAAACTTAGAAATAAGTTCTAAAAGTTCATTCTTATTTGTACTTTCATTAATCATTATCAACTCACATAACAATGTAATAACAATTATTCCCTTATTTTCGCTTATATTCTGCCAAATTGATTGTATTGTAGAGACTAAGTCCACATTAGCAGATGTAAATTCTTTTTTATTATGAATATCAAAATACAATCTTAAAAATTCATTAATTGCATTAACTTCGGAATTCTGAATCAAGTTATATAGTAGATATTGTTGAGTTTCAAAATCAGATTTCTCATAGAAAACAACTAAATTTTCAATATCAGCAACTTCATAAGATTCGCCTAATGCAACTAATCCAGCAGAGCTAATATCACTATCTATATCTATTAAGGCGCGACGAGCAATATCTCTACCTTCTATTGGTAATGTAGCTTGAACACCTATTCTATATCCAATTGCAATAGCAGTTTTTAGTACTACTGTCTGAATATTATAAGGATACGTATGAATTTCGTCTAAAAGCATCGTGCAGATATCTAAATCAGAGCCTACAATCGCCAAGGAATCAATAGCAGCTATCTTAACAAAAAAGTCCGATTCGTATCTTAGTACATTTAATAAAAACTTTTCTGCTTCCTTACCGCCAATCTTACCTAAGGCTTCTACAATTTGAGGTTTAACAACTTCATTACCAGTTTCAAATAATTCTACCAAACTCTCAATAATATGAGTTTTGTCTATATTTGTCTGGTTGTTATAAAATATATTACCTACCGCTTCAATTGCTGATAAAACAACATTAGTATCAGTATCATCGTATAATTGCATCACCGTATCTAATAGGGTCCCATCATCAATCAGCCCAATTATGTCGCATGCAAACTTACGTATATCAAAGTCATCTACCTTGAGATACTTAACTAATGATAAAGCTGACGGTAGTCCTAATTTTAATAGTATATCGCCCGCTAAATTTCTATATTCAATAGCCCTATTTTCAATCATCGGTGCAACTTTTTCTGCTACTTTTGACTTTAAATTATCAGGATAATGAATTAAAATTCTATAAGCAGCATCTCTTAGGCCTCTGTCGTCAGAATTAAGGAACTTTACAAATTGAGCAATCAATTCCTGATCATAGTTAGCTTCGCTAATTAAATTATTAATTGCAATTATAATTTCATCAGTATTGGTTGATTTTACTATTATTTCTTTATTATTATCCATAACCTTTATTTCTTATGCAATACTTTTACCCGTAATATTAATTCCTAGCTGCTCTATTCTGTATCTTAACTTAGCACGAGATACACCAAGCATTTTAGCAGCTTTAATTTGATTACCATTTGTCAACTTCAATGTTTGTAATATCAAATCCTTTACTACACTACCATAGGCAACCCCACTATGTGATATTTTAAGGAAATGTTCTCCAGTCTTAAGTTCTAATTCTGATTTAGCCCCAGGTATAGTTATATTGGTGCTACCTTTCAAGAAATGCAAAGACTCTTTTGTTATTTGGTCTTTTTGCTCTAACAAACAAACTCTTTCAATCGCATTTCTAAGTTCACGTATATTCCCCTTCCAAGGATAGGTATTTATAAAGTCTACAGCATCAGTCGAAAAACCTTTAATATTTTTATTAAACTTGGTATTAAATTCTTTTACAAAAGCAGTAGCTAATCGAAGTACATCCTCTCCCCTTTCTCTTAAAGGCGGTAATTGAATCCTAGCAACATTTAACCTATAAAATAAATCTTCTCTAAATTTTTCCTGCTCAACCAAGGTTTCCAAGTCTTTATTAGTTGAAGCAATAACTCTTACATCAACAGATATTTCTTTTGCGCCACCTAATCTATAGAATCGCCTTTCCTGCAGAACTCTTAATAATTTTACTTGTAGTTCCATACTTAGTTCTGCAATTTCATCTAATAAAATAGTACCATGCTGTGCTTGCTCAAATTTACCAGGTTTAATTTTTTCTGTTGCTCCAGTAAAAGCTCCTCTTTCATAACCAAACAATTCGTTTTCGGCAAGTTCCCGCGGAATAGCTCCGCAATTTATAGATACGAAAGGACCTTTGGCGCGCGGAGAATTTTCATGAATATATCTTGCTAAAAGTTCTTTACCAGTTCCACTTTCTCCAAGTATTAAAACAGTTGTATCGTCGGCGCCAGCTACTATTTTAGAAATATCAAGAGCTTTTCTAATTTGTTCGGAATTTCCTAATATTTCTGAAGGTTGTTCTTTTTTTAACTGTTCAGAAAGCAAATCAACTTGCCTTCTTAAATCAAAATTCTTTAATGACCTATCGACAGATACTTCTAATTGTTCTAAATCTAAGGGCTTAACAATGAAATCTTCTGCCCCTAATTTCATAGCTCTTACAGCCATTTTAATATCGGAGAACGCCGTCATCATTATAACTGGCATTGTGTAACCTTGCTTACGCAATGTTTCTAATATATCCAAGCCATTAGCATGCCCCAAAAAAATATCAAGTAATACTAAATCTGGTGCAATTATATGTAACTCATCAAGACCTTTATTGGAATCAGTAAAAGTCTCTACTCTCGAATATTTAGAAGATAAAATATCCTTTATTATATTATTTACTAAAGGATCATCTTCTATTACAACTATCGTATAATTTTGTTTTGGCACTTTAATCCATATATTAAAATATTATCTGACTAATATAACAAAATTTTAATTCTAAATTAGTATTTATTTTGCAAATTAATTTAATTTTATACATTACAAGTTAATTTTGGGAATTTTTATATAAAAAATTGTCCCTTTATTCATAATAGACTCAACATCAATAACGCCATTATGCTGGTGCATAATCCTTTGAGTGATTGGCAAGCCTAAGCCAGTACCGTCTGCTTTGCGAGTAAAGAATGGGTTAAATATCTTTTGCATATCTTCGGGCGGTATTCCTTGCCCATTATCTTCAATAGATACCACAATAAACTCACTTTCAGCTTTACGTTGCGATTTTTCAATATAAGATTTAATAATAATTTTACCTTGCGTTTTAATTGCATCGCTTGCATTAGTTAGCAAATTTATCATAACTTGTTGAATTTGCTTAAAATCAGCAGATACCGTAGGAAGTTTGTCATTTAGCTTAAATTCAACTACGATCTCTTTTCTTTTAATTGCAGAGCTAACTAATTCAATTGCACTTATAACGACTTGATTTAAATTAATATCTTGAATATCTGGTAAAGTCGGCTTTGAAAAATTCAATGTTACTTCTACAATTCTTGAGATTCTTTCTACACCTTGCAAGGCATTGTCAATATAATTTAACTCGGTATCCTCTTGTGAGTATTTTCTTTTAAGTACTTGTAGACTAAGATTTACAGCGGCTAAAGGATTCCGTATTTCGTGAGCTACACCCGCAGACAATTGCCCTAATAATACTAATTTATCGGCTTGAACTAACTTATCGGTCAGGGCGTGCTGCTCGCTCACATCTCTGGCAATTGCTAGAATCAGGTTTTGATTTTCAAAGTTTATAAACCTCGCACTTACTTCAACCATTATAGAAAGATTATCTCTTTCAAAATTCAGTTCACTAAGAACAATAGGCGAACTAGATTTTTTTAATAATTTAAATATGCGTCTAAATTGAGGTTGTATACTACCTAATAATTCTTCTCGCTTAGTGCCAAGCAAATTAGCGGCGAATTCGTTCGCATCTAATACGCTCCATGTTTCTGATTGTATAATAAATACAGCATCGGTAGCAAAGTCAAAAAAAGACTTGTACCACGCTAATTGCTTTTGTAGCGACTCTATTCTTCTATTTAATACGTCTATTTCAGACATTTTTATAACTTGTTTTCCAAACAAGTACAAATTTAACCATTTCTCAGTTAATAAAACTGAATAATTTATTTTTTAGGTGGTTCTTCAACCTTACGTTGAATATTAGTAGAATCCTTCGTTGATGTACTATCACTTGGATTCATCAACTCATCTATTTTCTTAATCGGGCTGTCTGGTAGTTCTAATTGTTTTATTAGTTCTTCAGGATTATTAAACAAGTCTTTTGCCTTATTAAATATATTAGATGGTGCGTCCAATAATGACTCCATGTCACTTTTTTTCTTCGGTGGTAACTTTATCTTTTTATTAGGTACAAAAGGTTCAGGCATTTTAGCAGGGATAATTACTACATCTTTTGTTTTAAGTGAATCTGGCACTTCTTGCCCGCTCTCTACAATATTTTTATATAATACTGCTAAGTTAATATCTTTAGCATATTCACTTTCTGGATATTTTTTGATTAGAATATCATAATAATAAAGCGCCGAATCGTATTTCTGTTGTTTCTGCTCAAACATCCAACCAAGCGTATATAACGACTTTGGTGCAAATCGTGATTGAGGATAATTTGTAAATACATTAATGAATTGCTTACGAGCAAATTCATAATCAGAAAATTTCATAAGATTATATGCGGAGTGAAAAACATCTGCAGCAGTATCAATCACAAAATTTTGCGTATATCCTAACTTACTTTGAGCATCTTTACCGTATTCTGAAAGAGGGTGATGAGCAACAATAACATCTAAAAGTGAATCACTTTTCATTGGGTCAATTTGCTCGATAACTCTTGCATAATTATGCAAGTATTGCACGGATTTTACCGAATCTATTGGGCTTATTTCGCTCGCTAATTTATAATAATGTACAACAGAATCTTTATTTCCTAATTCTTCTTGAATTCTTCCGATAGAATATAAATTATCTGCAATATCAAGTCTTAGAGAATCGGGTAGAGTTCTAACAGAATCAACCCCAGTCTTGATGTACTTGTCTACTTTATTTCTGCCAATATCCCAATTATTTAATAACTCAAACATTCTCATAGAAGTAGCATAAGCTGGTGTTCTTTTTTGCCTGGATTTTGCAAATTGTTGCCTTGCTTTCCTATAATCATTTTGATAATAATAGTCTACACCCTTTTCATAATAGTACGACATTATTGGGCTACTATTAGCATATAGGGAGTCACCCAATTTTTCCATATTATCAATATTTGCAATAATTGGTTTGCCTTCGTCATCAACTGGTGGAACATAGTTGGTATCTAATGATTGTATTCGTACTACATTTAATTGTTGAGTATAAGTAAAAGACCTCCATTCTTCAAATTTGCCATCTGTATATAAAGCCTCAAGTATTTGATTTGCTTGTTCATATTTATGTAGCCTTGCGTATGACGATGCTTCATATAAATATGCTTCAAACCTCTGCACATAATCAGGGCTATAATTATGTACTTTTCTAAATTCTTTTTGAGCCATTTCAAATTTGCCAATACGAAACAATAGTGCCGCCATATCTAATTGCCACTTTGCTTTTAGCTGGGAGTCATCTGACTGTGCTATCGCTTGCTTATATGGGCGGAGAGCTTTTTCGTAGTCGTCTTGGTATAAAGCTAATTCGGCTTTGATTCTTAATGCTTCAGAAAGAATATCCCATCTTTGTTTGTACCAAGCAATATCCATAGTACGAGAAAGCATTAGCTCCCCTGCCTCAAATTTCCTTTGAACTAATAAGTTTTTAGAATACAATAAGTGCGCATCTGGAGAGAAGTCCCCGTCTGGGTATTTATCTATTAATTCAGAACATTTTATTTGAGAATTTAACCAATCTTCTTGATAAAAAAAAGCTTTAGCCATTAGCCAAATTGCACCTTGCACGTATTGGCTTTTTGCTTTATAGGCTATGATTTTTGACCCTTTAATTAATATGGAGTCTAATTTTACATTGACGGGCTGCCTTTTTTGTTTGGTAACAATAAATTCAGTCATAAATGGTGGTGGCCCGATTGCATTGTCATCGGCAACTGTTATCGTATAATTAGGGATAAATACCCGTGGCTCTGCACGCTTCTTTTCATCTTGAAATTCAAATTCATCTTCGGCTTCATACGTTAATCGCTCCATATTATAATACGTATTAAAATATGTGGTGAAATCAGTATAATTTGTGCATGAGTTAATGATAAAAACGCAAGTACAAACTATTAGAAATAAAATGATATATTTTATTATTTTCATATTTTCAATTATATTTTTTTTAATTAGACGATTAAATTACGAATAAAGATGCTCCTTTATATATAAATTTCGTTAAAATCATTTAAGTATTCTAATCCATTCTGAGCTTTAATATCATCGGGGTCTAATTCTAAAGCTTTCTTGAAAGCTAAGCGAGCTTCATACCTTTTGTTTAAATTGAGGTACGCTTCGCCTAGTAGAGCAAAAGCTGACGGCGCTTCTGGATTATTTTCAGTTAATGTCTCTAAGCATTGTGCGGCGTCTTCATACTTGCCTAATCGGAGCGAAACAACTCCAAGATGAAAATATGCTATCAAAAATTTTGGGTTTACGCTAATAATATATGTAAAATATCTATATGCCTCTTGTAAATTACCCCTATAATAATTAATAATAGCAGCCCAATAATGCGCTATTATTAAATTATTATCTAATTCAATAGCCTTTTCAATCTTTTGCAGCCCTTTTTTTAAGCTACCCATTCTATAATGTGTAAGCCCTGTGTCTAAAAAGACAGTAGGGAAATTAGGCATTAATTCACAACCTTTTTCTAAGTATGGCAAAGCCTCATCAACCCTACCTAATCTATAAAGAGCATTACCTAAATGCTTGTACACGATGCCTACTTCAGGATGCTTAATAATAGCTTCTTTGTAGTGCTTAATAGCTTCTTCATAATTGCCATCTGTTTCGAATTGATACGCTTCCAATATTTCAGGATCTTCAGAATCGAATTTAACTTTTATATTATGCTCACTTATCATAAATTAACGCTTAATTTGACTACATTATTTAATATCTATTGATACGATTATTTAAAAAGTAAATTTTGTAATTTAAATCTATTTAATAAATTTAACTGCAATTGGGGTCTCTCCAGAATAATCATAGAAACCTTTTCCGCTCTTTCTACCATAATGGCCAGCAGCAACCACCTTCTTTAATAGTGGGCAAGGTCTATATTTTGAGTCGCCTAAATCGTTATGAAGTACTTCCAAAATAGCTAGGCAAGTATCTAATCCTATTAAATCAGCTAGGAACAAAGGTCCCATAGGGTGAGCAAAGCCTAATTTAGCTACTTCATCAATACCATCTACAGTGCCTACGTTTTCCATTAAAGCGTATATAGCCTCGTTAATAAATGGTAATAAAATTCTATTTGAAATAAATCCTGGATAATCATTAGCAGGAACAGGAGTTTTGCCCAACTTTTTACAAGTATCTATTATTAAATCATAGACCTCTTTACTTGTTGATAAGCCTTCAATTACCTCTACTAATTTCATCATTGGTACAGGATTCATAAAGTGCATACCGATTACTTTATCTGGTCTTTTAGTGTTTGCTGCAATTTCAGTTATAGAGATTGTAGAAGTATTGCTTGCTAAAATAGCGTTTGTATTAATTTTTTCATCTAAATCTCTGAAAATTTTAAATTTTAAGTCTTTATTTTCGCTTACCGCTTCTACTACCAAATCGGCATCTTTGGCATCTTCAATATTGGTTGTAGTAGAAATATTAGATAAAGCCGTATCTACTGCCTCTTGCGAGATAGTGCCTTTCTTTAGTTGTCTTTCAAAATTTTTCTTTATAGTATTCAAGCCTTTTTCTAAAGCAATTTCAGATATATCTGACATTACAACTTTATAACCAGAATGAGCAAATACATGCACTATTCCATTCCCCATAGTGCCAGCACCAAGAACTAAAACTTTGTTAATTTCCATTTTATTTAATCCAATTTTGTAAATATTCAAACTATAACTAAGCAATATAACACTTTTTAATTAGAAAACCATAAATATAGATGACGTAAAGTCCTTAATCGTTCAGAAACGCTATATATCCAGTATTCAACATTAAATCTTTACATAGTAGAGCTGTACTGATAGGACACTTACAACGCTACTGGAAATTGTGTAGATTATCTACATAAGCTATTTGGAAAATATATCCGATAATTGTAATTTTGCTTATTATTTATTGAAAGTTCGTAAATAAATGAGTTGGATAAGACACTAAAAATCATAAAAAAAGAAATATATCTTAGCGTACGATTTTAAATCTTTATAAATAAAGGCAAAAAGCTTTAATAAATCAAAATATGACTAATGGCTATATGCCTAATATACAATAGCCAAGACTTAAAGTACTTTTTAAAGTCGCTAAAATATTAGAAATTAAATCACAAAATTTAATAAAATGGAAATAATGACAAGTACAATACAACGGCAAGAATTGCAAGCAAAAATATGGAAAATAGCTAACGAAGTACGGGGAGCCGTTGATGGCTGGGATTTCAAACAGTTTGTGCTCGGAGCACTGTTTTACCGCTTTATTAGCGAAAATTTCAGCAATTACATGAAAGGTGGTGATGATAGCGTAAACTATGCCAACTATTCTGACAAAGACATTACACTCGATGCAAAAGACGATGCCATTAAAAGCAAAGGTTATTTCATTTATCCTTCGCAGCTTTTTGTGAATGTTGCCAAAACTGCCAATACCAATCCTAATTTGAATACCGATTTAAAAGCCATTTTCGATGCTATAGAAAATTCTGCTAATAATCATGCTTCGGAAGATGATATCAAAGGACTTTTTGCCGATTTTGACACCACCAGCACCCGATTAGGCAATACTGTTGAAGCAAAAAACAGCCGTTTAGCAGCCGTTTTAAAAGGTGTGGAAGAATTGAATTTTGATACTTCGACAAGCTCAGCGTCCAACAAGTTCAGCCACCGATTTGAAGATAATCAAATTGACCTTTTTGGTGATGCCTATGAGTTTTTGATTTCCAATTATGCAGCCAATGCTGGCAAAAGTGGTGGTGAGTTTTTTACGCCTCAGCACGTTTCCAAACTCATTGCTCAACTGGCAATGCACAAGCAAGAAAAGGTAAACAAGATTTATGACCCTGCTTGTGGCTCAGGCTCTTTGCTCTTACAAGCCAAAAAGCATTTTGACAATCATCTGATTGAGGAAGGTTTTTACGGACAAGAAATTAACCATACTACTTACAACTTGGCACGTATGAATATGTTCCTGCACAACATTAATTACAATAAGTTTAATATTACCCTTGGCGATACCCTTCTTGCTCCCCACTATGGCGATGATAAACCTTTTGATGCCATTGTTTCCAATCCGCCGTATTCGGTAAATTGGATAGGTAGCGATGACCCAACGCTCATTAACGACGACCGCTTTGCACCTGCCGGTGTTTTAGCTCCCAAATCCAAAGCCGATTTTGCCTTTGTACTGCACGCACTCAGCTATCTTTCCAGCAAAGGAAGAGCCGCTATTGTCTGCTTTCCCGGTATCTTTTACCGTGGCGGTGCAGAGCAGAAAATTAGACAATATTTGGTGGACAATAATTTTGTAGAAAGCGTGATTGCACTTGCTCCCAATCTATTTTTTGGAACAAGTATTGCCGTAAATATTTTAGTGCTTGCCAAAAATAAAACCGAAAATAAAACCCAATTTATTGATGCCACTGGCGAAGATTTTTTCAAGAAAGTAACCAACAACAATATTTTAGAAGACCAACACATTGAACGCATCATGAGCCTTTTCGATAAAAAAGAAGATGAAGCCCATGTAGCCATTAGCATTGACAATAATCAAATTGCCGAAAACGATTATAATCTATCCGTAAGTTCGTATGTAGAAGCAAAGGATAATCGTGAAAAAATTGATATTAGTGAATTGAATAATAAGATTTTAGAAACGGTTGAAAAGATAAATATATTGCGTGCTGATATTGATTTAATAGTTCAAGAGATTGAAATATGAGTGAATGAAGGGATCCATGTATATATTGGAATGTGCAGATGGTAGTTATTACATAGGTAGTACCAATGATTTGCAAAGGCGTTTAGAACAACATCAAAATGGTGAAGGTGCTAACCATACCCGAAAATATTTGCCTGTCAAACTTCTTTATTATGAAGAGTTTCAACGAATAGATGAAGCATTTTATAGAGAAAAACAGGTACAAGGTTGGAGCAGAAAAAAGAAAGAAGCGTTGATGAATGTAGAAATTGATAAGATTAGGGAATTATCAAAAAATTATACACAGCACAAGGTGGCTTCGAGGACCTCAGCCACCGGGCAGACGAGGACCTCAGCCACCGGGCAGACGAGGAC
>DAOMQA010000008.1:111234-113796 GCA_035445085.1 Kapaibacterium sp. (SeqCode)
CCACCGGGCAGACGAGAACCTCAGCCACCGGGCAGACGAGAACCTCAGCCACCGGAAGCAAGACGAGGACCGCCGACGCCTGAGGCTCTCGAAGGCGAGGCTCTCGAAGGCAAGGCTCTCGAAGGCGAGGCTCTCGAAGGCGAGGCTCTCGAAGGCAACGATAATATTGACAACATCATAAAAGAAATTGAAGCATGAGCAACGAAAAAAGAGAAGTTATTATTTACAAGGCAGCCGATGGGCTTTCTGAGCTTTCGGTTCAGTTAGAAAATGAAACGGTTTGGCTTACTCAAAAGCAACTGGTTGAGCTGTATCAAGCAGCAAAATCAACGGTAAGTGAGCATATAAAAAATATATATACCGATGAAGAATTGACACCCGATGCAACTGTTCGGAAAATCCGAACAGTTCAGATGGAAGGCAATAGAGAGGTTTCTCGTGAGCTGGAGTACTATAATCTGGATATGATTATAGCTTTGGGATATAGAATTAATTCAAAAATAGCCACCCGTTTTCGTCAGTGGGCAACCCAACGCTTGAAAGAGTATATCGTAAAAGGGTTCACGATGGACGATGAACGCCTTAAAAACCTGGGCGGCGGTAACTATTGGAAAGAATTATTAGACCGTATCCGTGATATTCGTTCCAGCGAAAAGGTAATGTACCGTCAAGTGTTGGAATTGTATGCTACGGCTACCGATTATAACCCAAAAAGCAAAGAAAGCCTGACTTTTTTTAAAATTATTCAAAACAAATTGCATTATGCGGCTCACGGAAATACGGCAAGTGAAGTGATTTATATGCGTGTGGACAGTGATAAATCTTTTGCAGGATTGACCAATTTTAAAGGCGACCAACCCACACAAGCCGAAGCAATGATTGCCAAAAATTATTTAGAAGAAAAAGAATTGAAAGTACTCAATAATTTAGTAGCCGCTTATTTTGATTTGGCAGAATTAAACGCCATTGAAGAGCGGGAAATGCGTATGGCAGATTATGTACGTGAATTAGACAATATTCTTGGTTCTACAGGAAGAAAAATATTGGAAAATGCAGGTAAAATATCACATACCCAAGCCAAGAAAAAGGCAACAGCAGAATACCAAGAATACAAAGCCAAAACACTGCTTTCTGTAGAAAAGGATTATTTGCAAACGATCTCGGACTTGGAGAAAAAAGCAAAAAAGAAAGGGAAATAGTTTTAGTAGTGAAAAAATGTATGAACAATATAGATAAAGTATTAAGCGGTGGTTTCGAGGACCTCAACCACCGACGAGAACCGCCGACGCCTGAGGTTCTCGAAGGCGAGGCTCTCGAAGGCGAGGCTCTCGAAGGCAAGGCTATCGAAGGTGAGGTTCTCGAAGGCGAGGCTCTCGAAGGCGAGGTAACGACAATATGAGCAGCATCAGTAATCAAGAATATAAAAACTGGATACAGGAACTAAAACTAAAAGTTCGTTCTGCCCAAATAAAAGCTGCCATAGCAGTTAATAAAGAACTGATTTTGTTTTATTGGGAATTGGGGAGCATGATTTCTCAAAAAATAAGACAAAGTAATTGGGGAGATAAAATTTTGGAAAATGTATCAAAAGATTTGAAAGAAGCGTTTCCTGAAATGAGTGGTTTTTCAGAACGAAATCTGAAATATTGTAAGTTTTTTTATGAATTTTATTCAGAATCAATAGGGCAACAACTTGTTGCCTTACTTCCCGAAAAACTTATGTTTAGGCAACAACTTGTTGCCCAAATTCCTTGGGGTCATAATATATTGATATTCACAAAGTTGAAACGACTTGATGAAGCCCTGTTCTACATCCAAAAAACAATAGAAAACAATTGGAGTAGAGACGTATTGGGCTTACAAATAAAATCTAACCTTTTTAATAGGCAAGGTAAAACCATTTCTAATTTTAAAAACACCTTACCAGAACCTTTTTCCGATTTAGCACAGCAAACACTAAAAGACCCTTATGTTTTTGATTTTTTGCAATTAACAGAAGGATACAAAGAAAAAGATATAGAAAATCAATTGGTCAATCATATCAAGCAGTTTTTGTTGGAATTAGGCAAAGGGTTTGCCTTTGTAGGGCAACAATACCATATAGAAATAGCAGAAAAGGATTACTATATTGATTTACTTTTCTATCACATCAAGCTTAAATGCTATGTGGTAATAGAGCTAAAAAATACTGCCTTTGTACCCGAATATGCTGGCAAACTCAATTTTTATCTTTCTGCCATAGATAGCTTAGTAAAAGAAAATGATGACAAACCCACCATTGGTATTTTATTGTGCCGAGAAAAAAACAACATAGAAGCCGAATTTTCCTTACGGGATATACACAAACCTATGGGCGTAAGTGAATTTGAACTTACTCATATTTTACCCGAAAACCTAAAATCTGCTTTGCCAACTATTGAAGAACTAGAAAATAAATTATTAAACGGTGGTTTCGAGAACCTCAACCACCGGACAGACGAGAACCTCAACCACCGGACAGACGAGAACCTCAACCACCGGACAGACGAGAGCCTCAACCACCGGACAGACGAGAGCCTCAAC
>DAOMQA010000009.1:0-100428 GCA_035445085.1 Kapaibacterium sp. (SeqCode)
AAAATAAATAAAAAAGAATGAAATAGAATTATTTATAACGCTTTTATTTATCAGATTGATTTACTTTCATTACTTTTGAGATTATTCTTTCGCCCCCCCAGTGCCAACCAAGTATGAATTTGCACTAAATACACTGAAGCAACATTCAGAATCACTAACAGAGGGTAGTTTAAGAAAAGTATTAAATAAGATGCAAGTTAGCTTGATAGAACAAGATAAATAAAAATATTATCTTTGTTCAATAAACGAAACTTTTAAAAATTACCCAACTTATTAGCTAAGTCATATATAATCAATTTCTTATAAGAAATTTTTGTAGCAAGAGAGTAAAATCGCTAACTCTGTATAAATCACTGTCTTATTTCAACACGGTGATAAAGTAAAGAAAAAAGTCTAAAACCAATTACTTTAAGTTTTAGACTCTTCTATCTACTGCTCCTCTTATAATCTTGAGGATTGTAACTATATGAACGAGCTTCTATCTCTTATTTGATTTTTAGCTCTTTTATTTCTAATATATCCTTTAATGATATAAACTACCACTACAATAGCTATCAACAACAGAAGGAATTTTGTAAAACTAAATGTTGGAGGATATACATCCACCGAGCCATCAGTGTTTTCTACATATACAGGTCTTGAATATAATAAAGAAGGTGCCATCATCCACCAACTCATATTCCCCATCATATAGCCCATCATTAAAGAGCTTGAAAAGCCACCATAGTCATTAACGCGGTAATTCATTTGTTGCCCTAAGCCATTTTTAGAACTGATTGTTTCTGTTTTGCGTGGAACTCCATACTTTGCACTTGCGTGCTCGCGCGAAATTCTATTACCGCCAAAACTTGGTGATTTAGCGGGGTTTCTTGGTAATGCAGAGGCACTACTTCTTGACGAGCTACGCGATGAACTACTTGAAGACCGGGACGATGAGCCTCTTGAGGATCTTGACCTACCAAATGAACCGCGCCCTCCGCCTCCACGCCGTGCTTCTAGAAATTCATTAAATCTAAATTTGCCATCAAAATTGATTATTTTTTCAAGATTGATACTTAAATCTAAATTAATATTCTTTACTCCCAATGACTTAGACTCTTGGTGAGAGGCTAAAAAAATAATACATAATGCACTTAATAAATATAATATTTTATTTCTCATTTTTAAAAAATCCTTTCTGTTTCTAATGACTCATCTTCATTTCTATATGTTATCTCTGCCTTAAATTCCACTGTGTCTGGTATGTTGCTTTTGTTTAGAAGTTTTTTTAGTCCACCTGCATTTTCAGTTGCTTTGATATGCAACATTACACTAACTATTCCATCTTGTTGCTCATCATTTCTATATACATAGGTGTCGTCAATATAGCCTTCACTTTCTACAGTGAAAAGTTGCAAAGCGCGTGCCTCCTCTTCGGTAAAAGCAGGTTCGCATACTCTAATATTGTCTAAATAATCTAAAAATACACTTTTGGTATAGATTTGTTTGTTTGTACCTTCGTATTGTATGATTGCGTCGAAGGTGCCATCTTCATCTAAATTAAGGAATAGCTCTTTGATCCCTGCAATTTGCTCTCCATTATAATATACCGCTGTTTTTTCTAATCTACCGTTGCTTTCTATTGATAAAGTTGCCATATTAATTATTATTATATTAAAAAGTTTAATATTTTTGACGTTATATTTTAATTTTGTTGTAAAATCATGCTTACCTTGTATAAAATAATATATAACAATCTCTTTATTCCATTGCTTAGATTGTTTATTGATAAAAATTTAAAATCAAAAAATATTGATAGAAATTTATCAATAAATGTTCTTTATCAAGAACTAAGTAATATAAATAACGAGAAAAAAAGAATTTGGTTTCATGCTTCTTCTATGGGCGAGTTTGAGCAAGCCAAACCTATAATAGAAGCTCTAAAAGAAATCGATAGTAATCTAATAATTATATGTACTTTTTTTTCCCCATCAGGATATGAAAATCAGAAAGATTATAAATATGCTGATTTTACTTCTTATATTATATATGATAATAAAAGGAAGGTGGAGGAATTTGTAGAGAAGATCAAACCAGATATAGCTATATTCGTTCGCTACGATTTGTGGATAAATATACTAAATACGCTAAAGATAAATAATATCAAAACAGTTCTTATAAATGCAACTATACCAAGTGTTTATTTTAAGCCATACTATAAATTGTTTACTCCATTTTATCAGTATGTATATCAATTTTTTTATGAGATATATTGCTTTAATGCCAATAGCTTAGAGTTTTTTAAGGGCTTAAGACTCCATTCAAAGCTAATTCTATCGAGTGATACAAGGTTAGATAGAATATCGAAAGTTGTTAATAATATTAGAAATTCTAAAGCAGAGTTTGAATATCTAAAATCAGATAAATGCTTGAATCTAATTGTTGGATCTTCATGGGAATACGACGAGAATTTGATAATTGAAGCTGTGCAGCAAATCAACAGAGATAAGTTCAAAGTTAGAATAATTTTTGTGCCACATAAGCCCAATAAAGAGAATGTTAATAGACTGAAATCGCAACTTGGCAGTTCTATATTATATAGCCAATTAGAGGCAAAAAAAGCGAGTGATATTAATGTAATACAAAATTCGCATATTATTATTGATAAGATAGGGATATTGTTAAAATTATACTCTATTGCGGATATTGCTTATGTTGGTTGTGGGTTTGGAGATGGTGTACATAGCACGGCGGAACCTGCAGGCTACGGGCTACCCATTATTAGTGGACCTAATATTAAAAAATCTCCGGATGCTGTTGAATTAAATAAATTAGGGGCTTTAATGGTAATAAATAATGTTGCCGAATTAGTAGAGTGCATAAATATATTAATAGAAAACCAGTCCTATTACTCAAATGCTTCACTACAAAGTTTTGAATATATTAACAAAAATATTGGTTCAACCGAAGTCATTACAAATAGAATTATTGAATTAATCAAGTAAAATTATGCAATAAGTAACCATAATAAGCTGATTGTAATAATAATTTAGATTGTTAATAGTTTTATAATATAATAAATCAAAAAAGTATGGAATTTGTAGTAAAAAGGTAAGTAATGATTGTTGGAATAGGGACGGATATAATTGAGACTGAAAGAATAAAAAAAGCTATCGAAGAATATGGTCTTAGGTTTTTAGATAGATTATATACAAAAGATGAGCAAAACTATTGCGAGTCATTTAATGACACAAAATGGGTGCATTATGCTGTTAGGTTTGCAGCAAAAGAATCATTTAGTAAGGCGATAGGCACAGGAATAACAAAAGAATTTAAATTTAAAGAAATAGCTATACTTAACGAAGAATCTGGTAAACCTTATATAGTTTTAAGTGGGGGCTTGTTAGATAAATATGGTAAGCTCAAATCACATATTTCTTTATCTCACACAGATAATAATAGTCAAGCTTTTGTTATCTTAGAAAACTCTTAGAAAGGAGAAGGAAATGCTTATTTTGTATTGTGTAGTATTTCATTATTTAAAATTAAAACAATAAATCTTATGGCATACTTTGAGATAGTCGGTTACTTAGCAGCAGTTTTTACAACGTTTTCCTTTGTGCCACAAGTAATAAAGGTAATGAAGGACAAACAAACAAGAAGCATATCTTTGCCAATGTATATAATTTTTTCAGTTGGTGTCTTGTTGTGGCTTATTTACGGTTTGATTCTTAATTCTTTACCCATCATTATAGCAAATCTTTTGACATTAATATTGGCTATAATTATATTGGTGTACAAACTAAAATACAAATAGTATTATCTTAATTCTTTATTTTGAGTAATATTTTTTTAATTAAATTGTAACAATCTTGTCCTATAGATTGATTTAAATATAATTGGTCAAATGAGACTGTATTGCTATTTGTTCCTGCTTTCCTTACCCAAGCCCATCTATTTTTGATACTGCTTATTTTATAATCTTGATGCTGTGCTACCAAATATTTTAGCACTAATTCTATTTGAGGTCTATTTTTTTCGTCTTCTGCCATAGCTTTAACGAAATTACTGCCACTCAAGCCCTTGCTTTTGGCAAAAGTCCAGTCAATATCGTCAAAAAGAATATATGAGCCTTCTTTTAGTATCTTGTCTACTAAGAAAAAAGCGAACCCATCGGTTTCCCAGCTATGAGCGCCGTCAATAAAGCAGAAATCAAAAATATCAGAATGCTTACTTTTATTATTTTCAATGATTTTCATTAATTCCCAATTGTAACTTGAATTAGCGAAAATAGGATTTATATACTGGTTTAAGCCTATTTGCTCTGCAAGTTCAATTAATGTAGGACTTGCTTGCTTCGCAGTTAAATTATCGATAGTTGTAATTGTGCCGTAGCCAATTTCGTCTAAGGCAGCTGCCATATATAAGGTTGAAACACCATGCTGGAAGCCAAGTTCTAAGATATTTTGCAGTTTATTTTCTAATACAAAATTATATAAAACTATACCATCATTAGGGGGAGTATGAGGTATATCTTTAAGAACGTCTTTTATTATAGCAAATTTCATATTACCAGATAATTGAATGAGCGGCAGTTTTTGCGTAATCGTGCGCCTCTACGGTTGAATTAGCGATGGCTGTAATATGACCCATTTTTCTACCTATTCTTGATGTCTTTTTGTTATATAAATGCAACGATATTTTTTTGTTTGTTAGTAGCTTGTTTATATCCTTAGGCACGCCACTACCTGTACGTTCTCCTAGTAAGTTAATCATACAAGCGCCACCACTAATTAAATCGGCAGAGCCTAACGGCAAATTACATACAGCTCTGATAGCGTTCTCAAATTGCGAAGTATAGCACGCCTCAATAGAATAATGTCCAGAATTATGCGGTCTTGGTGCAATTTCATTTAATAATATTGTACCTTGTTCGGTTAAGAACATTTCTACACCAAATACGCCTATTCCTTGTATTGATTTAACGGCTTTTAGTGCGATTTCTTGGGCCTCAATCCTTAATGTTTCGTCTATATTAGCTGGTGCAATAACTTCGTGGCAAATATGGTTTTGTTGAATAGTTTCTACCGTTGGATACATAACTGTTTCGCCGCTTAAGTTATGTGCTATCATTACGGCTAATTCTTTAGTAAATTTAACAAAAGATTCTGCCATCAATATTTTACCAGTTTTATCTTTATGAAATTTATCGTAGGCTGCAAACGCATCTTGCTCATTATGTATAGTAGCATTACCATAACCATCATAGCCGTATTTCCTAACCTTCATAATATATGGATAGCCAAATTCTCTAGCAAAATTTACGGCATCGTCTTTAGAGTTAATTTCCTTAAAATTAGGAACAGGCAATCCGTTTGCAGCAAATACTGTCTTTTGAATAAACTTATCTTGCACTAATTCCATTGTTGCTGGGCTTGGAAATACAGTTCTTTTTTGCTGGATATATCTTAAGATTTCTGGGTCAATAAATTCATTTTCTAAAGTAATTATATCCGAGATTTCTATAAAATTATCTAATTCCTCTTTATTATTCCATCCTTTTATAAAGTCTAATTTAGTCATATCACCAGCAGGGCTATCGGTTTGGCTTTCTATGACTGCAACGTTTAAACCCATTCTATAAGCATCAGAAGCAAGCATTTTTGCCAGTTGCCCAGCACCTAAAATCCCTAATGTGAAAGTTTTATCTTGATGGTAAATTGATTTTAACATTTTTATAAGTTCCTTATCTAATCTTAAAAGTAGCAATTGTAATGATTGCCAAAATGATAGCTATTATATAAAAGCGTGTTACTATTTTCGCTTCGTGCCAGCCAGATTTTTCAAAATGGTGATGTATGGGCGACATTTTGAAAAGTCGTCTACCTTCTCCATATTTTTTCTTTGTATATTTAAAATATGATACCTGTATGATTACCGATACTGTTTCAGCAAAGAATATGCCGCCAAGTATAGGTAGTAAGAATTCTTTTTTTAGCAATATTGCTAAAGCTCCGATAGCTCCGCCTAATGCCAAAGAGCCAGTATCGCCCATAAATACTTGAGCTGGGTACGAATTATACCAAAGGAAACCAAATGACGCTCCTACCATAGCAGCCGCAAATATAGTTAATTCACCTGAATTTTTTAAATATACAATATTAAGATAATCAGCAAACTTTATATTACCAGTTACATAAGCAATAATCAACAATGCTAACGAGGCAATACCCACTGTACCAATTGATAGCCCATCTAAACCATCAGTTAAATTAACAGCGTTAGAAGTAGCCGTTAATATAAATATGATAATAGGGATATAAAATATACCAAAGTCAAAGTTAGCATTTTTCTCGAATGGAATAGTAGTTAGCGTATTATAATTATGGAAGTCGTTTGCAAACCAGTCAGGGAAAAAGTATATAGTGCAGCCCAAAATAAGCCCTATACCTACTTGTCCTACTATTTTGTATCGTCCAATCAATCCCTTAGGTAATTTTTTTATTACCTTTAGGTAGTCGTCCAAGAAGCCGACTGCCCCAAGCCAAAGTGTAGTTAAGAAGATTAGTATTATATACGTATTCGTAATATCAGCCCATAATAGGGTTGGAAGCAAAATAGATAATAATACAATTATGCCCCCCATTGTTGGTGTACCAGCCTTCAGAGAGTGGTTGCCAACTTGCTGTAATTCTTTTTTAGATTGCTCTCCAATTTGGTGCTTCTTTAGTATCTTAATGATGAGCGGACCAAAAACAAAGCTTATAAGTAAAGCAGTTATAGTAGCAAGAGCAGATCTAAAAGTAATATATTGGAAGACACCAAAGCCTGGTGTTTCAAATAAATTTCTTAGCCATAGCCCAAAATAGTAAAGCATTTCAGTTTCTTTCGTTTGTTAAAATTCAAAAATAATAAAGATAAGTTTATCATATATAAATTATTACTCTAATTGCATTAATTTAGGAAATCTACTTTCAATAAAAAGATAGTATGAACCATAGTTTAATTCTATAACTATTTTACTTGATTTGCATTTATTCCTTGCCCCTTCTCGTGCTCCTAAGGCTAATGTTTCATCGCTAAGCTCCCAATATAATCCGTTTGTACTAATATTACAAAGTGGATTGGGAATAATTGATATTGTTTCGCCTTTTTCAAGATTGATTTCAATAGAGGTATCAATTAAAACCCCGTATCTATTTTTATCATAGATTGTAATTACGTCAAAAAGTGCCTGATACTTCATTAAAACACTAAGATTATTTAGAGTGTGTTCTAATTCGCCGCCATGAATGCCGCAAATAATAATACTGTGATAGTTGTTTTTTTGCAAGTACTTAAATATTTTCTCAAAATCATTAGTTTCTTCGTCGTTATCTTTGATTAACTTAATATTCAATAACTCTCCTTGCGTAATTTGTAGCGAATCCATATCACCAATTATAATATTGGGTGGGCAATAATTGTGAATCATTCTGTTAGCAGCACCGTCAGCAGCAATTTTGATTGTTCTTTCGCTTAATTGAAAAACACTAAAATCAGGTAGATCACCACCTAAAAAAACCGCTACCTTATAGAAAGTATCTGAAAATGTAATTCTTTTCATTATTTATTTTTATTTCGCACTAATTAACTAAAGCAAAATAATAAAATTCCGATATACTAACTAAGATTATATAAAGGAAAGGAAATGTTAATTAATACTTCTGAAGTTTCTTTCAAAAGTGATAATGATTCGATTAAACTTAAACACGCTATCGAAAGTGTTAAGTTTTTAATAGATAATCCTATTAGCAAGCCTAATTCAATTTCACCGCAAAAATCTGAATTTAAAGATACGACCCAAAATAGCACGTCCGAGAAAGAAAATATAAATTTAGCAACTAAAAAGAAACTGCTAAATCAAATACTTACGGAAGTCTATAACAATGAATTTGATTCTATTTATTCGCAACGCTTAAATCCAGCGGAACAAAAATCAATTAATGACAACAATATAGAGGCAAACCTTAGAGCAAGCTACGAAAGCCAAGACTTATCACCTATAAGCAATATTAGCCAATACAGTGCAAATGGCATAATAAATACTTTAGATAAGAAAGAAATTGGATTTACATTATCAATGAATATAGAATACGAAAATAGTAGATTAGCTAACTTGCCACAATTTAATTTTGTTACTCATAACAAGCTAATAATTGATTTTGATGATTATGCGGAGGGTATAATAAACAGCACCCTTAAATTTGAATTACAAAAAGATGGTTTGCTTCAGAAACTACCATTTTTAAAAGATGGGGAAGGAGTATTAACAATAGGCTCGGAGGAGCAGACTATTAATATACCACAGTATGTTAATAGCGATGGTACTAATAATTTATCTAAGAGTCTCAATAATGTTGCAAATAGAGAGCAAACAGCTAATTTGCAACATTATACAAATCATTTAAATATTAGTAACTCAATGCCAGTTAATACTGAAAAGGTAGATTCTTACAATGGCTTTAATCTCTTAGCATCAAAAAAATATAAAAACACTGAACAAGGGATAATAGAGAGCGAAGTGAAAAGCAGTACCTTATTAATTAACAACGAACATCAAGTAATGGCGATTCAACAACTCGATTTTTTACTTTAGCCCATACCCTGTATTTTTTTTGCTCATCAACTTTTATTTGGGAATTTTTGCTATACTTAGGATAGAAAATAATAGATTTTCTAATAGCTAATTATATAGTATATAAAAAATTACTTATTAATTAGTAATGCTTGGTAAAATTCTTTATTTTTAATAAAAATGATTAGGCATAAATACGATTAGAAAGATAAAACACAATATTGGGTATCGTTTAGAAAAAGTATCGAAAAATATAAATATTACTATACAAGAAGATATAAGTATAGCTAATTCAATTCGCTTTGCATTAAATTTAAATGAATTTGTAGGAGCTGATAGAATTATTTTAGATTTATCTGGCAAATTTGAGTACGACTCCTATATTGTAATATTTATCAATAATTTGCAGAACATTGCCAAAATAAATCATATTCAATTGCAACTTATTAATACAAATGCTTCAATTGAAAATTTTATAACTTTATATAAATTCCCGCTTGAACCTAAAGAATTAGTAAAAAGTAATTATCTAATTAATAGAATATCCAAATTAGGTATATTTTTTCAAACGCAGGTTATTGGATTGTTTGAATTTATTGATTTTTTTGGAGTGATATTTATCAAGTCAATATCTTTACCATTCAATTTAAATAAAATACGATGGAGCGATTTCCCAGAGCTATTTATTAGAAATGGTATTATGGCTCTACCTATAACTTTACTGATAGTATTTTTGATTGGCTTAATTTCTGGCTATCAAGGTGCCTTACAATTAAAGCAGTTTGGCGCAGACATATTTATTGCAGATTTAGTTGGCATATCAATTACAAGAGAGTTATCACCATTAATGGTAGCAATACTTATTGCAGGTCGCTCAGGTTCGTCGTTTGCTGCTCAACTGGGAACGATGAGGGTTACAGAAGAGATAGATGCTTTAGATACAATGGGTTTTGATAGGTATAATTTTTTAGTGATGCCAAGAATATTATCAGTTGCTTTGTCTATACCGATATTGGTTTTAATTTGTAATATAGTGGGGATTCTTGGTGGCTTAATTGCGGCTATGTTTACGTTAGACATAACGCTTATTGGTTATTTTAATAGATTACAAGATGCACTTAGTATAGGTGATGTAGTATCTGGCTTAATTAAAAGCTGGTTCTTTGGTTATTTAGTAGCAATGATTGGCTGTTTTAAGGGCTTATCTGTAAGCGGTGGAGCGGATAGTGTAGGAAAGCTCACTACAAGTTCAGTTGTAGCAGGTGTTTTTGTGATTATATTAATAGATGCAATTTTCACTTTTCTACTTAACACCTTAGGGATATAATTATGCAAGATACTATAATCGTTGAAAGTTTAAACGTGCGATATGGCGATAGAGTTATATTGGAAAATGTAAACTTTTCAATAAAGAAAGGTGAAATTGTCTTAATTTGTGGCGGCTCTGGTTGTGGGAAAAGCTCTTTGATGAGGCAAATCATTGGATTAGAGCAACCATACAAAGGCAATATATATATAAATGGATTAGATATACTAAATTGCAAAGCAACCGAGAGAAATAAAATACTTACTCAATTTGGAGTATTATTCCAATCCGGCGCTTTGTTTGGCTCTATGACCTTAGCAGAAAATATGAAATTATTACTTGATAGTTATACGCCCCTTTCTGAAATAGAAAAAAAGCTAATGATAGAAATGAAATTAAACGCTGTGGGACTTGGTTCTTATGGCGATTTCTATCCTTCTGAAATTAGTGGTGGAATGAAAAAACGTGCTGCCCTTGCTCGGGCAATAACTTTAGACCCAGATATTTTATTTTTTGATGAACCAGCTTCGGGCTTAGACCCTGTTACTTCTGCTGCAATAGATAGTTTAATTTTGAATATCAATAAAGTGTTAGGGACAACTATGTTTATTGTGTCGCATGATTTAGCAAGTATATTTAGAATTGCCGATAGAATTATTATGCTTGATAAATCCGTAAAAGGTATTTTGGCAATAGGGACGCCAGATACATTAAGAAATATGAAGGAAAACCCCTTAGTATTTAATTTCTTTAATAGAATAGCATAGAGGATGTTGAAATGAAGAAGAGTAAAGGAGCATTCATAATTGGCTTGTTTGTTCTAATAGGAACGGCAGTCTTAGTGGCGTTAATATTTTGGCTAAGTGCACATCAGTTTATGAAAGAACAGAGGTTCTTTGTTACGTATTTCAATACCTCCGTAGAAGGATTAGAACGTGGTTCGGCAGTAAAATACCAAGGGGTGTTGTGTGGAAGGGTTACTGACATTAAAGTAGCACCAGATAGCTTGATGATTGAAGTCATTATGCAAATTGATCCAAATGTCAAAATATATGATAATTTACGAGTTCGTTTAACAATGGCTGGCATAACTGGCGGTAGCTTTTTACAACTACATTTTCCAAATAGTGATATGGTTGATAAATACCCTAAGATACAGGGCTTTGAACCGCCTTTCCCAGTAATAAAGTCTGCTCCGTCTGGTTTGGATGAAATTACTTTTGCGGCACAACGCGTAATGAATAATATGCTAGATTTGGATGTTAATCATCTGTCGCAAAGCTCTATTGACTTCCTAAAAAGTGGTAAAACAATGCTTGACAATACAAATAAAGTACTTACTAATAAAGAAATTGTTGAAATTATCAATAATTTAAATAATTCAACGCTCACTCTATTAGAGTTAGTAAGCAAAATGAATAATAGTGAAGTGTTGGATAATGCAAATCAAACAAGTCAAAACTTAGTGCTCGTATCCCAAAAGTTACAATATATGGTCGATTCATTAACAAATCAGATAGTACAATTAAAATTACCTACTTATATTGACAAAGCATATTTAAAATATGACTCGTTAATGAGTAAAACAAATAATTCAATAAGTAATGTTGCATATAGGAGCGAAGCAAGTTTGATGACTGTTCAGGAAACTTTAGAGCAAATCAAAATTACAAATCGGTATCTACAAAAAACACTTCGTACTTTATCAGATAATCCTAGTTCAATTTTTTTAACGGAGCCACAAAAAAAAGAAAAATAATCAAGCATCATATTACTTAAATGTGCTATATCTTTGAATATTCACAATATAAAGAAATTATATACGTTTAACTCTATCTTGGAGAATTAAGAGATATTAATTTAAATTAATTATATATATAGGTGATAATGATGGCAAAAGCTACTCAAAAGAAATCCGAAAATAAGAAAGCAGAAACTACAGAACAATCGAACTCAAAGTTTGTAACTATGGATTATATGGGACAGAAAGTAAATGTTGAATTATATAGTAAATTTGACTTTACAGGCTTTGATAACGAAACTATAATAGAATGGTACAAAATCAATCATTTAGGTAGAAGATTAGACGAAAAAGCTGCCCTATATCTAAAAATGGCAAAAGGTTGGTCTTATCATGCTCCATTTGCAGGGCACGACGGTATTCAGTTGGCAATTGGCAAGACATTTAGAGCTAGTAAAGACTTTTTATTCCCATATTATAGAGATATGCTCACTAATTTAGTAGCTGGTATAACTGTAGAAGAGATTATATTAAACGGATTGAGTAAAGACACTGATGTCGCAGGTGGCGGTCGCCATATGTCCAATCACTTTGCTAAGCCAAGTATTAGAATTCAAAACGTTTCTTCTTGTACAGGTAACCATAGTTTGCACGCTGCTGGTGTAGCAAGAGCTATTAAAAAGTACAAAGGCGATGAAATAGCTATATATTCTGGTGGTGAATCAGCAAGTTCTGAAGGATATTTCTTTGAGGCTATCAACGCAGCTACATTAGAGCAATTACCAGTAATATTTGTTCTTCAAAATAATCAATATGGTATTTCAGTTCCATTAGTAGACCAAACTGCTAACCAAGTGGTATCAGAAAATTATCGTGGAATGAAATATTTGCATATAGTCAATTGCGACGGTCGCGATCCATTCGATTCTTATCGTGCTATGCAAGAAGCTAAAGAATATATTACATCAGGCAAAGGTCCAGCTATGGTCCATGCTGACTGCGATAGAGTAGGCTCTCACTCTAACTCTGATAGACACGAATTATACCGTTCAGAAGAAGAAAGAAATACCGTTCATTTAAGAGATCCTTTAATGCAGTTCCGTTGGCATATTCTTGACAAAAAGATAGCAAGCTTAGCCGAAGTAGAAGCATGGGAAGAAGAGAATAAGAACTTAATATTTGCTGCTGCTGATAAAGCCGAAGCTGCACCAGATGCTAATGGGAATAGCTGGAATGAATTTATATTGCCTGAACCTTATGTAAAAGCCGAAGATAATACAGAATATACGTATGAAGCACAAGGCGAAGAGCTATTATTTATTGATGCAATCAACCATACTCTAAAAGAAGAGTTTCGTTCTAACCCTGATACATTTATGTGGGGACAAGATATTGGAAAAGGTGGCGTATTTAATGTAGTAAAAGGTATGCCTCAAGAGTTTGGTAAAGAAAGAGTGTTTAACGCTCCAATAGCAGAAGATTCTATCGTGGGTACAGCCAATGGCTTTAGTCGATATAATGACAAAATAAGGTTAGTAATTGAAGGTGCAGAATTTGCGGACTATTTCTGGCCTGCAATGGAGCAATTAGTAGAAGCTTCTCACGATTATTGGAGAACAAGAGGGCAGTTTACTTCTAATATGGTAATGAGGTTAGCAAGTGGTGGCTACATACAAGGTGGTTTATATCACTCTCAAAATCTCGAAGGTGCTTTTGCTACCTTACCTGGTATTAGAATCGTTATGCCATCTTTTGCCGATGATGCCGTTGGTTTGTTACGCAATGCTATCCGTTCAAAAGGTGTTACTTTATTCTTAGAGCCTAAATATTTATATAACTTTAAAGGTACAGCTGCTACTATGCCTCCAGATGATTTTGTTATTCCATTTGGAAAAGCAAAAGTTAGACGTAAAGGCACTGACATTACAATTGTTAGCTATGGTACAGCAGTTCATTTAAGTTTAATTGCTGCCGAAGAGTTGGCTAAAGAAAATATTAATGTTGAAGTTATTGACTTGCGTTCTTTGGCACCTTGGGATAAAGATACAGTATTTGAATCTGTAAAGAAAACAGGTAGAGTTTTGGTAGCTCACGAAGATAAAATTGTTGGCGGTTTTGGTGGAGAAATTTCTGCTGCAATAAACGCTGAGATGTTTAAGTATTTAGATGCTCCAATTTTACGTGTTGGTTCTAAAGATGTGCCAGTAGGTTTTGCAAAATCGTATGAAACTGCAATCTTACCAAACAAGAACGATATTATTCAAGCTGTTAAGAAAACGATAAAATTTTAAAATTGTGTAGTGTTAAAAAAAATTAACACTGTGTATTATAAGCTACAAATAAAAAATAAAAATATTCTTTATTTTAGTTGCTGTTTTGTTTTCAGAATAAAAAATTGTTTATTCTGAGAATAACATTTATATTTGTATGCTGTGAAGTGGTAAAGTTTTCGCGCCCGTAGCTCAACTGGATAGAGTATTGGATTCCGGTTCCAAAGGTTTAGGGTTCGAATCCCTTCGGGCGTACAAGTTTTTGTAAATAAATAATTTAGTAAGGTACTATGGCAAATAACAATAGTGAAAGAGATATGAACAACGAAGAATTTTCAACTGGGAATGCTCCAATTGAAGATTCTTCTGTTAATTTTATACAAAAAAATTCTAAAATTATAATAATAGTATCAATTGCTTTGATAGTTGCAGTTGCTGCTTTTGCATATATTAAATTCAAGAATAATGAGAATTCTATAACAGCATCGACTCTTATGTCGAGAATTCTACCTTATTATGATAAGGCTGACTACCAAAAGGCTTTAGATGGCGACCCAAGTAAAACCTACTTAGGCGAACCAGTTAAGGGCTTGAAATATATAGCATCTGAGTTTAGTGGTACCGAGCAAGGTAAATTAGCTTCGTTTTACGTTGCTAATATATTGCTATCTACAGGCAAGTATGCCGACGCTACTAAATATTTTGACGAAGCTGCTTCATCAGAATCGAGAGAGGTTCAAAGTGGAGTAATGGCTGGTAAAGCGGCATGTTTAGAAACAGAAAAGAAATATGATGAAGCTGCTAAATTATATGAAGATGCCTCAAAGTTAGTAGGTGATGATAATTTAAAAGCAAGGTTTACTTTTTATGCGGCTTATGCTTACGAAAAAGCATCTAAAAAAGAGTTGTCAGAGAAGTTATACCGCGAAATTGTATTGAGTGCTAAACTTTCCGAATTCTCAGAAATGGCTAAGGAAGGTTTGATACGTCTTGGCACGATAATTGAATAGAACTATTGGGTTAAAGCCCATTTTTGTTCTTTATGATAATAAAAAATGACATTAAAATATATTTGTTTTACAATTAATTATTTAATTATTGGAGGTAACATGCAACGATTGATTCGTTTGAGTTTATTTTCGATACTACTCGGAATGCTAAGTGTGGGTCTGAGCTTTGCTCAGAAGCAGGCAGTGTTTGTTTCTGGTAGTATTAAACCGGGCGATGTCAGGGTTTTCCAAAAGGACTCTATCTATATAATCAATAACGATTATGTGGTTGGAGGTACTTTGCTTATAGAACCTGGCACCACAATCCACTTCCAGGCAAACGGAAGATTGATTGATTCTACTGGTGGTAGAATTATCGCCGATGGCTTTGCTAAAGCTACTTACACTCAAAATCCGAACGGTATTAACCCAGTTGTTCAGTACGAACCGCTTGGTTATGCAAGTTTTGACTATTTCTTCTATGGTGCAGTTGATCAGTATAATGACAACTCATCAGCTGCTAGAACTGTCAGTATTGAAACTGTAAAAGATCCTACAGTTCACCCTGACAAGTATAACTATATCTTTAACGTACTTTTAGATAAAAGTAACAGAAAGATAGTTAATTTAACTGATCCGACTGCTTATGCTAAGTATAGAAATACAACTAATGGTAATTATGTTGTTGTTTCTTACGAACAAGCCTTAATGTTCCACACGGCTCGTTTAAATAACGACCCAGAACAATTTGACCCTAACTTGAAAACTTTACCATGGAAAAGAATTGGTGGAGACAATGTAAATAATGTAAACATTGTTCCTGAAACAATTACTTTTATAGGAAAGCCTGCTGGTAACTATTCTCAAGAATGGGGACATATTATAGTATTACCTGGTGCTCGTGCCGCTTTCTTCCGTAATGTCAATTTCCAAGACATTAAGAAAGATACTACTGTAGATCGTCAAACTATCTACAATTATAAAGGTGCTGAATATGCAGCAGTAAATGCTAAAATGAGAACATTAACTAATGGTGCTGGTGGTGCTATCACTACTTTCTCATCAAGAACTTGGTTAATTGATGTAACTTTCAAAAATAATATGGCTCGTTACCGTGCAGGTGCCTTGAACATATTACAAACTCCTAAAGAATTTAGATTTTTAGCGGGCAACCATACACCACAATCTTTAGGTGTATATCCAAACGATAAAAATCCTAATATAACAGATAAGTTTGGCGCTCCTTCACATTTCAATAAAGAAGTGTTAAGAACGGACAATATTGATGAATCTGAAAATTCTCCTGAACCATTAGCTGATAATTTCCGTCAAGCTTATGACGACGGTAGATTGGCTCTTATGTTAGGTAGAATGAGAAGAATGTCATTCAATAACAACTACGTTCAGTTAGCTAACGTTCATATTGAAACTATTGGCGGACAAACTAGAACTTATGATGATACTACAGTTGCTGCTAAATATCCTTACTCTGAATATAATCAAGTAAGAGGCGGCGCTATTTATATGGAATCAGATGTAAACTTAAGCTATACTAAATATAAGAATATTGAAGTTGGTTTAGGGGTAAATAATAGTATAAAAGTTGAAGGTACAGAAGTATTCTTCCCAGAACCTGATTATTTCAAAGCTGATGGTAACGAAGCTCGTAACTATCAAAGCAATTTAGCTTCTGAAGGTGCTCGTGGTGGTGCTATTTATGTTGGTGAACATACAGCTTTAATTTTAGCTGGTGAACTTTCTAATAACAAAACTAGAGCTAAATATTTCGATAATCCTGCTACTTATGGCGAAAACGTAGAAAGCTATTCTCGTGGTGGTGCTGTTTATGTTGCTAATACTGATGGTAGATTGCAATTAAGAGGCGGTCCAGCAAGAGAAAACTTAAACCCTACTTATTTAACAAATAACACATCTGGAGCTGGTGGAGCTATCTATTTTGATGGTAACGCTTCTCACTACGAACCATTAGTAATTGGTGGTTCTGATGAAACTCTTATTACAAGAGATTATGGTTTTGATATTAAATTAGAAAACAATACTTCATTAACTTTTGGTGGTGCGATAGTATCTAAAAGACCTTTAAGCATTAATGGTGCTGGTGGTGTTGCTGCTGATTTAATGCTAGGTTACGATGGTAAATATTCCGTTCGTTTATTAAACAATACTGCTGCTTTTGCTGGCGGTGCGATATTTATCAAAGTTCCAAGCTCAATCGATACTACTTATATTAAAGAAGATAAGTTAGATTCTGCACAAGCTATCGAAGCTCGTAAGAGAATTATTCAATTCGTTAGAGCTGAATTTGCTAACAACTCTGTTGGTAATGGCGTTTCATCTGCGAATTTAGAATCTTGGTGCGTTCGTGGTGGTGGTGCTATCTATTCTCATAATGGCGATTTAAGAATTATTAAAGGTACTGATTTCATCAACAATACTGTATATAATGGTAATGGCGGTGCTATCTTTATTAGTAATTTACCAAACGTTCAAGCAAATAGATTTTTCTTAAGTGACTTAGATGTTGTAAATAAAAATCAATATGGTTTGCCATATTCGTACACATCTGAAAATGGTCCTTTCACTGGTGTTGAACAAGATTACCCAGCTGATGTAAGAATGCTTACAAGATTTATCAATAACAAAATGGTAATTACTGATCAAGAATTCTTTAACAGTCAAATGGGCAACGGTGCAACTTCTAATGAAGAAGGATTTAACCGCAGAAATAGAGAATCAAACATCGGTGAAAATGGTATTGGTCTTGGTGGTGCTATCTATGTATTAGATTCATTAGCATACAATACTGGTTTCCGTTCAGATTCAATTAATTTTAACCGTGTTAGAATACAAAATAACGAAGCATTTTCTGGTTCAGCTATCTATTCAGATAACTATAACTTGAAATTAATCTTCAATAGATCTTTAATCACTGGTAACTTAGCTACTTCTCAAGTCGGTATGGCACAAAACGTTATCACTGGTCCAATCCAATTTACTGGAAAAAACGTAAGTGCTAATGAAGCATCGTCAGATTTAGCAGGTGCAACAATCTATGGTGAAATGCAAGGTCCATTACCTTCATATTTATTCTCAGAAGCAGCTAACTCAGTATTTAATAACAGTGCAAGATTCTTAATCAGATTGCCAGATGCTCCAAATACTAAAGGTATCTTAGCAGGTACAACTGGTATTGGATATGGTGGTACTGATACATTAAAAGGTAATTACTGGGGACATACTGAAGCTAATGTAAACTTCTTATTACCTCACTTACAAGAGAATGTTGGATTAAATAACATTGAAACTTTCTTTGTAGCAGGCGATGGTACTAACTGGTTACCAATGACTTACCCAGAATTAATCAATGACAACCCAACTGATCCACGTGCTAAAGGTCCATTTGAATCTTTAGAACGCCACGATATTAACTATGTTCCTATCGTTTTAAAGAATGTTGCAGGCGACGAAACAACTCCAGATCCAGCATCTATACCTGAAAAGTTATTAATGTCTGGTCAAATCTATGATATTTACGACAAAACTACAGATATTAAGACTGCTGATTACTCAAAACGTAGAATGAGTCCAATTGAAGATTTCTCTGTTGGAATCCCTCCAAGATTGAGAACTTTCAATGACCCTTCTCAACCATCGTATAACAAAGTTATTAAAAGATGGGTTAGAGATCCTTATTATGCAGAATTACGTAATGAAGGTGGAGATTTAGTATATCCTGGTTTAGCAGCTGTACAAACAGAATTCAAACCAGATGAAAAAGGTGTGTTCTACCAACCAATCGGTTACCCATTATACTTAGAAACTAATGTTAATTATGATGGTTTAACTAGAACATCAAATCACGATCCTTTAACTAAAAATGAATCAGTTTTCTTTGTTGTAAACTTAAAAACTGGTGATTATGTAAGAGCTAACTTATCTCAAGTAGACGAAAATGCTCCTTATAGAGAAGTATTCCGTAAAACTATCGAATTAGTTCCAGACTCTTCATTAAGAACTGACCCAACTTGGAGAAGAACTTCTGAAGGTTTAGCTAATTTAGGTAGCGGTCCAGAATTATTAGCTAACTTATATAGAAATGCTAAAAATGAAGATTTTGGTACTTTACAAGGTCGTAGATATACTGCTGATGATAATGCGTTAGCTAGAGTTACAAACCTATACTCTAACAGACCATCTATGCCAGCTTCTAACTTAATTGGTAATGTTTCAAACACTACTTATTATGCTGGTGAAAGATATAACGCTCTTCCAGTAAGAGTAGGCGACTCAGTTCTTATCGTTTCAAGAACTATACTTTGGAGAGAAGGTATTCATAATGCTGCTGTTAAAGGTATGGCATTTAGAATTACTGAATCTACACGCCCTCCAGTATGGACAGGTAATATTATCAAATTACAAACTGATACAATTAGAAACCGTTACCCATCTGAAGAAAACCCAGATGTTAAAGAAGATGTTGTATATACTGAATTCTTAAACAAAGTATTCTTGACTGAAAACAGAGAATATCCAGTATCTTTTGGTACTTATAGCACTTTAGGTAGATTTGAAGGACAAGGTAGAGACTCTATTGTTACAATTACTGCAATTGACTCTAATAGATTCTATGACCCACGTTCTTTCTTAGAACCTACTGCTTATGCTAGATTAGATTACTCTTGGGAAACTCATCCAAATTCAGCTTTAAGCCGTTGGTTAGTAGTAAATAAAAAATATGCTGCAGACCCTGCTGCTTATGGTGCAAGTGGATATTTAGAATTAGCTGGTGTTCCAATTAACCCATTCGTGGTTCCAGGTGGCGATTCAATTACTGTATTTGCTAAGAACTACCCACCTCATTATAGAAATGTGGATAACTTGAAAGCAATGAATCCGCCTGTAAGCCAAGATCAATTAGATCGTTGGGTTGAAACTTACCCAGGTTATTTCTCTAACCCAGCTTACGATGTGGCTAATGCACGTTTCTTACAACAAGATACAATTAACGTTGCCCCAAGCTATACTACTGATTATACATTTAAAGTATTTGTTGTCGATAGTACTCCTAGATTCTTAGAACCAGGTGATGATTATACAACTTATAGATTAGATGACCCAGCAAAAGTATACGTAGATGCTAAAGGTACTCAATATACTTGTGGTACTGATAGAAGCGGTAAATTAATTGCTAACTTAACTGATAAATTAAGATTCCAAATCGACATTAATACAGATGATGAATGGGAAGACAAATCTCCAGCTGCTCAAGGTTGGGACTTCCGTTATGGTAAAACAGCTTATGGCTTTATGAATATCGCTTTACGCCAAAATCCAAACGATACTTCTGTAGTTGATACTTTAATCTACGATAAAGACCAATTTGATTTAGAAGGTGCTATCTTAGTTCAATCAAGACCATCATGGATGAAAAATGAATATTTAGCTAAGTATGGTGAAGATGTTGCTAATGATGAATTTGCTACAGACTTTACTACAAATGGTCAATTAAATATTCGTATTCCTAAAGATCAAGCTTTAGAATTATTAAAACCAAATCCTCAATATAATACTTCTTATAATACTGACACTACTTTCACTGTAGTTGTTAATGATGGACACGGTGGAATTAATTCTAATAAATATGAAATCTTTATTAACGTAGTTCCTACAATCACAAATGGTGTATTGCCAGATGCTAAGGAAGATTTTGACTATAACCCATCTTTATTAGATGTATCTCGTCAAATTCAAGTTTATGATCCAAACTTTGGTCAAAAACATACTTATAAATTAATCTATGCAAGTACACCAGAAAATACTATTCCTATCGATGCTTGTTATCCAGAAGCTGGAAATATTAATTTAGCTTCTTTAAAAACAACTCCAGATTGGTTGAAAATTAACTCTAATACAGGTATGCTATACGGCACTCCAGGCGTTAAAGATGCTCCAAAATTAAGCAAAGTAACAGTTGTTGTTACAGATGAAAATGGATTGTCTACTTATGCAGTATTAGACTTAAATGTACAAAAAACAGAACATAACCCTGATATTAGCGGTATCCCAGCTATAGCTTGTATCGATCAAGATGCTGACTACTCTACTAAAATTAGTATCAAGGATATAGATTTAAATAGAAACAATTCAAATGAAATCATTACTTTAAGTTTAATAGATGAAAATGGACAACCAATCACAGGATTGAGAATTACTCCAGCAACATTTAATGGAACAGGTAATACTGATAACTATGAAGCTACAATAACTAAAGTTGGTACATTAACTCCAAATAAGGGTAATTGGTTGTTTGTTAAGATAGTTGCAAGAGATAAAGATGGACAATCTGATACATTATTCTTCAGATTAACTATCTCTCAACCAACTGATTTCTTAGCTACTATAAGAGTTGCTAATATTAAAGGAGCTTACCAAGATTTAACGTTCGGTACTTCTTCAGTTTCAGGTACTTCAACTGGCGATGGTAATGATAATGACTATATCGGTAAAATTGACGAAGACTTATGTGAATATGAATTACCTCCAAGACCATTTGATGATGCTTTTGATGCTCGTTGGACTATTACAAATAGAAACGGCGTGATAAGAAACATTTTCCCTACAGCAAGAGTAAATACTCCTAATATATTTGTTTACAAAGGTAGATTCCAAGCTGGTGGTGTAACTGGTGGTTCTTCTCCATTATTCCCTGTAACTTTGACTTGGAATACTAAGGACATACCAGCAATAGATGACGCTACGAAGAATCCAGCTGGTTCATCATGGTGGTTAAAAGATAGATTCTCTGATGGTAACATCTTCTCTATAAACATGAGAGACCCTAATAAGGCTTATTATAACTCTCAAGTTAGCTTATCTATCCAAGGTGATGTTGCTACATTAACTGTACTTGATGATGGTATTGATCAATTCATTATTATGCACGATTGGGTATCTACTGTTGAAGATTTAGGTTTAGAAGCTACTGCTACTAAGATTAGTGCTGTATCTCCAAACCCAGTATCAGCAAATACTAAAGTATCATTCGAAGTATTAAAATCTTCAAGAGTTACTTTACAAGTTGTAGATATGTTAGGTAATGTTGTTACTACTTTAGTTAATGAAGATATGAGAAGCGGTCAATACAATGTAGATTGGAATGCTGCTGACGTGAACGGAAACAGACTTGCAAACGGACAGTATATGTTAAGATTAGTTGCTGGTAATGCAACTAGTACATATCCGGTTGTAGTAGTTAAATAATTAATGATATAATTAGCAAGGGTCTCTTTTCGGAGAGACCTAAGCTAAAATTAGAAATGAAAATAAAAACGGAGTATATCATGAAAAAAATCTTATTTACTGCAGTTGGTATGGCGATAGCATGTTTTATGACATATACATCTCCAAAAGCGACTGCTCAGGTGTTTGGTGAATACAAATCAATCACCTTGGTGGAAAATAAACCTTATGAAGAAATTAATGGCACTAACGTTAGTCCTTCTTTGTTTGCTTTGCCACCTAATTACATCGGAAATGATAGAAATGATGGTTATGTTAAAGTAAATCTTGGTTTCGATTTTGAATTTAATGGTGAAATTTTCCATCAAGCATGGATTTCTACTAATGGATTTATAACTTTATCGGCACCTCCAAATTTACCAGCTCCAAATCCACAAGCATTGTTTTTGGAAGCAAACAATTATCCAAATAACGTTATTGCTCCTTATTGGGGTGATCACTATTTAAGAGATTCTACAGACTTCTTTACTCAAGGGTTTGTTCCATCTTCTATTTCTTATACAACTATAACTGAAACTGACGATAACAATGTAAGCTATAAAGTTTTTGTTGTTCAATGGAAAAACTTGAACATCAATTATTTAGTAGATGGCACACCTGTAAAATCATCTGTAGCTAATTTTCAAGTTCGTTTATATGAGTCAAAAGATGCATATTCTAAACAAGGTAATATTGAATTTTGCTATGGAACTATCGGTCCTAAAAACAGACCAGATATAACTGACACAAGAGTAATTACTAAAGGTGCTGTAGTTGGTATTAAAGGCGAAGGTAAGATGATTGGCGAAGGCGCTGATTATTTGAATGCTTTATATTTTGATAAAGACATCAATTTAGCTGGAACTCGTGAAGATAAAACTTCTGATTGGCAACCATCTGGTGGCTCTGATAAAAGAATTCTTTTAACTGCCACAGTAAGATTTAATGTTGCTGAATGGTGGGGCGATGGAGACGTTGATTTCTCTAAAGCTATTGGTAATAAACACTACAATATGTCTCAAAGTCGTTTTGTAACTGCTAATGATGCAAGATTAATTTTGAAATCAGTTGTTGAAGGCTTACCTTTAGACCCAGTTAGACGTAGAGCTGCTTACCATGCAGACGTAAATCATAATGGACGCTACTACTATAACGGTGCTGGCGAAAAAGTTAATATTAAGAAGAAAAGCAAAATCTTTACTGATGACTTACCAAATGAAATTAGCTCAGTAAAACAAATCTTATTCCAAGCTGACGAAAATGATGCTGCATGGATTATGCTTTATTTATCTGGTAGATTGCCTGAGTTACCTTGGGTAATTGATACTTTCCCATTATATGGTAAATTAACTGCAGAATATACAGCTAATAACATCAAAGTTGGTTCTTTGACTAAATTAGAAAATGGCTTATATGAATTCCCAGTGTATTTAAATAATTATTACGAAGGTCCTGTTAGTGTTAAATTTGATATTAATGGTGCTTTAGTTGATGTATTAAAAAATACTACTGATGAAAATGAATTAATGCTTACTAATACTACAGATAGAGTTGTAATTTCTGGTTATGGCAAATTTGAAGCTAACAACCCAATTGCAATTATAAAAGTACGTTTAAATGACAATAATTTAAGTTTACGTGATGTTAGATTTAATGGTGATGATGTAGCTTCAATCGATATGAATTTAAATAATGTTGAAATTAAAGATGCCTCACAATCAGTATTATCTAATACTCCAAACCCTATCTCTTCATTAACTACAATTAATGTTAATGTGAATGAAAGTGGATACTATTCATTAAATATATATGATTTAAGCGGTAACGTAGTAAAATCATTGTATGCAGGTGAAATAGCTAATGGCGTAGCTAATTTTGATTGGAATTTATTAAACAATAATAATCAAAAAGTTAATCCAGGTGTTTATATGCTTAGATTAGAAGGTAATGGTTTAAATGTTGTTAAGAAATTAATCGTTGAAAACTAATACTTACATATTGATCCCAGTATTTATTGTGTCGGTATTCTATACCGGCACAGTAGATGCTTTTTCTAAAGAGAAAGTAGATATTAAACTAAATTCTCATTACGATGTCAAATATTGTAATAAGTTAGAGGATACCAAAGAAGTGCTTATCACAATAGGTATTGGCGACGTCAAAAAAAGTGACTCTTTGTATGGATTTAATTTTTCTATTAAGTACGATAGAAGCAAACTATATTTTCATAGCAAAATAACTACGAATACTTTAACTGAATTTGCTGACTTCTCAGATATGAGCTTTGGAATTGAAAAAGGCAAGATAATTGGATATGGCTTAAATAATTTTACTCTGATGAGTGGCAAAAAAGATCTTATTGGATTTTATGGCGAATATATTGGTACAATATGCGATAATGATTCAGCTTTAGTTGAGTTAGAATATATCGAATTTACTGATGAGTATCAAAATACAGTTAATAGATTAGATACTATCTGGATTAAGCCTAAAAAAGTGGAAACAGATTATACTATTACTACATCATTTTTGGAAGATAACTATAATTATGACTCAACAAAAACAAATGTTTTATCTCTTAAAGCAGAATCAGATAAATTGCTAAAATATGATTACTTAGCTTATGATATTCAAGCTGAAAATAATGCATATTTATTAAATTTAGATAATTTAAATAAAGACCTTGAATTAGAACAATACGAACAAAATGAACATGGATTTAAAATAGTAGTTAAAATGAAACCAGAAGTTCCATTTATACCAAATTTAAATCTATTTGATATAAAAATTAATAGAACAGACAAAATTACAGATACTTTGTCAAAGATAATAGTAAGACCTATACAATTAAGTAATTGTAATTGTTATAATTATAATAAAGTAACAGGGGATAGTATTAGAATAAAATATATAGCAAGCAAGATTAACAATGTTGAAGATGATACTCATGAATTATATCAAGTATCTATCCACAACAATGTATTTAGTGTATATTCTAATTCTAATAATATTACAAAAGTTCAATTATTTAATTCTGTAGGTGAAATTATTATAAATGATTTCATAAACCAAAGTTCTTATTCAAAAAACATAAACTTAGTAAATGGGGTTTACTTTAGTTTAATATGGGTGGATAAGAAAGTCGTAACAAGAAAAATATTAATAAATAATTAATTAAGTTTTTAAATTTTTAATGGGGGTAAAGATGAAAGTCTTACTACGTTTAGACAAGATAAAAAGTATTTTAGGCTTGTCTTTGTTTCTGACCTTCTTGGTGGCTACTGGGACTGAAGTCCTTAGTCAAACACAAGGTGTATTCGTACGACCTATGATACCTAAGTTGAGTTTAACTGGGGAAGAAGAATCGTATGATAAAGCCTTTTATCCAGATGGTAGAATATGGGTTCCGCCAACAGTAAGTGGAGCTCGTGAATTTTTAGTTCCAGTTTTTGTTACTAATAATTGGTTTAGTTATAAAAATGCCGAAGGTGTTGCAAATTATAAAGTAGAACCAATTAAATCATTCAAGTTCTCTGTTTTTTATAATGATAAAGCTGTAAGAGCAATTGGTGTTGAAACTATTCACCCTTCTTATGTTCCAGCTGATAGAGATCCATTGGCTCATTCTTTTACAATCAAAACTGATGATGTTGAAGATGATTACTATTGGTACTTTATTAATCCAAATAAATGGTCGGATACTAAAGATAAAGAAGACGGTCGCCGTATAGTTATTTCTGGTACATCTCTTAAAGAATTACCTGAAACTGATCCAATGGGAGAAACTTACGAAGTATTGTTATATGTTCGTTTTAGAGTTATGGCTAAAAAAGAAGGTGGTAGCTCAGGATTTAACTTAATACAAACAACTCCTATCTATATTGATAATAGAGAAGTAAAATACAATGAATTAGACGTTGCTAAGCAATTTGCTTGGGAAGGTATGGTTGATTATGATACTGCTGGTCAAAACTATTATAACTTATATAATAGAGCTAGAATCGGTAATAACCGTGGTAGATTAGATGGTAACTTATTCTTACCAGAAACATACTTAAGTGGTATGACTAATGCTATTGTTTCTGAAGATGAAAATGCTCCAATATTGCCAGGTCCACTTGTAGATGACGCAATGTTCAAAATTGAGCCAGTATATCCGGGAGCTATTACATTAAAAATCACTGATAACGTGCCTAAATTTAGAGTTACTTCTATTGCTAATGACGAGTTGCCTAAAAATGACGACGAGTCAGTATATGAAATTCCAGATTTAGTATCTGTAGACGATAATTCTCCAGAGCAATATGGTATTGCTAGAATTAAGTTAGTAAACTCTACTTCTAAATCTAGATTACAACAAGTTTCAATCGAAACTGATTCTGAATGGTTAAGAATAAACAAAGATGCCTTAAATGAAAATAAAGGCTTCTCAATTACAAATAATGGTAGAAACGGTTTTATTAATTGGATTGACAACGGTATCTTAGGCGAATCATTAGACCCAGTTATGAAAACTACTGTAGATGATGGTGATGTACTTGTAGAAGTAAGATGCGATCCTACTAAACTACCTAAAGTCGCTGGAGAAATTCCTCACGGTTTACATATTGGATATATTACTTTAAGATCAAGTTATGCTGAAGTAAATCCAGTTAGAATTAAAGTTACTTTCTTATTTATTAGAAATCCTTACGAACCAGATTGGACTAAATCAATCGGTAACCCAGGTGGTATCAATTTATTATTAAACAATAGAATTGGACAAACTGCTAAATTAGTATTCGGTACTGGCGATAGAGCTACTGAAAGTGTAGATAATTTATATGGCGAGTTTGCTTATAACTCTCCATTATCAACAACTGTATTAGATGCACGCTTTTACCCAACAAATCCTAATGTAGCACCTATGGTTCCATTTGGTTTTGGTGATTTTGCTCCTAGCATAATTGCACCTCGTACAAATTCTCGTGATATTCGCCCTTATACTTTACCTAAAGGAGTAAATTCTTGGGTATACAAAGCGAAAGTATCAAATTTAGAAGCAAACTATCCTATTACTGTTTCATGGGACGTACGTGAATTTCCATTAAATGCTCAATTATATATAAAGCCAGTTATTAATGGTGTTGCTGGTCAAGCAACAAATATGTATGAAGCAACAAAAGTAAATGAGTTTGTAAGATCATATACAATTACTGATACACGTGTTAATGAATTCTTAATCGAATATACTTTACCACAATCAGTTAATTTTGTTGATGATTTAGGTAATCCATTAATTAAAAAAGGTTGGAACTTATTATCTTTACCGTTGAACCCAGAAAATACATTCTGGAAGAATGTTTACAAAAATGCTATCAACGAGCCTTGGGCTTTCGTAAATAGCCAATACCAACAAAGACAAAATCTTAAATTTGGTGAAGGTTACTTTATTAAATATCCAGAATTAGTTGATACTAAATTTGCTGGTGCTTTCATTAGAACTATTAATGCTGATAATGCAATTAAAGTGTTTGCTGGCGATACTCCAGATCCAGGGAATGCGTCTGTAAGTGGTGGTTGGAATTTAGTTGGTGCTTTATCTGTCTTAACTGCAGTTGAAGGTATTACTTATAGCCCTTCAGATGATGGAGCTTTACCTGCACCAGAATATACATTACAATATGGCGTTTACGGATATAGAACTGACTTAGGATATTACCAAGTTTCTAACATGACTCCAGGTATGGGTTATTGGATTAAATCATCTAACGATGGCTACTACAACTTAGAGGAAACTTATGTTCCAAAATTAAGTAATGTTGCATTCCAAAATGAAAAAACTACAGTTTTAAACAATAGTCAAGTAATCAATATTCGTGATAATGGACAAAAAGAAAACAACCTATATATAACTAACCTTAATGGCAATGTATTAAACTACTTTGAATTACCTCCAGTACCTATGGCTGGCATGTTCGATGTTCGTTTTTCTGATAACAAATCAGTATCAAACAATAACGAATCAGTAGTTAAATTACAAGGTGTTACTTATCCGTTAGCAGTGAATATTAACAATGCTGATGCAAACTATACTTTAACTGACGCTGTAACTGGTGAATATCTTGGTAGTATCTCTAAAGGTGAATCATCTTCAATTACTATCGAAGGTTTATCTTATAATTCTTTAAGAATTGCTAAAACAGAAGTTATGACTGGTGCAGATAATAGCCTTACAGCTAACCCTAACCCTGCTTCAGAATTCTCAAATATTAATTTCAGTATTAACGAAGCTTCTAATGTTACTGTAAGTATCTTTGATGCTTTAGGTAATGTTGTTGAAACAATCGTTAATGCTCAATTAAATGCTGGAACATACAACTATAATGTTAATTTAGCAAACTATTCAAACGGTAACTATTTTGTTAAAATAATTGCTGGACAATATAACTCAGTTGTTAAAATTAATGTTGTAAAATAAACTGAATTAGTATTATATTTGGGGCAACATCTAATACGTGTTGCCCTTTTATTTATAAAGTATATTATTATGAAACACTCTATTCTCTTTGTCGTAGCCTTTTTTATTTGTTCTGCTCTAAAGGCTGATGATAACGTCTTGATTTATTTTAAAGTAAATAATACCGCTACTCCAAACAAATTCTTTAATTTAGGAGTAGGTATTAATGAAATGGCTGGTGACTCTGTAGATACGGCTTTAGGCGAGCATTCCTTGCCACCATTCCCACCTACATTTTATGCCGCTTTAGAATATGTAGATTCATCAAAATATAATAGTGATGGTTCTAAATTTTATGATTTAATTCATACAGATTTAGATTTACGTAGTATACCTGCTGACAAAGAAGTTTGGCAAAATAGACATAAATTACTTATTAATTGGTCTGGGGCTAAAGGAGTCGATATATCTTGGAATATCAACTCTATACCCAAAAATGTAGACTCTATATTTTTAAGAGATATTATGGGAGGTATTGTAATAAATGAAGATTTAAGAAAAAGTACTAAAATTACATTATCTAATGATGCAATAGATAAGCTATATATAGATATTTACTATAAAAAAGAAGCTACTTCAGTCGATGATGATAAAATATCAGATATTACAGTATACCCTAATCCCTTTGTAGACAATATTAAGCTTAGTCAAAATCTTGTCTTTAACTCCTATGAAATATACAATATTAATGGCGACAAATTAGTAAGTAAGCAGCAGTCTAATATAGACAATCTAAAGACTCTATCAATAGGTGTTTACTTATTAATATTAAAAAAAGACAATGCAATAATTGGAAAGGCAATAATTAATAAAATATAAATATGAAAGAAAATAAAATAGATAATATTCAAAATAAGGAACTGCCCACTTCAGGAAAATCTAAGAAAAAGGTACATTTTTCTCAAAAGGGTAATTTACATAAGTTTGATAAAATTAAAATATCTGTTGTTATTCCATTATTGAACGAAGAAGAATCTCTACCCGAATTATCTAATAGATTAGCAGTAGAACTTACAAGATTAGCAAACGATAGCTATGAAGTCATTTTTATCGATGATGGTTCTACAGACAATTCATTTGAAGTAATTAAGAATATTAACGCTAACAACCCAAAGTTTCAATGCGTAAGATTTAGAAGAAATTACGGTAAAAGTGCTGCATTATCAGTTGGTTTTGCCCGAGCAAAAGGGGAATATGTTATTACAATGGACGCAGATTTACAAGATGACCCTTCCGAAATTGAACATTTAATCAAGAAATTAGAAGAAGGGTACGATTTGGTTTCTGGCTGGAAAAAGAAACGTTATGACCCTATTTCCAAAACCTTACCTTCTAAGTTGTTTAATTGGGCTACATCAAAGGTTGCGGGGATTAAACTACATGATTTTAATTGTGGGCTGAAGGGTTACAGAAATGAAGTTGTGAAGTCGCTTAATGTATATGGGGAAATGCACCGTTATTTACCTGCCTTAGCTAATTGGATGGGATTTAGAGTTACTGAAATGGTTGTGCAACACCACCCGCGTAAATATGGCTATTCTAAATTTGGTTTGTCAAGATTTATAAATGGTTTCTTAGATTTATTAACTGTACTATTGACGACTAAGTATTTTAAAAGACCATTACACTTCTTTGGCGCAGTAGGTTCGTTCGTATCATTTGTGGGCTTTGTTATTTTAATGTACTTAATTGTTGAATGGCTATTAGGGCTGACATATCTAAGTAATCGTCCTCTTACCTTGTTTGCAATAGGAATGATTATAGTGGGGGTACAGTTCCTATCGATTGGTCTTTTGGGCGAAATGTTAGTAAAGACAAATAACGAGAATTCTAAGAGGCTATACGGAATTAAGGAAATTTTAAAATAAAATTGCTAATAAAATTGTCTATCTATATTCGGAATATAGCTACTAATTATAAAATGGATTACAAATGAAATTATCATATATTATTGCAATCTTCATAATATTTACGTCTATTAATTCATACTCACAATTTAATACAAATTATAGAGTAGCTGGAGGTATTGTTACAACGCAAATATTAGGGGATAATCCTGCTAAATTACCTATAATTGATACATCTCCTAACGACGACGCTATTACTGGCGGTAGCTTCCCCGATGCACAGCCGGGTGTGCAATTGCAATTCCTTTTTCCCGTAGATGAGGCTGCTACATTTAGAATACCTTTCTCATTTAAATACTTCTTTTTTAGAGGTAAGGAACGTGTAAATTATAACCGTAATATTATAGACTATTATTCTCATACTTTAAATGTAGCAAGTATAAACTCTGGACTACATTACGTCTTTTTGCCTGTAAAGTTTGCAAGAGCAAATGTATATACTGGAATTGAACTTGAAATGAGTTATATTCATAATATTGATATTGAATGGAATAGAGATTATAAAAATAACGATGTCTTTCAAGATGAGATTTACAAAATTGCGCCAAAAGATGACGCTATGCGAATAGGAGCTTTGTTAAAACTTGGAGTTGAAGGGCGTTTAAGAGATAATTTCTATATCAATGCTGGTGGTGCAATTGGCTTTATGAATATAATCGGTAAGAATAATAATAGAGGGGAGTTATTAACTCCTATTACGATGTTCGAAACACAAGAAAGCAACATACTTAGTTTACAAGTTTTTATATTAATACAATATAATTTATAAGAATGAACAACGAAGAAGTGATTTTTTACTCAGATTGTAGGCATTTTAAAGGTTATATGCCTTGCAAGCCACATAAAGATTTCGGGGTTAAATGTGAAACTTGTCCATATTATGATAAGACAGTTGGCACTATACTAATAATTAAGCTTGGTGCAATTGGTGATGTGATAAGAACAAGCACACTTCTACCTAAGATAAAAAAAGAATATCCACAACATAGAATATTTTGGCTAACATATTCACCTGACATTATACCATCTATTGTTGATAAGACATTTGATTATTCTGTAGAATCTTTAGAAATTTTAAGAGCTATCGAATTCGATTTAGTTATTAATTTAGATAAAGATATGCAAGCCGTAGCGCTAACTAATAGCCTTACTTATAAAGAGCTTAAAGGCTTTAATCTAAAAAATAATATGCCTTTTTATGCTAATGAACTTGCAAAGCATAAGTACTTGACTGGTTTGTTTGATGATTTAAATAAAAAAAATACAAAGTCATATCCAGAAGAAATTTTTGAAATTTGTGGGTGGAAATTTGAGGGCGAAGACTATATTATAGACTTGGATGATAGCTTTGAATGGAATATACCTAATGATGGTAAAAAAATTATTGGTTTAAATACTGGCTGTGGAGCTCGTTGGGTGTCTCGCTTACTTCCCGATAACAGTTGGATTGAATTAATTAAAAAATTACAACATAATGGTTATTACCCGCTATTATTAGGTGGCAAGCAAGAAGATGAAAAAAATAAGGCTTTTGCAGAAGCAACAGGTGCTTTATACTTAGGGTACTTCCCTTTGCAACAATTTATTTCCGAAGTAAATCAGTGTGATGTAGTTGTTTCAGCTGTAACTATGGGGATGCATATTGCTATTGGCTTAAAAAAGAATCTCATTCTTATGAATAATATATTTAATCCATTAGAATTTGAATTGTATGGTCGGGGTGAAATTGTAATGCCTGATAAAGAATGTAAATGTTTCTTTAAGCCAAGTTGCACAAATAAAGAATATTTTTGTTTAGATTATTTGAATGCAGATAAACTATATAACTCTATAATAAAGTGGATATGATATAGTTTAAGGTGAGCAGTGAATAGGGCACAAGTCGTTCTTATTGAATTGGATAAGAGATTTACTCCTTTGCTTTAATCTGTTTTGCTAAGTCATATTTGACAAATCCGTAATCAGGTATCCTATCTAATGCTTTTTGCATATACACCTTTGCTTTACTGATATTGCTTTCTAATATTTCTAATTGAGCTAAGTATGCAAAGGCTTCGGCATAGTTTGCCCAATCTATTCGTACGGAATCTTTACTTTCCTTGTAAGACAATATGTTGTTTAACAATTCTCGTGCTTTCGATTTATCTCCACCATAAAATTCTGGTATATGCATTAAATGAGTAGCGGCTATAATCAATACTTTGGGTGCATATGGGTTCATTTTATAGGCTTTCTCTATGTAATCTTTGGCTTTTAGTCCATATACAAATACTTTAAGTATAGATAATGATGATAATTTGCCATAAGTTGCGGATATCATGGCTGTTATTTCTACATCCGTTTTAATATTATCACAAATTAAAAAATTATCGAGTGCTTCTTCAAATCGCTTATTTGCCTTATCTTTGTCATAATTGTAATATATTCTGCCAAGGCAATAGTTAATTATACCTTGATAATAATTTGTTAAAAATTTGTCATCATTATTATGAGCTGGCTCATTCGATAATTCTAATTTTAATGATTCTAATTTTTTATAATTAAATGAGAAATAGTATTTATCTATACTTGCTTTATAGCTTAATATATTTTTGCCTATGCCGTTAGCAGAAGCGTATATAAATGAAAGTATATAAAATACAAATATTAAAATAGAAAATTTAGATAACATATCAAGTAAGGATTTTGAAACTATTCAAAAATATGTTAATTTTATGAAATTAATTTGGGTAATTTTAAAATTAGTTTAAGCAAATATTAACTACAGGAGAATAAATTGAAACTTTCATACAGAGCAAAGATAACTATATTGGCAATCTTTATTGTGATTACTCCTGTTGTGGTGTTGCAAGTCCTTTCGGTGATTCTTCAAAATAGTGTAGCAAAGTCAGTAGAAGATGAGGTGTTGAATATAGCTTCAGATAATGTGGAGCAAATTGCAAGAGATATATATTCTATGTGCGAAGCTGCGGATGAAATGCTAAATATTAAAAATTCAGCCTCGATAAAGATTATGAATTCTATTATTCATAACGAAGGCGGTATATCTTTTTCTAATGAACTTGTTTCTTGGAGTGCACGAAATCAATTTAGTAGTTCTGTTTTAAATGTTACTCTCCCTAAGATGTTAATAGGTGGTAGGTGGTTAGGGCAAAATAATAATATGAATATCAGTTCACCGATTGTAGATAAAGTAAAAGACATAACAGGTGCTACTGTTACTATTTTTCAGAGAATGGACGATAACGGTAGTATGATTAGAGTTGCTACAAACGTTCCTACTTCTGATAATCAAAGAGCTATCGGTACATATATTCCTGCTTATGATTCTAATAATGCTCAAAATCCAGTAATTAGTAAGATTTTGAACGGACAGAACTTTAAAGGAATTTCGTATGTAGTTAATGATTGGTACGTTACATTTTATGAACCGCTAAAAGATAATAATGGTAAAATTATAGGTATGTTATATGTTGGAGAAAGATTAAATTCTGTTACAACTTTACGCAACTCCATAATGAATATGAAGGTTGGCAAAACAGGATATACTTATATCATTGGAGCTATTCCCCCTCATAAAGGGAAATATATTATTTCTTATAAAGGTGAGCGAGACGGGGAAGATATATCAAATGAAGCATCGCCCGATGGTGTCAAAATAGCTCAACAAATGGTGAGCGAAGGTATTAAATTGGAAGGGAATGCAATACATTTATATAAGTATCTCTGGAAAAACCATGGAGAGAAAGATTATAGGCGTAAAATTGCGGCTATAGCCTATTTTAAGCCATGGGGCTGGCTTATTGGAGCAGGTACTTACGAAGATGATTATGAAGATACAAAAGTCAAAGTAAATGACATTACAAGTAGTATTCAATATAGATTGTTTGTAGTCGTAGCTATTACACTTATAATAGTCCTTGTTATAGCTACTATTATAGCGCGTAGAATGGCAAAGCCTTTAAACTATATAGCCGAGGTTGCTAATAAGATTTCTTCAGGTTCCTTAGGAGATGCAAAAGCTATGATAAAAGAATATAAGGTGAAAAATAGCTTGGATAGGCGTAGGCGAAATGTTAAAGATGAATCTATTAGGTTGGTATTTTCTTTTGAACAGATGATAGGGAAATTAGAGGATTTAATAAGAAAAGTGCAATCTTCTGGTATTACTGTTACTCAAACTGTTACGCAAATTACTGCATCGGCACGCCAATTAGAAGGAACTATATCCGAGCAAGCATCTTTATCAAGCGAGGTTAATGCGTCGAGTATGGCTATTGCTGATACATCACAAAAAATTGCGGATAAAACCGATGACATTAATCAAATGGCTTTAGATACTAATCACATTGCTATGGGTGGCTTGCAAAAGTTAGAAAATATGAAATTTAGCTTGGATAATATGGTTAATTCAAGTACAGGCATATACGAAAAATTAGATATTATCAAGAATAGAACCAAAAATATTAATAATATAGTTACAGCAATAACGAAAGTTGCTAACCAAACAAATTTGCTGTCGCTGAATGCTTCTATCGAAGCAGAGCGAGCCGGAGAAGCTGGCAGTGGCTTTGCTATCGTTGCGCGTGAAATCAGGAGATTAGCTGACCAGACATCTATCGCCGCTCTCGATATTGAAAAACTCATTGAAGAGATGCAAAACGCCGTTAATGAAGGTACAGAATTTATTATTTCGTATACTGACGAAAATAAAAATAGTGTTCAGAAAGTTAGCACTATAATATTAGAAATTAAAGCCTTAATCCAGAGAATTGGCGAGTTGCCAATAGAAATTGGTGATTTAAAGGTGGGAATGGACTCTCAATCTGAAAGTGCTACTCAAATAAGTGAGTCGATGAATCAATTAACGAATGCAACACAACAAACAAGGGATTCGATTATTGGCTTTAATGAAGCATCACGTTCGCTAAAGTCGGCCATCGAAAATCTATCTGGTGAATTACAGAAATTCCATCTTCAAGAAGGAGTATAATTGACGCTACTACCTTTTGATATTAATAATAATTACTTTGCATTAGATATTAAGAATATTATCGAGATTATCCCTATTGTTAGGATAGAGACAATAATTGAGGCCAATAAGAATATTTGTGGTCTTATTAATTTTAGAGGAGAGTTAATCCCAGTTGTCGATTTAAAAAAATACATGTTTAATGAAAACTCACAACTACTACTAAGTAGCAGGATAATAATTTATAAATATACGAAGCAAGTTATTGGACTTATTATAGAAGAGCTAACAGATACTATAGAATTAGATACTTCTAAACTGATAGCGGAGTCTAATTCTTTAAGTGGTAGCAATTTGATAAAAGCATATTATATTGACGATGAAAATACAGTTAAGGTAATTAATATAGAAAATATTTTCAGAGCAGTTTTTCCAAATGAATAATCATACAACCTTTAATAAAATAATAAATATTATATCTGATGAGATGGGTTTAGACCCCGAATCCTTAGGGGATTTATCATTAAAGACAAGTTTACGTAGCTTGATGCTCAAATCTGATATTAAAACTGAAGATGAGTTGTTAGGTGTTATAAGGTCAGATACTAATATGATATTGGAGTTAATTGAAGAGGTAAAAGTACCAGAAACATGGTTTTTTAGGGATAGGGAAGCGTTTAATTATCTAAAGAAATATGCGCAAAATTATAAGATTACTAATAAAAATAGCAAATTAAAAATTCTTTCCGCACCTTGTTCAACGGGTGAAGAGGCTTATTCAATTGCTATCTCATTGCTTGAATCCGGTTTTGCAAAAGAGCACTTCAATATTGTCGCTACCGATATATCTATGTTAAATTTAAACAAAGCTCGACTTGGTATTTACTCTAAATCATCTCTTCGAAGCCTTGCGCCAGAAGTAATAGATAAATACTTTTCAGGCATAGACAACAAATATGAAATTAAGCTAAAAGCAACTGATTGTAATATTGATTTTATAAGAATGAATTTAATTAAAGAATTTTATAAAATTCCAAATAATGAATATAATATCATTTTCTTCAAGAATCTATTAATTTATTTAAATGAAAATTCTCGGCAATATATCTTAACAAATATTAAAAGAGCTTTGAAGCCCGATGGTGTACTATTTGTTGGCGTTAGCGAAGTGAATTACTTTTTACGCAATGGGTTTGAAGCAATTAACCATAATTTATCATTTGCATGCAAACTTGCAGGTGAAAAGAAACAAATTTTAACTTCTGTACGTAAAGTAGATAGAAATATAAAGCCAGTTAAAGTAGATACTGAACGATTTGTAAGCAAACAAGAAAGTAATATCCCTATTCTCAAGCCAAATGATACAGAAGTTTGTCTAAAAAGAATTAAAGAATGTATGGATGAAGCCCGGTTTAATGAGGCCGAGCAATTAATAGATGATTATATTACAAACGAACAATATAAAGCTGAACTATACTTTATGAAAGGTGTAATAAAATATGTTGGTAAAGTATATGATGCAGCTAAACAAAATTTTACTAAAAGCTTATATTTAAATCCTAATGATTACGAATCTTTAATATATATGAGTTTGGTTGAAATAGAATTAGGTAACAATGTAAAAGCAGAATATTTCCGGTTCCGTGCTGAGAAAGTTTTTAATAGGCAAACAAATGAATAAAGCTACGATAGAAAGATATATTGTTGAAAAAGGTGAGAGGTGTTGGGATAGTATTGGAATATATGGTTCAGGAACTTGCGAACTTTTAGACACCTATGAGCATTGCCGTTCATGCCCTATTTATTTGTTTTCGGGACGCCAATTATTCAAAAAGGAAGTTAATAGCGATTTTGTTAATGATTGGACCAAAATTTATTCACAAGAAAAGGAAAATAGCGAAGAACAAAAAAAATCCTTAGTCATTTTTAGGATACAAAACGAGTGGTTTGCATTAGATACCGCATTGTTTCAAGAAGCAATTTCAAATAAATTAATACATATTGTGCCATCGCGTACTAATCAGTATTTATACGGAGTTGTAAATGTAAACGGAGAGTTATTTTTGTCTGTATCTATGGAAAGTTTACTTGGCTTGCAAAGAATTGCTAATAATGATTTAGCTAATAAAAAATTATTAGTCTTAAATATCGAGGAGCAAAAATACTGCTTTCCAATTGATGAGTTCGGTGCAGTAATAAGCGTAAAATTGGATAGCTTGGAGGATATACCAAATACCTTAGAAAAGATTGAAAACAATTTGATTATTAATGTATTTAAAAATGAATATAGGAGTAAACTCAATAACATGATTGAAGTGAAACAAAGGACGATTTCATTAATCTGTCATAAAAAATTACTTAGCTTATTGAATAGGTGCTTGATATGGTAAAAACTCGGAAAGATATAGATATTACTATGTTGGAATTATTTCGTGTCGAGCTTGATAATAACGCACATTTACTTGAAAAAGGTCTAATAAACCTTGAAAACCAAGCTAATGGTAATAATTTAGAACCATTAATGCGAGCAGCACATTCGATTAAAGGTGCGGCGAGAATTGTGGGCTTACCTAAGGCTGTGGAATTATCGCATGCAATGGAAGACTTGCTAGAAAAGGCTTTAAAGAGCTCTTATGAGCTTACAAATATCGATATAGAAAATTTATTAGACGGCAACGATACTTTTTTAGATTTATTAAGATATGATTATACTGAAATTCCCGATATTATTATCAAGAATTCAGATAATATTGATAATATTATTAATAATTTATATTTCTCAAATGAATCTCAAAAGATATCGCAAAATATACCTTCTACAAATATTGCTAATGGGATTAGTGAGGAGCAAAAAGAGCAACCTTATATTATAGAAAAATCAGATTCATTTATGGTTGAGCTCTTTATTAAAGAATTAAAAGATGATTTGTTGTTGCTTGAAGAGTCAATAGTAGAACTTAATGAGACACAAAACCCAGAAGTTTTAAATAAAGTTCTGCAGTCAATCCATTCATTAAAAGGGGCTGCAAGTATAATCAAAATGGAGCCAATCAATTATTTAAACAAGAGATTGGAAGAGTGTATACTTAAATTAATTGATAGCAAGCAGATTTGTTCATTAGATTTCAAATTTATTTTTGATTTGTATAATGAAGGATTAAAACAGGGTATTGATAACATTTATGAATTTTTCTATTCAAAGTATGGTGAAATTAAGAGTTTTATTAATACAATATGTGTTGATGCGAAACTAACTATAAGCAATACTAATGGAAAAGCTAATATAACTCAAAATGAAATTACACCCAAAATAGCAACTACTACTACTGTTACTGATGATAAGCTAAGTGTTCGTAATGATACAAAAGCACGCAAAACAAGTGATGAACGATTTGTTAGAGTCTTTTCCGAAAGTTTGAATAGAATTTTGGGCTTGAGTGGCGAAGTATTAGTGCAAACAAGATTAATAAGACCTTTCATTGTAGAACTTCAGAAAATCAAAAGAGAAGTTTTAGAAATTAATGCAATGAAAGAAGAGATATATCAACGTCTGTTTGATTATGCAATAGAAGATGATATAAAAAAGCGATTTGACGATTCATCGGTTAAGTTAGATAGAATATTATCTTTGTTAATGGCTCATATCCAAAATTTCGATAATTTTAGCCGCAGAGTTGAAATAACTGCCGACAAACTATATAATGAATCTATAAGTACGAGAATGAAGCCATTTTCAGAAGGAATAACTGGCTTTCCAAGGATGGTGCGAGACATATCTAAGCAATTAAATAAAAAGGTAGAGCTAATCATTAAAGGCGAAAATACTAAAGTTGATAGGGATATTTTAGAACATTTGGAATCACCGTTAAATCACTTAGTAAGCAATGCTATAGATCATGCAATAGAATTTGTGGAAGTAAGGCTTGCTAATAATAAACCTGAAATGGGGAAGATTACTTTAGAAGCTAAACATAGTGCGGGTATGCTTATGATATCTGTGTCAGATGATGGCAGCGGTATCAACAAGGATAGCTTAAGAGCAAAAATAATGCGTAGTAAAAATATCTCTGAAGAAGTTGTAATGAGATATTCCGACAGCGAACTTTACGACTTTTTGTTCTTGCCAGGATTTTCAACAAAACAGCAAATTACTGAAATTAGTGGGCGTGGTGTTGGTTTAGATATTGTAGCTAATGCTATTTCTGATATTGGAGGTATCATCAAAGTAAGCTCCCAATTGAATAGCGGGACTACATTCACACTTCAACTACCTCTTACTTTATCAGTTATCAGGACCCTGTTAGTGGAAATTGCAGGGCAAACCTACGCCTTCCCAATATCTAAAATTGAAAGAGCCTTAATAGTAAACCAAAATGAAATATATTCAGTAGATAATAATGAGTATATAATTTATGAAAATATGAACATTGGTATTATCAAAGCCCATCAAATATTTAATTTAAATCCAGACCCTACCCAACCTATTTCTTATAATATAATTATTATAAGCGATAGGTTAAGTAGATACGGAGTAGTAGTAGACAGATTCTTGGGGCAGCCCGATTTAGTATTACTCAAATTAGATAAGAAATTAGGACGAGTGCCAAATATAAGTAATGGCGCTATTTTAGAAGATGGTTCTCCTACTTTAGTCATAGATGTGGATGATATGGTCCGTTCTATTGAGGCAATTCTTAAATATGGCAAGATTGATAAAGTATCAGAAAATGAAACTGATATTGAAGAAATTAGGCAAAAGAAAATTTTAGTAGTAGAAGATTCGCTAACTGTACGAGAAGTGGAACGAAAATTGTTAGAGAATAGAGGTTATCATGTTACAGTTGCTGTTGATGGTATCGACGGATGGAATGTACTGCACCGTGGAGATAGCTTTGATTTAATAATTAGTGATATTGATATGCCAAGAATGAACGGCATTGAATTAGTGAAGAAAATAAGGAATGAAGAGCAGTTTAAAGAAATACCTATTATGATAGTATCGTATAAAGATAGGGAAGAGGATAAGATAAAGGGCTTAGAAGCCGGTGCAAACTATTATTTAGCTAAAAGCAGCTTTCATGACGACACCTTAATCGAAGCCGTTGAAGATTTAATAGGTGCTGTATAATACGAAGTTATGAATATAGCTATAGTAAATGATTTAGATATAGAAATAGAAGCAATAAAGAGAATAATTACGAGTATCGGTAAGTATTCTATTTTATGGGTTGCTAAAGATGGTTTTGAAGCAATCAATCTTACTCATGCTAATAAACCAGACTTAATTTTAATGAATCTCAATATGCCTAAGTGCGATGGTGTTCAGGCAACTAAAGAAATTATGAGGGATAACCCTACTCCTATTATTATTGTTAGCTCCTCTTTAAAGTTATACCAATCAAAAATATTTGAAGCTATGGCTTTGGGCGCATTAGATGTAAGCACAATCCCAAGCGATATAGATTATAGCGATTTAAAAAATATAGATTTAGTTAAGAAAATTGAGATGATAGCGAAATTAACTAATAAGCAAAGTATAGATAGTGGGCAGTTGAGCCCAAATGCTAAAGGTGCAAAATTAGTTTTAATAGGCGCTTCAACGGGCGGTCCCAAAGTTATTGCGAAGATTTTAGAGTCACTCCCTAATAAAATTAATGGCTCATTAACCATTGTTCAGCACCTCGATGCTAAATTTACTAATGGTATGGTAGAATGGCTTAAGAATTACACAAGTATAAATATTAATGTTGTAGAATTTGGAACAAGCATAGAAAATAATAATATATACGTTGTTGGTGGAGACGAGCATTTTCAAATAAATAGTTATAATAAATTTGAGACTGTAAAAGCGACTACAACAGAACATTTTATTCCTTCAATAAATATTATGTTTAATTCGTTCGCTAATAATTATAAAAATAATGGTATGGCAATCATATTAACTGGTATGGGAAATGATGGTACTAAAGGAATGCTGTCTCTAAAGAAAAAAAATTGGCTAACCTTAGCCCAAGACGAAACAAGCTCCGTCGTATATGGTATGCCCAAAGCTGCCTACGAGAGTGGAGCAGCAAAAAAAACACTGAATATTGAAGGATTAATTTACGAGATAAATAATTATCTAAAGGATGGGAAATAAATTGGCCAATCAGATAAAAGGAGCACTTGAATATAAAATTAATCAATATAATATAAAAGTTCTATTAGTAGACGACCAAAACATTGTAGGCGAAACAATTAAGCGTATGCTTGCTGATATACCTGATATTGAGTTCTACTTTTGTATGGACCCTACAGTTGCAATCAAGACAGCCGTAGAAATTGAGCCAACAATTATTTTACAAGATTTAGTTATGCCTGATGTAGATGGACTAACTTTAGTAAAGTTTTATAGGTCGCATCCAAAACTTAAGGATGTTCCTGTAATTGTCCTGTCTAGCAAAGAAGAAGCTACTATAAAAGCAGAAATGTTTGAAAAAGGTGCTAACGATTATTTAGTGAAATTGCCCGACAAAATAGAGCTAATAGCACGGATTAAATACCATTCAATGGCGTATATCAATCTTTTACAAAGAAATGATGCTTACGAATCGCTAGCAAAAAGCCAAAACGCCTTAGCATCGGAGTTAAATAAAGCGGCTGAATATGTAGTTACTCTGCTTCCGAACAAAATAGCTACAGGTGATATTAAAGTTGATTGGAGGTTTATACCTTCTGCCCAATTAGGTGGCGATGCTTTTGGCTACCATTGTTTAGACAATGAACATTATGCTATGTACTTACTTGATGTATGTGGGCATGGGGTTGGCTCTGCACTATTATCAGTAACAGCTATTAGTATGCTCCGAAGCCAAACATTAGCTAATACTGATTTTAAAAACCCTGAAAGTGTAGCTATTTCTTTAAATAAAGCATTTCAGATGAGTGAGCATAACGGCTTGTATTTTACTATTTGGTATGGTGTCTTCAATAAAAATACAAGAGTTTTAAAGTATATTAGTGCAGGGCATCCTCCGCCTATGCTATACAAGAATAATAAGTGTACTCCCCTTAAAAATGAAAACTTTATTATAGGAGGAATGCAAGAGTTTCCTTTTTCTGGTGCAGAATCTTCAATCCCTAATGGTGCGAATATGTATTTGTATTCAGATGGTGTTTATGAAATTGAAAAGCTAGATGGTCAATTTTGGACTATGGAAGAAATGGGTGATTTTTTAGCCCAAAACGCAGAAGATAATAATGATGAATTAGACAAACTCTTTAAATATACAAAAGAGCTATCAGGCAAGAACATTTTAGATGATGACTTCTCCTTAGTAAAATTTACTTTTGACTAATGCTACTATCTAAAAAATATATCTTATTAATAGTCATATTTATAGCTTTTTTGTTTGGTATTTGTACTTATTTTATTTTTGCAACAGTTATCTCACAGATTATGGGTTATGTATCGGCATTTATTACCCTTAGTTTTATTTTGATTGCTGGCTATCATTTAAGTAATTATCTTTTTTTTAGGTATTATCGTAATTTAATTGATAGTGAGGCTTACAAGGAGCAGATAATGTTTGTTAATCTACTGAATTTTGAATTTAATTATTCCGCTCAATACCTTATTAATGAATTAGAAGCATACTTTAAACTTCATAAGACTTCTTTAGAGGCTTTAGAGTTTATTGAAACAGATTCGGTGTTCGTTTTAGGTCAGAAGCATAGCCTCTTAGATTGGGATGATTTAATTATATGTAATATACATTCCAACGAAAATAAATCATCAAGGCTTTGTTTGCAATTTAATTGCAAACAAAGCCTTGACTTAAAGAATATGATAGAATACCTTCAAGAGTTAGATATCATCAATTTTCATGATAGACTAAACTAATTATAATGGCAATACTACCTTTACTTTATTGCCATCGTACAAAGATGATGATGAAAGTAAAGAACCGCCACATTTGTTTACAATCATATTGAGGGTAAACATTCCATATCTTACATTCTTGCTTTCTATAACGTCTCTAATGTTTTCGTAGTTATCTGTCGGTGAATAAGGTCCATTATCATTGATTTCTATAGCAAAATATTTACCATTGTTTTCGAACGTAACTTTTACCTCTGGGTTATCTAGATTTTGATTAGCCAATTGCAGACTATTTGAAATTAAAGCCATTAAGAGCGTTCTGAACAGTCTACCATCTGAAAGAATATTGCTTAAATCGCCAATAACTTCATAATTAAACTTGATTTTATCGTATTTTGCCCAAGCAGCAAACATTTCTATATTTTCGTCTATAATGTTTTTAATGTTACTATTTGTAAAATTTGCATCATAGCCATTAGTTAGGTCTAAAAATGACGATATAATATCGTTTGATATAAAATTCTTGAACTTAAACACCTTCCATGCTTGCATCATTTCTTCTTTATTCGGATTGCTTAATTCCTTCTCAAAATTATCAAAATCTATCCCCTTACGCTCAATCATTTGCTTAGTATTGTTTTCGAGAGCTTGGAAGGCAGTTAATATGGCAAAATCTTCGGCTTGGTTTCTTTCTTTTTCTAATTGATTTATTTTGCTCATATCTTGTAAATATGCAACTCGTCCAATAGGACTACGCTTACTTACTAGTTCATAAGCACTGATAGTAGCGTTAATAGTTGCTTCTTCATTTTTTACTTCTATAAGCTTGTTTTCTACAATAGCACCTGTTACATCTGGTTCTTTGAAGAAGTCTTGTGGAATTAATTCGATGATTTTATTGATATTGGGTTTTCTATTGGTTTTAACCCCTAACATATTCCTAGCAGATTCATTGATAATTTGAACTTTACCCTTATCATCGATAGCAATTATACCCTCGCTTGTTCTCTCAATTAGTTCGGAATAATAGTTATGTGCTTGATGCAATTGCTCTTGTAGTTGATTTAATTCAGTAATATCGTTAGTAATTTCCATTACTAAATTTTTATCTAATGGAATGGAATTTACAATCAAATGGCACTTTGCACCGTTCTTTGTTTGCCCTACTTGGTAAGCCATATGCTCTATATTCTCGTTAAACGAGACGGCAACTGGAGCTATATTACTTTCAATCGCTTTTTTTCTTGATAAATCTGTTCTGAAAACTGAATGCTGATCGCCAAAAGTATCCCTATATTTTTCATTTGCTCTAATTACTTTAAGGTTTTTATCAACCACCGAGATATAACAAGGGACTTTTTCGAATAATATATTAAATTCCTTTTGCCAGTTACTAATATTATTCTCTTCTACTACAACACATAAAACGAATTCCACATTTTTATTTAATGATAAAATTGGTGAAAAGTTTAAATTGTAGGATTTTTGCTTAGATACATTTAAATACATAGCGCTTTCATTCGCTGTTTTGAATACATCATTAATTCTTTCTACTACATCAAGTTGGAAAAAATAATTTTTGCTATCTTTATTTGTACTTAAATGTTTATCAAATAGATTGTTCGATAAAACTACGTTTTTCTCTTTGTCTATTACAACATATGCTAATGAAAAGCTTTCAAGTATTGTATGTTGTAAACTTTTGTCAATTTCGTTTAACATATTTGCCTACCTTATCAAGAAAAATTGATATTATTTATTAATATATATTCATTTATACAAATATACGAAAGCATTATCTTTTTTTATGATATTTTTTATTATTTTTATTAAAAAATAATAATATTTCTTAGTTTATGTATCAATATATAAATAACTTATGGTATTGTAATACCTATTTGTGTTTCTAAAGACAATAGAGTATTATAATATCTTAAAGATTGAGAAGTTACTAATAAAAAATATTACTGCAAATTTACCTTTATTTTAGTCGTCGTATTGGCGTATGAGAATTTTTAATTATATACTATTAACCTTAATTGCTTTTCTAAGCATAGCTTGCGTACAAACACCACAAGTTGTTGACTTAGGTAAGGATATTACTTGTAAAAGTGGTGATATCATTGTTGTTTGCGAAGGATTAATGGGTTACGATAATTCTGATTTAAGTGTCCTCGAGGTGAATACGGGGCTATCAAGTAATAATTACTTCACTAATAACAACCCTAAGTCAGCCTTGGGCGATACTGCTAATGATGCACTGCTTAAAGGGGATACTCTTATTGTTTGTTCTACGGGTGCTTCGTTTGTCAATTTTATTAATATAGAAAATGGGAAATCAGAAAAAATCATTTTATTGCCTGCAGACTGTAAGCCAAGAAAAATGGCTTTACTAAATGATTCTATTTTAGCTATGACTGATTTAATCAAGAGTCGTCTATTATTAATAAATATTAATCAAGATTCAGTTGTTAATTGGATAAGTGTTGGACCTCAACCTGAGGGAGTAGCAATTTATAATAATTTCATATTTACATCTAATTCTGCTTACGGGGACTTTAATTATAAACATCCTGATGCTCATACAATTTCTGTCGTTGATTTAAGACTAAAAAAAGAAATTCAAAAAATTCAAACAGGAATAAACCCAATTGAGATTCTGGTTAATGATGTGAATAAGAAAATGTATGTAGCTTACATTCATCTTCCCTCTAAAGTAGATTCAATGGGAGGAATCATAGAATACGACCTGCAAACGTTTGAAAAGTTAAGAGAATGGCGCTGCTACCCACGTTCATTATCATTGAATAAAAATAAGGGTGAATTATTTTATATTAATCAAATGAATGGTAAAAATGGGTATTGGAAAGGGGTGTCTAAGATTGACCTGATAAGTGGGGATACCAAGCACTTAATCGAAAATAAAAGCAATGATATATGGTATGGCTTAAATATTGACGATTTAGATGGCTCTATTTGGATAGCTAATGCAAAAAATCATATAAATAATGGCGAAGCATTAATGTATGCTAACAATGAGTATACTTCGCCAAAATATAGATTTGAAACATCTATCAACCCAAATAAATTTATATTTATCAAGTAAAGGCTTAATTATATTCTTTTATTTCTAATTCCCCTTTACTGGCATAATAAAGACCTTCAGCCAAAGCTTTTAGCTCATCTTCTCCGGGATAAATATATACAGGAGCAATAAATGCTACTCTATTTTTAATCCAGTTAGAAATTAGTTCAGAATATGCAATACCACCAGTGATAATTATTCCATCAAGTTGCCCACTAACAACGGTTGCAAGGGAGCCAATTTCTTTTGCTATCTGATAAGACATTGCTTCGTAGACTTTACTTGCTTGCTCGTTTCCATCTTCAATCATCTTTTCTACTTCCGTTGCACTATTTGTGCCGAGATATGCCACCATTCCCCCACCTCCGACTAACATTTTTCTAAGATGATGAAGTTGGTATTTACCTGAAAAGCATAGCTTAACAAGCCCTCCTGCTGGCAGAGAGCCACTTCTTTCCGGCGAAAATGGACCTTCGCCGTCTAAACCATTATTAACGTCTATTACTTTGCCATTTTTATGAATACCAACACTAATACCGCCACCAAGATGTGCAACAATTAATGTTAATTCATTATAATTCTTATTATTCTCACGTGCAAACCTTCTGGCAACTGCCTTTTGATTTAGTGCATGGAAAATACTTAGCCGTGGCAATTCTGGTCTACCAGAAAATCGGGCTATATCTTCCATTTCGTCTACTACAACTGGATCGACAATGTATGACTGATTTTCTTTGCCTACTGATTGGGCTATTTCATAAGCGATGATAGCACCAAGATTAGAAGCATGTTCGCCAATTGGACTATGGCGTAAGTCATTTAACATCCTTTGGTTTACACGATAAACACCACCAGATATTGGTTTCAGTAATCCGCCTCGCCCTACAAAAGCATCTATATTATTTATATCAAATTTATGCTCTTTTAATTGGTCTAATATTACATTCTTTCTAAACTCGAATTGATCGATAACACTCTGATATTGATATAATGTGTCAGTAGAATGTCGCAGAGTTGCCTCAAATATAGATTCTAAATCTTTGAATACTGCAATTTTAGTAGAGGTGGAACCCGGATTTATTGTTAAAATTTTCATTCTTTGTTCTTAGTGTGATGCCGCAAGTGCTATTGACATTAATTTACTTCTATCTGAGTCAGCTCGTGAAGTTAAAACTATTGGAACAGTAGCTCCAAGAATTACAGCGGCAACAGTTGCTTTCGCAAAGTATGTGAAACTTTTATAGAGTGCATTAGCTACCTCTATATTAGGAGCAAATATTAAATCAGCATCGCCAGCAACTTCACTTTGTATAGACTTATGTTCGGCAGCTTCTTTAGAGATTGCATTATCAAACGCTAAAGGTCCATCTATAATACAGCCTTTAATTTGATGCCTTTTATTCATCATTGTAATTGCAGCGGCCTCTATTGTCGTTTGCATTTTGGAATTTACTCCTTCGATAGCTGCGATTACTGCAATTTTAGGGGTGTCAATTCCTAATGTATGTAAGCACTTTATTGAATTTTTAAGAATAGATATTTTTTCATTAAAGTCTGGTGCAATATTTTGAGCTGCATCTGTAAGCGCTATTAGTTTATGATAAGATTCTAATTCAAAGAAACCAATATGTGAAAGCAAATCCCCACTTCTTAATCCGCTTTCTTTGTTTAAGATTGCTCTAAGAAAATCTGCGGTCGAAACTAAGCCTTTCATTAGTATATCGGCTCTGCCTTCTCGCACTTCTTTCACTGCTAATATTGAGGATTTAGAAGGAATTGACTCATCTATTATATTATAGTTTGATACATCAAAATTTATCAATTTAGCAATTTCTAAAATTTTACTTTTGTCGCCAATTAAGATAGGATTTACTAAATCTTGATGAACAGCAGCTTGGATAGCTGATAACACAGCATCGTCTTCTGCAGCTGCAACTGCAATATTTTTTTTACCTTTACTCTTTGCTAATTCAATAAACGTATCTAATTTTTTTATTTCCATAGTGTAGTTACAATTTTATATTTTCTTTTTATATATTAATTATCAATGCAGTAACAAATGTATACAAATTGTTGAATTTATGAAAAGAAAAATTCATTAATTTTAGAAATTCATAATTTTGCAAACTAACGAGTAAAATTATTATTAAATTTTAATTTAAATTCAATTAAGTTTGTAACAATTTTAATTAGTATAGATAAATAATGAGTAAATACTTTGTTAATATATTTCTAATCTTGCTTTGCTTACTTTCAAATATTTCTTGCTTATTTGCGAATAATAGCAATGCGATACTTTTAATATCCTTAGACGGTTTTAGGTATGATTATATTGACCGAGGTCTTACGCCTAATATGAGTAAGTTTGCAGATGAAGGCGTTAGAACACAATATTTGCAATCTTCTTATCCAACTTCAACATTTCCCAATCACATATCTATAGTTACGGGCTTATACCCGAAAAACCATGGTATTATTGCCAATAATTTTGTAGATTATTCAATTAATGAGAGATTTTCTATTCGTGATACTAATGCTGTAAGAAACTCAAAGTGGTATCCGAAAGAAACATTTTGGGAAACTTGTAAGAAAAATAATATCATTAGTGCTTCATATTTTTGGGCTGGAAGTGAGTTGAACGACACTTCAAGAAACCCTAATTATTATCAGAGATATGACTCAAAGAGAGACTACTTAGAAAGAGTAGATGGTGTTCTGAAGTGGTTAGACTTGCCTATTGACAAGCGGCCGCAATTTATTAGCTTATACTTTGATGCTGCCGATACCTACGGGCATAGTTTTGGAACGGAATCAAAAGAATTAAATACTGCTATTCATATCTTAGATTCAGTATTAAATTATTTGTTCATAGGTTTAAAGCAAAGAGGATTATACGACAAGCTAAATATTATTATAGTATCAGACCACGGAATGACTAATCTATCTAAGAGTAAGCTTATAAATTTAGAGACAATAATTCCGGAAGAGTATGCCGATATTGTTAATCATACTGCATATTGCTTTGTGCAACCGAAGGAAAATTATGAGCAAAAGGTTAAAGAGTTGCTTGAAAAGCATAAGTTACATTATCAGTTTTATGATAGAGACAGTATTCCCGAAAGATACAACTTCCGTAATAATAAGCGTATAAGCAAAATCTTTATAATGGCTGACTGTGGATGGGCTTTGACCTATAATCAAAAATGGGATAATAAATATCAAGGTACACATGGATACGATAATCAATGGAGTGATATGCTCGGTTTTATGATAGCCAAAGGACCAGACTTTAAGAGCAATTATAAAAGTGCTGGTATATTAAATATTGATATTTATCCGTTAATGCTAAAAATATTGAACTTGAATACAGATAATAAAATTGATGGTAAACTTGAACGAATAATACATTTATTAAAAAATAAATAAAATGCACATTAGAACAATTATAATTATTTTACTATTAACTAATATTTCAATTTTCTCGGAGAATAAAGTATCTGAAAGTAAGATTGAAACTATATTGCATACGTATAACTATCAGGTACATGACTTAAGTATACCAAAGGATAGATTATTTTTATATCCTAATAGATTAAAGATATTTGATGATTATCTGAATACCCCGCTTAGTGCTTTTCCAAAGATGAGTGCTTTAGCAGATAAATTGAGTAATAGCTACACTCCTGAACTAATAAAGGAGGCTTTAAAGATAGTAGGAGTTCAAGCTGTCAAAGAGATTCCTTTAAATGTAGCTATATCTACTAGTATTATGAATTATGAATTAGGGAATAATATTGATACATTATTAGACTTTCAATCAAGTTTAATATTAAGACCATACTTAAATATCTTCATTAATGCTCAAAGTATGATTATTAAAGATGTTTTGCAAAAAGATAACACCACAAGCAGATATTTAAGAGGATTTACAAAGGATTTATTGAGTATCATTAATAATGAAAATAATTCTTATAAGAGCGAAGATTTTAACCAATATGCAAATATATTGCAATATACTGCAATTTTTGAAATTGCGTATAACCTATATATGCAATTACAAAATTTAAATGAAAGGTTGATGATGTTGCCAGATGCTACTAAGAGCAGCGCTAAGACCAATATCATTAATACTAAATACGGCAAGATAGCTATTGGTAGTGTGGGAAATGATGAATATACAGGTAATTTTATAGCTATTATTGATTTGGGTGGCGACGACACTTATAATTTAGAGCAATTTGATAATCAGTCGGCATATTTCGCTCCAGTGAGGTTTATTATTGATTTTGATGGCAATGATAAATATTATGGTAAAGATTATAATTTAGGTTCTGGGTACTTTGGTATTAATTATATTATAGATTATAAAGGCAATGATAGCTATAAGGCAGATAATTTTTCAGTAGCAAGTGCTATTTGTGGTGTAGGCTTAATAGAAGATAGCGAAGGTAATGATAAATATATTAATAAGAATTTTGGAATAGCTGCTTCATTTATGGGGGTCGCTATTTTGAATGACAAGAAAGGAGATGATACATACGAATCAGCTAATTTTAGCCAGTCCTTTAGTACTACATTGGGAATGTCTATACTAAGAGATAATGACGGCAATGATAAGTATATAAATAATGAATCTAATGGCGGTAAATTTTTACAAGCATCAAGCATAGGTAATGAGGTGTCCGGTGCTGCTGGGCTGTCGCTTTTAATCGATAAATATGGAGATGATTATTATCAAGCAAAATATAAATCGCAGTCTTTTGCCACAAATAATGGAATATCTATATTGAAAGATTATAGTGGTGATGATACCTATAAATCCCTGATATATTCGCAAGCATCGAGCCAATACAATTCTTTGGCTCTACTCAATGATGTTGAGGGAAATGATAAATACTTGCAACCTTTTGGCAATCAATCTAATTCACGAGCTTATGCTTATAGTATGTTCTTTGATGAACAAGGGAGTGATTATTATATCGAATCTAAAAATGAACTAAATCAAACTTATGTATCTTTATTTTTTGATACTATCGGAAAGGATACGTTGGTCTACAATATTAATTATATGCCTAATAGCGAGAATTATACCCCAGCGTTAGGGCTATTAAAATCAACATCAGTTGATTTATATCTTGCGAGTACTTTAGATAGCACTTCTGTTGATAGAATATTGCAACTAAACGACAAAATAATAAAGCCAGAATATAGCAAAGAACTATCTAAAGCCTTAGAATTGTATGTGAACGATACTCTGCTTTTTGAGCAGATAGAGCAAGAGTTAAATAAATTAAGTGTATCTGATTTAGCGGTTTTTGCATATCATTATGTTGTTAAAGCAAAAAATAATAATTTAGAACAAGCAACGATGAGTTTTCTTCATAAAGGGAATGAATTTATCAGTAAATCAACTATAGAAGCGATACTTGTCAACCCCGCATTAAAATCTGAATTATTATTAGAACTTGTAAACTCGGATATAGATATATTATATAAGAAGTTGTTAGCTGAGAAATTCTTATCAACCAACTTTAATCAACAAAGCACAAAGGAATTTAGAAAAGGCATTATCGAATTACCAAAGGAATTAAAATTACTAATCTACCCTGCTATTAAAAATAATCGTTTAAGTAAATCGATGAAGAATAAAATTAAAGACATTATTAAAAATGAAAAAGATTTAGAGCTAAAAAAAATATTACAAGATGAAAAATAAAAAGTTTTTAGTACTATCATCGCCAAGCGGTGGCGGTAAAACTACTGTAGCAAAATATTTGATGGATTTATTTCCAAGTATAAGTTTTTCTATTTCAGCAACTACACGCAATAAACGCCCAAATGAAATAGATGGTAAAGACTATTATTTTCTTAGTAAGGCAGAATTTCAGTCCAAAATAGATAAAAATGAACTGATAGAATATGAAGAGATATTCTCTAACTATTATGGTACTTTAGTAAGTGAATTAGTCAGAGCAAAAGATAACGGACAAATTTTATTATTCGATATTGATGTAAAAGGTGCTTTCTCTATCAAGAAATACTTTCCAGAAGAGGCATTATTGATCTTTTTGGCGCCACCAGATTATAAGATATTAGAGCAAAGGCTAAGAGATAGGAATACCGAGAGTGAAGAACAATTGCAAAAGAGGATGGAGCGTGTAAAGTCAGAAATGGAACAAGCAGATATGTTTGACTATGTAATTGTTAATGATGTTTTAGATAATACATTGCAAAGTGTAAAAAAAATTATGGAAAATGATTTTTTTAATTAAAATAATGTAATTATTTTAAAATAGATTTTACTTATCTTCGATACTTTCAAAAAATGATTTACAAAAATTGAAAAACTAAGAAAGAAATTTTAATTGGAGGTTAAAATGTTTTGGACACCAGAATTAGCAACAACATTAGAAGATGCGCCATGGCCAGCTACTAAAGAAGAATTAATAGACTATGCTAATAGAGCAGGTTGCCCGCAACAAGTAATTGACAATCTTGCAGAATTAGAAGATAATGACGAATTAATTGAAGGTATGGAAGACCTTTGGCCAGAATATGAAGATATGATGAACGAAGAGTATTTCTATAACGACGATGAAGAAGAACAGTATTTTTAATCAATAATACTAGGAATTTATGTCTTGGAATTATCAGAAGATACACAAAAAGTATTAGAATTTTTAGATAATTATAGCGAAAGCGGTATCAGAAAAAGAAACGATATCGCTTCAATTTTAGAAATAAGTGCTTCTTACAACCTACATACATTATTTAATAATATCGTATTTACAGGTAAATCTATCTGGAATCTTTTTCTGAAAATTAGGAAAATTGATCCAAATCAGCAAGAGGGTAGCCATTTAATAAGAAATGAGTTCTCTAAGCAATTAGAAGAGATTATTGTGCTACTTAACGAGCTAATTAATGTAGTTGGTGATGAGCAGTTAAATCAAAGATTTGAAGCTATATATTTTGTAAATTCAAAGGGTGCGGTCAAAAATCTTATTGATTTAGCCCATGATTTATCTTTAATCAAAGATATTCAAACACAATCAAAAAAAATTAATTAAAAAGAATATAGAATAATTTTTTTAATTAAAATAAATCTCTTACTTTTGTACTCTTATATAAAAATTAATTGGATTAATAGTTATGGCAAAGAAAGAACAAAGAATAATTATAACATTGGAATGTACTGAAGCAAAAGCTGCTGGAGTTCCGACATCAAGATATACAACTATGAAAAATCGCCAAAATACTCCAGAAAGATTAGAACTTAAAAAATATAATCCATTTATGAAGAAGCATACTGTTCATAAAGAAATTAAGTAATTTTATCTTATCATAAATTGTTAGGGCTATACTTATTATTAAGATAGCCCTATATTTGTTTGTATTAATTTGCTTCAAAATAGGCTGTCAATAGTAGTTATGCCATCTATCTTCTTCCAAGTAGTGAATCCCCAAAAAGATAGGCAACCTTTTTAAAGATTGCCTAAATATATAAATTGTTATTGTTCTAATAATCCAAGAAATATCTACATGCCTCTTCGGTATTTTCCACCAACCTCATAGAGTACTTTTGTAATTTGTCCCATTGTTGCATACTCTACTGTATTTAATAGCTCTTCAAAAATATTGCCACCAGATAAAGCAACATTTCTTAACTGATGAAGTGCATCTTCTACTTTGTCTATATTTCTTGATTTGAAGCTATTAACTTCATCTAATCTTTTTTGCTTTTCCTCATCAGATGTACGTGTGATTTCCATTTTATCGTATAGATTTTCGGGGTGTTCATTTATAAAGGTATTTACGCCTATTATAGGATATTCGCCATTTTGCTTTAAATATTCATAATACATAGATTCTTCTTGTATCTTAGATCTTTGGTATTGAGTTTCCATAGCGCCCATCACTCCGCCACGGCGAGATAAACGTGAAAATTCCTCTAATACTGCCTCTTCTACTAATTCGGTTAGTTCTTCTATGATAAATGAACCTTGGTTAGGGTTCTCATTCTTTAACATACCAAATTCCTTTGTCAAAATTAATTGTATTGCCATTGAACGGCGCACAGACTCTTCTGTAGGAGTAGTTACGGCTTCATCGTATGAATTGGTATGCAAAGAGTTACAATTATCATAGAAAGCTAATAGCCCTTGTAATGTAGTTCTAATGTCATTAAAATCAATCTCTTGAGCGTGGAGTGAACGCCCAGAAGTTTGAATATGGTATTTTAATCTTTGGCTCTTATCATTAGCGCCATATTTATTTTTCATTGCTACTGCCCAAATTCGACGAGCAACCCTACCAATAACTGAATATTCAGGGTCCATACCATTAGAAAAGAAAAATGATAGGTTAGGAGCAAAATCGTCTACTTTTAAGCCACGATTTAAAAAATACTCTACATAAGTAAATCCATTTGCCAAAGTGAAAGCTAATTGTGTTATTGGGTTTGCACCAGCTTCAGCTATATGATAACCGCTAATACTCAATGAATAGTAATTATGAATTTTGTATTTAGATAAAAATTCTTGTAAATCGCCAATCATTTTCATCGCAAAATCGATAGAGAAGATAATCGTATTTTGTGCTTGGTCTTCTTTTAACATATCGGCTTGCACTGTCCCTCTTAATCTCCTAAAGGTATCAATTTTAAACTGTGCTTTTTCTTCATTGCTTAAATGCTTGCCTTCATTTTCTAATTTCTTTAATTCTCTGTGGTATGCCGTTGAAAAGTAGAAAGCAACCATAATTGGGGCAGGGGCATTAATAGTCATCGATACAGATGTAAGTGGGTCTACTTGGTCAAATCCAGCAAGTAACTTATCCATATCATCTACATTACATATAGAAACACCTGCTTCACCAATCTTACCATAAATGTCGGGCTGCTTTGCAGGGTCCTCGGCGTATAGAGTTATACCATCAAAAGCCACTGATAAGCGTTTTGCTTTATCATTTGCACAAAGATAGTGAAATCGCTTGTTTGTTCTTTCAGGGCTGCCTTCGCCAGCAAACTGCCTTTTAGGGTCTTCGGTCGTTCTTTTGAACGGAAAAACTCCCGCAGTATAAGGAAATTCTCCAGGGAGATTTTCTAAATAAAAATACTTACTTAAATAACCCCAGTTCTTGAAATTGGGTAGGGCAACTTTGGGTATTTTGGACCCTGATAAGCTCTTAGTATATAAATTAATACTTAATTCTTTACTTTGAATTTTATATTTAATTTCGTCTTGCTGATAATTATGCTTAATTGTATCCCAATTTTCTAAGAAGCCTCGTACTTCATGCTTTAATTTAGAATATGATAGCTCATACTCTTTTTCTAATATTTCAATAATTGATTTATCGCTAACTGTTTCTATGGTCTTTTGAATTGCGTAGCATCGCTCTGCAATATCAGACTGGCTCTCCGTTTCTGTTTTGTAATTCCTTACAGTTTCTGCAATATCAGATAAATAATTCAACTTATCATTGTTCAATAGCCCAGAGTTCATTTTTAGCTTGGTAGGTAGAATATTTACCAAATCTTCTTTGGTTTCAATGCCGTTGTGTAATGTTCTTAAATCGTTTAATAAATCTTTAAATAATCTATTGACACCTGAATTGTTAAATTGATTTGCACTCGCTGCAAAAACAGGTAGTTCTAAGTCGTCCAAAGGAACACTTTTGTTAATTTTTAGGGACTTATTTCTAATAAAATTGATTTTGACTTCGCGGTAAGCGTCTTCACTGCCACGTTTGTCAAATTTATTTATAACAATATAGTCGGCATGGTCTAACATATCAATTTTTTCTAATTGAGAAGGTGCGCCAAATTCTGACGTCATCACATATATAGATTTGTCTACTAATCCCACTACCCCGCTATCGCCTTGCCCTATACCACTTGTCTCTACTATAATTATATCAAATCCAGCAGACTTTAGTACATCTACGGCGTCGGATAGTCCAGCAGATAATTCTGTCTTGCTCTTACGAGTTGCATAACTACGGAAATACACTCTTTCATTATAAATTTGATTATATCGTATTCTATCGCCTAATAAAGCCCCACCTGATGTAGTCTTGGAAGGATCAACCGCAAGAACACCTATATTTACATTTTTAGTTAAACTTATAAACTTACCGATAATTTCATCTGTTACAGAACTTTTACCACTACCCCCAGTTCCAGTTATTCCAATTACTAAGGATTTAGCTTTGTCGTTGTTCTTATATATAGTTCTTAAACTCTGTAAAATACTCTCTTCTTGGCAGTTTTCTAAAAATGTCAATTGCTTAGCTATCGAAAAATGACTATCAATACTATTACTTGTTATAGTATCCTTATATATTATTTCTGGTATAGCCTTAGTCTCATAATGAGTTTTGATAGTTGCCATTATATCATCTGCAATACCATCAATACCTATTTTTTGCCCATCAGTTGCATGATAAATTCGTTTTACACCATAATTTTCTAAGGCTTCGATTTCTGAAGGAAGGATTACACCGCCACCGCCACCAAATACTAATATATCTGGGGCATTATGTTCTTTAAGTAAATCTATAATATAACGAAAATATTCATTATGACCTCCTTGATAAGAACTTACTAAGATAGCATCAGCGTCTTCCTGAAGAGCAACGGTAACTACTTCATTAACTGAGCGATTATGCCCAAGATGAATTACTTCTGCCCCTCTTTTCTGTAATAGTCTACGAAATAGATTAATGGATACGTCGTGCCCATCAAAAAGAGCAGCAGCTGTTACAACTCGAAAATTATGCATTAAAACTCCAAAAACGTATTTTTAAAAACTATTATATGACGACAAATTAAGCATAAAATTTAGTTGTTGTATAATTTATTGCTTATTTTGATACCTAAGTAATATGATATGTAAGCAAAAAAAGGGGCGGCTATTACATCGACAGTATAATGAACATGCTGAACAAGCACGGCTAAAGCAACAATTATAGTAAGAGTTAAAAATATAATTCTCCATTTCTTAGTAGGAGAGCACAAATAGATTAACATGATTGTAGCAGTATGCCCAGAAAAGAATAGGTCTTTTGTCATTAATCTGCCTACGCCTACTTCACTAACCATAGGATCAATTAAAGGTAAGATAGTTGCAGGCGCTTCTAAGGGAATACTCCACATTGCAGGTATTCTAAAATATATCATTATCATATAACTGATTAGTGCAAGTACTAAATGCTTTGGGTGAGATATTAAAGATAAAATACCTGCAATGAGCGCACCATACATAATTAAAAAAGTAAACCACGAAATATCTATAGGATTAAATAGTGCAAGTAATGGGTCCGGCAATACTACGCCTGGTCTGAGTTCTATAAAATTAAGAAACCTTGTGAAGATTATCATTGTGAATACGATTAGGATAGGTGCAATTATGGCTGTTAGTTTGAAATTTTTGTCGCTTAACTCTTTTTTCCAGACATTTAGTAAATTTTTCATATAATTTTGCTTAAATTGTTATTAACTTGATACAAATTTAATTATTTTTAATAAATTGAAACTATTAAGAAATGAAATTCGTAAGATAGTGTAAAATATTGAAATATTAATTATCATAGGTTTTTATATTATGGAAGAAAATAATCCTCAATCACCTAAAATGCCCCAATATCCACCACAATATTATAGGGCGCCACGCAAATCACGCTGGTGGATACCTGTATTGGTAATAGGAGTTATTTTAATTGGCTTTTTAGTGGTTTTTGCTTTAGTAGCATCTCAATTTAGTTCAGCTTTTGAAAAAGAAAAAGTAGAAGTTACTGATAATTCAGTGCTATACCTTACATTTGATGGGGGAATGCAGGAATATTCAAAAGATAGACCTTTTGCAGCTTTATTCGGTGGTTCAAGTTCGGCGGGAGCTTCTTTTCTAGAAACAATCAATGCAGTTAAAGCAGCAGCAAAAGATAGCAAAATTAAAGGTATATATATAAATCCATCTGTAACTGCCTCTATTGGTGAAGCAAAAGCAGTAGAACTTAATCAGGTACTAACAGACTTTAAAAAATCTGGTAAATTTATATATGCTTTTATGGAAGTTGGAGACGAAAAGCAATATTTTAGTTTATTACCAGCCGACACTATATTCATGCCAACGGAAGGTATTGTAGAGTTTAATGGCTTTGGCGTATCATCGTTATTCTTTAAAGATTTCTTTGAAAAGGTTGGGGTAGATTATAAGGTTATCCATTTTGAAGACTTTAAATCTGCAGGTGAAATGTTCGACAGAACAAGTTTCTCCGATTCGGCGAGAGCTCAATTAAAAATATTATTAGATCAAAGGTTAAATTATTTTGTAGACGCTGTATCTAAATATAGAAAATTAGATCGCCAGAATGTAATAGATTATTTAAATAGGGGTGTCTATTTAGCCGATTCTATGCAAGCCTTAGGGTTGATTGACGTACTTGCTAATGAATATTCGGTAAAAGAATTTATAAAATATAGAGTAAATGGCGATAAATACAATTTCCCACTTTCTGTAACAAATAATGACAAAGGCGCAATTGTAAATACCGACTACAAAAAGAAACTAAAATTTGTAAGCCCAGCGGATTATCTGACATCAGTAAAGGCTGATGAAGGTGAAGTATACGATGAAAAGACGCAGATTGCAATAGTTAATGCTGTAGGGGAAATTAACTCTGGAAGTTCTACATCTAATGATTATGAAATTAGATCAGACGACTTTATAAAAGATTTAAGAAAAGCAAGAAATGATAAAGATATTAAAGCTATTATCCTTAGAATAGATAGTCCGGGAGGTTCCGTTATAGCTTCTGATGAAATTTGGGAAGAGATAATTAAAACGAAGTCAGTAAAACCAGTATATGCGTCAATGGGTAATGTGGCTGCATCGGGTGGCTATTATATGGCTATGGCTTGCGATACTATTATAGCTCATCCTACCACTATAACAGGGTCCATAGGTGTAGTGATGGCAATACCAAACTTCAGTGGCACAATGGCTAAATTAGGCATTACTGCTGATACAATTTCTACAGGTCCGTCTGCACAATTTTTGAATGGATATTACCCATATTCACAAGCAAATTTAGAACAATTATATAATATGAGTAAAGGCATTTATTATAGATTTTTGAATAGAGTTGCCGAAAGTCGTCGAAAATCATTTGAAGAAATTCATGCTTTAGCTAAAGGCAGAGTATGGACTGGTGAAGATGCTAAAGCACGTGGATTAGTAGATGAATTAGGTGGTTTACAAGAAAGTATCAATATTGTTAAGAAACGACTTGGTATTCCATTGGATAAAAAAGTAATAGTTCATAATTTTCCTGAACCAGAAGATGAATTATCTGTTATCTTAAAAATGTTTAAAATGAAGAAAAGTGGCGAAGACGGCGATGAAGCAAGAGCTATGCAAAAAGTTAATTTAGCAGAAAAATTAGGTTTTGATAGGAAATCCTTACTAACAAATATGGCACTATTGCCTAACGATGTAAGCGAACAAATTAATTATATGCTGACAATGTCCGAAATAGCAAACAAAGAAAAATATGCTTTTGCAATGCCTTATCTGCTAAGTATTAAATAAAATATTAGCAATATATTAGAGCTATAATTTAAAATAGAATGGGGGCTTGCCTTTTGAGGTAGCTCCTATTTATTTATAGGGTTAAGTAAATATTTGCTATTTAATGAGATTACTCTAAAATTTCACATTCAACTTCGATTACACCATCATTTAACATATCTAATTCAATAGCTGCTTGCTTTGACAAATCTAATACTCTATCTCCTGCATAAGGACCCCTATCGTTTATTCTAACAATAACTGTTTTGCCATTTTTTATATTTTGTACTCTTAACTTTGTGCCAAATGGTAAAACCTTGTGCGCAGCTGTATATTTGTTCATATCAAATATTTCGCCATTAGCAGTCTTACGCCCATGAAATTTGTCCGCATAATATGAGGCAAAACCTCTAAATACTTTTGGGTAATCTATTTCGTTTGAATTGCTTGCCGAACCGCTATTGCTTTTTGAATTACCAAAATCAGAACCTGATGAAAACCTTATTACAGATGTACAAGAACTAATAAAGGTAGAAATTAAGATGAAAATTATTATTGTTGTAGCTCTTCTAATGTTCATTGCTATCGTTGTTTGTTGCTAATTTCTTAGGTAATAACATAAGAAATAATAATGCCAATATCCCGATAATAGTCATTGCAATATAAACTTTGTGGGTAGATAGATAAAATGAATGCCTTAGGAATATTTCTATATTAGGCAAAGTTGTATTATCTCGTAATGTTGAAATAACATTATTGATATTCGTTGGTAACTTGCCTAATAAATTTTTATCGGCTGTATGTAGCTGACTATTCATACTAAGATTAAAAATTCCACCTAATATAGCTGCTCCCAGGCTTTGCCCTAAATATCTGGAAAACATATTAGCACCTGTTACTACACCTCTTTTACTCCAAGGTACAATTGACTGAACTCCTACTAACATTGGAGTAGATAGCAAACCAAAGCCAGCGCCAATACACATTTGGTCAATAACCATAAGCCACACAGAAGTATTATAGGGCAAAAATATAAAGAGCGAAGATGCAATAGCAATTATTATACTACCCAAAATAGCAGTATTTCTAAATCCAATATGCAAATATAATTTGCCCGATAGAGATGAAGCCAAGGGCCAGCCAATACTCATACTGGCTAAGATTAAACCAGATTCGATGGCACCTAATTGTAGTACTGATTGAGAAAAGACGGGTAAATACATATTTGGGCCAATCATTATAGCCCCCATACATACTATTGATAAATTAGCTCCAATTAAAGTTTTGTTTGTCCAAATCCATTTAGGCATAATTGGTTCAATACTTTTTCGTTCAACGTAAATAGTGCTTGTTATAAGCAAAACTGTAAGCACTATCATTAGTAAGCCAGGAGTAGAATCCCAGCCCCATTCTTGTCCAACTTGCATTAGCGTAAAAATCAGTGCTGTCCCACTTAAAAGCATCAATATTGCGCCAAAAAAATCAATACTATGTTTGCTCTTTTTTATATTTTCCTTGAAATAACTAAGTAGCAATATAATTGCTACGATCCCGATAGGCAGGTTTATCAAAAATATCCATCTCCAATTAGCATATTCCGCTAAAGCTCCGCCGATAGTAGGTCCCATTATTGCAGCCATACCCCAAACACTCGAAAGCCAACCTTCTATATTAGCTCTTTCTTCTATTGAATATATATCCCCAGCGATGGTATTGACTGACGCCATTATAGAGCCAGCACCTAAACCTTGCAGACCTCTAAATATAATTAAAGAGATCATATTCCAAGAAATTGCTGACGTTGCCGAACCAAGCAGAAATATACTTGTACCTATGATAAGTATTGGCTTCCTTCCATATATATCGGCTAATTTACCGTAAACAGGGATTGTAATTGTTTGTGTGAGTAAGTAAATTGAAAATACCCAACTGAATAAGGAAAAACCACCCAAATCGCCTACAATTTGTGGAATAGCTGTAGAGACTATAGTGTTATCCATTGCGGCAAGCATAGTCGTAAACATAAGAGCCGCTAAAATCCATTTGCGGCTCTTGGGATTTTTGCCTATTACTTTTGACTTCTGCATAAGTAATAGACGAAAATAATTACATTAATACTTAAAATATATAAAAGTATTTTTTACTTGTCAGGATCTTTGCCAGTTTTTAGCCATGCCACTGAAGCACTTTCCCAATTTTTATCTGCTGTAGCGTCAAAATATCTTTCCCATTGATAAATCCCAGATTCTTGCGCTAACCTTTTAAATTGAATTTTCAGTACGGAATTTGCTAAAATTACAGCTGAGCGTGTTAAACCTTTTTGCTTGTATAGTTTTTGCCCGTCGTGCATATAATTTTGTGCTTCTGCTGATAAAGGTTTTAAAGTCCTCATATCAACTAAGACCCCAAATGAATGGCTTGCACCTAAAAGTACTTTTTTACTTTCGTTCACCCAATTCAACATTTCTTCTGGCTTAATTACATCTCCAAAAGTTAATTTAAAACCATAGTCTACTTTTTCAATCTTATACATTTTTAATACCTTCCAGAATATTAATAATTACATATGCAATATAATAATAATATTTTAATAATCTATATTGTATTTGTATTAATTTTATTAATATTATATACCAAGCTCAATTCCAAAATAGAAATTTCGCTCTGCTGCTGGGAAAAACTCCTTACCTATTGCATAACTTGCGTATATTTCATTAGTTAAATTGTTTATGTGCAGATGCAATCTTAGACTTTGAAAAGATAATACATTATATAAATTATAGGATAAGTTAGCATTTAATGTAGTATAACTATCCAAGATATTTATTAAATAATATTCTCCGCCCAAATCTTCTTTGATTCTTGCATCATTTCTTATCATATCACCAAAGTTGTCAGTTTGCATTTCGCCAATATGGTTTAATCTTAAATTGAAATTTAAATCTTTAATTGAATATGACAACATCAAATTAGCCATTAAATCTGGGAAGCCATTTACTTTGTTACCTGCTAACGATATGGCTTCACCTTTTTCGGTCATATAGTTCCATTCGACAATCTTGTTAGAACTTGCTGTCAGGTTTGCTCCTATATTTAATTTACCATACTTGTTGCTAAAAATATTAGCATTTGCTGATAGCTCTACTCCGTAATGCGATGTACGAGGTGCATTCCCATCGATAGGCATTCCAAATAAATCTAACTGCCCACTTTTTACTAACTCGTCAAAATATTCCATTGCATATAAATTAATATTGGCAACAACATCTTCGCTTGTAAATTCCCAACCTAATTCAATATCTAACATCTTTTCGGGCTTAACTAATGGTTTGCTAAAGTTTAATAAAGTATCATTTCCAGAAATTACTGTTTCAAATTGTGGTAAAGCACCAGTCCAAGAATCAGAAGCAGAATATAAATTCTTCATTCGCGGTTCACGCGAAGTAAAGGCAGATGAAAAATATAACTTATTTGTATTGTCAAGTTGGTAAGAAGCGCTTAATCGTGGGTTAAAAAATACATAATTAACACTAAATAAGTCGTCTCCGTTGCCTATCGTGCCATCAGTTGATTTGTAACTTGTAAAGTGCCTACCAAGCTTCTCATTATTAATGGTATAATTATGATATACTATTTGCAAGTCGGCTCCTAATTTAAATTTATCACTTATATCAAACTTTTGAGAAGCAAATAATGAGATAATTTTGCGTCCTCCATCATAAGAGTAAAATTGATAGTCTGGGTCATAGTTTAACGGTAAATCTTCTGCGTATTCAATTTTTCCCCAATGTATTGAATTATGAAATCTAAATTCAGCTCCAATTAATAAATTACCCAATGAATTGGCTATTTCTAATTTTGGTATCCAGCCATAAGTCTTATTTCCAACATAACTACGAATTATTGGATTCTGTGGGTCTTTTGCATCAATAAAACCATTTTCGGGAGTTAATTGAAAGGAATTCTTATCTGTCCAGCCCGTTCCATCAAAATCAAAGTATCCTTCGCCAACTTTAAAGAATATTGAAGATTTAAGTCGAACTTTGTCGCTTATTTGCCAATCATTTAATAGCTCTATAATTGGTTGGGAAAATTTCTCTACCTCTTGGTTCCTTCTTTTAGTGAAATATGATACGCTAGTGCCATCGTTGTCGTAAGAAAAATAGCCATAATTTTTAAGTCTCAAGTCTTTGTCTTTGATATATTGTTGTGGTAATCCATTATATGCTAAGGCGTCGTCTTGCATGCCGCCATACACATTAATTTGAGTGATAAAATTATCGTCTACTCTGGCAGCAGATACAAAGTAGCTTGTAAGGTATGCCCACGAGTTATCGCGATAGCCAAATGAATTAATACGGCTAATTTTTGAATAAAAGGCATATTTATCTACTAATCCAGAGCTGAATTCTAACCCAAATCTACTTGATACTTGCTCCGTTCCTCTTGAGCCAAATTCCTGGTAGCCTATGCCAGTAGAAAAATTAATCCCTTTATGGTTAAAATAATTTAAAGTAGATAGATTGACGCTACCAGCAATTGCCGCAGGTCCGTACATGGACATACCTGCACCGCGCTGAACTTCTATATTTTCTAACGATGAGGCTAAATCGGATAGGTTAATCCAATAAAAATTATGATCTTCTGGATCATTTTGCGGAACGCCATTTATCATTACTGCGATTCGCCTTTGGTCAAAGCCCCTTATTGATAAATTAGAATAACCTATACCGCCACCATTTTCAGAATATGCAATTACACTCGGCATCTTACTAAGGATAAGGGGCAAGTCTTGATTATAATATGATTGAATAATTTCGGAATGTGATATTTCCGGGTAGCTAATCATTTGGTTTGGGTTGCCTTGTTTGCCAGAGCTTACTGTAATGCTTGGTGTCGTGTACACTTTTAACGAATCTTTCGTTATATTCTCTATATGATCAGTTTGAGAAAATAAACTCAAATTTGCAGTAAAGCAAATTGCAATTAATAAATGAAAATACTTCATCGAAAAACCTCAAATAATAAATAAAATTTAAGATTTGCGTGGTAATAAAGGAGAGTATAGTGAAGAATTAATTCACTTTTCCATTTTCCTACGCTGGCATTATCCAGATCAGGTTCGGGGAGACTCTCTCAGCCAACTTATTGTTAGCACCTCCAACGGAAATCTGAGCGTATATACGAACTTATTAAAAATTTAATGTTTTATATTTAATGGTAAAAGTATTATCAATGATTTTGATTTTGCCAATCTTATTAATTAAGTTATTTTTGTTGGATGAATGTAAAAGAACTCATTAAATTAGATATACCTGTTATTTTAGCTTCTGCTTCGGCACGTAGAAGACAATTGTTATCTTTTTTGAATATTGACTTTAAGGTGGAAATTGCTGATATTGATGAAAATATAAGTTTAGATTTACCTCCTGAAGAATATTGTAAGCAATTGGCTTTTAGTAAGGCAAAAATAGTAGCGTTACACCATACTGAAGCAACTCTGATAATAGGAGCCGATACAATTGTATATTTGAATGGCGAAATAATAAATAAGCCATCAGATAGGGAAGAGGCCTATAGTATTCTATCACAGCTATCAGGCAATACCCATAAAGTATATACAGGGCTTGCTTTAATTAACTCCGTAACAATGGATAGTATTGTTGATTATCAAGTAAGCGACGTAACTTTTAGAAAACTAAGTGATAAAGAAATTTGGGCATATATAGATTCTGGGAGTCCAATGGATAAAGCAGGTGCTTATGGAATACAAGATGATTTTGGTGCTGTTTTTGTGCAAGATATAAGAGGATGTTATTATAATATTGTAGGCTTACCCCTTCAATTGCTCTATTCAAACCTTGTAACGTTTATTGAAAAATATCTATGAAAAAGAGTATAAGTTCAAGAATAAATACATTGATTTTTCTTTTACCGTGGATACTGGTACTGCTAATATTTTGGATGTATCCGCTTATTTCCGCTGCTTACCTTAGTTTAACTAAATATCATACCCTGACCGATAGTAGTGTATTTATTGGCTTTAAAAATTATTCGAATATACTGAACGACAAAGTCTTTTGGTTGTCTCTAAAAAATACGTTTATTTTCACAATTGGTACTGTACCTATTACGACATTTTTTGCCGTGCTTTTGGCTGTGATTCTAAATCAAAAGTCTGTTAAATTTAGGAGTTTGTTCAGAGCAAGTTATTTTATGCCTACAATTACCTCCTTAGTAGTGATTTCATTGATATTTACTAATCTATACTCGAAAGATGGTTATATAAATTTTCTTTTGAAATTAGTGGGGATTGCTTTCCCAACAAAGGGTTGGTTATTAGATACTTCTACGTCCCTAATTTCTATCATGATGATGGATATATGGATTTCGATAGGTTATTATATGGTATTGGTATTAGCGGGTTTGCAATCAATTTCTGATGACTTGTATGATTCTGCTAAATTGATGGGAGCGAATAGCTTTACTCAATTTTATCGTATTACTTTGCCTTTACTTAAGCCTACCTTGCTATTTATTTTTGTTATTAATACTATCAAATCCTTTCAAGTGTTTATTGAAATATTTGTAATGACAAAGGGTGGACCGCTTAATTCAACGATGACATTTGTCTATTATATTTTTGTTAATGCGTTTGAAAAATCAGACAGTTTAGGCTATGGCTCTGCCTTAGCTTTTATTTTATTCTTCATTCTAATAATCCTTTCATATTTCCAAATGAAGGTATTAAAATCTCAAAATTAAGCAGAATACCGTGAAGCATTTTTTTATTTAAACAGGTACTCTGTAAGCATAACTATCTTGTTATAAGTATCACGTATACCTATTGCTAGTATCGTTCTAATAGATAATTATTTCCATATAATGCTACCCAGTCTTAAGAATTGTAATATTTTATTTACTGGTTTTAAGAAGAGAGTAACGCTTACCATATTTAAAATACCCTTAAATAAACTGTTACCTTGAGGTAGGCTGCGGAAAGATTCGTTTCCAGTCTTTTCATGGTAGGGTTTCTCTACTTTTCTTTTTTCGATTACTAATATACTGTCATAGTAATGAAGAGAACTAACTGAATTTGTAAACTCATTAACTTTTAAGCTTCGCTGCTCCGAATGATGGGCATTAAGATAGTCAATGAAGCTCTTGCTATATTCAATAAAAGTACCTTTTCTTTTATATCCACCGCCAAACCGTAGCCAGTAGGAGGTATGCAAGTCTTCGCATAGATACACGCCATTTTCGCTTACATGGCTAAATAATTCTTCATAAGTGATAATTTGTTGTCTCATAGTATGTCCACCGTCGTCAATCAGAATATCGATGGTTGGGATTTTCTTTTTAATATCTCTCAAGAAACTTCTATCCGACTGGGAACCTATAAATATTTTAATATTTTCTTCTTCAAGTTGTTTACATTGTGGATCAATATCAATACCAAATATTTTAGCTTTATCTCCGAAGTAATGTTTCCACATTTGAAGGCTGCCTCCTTGCGATACACCTATCTCTAAAATTGTAAGCTCTTTTCCTATATACTTGCTAAAATGTCTGTCATATATTTCAAAATAATGAGCCCATTTGTGGATTAATCTTTTTGTATTTGACCTAAAATATTTCTCTAAATCATTCATTGTGTTTTTCCCTTAGAATAGTTGCCTATGGCTTTGTTAACGCATAGATATCTAAGCTAATAAATTTCCCGTTTTTGATTTCACAATCTTTCATTGTTCCTTCGTAGCTGAAATTAAGCTTTTTCATTGCATTTTTACAATTTAAGTTGTCCGTTTCAACAAATCCTTCAATTCTGTGAAGCCCAAGTTTGTTGAAGCCGAAATCACATATTAAAGGCATCGCTTCAGTCATAATTCCTTGCCCCCAGAAGTCGGTCAGTAGCCAAAAACCTATTTCAGCTTTTAGATGTTTTTTACTAAGGCTATTGAGCCCACCTGCGCCGTAAAAAAATGTGTTATCTGACGAACAAATAGCAAACCACATGCCCGTTTCGTTTTTCTCTAAGTTTGCATAAAAATGCATCTGCTCTTTAGTTGCTTCTAAAGTATCAAAACTTACCCCATAATACCGAATGATATCTGGATGTGAAAGCCCCTTGAAAATGTTTGTTATATCATCTTCAACAATTGGTCTAATTAAGAGCCTTTCGGTTTTTATTATAAAAGTATCATTTGTTGCCATAATGCTTCTAAAATCTTTAAGTTTTATTTTGTGATTCTCATCATACACACCCAATTATATAGCTATTTCTGCTTGCCAATACTCATAACTTTTGCTTTCTCCTGTATCCATCTTAAAGCTGTAAGATACTTTATTTATGGAAGAAATTTCAAAGTCAATTTTAGTTTTAAATAAGTTCCCGTTGTAAGATAGTGTATGATATTCTCCATTTTCTCCGCATAAGTCTACTCCTTCAGGCAAGGATGTGATAAAGTCGTGATTTATTTCTCTACCAATAAAAGTCTGGTCTAATTTATCTGCTTGGGTTACAATTATTCTTGTCTTAATGCCAGATTTTAAAAAGTCATTCATGATTTCGGCTGAAGTCTTGCCCCATAGTGGTTCAATTACCTCAATTCCTAATGGATTGAGAAGGCTTTCCCTATATGTTTTTACGTCTGCCAAAAAGATATCCCCGAAAATAAAATGGCTTACTTCTTGATTTTTAAAATGTGTAATAGCATCGTTCATGCCCTCTTCGTATGTTTTCTTATCCTTTGAGAGTAAGACTGGGTAAAGTGGTATACCTATACTATCGGCTTGTTTTAAAAGTATTTTTAAAGGGATTGAATGAATTGAAGATGTTAGCGATTCTTCGTTTATTGTTGTCAATAACGAAATGACTTCAAATTTATCGTCTTGAAGTACTTTCTGAAGAGCTAAGGCAGAGTCTTTGCCACCGCTCCAATTAAAAACTGCTTTTTTTCTACCTGTCATATTCGTTGTTAATTAGACAACATAAAATGATAATAACTACCAAACCTAACAAATATAATGAAATAGACCAATTCTTACAAATAAATTATAGTAATTTACTGATACTAAATATTACCTTATCTTTCCTATCAATAACAAAGAGGCAGTCTTTTTGAGACCGCCCCGCTGATATATAATTTAACTATATATATATTGTTACTTTGCTATCGCTACACTACGTCTTTCTCTAACAACCGTAACTTTTATTTGTCCAGGATATTCCATTTCTCCTTCTATCTTTTGAGCAATCTCAAAAGCTGTTTGGTCAGCAAGAATATCGTCTACTCTTTCGGGCTCTACAATTACGCGAATTTCTCTACCGGCTTGAATTGCAAAAGTCTTAGAAACGCCTTCAAAGCTCATAGCAATTTCTTCTAATTTTTGTAATCTCTTTACATAGTTTTCAAGTGATTCACGGCGTGCGCCTGGGCGTGCCCCGCTAATACTGTCGGCTGCTTGAACTAACACGGCTATTGGGGATTCCATTTCAATGTCTTCGTGGTGAGCTCCAATTGCGTTGCATACAACATGCTTTTCTTTATATTTTTTAGCTAATTCGTAACCTATCAGAGCGTGAGGGCTTGGGTCTTGTTCTACGCACTTTCCGATATCATGCAATAAGCCAGCTCGTTTAGCTAAATTAACATCTAGCCCTAATTCCGCCGCCATAATACTACATAGATGCGCTACTTCTATTGAGTGATTTAATAAGTTTTGTCCGTAGCTTGTTCTATACTTCATTTTACCTATAATTTTTAATAGATCAGGATGCATAGATTGAATACCTAAGTCCAAAATAGCCTGCTCGCCAATATTTACTAATTCACCTTCTAATTCTTTTTGAGTTTTTTCTACAACTTCTTCAATGCGGGTAGGGTGTATCCTACCATCTAACATTAGTTTCTCAAGAGCAACCTTAGCAACTTGTCTTCTAAATGGGTCGAAACCTGAGATAACAACTGCTTCTGGTGTATCGTCAATAATTAAGTCTATACCAGTTGCTGCCTCAAAAGAACGAATATTGCGTCCTTCACGCCCAATTATACGCCCTTTCATCTCATCACTTTCTAAGTTTACAACCGACACCGTACTTTCGGCGCTATGGTCTGAAGCAGTCCTCTGAATTGATTGCACAATGATATTTTGTGCTTCTCGATTTGCCATTAGCTTTGCTTCATCTCTTATTTGTCTAATCTGATGTGCTGCATGTTGCTTTGCATCATTTGTATATTTTTCGACAAGCATTTTTTTTGCATCTTCTTTAGAGATACCAGCGATTTGTTCTAATTTTTTCTCCTGCTCTTCTACTAACTTGTCTATTCCTTTTGTCTTTTCGTTAAGGATTTTCTCCCTTTTTGCTACATCTGCTTCTAAATCAGTTAAAGATTTTTCCTTTTTATTTACTTGTTCGCTCTTGTGTTCTAACGTATCTTCTTTTCTTTTTAAGAGCTTTTCAGCTTCGTTCATTTTATTTTTGCGTTGCTGTGCTTCGTTTTCAAACTCTTGCTTTCTGCGGTGCCATTCTTCTTTAGCCTCTAATACTTTTTCTTTTTTGATGTTCTTAGCTTCATTCTCAGCATCTTTTAATAAGTTTTTTGCTGTTTGTTCGGCTTCGCCTACCTTTAATTTTACTAAATTCCTTGTTGAAAAATGCCCGATAACAAGAGCAAGAAAAAAGCCTGCTACCGAACTTATTATTATAATGGTTATGCCCATCCTTATCGTATCCCCTTTCGTAATTGTTTGTATATAAACCCTAAAATAAACTAAAAAACTGCAAGATACTATCTTATGGTGAACCATAATTATCGCTAAGGTATATAAGAACCAGACTGACACGTTTAGGCAGCCCGACTAACTTTGACTTCCACTGTATCCACTCGGGATTCCTGCTCTTAGCAGGTGAGGCCTGTCATTATTAACCTAAAACTTACCTGATATTATATTGTTATAGTTCTTAAACAATCGTCAGGCGATTGATAGTATGTTGCAGCAGTATTTGATATTTATTTCAAAGAACAATTTTATGTATATTACTGTATAAATTTAATTTAATTTTTTTTCTAATTGCTGCATTAATTCATTAATTCTAAGATTTATTGCTTGCTCTGTTTTAGTATATTCTATTTCCTTTTGTATCATATTCTCTACTAAATTGAGCGATGTCAAAATTGTCATAGCTTCTTTATTTAACTTGTGTTTATACTTGTTTTTAATCCCTTGTAATTCTTTGTCTACAATAACAACGGCTTGGTTTAAAAGCTCGTGATTTTCACTTGTTAGTGTATATTCTGTGCCGTCTATTGTTACTTTTAAATGTCCCATGTTTTTTAAATTTTCCCTTTTACTACACTTTAAAATAATTATATTTTCGTATTAAATAAAATTTATTTTACACTTAACATATTAATTTCATTGTCAATATCTAAAATTGTAGACTGCACTAAGCTAATAAGTGATTGTTTGATGTCACTTATACCGTTGCTGTGTCTCTCAATTTCATTATTATGTTTACTTAAACTAATTATATTTTCTTCTAACTGTGTATTTTTATTTTTTAGTTCGGAGTTTAATTCCTCTAAAGTAATAACTTTATGGGATTCAATAGAATTTTTAATATTTAGTTCTGCTATTTCTGATTGTAATAGATTTAAACTATGAGCAGTAGAGCTTATCTTTTCTTGAAGATTAATTATTTCTTGCTCCCTTTGACTTATGCTAATCTTGTTAATATTAATGGTATTTTCTAAACTCTCTATAGTCTGCTGATATTGTATAGCTAAACTATTATTAGAGTTATTCAGTTCTGATTGAGCATTGATAATATCTTGCTCTTGCTGAGTTATCTGTGTTTTATATTCCGTAATTAGTTGTGTATAATCGAAAATAGTTTTTTCTAATTCTTCAACCCTTCGTTGATATTTATAAGATAACTCATTATTCGATTGACTTAATTCTGATTTTAAATTGTCAATTTCGTTTGTTAAATGAAAATTCGCTGATTGCAAGCTACTATTTTCAATTTGTAATTTATTATGCTTACTACTTACTTCATTTAATGTACTTTCCTTTTCGCTTATCTGCAATTCTAAATTATCTTTTTCTATCAGTAATTTGTTTAAGATTGCCTTTGTTTGCTCAAATTCTTTCACTAACGAATCGCGCTCTGCTAAATAAATAGCACTATTACTTTTAGCTACTTCTATTTCTTGGTTTGAATTTAAATTTATTTGTTTTAAACTCTCAATTTCAACGTTTAAGTTGATAATGCTTTGATTAGAATGATTAAGTGTAGAATTTAAATCACTGATATGAGCTTGTAAATTCTGAATTTTTGAATTTAAGTCCAAATTTTGATTTTGAACAGTTGCCTTTTCGTTGTCAATATTACCTATTTCGATTTTGGCATTATTTAGTTCGTCTTTTAATTGGGCAACTTCTACAGATAATTTATATATATCTTCGTTTAATATATATATTGCTTCTTTTAACTCTGCCTCTTTCTCTGTAAATTCAGTCTTTAAATTTTCATGTATTTTTTCGTTGTCTTTAGCTTTAAGAAGCAAACTTTCGCTTATTGTTATTCTTTCTTTATATGCTTGTATGTCGTTTAATAAATTGTAAATTCTAAGATTTTTTGCTGTCAAATCCTTTTGCATTAATTCCTTATCTGACAAGGCTTTTTCGTATTTGTGTATAGTTTCTGAATACGCATGGTTTGTTTGTTCTATCTGCTCTATCTTGCCGCTCTGCACTTCAATAGTTTCATTCAAACTTGGAATTGTATTAACTTGCTCTTGTAAATTAGCGTTACTAAGAAGTAATTTTTCATACTTTTCAGTTAATTCTTCTAAGTCATTTTTAAAGTGAGCATTCTTTTCAATATTTTGCTCTAAGGATTTTATTAAATCTGCATAATAGCTATTATTACCTACCAAACCTTCAAGTTTGTTAGTTAGTGCCTCATTATCGTCGTTGAGCTTGCTAATAATAATGGTATCATTAGCAATTCTTTCCTCTAATGATTTATTTACTTGATTAAGAGTATCTATCTCAAGCTTGTTTTCGTCAATTTTAATTATAGCCTGATTGATTAGATTCGCTAACTTGTCGAGCAAAACCTCGTTGTTGTATATGTGAACTTCTTCATTCATAATTAATTCCTTAGAATTCCACCGGTTAATTTGCTTACGTTGGTTACAATATTCTGGATGTAAGTTTCTGTTTCGCTATCGGTCATCGTTTTCTCAAAAGATGTAAACTCTATATTAAATGCTAAGCTACGTTGATTATCTCCTAAATTTTTACCTTCATAAACATCAAATAAAGTAATATTAGTACATAATTTGCCAGCATATTTTTGAATAATTTTATTTATTTCTTCAACGCTTACTTTTTTATCAACGATAAAAGCTAAATCGCGGTATACACGTGGGAAAGGCGATATTTGAGAATATTTCTTGGCTTTTTGTCTAACATTATAGATAGCTTCTAAGCTAAAACTTGCAATATAAACTTTATGCTCAATATCAAAGTGCTTTAACCCTTGTTTGTTTATAGCCCCCAAAATTCCAATATGTTTATTATTTAGTAAGATGCTTTGCGATTCATTTGAAAATATCTTATTTGCGGTATCATTATTAGCGAATTTATAGTTGCTTATGCTTAAAGAATCAAATAAGTTTGTAATTATGCCTTTTAAATCAAAATAATCTACATCTCGCTTTGCCTCGGACCATTGCTTAGAATAAGCGCTACCGGTAAGTGCGATTGTTAAATATTCTTCTTCCTTTATTCCTTTTATAAAAAGCTCTGCATGTTCATCATTTCTAAATATTTTACCTACTTCAAATAACTTCAGATTATAATTATTGTTGCGTATATTCTTGCTAACTACATTTAAAAAAGAGCTAATCATTGAAGGACGCATTATTGATAGCTCTTCGCCAAGTGGATTAGCTATTCTAATAGGATTGTCCGAAAATAATTCAGCAGAACGAGGGTCTATTTGGTTCTGTGTTAGTAATTCATTAAATCCATTAGATACAAACCAAGTTCTAATATTATTACGTAGTTTTGGCATTTGTAAATGTGGCACAACATTAGAAGTCGCAAAATTTATTTCCGAGGAGAATTGCTCATCGATATTGTCGTAGTTGTATAAACGTGCTACCTCTTCTATAAGGTCAATTTCGCTATCACAGTCTACTCTGTGGTAGGGAATTGCGAAAATTGAATAGTCTATATCATCTTCTTTCTTTTCAAAAAGGAGTGAAATTAAAATATTGTCAATTATATCTTTACTAAGGTTTGTTCCTAAAACCTTGTTTACTCTCTCATACCTTAATGTAAGTTCTTTTTGGGGTAGAGGATTCGGGTAAATATCAATTATTCCGCCTACAACTTCACCGCCAGATAGCTCCGCTATTAATTTTGCTGCCCTATCAAGTGCGTTAGTGATGTTAGAAATGTCTACACCACGCTCAAAGCGATATGAAGAGTCGCTTTGCAAAGCTAACTTCTTAGATGTCTTGCGAACTGAAGATGGATTAAAAAACGCAGATTCTATAACGATATCAATAGTGTCGTTAGAGATTTCACTGTTTTGCCCGCCCATAACCCCAGCTATAGCGATAGGGCGTTCGCTGTCGCAGATTACAAGCATACCTTCATTTAAGGTACGTTCTTTTCCATCTAATGAAATAAATTTATCACCTTCTGTAGCGGTTTTTACGATAATTTGTTTGCCAATAATTTGATTATAATCAAAAGCGTGTAGGGGTTGTCCACATTCCATTAAAACAAGGTTAGTAACATCAACAGCTATATTTTTAGGTCTTAATTCTAAACTTTCTAACCTGTTTTTTAGCCAACTGGGTGATTCAGTTAATTTGCAATTTTTTACCATTCGAGCAGAATACCTTGGGCATTTTTCATTATCTAATATTGATATTTTAAGATAATTATTTATATCCTCATTATTTTCTTCTAGCTCTTGGTTTGGGTAGTTAATCTGCTTTCCAAGATGTGCTGCAAGTTCTCTTGCTATACCCAAATGACTTAAGCAATCGGACTTATTAGGAGTAAGCCCTAATTCTAAGATTATGTCATTTTTAGCAAAATATTCTGAAATAGGCATGCCAACAACTGTTTCACTCGGAAGAACATATATACCACCAGTGTCTTCACCCAATTCTAATTCTGCTAAACTGCAAATCATACCATTAGACTCTATACCACGAATTTTCCGTTTCTCCAATTTGAAACCACCATTAGGAACGATGGCGCCTGATTTACCTAATATTACTTTTTGTCCTTTGTCTACATTTGGAGCGCCACAGATTACTTGTAAAACGTTATCTCCCGTATTTACTTGGCACACAGATAGCTTGTCTGCATCAGGGTGCTTATCTTTTTCTATTACTTCTGCAATAATAAAATTCTCAAACTTTTGTGCTTGGAACTCAGAGCCTTCAAGCTCAATTCCAAGCATTGTCAAAATATTATCTAATTCACTGTAAGTTAAATCAATATCTATAAATTCTTTAAGCCAATTATAGGATAATAACATATATAAAACTTCTAATAATTAAGTTTAACATTAAAAAAAACTGCAATTTAATCATTTTTTTAAGAATACAGCTTATTTTTTTTAAACTTATTTGCTATATTTGAACCAATAATAGGGGGGTAATGTGAAAAATGAATATATTGACTTGATAAAAAAAGTCTTGATAGATTATAATAGGAGTGATCTATCAGAATTAAGACTTATTCAGAGATATACCCCTAATTTTAGAGGTAAAGTCTTAAAAATAATAGCTAATTTATTAAGGATGAGAGATATTCACTTAGGACTAATGACAGAGGCTAAGGATTTAGCAGAGATTAGGGCAGGAGGCAGAGACTGGCCCACAAAGGCAGAGTCGATGATTGGACTAAAGAGAATGGATAATATTCAATTTTGTATAGAAAATATTTTAAAAAATAATATACCGGGTGATTTAATCGAAACGGGTGTATGGCGAGGAGGGGCTTCTATCTTTATGAAGGCTATACTCAAGGCTAATAATATAAATGATAGAAAAGTTTATTTAGCCGATTCTTTCGCGGGATTGCCAAAGCCCGACCCAAAATATGCAGCCGACAACAATGATATACACCATACTTTCGACGAATTAGCTGTATCTTTAGAAGTAGTCAAAAATAACTTTTTAAAATATGATTTATTAGATGACAATGTTGTATTTTTAAAGGGCTGGTTTAAAGATACTCTGCCATCATTAAAAGATGAGCAATTTGCCTTGTTGCGTTTAGATGGAGATATGTACGCGTCTACAATGGACGCTCTTACTAATTTATACCCAACCTTATCTAAAGGGGGCTATATTATTATAGATGATTGGGGAGCAGTACCGGCTAGTAAAGTTGCCACAAATGATTACCGTAGGGAACATAACATCAGTGATGAAATAAAAGACATTGATGGGGTGGGTATATATTGGCAAAAAAGTTAAATATTGTTGTATTAGTGCCAAGAATAGTCGCTCCACCAGTTGATGGAGGGTCCCACTATGTATACAAAACGATAAAAAGTATAGCCGATAGGGGACATAATATTACCTTTTTATGCTTTAAGTCAGATAAACACCCTCAAGCTCCAGAGATGATTGAGCAGTTTGCGAAAATTCACTATACCCCCCTCCATTTTAAAGAATATAACTTAATGTCTTTGCTTAAGTCGGTTTTGTTGTGGAAACCTGCAACAACAATAGAACGAATGGATAAAGGCAAAATGAAATTGTTGTTTGATAAATTAGATATTGAACCAGACTTTTTCTTTTTAGAAGGGATACATGCTGCCGAAATGATAGATTATATTAAAAAGAAATATCCCTTATCTAAAATTGTACTAAGGCAAGCAAATGTAGAGTATACCTTGTTTGAACGGAGTATTCGCAAAGCTAAAAATCCAATAATGAAAATAGCCCTATACATACAAAAAGTAACCATGCGTAATTACGAGCAAAAAGCAATCCTGAAGAGTGATTTGATTACAACTGTTTCAGATAGCGATACCGATGTATTTAAATCAATGGTCCCTAACAAAAAATACCAAAAAGTATTAAACATGCTGGATAAAATATTATATGATAGAAGTAGGGGACGCGGTAATTTAGTACTAGCCTTTGGTGATTGGAATTGGCACCCAAACCGAAGTGGTATGGAGTGGTTTTTAGCAGAAGTATATCCGTTAATTAAAGACTATAATTTTGAACTTAATATTGTTGGGCGAGGCTTCGACGGAGAATATTTTAAAGGCTATCCACAAATAAATTATTTAGGCTTTGTAGAAGACCTTGAGCAGTATATCGCTAATGCTGACTTTATGATTGCGCCGCTTGTCTATGGAGGCGGGACAAAAGTAAAGGTCATTGAAGCTCTATCAAAATCATTACCTATAATTACTAGTGAATTTGGTAATGAAGGTATCGAGGCAGAGCATAACAAAGAAATAATGATAGTAAACAATGCCCATGAATTTGCTTTAGCTTTTGAGAAATTATTGAACCATGATGAGTTTAGACTGACTATCTCAAAGAACGCTTACCAATTTGCTACCAACAAATATAACAACGATAAAATTATAGATGATTTCATTAAAGAATTGTATAAACTTCAAAATTAAGAGTAAGGTAAAAGCTAACTTCGTAGAGTTTTTTTAACTAAAAATAATTTATTTTTTTTCATTTTTTATTTGCTTGATATACATAATTTTCGCTACTTTTGAAGTATGAATTTTGCATTGAAAATAGTATCAATTCTAATGATTTTGAGCAATATATTGCTTAACTCCTCAGTTTTATTTCAATATTCGCTTTTCAAAATTAACCAATCATATATTGCTTCAAATCTTTGTGAACAAAAGAATATTGAAGATAATACTTGTTGCGGTTCATGCTATATTGAGAAGGAAATAAATAAAGAAGACGATAAAACAAATTCAAAGTTTGTGTTTAATGAAGTGAAAGTAGAAAGTGCTATTATAAACTATTCTTTTACATATTTTGAACCAATTATCAGTAAAATATTTTTTGCTGACTCCTATAAATTTAATTATACTTTTAATTTTACCAATTATATTTTTCATCCTCCCATTGCCTTAGTTTAAATTTTGGCTTCTAATTTATAATAAAAAAGTAAACTAAATAAATTTAAAATATAAGGAATATATGAAAAATATAATATTTTTTATGTTCTTCTCATCGCTATGCCTTTTGCATTCGGAAGAGATGGACATTAGAGTTTCCTATTTAGGAAATAATGAATTAAAAGATCAAATATCTTATAAATATGGTGAAAAAAAAGGTAAGATAGATAATAATTCAAACATTAAAATTGATTTAAACAAAGATTTAATATTATACTTGTTTAATCCACAAATCGGCAATTATAGTTTTAGCTATAATGAATTATTGTCAAATCAATCAATTAAGCTATACGACAAAGAATATAGTTTTGGTCCAATATCAGTAATAGGTGTTAAGGATGCAGGCATTAACTCCAATTCTACTACGCTGAATTTAAATGATAGATTGCAGTATGATGGCGGAATGTTTTTAGATAATCTATTAGGCTTCTCATCTGTAAAAAAGAGCCCTATCTATGGAGTGGACCCTGTGCTACGAGGTTTTAAAAATGAGCAATTAAGTATATTATTAAATGGATGTGAATCAAGTATTGCTGCTTGCCCTAATAGAATGGACCCACCAACGAGCCATATTCCTATGCATCAAATTGAAAAAGTCGAAGTAATTAAAGGACCTTATGGTTTAAGGTATAGCAATTCGTTTGCAGGTACGGTTAATTTTATACCAATTGATGAGTTTGCAATGGATATAGATAAAAATATACGTGGAACTTTACGGAGTAATTATGAAAGTAATGGAAGCCTGCTCAAAAATAATGCTGATATTACTTATGGTAATGAAAATATGTTTCTTGGACTAACTGGTTCATTTTATGAAGGCGCTAACTACAAAGATGGCAATGATTCTACAATAAATTCTAAATTTAGGAAAAACGGGTTTGGAATGAACGCTGGACTTAAATTTGGACAAAATACTGTAAGGATGAAGAGTAGCTATAGTTTAGGTACTGATGTTGATTTTCCAACTTTAATGATGGATATGCGTAAAGATGAAACAATATCATTAAATTTGGAACACCAATACAATACATTAAGCGATAATTTTGAATCGATTACTACTAATATCTATGTTACCAAAGTAGACCATGTTATGAATAATTATCTAAGACCGTCAGTGATGATGATGAAGATGGAGTCACCTGTGCTAACACTAAATTATGGTGCAAGAAGTGAAGCAAATATCCAACTTAATAAAAATAATTTATATATTGGTGCAGATTGGAAATATGAAACCGCTGATGGAACACGCACTCGTGAAATGAAAAATATGATTATGCAAGACAATATTTTTAATAACTCTTATATTTCGAAGTCTGCTGTTTTTTCCCAATATAATTACAATGAAAGCAAATATACAGTTACTGGCGCAGTGCGTATTGAATATAATCAGGCAAAAGCAAAAGATATGGATAAGAATTTTATAAAAATTAACCCTTTAGAGGCAGAAGACCAACTTAATTTAAGTATAAGCATAGGCTCTCATTATTATATAAGTGATAATATAAGTGTTGGCTTATGGGCTGGTCGCTCGCAGCGTAGTGGTAGCTTAGTAGAAAGATATATAAATTCATTCTCAATTGGATTAGATGCTTATGAAGTAGTTGGTAATCCAAGTCTGAAACAAGAAGTAAATAATCAAATGGACTTACAATTCTCCTATAATACAAATATATTAAATATAAAAGTTAATGCTTTTACTAATATATTAAATAATTATATAAGCTCTACTATTGATACTAATTTGAAAGCTGTGTCGGCTTCAAGCCCTGGCGTTAGGCGTGTATCTAATTTGGGCGATGCTTATAAATATGGTATAGAAATGTCATTAACATCTAATGTTGTTTACGATATTATTAGCAATATGAATATTTCTTATACTTATGCCGAGCTAAAAAGTGGTGAGGCAATGCCAGAAGTTATGCCTTTAGAGCTTGATTTGAATTTTGTACGGAAGTTCTTAGATAATAAATTAGCTGTAGGTATTAACTTTCAATATGCTGCAAGCCAAAATAGAGTATCTACTTCTTTTGGAGAAAAAACGACACCAGAATATTATGTATTAAATTCAAATATTAGTTATCAATTTTTCAAAAATTTATCTTTAGAATTAGGTATTAATAATATATTAGACAAAGCATATTATGAACACTTAAGCAGGACATTAAGTGGTACAAATCGTAGATTGTATTCGCCCGGTCGAAGTATTTGGGGTTCTCTACTTGTTAATTTATAGTTTTGAATCTATATTCCCCTACTAAGTATCGTTGAGGGCTATTGATTATATTTATCAATAACCCTCGACAATTTATTGTTCCGAAGATAGTTTGTTGTGTGCAAATATCTTTAAATATAATAGAAATTGTATACTTATCAAGTAAATAATTTTGTTGATGTGCAGTACTTTTACGGAGTTTTATCTGAAAGCTATATATTATTTTGCACTTATGGTAAATAGAAATATAAATAATATTGCTCTGTATGAGATTTGGAAGCTGAAGAACCCAAGGTTGCCAGACCAAGATTATTACGCTCAAATCGTACCAAAGGATAGCACGCAGAAAAAATTAGGCTTGTTCTTATATGATTTTAGAGCAGAAGTAGTAGCATTTGATAGGTCTTCAATTAATCCTATTGGTGCTATTATCAACAAACGTATGTAGAATCAAAAACTGCTTTAAATACCGTCGACATTAATAATATTTCAACTTCTCAGTATATTTCATTAAATTTGCAATATGCTAAATCAAAATTTTAATAAAGAATTAAATGAAAGGGAGAAGGAGATTCTACAAAGAATTGTCCATTTATATATATTAAATGGCAACCCTGTTGGATCACGATATTTGTCAAAAATTATTCAAGATGAGATGAAGCTTTCCCCTGCTACTTTACGCAATATTATGTCGGATTTGGAAGAACTTCATTTCATTACTCATCCTCACACTTCTGCAGGTAGAGTACCTACCGATAGAGGTTACAGATTTTATGTCGATAATTTAGTGAATTACGAAAAATTAAACAAAATAGAATTAGAAACAATTAGAAAGAATTTACTCAATATACCGCAAGAATTTGCTTACCAAAATGCTTCAAAATTATTAGGGGCTTTGTCGCAGTATTTAAGTATTATTGAGTTGCCGTCATTTAAGGATTATAGAGTATTAAAGGTAGAATTAGTAAATTTAAGCTCTAATAAAGTATTAGTAGTCTTAGATTTAGAGTCAGACTTCCTAAAAACAGTAACTTTAGAAATTAGCTTTGAAATTAGCAATAAAGAATTGTCGCTAATAACGAGTATTATTAATGAAAAAATTGTTGGGAAGCCTATCTCTTATATTAGAAATAATTTTAGTGCAATTTTTAGTGATAGCGAACTAAAGGACACACCTATAATAAGGCTATTTACAGATTCGGTAGACAAGATTTTTGATGAGCCACAAAACAATCAGCGGCTTATGGTTACAGGAGCAAGAAATTTGCTAAATCATCCAGAATTTGAAGATATGAATAGAATTAGAACTATTATAGAATTAGTGGAAAGTGAAGAAATAATAATACATGTTTTAGACAAGCTTGACGATAAAAAAAGCGGTGAAGATATGAATATTCTAATTGGCTCTGAACTTAATTACGATATGCTCGATGATTATTCTTTTATCCGCTCTTCGTTCAAGATAGGCTCAGCAAGCGGTTCCATTGGTATTATTGGACCCAAAAGGATGAATTATGCTAAAATGATTTCGTTAGTGAAGATTTTTTCGGAAGTATTAAGTGTGAAGTAAAAGAAAATGGAACTAAATAAAATATATAATGAGAATTGCTTAATAACAATGACAAATATGCCTGATAATTATATATACTTTGTTATTATATCCCGACCTTACGACGAAATTAGAAATTACAATAGCTATTAATTTGAATTTGAGGCGTTTGCAATTGAACTGTTTAAAACTAATAAATCCCAACAATGTGTTGGGATTTATTAGTTTTAAGATATGTACAGAAGGCGGGAGTCGAACCCGCACGGGTGTTAAAGCCCACTGGATTTTGAGTCCAGCGCGTCTGCCAATTCCGCCACTTCTGCATATTGGACTTAAGCGAATTGCAAAAGTAGCATAATTGAGTTTAATTGCCAAAAAAAAAGTGTTTTGTAATTAAAATATGTCAAGTTCATTATTTTCGATATTTTTGTAGTTATGTTGAATTTGTGATATTGAATTTCTATGGATAGGAACAAAGTATATTCGTTAATAGTTGTATTTATTTTCTTTATTGCCACTTTATCAAGCTATTCTATTGATTTTAAAAACAAACAAAAAGCATTTTTTGGTGATGTCGGTATAGGGTCGCCGGGCTTAAGTATTGGAGCAGGATATAGATACTGGTTCTTAGGGTTAAACGTGTCGCTTGGTGGCTTCTTGAATAGCATACCCGGTTATAACCATAGTATTCCTAATGGTATAAAAATTAATAGAAATGAACCATTACCTAATGGTTTTCGGGAAGATAAATATACTTCGACCCTAATGTGCATTGATGTAAATGGCTATTATGAGCAGTTTTTACCCGTGATACTTACTGCATCAATAGGCTATTATTCTCAAACGGATACCGTAACAGCTTTCCAGCTAAGTACTGGAAATAGATACCTATACAAGGCTGAAACTAACTCAGGGCTAAGCTTTGGGATAGGAGCAGAATACCAAATTAATGATATTATATCTGCTGGCGCTATGTTTCATACACGTCGAGGTATACTAATAAGAATGACATACTATCTATATGATGAATAGCAAATATAAAAAGTAAATCGTATTTATAAATAAAAATAAAATATTAGAAGAAAGTAAGATATGAAAAGAATAATAATATACCTTGTGGCTTTCGCCCTTACAGCAACAACATTATATGCTCAAAATTATATAAACAATAGAGTAATAATTAAATTAAAAGACTCTAAACAAATGGCTGATTTCCAAGGTGAGCTGAAGAGTTTTATAAGTAATTATAATATCAGAACATTCCTTTCATCCAACTCAATTAATGCTTTGCATAAAAAGTTAAAATTAAAAGAAACATTACTTTCAAATAATTATTTAAAGAACTATCACTTAGAAAAAATATATATAATAGAATATAAGGATAAAATTGACCCTACACTATTATCAACCAAATTAAGCTCAAATAAATATCTAAGCTATGCAGAGCCACAGTACTTAAGGCAATTATTCTCAAATCTACCAAACGATTCTTTATTAGCTTCGCAATATGCACTTTTTAACTGCGAAGTATTAGCTGCCCTTGATTTATTAAAAGATGTTCAAGATTCCGTTACTATAGGTGTGGTGGACACGGGTTTAGACTATAAACATGAGGACTTGCAAAATATAATGTGGATAAATAGCGGCGAAGACGGGCAAGACGAAAATGGTAACGATAAGCGTACTAATGGTATTGATGACGATGCTAATGGTTATATAGATGATTGGCATGGGTGGGATTTTGGTAGTAGTGATTCTACAGGGCAAGATAATGACCCGTATCTGGGTGGTAGTCATGGAACTCATGTGGCAGGGATAATAGCTGCTAACACTAATAACAAAATTGGAGTAGCTGGAATTAATCCATTTGCAAAAATATTAGCAGTAAAGATTGGTTTCGATAACCCTTGGGTTAGAAGTTTAGTTAATTCCTATGAAGGCTTGTTATATGCAGCAATGATGGGAGCTGATATTATTAATTGTAGCTGGGGTGGCGGTGGTTATTCTCAAGCAGAAGATGAAATTGTCCAACAAGCGGTTGCTTTCGGAACTTTAATTGTGGCAGCAGCAGGCAACAACAATGAAAATACTACTTTTTATCCTTCTTCTTATAAAAATGTAATTTCGGTTGCCTCTACTGATGAAAACGATATACGCTCGTCATTTAGTAATTATCATTATTCTGTAGACGTGGCAGCACCAGGAACGGCTGTTATGTCTACTATACCAGATAATGCATATCAGACAATGAGCGGTACTTCGATGGCTTCGCCCGTTGCGGCGGCAATTGCCGGCTTAATTAAGATTAAATACCCTCATTTTTCAAACTTGATGATTGGAGAACACTTAAAGGCGAGTGCGAATAATATAGATACACTAAACACGGATTATATTGGATTAATTGGAAGAGGTAGAGTTAATGCCTATAAAGCCATCACTGACACTAATCTATATTCCTTAAATATAAGTAAAATTGATATTATTAAGGTTAGTAAAAACAATATCTTATTGGCAGGAGATACTGTTCGTATTAAATTCTCACTCTTAAATGCACTTAAGCCCCTGACAAATGTGAATCTTAAGGCTCATTCTAAAGTTATTAGCGAAGAGGATATTATTATAAAAGATATGAATTTAGGGAATTTTGCCACAATGGAGAGTAAAAGCCCAGAAGAATTTATAGAAATAATAGTACCGGAAGTTGTTGGTTTAGATATTAGCGTGCCTATAATATTTGAAATAAGTTCAAATGAAGGCTATAAAATACAAACAAGCGCAAGCATATTAGTAAATCCATCTTATAGAACTATTGACAAAAACAATATTAGCTTAACAGTAGGTAGCATAGGTAATATCAGTTATAATGATTATCCAATAAACTCCAAAGGTGATGGCTTTACTTGGAAAGGCTCAAGCAATTGCTTGTTTGAAGGTTCTTTAATGGTAGCCGTCGATACGTTTCGAATATCGGATGTAGCACGAGGAGCAAATCCGTCCAAACGAAATAATGACCTTCAAATTTCCTTACCAATTAAAGAGTATTTCCCAGGTCGGAAAGCTGCTATTGATACATATGCTGAATATGAAGATATCGGCGATTCGCTTTCTGCGGGTGTCAAAGTAAATAATTATTTCTACGAATATACTCAAGAAGACATGGAAGATTGTGTTGTTGCTGTTTATGATATTATTAATAAAACAACTGAAAAATTTGACTCTTTATTTGTAGGTAATTATTACGATTGGGACATAGGGGTTAGTGGAGCTAATAATTTTGCTTATTGGGATTATGACAATAATATAGGTATTAGCTATAACGCAAAAGAAGACTCTTTGCCCTATATTGGGATGATGTTGATTTCTAAGCAAAAGGTAAACTATTTTGCCATTGATAATGATGGAACAAGTGACGACAACCCCGGTGTATACGATAATTTTAGCGATGAAAAAAAATGGAAGATGCTAACAAATGGTATTGGAAGAGATAGTACTGGCATTAAAGATATATCTGCAGTAATATCAGCAGGACCTATTCAATTAGAGAGCAAAGATACTACTCGTGTTATATTTGTATTATTTGTAGCTAATTCGGTAGACAACCTGATAGCTAAAAGTAAGAATATACGCTTATTTATGGATCTACCATCTAATTTAAATGATAATGTAAATCCATTTCAATATAATAAATTAATCAAGAAAGTATACCCTAATCCTGTAAATTCAGATAATATAAACATAGAATTATTTGATAAAAATACATCTAATATTAATATTAAATTATATGATATGAAAGGTAACATTATCATTAATGATGATAATAACGCTAAGCTAAAAATTAATGTGGCCAACTTAGTATCTGGTTCATACTTATTAGAAGTGCAGGTGGGGCAAGAAAAAGAAATTAAAAAAGTTATAATAAATAGATAGTAACTAATATCGGTGAAAAATTAGCAAAAATTAATTTATCTGTTTAAAATGTTGCAATTTAATTATTGTTAAATAGTTAATATAGTATTAACTGACTGTTATTAAATTTTTATTTATTTTGGAGTATAAAATGTCAATAGCTCATAATTTTTTTGCTGGACCAGCGGTATTACCTCAAGTAGTAGTAAAAGAAACTACAGAAGCATGCCAGAATTTTGCTGGTACTGGTATTGGTTTAATGGAAATAAGTCATCGTTCTAAGGAATTTGATGCAGTTATCAAAGGAGCCCAAAGCGATTTGTTGAAAATTATGGGATTAAATGATGATTATGACGTTCTGTTTTTAGGTGGTGGCGCTTCATTACAATTTTATATGGTGCCATTTAACTTTTTACATACAAAAGCTGATTATATAAATACTGGAGTATGGGCAAAGAAAGCAATAAAAGAAGCAAAATTAGTTGGTAACGTAAATGTTGCGGCAAGTTCAGATGCTACTAATTTTAATTATATACCTAAAGAATACTCATTGTCATCGGATGCTGATTATGTTCATATAACTACTAATAATACAATTTATGGCACTGAATGGAAAACAGACCCAAACACTGGTAATGTGCCATTGATTGCTGATATGAGTTCGGATTTCCTTGGCATCAAAAGAGATTTTTCTAAGTATAGTTTAATTTATGCTGGTGCTCAAAAGAATATAGGACCATCCGGCGTTGTAGTCGTTGTTGTTAAGAAATCATTCTTGGAAGAAAAAGCTAAAACTGGTCTACCAACTATGTTAGCTTATAAGACTCATGCCGATAACGAATCATTATTCAATACACCACCAGTACTTCCTATTTATGCTGTTTCGCGTGTGATGAAATGGATAGAGGCAATGGGAGGAGTAGAAGCAGTACAAGAGAAAAATGAAATTAAGGCTGGATTAATCTATGGTGTAATTGATGCCTATAATGATTTCTATAAAGGTGCTGTTTTAGACAAGACTGATCGCTCTTTAATGAATATTACTTGGAATTTGCCAACAGCAGAGTTGGAAGATAAGTTTATTGCCGAAGCTAAGCAATTGAAAATGTTAGGGCTAAAAGGACATCGTTCTGTTGGAGGTGTTCGTGCTTCTGTATATAATGCTTGCCCAATGGAATCGGCTCAAGCATTATCTAAATTTATGGAAGAGTTTTATAAAAATAATAAGTAATCTCTTATATTTATTGCCAAAGTAGAGCTTAGCTATTCATAATAGTTAAGCTCGTTTTTTTTACAAGACTTTTATATCTAAAGGGTTTTAACCATGATACTTATAATAGGGTCACTAAGGTTCATTTGCTTAAAGCCACGCAACCTTAAGGCACAAGAATCGCATTCTCCGCAGGCTTCGTTGTTATCCTTATAGCAGCTCCAAGTATAATCAAATGGAACGCCAAGTTCTATACCAATTCTAACGATATCCTCTTTAGTTTTGTTCATTATAGGGGTAACTATATCAATCTGCGTTTCTGGTTTGGTCCCCAACTTAATCATATGATTAAAAGCATCAAAAAATGATTGTCTACAGTCTGGGTAACCTGACGAATCTTGTTCCATTGCTCCTATATAAATATACCTTGCTTTGATTACTTCTGCCCAGCTAACTCCAATTGCCAAAATATTAGCGTTGCGAAAAGGAACATAAGTAGGGGGTATTTCTTGATTATCTAACTTGGCTTTGGGCACTTCTATATTCATATCTGTTAGAGAAGAGCCGCCTATCTTTGACAGATGGCTTACATCCACAACTAAAGTATGCTTTACTCCAAAATGCTTGCATAAATTTTCAAAGCATTCTAATTCTTTTTGTTGTGTCCTTTGTCCATAGTTTAAGTGCAATGCTGCAATTTCATATGAATCTCTTTGAGCAAGAGCAGCGCATACGGCAGAATCCATACCTCCGCTAAGCAAGACTACTGCTAATTCTTTCATTTATAATAACTCCAAAAATATACGTTTCAATAATTTATACTCTTTCAAATTATGTACTCTGATTATGTCTATATTTTCTTTTAATAATAGCGTATGTATTAATAGCGTTGCCAAATCTCTGTCTTTAGCTTTTTCGATATTAGTCATTTCACCTATGAATCTTTTTCTTGAAATCCCTAAGACCAAAGGAACATTTAATTTGTAGAAAAATGATATATTCTTTAGTAATTCAATATTATGTTGATAATTTTTTCCAAACCCAATACCGAAATCTGCATAAATAGATTTAATACCTAAATCCTTTGCTAATTTAATTTGGCTCTGCAAAAAATTAAACACCTCTAATTGAATATTATCATATTGAGGGTTAATTTGCATATCTTTTGCTGTTCCCTTCCGATGCATTAATATATATGCTACATTATGGGCAGCTGCTAATTGCCCCATTCTTATATCCGATTTTAAACCAGATATATCATTAATTATATTGGCACCAGCCTCGATAGCTAATTTAGCTACTTCATACTTGACAGTGTCAATAGAAATCTGAATCTTTTGATTATAGCGCCTAATCTCTTCTATGATAGGTATTGTTCTTTTAATTTCCTCGTCTAAACTTATGGTATCTGCTCCCTGTCTAGAGCTTTCCCCACCAATATCTATAATATCAGCTTCTCCGCTATCTATTACTTGTTTTATATAATTTACGGCTGTTTCAAAACAATAATAATCTCCACCATCAGAGAAAGAATCACTCGTAGCATTAACGATAGCCATTATTTTAGGAAATTTATTCATCAGACTTATAAATTGGGTTTTATGTAGCCGTCATTTCTGATAATTTGATTTATTGTTTCCGTTTGCATTATCATAGGGGTCAATCGCTTTAAATGTTTGATTAGGTAGTCTAATCTAAAATCTTCGCTACGTATTTCTATTAGGGCTTGCTTTTGCTCTGCTCCTAAGCCAGATTTCTGAGCAATTAAAAAAGATGGGTATTTTGTAGATAATTCATCGGGTTCAATTCTATCAATATTTATTGACTTAATTTTAGAAACTACATCATTAAAAATTTCGGTACATTCGTATAATTTACTTACACTATAAGTATCTATGTCGTCATCAAAGAAATCTACATCAGCAGTATAATAAGGATTAGAGCCATCTTGCATACTTATAATTTTAAACCTTTGCTCGCCAACTACTAAAATATCCATTTTGCCATCAGGATAGCTTTTAAATATATCCGAAACTTTAGCGGAGCAACCAATATTACTCATGCCCAAACTAGTGAGGAAATTTATACCAAAGGCTTTGTTTTGTTCATAACACTCTTTAATAAGAGCCTTATACCTATCTTCATAAATGTGAAGCGGATATACTGACTCTGGAAACAATACTATATTTAATGGAAATAACCCTAATATCATATATCTTCTATTTTTATAACGATGGATTGACGTATTTTTTATTCATAAATTTGATATGCGTAACTATTTAAAAGTATTCATATTTTGCTTAGGAGTGGTATTTTTAGTATTTTAAAGTAATTTTTTAAATGTAATTTTAATATTTTACTATGAATCCAACTAAAACAAGCGCTTGGCAATCTTTGTTAGCTGATAAAATAAGATTGCAGAATACTAAGATTATAGAATTATTTCAGAAAGATACTTATAGATTCGATAGATTTTCTGTTAGGTATAATAGTATTATGTTAGATTATTCTAAAAGTTTAATAGATGAAGAAACTATAACTCATTTAATTGAATTAGCAAATCAAGTAAATCTAAAGCAAAAAATTGAAGATATGTTTGCAGGTAAACATATCAATTTTACAGAAAATAGGGCTGTTCTCCATACTGCCTTACGTTATCAAGGAAAAGAACCAATCATTATAGAGGGTGAAAATATTAGTCAGAGGATTAATACTGTAAAATTACAAATGAAGACTTTTAGCGAGAGTTTACATAATGGAAATTGGAGGGGATATACTGGAAAAAAAATATCTGATGTTGTTAATATTGGTATTGGAGGTTCTGACTTAGGTCCTGCAATGGTTTGCAAGGCACTTTCTCATTATGCTAAGGCAAAAATCAATGTTCATTTTGTATCGAATGTAGATGCAAATGACTTTGTTGAAATTGTTAAGAAGTTAAACCCAGAGAAGACCTTGTTTATAATAGCATCGAAAACATTCACTACCTTAGAAACAATGACAAATGCAACGAGTGCTAAAGATTGGTTCCTATCAAAAAGTGATGCGGATGATACTGATTTAGCAAAGCATTTTGTAGCTATTTCAACTAATAAAGCGGGTTGTTTAGAATTTGGTATTCCAGAAGAAAATATGTTTGAATTTTGGGATTGGGTAGGAGGCAGATACTCTCTGTGGTCGGCTATAGGCTTGTCTATTGCCATTTATGTAGGATATGAGAATTTTGAAAAGCTCTTACAAGGAGCGTACTATTTAGATCAGCATTTCCATCAAACGCCATTTGATAAAAATATTCCCGTAATCTTAGCTTTACTTGGTGTATGGTATAAGAATTTTATGAATTATACTAATTATGCAGTAATTCCTTATGATCAATACTTAAGTAAGTTTACTGAATTTTTACAGCAATTAGATATGGAAAGCAATGGGAAATATATTAACAGTATGGGCGAAGAAGTAGATTATCGTACTGGTATAAGTGTGTGGGGGACAGCTGGTACTAATGCACAGCATTCCTTTTTTCAGCTTATACACCAAGGAACACAAACAATTCCTATTGATTTTTTGGTAGCAGCCACTCCAATTAATAATATATCCGACCACCATCAGAAATTAATCGCTAATTGCTTTGCGCAAGCTGAAGCATTGATGAAAGGTAAAACCAAAAATGAAGTAATTGAAGAGCTAAAAAAACAAAATTTGGAAGAAAAGGAAATTAATAAAATATACCCACATAAAGTTTTTAAGGGGAACATACCTTCAAATACAATTATTTATAAGAAACTAACGCCCGAAGTGCTTGGTTCTTTAATAGCGATATATGAACATAAAGTATTTGTTGAGGGTATAATTTGGGATATAAACTCTTTTGATCAATGGGGAGTAGAACTTGGAAAACAATTAGCAGGGAAAATAATTAGAGAATTAAATAATTCTACAAACGTTCATACCCACGATGCTTCTACTAATGGCTTAATCAACTATTATATTAACATAAATAAGAAACAAATTGACTAAATTTATAGATTTTCAGAATGCAATTGACCATAGTAAACAATCACGCCGATTGGTCTTTATAGATTTAATGCGAGCTTATGCTATTTTAATGATGTTGCAAGGTCATACTATTGGTGCTGTATTAGCGCCAGAATACCAAGACAATAGCTTAACTTTTTATTATTTGTGGAATTTTATGAGGGGGATTACTGCACCAGTATTCTTTTTCTCTTCAGGAACGATTTTTGCTTATTTATTACTTAGGAAGGATCTGCCATTTTGGCAAAATGAACGAGCTATTAAAGGTGTTAAAAGAGGCTTCTTTCTATTGTTTGTGGGCTATTTATTGAGATTTAACCCAGATATTTTGAGCCATCTTGGCGATTTTGATGTCTTTTCTTATCAAGCATCAGTAGCAGTAGATACTTTGCATTGTATAGGTGTGGGCTTAATATCATTAGTATTGCTGTATGGAGTGCAAAAATTAGTTAAATTTCCTGTATGGCTTAGTTATCCGCTTTTAGGGGCGTTTTTATTTTTGATTTATCCAAAAGTCTTCCATACTAATTGGTTAGAACATTTTCCTTTGCCAATAGCTAATTACTTTACAGCTAATTACGGCTCTAATTTCCCAATTGTTCCGTGGATGGGTTTTATTTTGTTCGGGGGATTTTATGGTTATATTCTTTCAAAATCAGCGAAAATAGCCTATAATACGAAATTTTCCTTACTAACAATCGCTATTGGTGTAATTACTTCTATATTTTCAGGCTTCGTTTTAGGTGAGATGTATAATGTTACAAAGTTAGAAGATTTTTTATATTTACAATACCATAATGTACAGTTCTTTCACTTAGGGAATGTTCTAATTATAGTAGGCATTTTATCCATAATAGCCAACAAGTTTGAAATACCAGAATTTTTATCTACCGTTGGTAAAAAGACAATGATGATATATATAGCCCATATTTTTATTGTGTATGGTACTGGTATTAACAAAGGGTATCACTCGTTAATAGGGCAAACGTTAGAGCCTTATGGGGCAATTACCTTAGCAATAGTAACAGTACTGTTTTTTATAGTTTTATCTCAATACACAGATAAAATAAAGGAATTTGCATTGGGCTTTATCAAAAACGTGAAAGCAAAATAGTGCCTAAATTGCTTATTAAATCTCTTGTAATTAATAAAATATTTGCAATTTCGTTTACAAAGTTATGAATGTTTGGATTAAAAAGATAATTGTATATTTAACTTATATGATGTGTGTATTTCATAATATTATACCACATAATCATTATGTTGCTTCGCTTCTACAGTTATCAAAAGAGCAATCCAAGCACATTGAAAATACCCGAAACTTAAATTTAATATCCTTAGACAACGATACCAAGCAATCTGCTTATAGGTTTGAAAATCCAGGCGAAAAAGATTCAGATAATACATTTTTTGCGCCTCACGAAGATAACCCTATTAAGCTAAATCATAAGGCTTTTGCTTTATTCCCTTTATTTTTAATTGCTATCATTATTAAAATTGTAGCAACAGTTTCCATTAAATATTCTTATTATTTAATGGAAGAAATTCCAAAGCTACAACTACTAATCCTCAAATCCATTAAGCCATTAAGGGCGCCCCCGTTATCTTTTAATTTAAAATAGCTATAGTTTTAGCTTTTTCTGTTGTAGCCTATTCTCTTTATCAAAGAAGATATAGGCAAAGCAAAAGAACAAAAATTTTAAAATTTAAATTATAAGGTAATCAAATGAATAAGATTTTAATTGTTGCTATATTTATAATAGCACTTATTTCGTGCAATAAATCAAAAGTAAGCACAGACTTACACGATGCACATACGCATATTGAAGATGTCAAACTATTAAAATCATCTGATAAATATGCATTATATATAGAGTTTAATCCTTTATTAATATCTAAAGAATCTAAACTAACTATCCATTGTACTGACCTACAAAACTATAAACCACTGTTGCAAGGCACGCTAGAAATTAAAATTTCAGATGGGCATTCAAGTATAAATATGAAGATTGATACTCTATCTAAGCCCGGTATTTTCAACGCAGTATTTACACCAAAAAATAAAGCGTTATATCAATTTCAATTTATCATTAGTAAAAATAATGCTAATGATACTATTGTGTTTGATAGCATCAAAACGTACAATACAGAGCAAGAAGTAATTAATAATAGCGAACATTCAGACGAAGGGATTAAATTTACAGTGGAAGAAGCGTGGAAACTTGACTTTGGTGTTGAAATTGTCGAATTGTCAAATTATCATAATACTATTAAAGCTACAGCTAAAGTTGTTTATAACCCTAAATATGAATATACTATTACATCTAATAGCTCTGGTATTGTTGAATTTAATAATAATTCGTTAATCGTTGGCTCTGATATTAGTAAAAACTCAATTTTATTTAACCTAAACCCTAATACTACACGTGATGATAATTTTAATGTCCGATACCAGCAAATTAAATCCGATTTTTCAAGGTCCGAACAAGAATATAATCGAATTAGTGAGCTATATTCTTCAAAAATTGCAACAGCTCAAGAATACTTAAATGCAAAATATGCCTACGAATCCACCAAAGCTCTTTATGATAATTTTTCAAAGTATACTAACGGTAAATCCCAAGCTATTAGAGCTAATAAAGGTGGGGTTATAAGCCAGCTATTAGTAGGGGCAGGGCAATTTGTGGAAGCAGGAACAGCTCTAACAAAAATATCTAATAATAAGAAGTTACTATTGCAAGTATCATTGCCAATCAAACAATATAATAATCTAAATGGAATAAATACCATCAAAATTGATAATTTCAATAATAACGGCAATGTCTCTCAAAATTTTCTTGCTATCAAAGCCGAACAAATAAGTGAACCACTTATATTAAATAATTCAAGTTTTGTTAAGTTGACTTTTGAGTTTGATAATATATATAATTTATTGGCTAATTCTAATCATTTAGTTTTATTAGAAAGTAAGAGCAGTAATTTGAACATAAGTATTCCTCAATCTTCTGTATGGGAAGATCAGGGGCACTATTTTGTTTTTGTTCAAAAGAATGGCGAGCTTTACGAAAAGAGAGAAGTTGTTATCGATAACTTTAACGGTGATAGATATACAATTAGTAGTGGTTTGTTATTGGGTGAGAGGATTGTTACAAAAGGAACGTACAGAGTCATGCTTGCTTCAAGGTCGTCAGCTTTACCTGCTCACGCACATACACATTAAGGAGTTTGCGATGTTAAATAAAATATTAACGGTATCATTGAATAACCGTATGATAGTACTAATCGTTGGGCTTATTATTACTATTGCTGGTGTATTTATCACGCAAAATATGGAAGTGGATATTTTTCCCGACCTTAATGCTCCTACTGTGGTCATTATGACTGAAGCTAAGGGGATGGCACCCGAAGAAGTTGAAAAGATGGTAACGTATAAAATTGAAACTGCTGTGAATGGCTCGCCTCATGTGCGAAGAGTGCGGTCTAATTCAGTAATGGGCTTATCAATTGTATGGGTTGATTTTGATTGGGGAGTAAACGTTTATTTTGCAAGGCAATCAATAAATGAAAAGCTAAGTCAAATTAGTGGTGAGCTTCCTGTGGGGGTTACTCCTCCAATGTTAGCGCCTCAAGCATCTTTGTTAGGCGAAATAATGATATTTGCTATTAGCTCTGATACTTTAAGCAATATGGAATTAAGAACCTATGCAGATTGGAGTGTGAAGCCAAGATTGCTGTCATTAGGTGGTATTGCACAGATTATAATAATGGGGGGCGAGGAAAAGCAATATCAAATTCAAGCTAATTTAGAAAAGATGAAGCAATTTGGTGTTTCATTACAAGAATTGGAGCATGCTACTGCAAATATAAATGAGAATTCAAACGGCGGTATATTAAACCAATTTGGTAATGAATATGTAATTAGAGGTATAACAAAAACCGACAAACTTGGTGATTTGGCTAATAGTGTGATAAAAGTTGAAAACAAAGAGCCTATTAAAATATCAGATGTGGCAGATATTAAAATAGATTTTGCTCCAAGAATTAATGATGCATCTTATAACGCCAAACAAGCAATTATTGTATCTGTTGTAAAACAATCAGATATTTCAACAGTTGAATTAACACGGAATATAATTAAAACCTTAAAGGAGTTAGAAAAAAATGCTCCCGCACCAATAACAATACATACCGAACCATTTAATCAATCTAATTTTATTGAAACATCGATTGGAAATGTTAGTCAAGCTCTTTTAGAGGGGTCATTGTTTGTAGTTATTATATTATTTCTATTTTTACTTAGTGTTAGAACAACTTTTATTTCTGTTATTGCTATACCTATATCGCTTCTAACAACCCTAATAATAATGAAAATATTGAACATAAGTATTAATACTATGAGTTTAGGAGGAATGGCTATCGCAATAGGTTCATTAGTAGATGATGCCATTATTGATGTTGAGAATGTTTATAAAAGATTAAAAGAGAATTTTCACAAACCTATCGAAGAAAGAGCAAGTAATATTAAAGTAATCTTTAATGCTTCTATGGAAATTAGGGCGTCTATAATAAATGCTACTTTGATTATTATAGTTGCTTTTAGCCCTTTGTTTTTTTTAAGTGGCATTGAAGGGCGTTTGTTGCAGCCTTTAGGAATTGCTTATATAATTTCATTGATTGCGTCATTGATTGTTTCAATTACAATTACCCCAATACTGTGTAGTTTCTTATTAACTAATGATAGGATATTGTCGAAAAGCGAGATTGATAATAAATTTGTGTCATTACTAAAAAGAGTATATGCTAAACTACTATCGTTATCTTTTAAATATATTTATTCAATCTTGCTAATAGTTGGAATAATACTAATCGCCGCTCTGGCTTCATTTTTCTTTATTGGGCGTAATTTCTTGCCTGCTTTTAATGAAGCCTCCCTTACTATTCAAATTGCTACTACTCCAGGAATTTCATTAGAAGAGTCAAGCAAAATAGGGGTACAAGTAGAACGTGAAATTCTTAAAATACCAGAGGTTATTTCTACATCAAGAAAAACAGGTAGAGCCGAGCTAAGCGAGCACTCTTTTGGTTCATCAGTTTCGGAAATAGAAGTTCCGTTTATATTGAAAAATCGTCCACGTGCAGAGTTTATTAATGAGGTTAGGACTAAGCTATCATCGATTACTGGGATTGTATATAATATTGGGCAGCCTATTAGCCATCGAATTGACCATATTATATCTGGTGCTAAAACAAGTATAGCAATTAAGTTATATGGAGATGATTTAGATAAAATCTTTAATATCGCTAATAAAATAAAAAGTAACATTGCTGATATTGCTGGCATTGCCGACCTGAATGTTGAACAAATTGTTAATGTTCCTCAAATTCATATTATACCTGATAGGGTGCTTCTTGCCAATTATGGAATTACGATTGACGAGTTTAATAGTTTTATTCAAACAGCACTTGCTGGAAAAGTTATTGGTAACGTTTATGAAGATGATAAATCTTTTGACCTAACTCTTAGACTTAAAGATGAATATAGAAACTCAATTGAAGATATTGGTAATTTATTAATATCCACAAAGGATTATGGAGACGTTAGTTTAAGCACAATAGCTAAGGTTGTTTCTACGGTAGGAGTAAATGTTGTAAATAGAGAAAATGTAAAAAGGAAAATACTTATTTCTGCGAATGTAGAAGGCAGAGACGTTAGAAGCGTCGTCAATGATATTAAGGCGAAAGTAAAGAGCTCAATTCAATTACCAAATAACTATTATATTGAATATGGTGGGCAATTTGAAAGTGAAGAAAAGGCATCGCGTACTATTCTTCTAGTATCTTTAGTGTCTCTCCTGATTATATTCTTTTTATTGCACTATGAATTTCAAGATTATCTTACATCTCTAGTAATATTGGCAAATTTACCATTAGCGTTAATTGGGGGTATCGCTACTTTATGGCTTTCGTCTGGTATTCTAAGTATACCTTCTTTGATAGGCTTTATTACTTTATTTGGGATTGCTACCCGAAATGGAATTCTTATGGTGTCAAGGTATCATCATTTGCTTGAAGATGGAATGAGTTTAATGGAAGCAATTATGCAAGGTTCATTAGATAGATTAAATCCAGTATTAATGACAGCACTTACTGCCGCTCTTGCTCTGATTCCATTAGTAATAGCTGGCGATAAACCTGGAAATGAGATTCAAAGCCCAATGGCTGAAGTGATTTTAGGAGGTTTATTCAGTTCTACATTGCTTAACTTAGTTGTTGTCCCAATTGTATATTTTTTGATAATGAAATGGAGAAATAGAAATGATTAAATATATTTGTATTTTTATTTTGAACACTTTCTTGTGTTATCCACAAAGTTATAAGCCATTTATAAACCAAATATTAGAGAATAATATGGAGATTAAAATTTATTCTGAATATTTAAATGGTGTTAGCTTAGATACTAAAATAAATAATTTTCTGCCTGACCCACAAATATCATACTCATATATGGCTAATAATGATATTAGTAATCTAAATAAGCAGGAGTTTTCTATTTCACAATCATTTGAGTTTCCATATTCCTATATTATTAAATCAGATATAGCCTCATTTCAAGATTCAGTAAATAAATATAAATTTTATGAGTTCAAAAAGGCAATTTTGCTTAAATCATTCGAGAAGTTGAGTGAATATATTTTTAATCAAAAATATATCGCTCAATTAATTGAAGTCGCTCTTAATTATGAGAACATTGTAAAGGCAATGCAAACAAAGTTCGATAAAGCAGAAATAGGGCTAACTGATTTAAATAAAGTAAAAGTTAATTATGCAACGGCTAAATATAAATTAGATAACGCAAGAATTACGCTAAATAATATAGTATATGACATTAATAAATTAAATGGGGGCATTAACTCAAATTTAGAGTTATCCAATTATGATGAACTACCGCTAAAGGATAATTGGGATACATTAATTCAATCTCTGGTTGAAGCTGACCATAATATCCAAGCCTTTAATAATCAAATAGAATTAGAAGATAAGAAGCTGGCTTTAGCTAAGATAAGTTACCTGCCAACTTTATCTGTAGCCTATCATTACGAAAAGGATTTAGATTTAGACTTTAGTGGTATTCAACTTGGAATGTCTATACCATTGTTTGAAAATAAAAGTAAAGTGCCTAAAGCTGAAAATGAACTCAGTCTGATTAAATTACAAAAGCAAAATTATCTCAATGAATATATATTTAGAAAGAAGAAATTATTTGAAAAAGCAACATTACTTAAAAAGATAATTGAAGCTCAAAAGCAATATATTGACACTAATCAAAGTAATATCAATAAGAAATCATTGGATAGTGCCTATATTTCGCTAACTCAATATTTTTATGATAATACTTTATATTACGATGCTCAAAACTCTATACTTGAAAGCGAGCTTGAATATTATAAAACATTATATGAGTTAAATATCGAAATAATTATGAATGAATATTAGATAGGTTGCTTGTTGAAATTATCAACGCGAAAAAGGGGATGATTTGCACAAAGAATCGATTAAAAATTATAAAAACTGCCTTTACATGATTTTATCTATGTTTTGGTGGTTTTCTTTTGGTTCTATTCCTCTTCATTTTGTGCCATTTCTTCCCTTTATTCAGCACGAATTTAGCACATAGCTTTTACAAATAATCATGTAGTTGCTCTGACGACAATTTTGTGTAAAGTTTCTGCTATTATCTTTCTTAGAAATATTCACTTATTATTATTCATTATCATTTTTTATTTTGTTTGCCTTAGGAGCTTATTTTGCAATTACTATGGAGCAAATATAGCTTGATTAAGAGATTCTTGAACTCAGTACTATCGAAATCCAAATCAGGACTTACCTTACTTAGATTAGTTTCAACTTCTTTTGCTAATCTCTCAACTTGGGATTTATCAGATTTTAGATTAACCAGAAAGTCAAGCACTACTTGAAAATTCTTTGCCACAAGCAAACCTATTGCAATATTTAAAAATTACAAAATAAAGCAATTGGCTCGAAAGATTACAAGTAATTGGTATAGGTATTGAATGTATGTATTGGGTGCAGGTGAAAATTCTAATCAAGGAATGGTAAGATACCGAATATTTCATTATAGGGAACGTTTAAGTCAATAAATTGAAATTTTGGTTTGGTTTCTTGTTTTATCAGGTTAAAGACCTTCAAACTTTCTGTATCTGAAGACAAATATATATCTATTGTTTTTTCACAATCAGCTTGTGCAAATAGTTTAGTATCATTTGGAATGATATTTCTTGAATTAACTTTTAACTCACCCTTCTTTCTTTTTTCATAAGCAATTCGGGCAAACTCACCAGTACGTTTTGAATGATTCAGATTAAAAGGTAAGATTTGAAGATTTTTTAAAGGAAGTTCATTTAAATCACCACCAACACAATACTCGGCTATACTAATTGTAGATATGATAATAGCATTTAGCCGTTCCTCCCTTCATTCTTTCAACCAATTTAGTGCTTGTTCAGTAATGCCGTTATACCAATCTACTTCACTGTCTGTCGAGTTTGCTAATTCATTTGAACGCTCGAAAAATCGTTGAACCTGTCTCGATTCGGGGACATAGTTTGCATTATGAGAATCCTGAATCATTTTAATGAAAACACTCAAAGGCAATGGAACGATTGTCGAAGTTCCACCATAATATTGAATGTTCATTTTGTGTAGTGCGTAAAAATGGGCTTTGCAAGCGTCATTTATGTTTGGTGCAATAAACAGACAGTAAGCAGGCTTCTCAGTTTCACGCTTATATTTTGCAAGGTGCCTTGTTACTGATTCTCCCTCTGTTTCATATTGTCTTTGTCCGCCCTGCATAGTTACTTCTACTGTTAAACCGAAGTCGCCATAGTCGCAAACAATGTCAGCCATATTGCCCTGAGCTGTTGACATTGGATTTCCAAAGTCATCAAATTTTAAATTGGCTTTAATTTCTCCACCATCCAACATTGTCATTGCTCGCCAAGTGTTCCATTCTAACATAAGTGGCGTGTCGTAAATTGAATTATCAAGTATTTGGTCAAATGTTGTTGAAATATCTTCAAAAAGTCGGTAGTCCTTGATTGCTGCAACTTGTTCCGTTATTATTTGCTCTTTTCGATTTTCTAATTGCTCTGCAAATATGTTTTTGAGTTCTTGTAATGTTG
>DAOMQA010000010.1:0-94914 GCA_035445085.1 Kapaibacterium sp. (SeqCode)
TAATAATAACATAATACCCCAAGAGCAAATAGCTTTTGGGGTATTTTAGAATATAAATAAGGACTAAAGTATAAAAAATAGTAGGATATATAAAGTATTCAGAAGCTAACTTTACTTAACATATTCCATCATAGGTTAAATGCTTGCTTTACTCCACAACTTTTATAGGTAATTGTATAAAAAATGTAGAGCCATGCCCTTCCTCACTTTCTACCCAAATAATCCCTTTATTTTTTTCTACAAATTCTTTGCATAGCAATAAACCTAAACCAGTACTTGGTTCATCTTCAGTCCCTGGTCTGGAAACCTTTTCATCTATTTTAAAAAGATTATCCTTAATTTTAGTTGGCATACCTATACCACTGTCTTTTACATGTATTAAAATTGTACTATTATCTTTAAATTTGGAGCCAATTTCAATGCTTCCACCTCTTGGAGTAAACTTTAAAGAATTTGATAGTAAATTTCTAAACACTGTATTCATCATCGAAACATCTACGTGAATGTTAGTATTTATATCAAGGTTATTCTTAATAACAATTTCTTTATTTCTGGCAACTTCGGATTGAATTTTAATATTTTGTTCTACTAAAAGATGCAATGAGACTTCTTCGGGGTTTGTTTCTATTATAGAACGCTGTATTCTTGACCATTGTAATAAATTATCTAATAATTTATATAAATTTGAAGCAGATTCTTGTAAACTTTTGCCTAATTCTTTTAATTCATCTAAAGTAAACACCTCAATATCATTTGCAAATATTGCAGTAAGTCCTAAGAAACCAGAAAATGGAGATTTCAAATCGTGAGCTATAATAGAAAAGAATTTATCTTTTTCTTGATTTGTTTTTTCTAATGCTGCTTTTGATTCACTTAACTCTTCAATAATAGAATTTTTTTGGAACATATTAATTTCTAATTGCTCATTAGAAGAATATAATTCTTCTAATAATCTACTTTTTTCTTCCAGTGATTTTATCCTATCTTCTATATTTCTTGTGATTCCTACAATGCCTATTGGTTTGTTGTCAGTATCATACATTACTTTACTTAAAGATTCTGTCCAAATGGTTGTACCGTCTTTTTTAAATTGCTCATACTCCATAAGAGATGACGCGCCTTTAACACCTGTTTTTATTTCTTCTATATTTTTAGCTAACCCATTGTAGAGTATATGAATTGTTCTAGGGCTTGCTACATCGGTAATTTTTTGCAACATTACCTCATCTGGTGTAAAACCTCTTAAATTATAAACAGATGGGCTTATATAAGTTAATTTTAAATTATTGTCCATAGTCCATATTACGTCATCGGAGTTATTAGCCAATAGCCTATAATTACGCTCACTTTCCTCAACTCTTTCTTGAGTTTTTAGTCTTTCTGTAATATCGATGAAAGAAATAACGGCACCTACTCTTTGTCCATCTTTGATCATTGGATTGGACGATATTGCTGCCATAAATGAAGAACCGTCTTTTCTAAATAGTAATTCTCCGTCTATTTTGAAACTTGTATCGGCACGCTTATTAAAAATACAATCTTGGAGTGCATATGTGCTCCCATCTGGGCGATATTTATGTATCAAATTATGCATCTGATTGCCAATACATTCGTCGCTATTGTAACCTATGATTTTGCAGGCGGCGTCATTTATAAAAGTACAATTACCTTCTAAATCTACTCCATATATACCTTGGTCGGTACCAGCTAAGATTAATTGCAGTTTATTTTCAGTAGCAATGACTTGCTCTTTTAATAATAAGCGTTCCTTATTTTTTCTATGGTTTAAATAGAAAAATACTATTATTAGTATTAGCAAAATGAAAGCTGAAACCGCCATAATGATAATCAACCTAAGGTCTTGCTCCTTTTGCTTTAATTTTAGTTCATCAATTTGACGTTCTTGTTCTAAGGACTTAATATATTTATTTTTTTCATAAATACTAAAAATAATATCTACGTTACTTAACTTATTCAGCATGTCTAAATTATATAAGCTATCCCTCATTGTAGCTGAAAGTTGATAATATTTTAAAGCAGCGTGGTCTTTGCCTAATTTTTTATAAGCCTCAGAATATGCGTCAAATAAGGACTTTAACTCTTCAAAATTCTTTGATTTATATAAAGTGGTATCTATTTGATCTAAAAAGCTAATTGCCGAATCTAATTTATTCATCTGTATTAAGGTTGAAGCATAATGAGCAGCGACCTCAATTGTAATATTAAATAGGTTAGTATTTTTTACTGAATTATAAGCATTATAATAATAAACACTAGCTTTTTTTATTTGCCCTCTTTCCTTAAAGATATTAGCAATACCATCGCCGACAATTATTTTACCTATATTATATTTAGCTTGGGTAAATAGCATATTTGCTTTTTGTAAAAGTTCCCAAGCTCTATTATAGTCCTTATCTTCAAAGTAGATTTTTGATAAATTAAAATAGCTAAGCCCACTACCAACCTTATTTCCCGTGCTATCAAACAAAACTAAAGACTTTTGTAATATATCTTTGGCTTTATCATAGCTTTTTATTCTTATATAGATATTAGAAATATTATAATAAGCTCTGCCAGTATTATCGGAACTATTTATAGACTCGTATAATTTGATTGCTTCAAAGTAATGAGATATACTTTGGTCGTATAAATATAATAATTTGTATAGAATCCCCAATAAATTATGCACCTGTGCAGATTTTTCTATATTATTAAATTTTGTATAAATTGCTAAGGCTTTATAAAGATTTTCGTTTGATTCTAAATACTTTTGTTGATTTTTTAGACTTAGTGCTAATAATTCGTAGTAATAAGCAAGTCCCAGCTCAAAATTATTATTTTCAGAGTATTGCTTGATTGAATCGCAATAGTTGCTAACTTCAGGTTTATTTTGTTTGTATAGTTCATAACCACTATCAAAGAATAACTTTACTTTTGCAAGGTGAATACTATCCCTACTATTTTTTACAATTTTGCTTGAATGAGATTCCGCTTTATTATTAGCATAACAAACCACAGAAATAAAATTAAGGACAAAAACTATTACTATAAACTTCATAATATAAATTTACTTACTTACTTCTCAAACTTTTACAAATATAGAAATTGCAATAATAATATATTAATTAATTTTAGTAACTATTTAAAATATAAATAAATGATGTGGACTTTTTTACTACTTATAAAAGTTTGGAACAATAGTGATTGATAAAATTTGTTTGTAATATTATTTGACCTTTTCTATCCATTTTTTCCATATTTCTGGAGTATTGCCCAACGCTGATTCATTAGCTAAGCGGGTTATTGGAGTTTTAAATAATAGTGGATCTTTGAGTAGTTCTTGTTCCAAGTCGTATACCATATATTGCAATTTCCTATTTTTAAACTGCTTACCGTCAATATCTATTAGATCACTTAGTGGTATACTTCTTGTAATACTATTTAACTCTCCTTTACTTATCTCCTTTTCGTTCAAATCAATAAACTGCACTTTTATGCCTCGTTCTTTAAAGAAGCGTATTGCTTTATTGGTATCACTACATTTTTTTGTACCAAAGATCTGTATCATCGATGCCATAATTTTATAAAATAATTTTTAAAAAGAATATAAGTCGATTGTTATTAACTTGTGTTTTAATATTATTAGAATTATATTTAAAGAGCTGCATAAGTAAATTGAGTATATCTTATCAATGTAAAACATAATTTTTTATTACCTTTATAAAGGTACGATGTTGGTTACATTTTGCTATAAATAAAAAAAATGTTATTTTAAAAGTCTTTTTAACAACAATATTATATTTTAATTTATTAGAATTATAGGGATTTTTAAATGTTTGAACATAAAATAATATGGACGAAAGTTGATGAAGCTCCTGAGCTTGCTTCACATTGTTTACTGCCAATAATAAAGAGTTTTACAAAAGGGACGGGGGTTGAAATTGAAAGCAAAGATATATCTTTAGCAGCTAGGATTTTAGCTAATTTTCCTGATAATCTTCAAGATGAGCAAAAAATCCCAGATTCGCTTGCTGAACTTGGTGAATTAGCAAAAACTCCATATGCAAATATCATTAAATTACCGAATATTAGCGCTTCAGTTCCACAGCTCCAAGCTGCCATTAAAGAATTAAAAGATCAGGGCTTTAATATACCAAACTACCCAGAAGACCCACAAAGTCCAGAAGACAAAAGAATTCAAGATAGATACTCTAAAGTATTAGGCTCTGCCGTTAATCCAGTTCTTAGGGAAGGAAACTCAGATAGACGTCCATCATTATCAGTAAAGAAATTTGCACAGAAGTACCCTCATAAAATGATGAAAGAATGGCCTAAAAGTGGTTCAAAAGCACGTGTAGCGTATATGCAGGAAAATGATTTCTATGGTTCTGAGACTTCGCACACGATGCAAGCTGCAGGTACCGTAAATATTGAATTTGTATATAAGCAAGATGTGAAAAAAATCCTCAAAACGGGTATTAAACTATTAAAAGGGGAAATTATTGACTCGGCTGTAATGAACGTTAAATCATTAGAGGAGTTTTATAAAACAGAATTTGATAAGGCAAAATCTGAAGGGACTTTAATTTCATTGCACTTAAAAGCTACAATGATGAAAGTATCAGATCCTATTATGTTTGGGCATGCTGTTTATGTATACTTTAAGGATGTATTAGATAAATATGCAGAGCAATTGAAGGAAGTTGGAGCGAATGTAAATTTTGGTTTAGCAGACGTGTTAGATAAACTTAAAAAACTACCTGACGAGACCAGAATGAATATTGAAAAAGAAATAAATGACGTATATACTAAAAATGCTGACTTGGCTATGGTAGATTCAAGATACGGTATTACTAATTTACATGTCCCTAACAACGTGATAATTGATGCTTCTATGCCTAATATTATCCGTGATGGTGGGAAAATGTGGAACAAAGATGACAAACTACAAGATACAGTTGCGATTATTCCTGATAGGTGCTATGCGACTATGTATGAAGTAATTTTAGAAGATGCTAAAAAGAATGGTCAATTTGACCCTGCAACTATGGGTAGTGTTGCCAATGTTGGTTTAATGGCTCAAAAAGCCGAAGAATATGGCTCGCACGATAAGACTTTCCAAGCATGTGATGATGGGCAAATAAATATAGTAGATGAAAATGGAGTGATACTCTTATCTCAAAAGGTTTCAGAAGGCGATATTTTTAGAATGTGCCAAACTAAAGACGAACCTATAAAAGACTGGGTAAAATTAGCTGTAAATAGAGCTAAAGCTTCTTCTTCGCCAGCTATATTTTGGTTAGATGAAAATAGATCGCACGATAGGGAATTAATAGTTAAAGTAAAGCAATATTTAGATGAATTGGATACAAACGGATTAGAAATTCAAATTTTAGCTCCAGAAAAGGCTATGATGTATACTCTAGAGCGTGTACGCCAAGGACTAAATACTATATCTGTTACTGGAAATGTGTTAAGAGATTATTTAACCGATTTATTCCCGATATTAGAACTTGGGACAAGTGCAAGAATGCTCTCTATTGTGCCACTTTTAAATGGGGGAGGCTTGTTTGAAACTGGTGCAGGCGGTTCTGCTCCCAAGCATGTACAACAATTTTTACAAGAGAACCATCTAAGGTGGGATTCCTTAGGCGAATATTGTGCCTTGGTGCCATCTTTAGAGTTGTTGGCTGAAAAGACTGCTAATAACAAGGCTAAGATATTAGCTGAGGCATTAGATGCGGCTATTGGTATATATTTAGAAAATGGAAAGTCTCCATCAAGAAAAGTAAAAGAAATAGATAATAGAGCAAGCTCTTTTTATTTAGCTTTATACTGGGCTCAATCGTTAGCTACTCAAGATAAAGACACAACTATAAGTGATAGATTTACGAAAATTGCAGATGCCCTATTAGAAAATGAGAAATCTATATTAGAAGAGCATATTAATTGCCAAGGCGCCCCAGTAAATATCGGTGGTTACTATCATTCTGACCAACAATTAACAAAGAAGGCAATGAGACCGAGTCAAGTATTAAATGAAATTATTGATAATCTATAATTTATTATCAGCTATTTTTTACGAACTCCCTTTTAGTAGTCTACTGCTTTAAGGGAGTTTTTAGTTGCACACTTTACTTTTATTACAAGCAGAGTATTGTTTAATTTACATAAATTATGGATAGATGATTACAGGGGGCATAACTAATGATTAGTACTACTTATGTGAGATACAGTTAGCTATAATAGCTCTGGAATACTCTATCCACTAAAAACTAAAAAGCCCGATTAAATCGGGCTTTCAAACTTGTCGGGGTGGAGGGATTCGAACCCCCGACCCCCTGGTCCCAAACCAGGTGCGCTAGCCGGGCTGCGCTACACCCCGTCGAAGTGAGATTACAAAAGTAAGTATATTCTGGATAATATCAAAATTATTTTTTATTAAATTGAATATTTTTTATGTTCTACACTTAAATGATTTGATAGCCAACTCTTGATAGCAGCTAAAAAATCATATTCTTTACTATTATCGCCACTTTGAAAACTATCTCGGAAATCAGAAATTAAAGTATAGAAATTGCGATTAGAGTTCCTTTGCAATTCTAAGCCATTATAATTTAATTCCTCCATAAGCTTTTCTTCTGTATTGTTGTGAATTTTAGTATAAAATACTAAATCATCCAAAGCATTATTAGTTTCAGCTTTATCAGCCTTATTTTCGAATGATTCACAAAGAGTATTCATTAGCTTAATTAGTTTTTTATGTTGGTTATCAACGTTATCGTCTCCTAACTCAAAGTTGGATTGCCATTCTAAATTACACATATGCCGTATATATTATTTAAAGTAAGTATAAAAGTGCTTTTAACAAGGGTGTAAGAATAATATTGGATTTGTTGTTACTAAAGTTATAAGTAAGTTTAATATTATAATCAGACAAAATACTTATTTAAAATAATAAACTTACTTATAGGCTAAATGTCAAATTAATTAATAAGTATATTTTTTGTCTTCAACTAAAATATGGTCAGCTAACCAATTTTTGAGCAATTCTAATAAATCAGCACCTACATTGGCATTCCCGCTTAGAAAATCTTCTTTAAATTGTACTATCTGATTTGTAAATTTATGATGTATTTCTCGATGCTCTGCTAATCCTTGATAGCCTAAATCTTCCATATACTTTTCCTCATTATTAAAATGTATCTTAGTATAAAAAATTAGCTCTTCGATAATATTACCCAAAACGCTTTTTTCAGCATTGCTTTGGTGTGCATCATGCAAATCATTGATTAAGCGGGCTAACTTTTTATGCTGATTATCGACTTCTGTAACACCCAACTCATAAGCTGGTCCCCATTGAAATAAACTCATTTATTAAATCCTTATATAAATTATGAAATTGACGCAATACGGCTATCACGTCGTTGTTTTGCTAATTGCCTTAAATCTGCAACCTTATCGGCCTCGTCTAAAATTTCTGTGCCTAAGATTGTTTCTAATACATCTTCCATTGTTATCAACCCCTCAACACCTCCATATTCATCTACAACTATAAATAGATGCTGCCTTCTATTCAAAAATCGTTCCAAAGCAATATCTAATCTTGCATTTTCTGGTATAAAATATACTTCTCTACAAAAATCTCTTAAAGTCATATTGTTTTTTCCATTTAAGGCAGCAAGTAGTATATCCCGCGACATTACATAACCTAAGATACCATCATCTATACTTTCACCTTCCCATATAGGAAATCTTGAATACATTTGCAGTTCTGGTATTTTGATTACATCATTGATCAATTTATCTGCTTCGCATGAAAATATTACCGTCCTTGGTGTCATTACATCGATTACTAACACCTCGCTAAAATTCATTATGTTTTTAAGAATTCTATATTCACCCAAATCAATTGCACCCTCTTCGTGGGCTGTTTCTACCAGCTCACTTATTTCATCTCTACTTTCTTCCGCTTCTTTAGCACCTTCTATAAACTTTCTTAGTGGATTTAATATACTATAAATTGGCAAAAATATTAAATAGAATAATCGCATTAACCAATGAAACCTTATTGCTAATTCATCAGATTTCCTTATACCATAAGATTTGAGAATGGTTCGTAAAACCAAATATAATATAATTGTTAATATTAGATAAATTTCGCCCAAGTGAATATTGTATATGTTTAGATAACTATGTAGGCAAATCAATGAAATTGAAATAAAAGCTAATTCTAATAAATTGAAACCATTATAGTCGTAATCAAATTCTACTTTTAATTTTCTAAGAAATTTAGCGGAACTATAATCTGCTTCAATAATATCAAGAATCTTTTCTTGACTTAAATAACTTATTATCCCAACTTGAAAAGCAGAAAGTAGGGACATAATATAAAATAGCACAAATAAAGAAATTTCCATTAATAAGGAAACACACCACCAATTAGTCTTACAATATTACTATAAAAATAACAAATAATTTCTAAAATTCAAAATACTAAGAGTGAATATTATTGTTTCATTATTTTTACTTTCAGATTTTTATTATTTGAGGACAATTCTATAATATATATGCCATTTTCTAAAGTAGTTAAGTCAATTTTGTCAGATTCAGCATTAATGAGGTTCTGGAAGATTAGTTTCCCTGCTAAATCAAATATTTTAATTTTACTAAAAATAAAATCAGACTTATTAACAATATTTAAATAATCAATAATTGGATTTGGATATATTGAAATGCCTAAATTTTTAAGTTCTTCTGTATCAATGCTATTTAATGTAGTAATAACAAACGTTTCGCTCTGCCCAAACTCTAAACTAAAGTCCCCTTTCCAAATAGCTCTTAAGATTGCATTATCGGTTTCTTTGTTGGGAACCAACCATTTATATAATTGATTTTTAGCTTGAATATTTACCTTCAAATACTCCCAATTTTTCCCATTATCATAGCTTATTTGTAAGTCAAAAGTATCTACTCCATCATTACTCCAACGTATAGAATAGTCGTGATTGGTATATACTTTTTCTAAAGACTTAGGTCGTTGAAAAATAATTCGTCCAGACATAATTTTAAATAAATCAGAATCTATAATAGTATCTTTTGTTAAATTATCAACCATTCTTATAATTGCTGTTTTAGTGTTAATTTTAGGTATTGTCCACATAATTTCATTTTTTGTAGCATCAACCTTATTAGATATGACACTCCACTTATCTCCAGAATTAGAAGAAAATAACAAGGTAATGTTAGTGAGACCACCAGAAGCCCAATAGATTTGTGATTTGGTGCCTCCTATATAAACCTCATCATTAGCGGCTGGTTTTAAGAAATATGCAAAACCACTAACAACCGAAAAAGCTGAATCAGATATATCTATTTGTTCTCCACTATCATTATCGATAGCCCGGATTAAATACGATGTAGAATATACAGTTGGGGCAGACCACGAGTATTTATTATTGCTTACGTTTATTGGTGTATCATTGATTCTTATCCAGTTGTACCCATAATTATACGAGTATTCTAAATTTATCAAAGAAGTTCCATTTGAACTCCATTTAATATCTATTGGAGTTTTGGGTCTAAATTCTTCACCGCCATTAGGAGTAAGCAAATTCATACTATATTGATATATTGGCTTAATGGAATCTTGTAATACATCCTCTACCTTTAGCTTTGCCTCTGTCGAATGTATACTAGTAGAAGGGTGCCATTTCATTATTATAGTTTTATTTTTTAATATATCAAATCGGAAAGTAGCTATATAGGTCTTTTTATTATCTAACAAAGAGCCTATTTGTCCTAATGTTTTGTCAAATTCAATCTCTACCGTTCTTAAGTTTTTTACACCATTTTCTGCATTTAATTCTGGCGCACTTCTCATATTTAGATAACCGTATTTTGATTGTCCAAAAGGTACTTCACTCTTTGTTGTAAATGCTTTATACTTCACTATCGATGTATCGAAAGTAAATGCAATAGTAGAAGAGCCTAAATAAAATGGACTTCCAATAGAGGAAATAGAAATATCCACAAATAAACTATTATTTTTTATCTCATAATCAAGGTAGGTTCTAATGGCAGAGTTTGCTAATAATTGATATTTGCTCTGTGCTTCTTTATTTGCAGAGCCTGCTTGCTCATTATATATAATAGATACGGGTATTGCGGCTGTATCGAAGCTAATACTACGCTTCATATTTTCATTGATGAGAACACGGTCATCAGCATTAATATAATTATCGCCAGTTAAGTCCATTGCCGAACGATATGTCCCTTCGGACTTTCTAAGAGCTTGATAGTCCTTTTCATTTATTATATTATCTTTAACTACATCCCCGGCTACCATTAAAGATAAACCAGATTCAGTATCTCTATATAAGCCTGTTGTATATTTGAGAGGTGTTGTAAGAGTTGCTGTATCACCTATTTCTGATGACGAATTACCGTAAGCGGTAAAGTATCTTCCTATCCAAGGGTCAATTTTACTCGAACTTAATAAATTTAGTTTTTCTCCATTCCACGACGTAAAGTCCCAGCCTGATTCGATTCTCCATGTATCGGGGTTATCGCCTTCAAATATATAAGGAGCAGCAAACCTTGATAGTACTGGCAAATAGTTTCTCTTTTCGGCAAGTACCCAATATGCAGTTTTATTTAAATTTTCGAATACAAAGTCAATATTTGCAAATTTATTATTGCCAGCGTTTAAATTTTTTGGATTTACTTCAGAGTATTGGAAAAATGAATCAGCAGAGTCTATTAATTTACCGATTTTTCCATTATTATCTTCAAATATTTTAATTTTGACCCCACCGTTATCATAGTCTGAACCGATTTGCCTGATAGGGTAGGAGTTTCCATCATAATATCCTTCTGGGACTAATCTCAAAGTGAAGTTAGATCCAGGAGTAATAGTAAATAATGAACTCTCAGAAGCTATACTTTTTATTTCATCAAATATTCTGTATTTTAATAATAATCTTAACCGTGCATTTGTTAAAGTTGCAGGCAAGGCGCCTTGGTCATTATATTTGTTATCGTTGTTTTTATCAGGGTTCGCTTGCGATACATTTAAATTAACAGCATATATTGAACTATCTTGTAAACCATAAAATTTAAAATCTGTATTGCTTGGCAGTGATATAGATGTTACTTTATTACCTGACCAATACGGACTGCCTACATATTTATAAGGTTGAGTTTCGTTACCGCCACCACCAAGCAGTGAATACTCTAATATTGGCGGATTAGAGGGAGAGCCGAAAGATATATCGGATATTAATGATGAATAATCAAAACCAACCCATCGAACCTTTAACTTTTCATTTTTATTGTTAGTTTGTTGCCTGAAAAGTGGCTCAATAACTTTGATGTACGGTTGAGTAGGGACAAACTTAGCTTCATTAGAATATTTGACATAGAAGTCGTCAAAATCATCAGAGTTAAGTAGCCTGATTTCGTTATAAACACCTGTACCACCGTTAAACGATAAGGCATACTTTAAATGCTTTTTAATTTCCTCCTTAAATTTACCTGTTCTATTGGATAAAGCACCTTGAATAAATTTTGTTAGCTCATCATTTTCATTATTTGCATCGATACTTGTTGGTAAATCATTCCAGTATCTAAACTCACGCAACTCTCCGTAAAACTCACCTAATTTTTGCTTACTATCTTGTGGATATGAACATAAATATGTAGGTAACTTCAAATTAATAGATGGCTCAAACGAACTTCCTAATTGATATGTAATGCTTGAATCATTTTGCGGGACGCCATCAATATAAAACCTTATAAAAGAATTATTATTGCCTTGATTCATATCAAAATAAACAGCAATATGTGTCCAAGGGCTATCCAATGCAATAGAGTTTGCCTCAATAATTGGGTAATTTATATTGCTATATGCGTTACGCATGGAGTCTTTTGAGTCTAAGATACTGAATTTTAATTGTCCATTATTCAATAGCTTCAAAGAAAAATATTCTTTTCCTGATACGGAATCAACTTTAGCAATAAGGGGAATGCTTTTTTCTGCAGCTGTGGCAAACCTATATGGTTTAATCCAAATTTCAAACATATTACGATTTTCTATTAAATTAATAGTATTATGCTGGTCTGTTCTTAAGATAGTGTTTTTATCTTTATATACCGAAAAATATGGAGCTATAATAACAGTATCGCTAATATAATACGCTTCTTTCTGTAAGTTTTCTAATGTTCCACTTGCTTTTAATAATACCTTTTTAGAGTATGGGCTAATATTTCTCAAACTTGCACCTTGATCATTATTGAGAAATGGCTCCCAAATTATCGATAATTTTTCTATATCTGGAGCATTTATACCTATTTGACTTTTATTTAAAGTATCCTTGATCCCTACCCAAGAATTACCGCCATCAATCGAATATTCTAACTCTAAATCATGAGAGTTCAATTTGCCAATATTTCCAATTTCGTATGACACCCAGCTAAGCTCATAATGTGATTTGGCAATATTTGATAAGCCAGAATTTTTGATAGGTGCTGTTATTTTTAAGTGAGGGAAATCTGGTTTAAAAATAGGGATATTATTATTAATTGTATTTGATTTAAAATATAAAATATTTTGAATACCTTGTTGATATTTAATATCATCAGCTCTATCAAGAAGTTCACCATTAAAAGAGTAATCTAATATCAAACCCCGCCGAATATCATCAAATTGCACTGTATTGTTAGCTTGGAACAGACCGTTGGCAAACTGCTTTACTTCCTTTTGCGTAAGTGCTACCTTCCATAATCTTATCGCCTTTATACCTGCTGCTAAAATATTATTTGCGTCAATATTGTTGTTAGGGTTTAGACCAATCCAAATAGGGTGATTGGTTGTTAGCATTCGTATGTCCAATGCAGAATCATTTATAAATTTATCTACAATGATTCCATTGACATATAGAGTTACAATATTATTGTTTACTGTTGCAGCAATATGATTCCAATTCAGATCAAATGAATGAGTATATAAGCTATCGCTTGATATTTCGGTTAATGGAAAATCAGATACTAAATCAGCTAAGTAGCCATTTTTACCTCTGTTTTCAATCTCTCTGACCCTGAAAGCAGGATATTTACCGTCCTTTAAGTACAACATCCAGCTACCTTCTTTTGAGCCATTGATTAGCGTTGCATCGGGACCGCCACTCGATACAACTATACCTGGGTTACTACCTTGCTTTTTAATTAGATTTAAATTAACCCAAGCTTCAACTGTTAGTTGAGTCGAATTTGATAAATTATCGTCGCTTTTAAGATATTCATTCAAGCCATTTAATTGCAAGAAAAATAGCCTTGCAGCGGTCATCGGTCCTTTTATGTCCGAGTAAATAGAATCTGTATTCCAATTTAATAAATTAGTACCAAAACTACCCTGTAGTTGTCTTAATCTTAGGAAAATTTTGTCAAAACGGACCTTATATGAAGGTTCTTTGTTTAAAATAAACCGTAAAGGGTTACGGAAATTATCCAAGTTAAGTTTACTGCCCTTGTAACTTGTAACGATATATGAAGTTGTAGTATTAGGGTTGTTTATATTACCAGTATAATACAAATTATTATTATTTATAGTAGATGATGCTTCCTCAGATTCAATAAATCTACCAAATTCAAACCAAATACTATCACCTAAATTATATTCAAATGAATAGGCCAAATCTTTATCAATAAGGGCTTGCTGTTTAGTAGGTATTGTATATCGTGATGGATTAATGCTTCGTTCAAAGTAAATTGGATAACCTTTGCCCTTGTAAGAAGTAGTTAAAGAAGCATAATCTTTATCCCTATCAATAACTGAATTATTTAATACTGGTGATAATAATGTAATACCTAATACTTTAAAACTAGAATCACTTTGAAAGGTGATATATTCGGCTATATTATTACTACTTAAATCAAATACTTGAGATGAATCAATATTCCATTTCATCCCTGTCATAGAGTTATAGTTTACAGAGTCCTTTATTTTAAATTTTAATAAAGCAATTAATGTTCCTTTGCCTGTACTTTCTGGACGAAAACCTTGCGATAATTGATTGAGCTTATTAAACTCTATAGATATTTCATTATTTTTCTCTGCATTAAGAATTAACTTTGGAACTGATAGCCCATTGCTTGAGTTTATCGGGCTAATAATGTCTATAATGGGGTTTATTTGGTCAATATTAGCACTAATACTGTCGGTAGAATTTGATATTTGATTGATAATAGATACAGAATTAGTATCAAAATTTAAATATAGTTTAGCACCAAGAATGTTGGGTGAGTATGTTTGGCTTGATTTTAGCCATAATTCTAAATGTATCTCATCATAGCGTCTTCTATGATTTGTATTTAATATCAGACTTTGAGATAATACGTCTACTGAAGTTAAAATTAATAATAAAATAAATAATACTTTTTTCATATCAAATCTATATTTTATTTGGTATTAATCAATTAGCATACCATATTATTGCAAATAAAAAATGGATACTAATCTACAATCAGAATCCATTCCTATTTTAAAATTTAAAGCTAATCAAAATAGATTAATTTAATATTAAAAAGACTTTAATACAACTCCCTTTTCTATAATATCAGAATAATTAACAGTATAAATTTTTGAATTAGTTTTATCTGAATTATAAATAGTGAAACTTAATGAAGGTAATACATCATAATAGGATTTAATATCGGTTTCTTCTGTAATTGAGTATAGCCTTTCTCCAAACCAAGTGGTATAATTACTTAAATCTTGTACTTCGCCAACATTATTTGAAGTAGCACTAAAAATAAAGATATTATTTTTAGTATTTAGTAATTGAATATTATTTGGGCTAAGGTTTATTAAATTAGTCGAATCTACTAATTTGCCATCAAACTTAAGATAAGCCTTAAGCAAAGGATAAGATAAGGTACTAAAGTTTGTTAAATCAAATTCTTCAGAAAAAAAACCAGCATTTGCATTAAATGACATAATCTTCTTTTCAATTTTATTTGCAATATCATTAATACTTATTTCTACTTTAACGGGGTCCATAGATTCCATTTCAAACGATGATCTATTTGTAAAAGGGTTAGGTGCAGTATAAAACGTAGGTATATTAGTTATGTTAGTAGACTGTTGTAGATTATAAGCAATATCGACTTTAATATTATTGGCAATCTTTTTTCCAGTTGCATCACTAATTATTAATTTACCTGCGACAGGTTTGATATCATCTTCAGTATTGACTTGCTGCGTTGGATTGTCATTGCAAGAAAACAAAAAGGTTGCTAAAACAACAAGTAGTGCGTATTTCATTTTACTGACTCCATTTTTTAAAAATTAAAAAGGCAAATATATATATATTATTATTGTATTCAAAGATATTCCTTAAGGAATACATTAAATTTTCTTATAATGAATTAAATTTCAATTCGTATTAGTACTTTTTATTAATAGTAGCATATGTATGCAAAAGATAAAAACTAAATTAAATACGAAGTCTCCTGAATATGCAGAGAATTTTAAATATTCATTAGAAATAACACAAAAATTAAGAGATGAGTTAAATAAGGTAAAACTTGGTGGGCCAGAAGTTGCTAAGAAGAGGCATATTGAACGTAAAAAATTATTAGTTAGAGATAGAATTAAATTACTTTGCGATGAAAATACTCCATTTCTTGAGTTGAATGCCTTAGCAGCTTACGATATGTATAACAACGATGCTCCATCAGCAGGCGTTGTTACGGGTATTGGCTATATTCATGGAAGAGAATGTTTAATCGTAGCAAACGATGCAACTGTAAAAGGTGGAACATATTTCCCGATGACTATCAAAAAGCATATAAGGGCTCAGCATGTTGCTATGCAAAATAATTTACCATGTATTTATTTAGTTGATTCAGGTGGGATTTTCTTGCCTTTTCAGTCAGAAACGTTTGCTGATAGGGAACATTTTGGTAATATATTCTACAATCAAGCACAAATGTCTAAAATGGGTATACCGCAGATTGCTTGTGTGATGGGGTCTTGTACTGCTGGCGGTGCTTATGTACCTGCGATGAGTGACGAAACTGTGATTGTTCGCAATCAAGGTACTATCTTTATCGGAGGACCACCTTTGGTAAAAGCAGCCACTGGAGAAATTGTTACTGACGAGGAATTAGGTGGTGCAGAAGTGCATACTAAAATTTCTGGTGTTGCAGATCATTTAGCAGAAAATGATGAACATGCCATACAAATTGTTAGAAATATCGTGGAAAATTTTGGAGATAGACCTAAGTTCCAAATTCAACGTGAAGCTCCAGAAGAGCCATTATACGATCCAAAGGAATTGTACGGGATAGTTGCTCAAAACTTACGCAAACCGTTCGATATGATGGAAGTAATTGCGAGAATTGTTGATGGAAGTAAATTCCAAGAATTTAAAGCAGAATATGGTAAAACTTTGATAACGGGATTTGCTAAAATTATGGGCTACACTGTCGGTATTGTTGCTAACAATGGAATATTGTTCCCAGAATCAAGCCAAAAAGGTGCGCATTTTATTGAACTTTGTGCTATGAGAAAAATCCCATTAGTGTTTCTACAAAACATCACAGGTTTTATGGTTGGCAAAAAATATGAGCATAGTGGTATTGCCAGAGATGGTGCTAAAATGGTACATGCAGTAGCGAACGCTCAAGTGCCTAAATTCACAATAATTGTAGGTGGCTCTTATGGAGCTGGTAACTATGCTATGTGTGGACGTGGTTATGAACCTAACTTCCTATTTATGTGGACACATGGTAAAATATCGGTCATGGGCGGGGAGCAAGCTGCCAATGTTTTATCTACAGTCAAAATAAAGCAATTAGAAAAAGAAGGTAAAAAATTAAGTGAACAAGAAATTCAAGAAATCCAAAAGCCTATTTTAGAAAGATATGAGTACGAAGCTAGCCCGTATTTTAGTACTGCTCGCTTGTGGGACGATGGAATAATCGACCCATTAGATACTAGAAATGTTATTGGCTTAGGAATTTCTATTGCATTAAATAAGGAAATTGATGACGCAAAATTTGGTATATTTAGGATGTAAAGAATGAAAAGAATCTCTAAAATACTCATTGCCAATCGTGGTGAAATTGCTTGTAGAATTATTCAAACTTGTAAAGAGCAAAATATTAAATGTGTTGCAATCTATTCTAAAGCTGATGAAAATGCTCTACATCGTATATTAGCTGATGAGGCAATTTTTATTGGTGAATCTTTAGCAAAAGAATCATATTTAAATGTTACAAAAATTATACAAATAGCTAAAGATAATAATTGCGATGCTATTCATCCAGGGTATGGCTTCTTATCTGAAAATTGGGAGTTTAATAAAAGAGTAACTGAGGAAGGTATAATTTTTATCGGACCAAATTTTGAGGCAATGAGATTACTTGGCTCAAAAACTGAATCTCGCGAAACAATGATTAGTAACAATATCCCAGTGGTACCAGGTTGGAAAAGTAAAACAGCAAATTGGGAAGAGTATCTTGAAGAAGCTAAGAAAATTGGTTTTCCAATTCTCATAAAATCTTCAGGCGGCGGCGGCGGAAAAGGAATGAGAGATGTTTGGAATTCCGAAGATTTTCAGACATCGTTTGAAGCGGCTCAAAGAGAATCTTTATCATCATTTGGTAATAGTGAAGTATTTATTGAAAAATTAATTGAGAACCCACGACATATTGAGTTTCAAGTAGTTGCAGACCATTTTGGTAATTATATTCATTTGAATGAAAGAGAATGTTCTATTCAGAGAAGGCATCAAAAAATCATTGAAGAAACACCTTCACTTGCTTTAAATACTAAATTAAGGGAAGAGATGGGTCAAATTGCTATTAAAGCGTGCAAAGTTGCTAAATATGATAATATTGGAACCGTTGAATTTCTATTAGATGCCTCTGGCAAGTATTATTTTTTAGAGGTTAATGCCAGAATACAAGTAGAGCATCCTATTACTGAAGAAACAACGGGATATGATTTAGTAAAAATCCAAATTGATATCTCAAGTGGGCTTGAATTACAGATAAGGCAAGAAGAGGTCTATCAACAAGGGCATTCTATTGAATGTAGAATCTATGCTGAAGATGGTAATAATAATTTTATGCCTGCGGCAGGGAAAATACTCTTACTCAAAGAACCAAAAGGCAAAGGAATTAGGTATGATACTGGGATTTATGAGGGTTTTGAAGTACCAATTTACTATGACCCAATTATGGCAAAGTTAATTGTAAAAGGAGCTGATAGGGAAGAGGCTAGATTACGTATTATCAAAGCACTCAAAGATAATGTGATATTAGGTATTACTACATCAATTGAATACTTAATCAATATTTTAGAAAGCGATAAATTCATTGCTGGCGATATATTCACAGATACGATAAGTAAGGATTATGCACAGTTTATAACTGGGACTAGAAAATATAATAATATTGCTATTGCCTCTTGCGAAGTTAATAATAGCAAAAGGCAATATGACTTTAAAGAACAAAATGATACAATTTTAAATGTGAGCAGTATTATTGGCGATTGGGAAATTGCGAGGTAAAATTATAATATGAAAATTAAATATAATAATGAGCTTATAAGCCTAAGGCATACTTATAAAGATGGTAAATATATTATCTGCTTGAACGGTAAAGATTATACGTTTAACAAAAATAATTTTAATGAAATTATCAATATAAATACTAAGCAAATAGTATATAAAGTTGAAGATAATAAGTTTATCTACGTGTATATTAACGGTGAATATTATAAATTTGAGAAAGTTGATTCTGACTATAGCAATGATAATATAGCTAATAATAATAGTAATTACGAAAGTATCTTTTCGCCGACCCCAGGCAATATAATTAAAGTATTAGTTGTAGAAGGGCAAACAGTTAAAGAAGGCTCTCCATTAATCATTATTGAATCTATGAAAATGGAAAATACAATATACTCATCAATTTCAGGTGTTGTAAGTAATATTAAAGCTAAAGCTGGTGAACAAGTATCCAACGAGCTTCAATTATTAGAAATTAAGAACATTGAGGTATAAAATATTTCGTATTAATTCTTAGGGTAATTATAATCAGAATTACCCTAAGAACTATTCGTTTGGTAGGTAATCAATTCTATAATTTGCTATCTCTTTACTCTATATTGTTGGGTATCAATATCGTATTTTTTAATTTTATTATGTAAAGTTTCTCTACTAACCCCCAACAATGCAGCCGATTTACTTACATTTCCGTTACAGGTTTTTAGAGTTTCTTCTATTTTAAATTTATTATGTTTTTCTGCATCTTCTTTTAAAGTTAGCCCTTCACTATATGAACCCTGAATAGAAATTGAAAATTCCTTACGCGGTCCTAAGTTTTTAATAATATCATTTGTTTCAATTTGTTCTTTTTGAGTAGTTTGGCAAACTCTTTTAATAGTGCTACTTAATTCTCTAACATTACCAGGCCAAGACTGCTCTGTCAAAAATTCAATAGAACTTGGTGAGAATAGCTTATTGTCAGAATAGTCGATATTATGTTTTTGCAGATAATATTCTACTATTTCTGGAATATCTTCTTTTCTTTTTTCTAATGATGGTAGTTCAATTTCGCACTCTCTTAATCTATGGTATAATTGTTCCCTAAATCTTCCATCTTTAATACTATTAATAAGGTTTTTGTCTGTTGCAGATACAAACCTTATATCTATATCTTCTTGCTGTGTCGAGCCAACTTTCCTAATATATTTCTCTTCTAATGGTAAGAATAAATTAGATTGTAATTCTACAGGTAGTTCACCGATCTCATCTAAAAACAATGTGCCTTTATTGGCCTCATGAAAAAGACCTTTCTTAGTTTCTGTCGCACCAGTAAAAGAGCCTTTAATATGCCCGAAAAGTTCCGATTGAAATAATTCTTTTGTAATATTAGGTATATCTACCGTTATAAATGATGACTTTGCTCTTCTGCTAATCGCATGAATCGCTTTAGCAACTAATTTCTTACCAGTGCCTGTTTCTCCAGTAATTAAGATATTAAGGTCAGTTCTTCCATAACGCACAACAGCGTCCCCCATATCTAAAATAGCTTTACTTTTACCAATAATTCCATTTGAATTTAAGAATTTGATTAGTGTTTCATTTTGTTCATTATGATTATTGCCAAATAAAGATTCTAATAAGCCTTGAACTCTATCTTTTGTAATTAAGCTCTTTTCTATAAAATTTGCCGCCCCCAATTTAGTAGCTCTCACAGCGCTTTCAATTGTACCTTTACCAGAAATCATTACAGTAGGTATTGTTGGATTAAACTTTCTAAATTTCTCTAATAAATCTAAGCCGTCCAATTCCTCATTTGCACCAAATTCAATATCTAAAAAGACTGCCATTAGTTGGTTGTTATTTTTAAAATAATAATCAATAGCAGATGATGGCGTATTAGTTATAGCGGTCTTATAGCCAAATGATTCAACTAAATCAGACATTGTCCCTGAGAATTCTATATTATCATCAGCAATTAATATTTTCATTTTAGAGATTCCTTTCTATAAATTATATCCATATAATCTTGATAAAGCGATTTAAACTCTTTATTTCCTTGGTTGGTATGCTCAGGATTCCACAATGTACGTAATTCTGTTCCTTCAACCTTATTGCGATAGATAAAGTAGTGATTAGAATCTGCTGGAACATTTAACGCTTGAGTTTTAAAGAATAACTGAGTAGTTTTTTCAAACAAATTACAAGCTATACTGTTTTCCAACTTGATTGTGTCTTGTGTGCCATTGTGTATCAGTAGATTATTTTGTAATTTAAAATAATCGCGGTGATGTTGTGAAGTAAAGTAACCTAATTCAATTTCAATATTTTTATACTCATCTAAATTACAATGATTACTATCAGTAACTTTACAAGAACTTACTACTATAATTAATATAATATTGAGAAACAATAATAATAACTTATTCATTTTTTAATTTATTAAGAACATTATTTAAGAAAAATCTAAATCTATTTATACATTTTTCCTTGCCTAATACTTCCATAGTCTCAAACATACTAGCGCCACTCGATTGCCCAGTTAGCATTAATCTAATCGGGTGCATTATTTCACCAATTTTGGTATTAATGCTTTCTGCATAACTTTTAGAAATATCATGTAAGTTTGAATGTGTAAAATTATCGGTATCTGCATATAATTGTATCAAAGGTGTGATAATACCTTCGCTTTTGTCATTCCAACGTTTTTTAAAATATTCTTTATCATAGTTAATCTGTTCAGTAAACATAAAAGGAGCAATTGTATAAATATCACTAACAAATGTTATTCTTTCTTTGAACAAATTAACAAGTTTTATAGCATAATCATTAGTTATAGATATATTATACTCGTTAGGTGCATTTAATAATATAGAAGCCAATAATTCTGGGCTACTTTGCTTTATATATTGTTGGTTTACCCAATCTAATTTTTGAATATCAAAGACCGCACCAGCCTTGTTTACTTTTTCTAAGTTAAAAAATTCAATAAACTCCTCAATCGAATAAATTTCCCTATCTCCAGTAGGGTTCCAACCTAAGAGTGCAATAAAATTTACAAAAGCATCTTTTAGGTATCCCTTTTGAATAAAATCTTCAACAGCTACACTACCTTGCCTCTTACTCAATTTACTCTTATCTTTGTTGAGCAATAAAGGTAAATGAGCATAGAGCGGGGGAGTCCAAGCAAATGATTGGTATAACAAAATATGCTTTGGAGTAGATGGCAACCACTCTTCACCACGTATAACGTGGCTGATTTCCATTAAATGGTCATCGACAACATTAGCCAAATGGTAAGTAGGGTAGCCATCTGACTTAATTAATATTTGGTCATCAATATCATTTGTACTAACTTTTATCTCGCCTCTAATTATATCATTAAAACTAATTTCTTCATCTTGCGGAACAAAAAGCCTGATCACAAATTCACTGCCATTAGCAATTAATTCTTTAGACTTCTCTATTCCCAAAGTAAATTGGTTTTTCATCTCTAATCTTTTGTACTTAGGGTCATAAGTATCTTGATGCTTTTGCCTCATTGCTTCCAATTCTTCTGAAGAGTCAAATGCATAGTACGCTTTACCATTTTCTAAAAGTAAATTAGCATATTTATTATATAATTCTAATCTTTCTGATTGCTTATAGGGTCCATAATTGCCATCAATATCTGGTCCTTCGTCATAATTTATTCCTGCCCATTTAAGAGAACTAATTAGATTTTCAATTGCATTTTCTACATAACGACTCCTATCAGTATCTTCTATACGTAGTATCATTTTGCCATTATGATGTTTTGCAAATAAATAATTATATAAAGCTGTTCTCAAACCGCCGACGTGTAAATATCCCGTAGGTGAAGGTGCAAACCTAACTCTAACATCCATAAACAAATTAATTTTTTTACATTTAATAATTATGCAAAATACAAAAAAAAGTTCATATAATTACCTTATTTGCTACTGATTTTGTAATTCTTGCCTTAAACATTCTTAAACTACCCGCGTTGAGTAACATATACTCCTAATAAAATCATTGCTGCTCCAACTACAAATAATAATGTAATAGGAGTTCCAAAAATAAAAAATGATAAAGTTGCAGTAAGCGCTGGTTGTAAATTATTAAAGACTGATAATTTTGAAGCATCAATCTTAGTAAGAGCATAGTACCAAATAGCATATCCGATAGCTGAAGTAAATGTACCTAAATAAAGCAACTGTAAATAATCTAAAGTATCAAGATGGATAATTAGTGAATAATCAATATTAGAGAATGGCAAAAATGGAAGATAAGTTATTAACCCTATAATCATTGTGAGACCTGTTATATAAATAGGGTTATATTTTTGTATTAATTGTTTGCCAATTATAGTATAAAAAGCCCACGATAGCGAAGCAACCAATGCTAATGTGTCGCCTATTAAGCCATCCGTATTAAATTTGAGTCCCTTTTCACTCAATAGAACAATTGTTCCTAATACTGCTATAATTATCCCTAAAATTCTTTTTGTCGATAGCTTTTCACCCAAGTAGAAGAAAGCTATGATAAAGACAAATATTGGAGTTAATGCGTAAGCTAATGATACATTTGGAGCTGTTGTTTTACTAATAGCTATAAAGAAGAGAAATTGATTGATAGGTATATTTATTATGCCCAAAATAATTAATTTATAATAATCTTTCTTATCTATCTTAATTTTGTATTTTTTTGAATATACTATCCATATTGTATATACAAAGGCAGCAATAGATGCTCTTAATAAAAGAACTAAGTTAGGTGAAACATCTTTTGTAATATCTTTAGCTATAATATGGGATAAAGAGGCGATAAGTTGCTGCAAAACTAATAATATTTCAAACATAAAGCACTAAATCTTTTATTATATTATATTGTGAATCGTAATTAAATTTGTTGGAACTACTAATAGCATATTGCTTATACATTTGATAGTTATTTATTAGCTTATTGATTTTTTCTTGTATCTCACTAATATTATAAACGTCATTTACTAGGATACCCGCTTTAGTAGCATCTGTAACTTCTTTGATGGCAGGTAAATTTGTTGCAATATAGGGGATACCACAATTGACATATTCAAAAATTTTATTAGGTAAAGCATATTTATAAGAATCACTTACTGGTTCGAACAACGAAACACCAAAGTCTGCAGATTGTGTAATTTTGGGTAATTCATTATAGTCAATAGGTGGCAAAATTAAACATTTATCCTGTAGGCTATTTTTCTTTATAAAATCTAACAAAGCTGTTTCTAAACTATTTTCGCCTATCATGACAAAAAATAGATTGTCTATTTCTTTCAATGCCTTCAAGAATGAATAAATACCTCTATTCTTTAAAATAGCTCCCTGATAAATAGCAATTTTATTTTTTGCAGGGATGTTATATGTATCTCGAAGATAGTTACTATCGATATTGTGTAATTTTGGAGGCAGATTTTTGATAATATAGAATGGTTTTTGCAACCCTTTGGTATTTAATAAATATTCTCTATCATATTCTCCAGAGACAACAATTCTATCAACTTTACGAAGTGCAATTTTTTCGATTAGCGTTACGATTGCTTGCGAAATTCTTCTTGTATTTAGTGAAGCTAATGCTGAATATATCTCACGTGAATCATAAATGACTAATTTCTTTTTAGGAAGAGCCAATACGTTTGTAATAGAATATAAGTCAGAGCCAATATAAATATCAAAGTTAATATTTTTAAGAATTTGCTTAACTTTTCGCCAAAATTCAAACCATTTTATGAGTAGTCTTTGAGATTGATGAACCTCAATGTGAATATGCTCAAATAAGTATTTTGGTGAGGATTCGGATTTTAGTGATATTACTAAAATTGAATAGCCCATTGTTGCTAAAGCATTTGATAAATTATATGCACGTGCGTCATAATTTAATTGACCCAATACTACTAAGACGATATCATACTTTTTCAAATGAGCCTATTTTTCAATTATAACTGGAAAACTAATAGTTTGATTTTGAATCTTACACAAAAATACGTAATATCCGTTAGCCAAATCTATAGTGTTAAACTTAATAACACCAGTTTCTACCTCAATATCGTTGTTACTAATAGTAGATTTGGAAATAATCTCGTAGTTTGAGAACTTCTTTCCCATTAAATTAGTAAGTAGAGTTGTGAAATCGGTAGATTGACCTTGCGGTTTATTTATCTCATAACTAATTTGAACATAATCACTTGCTGGATTAGGGATAGGTTGATAAAAAATTGCAGAATAACTTTGTGAAATTCCCTTTGGGTTAAATAAAAGAGGCACTTCGCATTTAGAATTAGCATCGGATTGATTTAAAACACCATAACTTAATAGGGGAAGGAGATGAGTGCCACAAATATCACCTATTTTTATAGTATCACGTAATTCACCTAATTCCAAAGGTGAAAAGCATACATTTAAGTTGATAGAATCTTTAGCAGGAATAGTTAAAGGAAATTGGCTTAATGGCACTGAAAATGATAAATTTTTCAACATATATATATCATCTAAAATGTAGTCTTTCGCGGAATGATTTATTAACGTAATTGGCAAGCACCTTTGATATTTATAATTTGTACTATCGAAGTAATGCAAAGAATCTCTATTTAATTTAAAGGAAAGAGCATTGGTAGCATTTTTAATAAAAATAGACTTAATATTAGAAACTCCACTACACCCACTTGTGTCCTTGACTCTTAAGTAGTACTCTCCGCTTTCACTCGGACTGAATAACTTTTCAGTTGCAACTACTTTACCAGTATTTTTGTCTATCCACTCATAAGTTTTATAATCGGAGTCTGCAAATAATACTGGAGTTGTACCTGAATTAATACAAAATGTATCTAAGTAGGTATTAAATATTTTCGGCTTAGGTTGCTTATTAACTATAATATTTACTTCTCTACTATCAGCGCAACCGTTAGTATCTATTACATTTATTGTATATACCCCGCTTTTGAAGACTCTTAGCGTATTCCCGTCGGTACCATCGTCCCATTTATATGCCTTGTGAGTATTGCCAGCAATAATTGTTATAGTGTCCCCTTCGCATAATGGCAATTTTCCTTTAAATGTTATAAATATTTCTTGCTTAGGGAAATACTTTATTTCAATTGCATCAGTTTGAGCAACGTAACACAAAGAATCTAAATAAACGTTTGCTTGATAGATACCGGGTTCTTTTACGATGATATTAGGAGTTGTTTCTCCTGTATTCCAAAGAATTCTATCAAATTTGCCTCCTATGCTTAAAGAGGCAGAATCACCTTTGCAGATAAATATCTTATCAGAGTTTATTGTAGGGCTAGGGTATTTGGGAACAAAAAATTCATACATACCTTCGCCAACAGCCCAGCCAGTAGTATCATTGAGAAAATACACATCATCTAGATCCACACCATTTGGAATACCACAATTACTTAAGTTCCAAGTTGTGCCACCATCGTTTGTATAATATATCGAGCGATTAAATCCAGTAGCCCAACCTGTCTTTTCGTCTAATAGAAAAGTACCAAACATTGCCGCCCCTGTATTGAATCTACTCCAAGTATTACCTAAGTCTTTAGAAATTGCAATACCACCTTTGTCAGTTATTGTTTGTCCATCACATTCTGGAGAAATAGGTGCTAATATCATATTATTTACAATCGCAATGTCTTCGTGCCAATCTCGCGTACCTGTTTCTGATTTGAAGACCCAATTACTTCCTCCGTCAGTAGTTTCCCAAAATGTACCGCTACCCATAGCATAACCTTTCCCATTAGCAGAGGAAATAAAGGCGTCGCTTAGCTTCGAATCACTAACATTTGCTGTTGATATGCTCCAAGTCTTTCCTCCATCACTTGTCCTATAGAAGATTTGAAAACCGCACAATCCTCCCATCAAGACGCCGTTATCAGCATCTACAAAATAATTACCCCAAAAGCTGTTTTGGGTATCTGGGGTTATATTAGTCCAAGTAATTCCTCCATCGGTAGTCTTGTATATATAAGAGTTTGATACCATAGTATTACTTAGGTTAGGACCTGAGACAAAGCCTACCTTTTCGTTTATAAAGTTAATTGATTCTAATTGAATGTTCTCTCCAGGTCGTAATTCTACTCCACGCCAAGTTTTACCTCTATCGGTAGTGCGTATAATTGTACCTTCAAAACCGCATGCCCAACCAAAATCAGGATTACTTTTTAGGAATGTAATATCCAAATATGTCCTATTAGCATACAAAGCTGGTGATATATTATTTACTTTCCTCCATGCCGAATACGCTTGCTCATTCAAAAGCAAGATAAATATAAATATTAGGATATAATTAAGGCTTTTCATTAAAAACTCTTACTTAAAATAATAAATATAGAACGTTCTATATACGATATTAGTTACAAATAAATTTAATGAAAAATTTTGAACTTTAAGCTAAGTAAAATAAATTTAATTAACTTAATCGACAATATAAATATCACATAACCTTATATATAAAGATGGTATAAATTATGTAAATATTATAAAAATAGATATGATAGCAAAGCTATTGAAGTTGAATAACAAATAAACTCTAAATGCTTCTTGTAAATTATTAAAAATCAGAATGTTCGAATTTTCCAAGAAAAATATTTATGAATTTGATAATTTAATTTTTGGTAATTGTTCAAAAATACTACATTTTGCATACCTGAACTTTAGAAAAATGAAAATAAATACTTAGTGTTTTATTACAAATTGAAAAGACAAAATGATAAATAAAGATACTGCATTGGTTCAAGATAAACAGAAGATAGCAAGCAAAAATAGTGCTGAGAAATTATGGGTTACATGCCTTAATATTGTAAAAGATAATATTAATGCACAAGCCTTCAGTACTTGGTTTAAGCCCATTCAAGTGATTGATTTTGAAAGTCAATTGTTAGTTTTAGGAGTACCTAGCCAATTCTTCTATGAATGGATAGAAGAACATTATGGGCATTTACTCATTAAAGCTATTAATAAGGTTTTTGGAGAAAATGTTAGTATTCAATATCAAATTGTATTTGCAAATGAATATCAAGAGGATAATCGTAGAGTAGTTAAATTACCGGGCTTTCGTAATACGAACTTAGAAAATCAACATTCGCTACCTTTGCCTCCATTACAAATAAATGAACCGCAATTTGAGACATTTCTAAACCCTAAGTATACCTTTGAAAATTTTTTAGAAGGAGATTCTAACAACTTAGCACGTTCTGCGGCATTAGCTGTTAGTGAAAATCCAAGCAAAACACGATATAATCCATTAATGATTTATGGTAATTCTGGTTTGGGGAAGACACATCTTGCTCATGCAATTGGTAATAACATAATCAGAAATAATAAATCTGCAAAGGTAAGATATACAAACAGTGAAAGGTTTACGCAAGATTTTATAGATGCTATTCGTAATAATAATGTTTCGGAGTTTACGAACTTTTATAGAAATGTTGATATTTTAATTATTGACGATATTCAATTTTTGGCGGGTAAAGAAAAGACACAAGATAATTTCTTTCATACATTTAATTATTTAAGTCAGTCTGGGAAGCAAATCATTCTAACAAGTGATAAAAGTCCTTCAGAATTATCAGAAATAGATGCACGCTTAATATCAAGATTTAAATCTGGTCTAGTAGCAGATATTAGCTCGCCTGATTATGAAATGAGATTAGCAATATTGCTCAAAAAGAGCTACCAAGAAGGCATAGATTTACCTTATGATGTGGCAGAATATTTAGCTAAGAATATTAAAAATAACGTAAGAGAGCTTGAAGGTGCTTTGATTATGTTAATAGCAAAAGTTACCTTAGACAGAAAGAAATTAAACTTAGATTTAGCTAAAGAGATTGTCTTAGGTAATACTGTTGCGGAATCCAAAGAAGAAATTACAATTAATTTAATTAAGAAATACGTAGCAGAGTATTTTAATATTGATATTGATTTGATTGTTTCAAAATCAAGAAAGCAGGAAATAGCATTAGCTAGGCATATGGCTATATACTTATCTAAAGCTCTGACCAACAATTGCCTTAAAGTAATTGGCAGTCACTTCGGGAAAAGAGACCATTCAACAGTATTGCATTCCTGCAAAGCATTAGAAAATTACTTGGCTACTGATATTAAAGTAAATGAAGCATACGAAACACTATTAAAGCAACTAAAAGGGACGCTATAGCAAAACTATAAATGTCCCTTGTATATTCTCTGCTATTCCTCAACGTAACTATCATACAATAAATATATAAGTTTCAATCAATGCTTTCATAAAGATACAATAATGCTTTTGCCATTCTAATAGCAGAGAAGGATATAAATTGAAAAGATATATTTGTATAGGGTATTAAAAAGAAACAGAGTAATTTAAGCAAAGACTAATTTATAGATTTTTTTTACTATGTTTAGAACGGTAAAGAATGTGTTTTATGAGACTAACATTGAAATTAATAGTAGGCAATAGTACACAATAACAAATGGACAATTCCATTTGAAGAAATTACCCATTTATTGTTTTTATAAAGAGTACGCTCGAGTGGATTCGAACCACCGACCCACAGCTTAGAAGGCTGTTGCTCTATCCTGCTGAGCTACGAGCGCAATTGAACAGGTTACAAAAGTAATACATTTTCGCTTTTTAAACAAATTTTTTATTTTTTTTGTTTAATTCAAAAAATAGTGTTACTTTTGAATTCGGGAATCAAGTCCTATGCGGCTACGACATACCCAACTCCGCCAGGACCGGAAGGTAGCAACGGCAAGTATAGTCTTAGGGTGCCATAGTAAGCTTGGTTCCTTTTTTTTTACTGTAATTATATTGATAAGTTATTCGTCCCTACACTTCAAAAGAAGTATGAATGAAAAAAGAAATTATAATAAATTCGGCAATTAATGATACCAGAATTGCTATAACAGAAGATGGTGAATTAGCCGAATATTTGATTGAGTTGCCAAACAAAGAAAGATTTATTGGCAATATATATTATGGTAAGGTAAGTAAAATTGTTCAAGGGCTTAATGCTGCGTTTATTGATTTAGGATTGAATCAAGATGCGTTTCTGCACTTTTCAGATGTAGAAGATAACGATTCTAGTTTTGTAACTGAAGAAGACGATTCCGAAAATTTAGACGAGAATAACGGTACTGAAGTAAGCAATGTTGAAGATACAACAAACCAAGAAAATAACGCTACTACCCTTGATACAAGCGAAGAAAATACAGTTGAGCCATCCCTCGAAGAAAGCAATCTTAACACTGACATAGATGATGCTGAAGTTACAGCAAATAATGAGGAAGTTGGCGATATTGTTAATTCAACTGAGCAGAAAAGCGCAAAGTTTAATAAACATAAGAACGCTCATACTTTCAAAACAAAAAAATCTGGTGAAGTAAAAATTAACCTTCAAGAAGGCAAAATGCTTTTAGTACAAGTTACGAGAGAAGCATACGCCAAAAAAGGTATGAAAGTAAGCTCTAAAATTGCCTTGCCCGGCAGATATTTAGTTTTATTACCTTTTGAAAAAATGGTAGGGGTATCTAAAAAGATAAGTTCTTACCAAGAAAGAAAGAGATTACGGTCAATTATTAAAGAATTAGCTCCTAATGGCTATGGATGTATAATAAGGACAGCTTCTAAGGGGCAAACCGAGGAGGAGTTAAGAAAAGATTGGGAAGAGCTATTAGCTATTTGGCAAGAATTGGAAGCTAAATACAAATCTTTTACAAAGCCGGCTTTAGTCTATCAAGATATGCAACTCACAGCGTCGGTTATTCGTGATTTATTTACTTCAAATGTTCAAAGAGTAGTTACTGATTCACGAAAATTATATAAAGAAATACGAAATTATCTTAATAGGCTATCGCCACATCTGATAGACAAGGTAGAACTTTATGATGGCAATAGAAGTATTTTTGATGAATACGGTATTGAAAAAGAGCTAAATAAAACAAATAGAAAACGCATTAATTTGCCAAGCGGTGGCGATATTGTTATAGAATATACCGAAGCGATGACGGTTATTGATGTAAATTCTGGAAAATCATCAGATAAAGAACAAGAAAAAAACTCTTATAAAACTAATATTGATGCTGCACGTGAAGTAGCACGTCAAATTAGGCTAAGAGATCTTGGTGGCATGATATTAATAGATTTTATTGATATGAATGAAGACCAGAACAAGAAAAAATTATTCTTTGAAATGAAGAAAATTGTAATGAGGGATAGAGCAAAAGTAGTAGTTTATCCACTCACTCAATTAAGTATTATGCAGATTACACGCCAAAGAATTAACCAGAATATTAGCGAAAAAGTTACTGAGATTTGTAATGTTTGTAGAGGTACTGGTAGGATTACATCCAAACAAGTGATTGTAAATGATATTGAAAGATGGCTTAGACATTTCAAGAAAGAATCTAATGAATTTAGATTGCAACTTACATTGCATCCTACAATTGCGGAGTTTATAACACAAGGGACACTATCAACATTATCAAAATTAATGATTAAATATTTTGTAAGAATAAAATTACAACAAAGTGATTTATTACCTTTAGATAACTTTAAATTCTATTCAATTCGTCAGCAAAAAGATATAACGTTAGATTATCAATAATAATGAATAAATTAATCAGTATATTTGGTTCAACTGGTTCTATTGGAACGCAAACACTTGACATTATAAGTCAATCCAATAAGCAATTTATAATTAAATTCTTAACTACAAATAGTAATATCGAACTCTTAAATAAACAAGTAAATGAATTTACGCCTTATGGTGTAGTCATTAATGATTATAATTCATACTTAGAATTTAAAAAAAATAGTAGTTATCAAGGGAAAGTTCTTTACGGGCAAGAAGGCTTATTAGAGGCTGCCTCGGAAGGGGTTGATATATTCGTATCTGCCTTAGTTGGTTTTGCTGGAGTGGCTCCAACTTTAGAAGCTATCAAAAATACCCCAGTTATCGCTCTTGCAAATAAGGAAACGCTGGTAAGTGCTGGTAGTATTATCACTGAAGCAGCTAAAAAGTATAATTCAAAGTTAATAGCAATTGATTCGGAGCATAATGCTATTTTACAATGCCTTGCAGGCGAGGACTATAATTCGATAGAGAAACTAATCTTGACAGCATCTGGCGGACCTTTTAGGACATTAGCTTTAGATAAATTTAAAGATATTACATTGGAAGATGCTTTGAAGCACCCAAATTGGTCTATGGGTAGCAAAATCACAATAGATTCTGCATCGATGATGAATAAAGGATTTGAAATCATCGAAGCTAAATGGCTGTTTGATATTGATATTGATAAAATAGATGTGATTATTCACCCACAAAGTATTATTCATTCCTTAGTGCAATTTTGTGATGCTTCAATCAAGGCTCAAATGGGGCTACCCGATATGAGAATACCTATATCTTATGCTTTAAATTATCCAAAAAGGTTGAATTATAATTTCCCACGCTTAGATTTAGTAAAGGTTTCTAAATTAGATTTTTGGGAACCAGATTTTCATAGATATCCTTGCTTGGAGTTAGCATACTTTGCAATAAGAAAGGGAGGGAATCTTACTTGTGCACTAAATGCAGCTAATGAAGTTTGCGTTCAAAATTTTCTACAAAAGAAAATCGATTTTATTCAGATACCTATATTAATTAGAGAATTATTAGAAAAAATATACTATATTGAAAGTCCGAATATTAATGAAATTAATGAAACGGATATATTTTCGAGAGAATTAGTAAATAAATTAATCAAAGAGTAAATTATGGAATTATTTTTTAATATTATTTATTTTATCATAGCGATTGGTGTTTTAGTTGCAATTCACGAGTTAGGGCATTTCTTGGCTGCAAGATGGACAGGCATGAGAGCCGAAGTTTTTTCTATAGGTATGGGAAAAAGACTTTTTGGTTGGAATAAAATTAATGGACTAACCTTTGGTAATTTAGATGAGAGCATTGAATTAGGAAATCATACTGATTATAGATTAGCTGCTTTCCCTATTGGAGGGTATGTAAAAATATCTGGTATGATTGACGAAAGTTTTGATACTAATTTTACTGCTTCGGAACCACAGGAATGGGAGTTTAGAGCTAAAAATTCTCTCCAAAAAGCTTTTGTGCTTAGTGCAGGTGTAATTATGAATTTTCTTTTAGCAATTGTAGTTTTTGCTTGCATATCATTCATAAACGGTTCTTCTGAATTATCAACTACAGAAATATATAAAGTAGAAACTCAGAGTTTAGCAGCAAAAGCTGGCTTTCAATCTGGGGATATTGTTAAAAAAATAAATAATACTGATATTAACTCTTGGAATTCTTTTATTGAACAATTAACCTTAAAAGAATTAGGGAATGAGTTGAATATTGAAGTATTGAGAAATAATAAGATTGAAGTTTTAACAGTAAATGGCGCTTCAATTATTAAGGGGATAGCAAAAAAAGAAAATTTAGGTTTGTTACCAGGAGGTATCAAAACTGTTGTTGATGAAGTAGTAAAAGGAAATCCTGCGGATAAAGCTGGAATTCAAGCGGGAGATACAATTATACAGTGCAACGATATTCCTATTTCTTCAGTCAATGCTCTACAAACTACTTTAAAGGATTATAAAGGTAAAGAGATTGTATTAAGCTGGAATAGAAATGGGAAAATAATGACCCATACTCTAACTACAACGGAGTCTGGGTTGATTGGAGTTCGGCTATCCTATGCGCCACTTAAACTAATTGAATATGGATTTTTCGAATCTATTGGTATTGGTTTTAAAGAAACTATTGGTGCAACAGAATTGCTGATTAAATCTATTAGCCAAATATTTAAAGGCAATCTATCATTTAAAGAGTCGGTAGCAGGTCCATTAATGATTATGGATATGGCTGGTGAACAAGCAAATCGAGGGCTCATTAGCTTCTTGAGTTTTATTGCATTATTATCTATATCATTAGCGTTTATGAATATTTTACCTTTTCCTGCCCTTGACGGTGGACATTTGGTATTTGTTTTGATAGAAGGTATTATAAGAAAAGAATTGCCAGTAAAAGTTAAATTAGCTTTTCAACAAGGTGGAATAGTTATATTACTATTATTTATGGCGTTTGTCTTTTATAATGATATTGTGAGGATGTTAAAATAATATGAAAACGGAAAAACCTTTAATTCTATTAACTAATGATGATGGAATTTTTTCTAATGGTATGAAAGCCTTAGCATATGCATTACATGGCTTAGGGAAGATTGTAATTGTAGCACCTGATAAAGAGCAAAGTGCAGTAAGTAGCGCACTAACTATTCAGAGACCAATTAGAGTGAAAGGATTTAGGCTAGACGATAAGTTCGAAGCTTATTCAGTAGACGGCACGCCGACAGATTGTGTGAAACTTGCATTTTTTTCACTATTGAAGCGCAAGCCCGATTTAGTTGTCTCGGGAATAAATCATGGCTTGAATACTTCTATCAATGTATTATATTCAGGGACAGTTTCTGGTGCTATTGAAGGTAATTTAATGGGAGTTAATTCTATTGCAATATCGCATCAAAGCCATGACCACGATAGTGATATATCGGCAGCAGGAAATATAGCGAGAAAAATAGCTTCATATACTCTCCAAAATAACTGGACGGAGAAAGTACTTCTAAATATTAATATACCAGATGTCCCACCAAATTCTATACAAGGCGTTAAAGTAACTCGTTTATGTAATTCAGAATGGTTGGATAGGTTCGAGAAAAGACTAGATCCTTGGGGAAATTCATATTATTGGTTTTCTGGTGAGTATAAAATAAACGAAGATGATCCAAATTGCGACGATAATGCTGTTAATGACGGTTTTATTTCAATGACACCTTTAGATATAAACTTTACAAAATCTGCTTTGATTGATAGTTTAAAAGTTTTTGAAAATATGTAGTGGAGTCCTTATGTCAAAAATAATATTAGTCGATGATATAGAACCGGGTGCCATACTTGCTCAATCTGTAACTAATTCCTTAGGCCAAGTATTAATTGGCAAAGGTGCTGAATTAGATTACAAAACAATTAAAGTACTTAAAACATGGAATATAAAGTCAGTTTCTATCATCGATGGTTCGGAAAGCATGCAAAATGAGATTAATCCAGAGTTATTGGAGATTGCAAAGCAAAGAGTGAAGGCAAGAATTACTTGGGAACCAAGAAATTCTAACGAAAAAGATTTATTTAATACAATTGTAGAAATAACGGCACAGGAATTGCATAAAACTCAAGTATGAACTTGAGTATAATTAAAATAGAAGATTTGTTAAGAAAAGTAGAAGAGTTTCCAACACTGCCTACTATTTATAATAAGATGATGGATTTATTAGCTAATCCTATGACAACATCTTCAGATTTAGCTAATTTGATAACCTTAGACCAGTCTGCTGCTATAAAGGTATTAAAATCAATTAATTCCCCAATTTATGGTCTTTATGGGCGAATTTCCTCTATAACTCATGCTATTAACTTACTTGGTTTTGAAGAAATCAAAAATCTAATTACGGCACTTACTATCATTGATTTATTTGATAAGAACTATACTGACAGAGTATTAAGCCCAGTAGATTTATGGAAACATTCAATAGCCGTTGGTATTATTAATCGTATGATAGGGAAAGAGACAAATGCAAGTAAAATTGAATGTTATTTTTTAGCTGGAATCCTTCATGATATTGGCAAATTATTTTTCTTACAAGTAATACCGCAAATTTATTCTCAAGTAATTGAATATTCGATTGAAAACAGAATAGCAATTAAAGATGCAGAACTAAAAATAATTGGTATCACCAATTCTGTAATTGGTGATCTTTTAGCAGAAAGATGGAAACTTCCCTTACAAATAAGACAAACTATAAGGTATCATTATGCAGGATTAGTAAATAATGAATTTAACCCGATAGTGGCGTCGGTTCATATTGCTAATATTGCTGCTACGGCTATTGGATTCGGATATAGATGGGAATTTATAGTAAACCAGCCTAATATAGAGGTGTGGGACAAATTAAAATTAAGCGAGAATTTTTTTAAAGATAATATTAATACAATAAACTTAGATTTTATTGAAAGTACAAACCTTTTATTGAATTGTTAAATATGGACAACTTACAACAAAATGAAAGCTCACTGTTAAGTGAAAATATAACGAGCCTACTTATAGCTATTGAGGAGTTTGTAGCTAAGCAAGCAAATACTGAATGGTTGTTAGAATTATATAAATATTGCATGAATGTGTTGGTTACGATTCCGGGAACCAAATTTGCATCTATATATTTATTATCTGATGATGATTTCTTATTTTCACATAAATATACACAACCTAACGAATATGAAAATGAATCACAAGCATTATATGATTATCTAATTAATAAAAGAGTAGTTGGTGAAGTTTTAGAATCTAATATAATTAAGAATTTTAATTCAAATAATTTTGAATTTGTTAATAATGGGATTGTGGTCCCTTTGATAAACTCAAACAAACTTGTAGGATTAATAATAATATCAAATGATGATACCACGGTATTGAAAAATCTTATAATTGATAGAATAATTAATATTTTTTCGTCATTAATAGCAAGTTACTTAGAAAATAGAGATCTAATACGACGATTAGATAACACACAATCTCTCTTAGAGCAAAAAATTACACAGAGAACATTTGATATTAATCAAAATAAAAGGGAGCTAAGAACAATTATTGACTCTGTTCTGTCTGGCATCATTGTCTATGATGAGCAAACTCAACGAATCACAAGAGTTAATCCTATTGCAAGAGCTTTAGTAGGTATAGAAGAAGGAGATTTATTAGGCAAAAGTATATTTGAGTATTTAGATGATTCTAATACCGAATCTAAGTATAATCATTTAAATTTATCAAAATTAGCATATGAATCGTTTTTGATTAATAATGATAAAAATAAAATTCCAATTTTGAGAACTACAAATAGACTATTTCTATATAATAAAAATATTATTATCGAAAGTTTTGTTGATATTTCGGAGCTTAAGAAGTTCGAGTTTGATTTGAAGGAATCGAATAAACTTTTAGAGCAAAAGGTAAAAAATAGAACTGAAGATTTACAATTATTAGTTCAAAAGCTAAAGATTGAAGTAGCAGAACGAGAAAGAGCAGAAAAAGAGCTAAAAAGGCTATTAGAGCGAGAAAAGGAACTAAATGATTTGAAATCAAAATTTGTAAATCTAGTATCTCATGAGTTTAGGACACCACTTACCATCATTAAGTCGTCTACTCAAATGTTCCAAAAATTTGATGATAAACTTAATAAAGATGAAAAAGAATATTATTATAGAAGGATAATCAAAACAGTTGATTATTTAAATGACTTAATAGAAAATTCTCTTTTTATTGGGAAAAATGAAAACGCAAATTATGACTTAAATTCTATTCAAATCAAAATACATGCGTTTTTTGTAAACTTAATAGATGAATTTAAGAATAGTTTAGAAGTGAATCGGAATGTCATTCTAAGTAATGAGCAAGAGATAGAGATCATTACTGATGAAAGATTATTATTTCTGATTTGTAATAATTTGCTTACAAATGCCCACAAATACTCAGACTTAGGCGAAAATATAATTGTCGCTTACGATATTAGTGATAATGAATTATATATTAAATTTACTGATTTTGGAATTGGTATACCTGAAGAAGATAAAATCAAAATTTATAATCAATTTTATAGAGGGACAAATATAGGTAATGTAGTTGGAACTGGTTTAGGTTTGGCAGTAGTAAAGGAATCAATTGAAAAATTAAACGGATATATTAAGTTTAATTCGCAATTGGGTGTAGGAACGACTTTTGAAGTTAGTATACCAATTAAAATAATGCAGAGTACTTAAAATGCCTCCTAAAATATTAATTATAGATGATGAAGATGATATAAGAGAAAATATTTCGCGTATTTTTGAACTATCAGATTATCAGGTCTATACTGCTAATAATGGTAAACAAGGTTTAGTAGAAGCAAGAAAAACAATTCCGGATATAATTATATGTGATATTATGATGCCAGAAATGGACGGCATCTCATTTCTAAATTTTCTTAAAAAAGAGCCAGAAATATCATCCATTCCTGTTGTTTTTCTAACAGCACGAGCTAATGAATCTGAAAGGAAAGAAGGAATGAAATATGGAGCTGATATATTTATCAGTAAGCCATTTGATATAGATGATTTATTAACAACAGTTGGAAATAGAATTCAAAGAAGGAAGCAAAATGTAAAAATTTATGAGGATAAAATTAATATCCTTCAAGCTAATCTTAGTAGGACCTTGCCTCACGAAATACGTACGCCAATGAATGCAATTTTAGGGTATTCTGATTTTTTAATAAAAAACCAGAATATGATTGATGGAAACGATAAATTAGATATTTATAAAGAGATTAACAGTTCTGCTAAAAGACTTCAAAGAATCTTAGACAACTTTTTAACATACGCAAACTTAAATAATTATCTTAGTTCGCAAGAAGAGACACTTAAATATAGAAGGATGAAGATTGAATTTATCAATTTTTCAATTGAAGAAATGATAAAATTAAAGTTGTACGAACACAATAGAATTGAAGATTTAGAGATTGAATTAGAAGATGCTAACGCTTATATAAGCGAAATATATCTTTCAAAATTAATAGATGAAATAATTGATAATAGTATTAAATTTTCCCAACCTGGCGACAAAATTTCTATCGCATCTTTTTCAACTTTAGATTTCTATAACCTTGTAATTACTGATAATGGAATAGGAATGACAGGCGAACAAATAAAAATGCTCGATGCTTATATTCAATTTGATCGTAAAAAGAACGAGCAGCAAGGAGCCGGTCTTGGCATAGCAATAGTTAAAAAGATTACAGAATTATTTAATGGAAAATTTGAAATACATAGTAAGAAGGATGAGTTTACACGAGTAACTATTTCTTTAAAACGTGCCGAATCTAAATAAAACAAATAAAAGATAAAAACTCTCCTAAATTCAATATTTAAGAGAGGATATTTACTTTTTTATTTGGTAATTTAAATTTTATCTCTTGATTTAACGCTTTGGAGCATTTCTTGTCCGAAATTGATTGCTTCCATCGCTGCAATAGTTAATTTGTTTTCCAATTTTCCAAACTTTTTAGAATAATCTTTTCTACTTCTACGAATTACTTCATAAGCTTCATCTTTGCCATAAGTATGAACTATTTCACATTTGTTCGTAGCTTGCCCGGGCATATCTTTATATGTTAAAAAATAGTGCTTTAATCTTTGTATTATCAGAGGAGGTACATCGTTAATGTCTTCCCACTTGGCATAGATTTCGTCTTGCTTTAGCACAGCTATAATTTTGTCATCGGCTTCATTTCCATCTAACATCCTAAATCCACCAATTGGTCGTGCTTGCAAAATAATATCTCCATGCATAATATTTTTTTCAGTCAGAACACAAATATCTAATGGGTCGCCATCTCCAATAATATTATCTCTTTTCGTTTTTTCAATACAGTAGTCAGCTACAAATTTACCACAATATGTTTGAGGTATAAAACCATATAAAGCTGGGATAATATTTGAGTACCTTTGAGGTCTGTCTATTTTTAAATATCCAGTTTCTTTATCAATTTCATATTTTAAAGTGTCGCTGGGTACCACTTCAATAAAAGAAGTAACTACTTCAGGGGCATCTTCACCTATATTGATACCGTGCCAAGGGTGTGATTTATATCGTAAACTTGCTAATTTCCAAAATTCATTTAATGATTCCATTTTTATTTCCAATTTTATTTTTTAAACCCAATACATAAGCTATTATATTTAAATAACGCTTAAGCTACTTCTTTTTATTTTTATTGATTTCTCTAATTTCGTCTAATAAATCTTTTTCTTTATCGGTAATTTTGTTTGGTAATTTTGCGATTAATTTTAACAATAAATTACCTCTTTTGCTATTATCTCCATAAATTGGCATACCTTGCCCAACTAATTTTAATACTTTGCCATTTTGAGATTCTGCCGGTATCATGATTTTTAATTGTCCACCTAAGGTGGAAATTTTAGCCTCGCCACCTAAAATTAAAGTTAAATAATCAACAGAGGCTTCCATTTTTATATCATCACCGATTCTTTCGTATTTGCTATGTTCCGTTAAGTTAATTTTAATTAATAAATCACCATTTTTCCCATTGTTTTTACCGTGGTAACCTTTTCCAGTAATCTTTAAAACTTGTTCGTTTTTTACACCGGGCTTAAACTTTATTTCCATTTTCTCATTATTTATAGTAAGTAAGCGGGAAGTACCAGAGAACGCCTCTTCTAATGTCAAATCAACACTCATTTCATAATTTTCGCCATTTTGTGCTTGTGGTGCTTGTTTGGCAAATGGATTTTTTGCCCCGCCTCCAAAAATTCTATCAAAGAAATCAGATACAGAACCACCATTATCAAAAATATCATTTATTGTTTGTCCACTTCTTTGATTACCTTGTTGATTATTGCTATTATACCATTGTGTCCAATCAAATCCATCGCTTTGACCGCCATCTTGAGTGTATGAATTATAGCTAGAACCCAAGTTATCATATTTTCTCCTCTTTTCTGGGTCGCTCAATACATTATAAGCTTCGCTAATATCCTTAAATTTCCTTTCTGCCTCTGGATTTTTGTTTACATCTGGATGATATTTTTTGGCTAATTTTTTATAAGATTTTTTAATTTCTTCTTCATTAGCTTTCTTCTCAACTTCTAATACTTTATAATAATCTTTAAAATCCATTTTATTCCTTTGATATAACAATATATGAACGATTTTATAGTTAATAAAGTTTACTAAAGTGCTAATTCAAATTTATGAGGGTAATATGAAAAATGTATGTATCTTTTTAATTTTATTTGTCGCTACGTTTAACCTGTCTTGTAATGATAATATAAGTGATTACAAGGATTTAAAAGGTATTGACAAAAATAAGTATGGTCTGGAAGTAATAACAAAGATAGAGCAATATCAACAACTTATTAAAATTGACTCTAATAATAGACTGGTAGATTTGGGAAAATTTATTCCTAACATTGCTTTAGATATTAGATATGCAACAAAAAATAATTTTACTGGTCAGCAAGTATATGATTCTGCTTTTGCATTCGCACGTTTACCAGTTGCAATTAAGTTAAAAGCTGCACAAGAAGAGTTAAGTTCTAAAGGCTTAGGATTTAAGATATTCGATTCTTATAGACCTTATTCAATAACTCTTAAATTTTGGGATATCATTGGTGATTCTAATTATGTAGCTACACCTTGGGGAGGTTCACGCCACAATAGAGGTTGTGCTATCGACCTCACATTAATTGATTTGCAGACTGGGGAAGAACTTGCAATGCCATCTAAATTTGATGAGTTTAATGAGACAGCACATCCTGATAATAATAATTTCCCTATAGAAATTTTGAATAATAGAAAAATATTGATTGATATTATGGCTAAATATGGGTTTAGAGTTTACCCAACAGAGTGGTGGCACTTTGATTTCGTTGGCTATGAAAAGTATCCTATCACAGATATAAAGTTTGAATCTTTAGATTCTTTAAAATAATTTTGTATTTAACCAGTATTTCTATATTTTAGAAAGAGAGAGGAGGAACTAAACTTGAAAAAGTACATTATATTATTTTTAATATTCTCATTTGTTTATTCATTTTCAAAAGATAAAGAATTAAAGTCTAAAAATGTAAACTTTGGAGAAGAATTAAAAGTAGAAATTTTAGCGCAATATCATATTGATAATATTCAATGGTTTAAAGATGGTGTACCTCTAAAAGGTGCTAACCAAAGAGAGTACAAAGTAAAAAACGCCCGCTTAAGTGATGAAGGTATTTATTATGCAACAATGATGGGCCCATGTAGTGAAATTACATCACTACCGATATTTGTTAGAGTGAATTTAGATAATGATTTTTCAGTAGAAACAATCACAGCTGGTAATAGTGTACTATTATTTGCTGACCCAAACCCTGTATTAGACTTGGTGAAATTTAAATTTAATCTCGATGAAACAAAGGGAGTTAAATTAATTTTAAATGATTTATTAGGTAATCAAATTGCTATAATCTATGATGGAGTAGCTAACGAAGGACCTAATGTAATTGATTATGATATTAGACAGCTTAATTTAACAAATGGAACTTATTTCTATACAATTATTACTGATAATTTTACTGCAACTCGCGCTCTACAGGTATTAAGATAGACAATGTTTAATAGCTTAAATCTTTTATCAAAGCTCAGAACCTTTAGTTCTGAGTTTTGGCTTTATAATATAATTCAAATGTTTGAGAGGTTAGCTTATGCTAGTGTCGTGCTACAAATGGCAGTATACATTTCTCAAAAGGACTTAGTTGGCGGTTTACATTTTGAACAATCAACTAAAGGTTGGATTTTTTTTTGCTGGGCAATTGTACAAAATTTCACTCCTGTGCTTTTTGGTGGCTTGTCGGATAAATATGGCAAGAAAAGAATTATTCTTATCTCGATTTTTATTTCATTAATTGGCTTTATTGGTATTGCTAGCTTCAGAGATTTACTTCCATTTTCTATTTCAACTATAATCTTAGGTTTTGGGTTAGGGCTCTTTAAGCCAACAATTCAAGGGCTTATTTCACAAAGTATGAATATAGAGCAGAAGTCGATAGGTTGGTCGATAAACGTGATGTTAATCAATGTAGCTGTATTTTTGGCACCACCTTTGACTAAATTCTTAGAAGAAATTTCTTGGTTTTGGGTATTTGCAGGTAATGGTATAGTAATATCAATTAATATTCTAATTATCTTATTGATGCGTAATAAAATAAAGGAAATTGAATATAATGATCAGAATCGTTTTGACATTTCAGTTATTAAACTTTCTTTAAAGGGCTTATTACAAGCACAAGTAATATATTTCTTGCTTATAATGTCTGGTTTTACTATAATATATATGCAGTTTTATGAAAGCTTACCTAATTTCCTTTATGATTGGACTGATACATCATCATTAGTTAAAATATTAAATTTACCAGATTTTATGACTAATAATACTCAGCGTGGGATTATGATTGATTTCAAATGGTTATATAATATTAATTCTGGTTTAATTGTTATTTTTGTTGTATTGATCGGTCATTTCTTGTCAAAATTTTCAATATTTAAATCTTTAATTATTGGTTTACTTTTGGTTAGTGTGGGCATTGCTCTATCTGGTATAAGCCATTATGGAAGTATAGCTGTGTTGGGTATGATGATTTATACTTTTGGAGAAATGATTAGTAATCCTAAAATCAGTGAATTTATGTCTAAGCACGGTGATGAAAAATATCGTTCTATGTATATGGGCTTAATTAACATATCTTTTGGAATTGGATTAGCAGGCGGCTCATTATTAGGCGGCTATCTTTATAAATATTGGGGTGAGAAATCGGGATTAGCACTAAATTACGCAAAAGAGCATTTTCCTAATATAAGTAATAATCTTACGCATCATAACAGTTTGGAATTTTTGAGCCAGCAATATAAGCTAAACAGCAATGAAATAACTGATATGCTTTTTAATTATTATCATCCACAAATATTTTGGTTACCATTTATTATAATTGGTTTTGTATCTATTGTTTTATTATTCGTATATAATAAGAAATATAAAGATATTTTACGATAAAATAAAATTATTTTTCTTCTATTTAGTTTATATATAAAAGTTTAGAGTAATGAATATTGAGTAAATCTGCATTATATATAGTAATTTGTATCATTTCTTACATAAATCTATTCTCAATAGATACGGTAGATGTCAGACCGCCATTGCTATCGATTTATTCTGATTGTGGAAATTGTGTAGTTACAGCTTCTGATAATAGAAATATGACTCTAAATAAAGATAGTGTTCAGATTGACGTCGGCATCAAAGATATTCCAATTCTCTTAAAATCCAGAAGTTATAATTTTGATGATATTATTATTAATCCGATTTATACAAAGGATTCTATTTATAAAGAAATGATTTTTGAACTGAAAGTTAAAGATAAATTTGATACTGCTTTTGCAGTATTTTATATATATGATAACTCGCTAAGTTTAAATAAAAATAATGTAAAATATGATTCTGTAAAATATTACCCTCAACTAATGAAATTTGATAAAGATGACATCAACTATAATCAAGTTTATTTAGATTCAATATTAAATAACAATATTGAATTTCGTAATGTATCAGGATTTAATTTTAAGATTAAAGATATTAGCTTAAAATACGGTAAGTTTTTTAAAATATTAAACAATATATCAAAGAATTATGATTTCCTATCAGATGAAAAACTATCCTTAACAATCCAATACCAGCCCAAATTTGAAATAAATCAATATTCTAAGTATGATTATGATACTTTGATTATTAGGAATGAGTGTTTGACATATAGAATCCCATTATCGGGGCAAGGAGTATTATCAAAAATACTTGTAGAAGATATTGATTTTGGAATATGCGAGGTAGGGAAGACGCTGGTAAAAGATAAAAACAATTTCCCTGAAACTTATGACGGGATGCATATTAGTAATATTGGCTCTGGGATATTAAAAATAAATGGCTATCATTTTAATCCAAATGAAACTCCATTTAAATTAACAAACCCAATACCTAGCTTAAATCCTTCACAAATATTTCCATCGTCTTATTTGAATGTAAAACCATTAAGTTTTGAACCTACTCAAGCTGGAGAATTTTTTGCTGATTTAGTAATTTCAAGCAATTCTCAAGGACCAGATAGTATAGCAAGCTTAAGGGGTATTGCATATAACAAAGGACCATATATGAAGGTTCTTAATTTTGGAGATCAAAGAGTATTAAGCAAAACAAGAAAATATATTTCAATCAAAAATTCAGATAGCAAACCATATAGTTTATATGATCTTGATTTGTCAGATATGGGACAAGGATTTAATATAGCTTACGAAGATATGGACCCAATTCCAAGTAAAGAAAATCCAATAGTTATTTATTCCGAAAGCTCACAGGATAATGTACTAAAAGAGTATATTATACCAATAGATTTCATACCTAATAGTGAAGGCGTTAAGGAAATTAAGATTACTCCTAAATTTATATCAAATGGTAATGATTTAAATTTAATCGTGTTTAATTATATACGTGGCAGAGGTTTGTTGCCTGTTATTGAGTTAATGGGTCAAACATTTCTTGGTAGGACTTTAGTTAATACGCTCCACCCAGATACGGGCTATGTAACTATATATTCGCGGAGCAAATTTGCTAATTTATTTATCAAAGAAATAAATATTATTAAACAAAATGATAATTCTAATGACTTTATCTTTACTAACGGTGAATTTCCAAAGGATACGATTTTAAAAGCAAATTCATATTATAGATTTCCAGTTTTATTTAAACCTGAGGAGTCTGGTGAAAGGAAAATCATTATCCAAGTGATTTCCGATGCAACTAAAGGAATGGGTGAGAGGTACGATACTGTATATGCACAAATTAAAGGTATTGCATATAATAAAACAATATCTGTCGACCAATTAACTTTCACCAATGTATCTCATTGCGATTCAACAGCAGGAAAATTAATTGTTAGAAATGTTAGCGATACGACTACAACTGAAGTATATGATATTCAATTTGATAAGATTACTATCAATCCATTTGAATTGGACAAATCAATATTTTTGTCTAATCCTGTAATCTTATCACCGGGTGATACTTTTGCTTTTGATATTAAATTTAAACCGTATTTAGGTCATCAGAATAATTATTCCGTTCTTACACGTGTATTTAGTGACGATGATACTGCCACCACTTATATTAAAGGGACTTCTACAAAATATAACGTTCTTATATATAGTGATACAATATCAAACGGCATTCCGGGTATGGTAACCTTAAATAAAGAGCCAAGTTTTATTGGGCAAAATTACAATATTAACATAAAGGGGGATATGTTAAGTAAAACAGTAATTGATTCTATTTACTTAGAAATAGCCTATCGTAAAAATGATTTTAGATTTATGAATTATATTGAAAATGGTAATGCCATTAAAGATTGGAACATAAACTATCAAGAATTTGAGCTTAGCAAAGATAGTAATATAATAAAAATATTATGTTATGGCTTAAAACCTATCAATGAAAGCGGTATTTTAATCACACCAGCCTTTATGATAATGTTAGGAGATACTAATGGCGTTGCCTACAATATAAGAAATATCAGCTTTTTTAGCAAAGGAGAGTGTAGTGCTTCCAATTTGATAAATGGCTTAATTAATTTATCATATTGTGGCGAGGAATTGCGCAAAATTCTAATTTCGCAACATTTATTTAAATTCGAAATAGTAAACACAAATTTAATATCTACGGAATCATTAAAAGTTGCATATAATGTAGCTTTCTCGACCACAACCGAATTAAGTATTTATAATCAGTTTGGAGAAGCCGTATCTGTCTTGCTATCAGATAAGCTAAATAAAGGTACTTATATCAATAATTATAATGTATCGCAGCTTAGTTCGGGCTTATATTTCCTAAAATTTAAATCTGGCCCATTCCAAAAGGTAGAGAAATTTATCATTAGCAAATAATCTCGATAAAAATCGTATTTTTGTAATCGAAATATTACAAACTAATGAAAATTTGTTATGAACTTAGAACTTTTTGATAATCCAGCTCCAAATAGAGATTATACAATAACACACGTAAACCCAGAGTTTACTTCTGTATGCCCTATTACAGGCATGCCAGATTTCGGCACTATCACTGTTAAATATATACCAAATAAGAAATGTCTCGAACTTAAGTCTTTAAAATATTACTTTTTTGATTTTAGGAATAAGGGTGTTTTTTATGAAGCCATAACTAATAAAATTTTAGATGATTTAGTAGCAGCGTGTGAACCAAAGGAAATGGAAATAACAAGCGAATGGACTGTGCGAGGCGGTCTACACTCTATTATTAAAGCTAATTACAAAGCTGAAGGCTAAAATTATGAGAACAATGGTTGCTAAAGAATACCGTTGGGAGATGAGTCATAGATTACCATTCCACAAGGGACCATGTAAAAATATACATGGCCATTCGTATAAAATGATTGTATCGGTTGAAGGGAATCTTAATTCAAACTCTATGGTAATTGATTATTATGATTTAGATAATATTATGAAACCTTTGATTGATAGTTTAGATCATTCTTTCCTTTGCGATAAAGATGATAAATTAATGATGGAGTTTTTAGCTTCAAATGGTTTTAAATACTTCACAATGCCTTATGTTACGACTTCAGAAAACATTGTAACATTTATCATTGATACAATTAAAGAAGAATTTCAGAAGTATGATAACTTGATTTCACTTTCAGTTGCTGTATACGAAACTATAGATGCATTTGCGAAGCGAACTATTAACTTACAATAGTAATCTAACAATTATATTTATAAATATAGTCCCTAATAAATTAATATTAGAGACTATGTTTATTACTAAATGCAAGAAAGACTACCAAGAATACCCTAAATTGATACCAATGCCAAATGGTCTATATTGTAAGCCGTCAATTGATAAAACATTAAAGTTAAGTTGTGCTATAGGTTCCACTGTAAAACCATCAATAATCCATTTATAAGCTAATTCTGCTCCCACACCCAAAGATGTAGAACTTGAATATGTATTATTTTCATAACTCCACATACCTAAATTAACTAAAGGACCAAAAGACAGTCCTTTCAACATTTTTTCATCATCTTGGAATAAGTACCATCTATAAGATGCAGATGCTCCAAAGGCTGTCCAGCCTCCATATCCCCAATAAACTATACCAGCAGTAAATGAGTTCTCGGGAGTAAGAGCTTGTTCATAAGTTACATTAAATAACCCAAAAGCCAAGCCTATTGGATTGACAGTTATGGTTTGATTGTATTTCTTTACAACACGCTGCGCATACATTTCGTTTGCTGACAAACTAAGCAATGATACAACAGCTATTAGCAAGAATAGTCTTTTCATATAAATCCTAATAAAATTGTTAAAAGATAAAAAACTAATATACTCTTAATCAAGTAGTTTTCAAAGCATTTTTGTCAAAATTTATTTTTTTATTAATATAATCAATAATATAAGTAACAATGAAAGCAACAAAAATACCTAAAATTGATCCACATAATATATCAAATGGGTAATGAACTCCTATATATACCCTCGAGAACGCCATTAAAAATGCTATGCCAAAAAATAAAGTGAAGTTTTTTCGGAAGTAGTGAGTAATGACGAAAGCAGCAGCAAAATTATTCACTGCATGAGATGATGGAAAGGATTTGCCACCTCCACAATTTACTAATAGTCGCACTGAATCTAAATCATGGCATGGTCTTATTCTACCAACCCATTCTTTTATTAATGAACTTGATACTTGGTCAGCAACTAATATTGTAATTATAAGTGATATTGCTGTTATTTTGCCTACTTTACCTGATTTAAAAAAAAGATACCAAAAGCCGACTAAGTATACTAAGACCCAGCTATCAACTTCCGTAATAAAGGGCATAATTTTATCAAAGAGCGGGTTAGCTAACCCATGATTAATTATAAAAAATAAATATTTATCTATTTCAAGAATCCAGTCCATTTTATTCCTATCATTTTTAGATTAAAAGGCATGTCCAATACCAAAATGAATTCTAACATCATTAAATATATTTTTTGCTGTCCAAATTTTATAATCTGGGAGATGATAATTAGGACGATAGATAGGGAAGCCAATATCTGCTCTTATTGGTCCTATTGGAGTATCATACCTAATACCAACACCAGCGGCATACGCTAATTTAGTAAAATATTCGTACCACTTCATATTACTTTTGACTTTATTCTCAGCAAACCAATCAAAAGCATTACCAAAGTCTACAAAGGCGACAAAGCCGATTCTTGAAATTTGTTCGCTAATCAAATCATCAACACCTCTTGGCCTTGGTAATGTATAGCGCAACTCAAATGAGCCCTCAAGTACACCTGCATTACCTAATATATTAGAAAGTTGAGAATAATCTTCTGGTAAAATAAAGTAACCATTTTTATTATTTGTATCAGCACTTGCTTCAATAACTGAATAATGCAGCTCTCTTGAAGACCAGCCCCTTACGCTATTAGCGCCACCAGCGTAAAATTGTCGCTCAAAAGGAACATAAGCTTTTTCTGTATCAAAAACCTTTATAGCACCTATTTTAAATTTAAAGGCACTGACTAGATTATCGGCTAATTTGTCAAAATATGAATATGCAGTCTGTATTCTTATATATTTTGCGATACCAGATATCCAAGGGTGTGCTAAGAAAAAGTTCCAACCATCTACCGAACCATAAAAGAAATCCCCAGAAGTAGGAGAAAACGGATGATTTCTGCTATCTCCAATGAGTGTTATACCAAATAAATTTGCTGTAGTAAAAGCAATACCTGGGTCATTTAGATAGTAGAATAAAGTTCTATAAAGAGCATAAGATTGTAATACTCTAACTGAATTTTCGCTACTGAAACTTGAATCAATATTGTTGTTTTGTATCTGATTAACTACATCTAAGAAATTAACTGGATTTTGAAATTCAAAGTTAAAATCTAAGATTATCTGATTTAAATACGTACCATTGGTTAGTTTAATAGGCAGCCGTAAGGGTAAGTACCAAGCTGATATATTAAATAATTGATTGATTGTAGAGTAAGAATAATAAAAACCTGCGGATCCACTAATTAACATATTTTCTAAAGACCAAATTAATGGTTGAGACATTTTAAAACCTATTTGACCTTCCCATTCTCCGTTAAGACCTGCAAATACTCTTGATAAATCTTTAAGTTTTAAATTAGTGTATAAATTCCCAAATTGACCAGCGCCACCCCAATTTCTATGTATTAAAGAGCCTTCTACCCCAAAATTTAAATAGTTATCTATTTGTGTGTTATTAAGGAACACACCCAAAGACCATTCTTTTTGCTTCCTATATTTTGTTGTTACTACAAAAGATAAAGTAGTATCAGTAATAGGTACAAACTGTGAACTTGTATCTATATTCACAAATTCAAAAGTACCCAGTGAATTCAGGTTATTTAATGAAGTTTGTAAAGAATTATAATTAAACCAATCGCCAACTTTTATATCTACTAATTTCTCTTTCAGTTCTGTAATAATTAGATTTTGTCCCCTCAAGCTATCTACATAGTGAATATCTGTTATTCTTTGCCTTTTTCCTACAAAGAAATTTATAGTTACAGAATCAAGTTTTTTAATTGTATCTACATTTATTGGTTGAATTTCATACCTGCTATAGTAGTATCCATTATTTTGAAGAATAGAATATATTGAGTTTATTTCTTTAAGGATTATTTCTTCGCTATAGGGTACTTTGCTGTCAATATATGTAATTTGGTTAATCTTATTTTGTGTTTCTCCATCAATAAACTCTAAACCATAGTATACAATAGTATCAAGCATATATTGATTATTTTCATTGATGTGATAAGTTAATATGTTTTGCTTATTTACAGTATCTGCTGTAAAGGTAAAAAAAACTTCTGCTTGATGAAAGCCATTAGCGTTTAAGCCTTCTTGAATAATCTTCAAATCTGTTTCGGCTAACACTTGATTAAAAAATTTTACTTCGTGGGATAAATCTTTAATTGCAATATAAAATGAAGTATCCAATAATTTAGGTGTAGATGGTATTTTACTTAGATTATCATAAAAGTATTGGTAAATATCATGATGAACACTACGTGAAGAGCGCTTAGAAGAGATTATATCTAATAAATAGTTATTAGAGAAAAAATTATTTCCTTTAAATTCAATTTTATTGACTTCGTAAAAATTTTCATTTGCCTTTGAACGGTACAATGTATCAGATATAAAGCTTTTATGAATCTTGTTTTCAATTTTATTTGAAAATAAAGAAAAATACGAGAAAAATAATAATATTATATAAAGACAAGCCTTCAATCGTACCCTTTAATAAATTTTTAGATATTACTACTCAAGCAACTCTAAAAATAATCAAAAATTAATGAACAAATTGAAATATTCAAAATAATATCAATGCAATTTAATTTGGCATAATATTGGATATAGCTACATTATTGTTTTACTAAAAAATTATAAGATAATGTTTGACACTATTGCTATTGAAAGTGAAAGAAATAATATATTAATTGATAATAAAAAAATAAGCTCTAACAAACAAAAGACAAGATTAAATGCTCTAGAAATATTAGATGAAGGGATGGATATACCTAATTTAATGTTTAAATTGCCAAAGCACCCTTTCCTTATAAAGGTTATAGGAAATTCAATGGTTGGTGCGGGTATTGATTCTGGAGATACTCTAATGGTTGATAAGGTAAGTAAACCAAAGCATGGCGATATAGTAGTTGCAGCAATAAATCAGAAGTTAGTTGTTAAGCGATTACATTTTTCTTACAGAGAAACAATGCTTTTAGCAGAAAATGATGACTACCTCCCAATTAAAATAAAAGAAGGTGATAGATTAAATATTTGGGGAGTCGTTACAATGGTAATAAAAGACATGGCAAAATAGGGATATTCGAGGAAACGCCCCTATATCAAAAATGCTAACTATCCCCCCAGTTAGCATTTTTTTTATGATAATTATAAATAATATTAAAATCATTACATATTAAAAATTAGACTCATCGCGCCATTGAACAATTTTCCATATTTCATCTGTATTGTTTCTTTTGATACGCATATTTACTCGACCAAAGAGATTAACAACGTCGGTTGTCGAAAATACAATTGTTAAATTGAAAGCCCTTGATATATCCATCAAAACAGAATCACCTACAGAGGTTGTAACATCATTCCAAGTCAAATCTATTGATTTCGTTGCCATAAAAAGCCGTGAAGTAGTCATCATTTCTTCTGTTCTACTCCAAGACTCGTCGATGCCTTTATCATAATTTTTAAAAATAAATCTAAAATCGTCGCTTAATAAATTTCCATAAACTACTGTGTCTTTGAAAGTATAAGCATAGCGAAAATTCTCGAAAATACCGTCAATAGTTTTTTGATCGCCTAAAATGCTACCTTTCTCATCTTTATTAGCGAGTTTTGGTGCAAATGGATTTGTACAAGCGCTGCCGATGAATACTAAGATAATAATAATAATAATTGATTTCATTAGTTATATAGTCTTGCTTTAAGTGAACTAAATGAGTATTGCAATGTATCAGATTTATTTAAATTATAATCATACCATTTACTAATAGACCACAAACCATTTAGATTGCTTATCATTACAAATCTAAGTTTACCGTTGTATTGCTTGGGAATGTTATTGTCTGAAAAATTGATATAAAAATTATAATCAGATTCAAAGACTGCGGAGTCGGGGTTTTCTATAATTGCTTTTCTTTCTAACCAATTTAATATAGGAACTGAATCTACATCAATATTTGATTTAAATGAATTAAAAAAACGCCTTTCTTCCTCAATACCCCAATTTATAAAAAGGCTCGGAAAACTTGTGCTGATATTTTGTGAAGGAATAAAAGCGTATTTGTTGTTGATATTAGAGTTGTCATTATTTAAGCATTTGAGATAATTATCTAAATGCCTATTTCTTAAGGCTGATTCAAAATTTTGAATAACTATGGCAGGCTCTGTAGGCGGAATAAAGGTAGAACCAGAGTTATCTGGCTCTTCTGGTGAACGCGTCGAAAATATATCACAGCTTGTATTAAGCAAAGGTATTATTAAAATTAATATAAATATAAATTTTAATTGCATCATATTGCAATACGCCCCTCTAATGCTCTTGTAAGTGTGGCTTCATCTGAATATTCAATAGCTGAACCCATAGGTACACCACTAGCGATTTTAGTGGTTTTAATATTAAAGGATTTCATCATTTTTGCAATATAGAATGAGGTTAATTCTCCTTCGGTACTAGGGTTGAGTGCTAAAATAATTTCATCGATACCATTCAGTCTACTTAGTAATTCTTTAATTTTTATTTCATCTTGAGAAATACCCTCTAATGGATTTATTACACCGTGCAATACATGATATAAACCGCGATATTCATTTGTTTTTTCTATTGCCATTACATCGTTAGGCTCTTCAACCACACAAATTACATTTCTTTCTCTCTTGTGCGAGCTACAAATTGGGCAAGGGTCTATTTCAGTATAATTAAAGCAAACGGAGCATAACCGTACATTTTTTTTTAGCTCAATAATTGCTTTTGAAAATTTTTCGTTAAAATCATCACCTTGCCTAAGTAAGTGATATGTCAATCTATGAGCTGTTTTTCTACCAATGGTGGGTAAGGTAGCAAAAATATCAACTAACTTTTCAATTGAATTTGAAGAATACATATTATAAATTAAAATTTAGTCCGGGAATGTTTGGCATCATATTTTGTAATTTACCTAACTCACTTTGACTTAGATCACTTGCTTGCTTAAAAGCATTATTGACTGCCGCAACAATCAAATCACTTATCATTGACTTATCATTTGTATTCATTAACTCGTCTGAAATATTTATCTTTCTTAATTTTTGATTCCCAGACATTTCAACTATAACCATGCCTCCACCAGATTCTCCAATTACAGTTTTGTGTTCAAGCTCGCTCTTTATTGCTTCCATTTCGGATTGAACTTTTTTAAATTGTTCAAAAATATTTTTAAAATCAAAATTCATACAAAATCCTATCAATTAATAATTTAATTATACGTTTTACTTACAATAATACTTTAAATAAACGAATTAGAAATAATTAAATTTAAACAATTTATTAGGGGTGAAAATGGGAATATTCAGTAGAATAACCGACGTATTCAAAGCAAACGTAAACGATGCACTTGATAAGGTAGAAGATCCAGAGAAAATGATCAAACAGATGGTCATAGAGATGGAAGAGTCTGTAAACAAAACAACTTTAGCCGTCGCTCAAGCAATTGCCAACGAAAAGAACCTTGAAAAGAAATTAGAAAAAGCTAAACAAGATAGCAAAGAATGGGAACAAAAGGCGATGCAAGCTCTGCAAGCTGGGCGTGAAGATTTGGCTAAGGCAGCATTAGAAAAGAAAGCTATAGCCGACAGAAATTCAACAGATTTACTACCAATACATACTCAAGCAAGAGAGACATCGAATAAGCTAAGACAACAGCTGAACACACTAAAAGCAAAATTAGATGAGGCAAAATCAAGGCAATCGACATTAATTGCACGTTCACAAGCGGCAAAAGCTCAAAAACAAATCTCTCAATCAATGAGTGGTGTTGGTAGCGATGCTTTTGGTAAATTTGACAAGTTTGAAGGTAAAATAGAAAAGTTAGAAGCAGAAGCTCAAGCCTTCGATGAATTAGCAGGAGCAAGTACACAATTAGACGACGAATTTAAAAAACTTTCATCTTCATCAACAGTTGATAGCGATCTGTTGGCGTTAAAGGCGAAAATGGGTATGTTACCAGAATCAAGTTCAACTGATACCAATCAATAATAATTGAAGTCAGTACTATGGATTTAAATAATTTATATAAAGGACAACATTTTATGGAAACACCTCAAGAACTATTAGATGCTACTATTGATAAAGTTGAAGAAATATTAAAGAAAGAATTTCCAGATCATTTATCTTTTAGCAAAGGGCAATATACGCTTACAAAAGGTTCTAGTCAAGTAATGATTGTGATTAGACCGTTTACAGATACAGAAACTTGTATTGAAGTTATTGCTAATGTCGTAACAGATGGAACTATTACACCAGAGATAATGAAGTATTTACTAAGGAAGAATGCAGAATTGCACTTTGGAGCGTTTGGTTTATTGTTTGATAACACTATTGTTTTTCAATATTCGGTCGCAGGTACTAATATTGATACAAATGAATTACTAACCTCTATAAATGCTGTTTCTATTATTGCAGATTACTACGATGATGAATTAGCTAAAATGAGCAATGGGAAGAGAGCAGTTGATGTAAGCCCAGAAGAAGAGTAACAAGATATAAGTATATGAAAAGAACGAAGCTATCTGAAATAGTAGCTTCGTTCTTTCTTAATATTATAATTTGAGTCTTTCTTTAAAATTTACAATGGTTTTTTGTAAGCCCAACTTTCTATCTACTTTGGGTGACCATTCTAAAATTGCCTCTGCCTTGCTAATATTAGGCTGTCTAATTTTAGGGTCATCTGAAGGTAAGTCTTGAAATATTATTTCTGATTTCGAATTCGTTAATTCAATAACTTCCTTCGCTAAATTTAGCATACTTATTTCGTCAGGATTGCCTATATTGACAGGCATGCTTTCATCAGATAATAGTAGCTTATAAATCCCATCTACTAAATCGTCTACATAGCATACTGAGCGAGTTTGGCTTCCATTGCCGTATACTGTTACGGGCTGATTTTTTAGTGCTTGATTAATAAAGTTTGGTATTGCTCTGCCATCTTCTAAACGCATTCTAGGACCATAAGTATTAAATATTCGTACTATCCTTGTCTCAACATTGTGGTATCTATTGTAAGCCATAGTCATTGCTTCTGCAAATCGTTTTGCTTCGTCATAAACACCTCTAAAACCAACTGGATTGACGTTGCCCCAATATTCTTCATGCTGAGGGTGAATTAAAGGATCACCATATACTTCACTTGTAGAAGCAATTAGAAAGCGAGCATTCTTTTTCTTAGCTAATCCTAATGTCTTATGTGTACCCAAAGAGCCAACCTTCAAAGTTTGTATCGGTAATTTTAGATAATCAATAGGGGAGGCTGGGGAAGCAAAATGCAAAATATAATCTAAGTCGCCTTCAATGTATATATAATTTGTAACATCATGCTCTATAAAAGAGAAATTATGATGACCAAAGAGATGAGCTATATTGTCAGGTGAACCTGTGATAAAATTATCCATACAAATAACTGTATCACCATTATTTATAAATTTATCGCAAAGGTGAGAACCTAAAAATCCAGCACCTCCAGTTATTAAAATTTTTGCCATTATATCAACCTATTATTTTAATCTAAATTATTCTTTGGAAATTCAAAAAATACTAATTGACCATTGTTCGAAACTATATTATTCCAACTATCGAAAGTGAACTGTATACTTACTATTCCACAAGTCGGGATATTATCAAAGTATTCCCCACTAAAATAACTTGCTAATGAAGTAATGTCCGGGTTATGCCCTACAAGCATTATGCAATGTACATTAGAGCTGATACCAGATAGTAAATTGATGATATACTTGCTTCCCCTTTCATATATACCTAAATCAAATCTAATATGTTCTTTTTCGTAGCTTAAGGCATCACAAAAATAGTAAGATGTCTCTGTCGTTCTTTTTGCAGGACTACTTATTAATAGGTCTGGCTTTATACCTTTACTTGCTATTAACTGAGACATTGTTGCAGCATCGCGATTACCTCTAATATTTAATTGTCTTTCAAAATCAGTCCATTCAGGGTTATCCCATGTCGATTTTGCATGCCTGACCAATATAAGATTTTTCATATAATTACCCTACTGTTCTTTATGCTCGCTGTGGCTAAGTTTATTAGCGCTACGCTCTATTTCAAGATACTGATTTATTGAATTAGCTTTACTTATATTTTTTTTCTTTGTATAATAAGTAACTAAGGTATTGCATAGCAAATCCCTAACGCTATCACGTGTCGCTCTATTTTCTATTTGCATCCATGCTTTTTGTTCAAAATAAATATTTAGTCTCGAAATAGAATTACCTTTAAAATTAGAGGAAATAGCGGTATTAATATCTGCAAGTAATTTATTTGAAACGTAATTAGCTACATTCTTAATTTTTGTTGTATCTTTATTATGACTAACATTGAAGTTGTCAATTTTCTTTGATAATGAAGCAATAACATTTGGGTCATTTAGTTCATAAACCTTATACTTTATAGGTATAGGGGGGCGAACTTTAATACTAATATCAGAGCTTTCAGTAAATTGTTTTTCATTTAACGATTTTTTGATATCATTAACAACATCGATAGTTAGGTTTGTTTCTACCAACATTAGACCAGCACGTGACAATAAATTTCCAGAAAAGGAATTTAATAGCCCCCAATTTTTTAGAATATTTTGTCTTATGAATTGAGCTTGATTATATACTCTTTGATAGTCATCTCCGCCTAAACCTGTTCTTGAACGCAAAACTCTTAGTGTGGATACGGCATTTTTATGCCCCATCAGTTCTATAAGTCCAATAGCTTGAGAGAAACCGAACTCAACATAGTAATGAATTTTATCTAAATTTGCAATTTTTGCAATCTCTTTCAGATAAGTATTACGACCCTTCAAAGCGCGTAATACAGTTAATTTATTTAGCCCAGTTGTATCATCATAACCACAATCAGCATAGGTATCGCGCGGAATAGATATTATTTCGGCTTTACCACTATCTATTAAGATTGAGAGAATATGATTAGCATCTGCATGTTTTGATGACGTGCCTAGTCTTGAATCAACACCAGTAATAGCTATATTTATTCTTTTGCCTTGATAAGATATTTTTGAAGGTTTCCCAGCATTTTCGTCTTCAGCTACTTGCTTTAGGTAATCTTGATAATTACTAACAGATATTTTTGTACTGTTAGTATCTTCAACTTCTAAGGTAGACTCAATATATTCTTTAGTATAGTTATCAGAGGTGTCTTTTACAGAGTCTCTTTTTACTGCTGTATTAATTTTATTGTCTATTGATTTGCCTCTTAGTTCTCCCGTTTCGTTACTAAAAAATAATAAATAACCGGAGGATAATAATACAATAAGGATAATTATTATCGTTATAACTTTGTTGCCTTGCTTGCTCAATTCGATTAACTTAATAAAACTTAAAATTCAAAAATAATAAAAATGTATCATTTTAGTTAATTTGAATTGAGATTTGACAAAAAAAATATATATTTGAAATAATGGCTAAAAAGAAAAAGAGCGAAGATGTATTACAAATGTTTGAAAAAGAGAATGAAATAAGTGTAATACCTAAAAAATTATCGATTTTACCTTTACGTGATGTTGTAATTTATCCTAATATGATATTTCCTGTTTTAATAGGTAGGCAGTCTTCTATAAGAGCTGTTGCGACAGCTATGGAAAGGAATAAATATATATTTGTAACAGCGCAAAAGTCGCCAGAGGTAGAAGATCCAGAATTTGAAGATTTATATTTAACAGGTACAATTTCTAAAGTAGTTCAAGTATTGCGTTTACCAAATAATCTTATAAAAGTGTTGATAGAAGGCGAAAGAGTAGCTTCGATACAATCCAAAAAAACAAAAAATGACTTCTTGGAAGCACAGATTAAAGTTAACAAAAATTTAGAACTTGTAAATGATAACGAGGAAATTGCACGTTTTCATACCTTAGCTAAGCTTTTTGAAGAATATATTAAGAAAGAAACAAGTATTCCATACGATACTATGCTTGCTTTTAATAATTTGACCGAACCTGTCCAAAAACTATATTTTGCCGCTGCAAATTTAAAAACAAGTATTAACAATAGGCAATTAATATTAGAAGCGAGTGATCTAAAAGAACATTATTTACAAATTATCCGAGTACTTAAAGAAGAAATTGAATTAAAGGAATTTGAAGGAGAGATTCATCAAAAGGTAGGCCAGACGCTACAAAAATCTCAAAAAAAGTTTATTATTCAAGAGCAAATAAGAGCCTTGCAAAATGAATTGGGTAGCGAAGATGAGGGCAATCCCGATATTCTGCAGATTAAAGAACTGTTAGAAAAGGCGCAATTACCAGAAAAGGTAGCTCTACATGCAAATGAAGAGTTAGAAAGATTAAGAAAGACTTCTCCGATGTCGCCTGAGTTTGCAGTAAATAGGAATTATTTAGAATGGATTGCTAAAATACCTTGGAAAATTGCCACAAATGACAATTTTGATATTAATCATGTAAAAAGTATTTTAGATGAAGATCACTTTGATCTAATAAAGCCCAAAGAACGTATCTTAGAGTTTATAGCGGTTCTAAATATTATTGGTAAGCTAAAAAAGCAAATTATTTGTTTTGTTGGTCCTCCGGGAGTTGGCAAAACCTCTTTAGCTAAATCTATTGCTAGGGCATTAGGAAGGCAATTTGTAAGATTTTCCTTAGGCGGAATTAGAGATGAAGCCGAAATACGTGGGCATAGACGAACGTATATTGGGGCTTTGCCTGGTAAAATTATTCAATCTATGAAAAAGGCAGGTACTACAAATCCTGTGATTTTATTAGACGAAATTGATAAAATGTCTTCTGACTTCAGAGGTGACCCATCTGCTGCATTATTAGAAGTTCTTGACCCAGAACAAAACTTTGCTTTTAATGATCATTTTTTAGAGGTGGATTATGACCTGTCAAATGTTCTATTTATTACTACTGCTAATGTAAAGTACGATATACCTTTGCCACTATTAGACAGAATGGAAGTAATTGAACTAACAAGCTATATTGATATTGAAAAATTACAAATTGCAAAAAAACATATTATTCCAAAGGTTAAAGAAGAATCTGGGCTTGCTCAATTTAAAATTGACTTTGCAGACGAAGCAGTTTTGAGAATTATCCGTGAATATACAAGAGAATCAGGTGTTCGTAGCTTGGAACGAGAAATATCCTCAATTTTTCGTAAATTAATTAAGGAAATTGTTGAAGAATATTATTTGTCAAAGCATAAAGAAAAATCTCAAGTAGATATTGATAGTTCTGAGCAAAGTGAGCATACTTTGTTAATTAAAGATACAAATTTTGTTAAAAAGTTAAAACGTAAGAAGTTTGTTATAAACGCGGACGATGTTGAAAAATATCTTAAATCTCCCAAATTTAAGGAAAAGCCCGAAAATCTACTTGATAAGGTAGGTGTAGTAAATGGATTGGCTTGGACGAGTGTTGGAGGAGATATAATGTCTATCGAAGTGAATGTGATGTCTGGTAGAGAAAAACTTACACTAACTGGTAAATTGGGTGATGTAATGAAAGAATCGGCTGTTGCTGCACTTTCTTTTATTAGAGCTAATGCTAAAACTTTAGGTTTAGATGAAGATTTTGCCAAAGGTAAAGAAATTCACATCCATGTCCCAGAAGGTGCAATCCCTAAAGATGGTCCTTCTGCTGGAATAACTATGGCCACAGCTTTATTGTCCGCCCTTTCAGGTAAATCTGTTCGTGGTGATGTAGCAATGACTGGTGAGATTACTTTAAGAGGTGATATTTTACCGATAGGTGGCTTAAAGGAAAAACTATTAGCAGCAAAAAGATTTGGTATAAAAATAGTACTTATACCAGAAGGTAACTATAGTGATATAACTGAATTGAGTGCATTAATTGATAATCAAATTGAAGTAATTCCTATATCGAACTTTTTAAAATCCATTACATATAGTTTTAGATAAATAATGAAAATATCACATCCTATAATCCTATAAGGTATATATGCTTCCCAACCATACATTTGTTATATTAGCGCATAAGGACTCCATATACATTGAAGAATGTATTATGTCTATTGTTAATCAAAAGGGTAGTAATAGTGAAATTATTATGACTACCTCCACTCCATCTAAATTTTTAAATGATATATCAGAGAAGTATAATATTAAAATGTATATTAATACCAGAAAAAATAATTATATCACAACTGATATGAACTTTGCTTTGCAAACTACTAAAACTAAGTTTGTAACGCTGGTTCATCAAGATGATGTCTACTTAGAAAACTATGTAGAAAATATTGATTTTAGCAAGGATTTTTTAATTAGATTTACAAATTATAAAGAATTAAGAGATGGAAACATTATTAACAATAACCTGCTTTTATGGATTAAAAGATTAATATTATTACCTTTCCTATTCAAGAATAATATTAAATCACAATTCATAAAGTTTATATGCGTAGCTTTTGGGAGTACTATCTGTTGTCCATCTGTTACTTATAATAGAGAACGGCTAAATGATTTTCTATTTGATGAAAGTTTTAAAGTAAGCTTAGATTGGGAAGCTTGGCTTAGAATTTCAAAAATGGAAGGCTCATTTTATTATATAAAAAAGCCATTAATATTGCATAGAATTCACAAAGACTCTACAACGTCTTATGGCATAAAAGAAAATATACGCTACAATGAAGATGTAAAAATATTAACAAGTATTTGGGGACAAGTGTGTGCCAAATTTATTATGTATTTTTACCAGCAGAGTATGCATTCTAATAAATAAAGTGTGCTTATGTCAATCAAATAGTAGCTTGATATAGATTAAGATACTCTTTCAACATACGTGCCGTAGTAAAGTCATTACTTACTTTCCTGAATGCATTTTGAATTAATTCATTCCAAGCATTGCTATTGTTGTATATGCGTAGCACTTCTTCAATATCTAATAATATTTGATTTGCCAATTCTATATTACTTAGATCATTCACACATATATCTCCAATTTTAAATCCTATTTTGCTATCATATGCTTCGTCCCACCAACCATCTAATATACTTAAATTAATAGATGCATTTAAAGATGCTTTCATTCCAGATGTTCCACAAGCTTCTAAGCCACGAATTGGATTGTTAAGCCATATATCAGTAATGCTAAAAAGGATTTTCGCTATATCTATATTATAATTCTCAATAAATATTATATTCTCTTGTAACTTATGTTTTTTTATATCATTAAGTATATTTTTGATGATGTGTTGCCCTTCTATGTCGGCAGGATGAGCTTTCCCAGAAATAAATAGAATTACATTGTTGTTTCTATCAAAGAATGAAATTAAATTATCAATATCGGAAAACAATAGTTCTGTTCTTTTATATGGTGCAAATCTTCGAGCAAAGCCAATGATAAAAGAGTGATTAGGAATATCTACATTTTGATATAAGCTAAGTAATGATTGACTTTTATTATAAAAGTTATGCTGGATAAGATTACTTAGCGCCTTGTTTTTAAGTGCATGTTTGATATTAATGATATTAGATTGCTTTTGCGTACCATCTTGCATTAAGAACGGCGTAAATTGTTCTGGCATCCAATCTTTTAAATAAACCCCATTAGTTACATTAGCAAACTCAATATCTTTAAATGTATTACTCCATATTCTCTGTGCAACTTTATTATGTAACTTCGATACGGTATTATGAATTTTTGAAAGTCTAATAGATAATGCAGTCATCGAGAAATTTGTATTTTCTAAGGTAGCACCTAACTCTATGAATCTATTGAATCTTATATGCCTTAAAAGGTCTGAATTTGTAAGAATTTCCTTTAATAAACGTATATCAAACTCTTCATTACCATGAATAATAGGTGTATGTGTAGTAAAAATATTACTTTTCTTTATTATTTGAAGTGCTTGATTAAAATTATTAATTTTATCTGCTAATTGATTAACTCTTTCTAAAAATGCAAAAGCGGCATGCCCTTCATTAATATGTAAAATATCTATCGTAATATCAAGAAATTCAAGAATTTTAATTGCTCCTTGCCCTAAAAGAATTTCTTGGAGTAAACGGGTATATCTTGAAGATGTATAAAGCATGTCGGTAACATTTTCAAAAGATAAATTATCTTTAACATTAGTGTCTATCAAATACAAGCTAATATTTTTTATATTAGTTTGCCTTACTTTAAATTTAATGATACTGCCATTAAGCCTAATACTAAAAATTTTTATTTCTCCATTATCTAAAATATTTTTAAAATCCAACATCTTTTCATCAATATTATCTATGCCAGATAATTGATTAAATTCATCGTCAAAGGATTGAATAAAATACCCTTCGCGATAAAATAAGCCAAAAGCAGTAATCGATACATTTTGATCAGAAGCTTCTTTGAGGAAATCACCAGCTAATATGCCCAAGCCACCAGCATAATTATTAATTTTACTACTATAGCCGTATTCTGGGCTTATATATATAATATTCTTTTTGCTTATATTTACTAATTCAGTATTTTTGATTTTCATAATAATATTGGAAATTGTTTCAAAATAAAAATGTAATTTAATGATAATTACCAAAATATTAGACGGAATAAATAATATATCCGAAACAATAGCACTAACTACGGAGTGTCTGAATAATGGCAAACCAGTAGCATTTCCTACTGAAACAGTTTATGGAATTGGTGCTAAGATTTATGATGAGAACGCCTTATACAAAGTGTTTCAAATAAAAAAAAGAAATATTGGCAATCCTTTGTCAGCGCATATTGCTTCTCTTGATGATGTCAATTATTTGTGCAACGATATCCCAAATGACTTTTGGAAAATAGCAGATAAGTTGTTGCCGGGCCCTATATCGATAATTATGCCCAAAAAGCCGACAATTTCGGAACTTGTAACAGGAAAATTAGAATCTATTAATATAAGAATGCCAGATAATCAAATTTTTATTGAGTTAGCAAAAAGTGTAGGACAACCTATTGCAGCTACATCAGCTAATTTATCTGGACGACCATCACCTAATACAGCTTTGTCTGTTTTTGATGATTTAAGCGGCAGGGTAGATTATATCATTGATGGGGGGCGATGCAAGTATTCAATTGAATCAACGGTATTGAGCATGATAGGGGAGGAGCCAATATTAATCAGACCGGGAGTGATACCACAACAAGCTATAGAAATAATACTTGGTAAAAAGATTTTATCAAATGATAATAGTATAGTAAAAGTTAACAACTCAACGCAATCTGCTATCAGTAATTTTAAATGCAAAATAAGTTATTCATTGTCTACCAACGATGTAGAAAAATACATCCTTAAAAATATAGAAAAAAATATCTTACTTTTAGTAGGTGAATATAATATTAATGCGATAAATCATAATGCAAAAATATTATTGAACCAAGAAACACTTTTTGAAAGCATAAGGTATGCAGAAAAAAATAAATTTGATGAAGTTATTGTCATTTTTGATAATTTTGTAAATGGAATTGAATTAATTAAACATAGATTAAAATTTGCACAAGAATTAAAATAATATGGAAGAATTAGAAAAAGAGGTTGAAGTGAGGAATAGGGCAGGTTTGCACACACGTCCTGCTGCAATGTTAGTAAAGCTCTCTGCAAAATATCATTCAGAGATATATTTAATAAAAGATGGTTTTACTATAAATGCTAAAAGTATTATAGGAGTTATGACATTGGCCGCAGAATTTGGAGCTAAATTAATGGTGCGTGCCGAAGGAATAGACGCCAAAGAAGCCATTGATGGAATTGCCCAATTATTTGATGATGGCTTTGGAGAACCATAATGGATAATAATTTCATCAATTCAAGCGATAGCGATACAAATCATTCTAAAGGTTCAGGGATACTAAAAGGTATTCCAGCTTCAAACGGAATTGTTGTAGGTAAATGCTTTGTAGTTGATGATGTAATAAATATCATTGCTAATGAGCTGATTAGCGATGAAGAAGTCGGAAATGAAATTACGAGATTGGAAGAAGTTTATCGTTTAATTAGAGCCGAATTCGATGAGGCATATCATAAGGTTCAAACAGTTAGTAATAGCGTTAGAGCAATCATTGAATCGAATTTATTTATTGTAAATGATGTTTATATTGAAAAAGAAATAGTTAATATTATTAAAGATAGGCATAGTGCCGAAAGTAGCGTCATTCAAGTTTTCGAGAAACAAAAAACATTCTTTAAAAAGTCTAAAGACCCTATACTTAGGGAAAGAAGTGTAGAGCTTGACCATATTAAGCAAAGACTAATAAGTAAACTAAAGCAACAAGAAATAGTATATTCTAATGCTAAAAATAAGATATTGATTGTAGTTAATGTAACCCCAAATGATCTACTACATTTTGTAGAAGCAGGTATTATCGGAATGGTTACGGAAGTAGGTGGGATAGCATCGCACGTATCAATTATGGCAAGAGCATACGGATTACCAGCCGTAATTGGTGTAAAAGATGCAGCTAACCTAATTAGTAACGGTGATAATGCCATTGTAGACGCTTATGCTGGTAGTGTATACTATAACCCTAATTATACGCTACTAAAGTCATATAAAATTAAAATAGAAAAGATTAGAGAACGCAGGGAACGATTAGGCAAGCTAATTGACATAGAATCTATGACTAAAGATAATAGAAGGGTCATAGTTTCGGCAAATGCAGATAAATACGAAGAGGTTATGGAAGCAATAATAAATGGGGCCGAAAATATTGGTCTCATGCGTTCTGAAATGATGATAATTTCATTAGGGAAAATACCCGATGAAAAGACTCAATATGAGTATTACCACAAATTAGCACAGGCAGTATATCCCAAAAAAATTACAATTAGGGTGTTTGATATCGGAAGCGATAAGTATTCGGAAGGTATTCCACTTAGTGAGAATAATCCTGCGTTAGGTTTTCGTGGTATTAGGTATCTGTTAGCAAGTGAAGATTTGTATAAGGCGCAGCTGAGGGCTATTCTTAGAGCATCATCGATGAAAAATATTAAGATATTGTTGCCAATGATTTGCTCTATTTCAGAAGTTGAAGATACCAAGCGTATTATAGATAGTATAAAACAAGAATTGATAAGTCAAGATATTCCGTTCGATAATAATATTGCCGTTGGAGTAATGATAGAAACACCAGCAGCAGTTATTATGCTTGCAGAATTATGTAAATATGTCGATTTCTTTAGTATTGGTACTAATGATCTAACACAATATACATTAGCGACAGATAGAGATAATTCATTAGTTACAAATTATTATGATACTTTTCATCCGTCCGTTATCAGGCAAATAAAGTATGTATCAGAAATAGCAAATAAAGCAGGCATTCCTATTTCTGTTTGTGGTGAATTAGCTGGTCATAGCGCTGCTACAGAACTGTTAATTGGATTGGGTGTAAATGAACTTAGTGTAGCGCCTTCATTATGCTTGGAAATAAAAAGTAAAATACTTAGCTCAAACTACGCAAAATTAAAAAGAATAATGACAAAACTTATAAAATTACCTGATTCCACAAGCATTTTATCAGTTTTAGAAAAAGATAAGTAATAAATATTAAGATAATATAGAGAATCTATGCCCGAAATATCCCCGCTCGTTGTAGTTTGATTTGAATTTAGTATATTTGAAAGTAAGGTGCAAGATTAAATATCGACAGAACGAGCTTTATTGCTAAATTTGCAAGAATAAAAAAGGACTAATATAATGGCTAAAAAGAACCAATCAACAAGGTTGACAGACCAACATAAAAAGTCCCAAGGTGTAGTTGGCATCTTCGGGGACAATGCAAAAATGCACGACTTGACAGTTGGAGAAATCTCAAACCTTGTAATTACGAAACTTCAAGAAGAATATCCGCAATTGACGTTTCAATATAAAACAAGCATACGAAAAGAAGAAATAAACGAAGCTTTAAAGAAAATTGACCCCGAATTAGGGCAAACTCTTTTTGTTCCAAATTCAAGCATCAAACCCGACGGTGGAATAATTGAAGTAAAAGATGATAACGGTGAATGGAGAATTGTTTTAGTTTCAGAAGCCAAACACCAAGGCAAAGACATTGAAAACATTAAGAAAGGACTACAAGTAGGCACAGCAGACAATCAGGACTTAATGGCTGCGGGGAACGCAATTGAAAGGTCGCATAAAAACATATCAGAAATTGCCAACTATATGCTTTCTGAATCTCATTTTCCTTATGTCCTATTCTTAGAAGGTTCAAACTTTTTGACAGAAACAATTTCAATTAAACGTCCTGACGGAAGGATTGTAACGCTTGAATATAATTCGGGTATGTTAAATAGATTAGATAGGTTGACCTCGGCAAATTATGGAATGTCGATTAACACAAATTTGTGTGAAAATAAATTTGTAAAGCACAAGGACAAAACGATTATGCTTCAAGCTACATCTATTTACACGCAAGGGAATGGCGAAAAGTGGAGCAACAAGGAAATGTTTGATATTATGATTGAAATTTCAAAAACATCTCTAAAAATGTTAGGAAGTGATTTATTCAATCAAATTACAAAAAAGTAAAGTATTATGGCAAGGAACGCAACAAATAAATTACTGCAACAAGCTAAAAAATCAAAAAGTGATGAGTTCTATACTCAACTTTCTGATATTGAAAATGAATTGCAACACTATAAAAATCATTTCAAGGATAAAGTGGTTTATTGTAATTGTGATGATGCCCGTATGAGCAATTTCTTTAAATATTTTGCCGACAATTTCAAAGAATTAGGACTAAAAAAACTTATTGCTTCTTGCTACCAAGAGCAAAAGATTGATTTATTTAATACAGAAGAAACTGAAAACGGCTTCTTCTTTGAATATACAGGTAAAAAAGGCGAAACGTCCTCACCAAATTCTAACGATATTATTTATTTTAAAGGTAATGGCGATTTTCGCAGTCCTGAAAGTATAGAATTATTAAAGCAATCAGATATTGTAGTTACAAACCCTCCTTTTTCGTTATTCAGAGAATATGTAGCCCAATTAGTAAAGTATGACAAGAAATTTTTGATTATCGGCAACATCAACGCAATTACCTACAAAGAAATTTTTAAACTTATCAAAGAGAATAGAGCTTGGTTGGGAATAAATCTTGGAAGGGGTGTTTCAGGTTTTATTGTTCCCGAACACTACGAACTTTATGGCACAGAAGCACGAATAGATAGTTTAGGAAATAGAATTGTATCGCCAAATAATTGCTTGTGGTTGACAAACTTGGACAACTTCAAGAGACACGAAGACATTGAGCTAACAAGAAAATATTTCGGACACGAAGATAAATTTCCAAAATACGACAATTATGACGGCATAAACGTTGACAAAACAGAATACATTCCGTTTGACTACGATGGACACATAGGAGTTCCAATTACATTTTTACATAAATTCAATCCTGACCAATTCGAACTAATTAAATTCAGGAAAGGAAACGATGACAAAGACTTATCAATAGGTGGGAAATGCCCATATTTTAGAATATTAATAAGAAATAGACGAGTGAGAAACATACCAAAAGACGACAAAAAGAAAGTCAGCACCCAGCAAGCGTTTGGCGCAATGGCGGGTAAAGTGCTTAATTGAACATTCTGTCTCGCATCAACTTTTGTGCTTCGAAATCCGCCACTACGCCAAGTGCCAAAACGTTGTAAGGTATGCCGTAAATACAACCATTCGGTTCTGTTGTAGTTTGATTTGAATTTAGTATATTTGAAAGTAAAAAATTATACAGGTCTTATCTGGCAAGAGTTGTAGTTTGATTTGAATTTAGTATATTTGAAAGTATCAATATAACTACTTGCTGTCATTTTTGCTGTTGTAGTTTGATTTGAATTTAGTATATTTGAAAGTATTCCACCATACCAAATTCCATCCTCCCAGTTGTAGTTTGATTTGAATTTAGTATATTTGAAAGTAATATATAATTCCTATCGATGTGCGGAGTAGTTGTAGTTTGATTTGAATTTAGTATATTTGAAAGTGCCCTTTTTTTGCCTCCGTGCTGTGTCTGTGTTGTAGTTTGATTTGAATTTAGTATATTTGAAAGTAATAATATTATATAATATTATGGCAATAATGTTGTAGTTTGATTTGAATTTAGTATATTTGAAAGTTGTTGCAGCTTCATCACCATCTGCGATGATGTTGTAGTTTGATTTGAATTTAGTATATTTGAAAGTAGTCCCCATAAAATAAAAATCCCCCTGTCTGTTGTAGTTTGATTTGAATTTAGTATATTTGAAAGTTTACCTTTTGAATTTGAAATTAAAAAGCCTGTTGTAGTTTGATTTGAATTTAGTATATTTGAAAGTATTATTGAATGTAATCCCAGAGCAAAAATTGTTGTAGTTTGATTTGAATTTAGTATATTTGAAAGTAACTCCATTGTACCAAGTGCCATTGTGCCAGTTGTAGTTTGATTTGAATTTAGTATATTTGAAAGTAATTTTTCCAAGTGATGGAGTAGCTTTAGGGTTGTAGTTTGATTTGAATTTAGTATATTTGAAAGTTATCCCATTTTGGAAAGTGCCATTTTCCCAGTTGTAGTTTGATTTGAATTTAGTATATTTGAAAGTATTAAAGGTTGTGGGAAGGCAATCGTTCCAGTTGTAGTTTGATTTGAATTTAGTATATTTGAAAGTATTAAAGGTTGTGGGAAGGCAATCGTTCCAGTTGTAGTTTGATTTGAATTTAGTATATTTGAAAGTTTCCTATGTAATTATTTTCTTGCATCTAACTGTTGTAGTTTGATTTGAATTTAGTATATTTGAAAGTTTTTCAACGTCAATTGAAAAAAGACAATACGTTGTAGTTTGATTTGAATTTAGTATATTTGAAAGTAATTGGATTTTTAGCGTATTCACTTGTATCGTTGTAGTTTGATTTGAATTTAGTATATTTGAAAGTTTTAGTCCACCAAAAAGAGGTCCAATTACTGTTGTAGTTTGATTTGAATTTAGTATATTTGAAAGTAAATATCACTTTGAAACCATTCGTATATTTGTTGTAGTTTGATTTGAATTTAGTATATTTGAAAGTTAATTTCCAATCTATAAATAGCATGAATAAGTTGTAGTTTGATTTGAATTTAGTATATTTGAAAGTAGTTCCACTGTTCCAAATTCCATCTTCCCAGTTGTAGTTTGATTTGAATTTAGTATATTTGAAAGTCTTTCCTAAATTTATTAACTGCTTTCATGAGTTGTAGTTTGATTTGAATTTAGTATATTTGAAAGTGAAAATACTTGGAAATAAGCTCACTTTTTCGTTGTAGTTTGATTTGAATTTAGTATATTTGAAAGTTAACCCCATCATACCAAATTCCATCTCTCCAGTTGTAGTTTGATTTGAATTTAGTATATTTGAAAGTTACAAAAATCAGGGTTAATTTATTCGGATGGTTGTAGTTTGATTTGAATTTAGTATATTTGAAAGTATAATTTTTTGAGCGAGAACTCATTATCCAGTTGTAGTTTGATTTGAATTTAGTATATTTGAAAGTAGTGCCATCCTTCCAATCACCATTTTCCCAGTTGTAGTTTGATTTGAATTTAGTATATTTGAAAGTTACCATCTTTTACGGTTGTCGATAACTCGCGTTGTAGTTTGATTTGAATTTAGTATATTTGAAAGTGGAACAGCATGGGAAAAAGTAGACAATACTGTTGTAGTTTGATTTGAATTTAGTATATTTGAAAGTGATACTTCCACTCTTCAGGATGGCAAGAGTGTTGTAGTTTGATTTGAATTTAGTATATTTGAAAGTATACTTCCACTCTTCAGGATGGCAAGAGTTGTTGTAGTTTGATTTGAATTTAGTATATTTGAAAGTACAGGCTTTGATCAAGCCAACGTCATGATGGTTGTAGTTTGATTTGAATTTAGTATATTTGAAAGTTTCAAAAACCCCATCGTACCAAATACCATCAGTTGTAGTTTGATTTGAATTTAGTATATTTGAAAGTAGTTACTTCTGTTTTCGTGTGTATTTGCGAGTTGTAGTTTGATTTGAATTTAGTATATTTGAAAGTAGCTGTTACCGTTAATTGCTGTATTGTCCCGTTGTAGTTTGATTTGAATTTAGTATATTTGAAAGTTAAATTTTTTACTATTTTGCTTTGCTCTGTGTTGTAGTTTGATTTGAATTTAGTATATTTGAAAGTGTGCAATTTTCCTTTTACATGGTAAGCCATGTTGTAGTTTGATTTGAATTTAGTATATTTGAAAGTCGAAACCGGAATTACAGCTATTTGGATATGTTGTAGTTTGATTTGAATTTAGTATATTTGAAAGTATTAGGCTCGTAAGTCTAATACTTTCTTTTATTTAACTCGTTATCTGAAAAACAAAAAAGCTAAAATAATTCTAATTGCATATATGCTTTTTCCTTTTTTTGACTTTTTTTTGTCCTGATAAAGACTTCCATATCGCCATATTGCTTATCTGTAATCGTCATAAGAGTTACTTCACCCTCTTCCTCTAAGAAACTTTTAACTTTCCTTGAGTAAGATACAGCATTCTCATACGATGGGCAATGTTTTATGTAAATAGAGTATTGCATCATCACAAAACCATTTTTTAGAAGATTATTTCTAAATCTTGTTGCCGCTTTTACTTCTTTCTTTGTTTTGACTGGTAAGTCAAACATTACAAATAACCACATAATTCTATATTCGCTAATTCTGAATTGACTCATAATTTAATCTCGGTAAACTTATTTTATCGCTTTCTCCACAAATGCACCGTGTTAGCGAAGACGTAGTAAAAGTCAGAGCTATAGATAAGGGCCTTGTCAAGTCTCCTATTAATACATCTTCTGTTGCAATTTTCTGAATATATCGCTTAAATAATTTCATATCTTGTTTCTCTTCATTATCCATATCGCTTTTTAAGTAATCATAAATTAAAGCATCTGCGAAAGGTCTATAAGCTTCCATTATATCGTCTGCTAAGCAATATGTATTATATTGATTATGGTGATGTATACCAATGATAGGTAGCAGACCAGAGCCGGATAATGACTTAGCTGTTAATGACCGCAAGATTGCATAAGCATAGTTTAAATAATTATTAGGAAATTCTCCATCTCTATCTCTGATAAAGTATTCGCCAATCAGAGTCTTCCAATAAACTTTTGCAGCTATTCCCTCTCTATTTGTTTTGTCAGCCAGCCCGACTTTATTAGATAGATTCTTTAAGTAAACATACTTCTCTTGGCTAATATGTTGAATCAAATTTGCTTGATTTACTATTTTTGAAATAATTATTTGCTTCCATATTCTTGATTTTTGAGCCTGATTTAGCCCTAATTGCTTATTAATAGTATAAGTTTGCGAATAATTTGATTCAAAATTTAAGAACATACCCAAAGGCATCCTTTTGTCATCGCAAAAAATAATAGCTATATTATGGTGTAATAATTTACTAATTACGGAATGAGTGTACGTACTTTCACGGTTATCAAAAATTATTATCCCTACATCTGCCGGATTGATACTTCGTATCAACCCGCTTTCCTTCGATGTAATAATTAACTGTTCGTTTTTGATCGAAAGGTAATTATCTTTTTCTATCAATAGTGTCTTTCTAATCATATATTTTACTAATATTCCCTAATATATCTACTTGTACTCTTATTGGATTTGATCCCATTAGTTGCCCTAATGAACGAATTCTAATACCTTCATGTTTATATTCCACTTTAGCTGCAATATGGATCCTAAATCTAAAATCATTAGAGCTAATTGTTTGCCCTCTATAAAGCCTTTTACTAATCCATCGCTTGTCTGTTCTATGCGCCAATATTTCCTCTAAATTTGAACCTATAATATACATATAGTTTACTTTTATAACGCTTACTAAGGTACCATACTTATCTTTATTTATGACTGGTAAGCCATTTGCAGCTCTTTGGCTTGCCTCCCAAAATGTAACCATTTCTTCCTTAAGTTTTCCATTCGCGTCCCTATATATGGCAGTATGATGATTGCTTCCCGGTTCAACAAATTCTCCATTTCCGTTCCGCCTTTCTTGCATCGAGCTTGATACAATTTTAATTCTTACTTTCCATATTGGTACCTCGTCGCCTCTCTTATTTTTTAAAAATAGCTTTGGTGTACGAATACCCCCATCTAACGAATATACAAAACTAGCAGGTATACCTTTTGTTTTGTCTACACTAATATTCTCTTCGTCTAACTTACTAATAATATAGTCTCTGATTTCTCTTGAGGCTATACTATTTATTTGGTTTGGTGTAAGCCCGGCAACATTTTTGCGGATATAATAATATTCTTTATTATCATAAGGGTCTTTACCTTTTCCATACACAGTTTCCTTATGTAATTGCCCACGAACTGCCATGCTTCTGTATTTAATTAGGCTCCCTTTGAGTTTATCTGTCTTTGTGGCTAACGCAAGTACCTTATCATTAAATTCATGGCTTATTAGCACTTGTTCTATTTTATCTTGTACATCAACTCTAAAATTGTTCCATGGTTCTTTAATCTTCACCCTTAACCTTTCTTCGTTTCTATAAGCATTATTTGATACATGATATAGCATTTTTTTGTCTATTAAGGCAATAACTATTGCATCAATAGCATGGTGTTTGTGATTTTCTCTATTCTTTTTTTGTTTTTCTTCTTCATCTTCACTTGTTGATAAAATACTATTTAATCCCCATAATTTTCTCAGAGAAGATGTAATTTGCCCCGTAGAAACTTGTACATCCTTGCATATTTCTTTTAAATAAGTTACCGATACTTTCGAGGCATAGCGTGTATCATTTAATTGTCTACTAATAAAATTATCTAATTCTGGTATATCCTCGCTTACAAATTTTTTAGCTTTCTTGTATGGAAAAATCTTAAATGCCCTAGATTTTATTTCTTCCCAATTGCCGTGGCTGGAAAAAAATTGATAAGGCGTCATATTACCTTTCTCTTTATTGATTTGAGCTTCGCATAAAGTCTTATTTGCTAAGCTATTATCCAAAGAGATAGAATAGGGGATTATATGCTCTATTTCTATTTTGTTGTCCGACGAAAACACATCGGATAATGTAATAACATTCCCAGAGTACGGACTTAGCACAGGGCTATGATGACTTTCCAATTCTTTAAATAATATATATTTTTGAATTTGCCCACTTGTAGCACTATAGCCTTGTCTCTCAATATATTCTTTTGCCACCTCACGCGATTGTTCATTTTTTTTGTTCTTCTGCATAGTTTCTAAGCGTTCGCTTTCAGTCTGTTTTAATTCTCTTGCCAACTCGATGTTTATTTTTTCGGGATGTCCATATTCGTCTATTAAAGCATTAACAATTTTGCGTAATTGATTTAAAATCTTCATTACAGTTGGATTTTTAATTATAGGAGCTGGTGGTAGTTTGTCTAGCACTTCTGTTTCACTTAATTCTGCTTTGCTAAAATAAAGTTTACTAAGCTCTTTTTCATTTAAATTAAACGTTGTTAGTAGTAAATGCTTAATAGCCTCATTTCGCTCTTCAATATTATTATAAGATTCTAAAATACTATCAATATCATGAATGAGTTTATTGATTTTTTCATAGTTATCGCTATTCCAACGTTCACCTAAAACATTTTTTAAACCACCAAAGATAATGGATTTATATAAATTGTATCCTACTCTCAGAAAGGGGAGAGTATTTTTAATTGCCTTTAAGCTATACGAAGCGTAACCCTCTTCTAATGGGGTTCCAACGATTTTTAAAATTCTTTCTTTTTTGAATTGATATATGGCTTTTTTAAATTCAACATCGGAAGAATTTTCATAACCTGCTTGTTGGTCTTTTTTGAATTTATCAACTTCTTTAATGATTTGCTTATTTAATGGGTAGTTATTAATAAATTTTAATAGCTTAGTGTTTGAATTGTAATAATTTAATCTTTCCCACCAATCAGCTTTAAGTTTTTCTAATTTTTCTGGTTGCTCCAATAGTGTGTCAAGGTATTCAGAAGATATTGTACTATTAATAATATAATTACTTGTCATACATTTGACCCTGTCTTTATCATCATAGTTACAAACTTCTTTTTCTTTGCCTAGTTTCTTTTTAATGTCACTAATTAGTACCGTACCTTTCTTGCTAGATAAATATTGAATTATCTTTTCTTTTTCTTGAATGCTTAACTCAATTTTATTATAACCAAATCTTAAATTACTCACTAGTTGCCAAGCTCTAAATTCTTCAAAAGCTGGGTGACTAGCGTAACATCTTTTCTTTGTAGGCTCTAGAGGGCAATTAGCAATATTGAATTTTTGGCTTTTTAATGGTTTTTGATAAAAAATAATTCCTTTTTTAAAAGCTCCAATTAAATCCCGTAATTCATTAGTCATTAGCTCTGGGTGATATTCAGCTTGTTTCTCCCAAATAGCAAGAAACTCATTATGTATAATTTTTCGTGTTAATATTCTATTCCTAATCCTTTCTGTGTATGTATATGGAATTCCGTCAGCTTTGTATATAGAGTGAAAATAATTACCAATAGTGCCAAATTCTTGAGCAAGCTTAGTGTTGTCGTGAATACCAATTTTTGCTGTTTCAGGTATATTTATATCTATTTTTGTGTCTTTGGACTGTTCCTCTTTTCTGCTAGACAAGAAACCTCGCCTTTTAGCGAATAAATAGAATATTCTACTGAGTTCTGTTGTAGTAATTTCCTCATTAAGAGCTTTAAATCTCATTTCATAAGGATTTATTTTAAAGAAAATACTCATATCTATATCGTTGGGGAGGAAATTATATTCTTTCAGTTTCTTAATCAAAAGGCTTAATCTATATTTTTTTCTAAATAGATTTCGCCTTCTTAATCTATTTTCCCTTCTTATCGTATTTTGACTAACTCCTCCAGATTTTAATGCATCATCTAAAGTAGTTGTAAAAATTCTACTCCCGGCGTCAATGATTTTCTCATTAATAGGGTCTATCACACTCCAACCAATACTTGAAACGCCTAAATCAAATCCATATATTAATCCCATAATACCCTCTAAAAAATATTTTTTTATAATTTAAAAAAAATGCTTACCTTTGCCGTTAGAATATAAATTCAAATCTTATTACAATAAGGCTAAATGCCGAAGTAAATAGTTACTAAGTCCCGACTGGTTCGCCAATGAGGTTCGGGACTATTTTTTTTTGTAAAAATTATTATGTAAATTTTCCACATATCAGGCTTACTCACGTTTAGTAATATAATGAAAAATTGTAACATAATTCCTATTTTTTTTAATAATATCTCATTATAATTACAGCACGCTAATACACTAATAAACTATAATAAAATAATATTCTAGTTTATTAGTAATACATCTAAGTTTAGTTATGTAATACGAATAAATTACAAAGTATGAATTTTGATTTTGAAGATGAAGATTTTGATGACATTCCTCAAGAGAATTTAGAGGAAAAGTTTAAATTTTTTAAAAAATATTTAAGAAATCCTAACAATAATGATGCTCAAAAGCCCGGATTAGAAATAATTGAACCTTTAGTTGAATATTCAATTGAAAGTCAAAGATATACCGAAGCTTTAGAGTTCTGCAATATATGGTTAGACTATTTGCCTGATTCTATCGAGCCAAAAATAAAGAAAGCATTAGTTTTGCAAAATTTAAGAAAGATAACTCAAGCAGAAGAGTTAATAAATGAAGTATTAGCAATAAGTCCTACGGAATATGAAGCACTTATTATTAAGGCTTCTATATTAGACCTAAAAGGTAATTTTATAGAATCACTTAATATTATTGATTATATGATTGACGAATTTGGCGATAATGAAGATTTAGTATTTCAGAAAGCTATTTTATTACAGTCTGCATCCGATTATGATAATTCTATAAAATTACTATTATCTTTATTACACAAGGATAATACAAGATATGATTTTAATTTTGAACTAGCATATACTTATAATTTAAAGGGTGATTTCAAAAAAGCAATCAAGATTTATTCACAATTATTAGATGAATATCCTTATGATGATAATATTTGGTATAATCTAGGCGTTACTTATAATTCTTTGTGCAGATATAATAAAGCTATTGAATGTTATAATTATGCTATCACAATTGAAGCAGAAAATTTTGCCGCTTGGTATAATAAAGGTAATTCATATCTATCTTTAGGTAGAATAAAAAGAGCAATAGATTGTTATAATGAAGCTCTAAAGATAGCGCCTAAGGACTTTGATGCTACTTTTTCATTAGCTACAGCATTTAGTGACAACCAACAATATCTATCGTCGATAGAGTACTTTACAAAAACATTAGCTTTAAATCCAAAGCATTACCAATCTTATATTGGTAGGGGTTTATGTTATGAATCTATCGAAAATTTAACACGTGCTTTAGATGATTACTTAAAAGCCTACGAAATATCACAAAAAGATCCTGAATTATTATTTGCATTATCAGAAGTGTATTATAATTTAAATGACTTTGATAAATCCATCGATATGTTAGACAAAATAATCAAAACTCACCCTAATAATATTGATATTCTGTATGAAGTTATTATTGCTATTTATGATTTTGGGGTAGAAGATAAGGCTTTAGAGTTAATAAAAATATTAGAGAAATTAGATTATTTCAATTATGAAGTGCACTACCTCAAAGCAATGATATTAGCATCATTGGGGCAATACAAGCGCTCTGCCTTATCTTTAGCAAAGTCCATCAAGTTAAATATAGCAGTCCTTAATAAATCTAAAAATGATTTTGTAGAGTTAGTACCAGAAATTGAGCAATACTACGATATGGTAGATATGTTTTTGCACAAAGTAACATTCCGTCACACTAATGACACAATTTCATAATTGTCTAAAATGTAAACAAAAATAAAAATAAAATATGAGATTAATAAATATGCTAATTAATAGGTTAGGAGTATGAGAAATATAATATTATTTATCCTGCTCTTAATTGTTATTTCTTCTAATAGTGCTATGTCGCAATTTGGGAAAAATAAAGTACAATATCAGACTTTTGATTGGAAATATATCCAATCACCTAATTTTGATATATATTATGATAATGGATCAAAATACTTAGCAGAATTTGCTGCCTTTTCATCAGAAGAGGCACTAAAATCAATTCAGTCTACACTTAATTATAAGATTAATAAAAGAATTCCAATAATTGTATTTAATTCTCATAATGAATTTCAGCAAAATAACATTGTTTCAAGTTATATGTCTGAAGGTATTGGTGGGGTAACAGAACTATTCAAAAATCGAATCGTAATTCCGTATCAGGGGGATTATGCCCAATTCGACCATGTAATTCACCATGAATTAGTTCACGGTGTGCTAAATGATATGTTTTATGGGGGGACATTTCAGTCTGCCATTTCTTCTAATTCAACGTTCTCTTTGCCACTCTGGATGAATGAAGGTTTTGCTGAATGGGAGAGCATTGGTGGTATGAATGCCAAAACGGATATGTTTATGAGAGATTTAGTTATAAGTGAAAATCTACCAGGTTTAGAAAGATTAGATGGGTATTTAGCTTATAGAGGTGGGCAAACATTTTATTCTTATGTAGAAGATACTTATGGTAAGGAAAAGGTTGGATATTTATTAAATCAGCTTAAAATATATAAAAATTTAGATATTGCATTTAAAAATACATTTCAACTTGATTTTGAGGATTTTTCTGAAAAGTGGCAGAGAGATTTAAAGAAATTTTATAGCCCTGATTTAGCCAAATATGAAAATCCTAAAGATTATGCTACTCAAATTACAAATTATATAAAAGATAGGACTTATTATAATACTTCGCCTGCAATTTCACCAGATGGTACTAAAATGGCATATATATCTGCTCCGGGAGGTGTTTTTGGTGTTTTTGTCAAAAAAATAGATGAAAAAGGTGAAGGGGAGCAATTGCTTAGCTCATCACGCTCATTAGATTTTGAAGATTTGAATCTGCTAACTCCTGGCATTTCTTGGTCTAACGATGCTAGCAAACTTGCAATATCTGCAAAAAGTGGGGGCGAAGATGCTATTTATATAGTCAATGTTAAAGATGGTGATTATGAGAAATATAAATTTGGTATGAAATCTATTACATCGGTATCTTGGTCGCCCGATGGCAAACAGTTTGCTTTTATAGGAACTATTATTGAAAAAAGTGACATTTTTTTATACGATATAGCTACTAAAAAGTTAATGAATATTACCAATGATATTTTTTCTGAAAAGCATTTCACTTGGTCTACTGATTCTAAGGAAATTTTCTTTGTATCTGACAGGGCTGATTATACAAATGAGAAATACTCAAAAGATAACTTTAAAATGTGGACTTACAATCCTTACCAAAGTGATATTTATAAAATAAATATTAAAGATTTTGTAATAACAAGATTAACTTTTGATCCAGAAAATGAAAAAACTTCGTTAGCTATATCTAAAAATAATGATTTATTATATGTTTCTGATAAAAATGGTATTGGAAATATTTACAAATTGAACTTAAATAATAATGAAACAAAACCTATCACTAATTCATTAACAGGAATTACCCAGATATCATTAGCTCGCGATGACTCTAAACTCTTATTTACAACGCAAGCAGATGGAGGCTTTGATATATATATGCTCCGATTTCCTTTAGAAAAGATACTAAAGGTTGATGAGCTACCGCTCACAAGTTTTAAGCAAAGCCAGAATGAAAAACACAAAATAATAGAACAATTAAAAAATAATACAAATGATGTTAGTGTTGATAGCACTACAACAAAATCTGATGAGCTAATTAGCTATGGAGACTTTGATGTAGATTTCTCATCTCAAAAATTAGTTCAACCAAGTATCGATGCACAACAATCGGCGAATAATGGAGAAAATACTAAATTAGATTCTAATACGATATTTCAAGAATACGATTATAAAATATCATTCTCACCAGATCTCATTGCTGGCAACCCAGGGTATAGCACATACTACGGTATGCAAGGTATTACTCAAATGATGTTCAGCGATGTAATGGGGGACCATCAAATAATCGTACAAGCAAACTTATTGATAGATTTAAGGAATAGTCAGTTTTTTGTAGCTTATAATTATTTACCAAATATTATAGATTATCAATTTTCTGCTTACCATACTTCTGCATTTGTATTAGGATATGATAATTATTTTTATAGATTTAGAAATTTTGGAACTGGAGTTACTGCATCCTATCCTTTTAGTCTATTTGATAGATTCGAAGTAGCAATGAATGGAATGTTCTTAACGAAAGAAAATGTAGATGTTCCACAAAACCAAACTACTGATAAATTCTTATTATTGCCAAGTGTAAGATATGTTCACGATAATACATTGTGGGGCTATTATGGACCTCGTGAAGGGAGTAGGTATTACTTCGGAATTAGTGCTTCGCCTAAATTAGGGAATGATGGGGCTGGTTTTTCTACATTCTCAACAGACATTAGGCAATACTTTGCTTTAGGTCCTTATTTCTCTTTAGCCTTTAGAGGGGCAGGAGCTATAAGCTTAGGTTCCGAGCCTCAAAATTTCTTCTTAGGTGGCACGGATAATTGGATAAACAGACAATTTAATAGTGGGAGATTACCCTTTAATGACCCTGTTGATTTTGCACTAATGTCGTTTGAAATGCCGCTTAGAGGTTGGGCTGTAAATGATGTTTCTGGAGATAAATTTTTCTTAGTAAATGCAGAATTTAGATTTCCATTACTAACGGCACTCGTTGCAGGACCATTGCCAATCTTAATACAGGGTATTAATGGTGCTGTATTTTTTGATATGGGCGGCGCTTGGTATAATGATTTTAATAGTAATAAAACTGTTAACGGAGAACTATACCCCAATAATTTACTTATGAGCACAGGATTGGGGATAAGAAGCTATTTCCTTGGATTGCCAGTAAAAATTGATATTGCTTGGAGGAATGAAGTAACAAGATGGTCCGAGCCATATTGGTTATTTTCCTTAGGGTATGACTTCTAAATTAAATATAGTTTAATATAGTAATAGGAGGCTGTCTTTTTGAGACAGCCACTAATTTATTTTATAATGTAGATTTTAGTTTCATAATCCTTTGATAGCTTTCTTCTATTCGCTCTTTACTGATTTTGCCTTGTCGAACTAAATCTAAAATGATATCAATTGCTTTCCTTGCAATATTTTCGTCATAGACTAAGTTATTAGCAAAAATTAATATATCGACTCCAGCATTTATTGATAGTTCTATTGCTCTTTCTAAGCCATATTGTTGAGTTATAGCTCCCATATTCATATCATCGGACACAACTACACCATTATAGTGGAGTTGCTCTCTTAAAATCCCAGTAATAATTTTATGGCTAAGAGTGGCTGGATATTCGGGATCTAAGTAGGAATTAAATATATGAGCAGTCATTACCATCCCATTGAAATTACTATTTATTAACCTTCGGTATGGCTCTAATTCAATACTTTGCCAAGTGTTACTAATATCTGTAAGCCCTAAGTGTGAATCTGAATTAGATGAGCCATGACCAGGAAAATGCTTTAAGGTAGAAAGCACACCTTGTTGTTGAAGTTCAGAGATTAATATTTGGGAATGCTTTACGACTATATCTGGGGATTTAGAAAAGGAACGCTCTATCTTTCCAATCACAGGGTTATCTGGGTTTATATTTAAGTCTACTACTGGAGCAAAATTTACGTTGAATCCTAAATTTTTTAATAGATTTGCTGTTCTGTTAGCATAAAACTTACTTGTATCTATATTGTCTAAATCACCTAAATACTGCTGCGATACATTATAAGGGAATCCATATTGCTGCTTAAGCCTGGCTACTTTGCCACCTTCTTGATCAACACAAACTAATAATTTAGTATTTGAATATGAAGTTAATGTAGATATTAAATGTTTTACTTGCTCTGGGGATTCTATATTTCTTTTTGTTGAATTCAAAGCAACATCCTTATCAAACAAAACAACCCCACCAATATTTCTTGCTTCTAAATCTTTTACAATTGGGTCATTACTTTGAATGTCTATACCTCTGAATCCAATAATCAGCATCTGACCAATTTTTTGCTCTAAATCTAATCCTTCTGGTGTATTTACGGGGTTGTTGTCGGAACAAGAGTTTAAAAATATAATTATTATCATAATAAATATTAGTAACTTATACATCTAATATCTCCAAAATTGTAGATAAAAATAAAAGATACTTTAAACGAATAATATCTAATTCTTATTTTTTATATAATTAGGCATATTTATATTGTAAAAAACTCTATATTTGTAATATAGTGCAATTAAATTGACTAATAGTATGGAATTAGTAAAAGTATCAGTAATAATAACATTTTATAATGAACTTGATTTTCAAGTTCATCGCTCGATTAAGTCTGTATTAGAACAAACATTTCAAAACTTTGAGTTGATTTTGCTTTTGGCTTCTCCAAACAACCTAATGATTTTATCAATTCTTAATCAATATAAAAATACTGATAGTAGAGTTAAAGTAATAGTAACTTCAAAGAATTCTTATGTTTCAGTTGCAAGGAACTTAGGTATAAATGAAGCAACAAGCGAGTATATAGCGATTTTAGATGGCGATGATGAGTTTTTACCTACCAAATTAGAAAAGCAGTATAATTATATGGTAGCTAATCCAGAAATAGATATGTTGGGAACTTATACTATCTGGAAGATTGAAAATGATATAAATAGTGAATTTTATTATAAAATTGGGGAGGTTGAGGAGTTTATTAAACATCAAGTACCATTACCACAAACTACTCTAATGCTAAAGAAGTCGTCAGTCGAGAAGTATGGATATTATAATGAGCTAATAAGGTATGGGCAAGATTATGACTTTGAAATAAGATGGTATTGTAGTGGAGCTAAATTAGAAATTCTGCGAGAGTACTTGGTGAATTATTATAAAGTTCCAAGTAAAGATTCTAATTTAACAAGGCAACAAGTAATGAGCGGTATAAAAATAAAGTTACGCTATGCTAAGCAATTAAAATTAGGTATAAAGCACTATATTAAAATATTTTTATATGATTTTCCAATATTTGTTTTATTACCACAATCGTTCTTATTTAAAGCTGTTTTTATCAAGAATAAATTATTAAGTAATAATAAAAAATAAACCCTAAATTTTATTATCTATCATATATTGTTTGATCTTGTCGATAGTATTTTGCCATTGAAAATCTTGTGAGAGTTTGGTGAAAATATTTTCCCCATAAATATTAATCTTGTCGCTATTTCTTAATAAAAAATTAATTTTCTCTATAATATCATTCGAGTCTTGCTTGTTTATAAATAAACCGTTATAGCCGTCTTCTATAATCTCTTGAGTAAAGCCAACTTTAGTTGATATAATGGCACATTTGGCAGCCACTGCTTCTAAAATAGTCATTTGTCCTCCTTCGTTTGCAAACGAAGGATTTATAAAAATATGTGTGTTTTTGAGTATCTTTTTTACTCCAGACTGTGTTTGGCTCTTGTGAAAAATGATTCTTGAATTACCCTGATACTTATATATCAGCTCTTCTAACATCGGTCCATCACCGACAACATTTAACCTCAAATTATCATTCTCTATTTGAGAAAAAGCGTCTAATAAATAAGATACACCCTTGTCATAAATGATACGTCCAACAAATGTAATTTCAACGACATCTAGTAATGGCTTATTTATTGGTTCAGTATGAAATTCTACACCAGCTTTCAAAATATCTTGTGGAACAATATTATACTTGCTTAGAAACTTATTACATAAGCTGGACACACCATAAAAGCTATTAATTTTATGCTTAAGAAGTTGGATTAATATTAAATCATAAAAATTACTAAAGAAATTGGTAATTGGATTATGTAAATCTACATTTCCGCTTCCATGCTCTAAATGAATACAATGTCTTTTATTAATATTTAAATAGTAAAGTATTAAATGATTAATAACAAAGAATCGCGTATTAGAAATAATTAAATCAAACTGGCTTTGTTTCAGTTCTTTTAAAATTTTAAAAACAGAATTATTTAATAAAGGGAATGGCAGACCGCCTGAATTACTAAACTTTAGGACATAACTATCAAGCCTATAAATGTTTATACCTTTATAGACTTCTTTTGTAGCTACATGTTCTGTGTTGTTTGTTATAACAGTAACATCATAGTTCTGTTTTATGAATTCAGTAGCTACATTCAAGTTATATCCTTCTAATCCGCCAATATGTGGATAGAAAAACGCAGAAATAATTAAGACTTTTTTTCTTGATTGCGTCACTTTAAAATTTAAAAACCTAATCTATTAAATATATAATCTACACTTTGGAAAACCTTTTCAAAGCTAAATAGATGCTCTAATTCTTCTAAAGTAAAATGAGTTTGGATATCTTTATCTGCCCATAATGAATCTAAGAATGGAGTTTTTTCGTCCCAAGTTCTCATAGCACATCTTTGAACTATTACGTAAGCTTCTTGTCGTTTCAAGCCTTTTTTAGCTAGTTCTAATAATACTTTTTGAGAGTGTATCAGTCCATTAGTTAAATTTAGATTATCCATCATTCTTTCTGGATAAACAACTAAGTTGTCTATTAATTTGATGGCACGATTTAAAATATAATTTAATGAAATTGTTGAATCAGGCATTATGACTCTTTCTACACTTGAGTGCGAAATATCCCTTTCGTGCCATAAAGCATTGTTTTCTATTGCAGCAAATAAATTACTCCTAATTAATCTTGCTTGCCCAGAAATATTTTCAGACGAAATCGGGTTACGTTTATGTGGCATAGCAGAACTACCTTTCTGCCCCTTTGAGAAAAACTCTTCTGCTTCTCTTACTTCGGTCCTTTGAAGATGACGAATCTCAATAGAGATTTTTTCTAACATAGAAGCGCTTAAAGCCATAGCAGACATAAACTGTGCATAAACATCTCTTTGAATAACTTGAGTAGAAACATTTGCAGGTATCAGACCTAATTTTTCGCTTACATACTCTTCAACGAAAGGCGATAAATGTTCAAAAGTGCCGACAGCACCACTAATCATCCCTAAGGAGCATTCTTTTAATGCTTCTTGCATTCTTTTGATATTTCTGCAGCATTCGTCGTACCATAACGCAAACTTCAGTCCAAAAGTCATTGTTTCAGCGTGAATACCGTGACTTCTACCAATACAAACTGTATATTTATACTCTTTGGCTTTTATAGATAATGCTTGCTTTAATCTATCTAAATCATTTAATAAAATTTCACCTGCTTGTTTTAATTGAACAGATAGACAAGTATCTAAAACATCGCTTGAAGTCATACCTAAATGTATATATCTTGACGGTTCTCCTACATACTCCTCAACATTAGTCAAAAAGGCTATAACATCATGTTTAGTTACTTCTTCTATTTCTAAAATACGTTTAACATCAACATTTGCCTTTGATTTTATTATATCTACTGCCTCTTGTGGCACAAGACCCAATTTAGCTTGTGCTTCGCAAGCTAATATTTCAATTTCTAACCAAATACGATATTTATTTTCCTCAGACCAGATTTTACCCATATCTGGCAACGTGTACCTTTCAACCATAATTTTTATTTTTTAATTTTATAATCAATATCATTCAAATATAAAGGTTTTATTCCTTTTATATCTTTAAAATTTTGTTTTTGAATAACTTTATAAGCTAGTGAAGCTTGTAAGCCTGCATTTAAATCTGTCTTCAAACAAAGTGTATTGCCCAAATCGTCGATGGCACTATTTGAAATAAGTACGGTATACTCATTAGTATAATTTTTTAAATTACCTTTATGAACTATATGCAAGTCTTCACTTACTTCGTTAGTAGCCAAATTATATGATTTTAAATAATAATTTTCATTACCTGCATCGATTATAGCTACTGCTTTAATGATATTATGGTCAAGTATTTCTCTATTCAATGATGAATATAAAATATCATTACTACACAAATCTATTAGTTTAATATTTTTACCAAAAATTAATCCTTTTACAAAACTTAAGCCAATTCTTAAACCAGTAAATGAGCCTGGACCTATATTAACAGATATATAATCTATCAAATTAATATTAACCATTAAATTATCAAACAGGTTTTTGCACATATTAGCTAAGAGCTTATCGTGGGTATTTTTACTATTTATTTGGGTACAAGCTATAGTTGTTTGCTCGTCAAAAATTGCTACACTGCAGATATTAGAACTTGTTTCTATTGCTAAAATCATATTAATTCTATTGTTTTTTTGATTTTGTATAAAAATTCCAAGGCATTTTCTGGATTATTTAGCTGATATTTTAAAAGTAGCTTACTTTTGGTTTGGGTTAATTTTGTTCCGTCTATCGAAGAAATATAATCAATAATTTGTGGGAAAGCGTCATTGTAATAATCTTTCATTTCGGTAGGAGGGAAATCGCAATAAAGGTTGTTATCCTTAATTGATACCTTAATAAAACCAGTACCAATTGTAGCTATTCTTAACTTAACAGCAAAGATTAAGTTTTGTGCTTCCTTTGGTAATTTACCGTATCTATCCTGTATCTCTTTTACTATATCGTTAAGTTCATTGTGATTTTCCACTTTGTATAATTTCTTATATAAAGTAAACCTATCAGTATTATTACTTATATAATCTTGTGGAAATAAAGCATCTCTATCAATTTCAATTGATATGTCATCGGTGTAGTATTTTGCTTTTTCTTCTTTTTGGATATCGAATATATCATAGAACTCTTCGCTTTTTAATTCAACAACAGCTTCGTCCAAAATCCGCTGAAATAATTCAAAGCCAATATCAATGATATAGCCACTTTGTTCTGCACCAAGCAAATTCCCCGCACCTCTAATTTCTAAATCTCTCATAGAAAGCTGAAAGCCACTACCTAACTCAGTAAACTCCTCAATTGCTTGCAACCGTCTTAGAGCTTTATGATTTATCTTATATGTTTCTGGTATTAATAAATAACAATATGCTTGCTTATTTGTTCTTCCAACCCTACCTCTTAATTGATACAATTCAGCTAAACCAAAGTTTTGTGCTCGATTTATAATCATAGTATTTGCATTAGGTATGTCGATACCAGATTCAATTATCTTGGTTGCCAAAAGAATTTGAGATTTATTCTGGATAAATGATTCCATAATTTTCTCTAACTCAGTTCCTGGCATTTGCCCGTGCGCAATTGCAATTTTATAATCTGGTGTTAATTCTTGTAATTTATTAGCAATTAATTCTAAATCATTGACTTTGTCAGAAACAAAAAATACTTGACCGCCTCTTTTAACTTCAAAATCTATTGCATCAATAATATCTTGGTCGTTCCATTCTAATATTTGAGTATTGACTGGTAGCCTATTTCTTGGAGGAGTTTCCATTACGCTTAAGTCTCTTGCTCCCATTAACGAAAAATTCAAGGTTCGGGGGATAGGAGTTGCAGTAAGAGCTAATGTATCAATATTCTCTTTAAGTTGCCTCAATTTCTCTTTTGCAGATACTCCAAATCTATGCTCTTCATCAATTACTAATAAGCCTAAATTTTTAAAAATAATATCTTTACTTAGTAATCTATGTGTACCAATTAAAATATCAATCTTTCCATTTTTCAAGTTATCAACAATATTATTTTGTTGTAATTTAGTTCTAAACCTTGATATTACATCTACATTAACAGGAAACTTAGCAAATCTATCTTGGAATGACATATAGTGCTGTTGAGCTAAAATGGTTGTAGGCACAAGCACGGCTACTTGCTTGCCAGAATTTACTGCCTTAAACGCTGCTCTAATTGCTACTTCTGTTTTACCAAAACCTACGTCGCCACAGACTAATCTGTCCATTGGTGATTCTGATTGTAGATCATTTTTTATTTCTTCGGTCGTACGAGATTGGTCTGGCGTATCTTCATACATAAAAGCGGCTTCGAACTCTTTTTGCATAACATCATCGCTTGGGAAGGCAAACCCTTTAGCTAACTTTCTTTTAGCATATAATTTTATTAAATCACGCGCAATATCTTTAAGTTTACCTTTTGTGCGTGCTTTTTTCCTTGCCCATTCAGTACTGCCGAGCTTGGATAGCGATGGGGAAGCACCTTCTTGAGCAGAATACTTAGATATTTTACTAATATAATTGATATTTACATATAAAATATCACCTTCTGCGAACTTTAGAACTATAGTATCTTGCTTACTACCTCCAATTTCAACAGTTTTAAAACCATCAAATAGGGCAATACCCTTGTCCTCGTGCACAATATAGTCGCCAATATTTAGGTCTTGCAGTTCTCTTAGTGTAATAGCTTTACTATTTTTATTTTTTTTCTGATTAACTACACGACTACGGTCAAATATTTGGTGCTCTGTGAAAATTAAAAACTTAAAATCATTCCAGATAAAACCTTTAGATAAAGATATATCTAAGAATTTTATTTTTTTTCTTAGCTTCTCTAAATGTATATAATCTACAGACTCACTATTAAGCAAATCCTTTATAGATTTGTCGATTATATCATTTAATCTATCTAAATGTATTTTATTATCAGCAGACAAATATAGTTCGTACCCTTCTAATAAATATTTAGATAATTCATCAATAGTAAATTTTACGGAAGCTTGAAAATTAGGCTGTGAACTAATATTGAAACTAATATCAGCTTTGCTCAAGTTATTTATAGATAAATATTCGTATGATTTATCCTCTATTTCGGCGTACACTTGCTGGTTTGTAATTTCTGAGTCTAAAATAATAAGAGAATTTTCAAGAATATAATCAATAAAATTAAAATTTTCTGACTCGTTAAATAAACTCGAAATAAATTCTACATCGTTAAATTCGCGTATGCTACGCTGAGATACAGTATCAAATTCTCTTATAGATTCGATTGTATCGCCCCAAAAGTCTATTCTAATAGGATTGTCCCACCCTAAGGGATAAATATCAACAATACCACCTCTTATAGATATTTCTCCTTGGTAAGACACATAATCTTTACGTTCAAACCCATTGAGCATAATAGTTTTGATAAAATTATCAAAACTATATGAATTTCCTTTCTTAATATGAACTCTACTTGAATTAACTGTTGAGGGATTGGGTAGCTGATAATCTATTAGATTTTGGCTAACAATTATAAATGATTTTTCTTTATTTTGATTTCTTGTTAGTCCCTCTATTAGCCAATCTAATGATTCTTGATTATCTTCTACTTTGGATTTAAATGTATATTTGGGTTCTTTCACTATGGAAACAAACTCTTCACCTACAATTGAACATAAATCATTAAAATATTCATCCGAAACATCATTATCCGGAGTGATTATAAATATATTTTTATTATATAACTCATTAATCTTCTTAATTAGAAAACTCTTACTAGCACCAGATAAAAATTTGATATTGTTCCCAACTAAATCGTTATAACTTAAAGGGAGTTTAATTTTATCAAGTAAAACTTGTAAACTATTAGCAGTATTAATACTCATTTGATTACTTTAGGTATTCTGAAAACTTGTGTGTAAAATAACCGATATTTATATCTTTTAAGCGAATGTTTAACGCAATACCTTCATCAGTATCTTCTCTTTCTAATATCTCTGTATTATTGAATATATAAGGTAGTAAATCCATTTTAGTATAAGGAATGAGCAATTTGTAATCCTTGCTATTTTGGTTATACAATTCAATCATTTTATCAAGTAGAGTAGAAATGTTCATACCTTTAAGAGCAGAAATTGGAACATACTCCCTAAATTCATCGATTAGTTCGGTGTAGATATAATTATTTTCGATTAAATCAATTTTATTAAATACAAGAATTGTAGGTTTGTCTACTATTTCTAAAGAATTTAAGGTCTCTATTACTGTATTTATATGGTCTCTGAAAAAAGGATTTGAAATATCAATGACGTGAATCAATATATCTGCTTCTTTAGCTTCTGACAATGTGCTTCTAAATGAGGCAACCAAATGGGTGGGTAGCTTTCTAATAAAACCAACTGTATCCGATAACAATGCTTTTAAGCCAGAGGGTAATTCAAATTGTCTGACTGTAGTATCTAAAGTAGCAAAAAGTTTATTTTCTACATAGACATCGCTGTCGGTGAGTAATTTCATTAATGTTGATTTACCAGAATTAGTATAACCTACAAGAGCAAATCTGGGTAATTGATTTCTATTCTTTCTTTGTACTTCCCTCTGCTTATCTATTTCTTTTAGCTTTTCTTTCAACTGCTGTATCTTAATTCTTATCATTCTCCTATCTGTTTCAATCTGAGTTTCACCCGGTCCTTTAGTGCCCACCCCGCCAAATTGTTTGGATAAGTGTGTCCACATTCTCGTTAAACGTGGCATAAGATACTGTAATTGAGCTAATTCCACTTGTGTTTGAGCCTCATTAGTTCTTGCTCTTTTAGTAAAAATATCAAGAATTAACCCACTTCTATCAATTACTTTTACTTCAAATGCCTTTTCTAAATTTCTAACTTGAATTGGAGTTAAATCTTCATCAAAGATTGCCATTGTAATATTATTTTCCTTAATATATAGTGCTATTTCTTCTACTTTACCTGTACCTATTTGCGTTCCTGCAATGGGCTTTGCTAATTCTTGGATAAATTCTTCAATTATGACTGCCCCAGCAGTATCAGCTAAAAATATTAATTCATCAATATGTTCACGTGCTAATTCTCGTGAAAAGCCTTTCCTAAAAAAGCCTACAATTATTGAACGCTCTGGTTTAAACTCTAAATCTGTCAAATTTGTCCCTTATAGCTATTAATCCGAAAAAAAAACGTAATTTTGCAATAGATAATATTACTTAGTGTATGGACGATTTAAAGCAAATTATAGATAAAATAATTAAAAGTAACCGCAAAACGTGCTCGTTAGAAATTAATAAGCAAGGGAGATTGGTTATTAGAGTACCCAACTATTATAGTGAAGCGGATATTAATCATATATTGCATCAGAAGCAAGATTGGATAATCAAGCATCATAAAATTAAACAAGACAAGATTGCAAGCTCACAAGAATTAAAGGAAGGGAGGACGTTATATCTAGGAGAATTTATAGATATTGAATATATTCCGTTAAACAATCTGTTACTTAAATATGAGAATAAGAAGATTTATATAAATATTAATAACAAAAGTGAATATAAAGAAATATTGTATAATTGGTACAGAATTAATGCTAAAAAATATTTAATCAATCAAGTAAATTATTATGCTAATAAATATGATTTTACAATTAATAACATTCGTATCAAAGATCAGAAACGAAGATGGGGGTCTTGTAGTAATAAAAAGAATATTAATCTGAATTGGAGGCTTATTATGGCAAATAATAAAATTATAGAATATATCATTATCCATGAATTAGCGCATACCGTTGAGTTGAATCATTCAGTTAGATTTTGGAATATCGTTAAGAAAATATTACCAGACTATAAGGAAACAGAAAATCAGATAAAGAGCTTAGAATATTTATTAGACCTTTAATTTTAATTAAGTATATATTACTTTTGTAAACTAAATTTAAACAAATGGCTATTTTAGGAAAATATGGAATATAAATACATTGGCACAATAGTAGCAACTCGCGGGTATAGTGGTGAAATGAAGGTCTCTGATTTGCAATTAGGCTTAATTGATATTAAGGAGGATACTAAAGTAAAAATAGGCTATTCATTAAATTTTTCGCGAGAATTTACTTTAAAAAAATGGCGACAAACTAACAAAGCTGCGAAAGTTGAAATAAAGGGCATTAAAAGCGACAAAGATGCTAACGATTTAATTGAAAGCGGGATATTTGTATTAGAAAGCGATATATTAGAATCCAAGTATTCTACTGATTCTGCACATAAATTAATTGGCTATAACGTAATTAATTATGAGACAGATGAGCTGTTCGGGGTTGTTACAGATGTATTAGAAAATCCAGCTCATGAGATTTTGATTATAAATCGGAATGATAGCCTAATACCAATCCCATTTGTAAAAGAATATATAAAATTAACAGATAATGTAAAAAAAGAGATAGATATATTAATTATTGATGGAATAGAAGAATTAGGGCTTTAACTGAATGAATGCACCGTTGATTAGAATTGATATATTATCAGCCATTCCAGAATTAATGGAATCAGCGATAAATAATAGTATTATTAAAATTGCACAAGAGAAGGGAGTAGCTGAGATTTATCTCCATAATCTTCACGACTATGCCGATAATAAGTTTGGTCATATTGACGATTATCCTTTTGGTGGCGGAGCTGGTATGCTAATTATGTGTGAGCCTATTTTTAAAGCCATTGAAAAGCTTCAGTCCCAGCGGAAGTACGATGAAGTAATTTTTATGGCTGCAGATGGCGAAAGGTTAGACCAGTCACTATGTAATAAGCTATCTTTATCTCGAAGTATTATTATTATAGCGGGGCACTACAAAGGTATTGACCAAAGAATCCGTGATTACCTAATAACCAAAGAAATTTCTATTGGAGATTTTGTATTAAGTGGCGGAGAATTACCTGCTCTAATCCTAACTGATGCAATTGTTAGATTATTACCCGGAGTAATCAGCGATTTGGAATCTGCGTTAGAAGATTCTTATCAAAATGATTTGCTTGAAGCCCCTCAATATACACGCCCACGTGAGTATAAAGGGTTGTCTGTCCCCGAAGTGTTGCTTTCAGGCAATAAAGCTAAAATAGATGAATGGAAATTAAATCAATCTATCGAAAAAACAAAGAGACTACGCCCTGACTTATATCAAAAGTATATCGATGAACAATAGCGTAGTCTATCAATAATTAAATACTATTAGGCTATATTATTCTCTAATTTTAATATTAATAAGCTTACTTCGGGATCCATAGATAACCTCATAGGTGGTCCCGATGTTCCAATTCCTCTATTTACATATAATTGCTTGTCATCATTAGTATAAAGCCCAGCGTATTCTTTATAAATTAATTGCGCTGGTGAAAGCTCCAAGCCCATAAATGATAAAGCTATTTGACCACCGTGAGTATGACCAGATAAAGTAAGGTCAGCTGGGTATTTATCTATGATATTACTGTCCCAATTACTTGGGTCGTGGCATAATAGAATCGTTTTATTACGCTTATCTATACCCTTATACGCTTTTTCCCAGTCAGCAAACTTTTGCTTTGACCCTTCGTTATCCACACCTACCAAATTTATCTTTTCGTTATTAATATTCAATATTACGTTTTCATTTATCAATAAGCTAATTCCAGATTCTTTAATACGCTTAATTAATTTTTGATGTTCATTATCTGTCATATAATGGTCGTGGTTACCTAATATAGCGTAGATGCCATATTTTGATTTTAACTTACTTACTTCCTCTAAGCCCATATCCAACTCATTAACGTCAAAATTTACAAAATCGCCAGTTATAAATATAATATCTGGGTTGAGAGATTGTATTAAATGGCACATTTCAATTATTGCTGTTTTGTCCGGAAAAGACCCAAGGTGCAAATCTGAAATTTGTACTATTTTGAAATCATTTAAATTAATAGGTAAGTCCTTTAAATAAATGTTCTCGCGATAAACTCTAACGTTAGAAACATTATACGCAACTCCTTTGACAGCTAAATAAAATGGAATTCCCGCAACACTTAAAGCTGTATTTTGAACAAATTTTCTTCTTGAACTGACTACTTGGGTAATAGTATTAGTTGTATTTTTTTTGAATAATTTTAAGAAAATATTTTTCACAAATCTTATTATATCGATAGGGAAAGCTACTAAAAATATTAGTATCTTTGGTAAGTACCAAATAGTTAATATTTTAGTAATGTTTACTAATATTTCTTTATCAAAGGTGTGCAAAATTCTTTGAGAAAAAATTAAAATTAAAAAAAATAAGGATGCTGCCGAACTTATCCATAGAGATCGCACAACCCATTTATTCCATTTTCTTTGTTTTGCAATTTTTGCTAATTTACTAATAAAGTAAGTATCGAGCACTATATATAGTAAGGTCATTACTATAATAAAAATCAAAAAGCTACTCATAAATTTTTATTTCTATATCCTGTATTATTCATTCTGAGATTTATACGTTAATGACATTTGTAATGTTTCATTATTTTAATTTATAAGCACATGGCAGCAGTCTCATCTAATATGCTAATACTAAATACTTTAGCACCAGAATTTAATTTGTTTAACCCTATACTTAATAAACACCAATCTCTGACTGAACTTAAATCAGAGAAAGCAACTGTAATAATGTTTATATGTAATCACTGTCCTTATGTAGTTCATATTAATGATAAACTGGTAGAAATTAGTAATTATTATATTAAAAAAGGAATCTCGTTTATTGCAATCAATTCGAATGATATAGAGTTGTATCCAGCTGATAGCCCAGAGAAAATGATAGAACAATCTGCTAAATATAACTACAAGTTCCCTTATTTATTTGATAGTACCCAAGATGTCGCAAAGTCTTATATGGCAGCTTGCACTCCCGATATTTTTGTATTTGATGGAAATATGAGATTAGCCTATCGCGGACAATTTGATAGCTCTAGACCAAATAATGGGCAAGTTGTAGATGGTAAAGACCTAACTTTAGCTCTTGATGCTATCTTAGCTAATGAACAAGTTTCATTAAAGCAAATCCCAAGTATTGGGTGTAGCATAAAATGGAAAAGTGTAGCCAAATAAAATAAATTTTGTAAATATGAACGAATATGCTATTTTTGTAACATTGTTATTAAAATATGCGAGGCGTTTATGTTTTTTATATCTGTTCAGTTGAAAATTCTTTGCATTATTCGTTGCTATTCAAAGAATAGCCTTGCAAACGGTAACTAATATTAAGAGTTTTTAAACAAATATTTTAAAATAAATAGAGAAAGAAATGGAAAATAATATAAAAGAAGAAAGGATTAAGGGGTATTTTATAAATGCCGCTAAGGAAATAATAAGGGGAGAGGGAATAGTAGCCTTAAATGTAAGAAATATTGCTGAAAGGGCAGCATATTCACCAGCTACTCTGTATGCGTATTTTAAGGATTTAAACGACCTAATAAAGGAATGTGTAGATAGTTTTATTAATGAATTTAGTGATTATTTGGTAGAGGAAATGAAGAGTAATAAAGATAACTTTTATAAGGCTTATTACACTTATTATACTCGTTACTTTATTCAGTATGCAGGGATATACCAATTATTATTTATTGAAGCTAACCCAATCTTAAAGAATAATACTACGTTAGCCTTAAAAATTATGAATATTCCTAAAAAAATTAATCCTACATACCAATATGTTGATGATCAGTATTATTATGCAGTTAACGGACTGTTATTAATTTATATGAACAGAAATAATGCTATGTCGTTCGCTGATTTTAACATAGAACTAAGTAAGATTTTGGGAACTGACCGTTAATATTATATTGTTGTTATGTTCTTATAAGAAAATAAATTATTTTTAACTTTAAGACTTTCATTGAGAACGCACTTATACATCTATTATATAACGCTGTTAGCAAATATGTTGTGAAAGTGAGATGAAAATAATTTTAGAAATCTTAAGAAAAATAAAAAAAACATTTGGATATTACCGTAAAGTACACTACTTTTGTAATCCTATCAGTGCTCGGATGGCGGAACTGGTAGACGCACAGGACTTAAAATCCTGTGAACAATATGTTCGTGAGGGTTCAAGTCCCTCTCCGAGTACAAAAGAGAGGCTGTCTCATGACAATGATACAGCTTCTTATTTTTTTATAGAAAAAATGAAT
>DAOMQA010000011.1:0-19105 GCA_035445085.1 Kapaibacterium sp. (SeqCode)
ATTCATTTTTTCTATAAAAAAATAAGAAGCTGTATCATTGTCATGAGACAGCCTCCTTGGTAAAATTAGCATTATTACTTTATTCTGATTTTATTTCACTACCTTCACTATCTTATTCTCCAAATATGTTGGTGTGCGTAGTTGCAGGAAATATTGCCCTGTGCCTAATTCTGTTGTGTTTAGTTGTATTGTGTGCCTGCCTCGTTCGAGGTTTTCGCTATGTATTATTGTTTTTACCACTTCGCCCATAGCGTTGTATAATACAAGCTCGCTTGCTCCGTTCTCAATTAGTGAAATTTCTATTTCTAAATTGTTATCGGCGGGATTGGGTGCTATTTTCATAATTCCTGCTTTTGCATTTGGATTAACTAATCTCGCTCCACCTTCACGGCACACGCCAAGTAAAGTGAATTTGCCGTTAAGTAGTGTTATCTCGGCTTGACCGCCGTTGGTTGTTGCATTTTGCAATATTAAATCGCAACTATCGGCATTGCCTAAGCCTACTGTAAATTCTACTTCTCCCAAAATCTCGCCCACATTCTTATTTGCTGGTATATCTTTAATTGTAATTTTTGCCGTGTGGTCGTCTATTGCTGTTACAGGATAATTTTGTGGATATAGCAATGTCGGATTGAAAGTTAATTCTACATCTATCGTAGTGATACCCGCTAAAATCAGGTTTTCCTCATTTTGAAGAATAATAGGAACTTTTATCGAATCTCCCGGCTTGCCTTCGAGCTCAATGGTCTTCAATGTTGCCAATGCAGAGAATGGAAGTCCAAGTATTGTTGCTACAGCCACTCTATTACAGGGTTCATAAATAATTTCTACTACATTTGTATCACTTTCAGTATCGTTTGCAGTATATCTGATTGCAAGCTCAGCTACACCACCGACATCTATAATAATTGGAAAAGTAGCATTAATCAGCTCAAATGGCTGATTTATCCCACTTATTGCGATAATTTCAGCCTGACGCACTCCCGTGTTTCGAATGCTTAGCTTGCTTTCTTTATTGCTATTAACTCTGCTTTGAATTTTAATATCATCTGCATCAATAGATGGAAGTAATACTTCGCCTTTGATATACACTATTTTTTCAGTATTGCAGACAGTATCCTTAAAAGTAATATTTTCCAAGAATGAACCTTCGTCGGGTAATCCTTTAAATTGTAAGGATATTGTTTCTTTCTGGTTTTTATCTACAATTATTTTTGACAATGGTAATTGTATGTTCGAAGAGCCTGAAATGATAATACCTATTGGGATAGTTCCATTATTTGAGATATTAATATTAGTGTCAAGAGTTTGATTAGGGCATAAAATACCAATGTCTAATGTATCATTCGCAAATGTATAATCTATAACTTCTTTCCGTACTGTTATCGGTATAGTTAAAATGGAATCTGGGTCGGCATTGGACAATATTTCAATCCCAACTGACTTCTGTCCTGCTGTTTGTGGTTTAAATGTTATTGTTAATTTCTTTGTGCTATCTGGTTCAATTGTCAAAGGCATCGTGCCTGTTATCTCAAATTCATTTGAATTTGTTCCTTTCAAATTAATTGCTTTGATTACTAAATTCTCGCTCCCATTTTTATTCGACAACTCTATCTCGTTTGTTGCCTGGCTTTCGCATACCAAATCGCTAAAAGCATCTACCGATGCCTGAATTTTTAGGTTTTTCTTTATCCCTTCACCAAAAAGTTGAACAATTGCGGGACTGCCCACTCCATTATAGTAAAACTTCAATGTCCCAGAAGTTCTTCCCACATCACTTGGTACGAAACGTAAATCCATCGTTTTTGTATCGCCCAGCTGCAAAGTGAAAGAACCTCCACCAGCAATTGTGGAAAAGTCCTTGTCGTTTGGATAGCCGTGCTCCGTACCCGTTATCATTATAGGCACACTTCCTGTGTTCTTTATCGTCGCCACCTGTATTGTGTCCTTTTGTTTTCCTAGATCCACCACTCCAAAGTCTATTATTGTATTCTCCAATGCTAATTTTTCTTCAACACCTTCGCCACGAATTGATTGCCGTAGTGTATCCGATTGTGTTATTATCACAATCGTTGCTTGGTGAATGCCTATTCTATTTGGTATAAAACGAAATTCACAATTTTTCGTATTATTTGGCTCAACTGTATATTCAGGGAAACCCGACACAAGCGAAAATGCTCCCGCATCTGCTCCTTCGAAATATATGCTATCTACTCTGAATTTCCAAGTGCCAGTATTGCGGACAAAATCTGTTATTACACTATCTTTTACACTACCCACAAGGCAAGACCCCATATCAATGTCTCTGCTTGCTACTTGCGGTTCTACAATGCTAAATACATTGTCAGAAACATCCTCCTGTATCGGTGTTGCATCAATTGCCCATAGTTTTACTGTGGCATCATCACTCCCCGACGCAAGATAAGCACCATCGGGACTAAAACTTACGCTTTCAACCGAATTACTATGCCCCGATAAGGTGCGAACTAAACTACCATCGCTTACCCGCCAGAGCCTGATTGTGGCATCCCGCCCCCCCGAAGCAAGATATTCACCATCGGGACTAAAACTTACGCTATTAACCCAAGTACTATACCACGATAAGATGCGAACTAAACTACCATCGCTTACCCGCCAGAGCCTGATTGTTTTACCATTATTCCCCGAAGCAAAATATTCACCATCGGGACTAAAACTTACGCTATTAACACCATAACTATACCACGATAAGGTGCGAACTAAACTACCATCACTTACCCGCCAGAGCTTGATTGTATAATCATCACTCCCCGAAGCAAGATATTCACCATCGGGACTAAAACTTACGCTATTAACCACATCTCTATGCCCCGGTAAGGTGCGAACTAAACTTCCATCGCTTACTCGCCAGAGCTTGATTGTTTTATCATTACTCCCCGAAGCAAGATATTCACCATCGGGACTAAAACTTACGCTATTAACCAAACTACTATGCCCCGATAAGGTGCGAACTAAACTTCCATCGCTTACTCGCCAGAGCTTGATTGTTTTATCAGCACCCCCCGAAGCAAGATATTCACCATCGGGACTAAAACTTACGCTACTAACACCAGAACTATGCCCCGATAAGATGCGAACTAAACTTCCATCGCTTACTCGCCAGAGCTTGATTTGAGCATAACTTCCCGAAGCAAGATAAGCACCATCGGGACTAAAACTTACGCTATTAACACCAGAACTATGCCCCGATAAGGTGCGAACTAAACTTCCATTACCTGCACTGCCACTTAATTGCTTTACTTTTACAAGGCATTGATTGCTCGCAGGACGGGGAACTTGCTTCCATTCGTATCGCAAGCCTCTTGCTGTATCTATATAATTCCAGTTCTGTCCTTGGTCCGTGCTATATTCTAATTGTACTAATTCATCTTTGGGTATGCCATCCCAGGTTATTACCGTATCGCTTCCGACTACAAATACTTCTCCTCCATTTGGGTGTCTTACTTTCAAGGTTGTTACCTGCTTTTTATACTTTGAATATTTTCCCGATGAATACAATGTTGCCGGACACAAATTATTTATTAATTCAAATTTTGTGTAGCTATATACTGAATCCGTTGCTTGATATGTTATCGTTAAATTTGTGCTTTGACCATTTGTTAAAGTAAATGATTTTGGATTTATATCATAAAATGAATTATTACTTGTAATATTTGTTACATTAAAATCTCCATTTATAGCAGTTACTTTGATTGTTGTATCGTGCGACTTATTCACTTCTTTATTTTTAAAAACAATATAATTAGGCTCAAATTTTAATTGTGCAAAAGCACTTTGTGGTGGTAAATACGAACCCGAAGATGATATTCCAGAGTTTATTAATCGCAATTCAACGTTGGTCTCTTGGTTACTACAAACTGCTTTACTTTCCCATTCTATTGCGCAAGGGTCTCCGCCCTGTGCTGTGAGTAGTATTTTTTGATAAATTTGTCTTGCCTGCTCAACTGTGCTAACATTTTCGAACCATTGCCCGCCTGTTTGAGTGGAAATGCTTTTTAAACTTTGAGGACATGACATACCCAAAGTAACCGCATAGATAGTTACATTTTGCTTATTGGCTTCCGAAATTATTTTTGCCGTCCGCGGTTTATTACTTGGCATTCCATCAGATAAAAATACTATTACTCGCTTGTATTTGCCTGTCTTTGTTACCAGCAAGCCTCCTGCTAAAGGATTGAGCAAGCCGTAATCATAATCAGTTCCGCCCATTGCCTGAAGATTGTTTATTGCATTGAGTAATCTATTCTTATCAGTTGTGAAATCCTGATTCAAATAATTATTATGGTCAAAGCTGGATATTGCACATTCGCTCTTGCCGAGAGGTAGCCCTTCTACCCAAGCACTTGCTGCTTTTTTGGCTAAGTTCATATTACCACCGTCCATCGAGCCGCTTACGTCTATCGTAAGCACGCTCGATAGTGCCGCAGGTGGCTTTGGTGCTGGACAACTTATACTTTTTATTGTCCTTGCTATCCCATCTTCTTTTAATTCAAAATCCGATGGCGAAAGGTTTGTGATTTGGTTTCCGGATGTATCAAATGCAAAAAACTTTCCTTTGATAGTCGGAAAACTTGATGCCTCAATATCAAATAATGATAAAGATTGACCCATTGCTACTCCGTAGCAAAGCAAAAGGATTAGTATGATTGATTTTTTCATAGTTTATTCTCCTGTTATTTTTGTTTTCACTAATACTTCAACAGTTCTGCAATAAAATCTGCCTTCGGGCAAGTCGTTATTATATAGCGATCGTTCTTGTCCTACTACGATTGATTTTGCGTCTGCTCGTCCAAGGGCAGCTCGTGTAGCATCGGCTCTTCGTTGTGATAATCTTTTGTTATAATCTGGACTTCCCGTTCTGTCCGTATATCCAATAATTTCAATCTCTGATTCCGGTTTTATTCTTCCTTTAATAAAATCTACTATCTTTTTGTTCTCTACTTCTATTGTTGCTTTATCGAAATCAAAAAGTATTAAACTAAATTGCTCTATTTCATAGTTTCCAACTCGGTTGCTTCTCTTTTTTTCAATTGATATTATTTCTACTGGCTCTGTTTGTGTTTTTGATGTATGTTTGTTTCCCTTCTTATCTTCCAATTGTAACTCTACTAATATTGGTTCGGGATTTTTGGGTGTTATTTTTTGATATTGAGCTAACTCCCAATCTATTTGCGGCTCGATTTGACCTTCTCTTAGGTATTCGAATTTATTGTTTCTATCACTATTCTGATATGCTATAACTTTCCAACTTTTTAATCCAATTTCTGATTCAGCTTGTAATTTAAAGCGAATAATTGGTGGATTTGCTGTTCTGTCTATTTTCTCGATAAATATCGGTTCTGTTGTTTTTTCATTATCGCTAATTATTTCTACTCGGCGATTCTCTGCAATCTTGTCGGGTTCATAGATTTCAGTTGATGGTTTTTGTGGAAGATTCCTTGTTTGAATTTTTATTCTATTATCAGCAATATTCCAAACTTGAGTTAGATATGATTTAACTTCTTCCGCTCGTTGTCGAGATAAATTAGTATTATTATGTTCCGCTCCTTGATCTGAATTGCAACCGATAAGTGTTATTGTTGTTGTTGGGTTTGCAATCATTCTTCTACCGATTATATTCAAAATATTATGATATATTTGCAAGGTCGAATCGTAGAATAGTTTTCCAATTTGAAAATCTTTTGCTTCATTAGGAGTTAATTTCTTGTATCTTTCGGGCAATTGTGATGAGTTATCTTCAAAGAATATATAGTTAAGCAATGGATCTAATCTATTTGGTACAAATTCTTCGACAGTAAATTTCGATGCAGGAATTTCGTTTCCAAAATTATCGACACTAGTAAATTTCGATGCAGGGATTTCGTTTCCAAAATTATCGACACTCACTGCAGTAATTTTGCCCGATAATTTATATGTAATTGGTGTTAAAATAGTATCTGTTCTCGAAATTATTTCATATTCAACAATTTTTTCATCATCTTCAAATTTGTCTTGACGGCTCTGCTCTGTTCCACGGCGGGAAGTAGTTTGTGTAATCAAATCGCTTGGAATTTGAATTGTGTCAATTTCATATTTTCTTTCGAACAATTTTTGTTTTGGTGGTTTTGGAATTGGAACATATTTTAAGGCTAAACCAAATCGCAAAGAATTGACCTTCCATTTGGTATTTTCCACCAATTCTGTAATTGGAAAATAGTACTGTACTTCGGGAGCAACTCGAAGTGAAGTTGATTTATTCAATGGAAATTCATAACTAATTCCGCCGGTCGCAAACATCTGAAATGATATGGAATTTGGAATATCACCACTGTATTTATTGCGTGTTCTCATCCCAGAATCATTGCCCAGTGGGTCCGTAAATGTTCCTACTCCATCGGGTTTTATGATTGTTTCGATTTGTGCATATTTGCTCGATATGTTTAATCCAAGCCTAATCCCACCACTGATGAATAAGCCACCAAATGCATTGTATAGGATGCTTGGTTCTAATCCGATGTTTGTAAAAGTTCCATCCATTTTGTGTTCAAAAACACCAGTTGTTGGTCCAGTTTGTGTTATTATCGTAGTCAGTTCCTCATTTTTTAGAATACCGTTTAATGTAATCAATCCCAAGCGGGATCCCAACCAAAACTGATTGCCAAGTCTCATTTCGTAGAGTAAACCGCCGTTCCATCCTGAACCTGTTCCATCTCGGAATTCAGGACAGCAGTTAGGTATTCCTGCAAGTTTATAAAAATCTGCTGTGTGATTGTTGAAGTTAATTCCACCATAAATCCCAAGTTTGTGATTTAATGCATCTTGGGGAAAAACTCTAATATTAGCAAGTATTAAGAAAAAAATTAGTAAAGATAACTTATTCATATAAACCTTATTGTACATTATTAATTCAAGATTTAGTAATTTTAAAAGTGTATATTTTAAGCCGTAACATACTAAATATTTTTTAATTTAAACTATAAATTTGATATTTTTTACTTAGAAATTGATTTTTCATTAGTTAATGATTTAAATCGTGAGGATATATGAAGAAAATATCATTAGAAGAAAATTTTGAAGAAAATTTTGAAGAATACTTGAAAAATAAATTTGAATATTACCTAAAATACGCAAACTCTTTGCATAATCTATATCTGTTTAGAAATAGCATAATTATTTGATAATTAAAAAACCGTTTAGAAAACCGTTTACGTTTAGTTTTGAAAATTTCATTGTCCTTGGAAAGTTAGATTGAAAGCGAGTTTTGAGTAAAATAAAATTAGAAGGAGTGATCCCGCCGGGATTCGAACCCGGGACCACTTGATTAAAAGTCAAGTGCTCTACCAGCTGAGCTACGGAATCATCATACATTTAAGTATAGAATACAAAAGTAGGACTTTTTTTTGAATTACACAAACGATATTTTCTGATTTTGTAAATTATTTTCAAATTTAGGTAAATTTAGTATTTCTGATACTTTCTTAATGATACCATTTGCATCTAAGCCTAACTCTGAATGTAATTCTTCTTGTGTAGCATGATTAATAAATTTATCGGGTATTCCCATTATGGTAAGTTTACAATCTTTAATATCATTTTCCACAAAATACTCTGCAACAGCTGCACCAAAGCCACCAATCTTTTGCCCATCTTCTATTGTAATAATATTCTCAAATTTCAATGATAGGTAGTCTATCATCTCGGTATCTAATGGTTTCACAAATCTTGGATTCACTACTTCTAAACTAATCCCATGTGTTTCTAATAGTGAGGCAGCCGCCATAGCTTCACTATGCATTTTGCCTAATGCTAATATTGCTATGTGTTTCCCTTCTTTAGTAATCTCTGCTTTTCCTAACGGTAATAATGACATTTCTTTTATTGCAACTCCTAAGGCATTACCTCGTGGGAATCTAATAGCTACTGGACCCTTTGTATACGCATAAGTAGCAGAATATAACATATCTCTAAGTTCTTGCTCGTCTTTTGGTGCCATAATTACGATATTTTGAACAGGGCGTAAATATGTAATATCAAGTACACCATGGTGAGTAGCACCGTCTGCCCCAACCAACCCAGCTCTATCTAAAGCAAAAATAACATGAAGTCCTTGAATAGAGCAATCATGCACTAAATGGTCGAATGCCCTTTGTAAAAATGTTGAATAGATTGCAACTATCGGTATAGCCCCCTCGCAAGCCATTCCTGCAGCGAAAGTAACTGCATGCCCCTCAGCTATACCTACATCAAAAAACTTATCAGGAAAAGCATTTTCTAATTTAACTAAGCCAGTACCTTCACCCATGGCAGCAGTAACTCCAATTACATTTGGATTGGATTTACATATTTCTACCACAGCATCACCAAATATATTACTTAATGATTGTGGTTTTGGTTTTGCATTAACAACAACGGGTGCCTTACCTGTTAATTTATCAACTTTACCAATAGCGTGTAGTGCTTGCTTGTCATTTTCGGCAGGAGCGTAGCCTTTACCTTTTTGCGTAATCACATGCAAAAAGATTGGTCCTTTTAAATCCTTTATTAAAGATAATAATTTGACAAGTTTATTTACATTATTGCCGTTTACTGGTCCGAAATATTGGAACCCTAAAGTTTCAAACAGTACACCAGGAGTAACTATAGCTTTAACCCCATCTTCAATTCTACCAGCCATTTTACGTAATCTATCGCCAATTATATCAAATTTACCTGTCATATCCCAAATGCCTTTTCTTATAGAATTGACAGCGGAGGAAGCAAATAACTCATTGAAATAATTTGAAAAAGCAGAAACATTAGGCTCGATAGAAATATTATTATCATTCATTATAACTATAATGTCTCGTTTTTGAACACCACAATTATTTAGTGCTTCGAAGGCAAGCCCACCAGTCATTGCACCATCACCAATAACCGATACTACTTTAAAGTCCTTCTGCTGAATATCTCTGGCTACAGCCATTCCAAGAGCAGCCGATATACTTGTACTAGCATGACCAGCGCCAAAGGCATCATACTCGCTTTCGGTACGCTTAAGAAAGCCAGAAATTCCACCTTTCTGCCTTATGGTATGGAGTAAATCTCGCCTACCTGTTAAAATTTTATGCGGGTAACCTTGATGCCCAGTATCAAAAATAATTTTATCCGTTGGAGTATTAAAAACATAATGCAAAGCTACTGTAAGCTCCACTACCCCCAAACCAGCACCAAAGTGCCCTCCAACCTGAGTAATAGTATCTATCAAAAATTCTCTAACTTCATTGCTAACAGTATTTAATTCATTAGCCGGCAGTTTTCTTAAATCTGCCGGGCTATTAATATTCATTAAGTGCTTATATTCAAATTCTTTCATTTATTTCTTCGGAGTAATAACATAAATTTGTACTGTTCTTGATAATTGTCTGCCAGTAGTTAAATTATTATCATAAATTTGAACCCCTTCGCCAACACCAAAAACTTCCACTTTTGCATCGATAGCTTTTTTATTTATTAATTCTTTTACAGTATTTGCTCTACTTGTAGCTAATTTTTTATTATAATCTTCAGCCCCTATTCTATCCGAATAACCATAAATTTGTACTGTTGAATTATATTTAATATTAGGCATAACGTATTCATTTAGAACTGATTGGTCTAAGTCTGATATTTTCGGGCTATCAAAATCAAAAAGAACTAACGAGTACTTAGATATAGTTTTGTCTGGTGTATCTTGTGATTTTTTCTTAGATATAGACAAAAATTCTACTGGAATGCTACCAGAATAATTTGATTTGGCTCCTGATTTGGTCCATACTGATAAATTATAATCTGCTGGTATTTCGTTAGACTCTAATTCGTTCGGAGATATTGACCATTGAATTTTATCTGGAGAACCATAACCAGAATATCTTTTTAGCAACCTATCTGATTGTTTAATTTCCATTTCCCAACCGTCTACTTCTTCATTTGCACTGATTTTTGGAGTAAATTGAACTATTGGAGGCGTTGATAGCCTTTGTTTATCGCTATGCAAAACTATTGGTTTTAATAATGATGAATTAGAATTTAATGGAACAATTTCTACTCTTCTATTCTCATCAATACCATCTTTATCTTTTATTGATGATGGCTTTGAAGGTAAGCCCGTAGCTTCAACCGTGATTCTTGAAGCATCAATTCCATAGTTTGTAACTAAATAATTTTTAACAAATTCTGCTCTTCTTTTAGCTAAATCTGATTTTGGAGACTCATTTTTTGCATCAACTGTACCAATTAATTTAATAGCAGCATTTTTATCACTTTGCATTCTGCTGCCAAGTATGTCTAATGTGCTAGAATTAATTTTAACAGCATCTGGTTCTAAGTTTTCTAAACTAAATGAAGAGCCAGCCTCATTCGACGCAAACATTACTTGTGATGATGCAGAAGGCTTATCGCTATTTACATCAAAGAAAACATAAGGAAGTAGTGGAAATAATTCTGTATATTGAGTTTCTTCTACTTTTACTTGTTCGATAGGCATCCTATTTCCTTGCATATCTAATCCAGTGATATCAGCCATAGTTACCGATATTTCACCATTTGCCTTAGATTCTTCAACAACAGTTTCCTCAGAAGGTCTGATACCAAATGTAAGGTTTAGACTAGCTCTTAATTGTGGTACGTCCCAAGGATTAAAGCTAGCTGCAGTAAGGATAGGGTTAGCGTTTGCAATTTTTGTAAAAGGTAAACGGTAAGATACTTCTGGAGATAAGAATATATCGTCAGAAATCTCGAACGTCCACCCAGCTCCAATGGCTAATGCAAAACGCGTTATAGCCTCAGGAATATCAGTATCAGGTATCACATAATCGCCACTTGTTAAAGTTGAAGTATAGTGCCCCGAAGTTGATGTAGTTAGTGGTATACCTATTTCTAAGCCAGCTAAAAAATATAAAGGAGAATCTTCAATTAAATTATGAATTTGTAAGATTGGAGATATTTCCAAATAATTTAACTTTGAATGAGTTGTATTTGTACCAACAGTATCTTTTAAATCTCCACCAAGCATATTATAGCCTAATCTACCCGATATAACAAACATATTATCTAAAGGTATGTTGGCAATCAACCCTAAATTAGCTCCAATTGAAGTAGCATTACTTCTATGAGTCATATTTCCCACCCATGTACCATCGAGTGCAATCACACCATAGCCAAAATCGGGAGTATGAAAGTTGAAGTTAAGCCCACCATATAATCCTATATTAAATGGTATGTCCTTTTTCTTTTGCTGAGCATTAAGATTTAGGCTTAAGACAACAAGTAAAATTAATAAAACAACTTTCTTCATAAACTATTTCCTGAAAATGAAACAAATATGCAATTTGGACGTAACAGAACATATTTTGATTTATAATTAGACAAAATGAAGATTAAATGTATTTATCTTGTACTTTTACTGCTAAATTGTAATTTGTTACTTTCCCAAACTACAGGTTTTAGTTTTTTAGTCGGTCCCTCTTTTCCTAATTCAGAAGTTACAGAACTATTCCCTAATAGAATAATCGAGACTACTGATACTTCTTATAGCAAATTATTTGCAAATTATAATAATCCTAATATTGGCTATAATATTAGCATTAGAGGTGGCATTAGCCTTTCGGAAATGGCTGACTTTTATGGTGGACTTGGGCTACATAAATTTAAAGTAAGTACTATTGAACTTAATACACTAAATATAAATAACACTATTGGTTCAATGGAAATGACGACAACAGTATTTCCAATATCTGCGGGCATTAATTATTATATTTTTAGAAATAAATTTGGTGTCTATTTTAATGGTACTTTAGACTATAATTACTCTATTTATAATTTAGATAAAATTGATTCTAAGTATATATTAAAGCTCTCTAAATCAACAGCAAGTTCATCATTAGGATTTACTTTAGGGATTGGTACAGCTTTGGAGTTAGGCAAAGCAGCTTGGATTATAGAAGTTGATTATGCAACAATAAATTTCCTTCAAAATAGCACAAATAATGTTTCTAAAAATATTATCTCGTTAAAGACAGGACTCAAATTTTAATAAGCTGATTTAAAATAAGGGATAAATAATTTTAAAATTAAATATTTATCCCTTTTATTTTGATATAGAATAATAACAAATTACTTTGTAAACTTTTCCCAAGTACCATTTGTTACAACATTGATTACATAATTATAATCTGCTTGTCCATTTTCATCAAATTTAATTTTACCTAAAGCACCATTATAAGCCTTATTTTTAAAATTTGTAAATAAAACATCGTTCTTTTTATCATTGGTGTATAATTGGTCTAAGGATTTTACTAAATCATACCCTTCAGCACCAAAAGCAGACATTCTATAGCCATATTTATCTTTAAAAGCCTTAAAAATTTCTAAACTTTCATCTAAGTCTGGGTAAGTAAACATTAGACCGTTTGAAGCTGGCTCTGCTAATAACTGATTTGTTAGTGTAGGTCTAACTCCATAGATATTTGTGTTAATATTTAAGTTAGCCGCTTGCTTAACAATCTTTGCTGCTTCTTTCGTACTAATTAAAACTAAAGCATCTGGATTAGTTGCTTTGACCTTTTCTAAATCGTTTCCAAAATCTTCTTGAGTATCTATATACGGGATTGATACAGCTATTTTATTGTTTAAAGACGCCGTTAGAGCAGTATTCCAACCAATGCCATAGCTATTATTAAAATACATAATAGCTATTTTATTATAGCTTTGAAGTATAGAAGTTAGGTATTCTATTTCTTCACTTACATCTCCCGTTAAACGAACACAGTTCTTGATATTTGGATTGTCAAATACAGCACTACCAATAGCCATCTGTAGCATATTATTAGCTTTGATCTTATCAGCCAAGCCAGAAGACACCCAACTTGTAAGAGTTACCACAACATTATAACCGCCTGCTTTAATAACTTTATCTAATTGCTGACCAGCAACATCTAAATCTGCCTGTGTGTCGAAGTACTCTATTTCAATATTTTTGCTCTCAAGTATAGCTAAATCCATAGCTTGCTTAGCTTCAACGCCAAATTGAGCATAATGTCCAGTTAAATCAATTAAAGCTGCAATTTTCAATTTTCCGTTTTGCGGAGAAGTTGAATTATTATCTTCACTACACGAGTTCATAATGAAAATAGTAGTTAGAAAAAGTAATATCTTAATTAATTTCATTATTAAAAACCTTATATTAGTATAAAAAATTATTTTCTAAATAAAAAAGAAGATAGCTTTGACTTCTTAAAATTAATTTCATCAAACGTAGGGAATACGCCACCACTTACAAACTTAACATCTTCTATAGTATAAAAAGCATTAGGGCTAAAGTGCTTAATGAGCTTTATTACTTCCATCGAATTAGTTCTTTTAATAACTAAGAAAATAAGTTTCACAGGACCAGCTACGCCATCAGCATCTAATATGGTTGCTGTATATTTTTTCTCTCTTAGATTTATGACTAATTCATGGGAATCCCTATAAGTTATAACCCTTATTATCACATATCCTAAAGATAGCTTTTCTTCTAATAGCATACCCAAGTAAGTACCTGTAGCAAAGCCCATAGCATACGCTATATAATAATAAAAATTATTAAGGTGCATCATAATTTGGCTTACAGCAAGTATCCAAATTAGGGACTCAAAAAAGCCCAAAAAGGGAGCAAACTTTTTAAGTCCTTTTGCTATTAAGATAATTCGTATTGTGCCTACGCTAACATCAAATATCCTAGCAACAAAAATCAAAAAAGGTGTAAGCACCCATGCAACAAAAAAATCAAAAGTCATACCATACCTATTTTACTAATTATCAAAAATAATAATTTCTGTAATAAAATAAAAAAAAACTAATAATATGCCTAATTAATCTTATATTTGTAAGTTTAATAAACATAATTTTAGGTTAGAAAATGGCTGAGCAATTTCCAAAATTATTGTTACCAGAGATAAAAGATTATCATAAGATAGATACATATCTTCAGCACGGTGGTTATGAAATGTATAAGAAAGCAATTTCAATGACATCGGACGAAGTGATTAATGAAGTAAAAAAGTCCAAATTAAGAGGACGTGGTGGCGCCTGCTTCCCTACTGGATTAAAGTGGAGTTTTATGCCCAAAGGCACCGACAAACCCAAGTATTTAGCAGTTAATGGAGACGAGTCGGAACCTGGCTCCTTCAAAGATAGGCAAATTTTTGAGTATAACCCACACCAATTGATAGAAGGTATTTTGATTGCTGGCTATGCAATGGGTATAACGGCAGCTTACGTGTATATCCGTGGAGAATATCACAAATGGATATACTTATTGCAAGATGCGATAGATGAAGCTTATGCTAAAGGCTTTCTTGGCGACAAAATGACTGAAACATTCAATCATAACTATAAAATTGATATACACGTTCACAAAGGTGCTGGTGCTTATATTTGTGGCGAAGAAACCGCATTAATGAGTTCATTAGAAGGCAATAGAGGCTATCCAAGAATAAAACCGCCTTTCCCTGCTCAAAAAGGACTTTGGGGTATGCCTACGACTATCAATAACGTTGAAACAATCGCTACAATACCTGCAATATTTAAGATTGGACCTGAAAATTATGCTAAAATCGGCGCCGAAGGGCATCCGGGTACCCTTTTATATGGAGTAAGTGGCCATGTTAATAAGCCGGGCGTTTATGAATTGCCTACAGGCATTTCATTAAAGTCGTTAATTTATGATATATGTGGTGGTGTACCAGGTAATAAAAAAATTAAAGCTGTGATACCAGGTGGTTCTTCTATGCCAGTGTTAAGAGGAGACGAAATTGACGATGCATTTATGGATGAAGAATCTTTAAAGAAAATTGGCACTCATATTGGTACTGCTGGGGTTATGGTTATGGACGAAGACACCGATGTAATTGAAGTAGCTCTTAGAATAGCACATTTTTACCATCATGAGTCTTGCGGACAATGTACACCGTGCCGTGAGGGAACTGGTTGGATGGAAAAAATTTCAAAAAGAGTAAATGATGGCGAAGCTACAAGTAGAGATTTAGACGTCATACTATCTGTAACTGATAATATTGAAGGTAATACTATTTGTGCCTTTGGCGATGCTGCTGCTTGGGCTGTGCGTGGGTTTTATAAGAAATTTAGAGATGAATTTGAAGAACGCGTAAAGAAAGAAAGAAAATTTGTTGCACCAAACGCAGTTCATAGCAAACGAGTTACGGTTGAGAATTTAGTTTTTGAAAATAATTCTTAGTACAAGTATTTATATTTTTAATACTATTGATATATCTTTAGGTCAGTTTACAATAACTATATAATATTGTTTACTGACCTATTTTGCTTGTTCTTTAAAAAAAACTTATTCTACCTCCTCCCCCAATCAATACAATAGTTTGCAGTAATTTGGATTTGTTATGTATATTACATTTATCTCAAATCTTATAGTAATTTCAATAAATAATGCTGTAAATTAGCTAAAAAAATATTATTTTAGTAATACTTAATTAATATTTTATACATTCAACAACAAGGAACAAGTATGCAAAAATACATTCTTTCTATAATGGCTTTATTTCTATTATTAGTTTCGTGCGATAATTCTAACTCGCCTGAAGTAGTAAATTATCCAATCGAACTTAGAACGGCACAAACAGATGTATTATCAGAATTAGATAGTTTAACAAAAGAAATGAACGAATTTGCGGACTCATTAAAAACAACGGACATCCAACTGAATGAAGAGAAAGTTAGAGCAAGATTGTTAAAATTTGTAGACGACTATGATTATATAGATGAAGCTCTCATAATGAGCGATAAAGGTATTTTGAATTTAATTGAACCCGCTAAATATAAGGAAAGTGAAGGAACAGATGTAAGCTCTCAAGAGCAGATTGTAAGATTAATCAAGGAGAAAAAACCTGTAACAAGCAAGATTTTTAAGGTTGTTGAAGGTTATTATTCAATAGTCTATATTATACCAGTAATTGTAGATGGTAATATTAAAGTTAGCATTGCAGTATTAATAGACCCATCTAGGCTATTCAAGCCAATATTAGAAAAAATTTCAAAAGATAAAGATTTTACATTTTTTGTTATAGAAAATACTGGTATGGTATTATACGACCCAGACCCATCTGAAATAGGCTTAAATACAATCACAGACCCATATTATCAAGATTATCCAGAAGTAGTAGCTGCATGTACCAAAATAGCAAATGGTGAGGAAGGGCAAACAGCTTACACATTTTACAATACTGGCATGAGTGAAATGGATAAATTTGATGTATATTGGAAATCTATAAAGTTTATAGATTCTGATTGGAAAATTGTTTATAAGATAGAGAAAGCCGTAGCTATATAATAATAGATATAAAAAAATAGCTCTATAATAGTAATATAGAGCTATTTTAATAAATCATTGTTTTATAATTTAAGAAGGGTTATCTTGGGTACAGAAATATTCAATCGTCTTTTCGGCAGAAGTTTTATCATATGATAATTTTTCTATCATTGTTTTAATCATTCTATTATATAGTTTTTGATTTTCTTCATTAGTTCTGTTAGATAAAGCGCCGACTAATGAACCTGCTCCAGCTATATCGGACTTTAGCCTTACATCCGTAACAGCCTTAACCAAATCATTATTATCCATAAAGTCGTAATTAGGATATTGTATCATCTTTTGACCGTATATTTTTGCAATTGTAGTCCTATAACTTTGCTTCTGTTCTTTACTTTTTAGCCCTAACCTTGATTCAACACTATCAATAAAATTTTCATCTATTTTTATTGATACTAATTTCCCTGTTTGCGGATCTCTATATGTCCACAACTTATTAGTTCCCAACGTTTTAGCATCAATGCCAATAATCATATTAACATAATTCATCACATCTTTATGAATAGCATCTGGTTCATCCATATATGCATTAAATATAGATGTCATAATACGTTCCCTATATAGAGATTTAGCAATTTTTAAATCATTGAAATATTTTGTTCTATCGTTAGGTTCTTGTACATAGTCTAAGATTATACTTTCGATAGACGGGAAAATATCGCCAGCCCACATACATTTCCCCTCTTGTGTTTCAGATTTTTCTAATAGTATTTGAATAGCACGCCCTAAATTTCGATGCCCGAGCCCTTTTTGGCCAAAGCGTTTTGTAATATCACTTTCGCGATTTAATTGGTCGATAACTTCACTAAGAGTCTTGACACTTTTATCACCAGCTACTTCCCCTGCCGCTAATTTCATCATTTCGACAGGCGTTAATTTATCGGAGTGAGGCATTCTAGATAATACAAAGGCAACAGAAAGAGCATAGTTTAAATTTGGATCAATATGTAATTGTTCGCCAGAAAATGTTGTTTTTTCAAGGCTACCTATTGCCACGTTAGTTAATTCTTGCTGCAATATATAATTAGTATTGTGAGACATATAGCACAGCCTGCACCTATCTACTATCGGAGCTTGTTCTTTCTCCTCCAAAAATCTTTGAAACTCTGCATTATTACTGGTAGCTACAATTAATGTATCAAGTGGCCATTTAAAACCTTCAATTTCAATAGTCCTATTCTGGATGACACCTAAGTATACCTGAACAAGGTCTCTTTTGTTTTTAAAGATTTCATCTGCAAAATGAATCCCACCACCTGCAACACGGGCTAAAGCCCCACGTCTTAAGTCAAACCTATAGGGATTATTACTATCAGTGATATGTAAGAGCCTTGAGATAGATTCATCGCCTAACAAATCAACTGCTGATGAAGTTATCTTATCTTTAGCTGCATATTTTCCTGTAAGAGTACCGCGAGTTTCGCTAATCGGTATCTCAGAAACTTCAATAAATTCTAATATATTATCAATATTATATTCATTATACTCTTTAATTTGGTCATAAATATAATCAGTACAAGAGCCAAGCGGTCTATAATTTTTATAAAATGTTTTAATTTGCTCATCAGTTGCACCAAGATTTTTTAGAAATTCAATATTTTTGCCCTTGTCCTGATGCAAATTCATTGCTAGGACCATTGGGTCTTCAAATGTTTGAGATTCGATTTCACTAATCTTACCGTATCCACCAATTTTATCTAAATTTGTGAATTTAAATGTATATCGTCTATTTTCTTGCTTGCTAATATGTTCCCTATAACATGAATTAAGATAATCTACAAAAAAAGTCTTACCATTACCTGGTTCTCCAATTAACACAAAAGCCATCTCTGCCGAAGAACCACCGTCAGCAGCATCTTTTACAAATGATACAAAACTATTGATTTCATCGTACATTCCAATAATATGCTTGCCCGCTTTCCTAAAGATACCAAAATCATAGGTAGGCTTTCCATTTACAGTTATTTTTTTTATTCCATCTGGGTGGTCTAAAATCATTCTTGTTACAGATTGAAATACATTTTCAAATTTTCTATTACCATCAATAACTGATTTAACATGATAAACAAGATGCTTACTATTATTGTTATTGTTTTTATTTGACTGTTTCATTTTTATCCTAATTGAATATAAAACTAATTTAAAATACGAATAATTTTTTTAAAAATTATATTATATTCTCTGCAATTACGCTAAAAGATATAAGCTAACCATAAAATACACCATTATTCTTTATACTGTTAAATTTACTACCATATTATCTAATAAACTAAGCATGGATTTAATTATAAATAAAGATATTAATACACAATTGATTATATACTTCAATTTAGGTAAAAGTAAGCATAGCAATCTATTTATACAGATAGGGCTTAATTCGACAGATTTTCAAGACAACCTTTTCACTTTGAGGATAGGAGTCAGAATTAATTTATAGGATAAATTTTTTGTAACTATGAATAAAAAAGCTATCATAATTTATTAATAATTTTCTAAAAAAATATTTCCTATGTCAAAAGAAAGATAGCTATCTGCCTACTAAATAAAATAAATGCACCTTTAAAAAAAAATATATAAATTTTATAAAATATTTTTGCAGATTAATTTATTTTTTTGTAACTTTGCTTGTAGTGCATCAGTCAGAGTTATAAATGAATAGTTTTATTAATAGTAAAGATATATTAAGAC
>DAOMQA010000011.1:19205-84754 GCA_035445085.1 Kapaibacterium sp. (SeqCode)
TTCGAGACTTCGAGACTTCGAGACTTCGAGACTTCGAGACTTCGAGACTTCGAGACTTCGAGATATATTCATTTATTATTGTAAGATTAGATATTGTAAAATTGAATTCCAAAGGAGAGCGCGTAGCCCTACTTTATTTTAAAATTATTTCAACACAAATCTCTACTTATTTCTTTCTTGTGATTTTTGTTAATATTTTTTTAAAAAATTTTGGAGTTTATAATATGAAAAAAATTGGGTATATATACATTATAATTATTTCTTTTTTATTACCTACGCTAACAATGGCTCAGTATCAAGACGCTTGTATTGATAGGAACACACCAGCAAACGCTGTATGTGGCAATTGGATAAACCACTCTGATTCTATAATAGGATATAATCTACACCCTCCATTCGGTGATTGTGAAATTGACTTTAGCTACCAAACAAGGACTTGCACAATTACCGAAGGAGGATGCACACGTACATTTGAACAATTGAGATTTACTGCCTTAAGTTGGGATTGGAAGAAAGATACTACAAACACAGCAGACACCTGCTACGGCTTTATGCAATTTTTAATGCCAGGTTACCCAGATAATTTTAGTGGTATCGATAAAAATAACTTTGAGATATTCCTTGGTATGTTATTTCCTAAAATAATGAATAAGCAGTATGATGCTTATTTGGCAAGCTTAACGCCCGCTCAAAAATTAGCAATAAAATGTGATGGTGTTTTTCCTAATTGCGAAATGCCTCCTTGCAATCGCTATGAAATATCCTATATTAGTAGTTTGTGCAAAGATATGTGTTTCAATTTATCAAACCCGGATCACCCTGTATTGTTGATTGGAGAGTGTTATACAGGTCCAGGCTGTTGTATTGTAACAGCTAATTATTGTCCTTGCTTCAATGACAACTCAGAGCTTGTAGAAGCACATAGAGTTCTTAATGTAACTGTAGATCCAGGTACTTGCGCTGGTATAGGTCAATATTATGGTACTTGTCTTTTTGGCACAGGTGGTAACGATTATATTTATGAACCATGCCAGATTATTTGCCCTAATATAGAACAATGATAAAAATATTAATTTTAACTTGATTGTCAAAAAGACTTTTGAATTATTTTTTAAAACTTTTATAAGGATTAAATTATGAATAAACATATTAAATATATAATTGCACTGTTTTTTTTATTACTCTGCCAGCTTCAATCAGCAGTAAAATGGGAGCATTTGTATGAAAGTAAAAAAGCTATCAACCTTGTTTTCACTCCAACTCAAATTATAGAATGCAAACAGCAATATTATTTATCCTATTTTCCCCGTATGTCCTATAAAGACGAAACAAGTGGGCAAATAAAAACTCGTGCTTACCCCGCAATATTATCTTTTGATAAAAATGGGAATATATTGTTTCAAAATGAAGAGGCAAGTACTTTATATGATTCATTTCGTGCAAAAGGTTATACGACTTTTGGTGATGTGAATGAATACTATTGCTCGGATGAAGGACCAGTATTAGTAATACAGCAAGGACAGCCTAGTACTTATAGTAGACCAAATTATTACAAATATTCATCGAAAGACGGTAGTTTATTAGAGTTGGCTGGAGGCTCTCATGGTGCACTTATGCAAAGCATTTACTATTATAAAAATCATAATAATTTATTTGTTATTGGACCTGAAGGATTAGATCGTGAATGTAGCATTATTGTTTATGAATTTGCAGATGGGGTTGGAGATGGTGATATGGTCTACAGAATTAAATTAAATTCTGAACCATTCCGCGATTTGTTTGATTATAATAAAGATGGGCAACTGCGATATTTGTGTTTTGCTAATGATAGTACTTTTTTTGGATTCTATGCAGGTTATGGAGGTAACACTATAATTGCTAAATATAGTTTTGATAGAGATTCGGCAAGTAAATTAATAGAGAATAATATATCAGGCTATGATAATTTATACGTCAATGCCAAATTGTTAAATTATTCTTTATGTACACCAGAGCAAGGACAGAGCTTAACATCAATAAAGAAGCTTGAGAATGGGAATTTCATACTTATTCACCGAAATGGTGGGCAGGTAATGATTAATGAAAATGGCGAAATAATTTCAAGTGTAAATTTTACTAAAAAAAATAATCTGGAAGGTTTTACCGTAGTTAATGTATTACCTTTACAACATAACCCAGGGTATTATGCTGTATATGGACTTTATAAATTAAATAATGTTGTAAGTATTGCTGTATTTATTGCTGACAGTTTATGGAATAAGGTAGATGAATTAGTTTGGAACTATAAAAATGCGCTAACTATGGTTTGGGATGTCAAAGAAGTTGATAATGGTGATTTTGTTGTTTTGGGTCAAACTTTAGTTACAACTCCTCAAGGAAATAAGTATTATCCATATATTACAGGTATCAATTTCAATAGTCTTGTGGGCGTTGAGGAAAGTAATAACGATAACAAAGATATTTTTATTCAGCCAAACCCTGCTACTGATTATATTTCTATAATGCTAAATAATGCAGGTAATCCACTTGGTAGTGAGATAGGCAGTATAAGCTCAATTGAAATTTATAATGCCATGGGCAAAAAAGTATTAACAAATACAACTCAGAGTATACAACAAAGCTATAAGATGGATATAAAAAATCTTGTCCCTGGTGTGTATTTTGTAAAAGTTAGTACAAATGATCAAATGAATGCTGTAATAAAGAAATTTGTAAAATTCTAAGCAAACTTTATTAAGTATTGAATTTCTAAAAAATAAAAAATTAACTTCTGCAGTCATTACTGATGCAGGAGTTTTTTTCTACTTATTTCTATAATTATTCATCTTTTCACTTTTCTTAGCATTTATCACTTATCATAAAATAATTAACTTATAGTATCGTGATAGTATTAGCACTCGATACAACAGAGTGCTAATACTATTGAAAATATATTTTTTAGAAATTTAAATTTGGAGTAAACGATGGCTTTACAACCTCTTCACGATAGAGTGATAGTAAAAGCGGCTTCAGCAAATGAAGTAACTTCTGGTGGAATTATTATCCCAGATACAGCAAAAGAAAAACCAATGCAAGGTGAAATTATTGCGGTAGGTCAAGGTAAACAAAGTGAAAATGGTACTGTAACAGCACTACAAGTTAAAGTAGGCGATACTGTACTTTATGGTAAATATGCAGGTACTGAAGTTTCTTATAATGGTGAAGAATTGCTCATTATGAGAGAAAGTGACATTTTTGCAATAATTAACAAGTAAATCAAATAGAGATAATTCAAGGAGATAAATATAATGGCTGCTAAATTAATAAATTATGATGTAGAAGCTCGTTCAGCGTTAAAAAAAGGCGTTGATCAATTAGCAAATGCTGTAAAAGTAACATTAGGACCCAAAGGTCGCAATGTAATTATTGATAAAAAATTTGGTGCACCAACTGTAACTAAAGATGGTGTAACTGTTGCCAAAGAAATAGAATTAGAAGACCCAATTGAAAATATGGGTGCGAATATGGTTCGTGAAGTAGCATCAAAAACTTCTGATGTTGCAGGCGACGGAACTACTACCGCTACTGTATTAGCACAAGCTATTTACCGCGAAGGATTAAAGAATGTAACTGCTGGCGCTAATCCAATGGACTTGAAGCGCGGTATAGATCTTGCTGTTGCTTCTATTACAGATACATTGAAAAGTATTAGTCGCGATGTAGAGGGCAAAAAGGAAATAGCTCAAGTTGGAACAATTTCAGCCAATAATGATTCTACTATTGGTGAATTAATTGCCGAAGCGATGGAAAAAGTAGGTAAAGATGGGGTTATCACTGTAGAAGAAGCTAAGGGAACTGATACTTCTTTAGAAACAGTAGAAGGTATGCAATTTGATAGAGGTTACTTATCGCCTTATTTCATTACTGATGCCGATTCTATGGAAACAGTTTTAGAAAATCCATTTATTTTAATTCATGATAAGAAAATATCTGCAATTAAAGATATTCTTCCTATTTTAGAAAAAACATCACAATCTGGTAGAGGTTTATTAATCATTGCTGAAGATTTGGAAGGCGAAGCTTTAGCAACATTAGTAGTAAACAAATTACGTGGCACTCTTAGGGTAGCAGCGGTAAAAGCTCCGGGCTTTGGCGATAGACGTAAAGCTATGCTTGAAGATATTGCAGTTCTTACAGGTGGCACAGTAATCAGCGAAGAAAAAGGCTTTAAATTAGACCAAACTGCTTTATCATCGTTAGGTACTGCTGCAAAAGTAATTATCGACAAAGATAATACTACTATCGTTGAAGGTAATGGTAGTTCTGATGATATTAAGAAAAGAGTAAACGAAATCAGAGTTCAAATCGAAAAAACAACTTCTGATTACGATAGAGAAAAGTTACAAGAAAGATTGGCAAAATTAAGCGGTGGCGTTGCTGTCCTTAAAATTGGTGCTGCTACTGAAGTTGAAATGAAAGAAAAGAAAGCAAGAGTAGAAGACGCTTTACATGCTACTCGTGCTGCTGTTGAAGAAGGTATTGTTCCAGGTGGTGGCGTTGCTTACTTACGAACACTTAACGGTTTGGATAGTATTGTAACAACTCATGAAGACGAAAAAACTGGCGTTCAAATTATCCGTAGAGCTATTGAAGAACCTATCAGACAAATTATAACCAATGCTGGCGAAGAAGCATCAGTTATTGTCAATAAAGTAAAAGAAAATAGCGGCGCTTTTGGTTATAACGCTAGAACTTCTGAATTTGGCGATATGTACGCTATGGGCGTAATTGACCCAACTAAAGTGAGCCGTGTAGCTTTAGAAAATGCTGCTTCTGTTGCTGGTTTATTACTAACAACTGAATGCACAATTGTTGAAAAACCGAAAAAAGAAGATCCAATGCCTATGCCTCCTGGCGGTATGGGTGGAATGGATGGAATGTATTAATAGTTATTTCTATTCTAAAAAAAGAGAGGTTGCCTACTTTAGCAACCTCTTTTTTTTGCATTATTCTTATAATTAGTATATAGTATTTATTTATAATTTAGATAAATCATTATAAATATGATATTGCTTAATTTGCCCTTTCCATACTTCGAGTATATCGCAAAATGGAACTAAGATGAATGAACCGTCTTTTCTCGTATATTGGGAACTACCATACACTACAACAACATCATCTTTTACTATCTCTTTCATATCAAAATGTCTAATTATATTTATAGAATTAAAAAATTCTTCAATATATTTTAGAATATTATCTTTGCCGTTAATTATAGTGTCGTTCCCAATAATAAATTTTGCATCATCTGTAAAATTAGCCACAAAACCTTTTGCATCTAAGGTATCTATAGCTCTATACATACCATTTATTTTATCTTGAGTCATCTTGTATCTCCATATATACATATTTAAATATAATAATTATTCTAAAAATCCAAATTTGCCATTTTTATAATCTTGAAATGCTTCGTAAATTTCGTTCATATTATTCATAACAAAAGGTCCATAAGGTGCGATAGACTCCTCGATAGGCTCTCCACTTAAAATCAAAACTTTAGAATCTATTTCGCCAAATAAAGTAACCTCTGAGCCTATATTTTCAAACAGAATAAAGTAATCTTTTTGCACGCTATGCCTATCATTAATAGTAATTATTCCGTCAATTACTAACATACCTAAGTTATGCTTACTATTGAAGGAAAAATCAATTTTAGAGCCTTTTGCAATTGTCAAATCAAATAATTCGACTGGAGTCAACAAATCTGCTCTCCCTTCAATATTTTTATAATTTCCAGCTATAATATTTAAATGTACTTTTTGATTGTCAGATATAAATTTATTAGCATCTTTAAAAAGTAAATCTTGGTATTTAGGCTTTGTCATTTTATATTTCTGTGGTAGATTTACCCATAGTTGCACCATCTGACAAACACCACCTTGCTTATTAAATTCTTCTTCTATATATTCCTTGTGTAATATACCTGAACCAGCAGTCATCCATTGAACATCATTTTTGCCTATTACGCCTCCATTACCGACACTATCATGGTGGGCAACTTTTCCCTCATATATAATAGAAACGGTTTCAATGCCTCTATGTGGGTGCGCTTCTACGCCCCTCGGGTCTAGGCTGGGTGGAAAATGGTAAGCACTTTCATAGTCCATCAAAAACCAAGGACTCATACGCCTTCCATCTATACCATTCGTAGCAGAAGGAAAAAAACTATGAACCCTAAAGCCGTTACCCACCCAATGGTATGGAGGTGCTGCAATTACTCTCTCAACATTTCTTATCATCTTTATATTCCCCTAAATTACTTTTTACGTCTGACGAAAATCGAGTAATTAAATTGGTATTTTAAGCAAAGACCTACTTATTTATATAATTATCACAGCATATTAAATCAATATTTTTTGTATTTTTAAGAAGACAATGAGGTGTAAAGTTATGAATGATATAAATTTTTTGCTCTTTGACTTATACTCTAAGTTACGCAATGGAATTAAACCAGGGCTTGAACGCACTATTGCATTAGCTAATAGTATCAATAATCCGCAATCTAACCTTAATTTAATTCATATTGCAGGTACAAATGGTAAAGGTTCAGTTTGTTCAATGTTAGCCTCTATTCTTCAGGAGAGTGGATATAATGTCGGTCTTTATACTTCTCCGCATATCATTAAATTTAATGAGCGAATACAAGTAAACGGCAAGCAAATTAGTGATAATGAAGTTATTGATATATATAACTTATTAAAAGAAAAGGCTAATGAAATAGAAGCAACATTTTTTGAAATTACTACTTTAATGGCGTTTGAATATTTTAGGAGACAACGTGTAGATATAGCAATTATAGAAACAGGTATGGGTGGTAGATTTGATTCAACAAATATCATCAAGCCAATAGCCTCTGTACTTACTTCTATAAGTATGGACCATCAGGATTATTTAGGTGATACAATTGCAAAAATAGCTAGTGAGAAGGGTGGGATTATTAAAAGCCATATCCCCGTTATTGTCCAAAATAATATCGATGAAGTCCTATTACTTTTATCAGCTATTGCTAATAAATTAGAGTCGCCAATTTATTTTAGCAAAGATTATCCCATAGAAAATATTAAATACAAGCCAAATTTACAAATGAGTTTTGATACTAAATGGCACAATGATACCATTAGTATCCTCTCCCCTTTTAGCGGTAAGCATCAAATTGACAATCATAAAACAGTTTTCAATACCCTACAGCTTATTGCTACACAGTTTCAGAACATTAGCGCTATGTCTATAGCCCAAGGGATAAAAAATTCAAAAGTCAATGCAAATTTACGTGGTAGATTAGAGTTATTAGAAAATCAACCTAAAATAATTCTTGATGGCTCTCACAACCCTGACGCTATATCATATTGTTTAGAAACAATTAAGAGTAGTGATTTGCAACCTGAAAACTTTAATATATATTTTACATGTATGAAAGATAAAGATTATAGTTTAATGCTTAGAATTATCAGAAAATATACAGATAAAATTAATTTTGTTAATATAAAAGAGCAGAGGGGGATTGATACGAAAATCTTGCTTGAAGTAGCTCAAGAGCTTAACTTTAATAAGATTTCATTATATAATTTATATGAACTTGTTGAGCTATACAAACAAAAGAGATCTAATATGTTAATCTTAGGCTCTTTCTATTTAGTATCTGAATTTTTAGAAAGTTTGTAAGAATTTAAATTAATATTAATACTTTTGTCTATTATAATTTAACGGAAATTAGAAATGATTAGTCCAGATAGCCATAAATTAAAAACGGCATTAGTATCGGTATCAGACAAGCGTGGCATAGTTGAGTTTTGCAAACAATTAGTCGATTTTGGGATAAAAATTTATTCAACTGGTGGCACATTTAAGACTTTAGCAAGTGCTGGTATTGAGGTTTCCAGTGTTAGCGATATCACCTCATTCCCGGAAATTCTCGATGGTAGAGTTAAAACCTTGCACCCTGCCTTACATTCAGGTTTGTTGGCAGAACTAGATAATGATGAGCACTTGGCTCAACTCAAAGAACATAATTTCAGTTCAATTGACTTGGTAGTTGTTAATCTTTATCCTTTTGAGAATAAATTATCCGAAAAAGCTCCGCACAACGAAATGGTTGAAAATATTGATATTGGTGGACCTACCATGCTAAGAAGTGCAGCCAAAAATTATAAGTGGACGGCGGTTGTTATAAACCCTAATAGATATGAAGAAATAATCAAGTTATTAAAAGAAAATAATTGTTGTTTGAGTGAAAATTATAGGGCAGTTTTAGCAGGCGAGGTTTTCTCTCATACTGCATATTACGACTCCTTGATATCTAACTATTTTAATAAGTATAATGATAACAATATACCAGACAAACTAAATTTATCTTATAATAAAGTCCAAGATTTACGGTATGGAGAAAACCCACACCAACAAGCGGCTTTGTATGGTTATTTTAATGATATTTTTGAAAAGATACATGGAAAAGAACTTTCATATAATAATATTTTAGATATAAACTCTGCAGCTCAATTAATAATAGAATTTGAGGAGCCTAGTTGCGCCATAATCAAGCATACCAATCCTTGCGGTGTAGCAAGTGCAGAAGATATTAAAACAGCATTTAATTTAGCCTTTTCTACAGATACTGTATCTCCATTTGGCGGTATTATCGTATTTAATCGAGAAGTAGATGAAGATACAGCGAACGCTATTCATGGTATATTTACAGAATTAATAATTGCACCCAATTTTACAGAAACAGCATTTGAGATACTAAGTAAGAAAAAGGATAGAAGGCTTATAAGATTTGCTCCCCAGCAAATTACAAATTATTTAGATAAGGATTGCCGTTCGGTTGTAGGTGGCTTATTAGTTCAGTCAAATGATAAATATTTAATTGATACATCAAAGTTACAAGTTGTTACGGAACGCAAACCTAATGATGAAGAAATGAACTCTCTATTATTTGCTTGGAAAGTTTGCAAACACGTAAAGAGTAACGCAATTGTATATACAAATGGAAAGCAAACTTTAGCGATTGGTGCCGGGCAAATGTCGCGAGTAGACTCGTCAAGAATAGCAGTAGAAAAAGCAAAATTGATGAATTTAAATCTCAAGTCTTGTGTAGTAGCATCAGATGCTTTTTTCCCGTTTGCAGATGGATTAATTGAAGCTAATGAAGCAGGAGCAATTGCAGTAATTCAGCCGGGCGGTTCAGTAAGAGATAATGAAGTAATAGAAGAAGCTAATAAACGTAATATGACTATGGTATTTACAGGTTTAAGACACTTTAGACATTAATTAAAAGGAAATTTATAAAATGGCATTTACTTTTTTCTTCAGAGATAGGCACACATTAGAGCAATTAGCTGATCAGTTGATAGCTTTTAAAAAGCAAGGCGAGCAAATTAAAATATGGGATGCTGGTTGTGCAATGGGACCCGAACCTTATACCTTTGCAATGATATTAAGAGAGAAAATAGGTAATGAATGGTTTCAAAATGTTCAAATTTTAGCAAGCGATATTGATGAATTAGGTAATTTCCAATCTATTATAAATAATGGTATTTATAAAAAACATGAGTTAGAACGTATGCCAGAAGATATATTTAATAAATATTTTACTCAATATGATGCAGATGAGCAATTTATCTTAGGAGATGAGATTAAGAACTCTCTAAAATTCATTAAGCATGACTTACTTACTTTAAAACCACTTGATTTAAATTTTGATGCTATTATTTGTAAAAATGTATTGCTACACTTTGAATATAAACAGAGAATAGATGTTTTAAATATGTTTCATAAGGTATTAAATACGAATGGTTTATTAACAACAGAGCAAACCCAATCTATTCCAGAAGAAATTACAGATAAGTTTGAAAGGTTAGTATCTAATGCTAATGTTTTCAAAAAGAGATAAAAATGCAGGTTTCTATTTACAATGGCGACCCCAATATTTATACTGCAAAATCTTATTTTGTAAGAGGTTCATGGAATGCCATTGCCGATATTAACACGCTTATAGATACTGGTAGAGACGATGGTATTGTAGATTATATTCATCATTTAAACACAGGTTTAGGTAAGAAGAAACTTGATTTAGTGATACTGACGCACGAGCATTTTGACCATACAAATTCATTAAAAGTAATAAAGCCAGAGTTTTCGCCCTACGTAATAGGAATGGCAAAAGGACCATTAGTAGATGAAATACCAAAAGATGGTATGAAAGTAAAAATTGGAGATTGTAACGCTGAAATCTTATATACACCTGGGCATTCTAATGATTCAATTTGCATTTATGTCCCTGAAAATGGTACATTGTTTTCTGGAGATACGCAGTTAAGCATTAAAACAATAGGTGGAACTTATACTAAGGCTTATATTGAAACATTAAAAAGGCTTTCATATTTAGATTTGAAAATTGTATACTCTGGGCATGATGCCCCAATAGTAGGGAATATTGCTGATATAATTGCGGAAAGCATGAACAACGTACTTAGAAGCTCAATAGTAGATTAATTTTTTTCGATAAATGTATTTTTACATACAAGTCAATAGAAAGAGGCTATTTGTGTAAAATAACCTCTTTCTATATAAATATACATTAAATCATATTTAATTCTTTGCCGACTCTTATAAAAGCATTAATTGCTTTATCTAAGTGTTCGTCGCTATGAGCAGCTGAAATTTGCACCCTTATTCTATCTTTACCTTTTGGAACAACAGGGAAAGAAAAGGCTATAACATAAATACCTTCTTCTAACATACGGTTAGCAAATTTCACAGCTAAGGCAGAGCAATCGGGATATTTGCCAAACATTATTGGAGTTATAGGATGAACTCCAGGGATAATGTCAAATCCTGCTTCTGTCATTGCTTTACGAAACTTTTGAGTATTGCTCTCTAACTTGTCTCTTAATTCTGTAGAAGCCGTTAGTATATCAATACATTTAATTGTAGCACCTACAACAGCTGGCGCAATAGTATTCGAGAATAAGTATGGTCTTGCTTTATTTCTCATCCATTCGATTATTTCTTTATGTCCGATTATCGCACCACCACTTGCACCACCAAGAGCTTTACCAAACGTAGTAGTTATAATATCTATTCTACCCATCACTTCTCTATATTCGTGCGTTCCTCTGCCTGTTTTGCCAATAAAGCCAGTAGAATGACTATCATCAACCATAACAAGAGCATCGTACTTGTCTGCCAAATCACAAATATCTTTTAAGTTTGCAATATCTCCATCCATAGAAAATACACCATCAGTAGCGATAACTTTAAACCTGCACCCTTGTTCATTTGCTTCAATCAAGCATTTTTCTAAGCCTTTTAAAGTTTTACCAGTAGCAGGGGCTATTTCTTCTACATTATTCATATCACTATGCTTATAAACCCAACGTTTAGCTTTAGATAAGCGAATACCATCAATAATAGAAGCATGATTTAAAGCGTCAGTGATAATTGCATCTTCTGGTCCAAAAAGTGGCTCAAATACAGCACCATTTGCATCAAAACAAGAAGAGAAAAGTATAGCATCTTCCATATCAACAAAATCTGCAATTTTTCTTTCTAAGACTTTATGTATATCCTGCGTGCCACAAATAAAACGAACTGAAGACAAACCAAAGCCACGAGCGTCGATACTTTCATGCGAAGCTTTAATTAAGTCGGGATTTGATGATAATCCTAGGTAATTATTTGCACAGAAATTTAATACTTTTTTGCCATTAACTAAAATTTCTGCAGATTGCGGTGATTCGATAATTCTTTCGTGCTTATATAGCTTCTGTTCTTCTAAAGCGTTTAATTCTTTACTTAAATATTCTTTTAAATTTCCATACATAAATAACTCTCACAAAAATTGTTTAAATAACTAAGCTAAAATAACTATAAATTATCTATTTTGAAACCTTAATGCAAAAAATATAGGTAATTAGCCAATGATTTCGCGTAGCCTTATACACCAAATATTTATTTTATTCCTAAGTATTTTCAAAAATCATAAAAAATATTTTGGTAATTTAATATATTTTCATTAGATTGAACTCTACAGACTGGTCATTTTTAAAAATGATTAAAACAATATAATAATTTATTAAACAATAATTTTTTCTTTAAAGGTAAAATAATGAGGCTTATCTTATTAATAGCGATCTTATTTGGTGTAAGCTCTAATATTTATTCTATTGGTATAGTTTACAAGCAAGTTTATGATTACAATAGAAACAAACACTATAAAGAAGGGCGAATAGCTGACTTGAAGGATGGTAATAAAGTCTTTGCTTATAGTACACAAATTCCTAATGAATCCGATAAAATAAATATAATGATTATTGATGAAAATGGTAAAACATTAAAATTTAATGATAGTGCACATTGGGAATGTACCATAAGAGACCTATATGTGGCACATGATAATACAATTAAAATAGTTGGATTTAGGAATATTCCTGGGCATGAAATAACTTATGGTATTTCTTATATTGAGTTAGACAAAAACTTAAATATCATAAAAAAAAGTTATTCTGACTCTTTAAGTAAAAACAAGATACCTAACCCTATAATTTCGAAAGATGGTGAACAAATACTATTAGGTAACTATAATACAGATACCAAATTCCCATGTGTTGATATTTATAACACAGATTGTAATCTGATAGAAAGTAAAGATATTGGATTTACCCCATTTAAGTTTAATGAGCAATTATATTCTATCACGTTATATAAATATAACAATGGCTTTTATTTAAATTATGCATTTTCTAAGCCAGGATTTGCTCAATATATAACATTATATAAGTTAGATAACAAACTCAACCCAATTATTAGACAAGATTTTGGTAAAGACTTATTATTATCCTATGTATCATTAGATAACGTAAATCAGCATGGTGATTTTTTAGTTACATATAGAGACGCTACACTTTTTATTTTTAGAACATCCTTCTTAAATAGTTATGATAGTAACTTTGAATTAAACTATACAATGGACACTTTGAATCCCAGAACAATACAGACATCCTCTAAAGACAGCTTAATTATAGCGAATGCTGCTGTACTGAATAGTGGCGCATCACTAATGACTTATAGACCTCGTAGTGGTTATGAAGAGCTACATTCTTCACTAAGGTATGTAAACTCAGCTGGCAAAACGGTTGATGATATTTTGTTCCACCAACCTAATTCAGATCCAGATTCAGTCACATTAGGTAGAGCTGCTATATATAACACAGAAAGTGGAGATGTTTTTATAGCATTTAAAAGCGTTTACCAAGGAGAAGAGTGGGAACCATATAAAACTGAATACCCCTTTGGTTTTGCGAAAGTAGTATTAATGAAACTTGACGAGTCCGTTGGTGTTAAAGATATAAGCTTACATAATACTGATGTTGCTATTTTCCCTAACCCCGCTACAGATTTCATAACGATTAATTACGATAATAAGGACAATAACATAAGCTCGCCTGCTTTTATATACGATATATTAGGGTTACAAGTCTTGCAAAAATCATTTATTAATAGTAATAACAAAATAGATATATCGCACCTCACCCCTGGCGTTTATTTCATAAAAATAGGCAATAGAATAGAGAAGTTCGTAAAAATTTAGATAAATGGGGTTCGCCCCATTTATTCTCTTGATGATAAATGTGGAGTGAGAATTATGCAAAAGGCTATTATTTCGATCGGATTATTAAAAGCACTTAATTGATAAGCAATATACTAATTATGATTGCCTCTAATACATTTTCAGCATAAGTTACTAAATATAGTAGATAATCGCACCCTCTCAATAATCTACTTGATTTCTGCCCAGTCAAAAAGTATTTAGATGATTTTCAAACAACATCAATCAATTATAATACTTCAATTATCATTTTAACAATTTATAATAATATAAAACTTCTTACTTTTGTTAATTAGGATTATGAGTAAAATAAGATGAATTTGAATGTAAATATAGACCACGTAGCAACAATAAGGCAAGCCAGGGGTGGCGATGAACCCAACCCAGTAACAGCTGCATTAGTAGCCGAATTAGCAGGAGCCACTGGAATAGTAGCACACCTAAGAGAAGATAGGCGCCACGTTCAAGATAAAGATATAAAATTAATCAGGGAAACAATTCAAACGAGATTTGATTTAGAAATGGCTGCTACTGAAGAGATAATTAACATTGCTTTAGATATAGTTCCAGAATTAGTTACAATAGTGCCTGAAAAAAGATTAGAATTAACTACGGAAGGCGGCTTAGACGTAATTTCTATGAAAGATAATCTTAAAATACTATGCGATAGGATGCACGAAAAAGATATTGAGGTTTCCTTTTTTGTTGAACCTGACTTTAATCAAATAGAAGTCTGCAAAGAAATTGGCGCAGATATGGTTGAACTACATACCGGGAAATATGCTGAAGCCACAACTCAAAAAGATATTATATCGCATTTTTCAAAAATTGAAAAGGCAGCAAACTATGCACACTCTTTAGGGCTCTTTGTAGCTGCAGGTCATGGCTTAAATTATACCAACACACAGCTTATAGCAGGTATAAAATCCATTAGAGAACTAAGTATAGGGCATTCTATTATTTCTAAAGCTGTATTTTCTGGACTTAGTGAAGCAGTAAAAGAAATGCTTACTATCATAAAATACGAAAACTTAAAAGCAGGTATTTAAGTATGTGCGGTATTGCTGGCGTTATTGACAATAGGACTACTTCACAAACAAACCATAATTTATTAAAAAGAATGAGCGATGTTATTGTTCATCGTGGGCCTGATTCTGATGGGCAATGGTTATCTGATGACTTGAAATGCGGGTTTTCGTTTAGACGCTTAGCAATCATAGACCTAAGCGAAAATGGCAACCAACCCATGCACACCCCAGACGGCCGTTACCATATTGTATTCAATGGCGAAATTTATAATCACAAGGAAATTAGGAAAGAATTATTATCTAAAGGTTATAATTATCACTCAAACACAGATACAGAAACTATATTATATGGCTATCAGGAATGGGGAACAAAGTTATTCAATAAATTACTTGGTATGTGGGCAATAGCTATATGGGATTCTAAAGATAATTCTATATTATTATGTAGAGATAGAATAGGAATAAAACCACTTTATTATTATTTAAAAGATAATATTTTAGTATTTGGTTCAGAAATTAAATCAATTCTTCAACACCCTGATATAAAAGCAACGGTTAATTATCGTGAAATGGTCAACCTATTACATTTCTCGATGACTGGTACCGAAGGCACTTTATTTGAAGGTATTAAAAAGTTGCCTTCGGGTCATTTTTTAGTATCATATAAATCTGATATTACAATTACGCAATATTGGACGCCTCTAAGTAACGTTCAGAATATACAATCTCAAGATGAAAATCAAATTATCTCTAATATATTAGCCCACCTCCGAACAGCTATTAAAGATCGTATGATGAGCGATGTACCTTTTGGTGTCTTTCTTAGCGGTGGCATTGATTCGAGCTTAAATGTAGCTCTAATGAGTGAAATAATGGATAGACCTGTAGATACTTATACAGTTGGATTTAGTGATTTAGAGAAATATAATGAGTTGTACTATGCTAATTTAATTGCTAAAAAATTCAAGTCTAATCACCATGAAATACTCATCAACAAAAACGATGCCTTTGATTCTTTAGATGATTTAACTTGGCATACGGACGAACCTAACGGGGACCCTGTATGTATCCCACTTTATTATTTAAGTAAACTCACTAAGAATAGTGGTACAACTGTAATACAAGTTGGCGAAGGTAGTGATGAACAATTTTTTGGGTATGATTGGATAATCAGGGATTGGAAATTTAATAATTCTTACCATAAGTATTTTAATCTATTGCCCCAATTACTTAAACAGCTTGTATTTTCTTCCGTCAGCCCGCTTTTAAATAAAAATGGCTATTATATTATCAGTGAGTATATTAGAAGATCTACTTATAATGAAGAACTTTATAAAACAGGTAGTAATAGGTTTACCCCTATACATTTAAATTATTTATTAAACAATAAATATAAAAATTTGATAAATGAGCCTAATCTTATGATTAATAAGATTTATGATGAGATTTCTCGTAATTATCCGCAAGCAGACCAAATGCAGAAAATGGTGTATATAGAGTTAAGACATAGATTAGCCGAAACTTTATTAATGAGAGTAGATAAAATTACGATGGCGCATTCACTTGAAGCTAGGGTGCCATTTTTAGATAGTCGCTTAGTTGAATATACTATGTCCTTAAACGAAAAGCAAAGACTGCCTAATACAAAGATACCTAAATATTTACTTAAGAAAGCAGCAGAAAATATTTTACCTAATGAAGTGATTTACCGCAAAAAGCAAGGCTTTGCAGCACCAGTAAAAGAATGGTTACGAAACGAATGGTTTAATCCAGTATATGATATAATCAATCAATCATTTTTTGTTACAGAGAATATTTTCGATATTAATTATATTAATAGGTTGTTTAAATTACATAAGGATAATAAATTTAACTTTCAGAATGAAATTTATATTTTATTAATGATTTCCTTATGGCATAAAAAGTTTATTAAATAGTAATTCTTCAATCTGATATATTTTCTTATTTTTGCTCAAATTTTACAAATTATATATATTATAGAGCTATGGGTTTTAGTATTTTAGAAGTCAATTTGCGTACTGATTATGCAACAGAGGACTTAGTTGTTGCTATTCAAAATAAACTCAATATCAAGGAGTTTAATTATGAAATCCTTAAACAGAGTTTAGACGGAAGAAGTGCTAATGATATACATTGGCAGATTAGGTTAGGTGTAAGTTCAGATGAATTAAAAAGTGGTGTAGCGCCAGAAGTTGAACAATTAGATATACCTAATAATAAACACAAAGCAAAGAAGGTTGTAATAGTAGGTAGCGGGCCTGCAGGTATTTTTGCATCATCTATTCTTATTACTGCGGGGTATCAAGTTACCTTAATCGAACAAGGGGCCGAAGTATATCAAAGGATTAAAGATGTAAAGCATTTTGAGAAAACTAGTGAGCTCAACGAAAGAAGTAATTATGCTTTTGGTGAAGGCGGTGCTGGCACTTTTTCCGATGGTAAGTTAACTAGCAGAACCAAATCAATCGGCAAAGAGCGAGATTATATAATTGATAAATTTATTGCATTAGGCGGTCCTGAAGAGATAAAGTACTTCTCTAAACCTCATGTTGGAAGTAATTTATTAACAAAAATTGTAAAGAATTTCCGTAAGGAATTAATAGATAAGGGTGTGGAAATCACCTTTGACAACAAAATGACTAGTATTTACAAACAAGGAACAAAAATTACAGCAATCGAAACAGAAAAGGGAAAAATTACAGCTGATTATTTTATTGTTGCGACTGGACACTCTGCTTATGAAGTGTTTCAAAGTTTAGTAAATATTGGTGTAAAATTTCATTTAAAAGATTTTGCAATAGGTTCGCGAGTAGAACACCCACAAGAACTTATTAATAAATCTAAGTGGAGAACAGAATCATTACCCGGAGTAAAATCTGCCGATTATGCATTAACATTTAGCATACCGTCTAAAATGTCAGCTTATTCATTCTGTATGTGCCCCGGTGGAATGGTTGTGTCTGCTCCTCCCTACAAAGGACTTAATATAGTTAATGGTATGAGTAACTATAAAAGAAATTACCCATTTGCTAATTCTGCCTTGGTTGCTGGCGTAAATATTCAAAAACTAACAGGCAAAAACCTTGATGCACTTCAGGCATTAGATTGGCTAATGAATTTAGAACGGAAATTCTATGATTTTACTGGCTCCTATAAAGCCCCAGCTGTGAAAGTATCTGATTTTATGAGTAAAAAAATTACAAATACATTTGGAACAACTTCATATCCATTTGAATTAGTAAGTGCCGAGTATAGAGAATTATTCCCGCAAATAGTAATTGAGTCAATTTTTAACGGAATAAAAGAATTCTCAACAAAAATTAGAGGATTTGAAGAAGGTGTAATGATGGGCTTAGAAAGTCGAACCTCATCACCTATACAAGTAGAAAGAGACAATATTAAAGTAGCTGGCTTTGATAATTTATACTTTGCGGGAGAGGGCTCGGGACTTTCTGGAGGTATCGTAAGTTCTGCAGCTGATGGCATTAAATGCGCAATGGATATAGCTAATAATGATAGGTAAAGTAACTGTGAATGAGGCTACTTTTGAATAATCACGCTCTTAATATCACTATTAATTCCATTATTTAAAATAATAAAATATACTCCCGAAGAGACATTATCTAAATTAAATTTGATATTATATTTACCACTATTTAACTTTTCCAATCTCATATTTTTAATTAGATTACCATGTATATCAGCTAAATTAATTTCTGTTAGTCCGTCACTAACAACTTCAATATCAAAATCTAATATAGTGTTCATTGGATTCTTGCTTTTGAGAATTATACCATTAGTCCCCCCTACCTCGACTGTTCTATAATTTATTATACAATCTCCATTAAGATTAATTAAAGTGCTATCTAATTGAGAATTAATTATTGCATTAGGGCTATATACTACACTATCAAGGTAAATTTTAGAACTTAAACTATGACCTAATAATGGTTTTACATTAATTTCGGACAACACTTCATTGTACAAATTAGAATTCTCATTTAACTCATAAGTAAGCAAAAATTGCCCTGGCGTAAACTTAGCTTCGTTCATATTTAGAGAAGTAGATATTTGTTTTATACTATTTACATCAAAAATAGCCTTATCATAGCTAAAGAATAAAGTAATTTTCTTAATTTTGGTGTCTTTTAAAATAAGCTTATCATTAATAGAAATATCCAACGGCAAAACAAAGGATTGATTGAAAAGAGCATCATATTTATCTGGTAAATTATATCTTATGTCATAATTTTGCTTATCAATTGTATTTCCAATTATTATATATTTTAGTTCAAATGGACAGGGCTTTTGAATGGAAATACTAATACTATCTTGGTTTATACCTAAGCTATTATTATTATAGCCAAATTCTAATTCTAATGAGTCATTAGGTAATAGTGTTTTTGGGAAATCACTAAAATTGGGATTAATTATTATAAATGGACTTGGAACGTTGATATTAGCAATCTCGACAGTTTGAGTTTGACTAAAATTATATAAATTCACCTTGAAAGTAGAGTTTACACCTATGCTATTTGTTCCAAAATCTATTAATTTCTTTGATAAGTCTACAAATTGGCTATCACTCCTCTCACCTTTGCAATATACCTTTATCTTTTTATTACATTCTTTTATCATAAATATGATAGAATCTAAATACTTATTCTTCTTTTGATAAGAAAATATAGCATTTAGAATATTTCTACCTTCCTTTAATTGCATTTCATCAGCTATTTCTAATAAAAATGTGTCCTTTTGGTACTCAATGCTACTTATATTTATTGGGTGGCTTACATCTATTATAAAATCTTTTACAACATCGCCACAACTCTCAAAATTATTAATTATTCCAAAGTCAATCGTATCTTTATAAGAAATTATCAATTCATTTTGAGGTGGAACAACAACTATTGGTATTTCTTTATTGCAAGGCTGCAAAATTAAGTTAGCTTGAATTGTATCAGTACTGCTAAAATCAAAATGTAATTTAATGTTGTTAAGGGGCAATTGCAGTTTTTTTGGTAAACTTTCATTAATTTTTATATGATTACTATTAATTGTATCCTTAATATAAAAGTCATAAGCAGGATTAATATTTAAATTAAAGGAAGTATCCAATTGGTTTATACAATTAGGTAAATGCGAGAAGTCGTATCTAATAGTATCTGGCAGAAATTGTGGTTCAATTATATTTGCAGTGATAGGAATTTTTAAGGTATCGTAATTATCTAAATCTACATTCTTATAAATAACAATAATTTCATCATAGTAAGTGCCTATTGGTAAACTTGGGTCAATGCTTATAACGATTTCATTTATCGAATTGGCTAATAATAAAACTTCATTTTCTATAATAAATTTCGAGCTTGATAAAGTAAATATATTTTTTAACAATTTTTGCAAGTTTGCCCTTATATCTTTGGGTCCATTTACAATCAAATTAAGCCCTTTTTTGTAAATAGTATCGCAAGTCGATATGATATCACCGAAATCAATACCCAAAGTGGGGTCGGCTAATAGGATAGATTTTTTATTATTCTTTCTTACACCTTCTAATTGTACGCTTTTGTCTACATTGCATAGTTTAATATTTAAAATAGCACTTTTAGGATTATTATCAGTAGATTGAAATTGCACTGTAATTATAGTATCAGATTTTGCTGGGATAATTAATGGATTTAAAGTAGTAATTACTGGGTTAATAATCGAAAAATTCGTAAGTGGGTTAATTGTTATGTTATTTGGTGCAATAATTAGAGTGCTGTCACTAAGATTTGATAGTTTAATACTTTGTATCGGAGTTGTATCGTAATCAAATGATAAGGTATTCGGGCTCAAACTAAAGTCTGGGTTATTATATCTTAGTTCAATAACAATAGAAGTGTCGCTACAATAGGAAGCATTTCTTGCTACAAAAACATATTTGCCGCTTTTATCAATAATTATACTTTGTGATTGACTAATTAGCACACCATCCTTTAGCCAAAAGTATTCTACATTATTAGCAGAAATTACTTTGCCAAAAAAATTAAACTGCTTAGTACCACATATATCTATTATAGTATCTTTATTAAAAGTTAAATTATTTTCTTGGTTTACAATATGAGCTTCGGGAGAAAGCAAAAATTCTAATACTATATTGTTTGAATCTACACATCCAGACTGTTTATCAGTAACTATAAGTGTATATTTACCTTGTTTAGTTGCTTGTAAGATATAATTATTATTATTTAAGTCTATATTATCAAGATACCAATCATAAGAGTATTTATCGAGAGATTGTAGGTCCGAAACTACATTGGCAGTTTCACCTATACAATATTTAATTTTACCCTCTTTTGTCGATAACATTGGCATGGGAGGTATTGATTTCTCAACTGGTTTATGACTAGCAGCATAATCTGTTTCGTTGTATGCACGCCCTCGCCCCTTCTGTGGTGCGTTATCGTGCATTTCTGGATTTACGGCACTTTGTTGGTAACGATATATATACAACCTATAAGAATATTTTTCTCCACAATTAAATGTGCCTACTTTAAAATTGTCGGTATAAGTTGAGTTTGTTAAGTCTGGCAAAGTATCAATGATTGTATATGGTCCTATTTTTTGACCTGGTTTATATATTTCACCATCGTTTAATATTATGGATTGATTGCCGTTATCAATAAATCTTACAACTAAATAGCCTTCATTTTTATCACTTATTTTGCTCGCAGGCGACCATTCTAACTTAATAGCTTTAAAATCACTTGTTATATTGGATTGAAGATTTGGAGTATTTATCCATGTAGGCTCTCTAAGTTGCCTCCAGAATATATGATTTGTAAACAGAGAATTTGTTTCACTTTCATTTGGGTGTCCTTTTGTGCCTTTGTCGCTTGTGATAGCCAAGCTATTATCTAAGCCACCATTATAATCGCTAATAGTTGCGCCTGGGTAAACTCTAACTGAATTAATAGCAGAATGTGGCGTACCAACTTTAGCACCAATTATAGCATCAAAGACAAGATTACTTTTAGATATAGGCATATGTGCTAACGTATGAACATTATTTCCATCTTGATCTTGTAATTGGATTAAATCATGGGAAGCACTAATATTTAATGCTTTAGAATCTGGGCTATTAATTGAATTATCAAAATATTCAGAAGACGATGCAGCTACTTCAATATAGCCATCAGATTTATCTGTATCAATATTCCCATCTCTATGATTGATGACTATGACGGTCCCACTTCTTAGATTTCTCCATAGTGGGATATCTTTAAATATAATTGCTGGGCGCCACGCATCGCCATTTGTGGAATTATCTCTTAATGAATATCCAACTATATTAGACATATCTTTTATGACTAATATTTCGGTCCATTCCAAATCTGGAGTCTTATCGTTAAAGTATTCGCTTATCACAAAAGACTGTCCAAATAAGTTTGACTTAATTACGAAAAGCATCAATATAATAAGACAAACTTTCATTAGTTTGATAATTATTAAAACATATAGAAACGAATTATTTAAAAATTATTTATAAAATTGAATAAAATATTTTTTTATTAAAAATTAATGTAGTATTTTGGAGTAGTTTTTATAGGTTATGGGGATTTTTTTCTGTTTTTGATTTTTTTTCTATATTTCTATTTTCTAAAGGAATTTTTATGAATATTTATGTTGGCAATTTGAATTATAAAACTTCAGAAGCTTCTTTAAGAGAACTTTTTGAAAAGTTCGGTGAAGTTGAATCTGTAAAATTAGTGAAAGACCGCGATACTGGCAAGAAAAAAGGTTTCGGATTCGTTATGATGGATGACGAATTTGGTCAAAAAGCAATCGATGAACTTAACGACAAAGAATTTGACGGTCGTAATTTAAAAGTTAATCAAGCGCATTCTAAATAGTTTTTTTTATCTCTCTCTTTTCCCCAAACTTATTTTATAAAATTGCGGTTTCATAACCGCTTTTTTTGTATTATATAGCATATAATCTCATATATGCACTTAACTATTACCTTGATTCCTTTTAACTGAGGCTTTTCTTTTTTTAGATATAGGGGTATACCATAACCAAAAGCCTGTAATTGATAGCAACAAAAAAGTAAGCCCCATAATTGTAGAGTAGCTTGTCTTGAAATAATCATTATTTGTGCTAAATAATACGTCAAAGATTGTTCCATCGTGAATATTCTCTATAATATCAGAGTTCCTACGGCTTATTTGAAGCACTGTACCTTTTGCGCCATCAAGTTGTATTTCCCAATAATCATCTTCAAACAAGAATTTGACCACCCCCTTTTGCGGTCTGGCGTCAATTCTATCTAATTCTGGCGACAAATTGGCTGATATAGAATCTTTTAAAGTCAGAACTGCAATTTTATGAAGGCTGTCCATAGGTAACCAATTTGACAAATTACTTGATGTACCTTTTGCTGTTGGAGGAGCAATTAGCCCAAAGGAATGCTTTTTCCAAGCTAACAATATACCAGACAGTGTAATAATAACAATGCCCACAAACATAGCAATAGATACTTGTTTATGTAATTTCCTGAATAATTTATTTATTTTTGTGCTTTTATAGTTATTTTTTTCTTTATCAATCATTCTTTTTTACTTTTTAGAATAGCAAAACGATAGAATTAGCAAATTATTCGAATTAATATATTTAGTAGCTTAATATATAGTTTAAGTATCTTAGTTTATTCAATTTCATATCTAATTATATCGTCTTCTACGCTGAACTTAAATTTAACATTTTTGTTCGCTATATATGAGCTTAATTGTTCAATAGTTGGGTAATCATTTTCGCCAATAAAACAACGAGCATCGTCAATTAACAATATATGTGGTAAAATAGGTCCACTAAATATTGCATCAATTTCTTCTAATATAGGACAATTTCTATCTCCTTTAGCAGTAACACCTGCTGAATAGTGCCCATCTAACCAAAATATGATTGGCTCATTTATTTCTGCTAGTATATTTTTAAGAACTTTACCGCTATCCCCTTCTAATATATTAATATGATTATATTTTTTAAACCTATTTGCAGCTAATTTGTATAATTGTTCACTTAGTTCAATAGAATAAATCTTTTTAAAATTATCTTTTTGAGCATAAATCATATCTCCGTAATAAGTGCCACTTTCTACCAATATCTTATATTTAGACTTAGATTGATAATCTTTGATTATTTGCTGTTTTATGAGGTGTGGAGGCGGAATTGGTCTCCCATTTTTTTCCAACGCCTTAGCTTTATGTGTTCGAATATTCTGTAAGCAAGTCTGTATAATAATATCCTAAAGTTTGGTTTCATATTATTTACTTATATTAGTTATTAATCAAGCAAATATAATTAAAAAAATAATATTTGCTCTTATAAAAGAAGCCCCAAACATTTAATTTGAGGCTACGACAATACATACTACGATAAAAAATAATATTATCTGCTTCTCTTTGCTTTCCTACTATCAGATTTTGGTTGCGAATAACCTGTCTGCTTTGCATTATCCTTAGAGTCAGAATATTTTACTATTAACCATTTGTCATCGAATTTATTTCCATTAAGAGCTTTAATTACTTGTTCAGAATACTTTGACTCAATTTCAAATGTAGTATGCTTTTTGGAAAGTTCAATTCTACCAATATGAAATTTTGTACCCCTATTCGTCTTGTTTAAGATATCAATCAATAGTCCTGCATAAAAATCATCACTCTTGCCCATATTGATAAAGAGCTTCGCAAACGACATCTCGTCATAACTACGCTCTCTTCTGCCACCTCTTTCGCTTCTTTCTTTTCTATCGAATCTATCACTACGTCTATCGCCTGATTCTTTACCATTAGATCGGTCTTTAGACCTTTTTCTATCGCCTTTGGCTTCAAATTCAAACGTATCTTTAATATTTAAATCACGTGCATTTCTATAATATTGCAAAAATCTATTAAACTCAACAGATACTAAACGAGTTATTAAATCTTCCTTTTCTAACCAACCAAGTTTTTTATAAATAATTGGTAAATATGGTTCGATATCATTATGTTCAATTTCAATATGCTCTATCTTATCAATTAAACTAAATAATTGTTTTTCGCATACTTCCTTACCTGATGGTACTTGTCCCCATTCAAATTGCTTCCCAATTTTCTTTTCAATTAGCTTAATTTTTGATTTTTCTTTCACATTAATAATTGCGATAGAGATACCAGTTTTTCCAGCTCTACCAGTTCTACCACTACGATGCGTATATTGCTCGCTCTCGTCAGGTAAGTTATAATTAATTATGTGAGTTAAATTATCAACATCTATACCACGCGCCGCAATATCGGTAGCCACTAATAATTGCACTGTTTTATTTCTGAATTTAGCCATTACTAAGTCGCGTTGTGTTTGAGATAAGTCTCCGTGTAATGGTTCTGAATTATATCCGTCGGCAATTAATTTATCGGCAACGTCTTGAGTTTCGGCTCGTGTTCTGCAAAATATTATACCATAAATATTGGGATAATAATCAACTAATCTTTTTAAAGTATTATATTTGTCTTTAGCTTGCACCATATAGCATAAGTGCCTAACATTATCAGAGCCAGAGTTTTTATTGCCGACAGTGATTTCTTTAGGTTTCTTCATATATTTGCTAGCTATCTGTGCTATTTCATTCGCCATAGTAGCAGAAAATAGCAATGTAGTTCTTTCTGTTGGTAGCTCCGAGATAATACGGTTTATGCTTTCGGAAAAGCCCATATTAAGCATTTCATCGGCTTCGTCAAGCACCAACATTTCTATGAAAGACAAATCAACAACATTTCTATCAACCAAATCAATAAGCCTCCCCGGTGTAGCAACTATAATGTGTACTCCTTTTTTTATAGCTTTAATTTGTGACTCAATACTTGAACCTCCATAAACTGGGACAATTTTTACATTGTCTAAATATTTCGCAAATTCAATTAAGTCATCTGATATTTGAACACAAAGTTCACGAGTTGGGCATAGTATCAAAGCAGAAGTATTACGACCATCATTATTGATATTATTAAGAATGGGCAATCCATAAGCAGCAGTTTTACCGGTACCAGTTTGAGCTAATGCAATTAAGTCTTGCTTATTGTTTAAAAGGAAAGGAATCACTTGTTCCTGTATGGGCGTAGGAGATTTGAAGCCAATCTCTGCAATGGCTTTTATTAGTTCGGAATTTAATCCTGTATCGAGAAATGTCATTAATTATACTTTTGTTGATTAATTTAAAAAATCAACACAAAAGTAAGCAATTAAATTGGATAAGCTCTTATTTTTTTAGGAATTTGATTGATTTTCTAATTTTCCAATAAAAAAGTCTTTACCAGGTAACTTATTTACTTTTTCTCTTAAAGTGAATATACCACCAAAGAATAATTGCACAAAAAGAGTAGTAGCATGGTTGATAGTAGCATAAGCCAAGGCTGTTTCTTTATCTATGCCATAAAGCCCTATCATTGCATAAGTTAAAAGTGTATGCATCACTCCTATTCCACTTGGGGTTGGTGCAATTGTAACACCAATACCGGATACAATCAATAAAAAGAGTGCGTCGCCAAGGCTAACATGAATAGTATTTGAGAAGTCAAAGCAGAAGAACATCAAGTATAAAGGCAAAGAATATAGGAACCAGATAAGCAACGATTCAGTAATTAATCTAAAATATAAACTTGGACTCTTGAGGATAGCAAACCCTTGCAGAAATTTCTTATATATATCAATCAAGCGATGATAAAGTTTTTCAGATATCGGCTTAATAGTATACTTAAGAGTTGTATACACAAAAGGAGGATAAAAGCTAAGTATAATTACAGCCATTACTAGAGCTGAGAACCCAATAATTTTATTTGTATCAATACCGGGTAACATGGTAATAACTTTGTCTCTCGCTACAAAAAAAGCAATAGCAAATAAAAAACCTAAGGTAATAACATCTAATACCCTTTCAAACACAATGGTAGCAAATACAGATGAGACACTTGTTTTTTCTCTTTGAGCAAAAACATAAGGCCGCACTAATTCACCTAATCTAGGAAACAGTGAATTAAAAAAATAGCCAACCATTACCGAAGAAAATAAATTTAGTAAATTGGCATCAGGCAGAAACGGTTTAACGATTGTTTTCCATCTAAAAGCTCTGATGAAATGTGAAAAGAGAATGATAGGTATAGAAAACAATACCCATTTATAGTCCGCTGATAAAAGTATAGAATATAAATTAGAATAATTTATATTCTTTATAGCGAACCATAAAGACACCACGATAATAAGAACCGTGATTGCCCATGTAATTATATTTTTAATTTTTGATTTCATCTATTTTACTTATACATAAAAGTAATTATTTTTTCTCACAATTTAAAATTTTGCTATGCTTATTTTGTCTATAACCCATATTTTCTAATAAATTTTCAAGAATAATGTCAGATTTAAAGAACAAAATTACTGAAAGTGTAAACCAAATCATAGATAAAGATTTAGGTAAAACACTTGGAGAATTAAATAGTATTCAAGAAATTATAGTTACAGATAATGCTATACAAGTGAATATCGAATTAATTCAACCAATACAATGGATTTATGCAGAAATTAAAAAACAGATTAAGCGCATATTGGAAGATTTGGCGTCGGCGTATAAACATGAGATATTTATTAACGAAAAGCCTATAAATCTAACCAATCGACGAACCTTGAAAGGTGTTAAGAACTTAATCGCAGTAGCTTCTGGTAAAGGTGGCGTAGGAAAGTCGACAATTGCAGCTAATATTGCTGCTGGATTAAAAAGGCAAGGAGCAACCGTAGGTATACTTGATGCTGATGTTTATGGTCCAAGTCAGCCTACAATGTTTGATTTGGAAGGTAGAAAGCTAATGGCAGTGCAAACACAAGACGGCAAGTCTGCTGCAATACCGATAGAGCAATACGGCGTAAAAGTTGCTTCAATGGGCTTTATAATGAACAAAGAAGAAGCCGCAATTGTTAGGGGACCTATGTTGGCGGGCTATTTTTCGATGTTATTTGAGCAAGTAGAATGGGGTGATTTAGATTTTTTAATTTTCGACTTACCTCCGGGAACGGGTGATATACAATTAACATTAGTTCAAAAGATTCCATTAACAGGTGCAGTAATAGTAACAACGCCTCAAGATATAGCTTTAGCAGATGTAAGAAGAAGTATAGCTATGTTCCAAAAAACTAAAGTAGAAATTTTGGGTATAGTAGAAAATATGAGCTATTTTACTCCCCCCGAGCTACCAGATAATAAATACTATATATTTGGTGAAGGTGGCGGAAAAAGAATTGCTGATGAATTTAATGTAAATTTATTAGGTGAAGTTCCATTAGACTTAGAGATGCGCGAAGCTACCGACTCAGGGCGTCCTGTGATATTGAATAGTCAAGAAACACCACATAATAAAGCAATTAAAGCAGTTATTGATAATATTGTAAGAGAAACAAGATTAATTAATCACAAAAATTCGGCTATTGCTATACCAAATATATCGATATGATAGATGATATACAAGAACGAGTTGAAAGTGTACTAAACAAAGTTCGCCCCTATCTCCAAGAAGATGGGGGCGATGTTGAGTTTGTTCATTTTGAAGAAGCTACTTCTACTTTGGTAGTCAGATTATTAGGAAATTGCACTAACTGCCCAGTATCTATGATGACTTTAAGAGGCGGCATTGAACGATTTATACTAAAAGACATACCTGAAGTACGAAGAGTAGAAAAAAATTAGTATTTTTTAAAAAATAAATTTGGTAGATTCAAGAATTAGCCTTACTTTTGTAACTGTTCTCAAGGGCGAGTAGCTCAGTTGGTCTAGAGCACCTGCCTTACAAGCAGGGGGTCGGGGGTTCGACTCCCTCCTCGCCCACCAAGAGAAAAAGCCGACTATGTCGGCTTTTTTCATTAATATGAGCTTTTTCACGTCAAGTTTGTAATACTTAGAGCTTCTTCAAAATAAGCATCTATATTTTTCTAACATCCGTACTAATAAACATCAACCGTTCATAAATTATTCCAAATTAAATAAATCTCTATCTGGTACTCCTAAATAAAATTTAAATTTATGTGAGGAATTTTTCAGGCTTAGTTGTCTATTTATAATAGAATGGGACAAAAATAAAAAAAGATTTCTGTTCTCAACTAAATAGCATAAATTGCTATGCAGTCGGGAGCAAAAAGCACCGAAATTATTTATTAATTTTTCAGAGGAGTTTCAATTATGAAACAGATTTTATTTTTATTCATAGTGCTACTAATAGGCACTTATACGCTATATGGACAAAAAATAGCAGATGAAGACCCATATTTGCTTTGGGCAACAAAAACATGGTATAATAGGTTTATTATCCATCCTAACGGCAATATTATTGCAAGCAGAGGTGCTGTAATATCCGAATTAGACGGCAATACAGGTGAAGTTATTAAATCCTTTCCGCAATTTGTGCATACAAGCGTAGAATATATGTGTGTAAGCAAAGACGGAAAAATTTTAGGAGCAGGATTTGGAAATATTATCCTGTATGACCTTAAAGAGGATACAGTAATAGGAGGAGTAAGCGAAACTAATGGCTTATTTGAATTCTTTCCGGACAATAAACGCTTTTTAGCCAGAACAACGTATGGAGGCGATTCAAACCTTATGATTTACAATCTTGATACAAAGGAGAAATTGATATTTGGAATACATTACCTGCCCACTTCAATAGCTACCTCCCCCGACGGTAAATACTTTGCAACTGGTGGTAGTGGGCGGAAAGGAAAGGATTGGAAGGGAGACTATATTTATTACACATACCTTACTCTTTGGGACGCACAAACACTAAAACCAATAAAAGAACTTGATAAATTTGAGGGGAATCTTGAAGTTCGAAGTATTAAATTCTCGCCTGACGGAAAGTATGTAGGGTTTCAGATAAGTAGTTATTATTTATATCTATATAAATTAGATGATTTAGCATTATTTAAATTTTATGATGAGAACTTCATTGAATTTGGTGTTTCAGGTTTTTGCTTTATTGGGAATGATTATATTATAACCCGAACAGGTTCATCAATTTTTGGAGAACTGAGGAAGCTAACTTTGATTAATCTTTTAAGTGATATGAAAATTAAAACAATAAATAGTGGCAAAGGAGGACCTAAGCCTATTACTGAAAAGAATCAATCTAAGAATAGTTTAATTGATGCTTCAGGTCAACTTTTTTCTTTTGATTTAAACAAAATGCTGACAAGCACTGAAGAGCCATTCAAACATAATACCTTTTTAGTTAGCTTCTTAAAAGATACCTTAATTCTTAGCGATATTAACTCAATTTCAAATCAAATTACTATTACCATAAGCGATATAAGCGGTAGAGTAATTAGAAAATTTAATTCTCCTTCTAAAGATTCAGAACTACAGATACCACTAAAATTAAACATTGGTACATACTTAATACACATTCAGGACGGCAACAAAGAATATTCATCTAAATTCTTAGTATCAGAATAAAGGAAAAAGCAAATGAAAGTATTAATATTGTTGAGAAATTTTTAAGACTTATTAGACTTAGCGGCAGGAACGTATATCGTAAACATAAGTAATAACAAGATAAACTTAAGCAATAAAATAATAAAACTGAAATAAAAAAACTTACATTATATTGAAATATGATTTGTTTTATACAACACAACTTATCGTATAAATATAATGCCTCAAAAATTACTATAGTATACTTTTTGAGGCATTAATAAATATATCTACTTGTATTAGATAAGTATCAAATACAAATTATCCTTTTAGGACTGCTACCACCTTTTCTGCAATTTCTCGCCCTACTCTGTCTTGTGCTTCATCTGTTGAAGCTCCAATATGAGGTGTAACCGATACTCTTGGGTGATTGATTAAATCATGCTGTGCTTCCGTAAAAGGTTCGTTTTCGAACACATCGATACCTGCAGCTCTAACTTTACCAGAATTAAGAGCAGCTAATAAATCGTTTTCAACCACTACTCCCCCACGCGCAACGTTAATCAAAACAACGCCATCTTTCATTTTATTGAATTCATTTTGTCCAATTGTAGGTCCTTGAGTTTTAACAAGTGGAATATGTAATGTGATTATATCGGCGTTAGCTAAAAGTTCATCTTGGCTTACAAAAGTTACATCTAAGTCTGTATTTTCGTTAGATGAATGCCTAACTATAACTTTCATACCTAATCCTAACGCACGTTTAGCAACTTCTTTACCAATATTTCCAAATCCTATTATACCAAGTGTTTTGCCTGTTAGTTCAAAGCCGTGTGCGTATTCTTTTTTGGGCCATTTACCATTTCTCATTTCTGTATTTGACAGATTTAGAAACCTTGCAACAGCAAACATATGAGCAATAGATAATTCTGCTACAGAAATTGAAGATGCCCCCGGAGTATTTAAAACTGGGACTCCTTTTTCTTTAGCATAGGCTACATCAATGTTATCTAATCCCACACCTCCACGCGCTATTGCTTTTAGATTACCTGCATCAATTACCTCACGTGTTACCTTTGTAGCACTCCTTACAATTATTGCCTCATATTGATTAATCGTTTGCAATAGCTCTTCTGGTGTAACCTTTTTATTTACAACTTCTAAACCAGCTTCAGTTAATATTTTTGCACCAATCTCTTCGATGCCATCAGAAATTAATACTCTCATTGTTTTCCCTATATTATAGATTAAAAAATATTAGTTTATCAAAAAATTAAATTTAATTAATTTATATGCTATCTTAAACGAACTATATTACTAATATTGTAATTTAGAGTTTTTCCTTGGTGAAGCAACGCAAGCAAATTGTAGAAAGCGTGTATCCTCAAAATAATTCAACGTAAGTAAGTGAAATATTCTTATCTTAAAAGTCATTACCGACATATTAATTCCTTTTATCTTTACATCATAGCCCAAAGTATTAAACATTTCGATTATACTTCTTTTTGTAAAAAATCTTAAGTGTGTAATATCTAATATACCAGAGCTTGTATATTGCCAATGTTTATAGATAATTAAATTAATTAGATTATCGATAAACCTTACATTCGGAATTGAAGTAACAACGACCCCACTATCAGATAGATAATCTTTGCATTTATTTAATACGCTGTAGGGGTCAATTAAATGCTCTAATACATCATTAAACACAATGCAGTCAAAGCTATGCAACGGCAACAACTCCCAACTATCATTAATATCAGTATTTATAACTTTATCTAATACTTTAGTAGCTTCAATTGCAGCATTTTTATTTATTTCTACCCCCCAATAGCTTACTTTTAGCATATCCTTTACAGACTGACCAAACAGTCCATTAGAACAACCGAACTCAAGAATATTCTTTGTATCCTTAGGTATAAACTCTAACATCTCTGGTCTTGACTGACCAAAATATTTGTTATCAACTCCAATATTTAAAATATTCATATTTTTTCTTGGCTTATTTTAGTTCTATATATCTAAAACAATCAACTTCGTGATCATTAACCATGCCCATTGCTTGCATAAATGCGTAACATATAGTAGTACCAACGAACTTAAAGCCATATTTTTTCATTTCTTTACTCATTTTATCCGAAATATCATTATGAGTGGTAATATCTTTGACGCTACTATATTCATTAATAATTCTTTGCCCATTAGAGAAAGACCAAATGTAATCGGAGAATGATAATCCACTATCCTTTATACGTAAATATTTTTCCGCATTAATGATTGTAGCTTCAATTTTTAAGCGATTGCGTATAATACTTGCATCTTTCATTAAAGTTTCGATTTTCTCTTGATTGTAATTAACAATTATACTTGGCTCAAAATTATCAAACGCTTTTCTAAAATTTTCTCTTTTAATTAATACTGTCTTCCAGCTTAATCCTGCTTGGAAAGCATCTAATACAAGAAACTCAAATAACTTTCTTTCATCATACAATGGTACTCCCCATTCTTTATCATGGTATTCCTTTTCTATGTTTGATTTGACACACCATTTACACCTATATAAACTATCTTCAATCATTTAAGTCAATATTCTCCTTTAGGTATTCGAAAGCCTCTTCGGTAGTATCACAAAACTTAAACAAGGATAAATCCTCCTTGTTTATCATCCCCATTTCAACAAGGTAATCAAAGTTTATCAGTTTGCGCCAATATTTTTCATTATAAAGTATAATCGGGAGCTTCTTTGTAATCTTTTTTGTTTGTACGAGAGTTAATATATCAAATAATTCATCTAATGTCCCAAGTCCGCCGGGCATTGCAATTATTGCTTTTGCTAAATGTGAGAACCAAAACTTTCTCATAAAAAAATAATGAAACTCAAAGTTCAGATCGGGAGTAATATAATTATTAGGATATTGCTCGAATGGTAAACTAATATTTAATCCAATAGAAGGAGTCCCAGCCCTTTGCGCTCCTCTGTTGGCAGCCTCCATCATACCTGGCCCACCGCCAGTACATATTACAATTTTTTGTTCTTCTTCTAAGGATTTTAGCCATTCGCTTAATTTCATAGATAAAATTACTGTTTCATTATAAGTATTTGTCATATCATAAGTTTTCATAAATGCATCTATCAAATTCGAAAAATATTCTTTTTGTTCGATAGGTGCATTTGCAAACTTATCGTTTAATTCTTTCAGTCTTAAATCAAACTCATCAAGTGATAAAGTTCGAGCAGAACCATAAAATACAATTGTTCCTTTTATACCATATTTTCTCAAGTATTGTTCTGGGTACTGGTATTCAGAAATAATTCTTATAATTCTACCTTCACTACCTTGTAAAAACTCCATATTTTCATAAGCTTTTGTGGCATTACCTAAAAGCCCCTTTTTAACTCCTTCAGGATTCCTAAATTCCATTCTTTTTCTCCTAGATTAGTCCGAAACCACCGTCTACATTAACATTTTGTCCGGTAATATAATTAGAACAAGTAGCAAAAAAATGTACAGCTTCAAAAACCTCTTCTGCCATTCCATGCCTACCAAATGGTACTGACGATTCTTTTAAAGTAATATGTTCAGAAGGGTCATCGTTTGGAATAAATATTGAGCCGGGTGATACTGAATTAACTGCTATACGCGGAGCAAGTTCCACAGCTAAAGCCTTGGTTAATTGTACTACTCCAGCTTTTGAAATATTATATATTATTCTTTTTTTCCATATATGGAAAGCACCTAATGAGGCAATATTAATTATTTTGCCATTAGCTTTACATATATTAGTAAAATTTTGGGACACTAAAAAATAGCTCCTTAAGTTTAAATTAATAACTTCATTCCAATCATTTAAATCAAGTTCTGATATAGATTTTTGCTTAGGGTAGATAGCTGCATTATTTACTACAATATCAATTGGATATTGCTTAATTTGCAAAAATAACTTGTCAATTTCACTTTCAATAGTTAGGTCAGCTTTAGCTAACACAACATTAACATTATAATTTTCAATTTCGATTTTTGTAATATTTGCTAATTCATCAGATTTGTTATAATGCAATACTATATTGTAGCCCTTTTTTGCAAATTCTAATGCTATAACTTTTCCAATTCTTCTCGCACCCCCAGTAATTAATACATAGTTCATAAAAAGTCTCTCTATTTATTTTTTTTTAATTAAATTTACAATATGAAAAAAGTAAATTTAATATTAAAATTGATATTTATAATCTTATTTTTAAAAATAAGTATTATTTCGGCACAAACTACTGACTATTATAGGATATTTTTAAAAGATAAAGGACCACAAAAATTAGAGTTTGGCAATTCTTTATACGAAAAAACATTACAGACATTAAGCAAGAAATCTATTGATAGGAGGTCCAAGGGTACGCAAGATATTATTACTATTGAAGATGTTCCAATTTATGGTCCATATCTGGATAGTATACAAAAAATCAAAAATGTAGAAATAGTTCATCAGTTAAAATGGCTTAATTATTTACTTATTAAAACTGACTCACTTACAGCAAACTACATTGCTAATATTGCATTTGTAGCTAAAATTTATTCAACACACTCGAAGTTTGAGACAAATTCAATTAGTGATAGAGGATATAATATATTTGATACAAACAAAATGCAAAATAGTATGTTGGTGGGTGATTTATTAGCCGATTCATCATACTACGGAGGCTCGTTCCTTCAAATATCTTCATTAAATATTGATTTATTGCACAGATTGGGTATAATGGGGCAGAACATATTGTTAGGCTTATTAGATTCGGGATTTCGTTGGAAAAAGCATAAATCCTTAATAAATAGTAATGTCTTAGCGGAGTATGATTTTGTCAATAATGACAACAATACAGCTAATGATAGTTTAGACCAAGGTAATCAAGATAGTCATGGCACTGCGGTATTATCCTTGATTAGTGGTTATGATAAAGGAAAATTAATAGGAACAGCACCTCAAATTAATTTAGTATTATCAAAAACTGAAGATATATCTAAAGAAATAGCCATAGAAGAAGATAATTATGCTGCTGCAATAGAGTGGATGGACTCGATTGGTGTAGATATAATGAGTGCTTCTTTAGGCTATAGGAAATTTGACTCTAGTTACTATTCTTATACTACTGAAGATTTAGATGGCAATTCTACTTTAGTAAGTAAGTATGTAAATATGGCTGTTAAGCGTGGTATTATTTTTTTTAATGCTGCAGGTAATAACGGTATCGGCAATGGCACTTTAAATTCTCCTGCTGATGCTGATTTAGTGCTCGCTGTTGGCTCACTTGATAGTAATTTAATAAACGTATCTGGATTTAGTTCACGAGGACCCAATGCTAATGGTATAATAAAACCAGATTTTGTTGCTTTTGGAAATCGCCCCGTATGTGCGAATGCCAATGATTCTTTATCTTACACTGTTTCGAGTGGCACTTCCTTATCTACCCCATTATTAGCTGGTGGAGCTGGATTAATTCTATCAACATTTCCTGAATTAACACCTGCAAAATTTAAGGAAGTATTAGTGAAGAGTTCCGACAACCAAAACTCTCCCAATAATGACAAAGGATACGGTATGCCTAATATTTACGAAGCTATGATTAATTATGATATAGTTATTTCTCCAATTAATTATTTTCAATCACAAAATTTTGTAAGAGTTGTAGTATACTTAGCATACAAGTACGATATAAGCTTAGGTTCACTATTTATTAAGTTCGCTGGGGCAGCAAATTTCGAGCAATATATTTTACGAAAAGGTTTTGAAGATAATCAATATTTCTGCGATATTAGTATTGATAAATTTAAGAATGAAGTAGCTTCGGCAAATATTATTGCAAGCTCTGGCTTTAAAGTAAGAAGAATGCCTTATAATATAGATGATTATTTTCTCATTAACCCATTTGAAAATAAAATCAATCCTGGTGTAAAGATAGAGAACTTACCTGAAGTATTTATAAAGAATAGTAACTCATTTGTGAACCCATCAATTTCACATATAAATTCTAATAATTTCATTGAAGTTAATATATTTGGATTTTATAATGCGAGGTTATTACTCTTCGACTCTTTTGGCAATATAATTAGGGAAATGTATATAAATGAGCGTAATGAAAGCATAAGTAAAATTAGAATTAATATACAAAATTTGGCTATAGGAGCCTACTTTATTGGTATCGTTTCTGATAAAAATAAAGAAATTTTAAAATTTTTAATAGTTGATTAATTTTTTTCTTGCGTATATCAGAAAAAAACACTACTTTTGTATTCGATTCAAGGGCGGTAATACTTCTCTAAACAGAGGGGCCCATAGCTCAGCTGGGAGAGTGCATGAATGGCATTCATGAGGTCAGGAGTTCGATCCTCCTTGGGTCCACAAAAACATAAATTAGGAGTCGTAGCTCAGTTGGTTAGAGCGCCTGCCTGTCACGCAGGAGGCCGCGAGTTCGAGTCTCGTCGATTCCGCATAAAAAAAAGAACTTGTTTTAACAAGTTCTTTTTTTTATATACTAAATTCTCAATCACTTTCAATTAAATTACACGACTAACAAACTAAACGACTCTTAGTAAAGTTTATACACGTGGCTTAGATACTTTTAAAACCTCTTGATGTTACTAAATTATCGAATATCTTTCTAAAATAAGAGTTAACTGCTCTCTATTTATCGGTTTAATTAAATAATCCTCGCACCCTGCGTCAATAATTGACTTTCTTTCTTCATTAAAAGAATACGCAGTTTGTGCAATAATAGGGATATCTGGATTTATTTTTTTTATAGCCCTTGTAGACTCTAAACCACTAGTTTTGGGCATCCGAATATCCATTAGTATCAAATCTATATCAGGATAATTTAAAACATTATATATAGCCTCTTCCCCATTTTCTGCATATATTATCTGTATATTATAAACTTTGAGCAACGCCTTTAAATATTTGTAACTAATTATATCGTCTTCCACAATCATAACGGTTTTTAATCGCGGTACAATATCATCATTATCATTGTTTGCTACTTGAGCCTCAATATTTTTATTTGGTAGATAAGGAATAGTAAAATAAAAATCTGTCCCTAAGCCGTAATTTGACTCTAACCATATTTTACCATTTAATAAACTTACTAAACCTTTGCAAATAGCTAATCCTAAACCAATCCCCTCAAAGCTCCTCGAAATAGACGAATCTGATTGAGTAAATCTATCGAATATTAATTGCTTTGTTTCTGGGGTTATACCAATACCAGTATCTTTAACAAAAAATTCTATAAATTGACCTCTTATAGTATATCCAATTTGAATTTTACCAGATAAGGTGAATTTAAAGGCATTGTTAACTAAATTATTTAAAATTTGTGTTACTTTTGCTTGGTCGCACTTTATAATAGCATTTTCATCCGATAAACTCATAATTAATTTAAAGTCGATTTCTTTAGTTTTTGCTATTTTTATATAACTTTGATAAATATCATCTACTAAAGAATTTAAAGAAACAAGCTTTATTTCTTCGGTTAATTGTCCTGCTTGAATTTTAGAAATATCGATAATATTATTAATAGTTTCAATTAATCTATTGCTACTTATTTGCACCATTCTAATATATTCACCAATTTCGTCTTTAGAAATATCGTCATATTGCAGTAAATTCGAAAAGCCAATAATGCCGTTTAAAGGTGTTCTTATTTCATGTGAAATATTCTGTAGAAATGCAGTTTTTAACCTATCATTTTCCTCTGCCTTTTGCTTTTGTTTAATAAGTTCTGCTTCAAAATTCTTTCGTTCAGTTATATCTATATTAAACCCCACTATACCTTGTATTCTTTTAGCATCATCATATATAGGAGCTATAATATTTTGATAAAATCCATTTGAGTTATCTCTTTGATACTGTACTTCATCATTAACAATTTCACCATTCAAAGCTCGATTATTATTAGTTGTCCATAGTTGAAAATCACTTTCAGAAATTTCGTTATCTTGTGGTAATGTACCAATTATTGACCCCCAATGTTCTTTTAAGAGCTTATTTTCTAAGATGCAACGCATATCTTTGTCCCGAGCCCAGATTTCAAAAGGAGCGTTGTTGATAATAGTATAAAAGATATTTTTATTTTCACTAAGAGCTATTTCTGCCTCCACTTGCTCGCTAATATCTCTGATAATCGTAAGTACCTCATTTTCACCACTCCTGATATATCTTGCTTCGTAAAATCTTACTTTGTTTTGAATAGTTAATTGATAGGTTTCTACAGATATAGTATCTTCGTTCAACACTTTATCTATATTACGCATTGAAATCTCAACTAACTCTTGTGGTAAAACATTTTTAATATTTTTCCCTAAGAACTCAATAGGAGTAATTAGTAGCATCTCAGGCGATTGGCAACTATAATCTATAATTTGATAATTTCTATTCATAATAAAAATTATATCAGGCAATGCATCTAAGATTGCATTATTTCTTGCTATTGTATCTTTTAATAACTTTTCTGAGGCTTTCCTATCACTAATATCACGAGCAACCGCTATTGCTGCCTTTTTACCAAAGTAAGTAATTGGATATATATATACTTCCTTCGGGAACACTTTACCTCTCTTAGTTTTAGCCCAAAACTCAAAGCTGGCAATTTGCCCATAAAAAACCTGATTTAATCTATCAGTAATATATTCTAAGTCATTTAAATTTTCTGCCGAAAGAAACGCTGGAGTCTTGCCAAGTATTTCGGATTTATCGTAACCATATAAATTCTCAACAGCTTTATTTACATCTATAAATGTACCAGTATCATCCAAAATGTATACTAATTCAGAAATTTCATTTATAATCCCTCTGTATGTGGTTTCAGATTGTTCCATTTTATTTTGTATTTCTTTTCGCTCAGTAATATCTTTTGCAATACCTACAGCAATGTTTCCCCCCATAGGAATCACAGATAATAAAGCAGTCCTAATACTACCATCAGCCCTGATATATTCAACCTCACCTAAATCCGCTGTACCTAATGATTCTTTAACAGTTAGAACGATATTCATCCCTTGTACTGATACATCATAAGTGTGCTTCTGTTTTAATTCATCTAAAGTTAGCCCTGTTAATTCAAGAGCTGCTTGATTAGCATCTATATGCATATGCGTTGAAGCATCTACAATAAATATTGCATCCATTGAATATTGAAATATTGCTTTATAAATTGAGTGATAGTCTATATTAGTTAATTTTGAAGTTCCTTGCCCTTCTTCTATAATTTTTATAAATTCTAACAATCTATTGTTAGCTTTTTCATCTTTTACTATTGCAGACACTTCCTCTAAACTGTATTGAATATAATTATCATAATCATATTTCTCAACAAGTAATATTAGTTTTTGCTTATGCTTCGATAACTTAGCGCTATCGATAAACTTAAGAAAGTTATCAGCATTTATATTATAATCTGACACAATAATATCATATTTGCCTTCCAATATTTCACTTTCGGCATCAATGAAATCGGATGTAGAAATTACATCATAACCACTGTTTATTAAATGGTTCGTGTAACTTTCATTTTGTAATTTATCTGTGATAACAATTAAAATTTTCATATTTTTTACTTCAGCAATCAGTTAAAAGCAAATATAGTACAATCATATACTAAATGGCAACTTAAAATAATACATTTTTAGCAGACTGCAAAAAAATACTTTTATAATACTAAAATAAAATATATTATTAGTTATAATTAATCGTCAAACAAGGGGTTAATTATAGACGAGTTGGGAATGAGCACAAAAATTTTACTACTTTATTTAATTGCTTGTATTATTATCACTTACAAGTCTTTTGCTAATTGGGAAAGAATTGTAAGCCCAAGTGGTGGTACTATAACTCAAATCACATACACAAATGCTCAGTTATATGCTTTAGCACTAAATTCTGGTATTTTTCAAATTGATTATTTACAAGGCAAGTGGGAGAAAGTAAATAAAACTAATGATTTACTTAGAACTTCACTGAACTTTGAAGTAGATACTTCTAACAGCTTTTTTTATACATATATCAACAAAAAAGGTATTTATCGTTCATCTGACAAAGTACAATGGGAAAAGATACATTCAGGTTTAAATGCCGAAAATAAAGAGTTAAATATCAACAAAATTAAAGCATATGACAAGATATTAGCTTTCACTAGTGATTCGGCAGCTTACCTTTCTCGCGATTATGGAAATACTTGGACTAATATATCCAAAGATTTAGGTAAGTTCAGAATTTATGATATTTTATACTATAAATCTAAAGTTTACTTAGCAAGTGAAAAAGGATTATTTATTTCAGATAATTTGGGCAATGAATGGCAAAAAGTCGCATTTGCGGATATCCCTGTTTATGGAATATATAATTTATATGATAAAATTACCGCTTGTGTGTTAGTACCTAATAGCCCCAATTCTACTTTTATGATGTATGAAAAGGAAGATGTTTCTGATACATTTCAAGTATATTCAGGAAGCACTTTTAAAGATTTACAAATACTTAATATTGCAACATTTAATACTAATATAGCTGTTTTTACATTAAATATAACAGACAATAAATATAATTACAATGTATTTCTTTCGAGCAATAGCGGTGGTAATTGGGAGAAAATAAAGTCTTATCCTGATAATATAAGCGAACGTTTTACAAGTGCTTTTACTATGGATTTGAACAAAATTTATATCGGCACAATATACGATGGAATATTTACTATAGAATATAGTAATGGTAGTGAGCACTACTCCAATATTGGCTTAGATGGTATAACGATAAGTTCGTTTATTGAAGATAAAGATATTGATATTGCTGCTTCATATTTAAATGGAATATATTATAAAGCAAAAAAGTCAAACGAGTGGCTAAGGTCGGAAAGTTCACCTAATATTAGTACACAAAGTGGCATAAGCTTCAAGAACATAAACAAAGTAATTAGGAGAAATGGTAAATACTACGCTGCTACAAATTTGGGTATTTATCAGTCAGTCGATGGCAAAACTTGGAATGAATATGCCCTCTTAGAATATATGATATTAGATATTACCTTAGTAAACAATACCATGTATGCCTTAGGTAATTTTAATAGCGGCTACTTATTTACCTCTACAGACGATGGCGTTAATTGGTCGTCAAAAAAATTGCCCAACGATGCTATTGCTTTATCATATTTAGCTGATAAAAATAGTATCTTCGTTGGCACTACATTAGGTCTTATGCAATCCAATGATGGTGGAAATAGCTGGAATATCATTAATTCTGAGTTTATTGGGGAAAATATTATAAAATCTATCACTAAACAGAAAAATAATACTTTACTACTATGCACTAATAAGAATGTTTATTTCTCTATTGATGGTGGAGTAAAGTGGGTAAAGTCATCAGAAGGCTTGGCAAATGCTGCCATTAATAATTTAATAAGTTCTGATAATATTGCTATTACAGCTACAAATGCAGGTACTGCCATTTCTTACGACTACGGCGTTAATTGGACTTATATGAATGACGGTTTGGAGGAGCCTAATGTATGGAAAGTAAGTACAAATGATTCGATTGTTTATGCTTTTCAGTTTGGCGGTGGAATATATAAAAATAATATTATTTTATTAAGCCCTATTAAAATAGTAAACAAAATTAATAAAATAATATGTAAGGAATCTGAATTTAGCATTGAATATCAAGTAAGAGCGGGTTTAAAATTAAATCCAGACAATAAGTTTTATGTTCAATTATCAAATAAAGATGGTTTCTTTGATGAGTCAAGCATCATAATAGGAGAGGTTGCTGCTGTTACTGATGGCACAATAAATGTAACAATACCTAAGGATATTGAATCGGGTAATTCTTATAGATTTAGAGTAATTTCTACGTCCCCTAAGATGATAGGCTTAGATAATTTAGCCGATATTGCTATTATAGACAAACCTAGCCCTAAGATTAGTGGTGATATAGAGGTATGCGAGCATAGTGAACATATATATAATATTGAAAATATCGATGGATTAGCCACAAAATGGTCAGTTGATGGAGGCGAAATATTAGGCAATGATAATGAATCAAGTGTAAAAATTAAATGGACTACTACTGGGTCAAGGACTTTATATGTAACTCAAAGTAGTATTGCCAACTGCGACGGACAAGATTCATTTAAAATCAAGATATACCCAGTTCCAGATAAGCCCGCTATAAGTTTTATTAATGATACTTTAATCTCAAGCTCTGATAATAATAACCAATGGTATTACGAGGGTAATAAGATTGAAAATGCCAATGGAAAATTTTATATTCCCAAACAAGATGGCAACTATTCTGTTCAAGTCATAGGTGAATTTGATTGTAATTCAGAAATATCAGATAATTTTAATTTTGTAGACCAATCGGGAAAGTTAGTATTTATGATTGACTCTACACAAGGCTATTCAGGTGATTTTATTACTTTAAAAATTAGACTCCTTAAAAACAAGAAATATTATCAATCAAATATAAAGTCAATAAAAGCAGATTTGGAGTTTAATGCTTCTTTATTATATCCTAATGATGTAGACAAAGGTGTTGTTATAGCTGGCAAAAGATATTTAAGCATTAATATTGATACTAATTATATTACTGATAATATAGTTTGGGCTCAAGAAATGACCGCTATGTTAGGTAATTCAGATAATACAAATATCAATTTAACTAATTTGAAAATCAATGATGTACCTTATAGTGACGTTATTATACAGAATGGCAACTTTTTTATGCAAGGCATATGTTACGAAGGTGGTGCTAGATTAGTTACAACAGTACCCAAAGCTACCATTATTAATGTAAGCCCTAACCCAAGCGGTAATATTGCAAAGATTACCGTACAATCAGATAATGAACAAGAAGTTAAATTATATTTGACTGATATATTAGGTAATGTGTTAGAGAATATTTATATAGGGAATTTAGGCAAAGGTGAAAAGAGTTTTAATTTAAATACAGTTAATTACCCTCCCGGTAATTATTATATTAATGCTAAAACTCAATATAATGTTTCTTCATATCAATTAGTGATAGCGAGATAATCATTATGAAAAAAATTATATTCTTATTTCTTATATTAACATCATCTATTTTTTCGCAAGAGAATGCCAATATATTCCAATATGGAATTGGGGCAAATGTAGGTTATAATCAATATCCAGCGTCATTTAGTAAATTTACTGGTGTAGCTAATTGCTGTCCTTCATTTACTGACACTTATGGTCAATCCTATGGGTTTGCAGGTATTTTAGAGTACTATTTTGGCAACTTTGGCATTAGTAGTCAATTATCATACAATCAATTAAGCGGCAAGTTTGAGCAAAGTGAGACACAAGTATTCTCGATTAATTACGAACCAGTCAAGGGCAACTTTTTACATCACTTAAATTTTAATATAACGAATTTAAATTTGAACTTAGGATTTAAGTTTAATATATCTGGCTTAATATTCGGGCTTGGAATGAATGTGGCAACTCCAATAAAAAGTAATTTTGACCAGTATGAAAGTATTAATATTCCTAACAAAGATGTATTTTTTGTAGATTCTCTTGGGCAAAGTACAGGAAGTTCAATCAGGAATAAAATTAGTGATGAAATCCCAGAAATAGCTTCATTAGTCTTATTGCCAAATTTCAATTTGTCTTATGATATTCCGCTTAATTCCAGTTCTAATATAATCTTACAGCCACAAGTATCAGCAAGCTATCAATTGAATAATATGGTTAAAAATTTATCTTGGAAAAGATACGAACTTAACTTTGCAGTTAATATACTTTTTAATAGTAATCCTACTATTAAAAAAATAATTGATAGAGATAGTGAAATAGAACAAACAAACACAAAGTTAGTAAACGATAGTATAAATTTAGAGCAAGAAAGGTTAAGAAAATTAGAACAAGAAAGGTTATTGGAGCAGGCACGTATAGACAGCATTAATAAAGCAGAAGAAATTCAGATGCAAGTAAGGCGGATGGAATTAGCAAGGTTAGACAGTATAGATACAGTTCAAAAAATGCAAGCAAAAAAACTTGCCGACGAACGGGATGCTTTTGATAAGATGATTGAAGAACAAAATAGAGTTACTGGCAAAAAATGTAAGTGCTTTACGATTGAGTTCGCCTCTACTACTGATAAGAATGAGTATGAAAAAATCAAGAAGTTGATAAAAAAAATATATAAAGGGCAGTTATCTGAAAGTAGTTTTGTAGAGCCTTATCGAAGAATTAAGTATTATAAATTAGAATCTAAATGTTTCACCAATCATTTAGACGCCTACGATACTAAAGTAAGTTTGACCTCCCAGATTGATTATATTAACTTTTCACCTCAAATTTTATGTCAATAGTAATATGTTAAGCTCAAAAATGAAACTTTTAATTTTATATATAATCTGTGTTTTATCAATCAATGGCTTGTTTGCCGAAAGTACAGACAAGGCACGATTAGTTATGTTTGATAAGATAGGTCAGAAAGAAAAAATCTTAACGACTGAAAATATATCAATCGTTTATGGTCCTAAAGTTAAAACTGAGTATGTATATCTGAATTATACTCAAGGTAGGTCAATTAATGATTATTTCATTGAGCTAAAATCTATAGAGCCGTTATTACAAGATATTGCATCATTCAGGCATTCCAAAGATAGCTTAAAGCAGGTATTACAATCAAATATGCAAAATGAGCAAGTAAGTTTAGAGATAGAACAGCAAGCCGATGAACCAGAACATAAAGCACCTAAAATTGAGGCTAACAAAATTATTGATAGTTTAAAAGATGCAAATGATTTTAATGAAGTAGATAATGTATTTAATAAAATCCCCAAGATTAAAACTCTAATTGGAGCCGTTGATTATATACGAAAGCAGAACTCTGCAAAAATAAATGATAGTAAAGATGATTTAAAAAATATTGATAGACAAATAGATTCGATACAATATATAATAGATAGCACTAAAAGAACTGGAAATAATAGCAGCAAAATACTTAATTATTTGCAAGAAATAGAAAAATTAAAATTAGCTAAAAGAGAAATTCAATTGTTAAATGATCAATTAATTATCAACAACAAGCTTTTAGAAAAGGAAATTCTTGCAAGAAATGCAGAATATGAGTCGTTAATGCGATTAATTTACATTATGATTCTTATTATAGTGTTGGTCATAGTTGTTACTGGAGCTTTGTATTATAATTATTATCAAAAGAAAAAATACAATAGGCAACTATCTGAAATAAACCAAAAGTTAGAGTTAATAAATAAAGAATTATATCAATCAAACTTAGAAAATGAAAAATTATTATCAGTAATTAAAAATGAATTAAACTTAGCTTCTAATTATGTAACTTCATTACTACCATCAACTCTGAATACTCCGTATATCAAAACTGATTGGATATTTAAACCTTCAGAAGAATTAGGTGGCGATGCTTTCGGCTACCATAAAATTGACGATAATAATTTTGCTATGTATTTAATTGATGTGAGTGGGCATGGTGTTGGAGCAGCCTTGCACTCTGTTCAAGTGCTCAATATCTTACAAAATTGTGCGTTGCCTAACGTAAATTTCTTAAAACCTGAAGAGATTATGAATTCGTTGAACAATATATTTCAAATGGATCATTATGGGGGCTTGTACTTTACAATGTTTTATGCTGTTTATAACATTCAGGAGCAAACATTAACTTATGCTGGTGCTGGCCATCCTCCGATGTTATTATTCAGTAACAACAAGTTAGTTGATTTAGAATCACAGAACTTATTTATTGGCGCTATAAAAAATCTACAATATAGTTCCGATACAATCAAAATTAGTAAAGATGATACATTATTTATGTTTTCCGATGGAGCTTTCGAAATAATAGATAATGAACAAAGGGTTTGGACTTTTGATGAGTTTAAAGATAGAATGGTGCGAGAACATAGTTCTAAAAACTTTACATTAAATAAAATATATGATGAGAATTTGGCATTATCTGGTAGAAATATTTTAGACGATGATTTCTCATTTATTAAAGTTACTTTCTTATAATAATTATATTTAAAAATCATATATTTATATAAACCTTGTTTACTGAAATTTATAATGATTTTAAGAAAGATTTATATTGAAAATAATTTTACTTTTAATTATAGCTTTCATTCAATTTGAGATAATGCTCTCGGATGAAATTATAAATAATCATGGGGATAGCAATATTTTTGATGATTACCCAGAGTTGTATACTCGTGGTATTACACCGACTCAAGAGTTTGCTAAAATAAATCTTAATACAAATCAAGATGCTTATTTAAATCTAATCACTGGTAATTTAGTTTACAAGCGTTTAGATTATTACCTTTATGATATAGGAATTCCAATTATATTAGAATTTACTTACAATTCAGGTTCTACTTTTAAAGGATACTATGGCGATCAATGGCAGTTTTCTTACAATATAAGATATATTACTAATAATCTGAATCGTAATTTAATATTAATTGAGAATGATGACCTAAGTAACGTATTTGAATACATAGATAGTAGTTATAAATCATATTATCCAGCTTATCACATTGACCAAACAGAGAAAGGTATCTTAATCAATCATTATAATAATAATTATTTTGTAGATAATGATTTTATCAAATATGAATTTTTTTCTCAAAGGCATCACAATATTACAACTTTGGTAGATAGGAGCGGTAATAGAGTTAATTTTATTTATAATATCGATAACCAATTAGTAGCAATACACTTTGCTAGTGGTCAAAGAGTACTTTTATATTATAATGATAATTTACTTACATATATTAATATACCAAACTATGGCGACATTAAATATTATTATGATAATTTAAGAAACTTAACTAAAGTTGAATACCCAAATAGTGATACTATAACTTATCGTTATAATTCAGATTGCCACTTCTTAAGTGAAATAATCAATTCAAGTGATACATTAAATATTACTTATAATAATTCGCTTGTTGAGAGAATACATCAATCAAATTCTGATATTGACTACAATATTAATTACGATTTTGTAAATCGTAAAAATATATTAGTTGATAAATTTCATAAAACAATAGAAGTTGATTTTGATACATTATACAGAGTTAAAGATTATTATAAATACGGGAAACTCTACAAATCTATCAAATGGAACGAGCAAAACCAAATTGCTGAGTATACCAATTCGTTAGGTAATATTATTAAATATACATATAATGAGCAGGGTTTATTATATGATTATTCTGAAAGTAAGGATAAGCATATACAGTATGAACGTGAGCCAATATACGGAAGGATTAACCATATTTCTATCAATAATTCTACTATCAATTATACTTTAGATGAAAAAGCTCAAATTTTAAAGTTATCTAAGGACAACGAGATAAAAAGTACCTATTCTTACGATAATGCAGGACAACTAACAGCTTATAACAACGTAGTAGATAATTATCAGTTTTTATATGACGGATTTGGTAACTTTAAAAGGCTAATCTTAAATAATGATTTGGAATTTAGTTTTGAATATAATTTTCATAATGATATTGTTAATATTAGTGAAATTGAACAACTTAATCTTACGGCTGACTATAATTACATAACAAAGAAAGTAAAAGTAAATAATAATTATAATCATATAAATAAAACAATTTTTTGGAACTCTAAGCATTTCATTGACTCAATCAATTATAATAAACAATATTATATTAAATATAATTACGACAATTCTAATAGATTAAGCTCCTACTATTTTGATAATTTGTATCGCATTAATTTTAACTATGCTAACGACTCGTTAGTTATAATACATAATCCTATTAATACATTTGCAATAAGCTATGATTTCACAAATAGTATAAAGGAAATTAAACAAAATGGCTCTTATAAATATCGTTATGATAATTTACAAAGGTTAGTTGAAGAATCATTTAATAATAAGGTATTGCAGAAGTATGAATACAACAGTTCTAATTTATTAAAATCTATTTTAGCGGCTAACGGCGCAACAACCAACTTAGATTATGATGACTTTGATAGAATAATTCGAATTAAATTAGCTAATAATAGGCAATTGGAATATTTGTGGGATAGCTACGATAGAATAATTAAATTTACAGATAACGATAAAACGTATAATTTTAATTATCATAATGACGGGTATGCTAGCAGATTGCCATCTGGTAAATTATTATCTACCACTATGAATAATAATTATATGAATTTAAGTTATTTAGGTTATAATTATCAAATAAATTATGATAGGTATGGTAGAACCAGAAGTATTTTACAAAATGATATTGAATTAATAAAATATGAGTATATAAATAATCTACTTACACATTTGGTAATAAATAGATATAATGATTTTAAATTTATTTATAATAACTTTAATAAAATTGAAACTATTATCAACAATCAAGACACAATCAATACCTACTTTTATGATAAGTATGGTAATCTAATAAAATCAAAAGTAAACGGAAGTGAAACCAATTTTATCTATGATAGCTTTAATAGAATTATATCCATAAATGCACCAGCATACCTAAATAAATCAATTATTCTAAGCTATACCAATGATGAATTTTTAATTAATTGGTTTAATGCAGAGTATAAGTATAATTACTTGAATAATAAATTAGTAAGTATCAGCAACCCTAATTTTGATAATTTATTTATTAACTATATTCAACATACCTTACCTAATAACATAGTTGCTCCTAATGGGATTATAGCTTCGATTAATTATAATAATTCAAATACTATAAGTTCCATTTCAGATGGATTAGCTAATACTACTTCATTCAATTATGACGGCTTTGGAAGATTAGCAAGTTTAATCAATAAAAACAGCAATAGTCGTACTTTTAAATATAATGATGATAACAAACTAATCGAATATATTGACTTTGATGGGACTTTAAAGAAATTATCTTACAATAATTACTTTAAAGTCAGCAATATAATTTTAAGCCCTACTGATACAATAAAGTATACTTATGATAAAAACTTATTTCTTAGTAATATTCGCTATTTTAATGGCTTAGGTATAGATTATATTAGCGATGATTATGGAAAATTATTAAAGATAAGCGATAAAGTAGATAGTATCAATTATCAATACAATTTAAATGGGCAATTAGTTGCTTCAAATTTTAATAATGAGCATAAAGTGCAGTATCATTATAATAACAAGCGCCTTATAGATAAAATTAATTATAACGATAACTTTGAGTTTCGCTTAGAATACAATATGCAAAATTTTCTGAATAAAATACTTTTGAATGATAAAATTATCGCAAATATTGGCAAAGACTTAGCTGGTAATACTACTTTTCAATCAATAATAGGCAAAGCTTCGACTACTTTTAATTATAATAATCTTAATTTGCTGATAGAGGAAAATTCTAATGAAAAATTTATTTATTACTATGACAAAATTGGCAGAATGATTCAAAAAAACAATAGTAAAGGTGAAAAAGAAAATTATGAGTATAATATTAACTCGAACTTAATTCATAAAAATGACTTCCTTAATAATACTTATGACTATGTTTATGATGCGTTGGGTAATAATATAAAGATGACTGTGAATGTATTAGATTCTTTTAATTTTACTTTTAATGAAAACAGTCAGTTAACTTTTGCTAAGCTATTTGATACAGAGCTATTGGCTATAGGGTATAAGAATGGATTAATTTCCGATATAGGCGGGTTAGGCAGGAGCAAAATTAGCTTTAAATGGCTAAATAATTACACGACTTTATTAGTTTCTAAGCAAGAGAGTATAGATTCTATTATATTCGATCAGTCAATAAGGCAAATTTTTAATAAGATTCCATATAAATATGAAAAATTTGGATTAGTCTCATCAATAAATACTATGCGGATAGATTATGATAGCTCGTTTAGAATGATAGGCAATGATTTGTATAATTTTGATACAATTACATATAATAGAGCGGAATATCTACCGGAACAAATCAGCTATTTTGATAAATTGATAAATCTAACCTTTGATATTAACGACAAATTATCATCATTAAATCTTGATAATTTAACCTTTAATATGTATAGAAATAAATTCAATAATTCCTATCAATTTTTAATGCAATCAAATTTAATCTATACTTATTATGAGGATTATTATCGTAACTTTTCATATTCAATTGATGGTTTAAAAACAATTTACGGCAATAAAGACATACAAGACCATATAGGTTTTGAAGGAAAGTTACTAAATATTGACTATACATATAATAATTTAATTAGAACAATTAGCCAAAATAATAGTAAATTATTAGAATTTAGTTATGATAATTTTTCAAATATTATGACTAGTGAAGATGGAGTAGGGAATTTTGTCCAATACTCATATATAAATAACTTACTAAGTGAATTTAATTATTCAAATGGGAAATTCTCTAAATTTGCTTATGATAAGCAAGGTAGATTAATTATTAGTACTTCAAACTCTATGTTAGAAGATTCTATTAAAATTAATGTAAATAAAGAAAAACTTAATGAGTATTCAATTAAATATGCACGTTTAAACTCACAAATATTTTTTAAAAATGATTCGTTAATATTTCAAGTGGACAGCAAGCCTTTTAACCTATTGCGACTTAACAAGAATAATCATGACATAATGATAGTTATTGACGGAGTAGAGCATAATTTGACTTTAGATTCATTAATAGTCAAATCAAAGTTTAGTTTAAGCCTTGAAAATAAGCACTTTATTAAAAGTCAAAAATTATCTGCATTAAATTATGAATATAATATTGTAGACAATCTAAATTTGCTTGGAAAGTTAGCCCTTACCAAAGTAAATAGCGATACAATTATTAGAAATAATTATGATATTCTGAATCGACTTTCAAACTCTATAGGCGCATCGGAATTAACATTTTCTTATGATGATTTTAGTAATCTTAAGAAAATTATAAACAATCAAGATACTTTAACTTATAATTACTCTGATAATGGCATCACAATTAACTCTAAAAAAATTGAATTAAATGCGAACAAAACTGTTAGCAAAATAATCACATCTTCTGATACAATCTCTCTCTTTTACGATTATGCAGATAGATTAACTCAATACAATAGTAAGTTACAAAATATTAAATTACTTTATAATTCATTAGGAGACTTAAGTGCCGTTATTGGTGCAGATACTAGCTATATATTTAATTATAAAATAGATTCCATTCTTCTAAAAATCGTATACAACAATCAGGAAAAAATATTAGATTGTTATATATTCAATCTTTCAAATTATTCATATCCATTGATAAAATACGATGTAATAAATAAAAAAATTGAATACCTACTACGAAATTTTAGCGGTATACCTGTTGCTATTATAAAAAATGATAATAGCGTTGAAATGATTGAAAAGAGCGATATATTTGGTATGGATTCGCCTCAACTGAAAGATTACTATTTTTTTTATAAAGATGCTATATTTCTATCAAAAGTTAATTTATTTATAAAAGATGACTTAGTATTTGACCCACAGCTGTTTCTCAATTATAATTTTTATCTGCAATCAAATATAAATAAATTAAGCTCCCTCTCCCCTATTAACTTATTTAATTGCAGTAAAAATCAAGCAATATCTGATACTGTCAAATTTGCGATAAGTCAGGAAGATTTATTATATAATTACCAATTTATTAATAATGGCTTCAAGAATATAGTTAATGATAATAGAAATAAATATATAAAAAATGAGTTAGAAAATATATTAAATAACTTTAAAGTGTTCAATGTAGGTATATCTTTAGTACAATATAAAGAGAAAACAATATTTGAGTTAGGTAATATGGGAAGTTACTTGCCAAATTTAGAGCAAATTAAACATTCCTTAAATGGCGAGTTACAATTTGTGCCCAAATTACCCCAAGCACTACTTGATTCAAACTTACTTCAAAGTTTAAACAATAATAGTATCGATGACTATAAATTCTACTTTCGCGGAAGAAATAGAATAAAGCAAATATTAAGTTTTTTGGATTTAACAGAATTAGACACAAACTTTATTCTTGTAAAGAAAGTGAAAAAACTGCTCAATATATATGAATACCCAACTATAATATACCCAAGTAATATAAGTGAATTGGAGCTATTTGTAGCGAAGAATCAAGATATTAATAAATTTAATGATATTAATAGTCTGTTACGAAATATTGCTACAAGCAATAATAATAATTACGATAATGACAGCCTACTACTACTATCAATTAGTAATTTGTTTAAATCTAAGCCACTAACTGAGCATATTTTAGTAAATCAGCCGTTTATATTTATAAATAGGTTAAATAGTAGCAATAATTTAATAAATAATTTTTTACCTATAAAATACGAAATAGTGCAGAATATTCAAGATGATAATTTGCGGAGATTAGTACAATTGATTTGTACACCATTCCCACATAATAGGATACCGTCTCAATATTTATTTCAGAATTCTTTTATTGAATTGCCTACCACAAATTTCATGAACTCTAATATATTCCAGCAATTAATTCGTAAAGAAGTAAATATTTACAAATAAAATGCGTGAAATTCACATAATTATATTAAATTAAAATTGTAAAGTTTCAAAAAGATTAAATAATATGAAAAATATTCTCTCAAATTATAAATTGATATTTTTAGGTACCTGCATTCTATTCTGTTGCGCTTGTGCAAGTCAAAAAAGTATAAACTTCAAAGAAGATTATAGTCAATCTGATATTATTTCAGATACCAGCCAATTACAACAAGAAGCACGATATTTTTTCATAAATGGTGTTAGCGAACAAGTACAACAACATGATGCCGAAGCTATATTAGAATTTCAAGAAGCCTTGCGATTTGATAAACATCCTAGTATTTATTATTCAATTGCTAAAAGCTTTACCAACTTATATAAAAGAGAGAGAGCGATAGAATATTTAAAGTTAGCTTTAAATATATATCCAGAGCACTTACCATCATTAGATTTATTATCCGACATTTATTATTACATTGACATTAAGGCATCTAACGAATATAATAATCAAGCCTTAGCTTTGTATGAGACTAAAGAGCGATTAATTAAAAGTGCCATATTAAATGAGACCTTAGATATTGAGAAATCGATTAGTTTATACAAGGAACTAATTGAAAAGTATAATTCCGATATAGAATTATTATATAGATTATCTGATATTTATTTTGATATGGAACAGTACGATTCAGCTTTAATAGTTCTTAATAAGATTGACAAATTAGAACCAAGTAATTTGGACAATATATATAAAATAGTTCAAATAATGTTGAACTCAAATGACTATCAAAAAGCATTAGACTATAGTATGACAAAGAAAATGCTACTGACTTCAACAGAGTTCGAGAGTAATATATATAATTTGGGATTATTTTATTATCAATTAGATAGTATTGATAATAAGGATTTAATTAATCAATATTTAGACCTGATAAATGATAACTTTAAGTTGAGTTATAATATGCAATTAATGGGTTTATTTTTATCTTCAAAATACTCATCTAAAGATTTGCCACTTTATGTAGATAGAGCATTAAAATTAAGTGATAGTTTAGATCAAACTTTATCTTTATCAATACAGGCTTATTTTTTAAATAACGATACAATCTCTTGTCGCAATCTTATCACTCAATACCAAGAAGATATTGATAAGAGTCCATTACTCTTAAGCTATGTTACTTCATTTTATTCAATGGTAGGGCAAGACAGCATAGCATTATTAAATATAAAAAAAGAGCTTAAATTAGATAGTAATAATGCCGATATATATGCTCAGATGGGAGTTATCTATGATAAAATTGGACTTGTAGAGCAATCTGATAGCGCTAATATTAAGGCTTTGTCTATTAATCCCAATCACTTAAATGCTAATAATAATTACGCTTATTCTTTGGCAGTTAGAAAAATTAAATTAGATGAAGCATTAAAAATGGCAGAAAAATTGATTAACGCTAGTGAGCAGCATGCTGCTTTTATTGATACTTATGCTTGGGTAAATTATCAATTAGGCAAACTTGATGTCGCCTTAGAATATTTACAGAAGGCTATAGAATATAATGACGCTTCATCTGAAGTATATGAACATTTGGGCTACGTACTAATGGATAAAAATAATTTTGTAGAAGCAAAATACGCCTTTATTAAATCATTAGAATTAAATCCAAATAATAAAAATTCAAAAGAAAAATTGGAAATATTAAATAATAAGTAGGTAAATATGTTTGTAATAGTAGGTGTAGTTGTAGTCTTTGTAACTGTATTTGGTGGTTTTTTGATAGCTGCCCATTTTAATACAGCTGCTCTGGCCTTTTTCTTGCATCCACAAGAGTATATTATTATTGGTGGTGCAACAATCGGCTCAATGCTTATATCTAACCCAATGTCCCTAAATATGAAAATCATACAAGGTATGTTAGGTATGTTGAAAGGCTCAAAAGTAACTAAAAAGAGTTATTTAGATCTTTTAAAGCTATTATACGAGCTATTTCAGTTTGCTAAAAGGGAAGGTTTAATAGCCTTAGAGCAACATATAGAAAACCCTGCCCAAAGCTCAATAATGTCAAAATACCCATCATTTTTAGAAAATCATCATGCAGTAGATTTTCTTTGTGACACATTAAAAGTAGTATTATCTGGAGGTGTACCAGCTCATGAGTTGGAAGAATTGATGCAATTAGACTTAGATAATTTACATGAGGAGGAGCATCATGCACCTGCCGCCTTGAACGTAGTTGGAGACGCTTTACCTGGTTTAGGGATAGTTGCGGCTGTACTTGGTATTATTGTTACGATGTTAGCGATTACCGAAGGTGCCGAAACGGTAGGACAAAAGGTAGGTGGCGCCTTAGTAGGAACTTTTATGGGTGTTCTTTTAGCTTATGGCTTTGTGGGTCCTTTTGCTAGAAATATGGAGAGAAATGTAGCAAAAGAGTCTAAGTACTTAGAATGTATTAAGTCGGCTTTATTAGCGTTTGCTAAAAGTATGCCTCCAGCGGTTGCAATTGAGTATGGGCGAAGGGCAATTGATCCAGAGAATAGACCATCATTTAAAGAAACAGAAGAAAATATTAAGGGCTAACACAAATGGCAGAAGAAGACCAACATCATAAAGAACAGCCTATAATAATCAAGAAGATTAAAAAAGGCGGTGGACATGGGCATCATGGTGGCGCTTGGAAGGTAGCCTATGCTGATTTCGTTACTGCTATGATGGCATTCTTTATAGTAATGTGGATACTTGCTTCTTCTGAAAAAGTCAAGCAAAATGTATCCGAATATTTTAATCACCCCGAACGTTTTGATATTTTTACAGGTGAGAAAAAAACTGGACCTCTGCCCGTTGATATAGTTATTGGTCAAAACCCCAGTTCAAGCGGAGAGCTTGAAGAGGAACAATCAAAAGGTAATACTATTATTTCTTTTGACAAAGAAATGGCCGATACCTTGTACAGCAAATTCTTAGAAAAGGCAAAGAAAGATAGCGTAGAAGCAACGAAAAAAGTAGAAGAAATTGGTAATCAATTAAAATATAAATTTGAAAATTTGATGACTGAACGCCCTGAATTAAAGGAAATTCTGTCGTCTATTAAAATTGAAATGACTAAGGAAGGGCTTCGTATAGAATTAATTGAAACAACTGAATCCTTATTTTTTGAAGTTGGCTCTGCAAAATTACGTCCAGATGCTATTAATGTACTAAAACAATTAGCAGAAGAAATAGGCAAACTGCCTAATTATGTAGAAATAGAAGGTCATACAGATAGTCGTTCTTATAATACAAAGACTGGGTATAATAATTGGGATTTATCAAGCGATAGAGCTTTAGCAGCAAGGCGTATTCTTGATTTAAATGGATTGTGGAACGGACAAATAGTCAAAGTTACAGGCTTTGCTGATAAAAAATTAAGAAATTCAGCTAATCCTTTTGACGCCTCAAATAGGCGAATCAGCATATTAATTAAACAAATATCAGCTAATCAATTCTTACCTCAGAAAATGGAGTAATTTATGGAAAATAAAATTAAAATATTCGTAGCATGTGATGATAAGAAAAACTTTAATGATATATCAAATCACCTACAAGATAAATTTAATAATATAGATATTTTTAAATTTGACACCCTCAAAAGTATAAGTCTTAGTATTTTGAATGATAAACCACAAATTATTATATGTGATATTAATTTACCGGATGGTAGTAGCATTGACTTACTTAAGAAAGTAAGAAGCGAAGGTAAAAATAAGAATTTGTATTTTGTAATTATCGACAATAGCAATGATAGCAAATATAAAAGTATCTCTTATACTTATGGTGTAGATGATCATTTCTTTATACCAATAGATTGGGAACAATTTTTGTCTAAAATTTCTTCATTTATAAGACATATATCTTATCAATTAGAAATAAGTAACGAAAACGCATTACTGATTCAATTAGCAGAAGAATTAGAGCAAGAAATTCAGGATATGATAAAATTATCCATAAAATTTCTTCAAGCACGTATTCCATCTTCTTACGAAATGCTCAAGAGAGTTGCAGCATCGTCTGTTTGGATAGCACAGACTTACGGCAATTTATCTAATGAAGAAATAAGAGATGTAGAAATTACTGCCTTTTTATCTTATGCAGGCAGAATATTTTTGCCTGATAATTTACTTAAATCTCCCGTAATGATAACGGGTAAAACAACTGATCCTATAATGAATCAGGTGCCTATTTCGGGTAGTGAGATTGTATCAAGCGTTCGTAGATTTAAGAATGTGGCTCTTTATGTAAGACACATATATGAAAATTTTGACGGCTCAGGTATTCCAGATAGGTTACAATCTTGGCAAATACCTTTTGCTTCAAGAATCGTCAGAGCAGTACTCGATTATGAAGAATATCGAACTATTCAAAAGAAAAGTGCTACAAATGCTATCGGTATGATAATGAGAGAATCGCAAAGATTATATGATAATCGTGTTGCTATACTACTGGAGCAATACGTTACAAGCTATGAACAAGAGTTGAAGATAAAAGATGAAATAGCACTTAATTTATTAGAATTGAAACCTGGTATGATTACAACGAGGGCGATCTATACAGAAAAAGGCTTAAAACTTGTTCCACAAGGTGTCAATTTAACTGAGTCTACTATCTCAAAGATAATCAATATTGCTTCAAGCGATTCAATACTTGGTTATGTATATGTAAAACATTAGACATCATGCTAATTAATTAGCTTTCAAACATTAATATAAATTAATCGTTTTAGTAAGTTAATTTACATCATATTTATTATATTCGGAGTTTTAATGAAATATCTGATTTTAACCTTAATTCCAATGTTTATGTATACTTCTTTCTCTCAAAGTAAATTTATTCCACCAGCGACCCCGCAAAAGCCATTTATGTATGAAATTCATAATTTCAAAATTACAGACCCTTATCAGTGGTTAGAAGATAAAAATAACCCTGAAACGTTAGAATGGTCTAAATCGCAACATAATTATACTGTAGATTATATCAAAACAAATACTCCTACTGTCTCTGGCTTACGTGATGAAATCACTCAAATAGTAGATAGGGATTATGAAGGAGCTCCATTCTTGGTAGGCGAAAGAGAGTTTTTGTATACTAAAAAGAAAGGGGAACAACAATCTAAACTATATTCTAATATTAATGGAAAGAGAATTTTAATATTCGACCCTCTCAGCATTGATGAAAGTGGAAAATCAGCTATTACTGGCGTCGCATTCACTAAGGATGGTAATAAAGCTGCTATTGGTACTCAGTTTAAGGGCGATGAAATAAGCACTTATAGAATAGTTGATACCAAAACCGGAAAAATCTTAGGAGAGTCTATTACCGGATTAAGTGGTTTTTCTTGGACCAAAGACGAAAAGCACGCATATATTACAGTTAGAACAAAGGAAATGATTCAAAATCAAGAGCCTTTAAAAACATATATTCATACTATTGGAGCGGCTCGCTCAACAGATAAATTCATTGTTGCCCCAAAAGATGCTAAAGATTTTGCAGGTATATGGGACGAAAGATTTGAAGATGTATCATTTATTTCAGAAGGGGATTTTTATTCAAATTCTTTAAAGATTAAAAAAATCAATTCAAATGATGATTGGAAAGAAATATATTCTAGTAAAAAGTATAAATCTGACGTTACAGCCAAAAATGGTAAACTTTATTTCTTTACTAATGATAATGCACCGAATTATAAATTAATGGTTACTGATTTAAACAAGCCAGAGTATAAAAATTGGGTGGATTTAATCCCAGAACAAGAAACTGTAATGGACGGATATGTTTTAACTTCAGATTATATTTTAGTACAAGATATTAAAGATGTTTTATCAAGAATTATGGTATATGATTTAAATGGTAAATTCATTAAGCAATTAGAAATACCAGAAGTAGGTAACATTGCAGGCTTAGGTTATCATTTTGAGAGTAATACAGTTACAGTAACCCTGTCAACTTTCACTTCACCAGCAAAAGTATATCATTTAGATGGCAAAAAATTAACTTGGAAACTACATTGGCAAGATAAATTTAATATTGATACTAAGAATATAGAGACAAAGCAAGTGTTTTATACTTCAAAAGATGGAACGCGTGTTCCTATGTTTTTAGTATATCGTAATGATATAAAATTAGATGCTAACAATCCTACCCTACTCTATGGCTATGGCGGCTTTAATATTAACTTAACCCCAAGCTTCTTAGGCTCGACTTTATCTTTTATTAAACGTGGTGGCGTATATGCTGTTGCGAACTTAAGAGGTGGAGCCGAATACGGAGAAAAATGGCATCAAGGTGGTATGTTGTTGAATAAGCAAAATGTATTTGATGACTTTATTGCTGCAGCCGAATATTTAATAAGTGAAAAATACACTAATCCAAACAAATTGGCTATTAAAGGCGGAAGTAATGGAGGCTTATTAACTGGCGCCGTATCTATTCAACGTCCAGACTTAATGAAAGCAGCAATAGTAGCTGTACCTTTGTTAGATATGCTTCGTTTTCATAAATTTTTGATTGCTCGTTATTGGATACCTGAATATGGCGATCCCGATAAAAAAGAAGATTTCCTAAATATTTTAAAATACTCTCCATATCAAAATATAAAGAGCGGATTTAATTATCCTGCAATGATGGTAAAAGCAGGTGAAAATGATAGCCGTGTAGATCCATTACATGCTAAGAAATTTGCAGCTGCTTTACAAAATAATCTTGGACAAGAAAACCCAATCATGTTATTTGTAGATTTTGATAGTGGGCACGGTTCTGGACAATCAACAGAGCAAATGATTGATAATACTGAATTGGAATGGCGTTTTTTGATGTGGCAATTAGGTGTAAAATAATTTTTACGTAATCAATAAATAAGCAAGGGGTTGTCTCAAAAAGACAGCCCCTTACTTATAATACAAGTAGTTATGCAGGGCATTGATATTGATATTATAATTAAGTATAGTTCGTTCATAAAAGTATTAATTTTGCCCATGACTTCTATATTTTGTATTTTTATAGATTGGAGAATATTAAATTTTAATTTAATTGGTGCTTTATATGGAAAATATTTTAGAAGGCTTTAGCAAGCACTCTTATGAAGATTGGAAAGCGGTTGTAGTTAAGTCGCTAAAAGGTGCTGACTTTGAAAAGTCTTTATTTACACAAAACTACGAGAATATTAAGTTAGATCCTATATATAATCTAAGTGATATTTCAGAATTATCCACTGTAAAAGGCTCTTACCCTGGCATATATCCATTTAGCCGCCATCCACAAGTATCTGGATATTTTGTCAATGAGTGGGAAATCGCGCAAAATATACCTTATTCTCTACCTCATATTTTCAACCAAGCACTAAAAAACGATATTTTAATGGGGCAAAATTCAATTAAAATCAGTATAGACAAAGCAGTTTTATTTTATGAGGATTATGAAGCAACTGATTTATCGAATTACGATTTGATTATTAACGATATTGAAGATATTAGGAACACCTTAGATGGTATTGATTTATATCAGTATCCAATTCATATATATTCTGGTTTTGCAACGTTACCGTCGTTTGCTTGCTTTATTGCTTACTTCAAAGCATTAAATTACAATATAAGTAAATTAAGTGGTAGTTTTAATTTTGATATTTTTTCTGATTTATTAATTGAAGGGCAACTCAACATAAAAATTGATAGTTTGTTAGACCAAGTAGCAATGATAATAAGATGGACCAATGAGTTTGCTCCACAATTCAGAGTAATTAATATTGATACTTCCGTTATTCATAATTCAGGCGGCAACAATATTCAAGAAATTGCTTATTCTCTTTCTTATGCAATTTTTATTATTAATTCATTGTTAGATAGAGGGTTAAACATTGAGCAAATTGCCAATAGTATAAGTTTTAATTTTTCTATTGGTACTAATTTTTTTATGGAAATAGCGAAATTAAGAGCTTTCAGAATTAGTTACTCTAAAATTCTTTCTACTTATGGTTTAGATACACAGAAGATTAATATTTTTTTGAAAACTGAAACATCGCAAAGAGATTCTACTTACTATGATGCATATAATAATTTATTAAGAAGTACAAGCGAAACTTTTGCCTCAATAATTGGTGGAACTAATTATCATACGGTTAGAAATTTTGATGAATTGCATAGATTGCCAAATGAATTTTCGCGAAGAACAGCAAGAAATATTCAAATTGTTTTAAAATATGAGGCTCATTTATTAGATACAATTGACCCTGCTGGAGGTTCATATTATATTGAGAAATTATCGAGTGATTTAGCTCAAAGTTCGTGGTCAGCATTTCAGAAACTTGAAGCTAATGGCGGTATTGTAGAAGTGCTGAAGCACGGCGATTTTCAAGATACAATTTATAAAATCAATCAAGATAGGATAAAAAATTTAGCAATAAGAAAAGATATAAAAGTAGGAACAAACAAATACCCTAACCTAAACGAGGACAAAATAGATAATAATATAGATTTTAATAGTAAGCAAATTGATGATTTTATTGAGCAATATGACAAGCGTTTGTTAGGAAGAAATTTAGATGTAATTGATAGTATCTTAGATGACTTTGAAGCAAATTATAATTATAACGATTATAAGCAAATTGATAAACTAATAAATAGCTTTGTGGCAGGTGCTACTATTGCAGAAGTATTTAATTCTATTCCTAATGAAGCTGAGGCAACTATTGTCAAACCATTATCAATTAAAAGAACAAGCGAGGATTTTGAAATATTAAGAATGAGCAATGAAAATTATAAGCAAGAAGGCAAATTAAACAAAATTATGTTAGTTTGTATTGGTGAATTAAAAGATTATAAGGCAAGATTAGAATTTATTAGCGATTTCTTAAGCGTAGGTGGTTTTGAATTTACTATTTTTCAAGATATAATATACAGTAGTGAATTTAGCAATAGATTTGCACATAAAGATAAAAATGTATTTTTAATTTGCTCTTCGGACAATTTATACACTCAATTTGTACCAGAATTAGCGAAAGATTTAAAACACAAAAGCGTTGATAATTTTTTAATACTAGCAGGCTTGCCAAAAGAGCAGATAGCAGAATATAATGCGTGTGGCATCGACAATTACATACATATAAAATCAAATTTAATTGAAGAATTAACAGGTTTACAAACTCGCCTGATTAATTTGTAAATAAGTAGTAAGAAAATGAAAAGACCAAATTTTAGCCAAATACCATTAGAATTTGACAGCAGCTTGTCAAACCTTGAAAATTGGAAGCGTCAGTTTGAACAAGAGAATAATATCAAATATGAGGACTTTGTAATTAGCTCTATGGAAAATATAGATATAAAAGCCTTATATACGCAATCTGATTTAGATGCTTGCAATCATATTGGGTATACGGCTGGCATCGCTCCTTTTTTAAGAGGTCCCTACCCCACTATGTATATTACTCGCCCTTGGACCATCAGGCAATACGCTGGATTTTCTACGGCAGAAGAATCAAATGCCTTCTATAAGCGAAATGTAGCGGCGGGTCAGCAAGGGCTATCGGTGGCGTTCGATTTAGCTACTCATAGAGGGTATGATTCCGACCACGAAAGAGTAGTAGGAGATGTAGGCAAAGCAGGTGTAGCAATAGATTCAATCTTAGATATGAAAGTATTATTTGATGGAATACCATTAGATAGAATTTCGGTATCCATGACAATGAATGGAGCTGTATTGCCCATTTTAGCTTTTTATATAGTAGCAGCCTTAGAACAAGGCGTTACATTAGAGCAGTTAAGCGGGACTATACAAAATGACATATTAAAAGAATATATGGTTAGAAATACATACATATACCCTCCTAAAGTCTCCATGAGGATTATTGCTGATATATTTAAGTTTACGTCTGAATTTATGCCTAAATTCAACTCTATTTCTATATCTGGTTATCATATGCAAGAGGCAGGAGCTTCTGCCGATATAGAATTGGGGTACACCTTAGCAGATGGATTGGAATATGTTAGAACAGGTATTAATTCTGGTATTGATATAGATGCTTTTGCTCCTCGGCTATCCTTTTTTTGGGCAATAGGCATGAATCACTTTATGGAAGTAGCAAAAATGAGGGCAGCACGCTTGTTATGGGCAAAGATTATCAAGCAATTTCATCCTAAAGATGAGAAGTCAATGATGCTTCGAACTCATTGCCAAACTTCAGGTTGGTCTTTAACTGAACAAGATCCTTTCAATAATATTGCTAGGACATGCGTAGAAGCAATGGGAGCGACGTTAGGGCATACTCAATCTCTACATACGAACGCCTTAGATGAAGCTATAGCACTACCTACCGACTTTTCTGCCCGTATAGCTCGGAACACTCAACTATATTTACAAGATGAAACAAGTATAGTTAAAGTTATTGATCCTTGGGCAGGCTCTTATTATTTAGAGTCATTAACTAATGCATTATTAACAAAATCTTGGGGGCATATTCAAGAAATAGAATCGTTAGGCGGTATGGCAAAGGCTATAGAAACAGGTTTGCCAAAAATGAAAATTGAGGAAGTTGCAGCAAAGAAACAAGCCCTTATTGATTCTAATGCCGAAATAATCGTAGGAGTAAACAAATTTAGATTAAGGAAGGAAGAGCCACTCGACATTTTAGAAGTAGATAATTCAGCAGTTAGAGAACAGCAAATTGAAAGATTACAAGAATTAAAATCTAACAGAGATGAAAATACAGTAAAAAATTTACTTGATGACATTACTAACTCTATAATTTCAGGGCAAGGTAATTTATTAGGATTAGCCATCAAAGCAGCACAAGCAAGAGCTACTTTAGGCGAAATATCGTACGCTATCGAGAAAGTAGCTGGAAGGCATAATGCTAATTCGAGAACAATCTCGGGCGTATATAGTGCTGAATATAGAAATAAAAGTATCATTGAAGAAGTAAGAAGCTTAGCAGAAAAATTTGAATTAGAGGAAGGTAGAAGACCAAGAATACTTATTGCTAAGATGGGTCAGGACGGACATGACAGAGGTTCTAAGGTAATCTCAACAGCATTTGCAGATTTAGGTTTCGATGTAGACGTAGGTCCTTTATTCCAAACACCAAGGGAAACGGCAAAACAAGCAGTAGAAAATGATGTTCATATTATTGGGGTAAGTTCTTTGGCGGCTGGACATAAAACATTAGTACCTCAATTAATAGAAGAACTAAAGAATTATAAACGGGACGATATATTGGTTTGTGTTGGCGGTGTTATACCAATGCAAGATTATGATTTTTTATACAAAGCTGGAGCAAGTGAGATTTTTGGACCCGGCACTAACATACCTTTAGCTGCAAAAAAATTAATCGAAGACTTGTTTGAAATGATTGAAGAATAAGCAAAAGGCTTTATCTGATTGTTATTTTTCTCATATATAATATGAGTTATTCGAAAATAAATCATATGTTTGCTTAAAAAAGGAGTTCAAAAAGGAGCAAGGTTTCTATAGCGAAAGGTCACTTCGATAGCAAAGAAGTCCAACAAAAAATTAAGTCCACCGTTGGCTTTTGGCGTGTACAAAGATGGCTTATCATCCACAATGCTTTAAATCATCTCCGGCACTCAAAGATAACGCTTCGCAAAACCAAAAGAGCCACTTTTTTTGCCCACTCACAGAGTGAATAAAAAATAAATCAAAATTTTTCTGAGATTTATTTGCCGAATTAAAAATTAGTTTGTATTTTTGTGAGTGAGTATTAACTAACATAGGAGGTAAATTAGACAAATATGCAAGAATTTACAGACAGGCAAATTGAGATAATGGAAGCGGCAAGTAACCGAATTTCAAAATATGGTATTCAGAATTTGACAATTAAAACATTGGCAGAAGATGTAGGTTTGTCCGAACCAGCATTATACAGACATTTTAAAAGTAAAAATAAAATCTTATTGAGTTTATTGGAATATTTCAAAACAGAAATGAAAAACCGTATTCAGTCTATTTATTTTCAACCGACTGATACTACTGCTGATGAATTAAGAGCGATTTTTAATTCTCAGTTACAAACTTTTACAAACAAACCTGCAATTGTGAGTGTCATTTTTGCAGAAAGTATTTTCCATTTTGATGCAAATTTGAGTAATAAAGTGGCTGAAATTATGGATATGATGCAGAAATATGTGAAAGCAAACATTACAAAAGGTCAAGAAAAAGGACAATACAATACATTGATTGAAGCTTCTACCCTAACAACCATAATTATTGGTGGCATGAGAATGACCGTACTGAAATGGAAATTATCAGGACATAAATCTAATTTGGTTAAGGACGGAAAAGCAGTTTTAGATGGAATTCTTAAAATGATTGAAAAATAAAAGAAATGAAGCATATTATAACAACTGAATTTATACTTTATGTAATTGACCAACAGAAAAGTACAGATTTTTACACAAATCTTTTTCGTATAAATCCTGACTTGAATGTACATGGAATGACTGAATTTAAACTTTCCGAAAACTGTAAGTTGGGACTTATACCTAATAAAGGAATTGCCAAAATACTTTCGGACAAAACATCACATCCTGACCAAGGAAACGGAATTCCGAGATGTGAGCTATATCTTTATGTTGATAATATTGAACTTGAATTTGATAACGCAATAAAAATAGGAGCTAAACTTATTAGCCCGATAGAAGACAGAGATTGGGGCGACAGCGTTTGCTATTTTACCGATTTAGACGGGCATATTATCGCTTTTGCTCAAAAAATATAAATAAAAAGAAAGAAAGAAATTTACCCTATTATGTTAGTGAATATTCGCAAACTTATACTTAGCTTGATAGTTTTATC
>DAOMQA010000012.1:0-84666 GCA_035445085.1 Kapaibacterium sp. (SeqCode)
TACACACAAATAATCCTCAAACAGTATTAGACTATTTCAAATCAGATAATTTCATTCTTGGTTGGCACTGGGGCGGCGAAAGAATAATCTCAAAAGTAATGAAAGTAAATCAGTCTGATATGACCAATAGTAATGCAAATGATGCAAACCCAAACCGTTATGAGGACAATACAAATTTATTTATAAGAACAGATTATCAAGGTAATGATTTATGGTCCCATTGCAAAGGTGATGCGAGGTTAATGCATACAAAATCACTAAAATATTCTGCTGCATTAACAATTGATGCAAATGACCCCTATCATTTAATAAAATTAAACAATGACCCAGAGAATAATATATTTGGATTTAGATACAAAAATCCAAGCTGTAGTACCTTTATATCAAATGATGGTTTGTATAGATTATTAGTTGATCCAGCTAATGTTTCGCCAAATACGGAAATTTTATCTAATCCTTGGCCCAATAATTTATTGACATATCATAAAACAGGTGATGATAGTACAAATGAAAACTTCACAGGGCGTGCATACTTTCTAAGTATTAATTTAAGAAGACTAAGTAATACGGAAGGAGATGTTCCAATATTAAAAATTGAAGTTCCTTATAAATATCTAACAAAAGATACCAACGGTAATGATATATTAGCTGACGGAACAGCAAAATTTACTCGATTACCAACAAATACAATTGAGAATATTTATGGTTACGGTGAATTGAGACTAACTGACTCATCCTACCCAACTGCAGAATTAATCATCACCAAGGATATGTTACCCTATAATGCTTTTGAAAATAATGATATAACAATTTCCGGATATATAGATTTTGCAGGGAACCCGTATAATGAGTCAGGTTTAAATCATTCTCTAAAAACTCACAATTTAACCGTTGGACAGGGTATGATAGACTCACTAAACATTAAAGTAACATATATGGGGAATTGCAAAGTTGCAATAAATTGGATAAAGTTTGAAACACCAAATACAAGGAAACTTCTAAATGGTGAGTATGACCAGATTTTAAAAGATGGCATACAAAATAACCTCAATACTTTTACAAGTGGAGACTTTTTAGCAAGAAATATCAAACCAAAAAGATTTATAGTTAATGTGGAGGGCTCGCCTATAAACTGGGCTGCTGAGAGACATTTCAGTAAATTGATTGGTAATATTATAAGTGGTTCTAATGGTATTGCCTTACCAGAGCATTATCAATATTATATTAATCCGGCAGATAAGTGGTATAGTTTTTCAAAAATAACACCTTCTGTAGCAAACCCATTTTGTAAAGTCAATAACTGGCATCCAATACCAGAGTGGAAAACTTTTGGATTAAAAGCAGGCTATGAAAAAAGGTGGGATAGTGGAATTTTAAATAATCTATTTCAATCAGAATGGGAAACTTATTTGGCTTATTCAGACCAACAATTAACAACATCAGATTTTGTAGAGCTAACAAGGAATCAAGATATTAGTATTTATAGGTCAAGTTATCATGTAAAATACACTGGTGGTCCTATATCAACCCAAGCATATTGGGAATGGAAAATATATCAAACTTTATTAGAGAAAGATAAAGAAGGATTTTTATTTCAAAACGAACCTTGGTTTGCTCAGTCCTTTGTTGAAGGATTTGCTATATTGACAAATAATATGTGGGTAGCAAATGATCCTGGTGGTACAAGGGTTGTAACTGGAGAAGAATACAAACTAATGAACTGGCTTCCAATAATTTTAGGGGCAAAAGGTTTGCTTTATGATGGCGATGCAGACGTATCTTGGGTAAGTAATAATGAAGCACCTAATATTAAATTATTGCCAAGCGAAGCTGAATTAATGGCAAGGACTAATTTGAATTGGGTTCAATTAAATGCATTATCTAATTATGAATTTATTAATCTTAATGAATCAACCAGTGATTTCCTTGATGATTCTTATGAACACCTTAATATTGTACCATCACCTCCCGACAAGTTAACCATAGCAAATACAATCGGAACTACTACAGATAGAATTTTTATGGGTAAACAATCTGTCCGTAACGAAATGTATAAATTACATTCTTGGATTAGAAATAATGAAGAAGAGCTTATGAATTTGCAATTAAAAGCATGGTTTGGTATCGGATATAAACTTTGGTATTTACAAGACCCTAAGATTAATAATGGTTCTGACATAATGTCAAAATATATTAATAAGTCAAATATCAAAACGATAAAATTTGTTGATGAAAACGGTTATCATCCAGAAGGAATCGAAGAGTCAAATTTTGAAAGTTTTTGCGATATTACGATATTGGCAGATAAGGTAAATGATGCTGATATGAGCGATGTCTTTTATATCGGTGCCCAAAATCGCCGTACCGACCCGCTAATTTATGACGAGGATGATGAAGAATTTTATTTTATCTCAACTCATGAATTTGATACATTAACAACCGACAATGGAAATATCAAGTATCACCCAGTAACAGGTGAGCCAAAGTCTATAAGTTATTGGAGAGAAAAATACTGGCAGCGCCAAGGTATTCGTGAAATACGAATAAAAATGAAATATGAAAAGCCCGGCACCCACGACAAAGTATTACTCAGAGTGCAAGAACTCCTCGCAGAGAATGAACCTCCATCAGGTGCAGAATGGTGGCGACAAGAAAGGTGGAACAATGCATTTAAAGATACAGTAATACGCTCCGATGGTGAATTAGTATTGAAGATGTTGCCGGGCGAAGGACGTATGTTCAAGGTAAGCGTAGAAGAAACACAAGATATAGTTGGTGAACTTGCCAACTCAAATCAAACTAAAATAATAGCATATCCAGCCCACCAAACATCCAATCAAGATTACAGCGGTCATGACGATTCTGTATATTATCACATGGTGTATCACAGAAAAGTTGATGGAACTAATAGATATGGTGTTTATTACAGACGTAGTAAAAACGCATATTTACACAATATGAATACTAAAACAATACAATGGGGGACAGAGCAATCTTTAGCAAATGTAATACGTCTAAATCGGGATATCGAACCACAATTGAATGTTGATACACTTGATGGGGTAGTCGGTGTATCTTGTGATTGTAAATATCCGACCCTCACAGCCAGATATGATACCGATAACCAAACTGCAAAAATTTATGTTGTATTTAATTGCGAAGGATGGATTTTACCAGATACACCAAAAGTATATATATTTGAACGCTCATTCCCTATTGATGCTGGGACTATCATGCCAACCCCATTAGATCCAATTGGCTATGCCTATGCTAGCGATGTTTCAAATGGTTTGATGATTGACCGTTGGGGTGTTCCAACAATAAATGCGTCATTAAATGGAAATTTTTATGCCTGGAATGATACCTTACTTGGCATTAAAGCAGGATTCAAAAGACCTGAAAATAGTGGCTATATCACAAATTTAATATCTTTTAAATTTAATGATAATACAAATTATAACGCACTATTTCCTTCAATGAATACTTTTTCAATGATACCTTATGGTGAAGATAATGCCAGTTTAGTTTGGCAGGAAACAACTAATGAATTTTTACCAAATGCAAGTAGTAAAATTTATTATACAATGTTGAGAACAGATCAAAATTTAGATATTTACCATTATGCACCACCAACAGTTTGTGATCCAAATGAACCTTACTTTTGGGATTTTACTAGGAAAATTTCAGATCCTAATGTTTTATGTATAAGCCCTAATCCTCCACTAACTTATTATACCTTCCCTCAAATTTATAGAAATGTAGAAAGTGTAATGGATAATGGTAATATTTTAGCTTTGGCTGCAGGTGATAGAGTATATTGGCAGGGAGGAGTTACAAATAATGTTAGATCATCAATTTATGCAAAAATGATTGACATTGGCAGTTATGATTGTTTTAATTTTATGTATCCCAAAAAAATATATTCAAATTTAACCCAATTAGGACAGCCAAATGCAAGTCAAGGTGATTTGAATTTGAACCCTGCACAAGGTCCATTCAATTGGTCAGATAGCTCTTATGTAGTCAATTTTATTGAGTATGCAAGCAATACAAATCCACCTGATTATAATTCAAACATTTATCAATTTCACCATAACTATTGGGGATTTTTTAGCGTACCTGGAGGTGCTTGGTTACCTTCCGAAGAATTTTATCAAAATCTTATTTTGGATCAATCGCCAATAGGACAAGGGCTCTACCCTCATCTTGTAGAATCTTCGGTATTGAGAAAAGCAGGCGATTGGAAAATAAACAACCATATTTTTGAATCAAATTCACAATCAATAAAAACTTCATATAAATACTTCTTCAAGGGAGAACAAGAAAGCAAATATTCATATCCAATGCTGAAATTTGTAAATGTTAATAATCAGAAAGAAGAATCCTTCTCCTTTGCAGCAATATCTGATGAAAATGATTTTGAAACAAAAAGAATACTAAAAGTAAATGCATTCAAGAAATCCGGTATATCAATGCAGGCACTTGATACAGTTTTCAGTTCATGGTTCAAAATTAATTCTATCAGAGATTTATCCTTTTTCACAGATGGCAACCATCTTGATAACGTTACACTAAAAATTGAAAGGAAGTCAGATAATCGAATTTTTGAAATTCCAAGAAAACGCTCATTAACCAACAAAATAATGATGAATAAATTACATTTGGTAAATGGCAAAAATGATTCCTATCGAATAATTTGGTTAAGAAATAAGGATTCAGTTATTATGAGTTCAGATATTTTATTTAGTCCTGAAATTGATTTTAACTTAACAGATACACTTACTAGTAAATATTTGGGTAAAACTTTAGCTATAGATGAACAAATCATTGACCTCGCCAACAACAGCTCTTACACCAATACTGAAGATTTTGAATTGATTGCTTATCCAAATCCGGCAACAGATGTTATTTATGCCTCTGCCTTGCTGCCATTGGAAATACTCAAAGAGAACACAACTATTGAATTAACTTATATCCTTGCAAGCAGCATTGGGACAGAAATAGAACGTACAACTGCGTCCTCCGGAAAAATAATCAACTTCAAAACACACAATTTATCGCCAGGAGCATATTTCATCAAAGTTGAATCAAACACAAATACACTAAACCCATTAAGCAAAAGTAAATCAATAATCATCAGCAGATAAAAGTTAAATCTAAATTAAGGGGGCAGAGATTGCTTTTTCTGCCCTGTGGTTTAGAAAAGCTAAAGCAATTATTTGTCAACATTTTGCAATTGGAAATATGAGAAAAGGAATATAGATTTTTACAAAATATAATATAATATGTGGGTAGCAATAGAAAACTCATTAAAAAAAACTACATAGCGAGGCATAATCTTATATTTTGCATTCTACTATTAATTAAGCACTTACAGCTTTTTGGGCGGAGAAGGAGGGATTCGAACCCTCGGTACCAGTTGTACCAGTACGACGGTTTAGCAAACCGTTGCTTTCAGCCTCTCAGCCACCTCTCCAACTTCGTATTTCTACGAACTACAAAAGTAGTAATTTAGCAAGTAATTACCAAATTATTTTTTGCTTACTACATAAGCGTTTGCTTGAGCTGTAGGAGTTACCATAATATCTTGTATCATTACGTGTTCTGGTCTGGTAGCTACAAAAAGTAGAATGTCGGCAATATCGTCTGGGCTAAGTGCTTTGAAGCTCTTATATACATTTGCAGCACGCTCTTCATCTCCTTTAAATCTTACTAAGGAAAACTCCGTTTCTACCATACCAGGATCAATATTACATATACGAACGCCTGTCCCATTCAAATCTATTGCCATAGCTTCCGATATAGTCTTTGTTGCAGACTTGGTAGCGCAATAAACATTGCCCTTAGGATAAGCGTGTCTACCAGCAATAGAAGATACATTAATAATAAAGCCTCTGCCTTGCTTTATCATTAATGGAGCTATAAGCCTACTTGTATATAGTAATCCTTTGATATTTGTATCTATCATTTCTTCCCAATCTTGAATGTCTCCTTCTTGCACAGTCCCCAATCCAAGTGCCTTTCCTGCATTATTAATTAATATATCAATTTTCTTAAATTCATCTGGCAAATTACTTATAAGGTTACTCATTTCGTCATAATTTCTTACATCTATTGCTACACTTAACACGCTAACGCCAAATTCATTTCTTAGTAGCTCCCCAATAGAATGGAGTTTTCCCTCTCTCCTTCCAGTTATTATTAGATTTGAACCAGCTTCCGCAAATAATTTGGCACAGCTCTCGCCTATTCCGGCGCTTGCTCCCGTAATAAAGGTAGTTTTCCCATTTAATTTTTTCATAACTTTATTTCTGATTAATTGTATACTTATTTTTCGATTTTAATAATTGAATTAAACCTTCTTTCCCAACTAAATGGGCAGCTCCAACTACTACAAAATGTGTTTCATTACTCTGCAAATACTGTTCAATTTTATCAAGCATATTATAATTTCTTTGATTATTTATTATGTGCATTACTTCATCGAACCCTTCTATATCAAAGCCTTGATTTACTATTTCACTCATTTTATCAGAATCCCCATTCTTCCATGCTTTCAAAATATCTGCCACTTGCTTGCCTGTATCATTTATTTCTTCTAATGTATAATCTAAAAACTTTCCAGAAAAGTTATTCAATGTATCTAATACCTTCATCTGAAAAGCGAAGGACTCTAATTCTTTAATTTTCATATTCTTGTTCTGTGCTTTATCCAAGAAAAATAGGTCTATACCATATGCTATTGAATAATTACTACTAATCATTTCTAAACTTTGCAAAGTCATAACTGCAAACCAAGGTTTGAGTTTGCTATAAGCCATAAATGGAACATTATGTTTTTTAAATAAATCTTCAAATTTCTTATAAGTAATTTTGTCTACTGCCCCAGCCAAAGTATTTGTGTCGGCTAACATAGTATATTTCAAGACATCAGTAGGGTTTATATTGCTTATATCAATTTCAAGTACTAAAACTTGGCTCTTGTCAAAGGCATCGCTTATAGCTTGGTCCATCGGATAAATACTTGAGTCAGCCAAGTGGACAGAACCTAAAATATAACAAGTGCTTTTGTCAGACTTTACTTCCCACATAAAATTCTTAGACCAAACAAAGCTAAGATTAAAAATTATTAGAACAAGATAAAATATTACTCTCAAAATCATTTCCCCTTCATTTATATTATATATAAGAGTGTAGTAACGATTATAATTATTGTATGTTTGGAACAAATATATATTTATTTTTTAACTGCAATAACACCATACCGTTTACTCCACTTCCTCTTCCTATTCGAAAATCACTTATCTACCTTATACACTAAAGCTAATACTAACCTTTAAAAGATTTGTTTTTATTCTATTTTGAAAAAAAATTATGTAAGTACGTAATATAACTAATGTTAAATTTTATAAGGCTTAGTTATGAAAAATATTTGGTCATTATTTACTATTTTATCGATAGCTACCATAAGCTTATTATTCTTATCCTCTTGCGAAGATAATTCGCAAAATTCAGATAAATTAATTGATGTTGATGGCTTCGTTATTAATCAAAAAGGCGACCCTATAGCGGGTGCTCAAATAAAAGCTTTCAACAATGAGAAAATTTTTGTGCAAACCACAAGCAACGAGGCAGGCGGATTTTCGCTTAAAGGAATACCAGAGTCTGCAAAAGGCTTGAGAATAAGTGCCAATGCCGCAGAATACAATTACTTTGAAGTACCTTACTCTACAGCACAAAAGATGATGGTTGAAGGTAAATTACCTATATTATTAAGCAAGGATTCTTGTTGTAATACAGTAAGTATTATGGTCAAGGATAGTGTTAGTGGTAATATTTTAAGAGGCGTTGAAGTCAAGTTAGCTAAATTCCAATCTGACTGGAAGCAATACAAAGAAACCAACGAAGATGGTGTTGCGATTTTTGAGAATGTTTGTGATGCTAAATATTGGATTAGAGTAGCTAAAGATGGTTATCTTGTATACGAAAAGGACTTTTATTTAGATTCTTGCCAAAACTTAAACTTAGAAGTAAAAATCACTAAAAGAGAACAAGATACATGCTGCAATAATAAAATTAAAATATGGCTTAAAAATCAAGAAGGCGAAGCCATTTCTAATGCAAAAGTGAAATTATGGAAAGATGGCAAACTCTTAACTTATAAAATGTCTGAGCACGGATATGTAGAATTTCATGAATTATGTGCTGGTAAATATGCGTTTTCTATTTTAGCAGAACACTACATTGTTTCTGAATTTACACAACAATTTTCTTGTAGCGATAGTGTAGAAGTTGTTCAAACTTTATTAAAAGAAAAACAAGAAGACTGTTGCAATAATAAAATTAAAATCTGGCTCAAAAACCAAGAAGGCGAACCTCTAGATAATATTAAGGTTAGATTGTGGCAAGCAGGTAAAAATATTACTACTAAATACTCCGAAAATGGCTATGTTATCTTTGACGAATTATGCAAGGGTAAGTATGGCTTTGATATTATATCTGATAAGTACAAACCAGTAGAATTTAGCTATGAATTTACTTGTGAAGAGAGCAAAGAAGTAAGCAAGACGTTAGAAAAATTTGGGAAAGATACTTGTTGCGAAGGAAGGATTAAAATATGGCTTAAGAATGGCGAAGGAGAATTAATAAAAAATGCTAAGGTCAAAATGTGGAAGAATGGTGAGTATATCAATGCCAAAGTAGCAGAAAATGGTTACGTAGTATTCGAAGGCTTATGCGAAGCTAAATACGGCTTTAGTATTATCGCAGAAAGATATAAAGGGCAAGAATTTGATTATGCCTTATCTTGTAAAGATAATAAAGAATTTACAAAAGTCTTAGAGAGCACCAAGCCTGATTCTTGTTATAATGCTGCCATAAAAATTAAAGTAAAAGATGCAGAAAACAAAGAACCTATAGCAGGTGCAAAAGTAATCATTAAATTTAAAGATCAGGTAATTTTTGAAGGAGTGAGCAATGATGATGGCTATATACTTAAAGAAGGGCTTGTAGCTCCTGCAACATATCTTATAATAGTAAGCAAAGAAGGCTATAACGATATACGTTTTGATATGAACATTAAAGAATGTAAGTTATGGCAGGAAACAGCCTCATTAAGCAAGTAAAATGTAAGTAATAAATAATACTTTTGAATAAGGGTAACTTTAATAGTTACCTTTTTTTATATTAAATTTAAAGGCATATATTAAGAATTTTTGAATTATTTCTGATTAAGTATCTGAATAGCAACAGGCATCAATTCTATTGCTTTCTTTAAATGTTCAGAGTCATTTAATAATACTAATTTAGCCTTTTGATCATCCCAAATAAAACCTGCCAAGCGTGATTTCATAATAGCTTTAAAGTGATTTACATCACCCAAAATATCTGCTTCCGTAATTTTGTTATCTGGCGTTGAAGCATAGTCTAACATTGCATCAAAGAGTTGTTTGCTTATTTGATACTCATGCAAATAACTATCAAAATTGTTTACAAATACCTTATTTAATGAATCTTTGTTCTTTTGATAATAATCTAGAATAAACTTATCTTGCAAGTTCTTATTTTCAATTAATTTGCCTTTTGTAGTTAAAGTGTCATCATTTATTATATAATCTGGTGTTATGCCTCCTTTGCCAACAACAGTCCTACCTGTTCTTGTTCTAAACATATTTGCCTGACTTGAAGCCCCAGGTACTACCTCAGTAGTATGGGCTATATTCATGCCGTCTTTTAAATATATCCTATCTTGCAAAGTGCCATAAGATTCATTATGCTCGTATGGTCTTTGAATGGACCGCCCTGAAGGTGTAAAATATTGTGCAACAGTAAGCCACAGCTCCGAACCATCGAAGAATTGATAAGGTCTTTGTACCAATCCCTTTCCGTAAGTCGTTTCTCCAATTATCAGCCCTCTATCTAAGTCTTGCACAGCTCCCGCAAATATTTCAGAAGCGGAAGCAGATTCTTTGTTTACTAAGACAACTAAAGGTATATTTTCAAACAGCCCACCAGAAGATGATTTATACGTTTCGTTATAGATAGGGTCTTTGCCTCTCATCATAAAAATTACATTACCCGCACCTACAAACTCATCAATTGCCATATAAGTTTCTTCTACACTGCCACCCGGATTGTTACGCAAGTCAATAATCATTTTCTTCATACCCTTTTTAGTTAAATCAACTATCGAGTCTATTAGTTCTTTGTGGGTATTTCGCATAAATCTATTTATCGCTACATAACCTATGTCTGTTCCATCTATCAAATATGAGGCATCTACGCTAAAATATGGGTATTTAATTGGGGAAATAGTCTTTTTTACTATGTTTCGCTTGTTATATGGTAGAAAAGAGACAATCAATGGATTTTGCTTAGTTCCAGAATTTAACAATTCCTCGATAGCAACTTTACTCTTTCCGATTAAATTACTATCATTAATAGATAATAATCTATCGCCCGTTCTAATTCCTTCGTTATATGCAGGTCCACCCTCTAATACCGAAAGTACAGTAGCTGTATCTTTCATTAACACAAAATTTAAGCCGATACTATAATGAATTCCATTTCTTTCCAGATCAAGCAATTTAACTTCTTCTGAAGTAAAATAATAGGTGTGAGGATCTAATTTCTGTATTAACCCTTTTACTGCTGCGTCGATTAGTTGTTTTGTCTCGACATCTTCTAAATGCTTCGTATTGGCTAATTTAACTATTTGATTTAGTTTTATTAAATACTTATTTATTTCTTCACTCTTTGCCTTATCTAAAGTGCTTTCCCTTTGAGATATTGCATTAGATGTAGAAATTAATACTAAGAAAATTATATATGTTAGAGTACTTTTTCTCATTTTAGAAACCAAACACAAATACTAATTCAAAAATAACTAAATTATATATACTATAACACAACAAAAGGGAATTTGTTTCAACCTATATTATATTCTATATATCCATTGTTATGACTCTTATTCAATGATAAATATTTCACGTATTTATTGTAAAGTATTTATTTTAAAGGTAGCTAATCCTATATTTATTGAATAAAACACTTTTTTAAAAGATTTGTTTTAATATTGAAATATTTGTTAGCTAATAATATAAATATTAATAGATTAAAATTCCACAAAAAAACTGTAAGCGAAATTAAACACTGCGAATATTTTATGACACATTATTGCTTAGCATATAGTATTTTAGCTCAAATAAAAGCATTTAAATATATATATTTTATATTTCTTTTATTATTTTATTTTTTACTTAAATTGCTTTTAATTATTTTACAAGCGTTTAATTTTAATATTTTCATAAATATTTTGGAGCTATAATATGGCAGATATTATTATAATCGTTGTAGGGTACGTGATTGCTCTAATCCATTTTTTCTTCCTTAACAAAGACAGGAGTAAAGCCAAACTAATTGATATACTATTTGTTTACTCTTTAGTTTTTCAGGTTGGGGGTATTGGTGTATTTTTGGGGTTCGTTCCGCATGTCTTCTTTGCTGATAAAGTAGCAATAGGAATCGGCTGGCCAACTGGTAGCCCTTTCCAAAAAGAAGTTGGCATTCACGATGGTGTATGGGGCTTACTTGGATTTTTATGTATAAAATATAAAAATGGTTTTAGGGCAGCTACAGCTATTGGCTGGGCTCTATTTATGTTTGGCGCTGCAGTAGGTCATGTAGTGCAATCAATAAACGAAGGTAATTTTGCTGAATATAACTTTCTTATGATTTTTGTTGATTTCTTTGTTGCATTTGCTTTGCCAGCGTTATTGTATTTAAGCTACAAAAATCCTTTAGAAAAATAAACAAGCGATACTTTTTAGGAATTGATAAATAACACAAGGTAGTATTAGGTTCATCCGTACTGCCTTGCATACTTTTTACTTAGCCTTTATTTCCTTTTGTAATTCCATAAGTAAATTAAGGGCTTGAATTGGTGTAAGTTGCTCTATTTTTAGTTTTGATATTTTACCTCGCAAGGCATCGTCTCTAAATTCAAAGATTGCTAATTGTTCGTCGGCTAATTGTGTTTGTTCCGTTTTAATTGAACTAATATCTAATCTCTTATGCTTAAAATGCTTTGCTTCGTTTACATCAGCGCTCTCTGTTTCAAGCAATTTCATTATTTCATTAGCTCTATCAATTACTCCATAAGGTAAACCTGCCATTTTAGCAACGTAAATACCAAAAGAATAGTCGCTTCCGCCCTTGCTTACCTTATGAGAAAAAATAATAGTACTTCCCGTCTCTATTACTTCTACTCTATAATTCTTAATTTTGCTATATCTAGCCTCTAAATCATTTAATTCATGGTAATGAGTAGCAAACAATGTTTTAGTTTTCAAAATATTATGTATATACTCTGCTATTGCCCAGGCAATAGAAACACCATCAAAAGTCGCTGTCCCTCTTCCTACTTCATCTAATAAAATAAGCGACCTTTCTGTAGCATTATTTAAAATATTTGCTGTTTCTTGCATTTCTACCAAAAATGTACTTTCGCCCGCCGTAATATTGTCTTGAGCTCCTACTCGTGTAAAAATCTTATCAACTAAGCCGATTTTAGCTTCTTTTGCAGGCACAAAGCAGCCAGATTGAGCTAAGAGCACGATTACGGCAACTTGTCTCAAATAACTCGACTTTCCACTCATATTTGGACCAGTTATAATATGAATCACTCCACTTTCATTATCCATATAAGTAGAGTTCGGAACAAAGTTAGTACCTGCAGGCAGCAGCCGCTCTACTACTGGGTGTCTCCCATCTATTATATGAAGATTAAGGCTATCATCAATTTCTGGTTTTGTGTAGTTATATTCCGATGATACAAAAGCATATGAATGCAAGGCATCTAACTCTGATAAAGAATAAGCTATTATCTGAATTTCTCTTATATATTCTGATAATTTATTTAATAGCCCTTTAAATAAGGTAGACTCTAATTCTGTTATTTTATCTTCTGCCGATAAAATTTTTACTTCTAATTGCTTTAATTCTGGAGTAGTATATCGCTCCGCGTTTGTTAATGTCTGCTTTCTTTCGTAGTATTCGGGCGCTCGCTGTGAATTAATTTTGCTAATTTCTATATAATAGCCAAAAACATTGTTAAAGGATACTTTTAGATTAGAAATACCAGATTTAATTCGCTCCTCTTCTTGATAATGGTTAATTAAATTCTTACTTTCAAATTTTGCCTCAATATAAGAATCTAATTCAGGATTATAAGCTACTTGAAATATATTACCACTTCCAATTTGCAGTGAAGGTTCTTCTTTAATAGTATTCAATATAAAATCACTTACTTCATTTAATTCTGGTAGCTTATCAGCTAAGGACATCAAAACTTTGTTGTTAGTATTATTTAATATTCTCTTTAAAAGAGGTATGAGACTTAAGGAACGCCCTAAAGAAATACAATCTCTTGGGTTAGCCCTTAATGAAGCAATTTTGGAAACAATTCTTTCGATATCAGATACTTCTTCTAACTTTGCTCTTAGCAAAGTTAGCTCTATAGGGTGGTTTAATAACGCCTCTACATTATTTAAACGCTCTTTAATTTTATCAATATTCTTAAGCGGCATAGAGAGCCATTTTTTAAGTAAACGGCTACCCATTGGAGTAACAGTTTTATCAATAATTGCAAATAAAGTGCCGTTCTTTGTGATTTCAGAATTTGAAAATGTAATTTCAAGATTTCTACGGGTTGCTGGGTCTAAGGATATAAATTCATTAGTATCAATTTTCTTAATTGATTTAATTTGATATAAAATACCAAGCTGGTTTTCGGAAATATAATTTAATAAGCAACCAGACGCTTGAACTGATAGTACATTTTTATCTAAGCCAAAGCCCTTCAAGTTCATCGTATCAAACTGCTTGATCAGTTTATCATAGCAAAAATCAAATTCAAATATCCAATCTTCTACTTTGCTAATAGCCGGCTTATAAGACAATTTCTCAATATATATTGCAATATCATTCCATTGGTTTTTACTAAGTACTATCTCGCTTGGGGCATAAGATGATAAGAATTCTGTAATTTTATCTAAATTCACCTCTGCTACCAAAAATTCGCCAGTAGAGACATCAGACAAAGCAATGGCAGTACTCTTATTATAAGCATTGTCTTCTTTGATATAAATAGATGCTATATAGTTATTCAACTTCGTATCTAATAACTTATCATAAAGTGCTACTCCTGGTGTAACAACCTCAATCACTCCTCTTTTTACCAAACCCTTTGCATATTTGGGATCTTCTAACTGCTCGCATACAGCTACCCTATACCCTGCTTTGACTACCTTTGGTAGATAAGTATCCAAATGATGGTGCGGGAATCCAGCTAAGGGAGTTGCATCTTCCATTCCCTGATTTCTTTTTGTTAATGCAATACCACATGTCTTTGAAGTAATTACAGCATCATTATCAAATGTTTCAAAAAAATCACCCATCCTAAAAAAAAGCACAGTATCTGGATACTTTTCTTTAATTTGATAATACTGCTTCATTAACGGGGTTTGCTTTCCGGACATATCTTCTTTAAAAATTTATTAAATTTATTTTTTATTATTTTTAGGTATCAAGGCGGGTCCCATTCTACCCATTATCCAATTTGCTCTTTTATCTATATATGGCGTTGGCGATGCTGGCGTCCATCGACGCGGATTTGGTAATACTGCCGCAATTAAAGCCGCTTCTTTTCTGTTTAAATTTAAAGCACTCTTGCCAAAATTCTTTCTTGCTCCGGCTTCAGCGCCATAGATTCCATCACCAAATTCAACTACATTGACATACATTTCCAATATTCGCTTTTTGCCCCAAATTGCTTCAATCATATAAGTAAAATAAGCCTCAAACGCCTTTCTTATATAATTACGCGAATGTGTTAAGAACGTATTTTTTGCTGTCTGCATTGTTACAGTAGACGCTCCTCGCTTCTTTCTTCCTTCGTTTCTTCTATTGTATGATTGAGCATCTCTTACAGCGCGCCAATCAATTCCACTATGTTTCATAAATCTGGCGTCCTCGCCACCTACGATAGCCTGAAAAATATAAGGTGATACTTCATCATAATTTTTCCATACTTTATGTATGCCCGCAGGGTTCAACTCTGCAATATTTTCAAAGGCTCTTATAGCAATTATTGGAGTTAACGGAGGGTTTATATACTTTAATGCCAGAACAATAAATACCGACGACACAAACGTCCACAATACAAGATTATATACAATTCTAATAAACTTCATTATCTTACAGGAGAATTTTCGGATTGCGAATAAGTAATTCTATAAACCACTGAATCAGGCTCACTTCTCCCCAAATTGGAGTAAGTCATTGGGTAGCTTTTCTTTTCGTTGGGATATAAATCGCCAAAACCCTTTTCTACGGTTTCAACTTCTACACCTTTATAATATGCTTTGCCTATTAATATTACAAACAAAGCTGGTATGTCCCCGGTATTAATGAGTTCGACATTTTCATAGTAAACTCCTAATTCCGTTCTCATCTTTTCTATTTTATTCACCTTTAGGTTTGCTTCTTTGTTAGTAGAGCAAGCAGTAGAGGCAAACAGCAATATAATCAATATAAATTTATATATCATAACTATTTTCAAAAATTACTTAACGACGTGAATAGCTTCAAATTTTAAACTCAATTATAAATTCTTTCAAAAATACGATATAATTTTAAACAAAAACTTACCCTAAAGCCGCTTTTTAGGGTAAGTTACAAAATAAATATCTATAGAATTACTTAAAAGAAAAGCATTCCCGAAAGCTGTACTCTAAGATTACTTACTTGGTTAGCATTTTCTACAATCCCAGTTTTTGGGTTGATAGCTCCATAACATGCCTTAGAATAATCAAATTCTGTTGCTATTTGCATATTACCATCTCGGTACATTATTCGCGGAGATATACGCATCAGCTGCCCAATTTCTGCACCAAATATATAGTAGTTTTGTTGAGTGCCATTTTGTTCTTCAGCAAAGCCCAAATTCTTGGAATAGCCAGCAAACAAACCAACCTTAAATTTATTTCCATATTCAGAATCAAAAGCAATTGCAAAAGTATTTGTCGGAGTATATTTTTCAGTCTTTTTAATGAAATCATCATCAGAAGAAATAAATCCTCCTATCATCATCAAGTCATTAGCATTTTGAGCAAAGCTTGCTTGTAATAAAGCATAAAACTTATCATTTGGAGATACTTTAATTACTGCATTAGCAATCACCCCACCAATAGTTTCATTTACTTCATAAGTAGATGAAGAAGTAGTCTTTGGCTTCAATAGCTTGTACTGTCCATTTGCTCCAACAAATATTTCTGGACTAATATGATACAATGCGCCAACGTTTAGTATTGTTGGCATTGGAGAATATTTTAAATAATCGTTGCTATTTCCCTTAGGTCCTAATGATTTAAAATCTCTTTGGCTCATTGCTGTTAAATTAAATTCTAAGTCATTATTTGGTTTATAAGAAAAACGAACTTGAGGGTTTCTTGCAAAAGGAATATAAGGCGCTCCGCCATTATATTGAACAACATTTGGTGCAGCTTCTACGAAATACAAAGGATTCCAATATTGACCGATTAATAGTTTATAATTCCCCCAGTCTAAATTGATAGAGGCTACTCTTAATCTAAAAGTATTTAAATCCGTTGCATTACCTAAAAAATCTGCTTCCAAAAATCCATTTACTTTGGCGCCTAAAAAATCTGGTGCAGAAATTTTCCCTTGTAATCTAGATTGAAATGAAAACATATTAAAGTTAGGCTTAGCATTAATATCCACGCCATCAATACCTAATAATTCTCTTTCAGGGTATAAATAAAATTCTCCATCTACTAAGTCTACGCTTTTTCTTGTATTATAAAGCATATCAGTTTTAAGATAGCCTCCAAACTTAATACCCCAATCTTGGGCATTAGTATTCGTTGCAAACGCCATCAATAATAAAGCTAACCATCCTATTTTTTTCATAATTCTATAATTTTTATTTTTAATATATATATTCTTACTTTTGATTATATCTATTCAAACTGCCTTGTCTTTTTTCTGCTTTAGCATCCCATTCTTTTACAACAGTCTGTAATAATTTAATCTTCTCAGCCTTTAATTTCTCTATGTCTATACCTATCAGTTTTTGTGCCAATTCTTTTGTTGAATAGTCTGGTAATTGAATAGGTATTTTGACGCCATGCTTAGATAAAATTACTGCAAGTTGTCCGCGAGCTTTTTCGCCTAATGATACAGACGTTCCTAATACTCTCAATGCTTCTACAGGAGAGTGAAATCCCACACCATTTGCTGCTGCTACCCAATCCCATCGCCATTGTGAATTGCGAATTAGCTTAAGAACTGGTTTCATCTCCTCTTCTGTCGCACCAGCGTCCCATGCTGCCTTAGCCTCCAAATGCGCAGCCGCTAAAGTTTTCTCCGCTATTCTTCTAATTTCAAGTACTCTATCTTGCCTTTCATATACATCTTTAATTAATTGCGTTTCACTTTCGCGATGGCACACCTGACATGAGTTTGCAATATTATTTAAAGGTGATTGGATTTGGTGATCAGTAAATTTCTTACCCCCTTCTACCTTATAAGGCATATGGCAATCGGCGCAAGATACTCCTCTTTGGGCATGAATACCTGTTTTAAATAATTCATAATCAGGGTGTTGCGCTTTTAGCATTGGTGCTCTACTTAGTTTGTGTGTCCAATCAGTGAATTCAATTTTATCATAATATGCCTCCATAGAGTCTGCACTAAAGCCTTTATCCCAAGGGAATGTTAAATAATTACCTGGCTTGGCAAAATAATACTCAACATGGCATTGTGCACACACCAAAGATCTCATATCTTGATGTGAGAAATCTTTCATTTTCTTGCCTTGTCGTTCGAAGGCTTCCATTAAAGCAGGTCTTGTAATGCGCAAGTTCATCGTTTTTGGGTCATGGCAATCACCACAGCCAATAGGATTAACTACCTGTTCGCCCATTTCAAGCCATTTACTATTATAAAATTCCTTTACCCCAACTTTATTCATCATCCTAGGTACGTCAGGGCTTTTACATGTCCAACACGTGGCAGGCATTGAATTACTATCTATACCTCCTGTTCTTAATATATTACGCACGTCATTTACAGCATAAGCATGTCCTCTTCCTTGATTATACTCCTTAGAAAAAGCATAGCCCGCCCACATTATTACTAGTTCAGGAAACTCATCTAAATAACGTCTCATTTGGTTACCACCATGCTTACTCACAAAGTTGGTATCCAATGTTTTCATATATGTTTCATATTCTTGCGGGAAACTCTCCCCCCATACTTCGTTTCTTGGCTCCCATTCATCTATTGGCTTACTGAACTGGAGGCGAGAAACGGTTTCTTGCCTTCTTTCTATTATAGATGAAGCAAGAAGTCCAATTAAAAATACAGCTACAATGGTAGCTCCAAAAAACAGCCAATTTAGCCATGGCTTACGAGTTTTTGTTTCATTACTCATTTTTTGCTCCTTTAGATTTACTATTAGTTTCATTTATATATTCTTCTAACCATTCGGGCAATGATGGTTCTGGTGGCGGCATATAATTATTCATTGATGATGCTTGGCTACCTACTCTACCATGTGGTGTTTCGCGATGACAATCCCAACAACGCTTTCCAGCGCCGTCTTTATGATTTTCTTCTGTAACATTTATGGCAGAAACCCTGTCGATTTGATTTTCGTGGCACCGCTTGCAATTTTCTTGTACCACAGCTCTACCTGCTTCGTGAATTCTAATAACCTGGGGCTCTAATCTGAATGTAAACATTGTGGCGTGCCTTAAACCGTCTTGCGCTTTGAACATATACTTACGTACAAAGTTATCGTGCGGCACGTGGCAATCATTACAAACAGCTCTTTCCCTATGAGAACTATGAAGCCATGAAGAATAGTGTGTGGACATAACGTGGCAGTTTATACAAGCCTTCGGGTCATCAGTCAAATATGATGCGGCATTAGAGATTTTGACAATAAATAACCCAAGTCCGATAAATATACCAAGTAGAATAATTACAGGTAGTTGCCATCTTGAAGGTGGAATTAATTTGACAATTAATTTCTTTAACCCATTCATATTAAACCCCTGTTAATCGGATGATATAATCTTATTAACAAAGGTAAGAATTATTTTTTATTTCTCAAATTATTTTTAATAGAATATATTTTTACTTCTGTTTTTTCTTTTAGGTCTTCTAAAGTTTGTGTCGAAAAGAGCTTGTATGCACGTTCGCGTATTGGACCCCAAGTATCGTGAACAGGGCAGGGAGTTTCTATATTACAGCCACTAAAACCTAATACGCACTCCTTAAAAACATCTAACCCATCTATTGCTGCAATTATATCTATCAATCTAATTTCAGATGCTTCTTTATTTAAATAAAAGCCGCCGTCTTTACCTTTTCGTGAAGCTACAATTTTAGATTTTGTCAATTCTTGTAACGTTTTTGAAATAAACTCTCGTGGCTCGTTTAGTTCGTTTGAGATAGTATCTGCACTAATTTTTTGGTTCTTTTCTTGAATTGATAAAAACAAAACTGCTTTTATTCCAATATCGCATTTTTTTGAGAAGAAAACTCGCATATATCTTGTTATATTTTATACAAAAGTAAAGATAGAAAAATTATTAACAATACTTATTTTTGATATTATCGGATTAATTTGTCTTATTTTATAAAATAATTGACTATTTTTGTAAATAAAGTTAATTAGAATAAACTAAAATAATTTAAGTAACGAATTAAACATTTAAATTAATTAATCAATTTAATTCTCTCGTTTATTAACTTTTTATAAAAAATATATGTTATTCGAAAATTATAAAATAAATTAAACTAAAAAGTATTTTTATACTTCTTTATTAAAGAAATTATATTACATTTGTAAAGTCTAATTTATTATTGAAAATAATAAGATATGGAATCAATTATGGAAAACGTCCTTAATGTAACTTTGTTAGAACCAAGGTTAAAGCATCCTACAATTTTTGCTGAATTTGACAAATTGAACGAAGGCGAAAGTTTGGTCATATTAAACGATCATGACCCAAAACCACTTTACTACCAATTATTAGGTATGAGAGGCGAAATATTTACTTGGGAGTACCAAGAACAAGGTCCAGAATGGTGGCGTATAAATATTAGTAAAATTATTACTGGCGAAGGTGGCGAAACGTTAGGCGAAATAGCTGCCAAAGACTTACGCAAAGCTCAAATATTTAAAAAGCATGGCTTAGACTTCTGTTGTGGTGGCAACAAAACAGTTAAAGAAGCATGTGAAGAAAAAGGCTTAAATGTAATCGCTATCGAGCAAGAATTACAGCAAGCAGACCAATTACCAGAAAGTCGCCCACTGCCATACAACGAGTGGGGTATTGATTTTCTTTCTGATTATATTGTCAATACACATCATTCATATTTGAGAAAGAATTTACCTGATATTCAGTCTTATTCTAAAAAAGTATTGAGAGTTCACGGCTTAAATCACCCTGAATTAGCAAGAGTAAACGAATTAGTAGAAGCTATTAGCAGTGAATTAACTTCGCACATGGTAAAAGAAGAACAAGTTTTATTCCCATTTATTAAGCACTTAGTTGCAGCCAAAAATGGTACTCTTAAATATGAAGCTGGTTCGTTTGGTAGTGTAGAAAACCCAGTGAATGATATGATTCACGAACACAAATCAGTTGGTAACAACTTAGAAGAATTGCATAACATTACTGGTGCATATAAATTACCAAGCGATGCATGTGCTAGCTATAGCTTATTGTATCGTATGCTGCACGAAATGGAAGATGATATTCATTTGCATATTCATCTTGAAAATAACATCCTTTTCCCTAAAGCAGTAGAATTAGAAAAATCTTTAAGATAAATATAAAAGGTAATTAAATTGCTCTTAATGAATTAAAATGTTTATTATGCTCCCTTTTTAGAGGGAGCATATATTAGCAAAGAGATTAAATTCAACGAGCTTTTAATACATAGAATGAAAGTAATAAATGTAAATACTAAAATTGGCTATATTTTGAAGCAACATCCAGATGCTTTAGAAGCAATTATTAGTATTTCTCCTAAGTTTAATAAGCTCCGTAATCCACTATTACGGAAATTAATGGCATCACGGACATCAATTAATATGGCAAGCAAAATTGGTGGTTGCTCTGTAGACGATTTTTTTGAAAAGCTTCAAGCTCTCGGATTTGTAGTGGATAGATCTGTGGGCGCCGATGAAGATTCAGGAAATGCTCCTATACCTGACTTTATGAAAAATGTGTCTACTGATAATGTCATAGAACTTGATGTCCGTCCGATGCTTAATGAGGGTAAAGATCCTCTTTATCTTATTAGGGAGAAAGTCAAAGACTTAACACCTAAACAAGTACTCAAATTGTTAAATAGCTTCGAACCAATACCTTTAATCGAGTTACTCAAAAATCAAGGTTTTGAAAGCTATACTGAAATTGTAAACGAAAATCTTATTATTACTTACTTTCATAGATTAGAAAGTTCAAGTAATAATACTGCAAGTGTCAGATCAAGTGATGATTGGGATTCGGTACTTACAAAATTTAATGGCAACCTTACAGAAATTGATGTTCGCCATTTAGAAATGCCTTTGCCTATGCTAACAATTCTTGATGAATTAGAGCATTTGCCTATTGATAAAGCCCTATATGTTAATCATAAAAGAATCCCTGTATTTCTATTACCAGAGTTACAAGAAAGAAAATATGATTATAGAATTAAGGAAGTTAGTGATGGCGAAGTATATCTCTTAATATTCAAGGCATAAAATGTTCCCAAATGTTTCGAATACTGGTTCTATAAAGACCACCTCCTACAAAGTAGTTCTCCCATTTTATTTGTATGCTGCTCTTTCTTTTTTAGTGGCAACCATAATGTTGTTTATATCGAATGATGCTTTTTTAAGTCATTATTTCCACCCGCATATTTTAGCCATTACACACGCAATGGCATTAGGTTGGGGTACAATGGTAATTTTAGGAGCTGGGCACCAATTAGTGCCTGTGCTTATTGAAGGCAAGCTATATAGTGAAAAGTTAGCTTATTCAGCCTTTATTCTTGCTGCAGTGGGGATTCCACTTTTAGTATACGGATTTTATACATTTAATATGAACGCTCCTGCGAAGTGGGGAGGCAGACTGATAGTCTTTGCCGTTATATCTTTCCTTGTAAATATTGCGATGAGTATCAAGCATAGTAAAGGGGAAAACGTACACTCTGTTTTTATATTTACTTCTACGATTTGGCTTTTGATAACTACTTTATTTGGATTAGTCTTAGTTTATAATTTTACTTACGACCTAATGCCAAATGATTCTTTGCATTATTTACCGTTGCACGCTCATGCTGGTATGATTGGCTGGTTTCTATTATTAGTAATTGGCGTAGGTTCTCGCTTGATTCCGCTATTTTTAATCTCTAAATACACAAATCCTAAATTACTTTGGATAATTTTACTTTTAATTAACGGTGCTCTACTGTTATATTTTACTATATTTTATTTTTTTCAACACGACGGCGCAACTTTTATACCTACCTCTTTAGTATTAATAGCAGTAGCTTTATTTATTTACTATTGTTATATGGCTTATGCCAAAAGACTGCGGAGACAAGTAGATGAACAAGTTAAAATATCTCTATTATCTGTATTTATGCTTTTGTTGCCTGTAATTTTATTATTTACAATTATTACTCTATTAATGAATACTGCTGATGAGCAAGTAAATTTAATTTTAACTTATGGCTTTGTTATTTTCTTTGGATGGATAACAGCAATTATTTTGGGGATGACTTTCAAAACCTTGCCTTTCATCGCTTGGAACAAAGCTTATCGCAACCGTTCAGCAATGAGCAAAACACCTTCCCCAAAAGATTTATTCGATAATAATATTTTTAAGCTAATGGGTATAGCATATTTATTTGGTTTTACGTCTCTTACAATTGGAATTTTGTTTTCATTGCAATTTTTGTTACAAATTGGCTCAATATTGCTAATTATTACAGCAATATTTTACAATTGGAACGTAATTAAGGTTATTAATCATAAAGCGATTATAAAATGAAAATATATACAAATGATGAAAGAAAATGTAATATTGCTCAAGCAGTATTAAAAAATGTTATAGACCCAGAAGTTGGCTTAAATATAGTCGATTTAGGATTGGTTTATGAAATTAATTTTATCGAAGATGAAAAAGTTGTAGCATGTTTGATGACACTTACTACTGAATTCTGCCCTATGGGAGAGTCTATTGTAGAAGATACCACTCAAACGTTACAAGCCGCATTTGCAGATTATAAAATTGAAGTCGAATTAACTTTTGATCCCGCTTGGAGTTTCGAATTGGTCTCCGAAGAGGGTCGTTTATTTTTAGGGAGGTAATATATATGTTGAGTCTTACTTGCAAAGCTTCTATTAAAGCAGTAGTTTACTTAGGTTCTATATCGGGTAAAGGTAAAAAGGTCAGTATTCATGACGTTGCTGTAGCGATTGACGAAAATGAGCATACTGTCGCAAAATTGTTGCAAAAGCTATCAAAAAACAAAATTATTAATAGTGTTAAGGGACCTAATGGTGGGTTTTCTATGACTGAAGCACAAAAATCTCTGCCCGTTATTAATATCATCAACACCATAGACGGTGAAGATGTGTTTGAAAATTGCGGTTTAGGTTTAAATGAATGCTCAGAAACAAAGCCATGTCCTTTTCACTCTGATTTCAAGCCTATTAGAGAATCATTTAAAGTAATGTGTACAAATAAGAAAATTAATGAACTATATGAAGAAGTTAATAACGGTATTACTTTTTTAATAAATTAGTACGATGGTTCAAAAAAAAGATATTGAAAATTTAGATGATATTAAATTATTAGTAAATACTTTCTATGGTAGCATCCGCGAAGATGAGCTTCTCGGTAAAATCTTCAACGATGTTATCCAAGATAGATGGGATATTCATTTAGAGAAAATGTATAGATTCTGGCAAACGATGCTCTTAGAGGATAGAACTTATACAGGTAGACCGTTCGTTCCTCATGCTCAATTGCCAGTCGAAGGTAAGCACTTTGCCCGATGGGTGAGACTATTCCATAACACGGTAGATAGTTTATTCTATGGAGAAATTGCAGAAACGGCAAAATGGAGAGGGGAAAAAATGGCGGAAAATTTCCTAAGTAAAATTAACCTTAATCGTAAGCCTTCTAATTTGCCAAATTCTGAGATGATCAACATACCATTTCAGAAGGTTTAATTTAGTTCAAATATAAATAGTTCTAAATTAAACTAATATTTAGGAAAAAAATTTTTACCATTTTTATCATTTAGACGTGGTTAAGAATTTTATTTGTTTACTTGTTGATTATATTTAAACTATAATATTATGAATATAGAGAATTTTGAAAAAGCGCAAGGACATTGGATTTTAGCACGTATGGGCAAGAAAGTCTTACGTCCGGGTGGTAAAGAGCTTACCAAAAAAATGATTGAAGCTCTAAGTATTAAATCTAACGATGATGTGGTAGAATTTGCACCGGGCTTAGGTTTTACCGCAAACTTAGTTTTAAACAACAAACCCTGCTCTTACGTGGGCGTCGATGCTGACCACGATGCTATTGAACACTTGCGAGGCAAGGTTTGCGGTCCTAATTGTACTTTCATTATGGGCAATGCTTCCAAAACAAACTTAGAGGATAATTCTAAAGATAAAGTCTTCGGTGAGGCAATGCTTACAATGCACGCTGACCATAAAAAGTCCGAAATTATTAGAGAAGCTCATCGCATACTTAAAAAAGGCGGCTTATATGCCATTCACGAAATTGGTCTTACCCCTAATAATATGGACGAAGACACAAAAACAGAAGTACAAAGGGATTTAGCTCAATCTATTAGAGTAAATGCTCGACCTTTAACTGAAACTGAATGGCGATCGCTCTTAGAAAAGGAAGGTTTTAGTATAAAGCAAGTCATTACTAATCCAATGCTCTTATTAGAAAGAAAAAGAATGATTGACGATGAGGGATTAATGGGTTATCTTAAAATATCGTTTAATATATTAACGCATCCAAAAGCTAAAAAACGTATTTTGGCAATGCGAAATGTATTTCATAAACATCAGAAGCAGATGAACGCTATTTCTATTATAGCTCAAAAGAACTAATATATAGAATTTTATTATCATTTAAAGGTAGTCTTTGCTATTTAGACTACCTTCTTTTTTTAATTACATAGCTATATTAAAATCTCTACAATACAAAAAAAAGCAGCCCTTAAAAGACTGCTTTATAACATTATTATATACAATATCTTATTTCATAGTAACCAACGTATCAGAAACTTTATCCTTAGGTTTTAATTCCTGCAAAGCTTCTTCGTAAGATTTAATATAAAACATATTCTCTTGATTAGGCTCTTTCATTAATTCATCAGTTTTTCCTTTAACAAATTTTTCAGTAGCTTCTAATCCATTTTTCTTATTGTAACTAAGTACTTCAAATCGCTTTATTTCTCTTTGCAAACCATAATAGCTACTGATAGCTTGTTGGTTATTTTGCAAATCTGGTACGGCTTGTTTCATATATTCAGATAATGATGTAAGCATTCTCAATGCATTATCATAATCGCCTAATGTTTCATAAAGCATAGAGGACACATTATACGGGCCCATTCCTCTACCCATAGCTTCATAATACATATATTCAGGAGCAATGTCAGGATTATTAATTAGATATTCACTTAATTTAATACCTAAGATTGCGTATTCTTTAGCTTTATCTTTAGCTCCAGCTTCATCATATATTTTTGCAAGTCTGAAAGCAATATCAAATGATAGCGGGAATTGCTCTGGTGATATTAGTGAATTCATCTTATCAATAACAGCAATAGCCTTAGAATTATTTTTCTTATTTAATTGGAAAGCTGCATAAGTCATATATAGACTTCTATATGAAGTCATTAATCTGCGATGAACTTCATCGTAATATACACTTCTATTATTTAAGTTTCTCATCTTAAAACCATATTTTGGTTCTTTAGAATAGAAGTCGCTATTATCAACATTCATCAAGCACTGTTCCATAATCTTGTCATCAATTGCTTCCATACCGCCTCTCTTTTGCTGCACAGGGCAAACTCTCATTGCCATACCTTCATAACGAAAATAAGGGTCTAAGCCAGCGAAAGCATCTGGTCCAACAGTTGTTGAAAAATAAACAGGTCTTTCAAATTTCACTTGTTTTAATATATCTAAAATTAATTTATCTTGTACTCTAAACAAACTTGTTTGTTTTCCATTTCTTTCGCCGTACGGTTTGCCAGCAAATACAAATCTCATATTTCCATCATTTAATATATTTTCGTCGTTTGTATATTTTGCTAATATTTCGCGACGAACTGGAATAACTACGTTCTGTGGTTCGCCAAAATCATAAGACAATGCTCCCTCTTGATTTTCATCAAAATTCTGTAGGCTTGCATTACTAAAACTCAATGGAAGTTTGTTTGCTCCCCAAGGCATTCTATTCTTTAATTGGTCAATGTACCAAAGCGTATTTCCAAGACTTAAATTTACCACTCTTACATCGCGACGAACACCAGCAACGTCTTGTATCCACCAAACTGGGAATGTATCGTTGTCCCCATTGGTAAACAATATAGCATCTTTTTCGAGTGACTGAAGAATATTATATGAATAGTCAAAAGGCAAATAATTACCAGCACGGGAATGAATTTTCCAACCTCCTACAGCCATATTTATAGGAACTAATATTAATGAACCTAAAAACACGCTACCAGCAATGACTGGCGTCATCTTCCGCTTAGCTAAGGATTCCATTAAAGTAAATGCGCCAATACCAATCCATAGCGTCCACACAAAAAAGGCACCAGAATAAAAGTAATCTCTTTCGCGTGGTTGTGGATCTTGTTGATTTTGCTGTAAGGCTGCTAAAACACCCATTACTAAAAACATAGAAAGGTATACGAGAGCCATTTTTCTGTCGTGCTTGAAATGATAAAACATACCAATCAAACCAAAAATCAAAGGTAAGGCAAAAAATCGAACGGGAAATTCATTAATATAGCCTGAACCATGGTTCAATTTCTTTATTTCAGGGTCATCTTTGCTACTAAACCACGCAACACCAGCATCTTGTACATCGCTTTTTCGCCCAATAAAATTCCAACCAAAATATCTCCAGAACATATGGTTCATTTGATATTGTATCATATAGTTAATTTCGCCACTTGTATTAATATTGGTGAATTTTTTTACTCCTACTTGGTCGCCATTTTTAGTTGTAAAAGGAACTGTTGATGGTGGAAACCATTCGCCATATACATATTCACCACGAGAATCTTTTAATGTATATCTTTCAATAAAATAGTCATCAGTTTGGTAACGACGAGGCCAAGTAGGTGCATTACCATATTGTTCACGTCCAAGATATGATGATAATTTAGAGAAATTCTTAGGTTCATTTTCATTCATTGGCGGATTAGCATTGGAACGAAGTAAAATTTGTGTATAAGTTGTATATCCAAAAAGTATTAATAAGAATGAAGCCGAAGCTATAGTCAGCCAATTGATATCTTTTTTCTTCCCATACACAAAGCCAGCAATAGCAGCAAATATTACTAATAAAGCTACGACTGTAAGAGCGTTTGAACCTTCTACTGCATATTCAAAAGCATCATTTCTTGAAGCTGTGTGTCCCGCCAAAAACGAAGGTAGCCAAGTTACTATACCCGGATAAATAACTACAAATATTGCTATAGAAGCCAAACCCATGATAATAAAGGACTGCCAACGAAACTCATATTTTCTAAAATAGACTAACATAATTATAGAAAATATTGTCAGTATTGCTAATAAGTGAACACCTGTGGACAATCCTATTAAGTAGGCTATTAGAAACAGCCATCGCTCATGCCCGGGCTCATCTGCTTTATCGTACCATTTCATCATTAACCAAACAATCAACGCAACAAATGTTAATGAAGTAGCATATACTTCCGATTCTACAGAGTTAAACCACATCGTATCACTAAAAGTTAGTGCTGCCGCTGCTATAAAACCAGAGCCAAACATTGCTATAGCATCGCCTAAGTTATTTGGCTCTCCTTTGTAGCTTTTAATCATCCTAACAGCAATTAAATAAGTAAATAGTACTGTAAAGGCACTGGAGAATACTGCGGCTAAATTAACTCGCCACCCCAAATCCCCAAATGGAATTATAACTTGGAATAATTTACCAATCATAAGAAAAAGAGGAGCACCGGGTGGGTGCGGTACTTGTTGCCAAGTCGCTGCAGCCGAAAACTCACCGCAATCCCAAAAGGGAACGCTCGGCTGAACGGTCATTGTATAAACTATTGCTGCCAACAAAAATGATAAGGTAGCAAAAGTTTGGTGAAGAACTTTATTATTCATAATTCTTTATATAATATTTATTGTTAATAACTTTCTAGATTTTGTAATATCACAAACTTTAAATTTAAGAAAAATATATTAAATTCAATTAAATTTAACGTGCATATAACGATTTAATTCAAATTATAATACTTGCTTTTGATATACTACTTTATAACGATACAAAATTTATTATTTGAGTATCATCGCAAAATGAATTATTTTTAAGAATTGTTTACAAGAACATTATTAATAAATATTGATTAATACTAAATTCTTTTATAGAAAAATAGCTACATATTCGTTTTAAGTACAAAGTAACTTTTAAATATAGAAAATAGAAACAAAATGAGTTCAGATTTTAATTTATTTAATCAAAATGAGTTAGCAAATAAATTTCACTCACTTCATCATAATAATGAGATGTTAGTTTTGCCCAATGCTTGGGACTGCTCTTCAGCAAAAATTTTTGAAGTTAATGCTTTCCCAGCTATTGCAACTACAAGTTGTGGCTTATCTTGGGCTTGTGGCTATCAAGATGGAGAATATATACCGTCAGATTTGATGGTGCAAATTATAAGAGGTATTACAAGAGTAGTAAAAATTCCTGTTAGCGCCGATATAGAAGGTGGATTTTATCGCGACAATTTAGAATTATACTCCAAATTTATTAATGATTTGATAGATGCAGGGGTAATAGGCATCAATTTAGAGGATAGCAATTCAAGAACGAACACATTAGTCGATACTAAAGAGCAAAGAAAATTTCTTAAGATTGCCAAAGAAATTGCCTTGCAAAAAGGAGTGAATTTATTTGTAAATGCGCGCGTCGACGGAATGATATTAGAAAACGAAAGTCTTGAATATAGAATAAGCACTTGTATTGAACGGGCTAATTTATATAAAGAAGCAGGAGTTGACGGTATTTTTGTTCCTTTTATTAGAGATATAGAAACGGTAGCAAAAATAAAAGAAGATATAAAACTTCCTTTAAACATTATGATAACTAATACATTAAATATTAGTGAATTACGAAAATTAAAAGTAGAAAGAGTTAGTATAGGAGGTAGAGCTATGTTAGCAACATTAAGTTTGCTAAATAATATAGCTAATGATATAAAAAATAGTAACGATTGGAGTTCGCTATTTACAACTGCACCTACTTACGAAACCTTAAACAGTTGGTTCTAAAATATTAAGACAAGGATAATTTAACAATTAATATGGGGCGTACGATAAAACATGAAATATTCTAAGGCAAAATCTGTAAAAGAAATTTCAGTAGAAGGTAAGAAATATAATTACAGCTCTCTGAAAAATCTAGAAGGCGGCAACATTGAACACTTGCCATTTAGTATACGTATATTATTAGAGAATATATTAAGAAATTACGATGGGTTCAGTATTACTGATGAACACATTGATACACTATTGAATTGGGTGCCAGAAGCTATCGATAAAGATATTCCTTTCAAGCCTGCACGTATTTTAATGCAAGACTTTACTGGAGTACCTGCTGTTGTTGATATGGCATCACTTCGCTCGGAATTTATTAGACACGGTAAAGATGGACAAAAAATAAATCCTGCCATACCAGTAGATTTAGTCATTGACCACTCTGTTCAAGTAGACTACTTCGGTACTGATTACTCTTACGGTAAAAACGTTGAGTTAGAATTTGAAAGAAATAAAGAAAGATATGAGCTATTAAAATGGGCTCAAAAAGGTTTGAGTAATTTTACGGTAGTGCCTCCGGGTATGGGTATTTGCCATCAAGTAAACTTAGAGTATTTAGCTAAGGGCGTAATAGCACGTGATTCTTGGCTAATTCCTGATACTTTAGTGGGTACTGACTCCCATACTCCTATGGTTAATGGTATTGGTGTAATTGCTTGGGGCGTTGGAGGCATCGAAGCGGAAGCAGCAATGCTTGGACAGCCCATTTTCTTTACTTGCCCACAAGTTGTAGGACTTAAATTAACAGGCAAAATCCCAAATCAGTGTACAGCAACTGATTTAGTGCTTACCATTACTAGATTATTAAGAGATACTGGTGTTGTAGGCAAGTTTGTAGAAGTTTATGGCGATGGTTTAGATAACCTTTCTGTAACTGACCGTGCCACTATATCAAATATGTCTCCTGAATTTGGTTGCACTGTTACGTATTTCCCTATCGATAACCGCACATTAGAATATATGCGTTCAACTAATCGCTCCACAGAGCAAATTAAAATAGTTGAAGAGTATTGCAAAGAGAACTTATTATGGAGAACAGGAAATGAACAGATTCAATATTCAGCTGTTGTTGAATTAGATTTAGCTACCTTAGAGCCTACTGTATCTGGTCCTAAACGCCCTCAAGATAAAATCTTTGTAAAAGACCTCGGCAAAAAGTTTATAGAATTACTAAAGAATGAGTTTAGTAGAGATTACCAGCCTAAAGAAGAAAGGTCGGAATCTGCTTGGCTAAAAGAAGGCGGCTCTGGTACTGAATTCACTTTTGGCAAAGTACCAATAAATGGTAAAGCTACATCTGAAGTTGTTATTGACAATTCTCATCACTCTGTAAGAATCAAGCAAGCTAATAAAGAGTTTATTCTTAGCGATGGTAGCATTGTTATTGCTGCAATTACAAGTTGTACTAATACATCTAACCCTGCCGTTATGGTTGGGGCAGGATTATTAGCACGCAACGCTATAGAAAAGGGGTTGAGAACAAAGAATTGGGTAAAGACGTCATTAGCACCCGGCTCTAAAGTTGTAACTAAATATTTAGAGCGTTCTGGTTTAAATGTAGATTTAGAAGCATTAAGATTTCATACTGTAGGTTATGGTTGCACATCTTGTATTGGCAATTCTGGTCCGTTGCCTCCAGCTATAGCTATGGCAGTAGATAAAGGAGAACTAGTCGTTTCTGCAGTATTATCTGGTAATAGAAATTTTGAAGCAAGAGTGCACCCACAAGTGAAAATGAACTTCTTAATGTCGCCAATGTTAGTTGTTGCTTATGCCTTAGCTGGTAGAGTAGATCTTGATTTAATAAACGATCCTATAGACTTTGATCCTAATGGTCAGCCAGTATATCTAAAAGATATTTGGCCATCAAGAGATGAGATACAAAACACTATTAATCATTGCTTAAAACAAGATGATTTTGAAGAGGTATATGATGTTATTTTTGACGGCTCTACTGATTGGCAAGAGTTAGAAGTTAATTTAGACCAAAATTTTGAATGGGACCAAAGTTCTACATATATTCGCGAAGCACCATTCTTTGAAAATTTGAATGCAACGCCGGACCCAATTGCCGACATAAAAGATGCAAAAGTCTTATTATATTTAGGTGATTCTGTTACTACGGACCATATTTCTCCAGCAGGCTCATTTAAGCCTGATTCTGCCGCTGGCGCATATTTAGTAAGTCAAGGAATTGCAAAAGAAGATTTTAACTCTTATGGCTCTCGTAGAGGTAACCACGAAGTAATGATGAGAGGTACTTTTGCTAACGTAAGAATTAAAAATAAAATTGCTGATAAAGAAGGCGGTTACAGCCGTTACTTGCCTACTGGCGAAGTTATGACCGTTTATGATACAGCAATGCAATATAAAGAAGATAAAACAAATTTAATTATCTTGGCTGGCAAAGAATATGGCTCTGGGTCTTCAAGAGATTGGGCTGCTAAGGGAACTTTCTTATTAGGTGTACAGGCAGTAATTGCTGAAAGCTATGAACGTATACATAGAAGTAACTTAGTAGGTATGGGTGTTGCTCCTTTAGTATTTACTAATGGCGAAAATGCAAGCTCATTAGGCTTAGATGGCACAGAAACATATAGCATTATCGGTTTAGCTGATAATCTAACGCCACACAAAATTATTGATGTGCATGCCGTTCATCCATCAGGCAAGATAACTGATTTCAAAGTAGAAGCAAGATTAGATTCATCTATTGAAATTGAATATTACAAAAATCAAGGTATTTTGCAATATGTCCTAAGAGACTATTTAAAGAATAATTAGTATTTTTTGTTTTAAATTTGCTCCCTTAATCTAAGATAATTGATTAAGGGAGTTTTTGTATATTATAAGAATAAATAACATTATCATGCAGAGCTTCAGAGATAACAATATTATATTTGATATTCCATATTTCTCTTAGTATTAAAAATCAGAAATTTTCATAATTACTCATACTCTGATTTCATACCCATCAGAGCATAAATAATGTTTGTTCTACTTTGTTAATTTAATATAATCTCTGTCTATAATAAGATAACTCTCAATTTTACTATTTATTCCTATATTACTCGTATAAAAATACTATATTTGCACATTAATTAATAAAATAACTTTATATTATAATAAGATGATAAACGAGCAGTTATTAAATCCTAAGAGTATCATTGTTTTAGGCGGTTCTAACGATATAGAAAAGCCAGGCGGTAAGATTTTATTCAATATTATAAGTGGTGGATTCAGAGGTAAATTATTAGTTGTAAACCCGAAAGAGTCTTTTGTACAAGGTATAAAATGCGTACCAAATGTCAATGAAGTTAATGAAAAATATGATTTAGCTATATTAGCAATTCCTGCTAAATACACTTTAGAAGCGGTAGAGGTTTTAGCTTTAGAAAAGGGTGTAAAAGCTTTTATAGTGCTATCTGCTGGATTTAGTGAATTTGGCGAGCAAGGTAAAATTTTAGAATATAAAATCGCTGATACTGTAAATAAATCTGGTGCTTCTCTTATTGGACCTAACTGCATTGGCGTACTCACACAAAGCTATAAAGGAGTATTTGCTGGGCTAACGCCCGAATTAAGCCCTAAGGGCTGTGATATGGTGTCTGCTTCTGGTGCTACAATTGCCTTTATACTTGAGATGGCTGTACCTCGTGGACTTCGCTTTAATTCAATTTTTTCTGTTGGCAATGCAGCTCAAATGGGAGTTGAGGAGATATTAGAGTATTGGGACAATACTTATATAGAAAACGAGAGCCCCAAAGTTAAAATATTTTATATAGAGCAAATCAAATCACCAGATAAATTACTTAAACACTGTCGTTCTCTGATAAATAAAGGTTGTAGAATTGCTGCTATAAAAGCAGGAACGACCGAAGCAGGCTCAAGAGCAGTAAGTAGCCATACAGGAGCGTTAGCAGGATCTGACGCTGCAGTAGATGCCTTATTTAAAAAAGCGGGCATTGTTCGTTGCTATTCAAGGCAAGAGTTAGTTTATGTAGCTGGTATTTTATTGCACAAGCAATTACAAGGACCTAATTTAGCTGTCATCACTCATGCTGGTGGCTCTGGCGTTATGCTCACCGATATATTATCTAAAGGGGGTATGAATATACCTCAACTCGAAGGTAAGGCAGCTAACGAATTACTATCGCTATTAAATACAGGCTCTTCAGTAGCAAATCCCATTGATTTTCTGGCCACTGGTACAGCCGATCAATTAGGAACAATTTTAGAATATGTTGATAGGAAATTTGATGATATAGATGGTTCAGTCGTAATTTTTGGAACCACAGGAATGTTCGATGTTACGGGAGTATATGATGTTCTACACGAAAAGATGAAATGGAGTAAGAAGCCAATTTATCCTTGTTTGCCGTCTGTAGTGCAGGCAGAAAAAGCGGTAAAGCACTTTCTTTCCTTAGGTAGGGTAGCATTTACAGATGAAGTTGCAATAGGTGGGGCGTTATCTAAAGTCTACCATACTCCAAAACCAGCCCAAGAATTTACATTACCATCTATTGATGTGGCAACAATAAGAAATATCATTGATAATTCCGACGATGGGTATTTAAGTCCAGAAAAGATACAAAGTATTTTTGATGCCACTGGGATTCCACGCGTACAAGAACAAGTTAGCAATGATTTAAATGCAATCATAAATTATGCTGAAGAAATTGGCTATCCTGTTGTAATGAAAGTTGTGGGTCCAATACATAAAACAGATGTAGGAGGCGTAGTATTAAATATCAGACACCCCGATATTATTAAACGTGAGTTTGAACGTTTAATGAAAATTGAAGAAGCTACTGCCGTACTTGTCCAATCAATGTTTAGCGGCACTGAATTATTCCTTGGGGCAAAGAAAGAAGAAGACTTTGGGCATATCGTATTATTAGGGTTAGGAGGAATTTTTATTGAGGTCTTAAAAGATTTCTCATCTGCTCTTGCCCCAGTCTCTAAAATTGAAGCACTAAGAATGATGAAAGAATTACGCTCATATAAATTATTAGAAGGGGTGCGTAACCAAGAGGGGGTTAATTTAGATATTTTTGCTGATATTGTAGAAAAACTCTCGTCGTTATTACATGCGGTCCCAGAAATTGTTGAATTGGACATAAATCCATTATTAGGCAAAAAAGATAAAATTTTAGCTGTTGATGGTAGAATTTGTATAAAAAAATGATTTAAATTTTGTAGAATTATAAATTTTTACTATTTTTGTAGTCTGTATTTTTAGGAGTAGGTAAAAATGAATACACTTGATTATGTAAATCAAATTGCTCTTAATAGAGTTGAAGAATTTAGAAAGAATAAAGATGGCGAAAACTATGTATCTGTTCCTGATATTAGAGAAGGGGACACGGTTAGTATAGCTGTTAGAGTAGTGGAAGGCGAAAAAGAACGTATCCAAATGTTTAAGGGTATTGTTTTAGGTCTTAGAGGAGCGGGTATCCATAAGACTTTCACAGTAAGAAAAATATCAAACGGAGTAGGTGTAGAACGTGTATTCCCTGCTTATTCTCCTATGCTTCAGAGCATTACGATAGAAAAGACTGGTAGAACTCGTCGTGCCAAACTTTACTATTTACGCGGAATGTCAGAAAAGAAAATCAGACAAAAACTCAGCTAATTATTCTGATAAATTTGTATTTAAGCAAAGTGTTAAAATTGAGGCAATCTTTAATAAATTGCCTCAATTTTTGTTGGATACTGGGCTAAACGTATATTTTATATTTCTATGTTATTTAGCTTGAATACCTAAATTCTTATAAGTTTCAACTAATGCTTCTTGGTTATCAGTAATAATTAGCAGATTGTCTTTCTCATTTAGCAGAGTCTTACCTGTTGGTACAAAATACTTCCCGTCACGCTTTACCATTACCGCCAATGTTTTATCTGGTAGTTTTAAATCCATTAATTTATCGCCGTGTTGCAGGATATTGCCATTAATTTCAATTTCGGTCATCACTGATTTTATATCGTTTGAAAAGTCCACATCAAATTCTTTTAGTTTTGATAGTTCATTAGCATTTACTGTTAGATTTAGCCACTTTGCAACAATGGGCAAGGTGGTCCCTTGTAATAACAAAGATATTAAGGTACAGAAGAAAACAATATTAAATAATAACTTGGCGTGAGGAATCCCCTCAGCTAAAGGTAAAATAGCAAAAATAATAGGCACAGCACCGCGGAGACCTACCCACGATATATAGGTTTTATCTTTAAAGGACATTTTTGTAAATGGCAACAAAGTAATAAACACGGTTAAAGGTCTTGCGACAAATATCAATAGTAAGCTAATAATTAAGCCGGGTAGAGCAATTGGTATTAATTCATGTGGGTTTACTAATAAGCCTAAAGTTAAGAACATCAGCAACTGGAACATCCATGCTAATCCATCAAAAAAGTTAAGCGACGTCCTCTTGTGAACGAATTTGGAGTTACCCACAACTAAACCACTTATATATACAGCAAGAAAGCCATTACCCCCGAGGAAATAAGTAGCTGAAAATGTAAACATACAAAAAGTAAAAATCAGAACTGGATAGAGAGAGTCGTTTCCTATATGTATTTTGTTCATTGTAAAAACGGTTAGCCTACCAATAGCATACCCTGCTACAGCTCCAACTAAAAGCTGCACAATTAATTGAGTAGACACAGCTAATATATCAGGATACCCGCCTACTTTAATTATTTCTATCAATGTAATTACTAAAATATAAGCCATTGGGTCGTTGCTACCGCTCTCCAATTCTAACATTGGTCTTAAATTATTTTTGAGATTTAACCCTTTTGAACGAAGTATCGAAAACACAGAAGCAGAGTCGGTAGAGGCCATAGTAGATGCAAGCAACAAAGAGGCTAACAAGCCTACTTCCAATATGGGGAAAGTATAATCTAATACCCACCAAATTAAAAGCCCAGTTACAAGCGTAGTAAGAATTACTCCTACTGAAGCAAGCAAAACACCCTGCTTTATGATTGGCTTTATTTTAGCTATACTCGTATCCATACCCCCAGAATATAGAATGATACTTAAAGCAATTGTGCCTATGGCTTGGGCTATATTAAAATTATCAAACTCTATACCTATACCGTCCGAACCGCTCATCATGCCAACAGCTAAAAATAAAAGCAAAGCTGGTACTCCAAATTTGGAACTTGCTTTGCCCGCCAATATACTCAAAAAGAAAAGGATTGATAAAACTAAAAAGATAACTTCGACTTGAACAATCATATAATCTCACTTTAATAGACAATATATATTTCTTAATTTTATGGTTTAAAATTAGAATCTTTATAAGAAAGTATCTATTTAGAAATTATTTTTATTTTTTTGCGATTTGACAAATATTTCATATCAAACTTAGGTATGGGAATACCAATTCAATATTTAGCTGTTAATATTAGAGGAGTTTTTTTATAATTTATCTAAGGGCTTCCTTTTAAGCTCTTTTATCTGTTTAAACCGACTAGGGGGCAATCCAGTCACTTTTTTAAACTGATTGCTTAAGTGCGCCACACTTGAATAATTTAATTTATAAGCTATTTCGCTTAAAGATAGTTCGTCATAAACTAATAATTCTTTTACTTTTTCGATTTTTTGAGCTATATAGTATTTCTCTATAGTTATCCCTTCTACTTCTGAAAATAAATTAGATAAATAATTATAATCACTGTGCAATACTTCACTAAGTAATGTTGATAAATTTTTATTATGCTCCCCATCCTTAAAATGCACAATATCTATAATAATATTTTTTATTTTTTCTATTGTTTGGCTTTTTTTGTTGTCAATTAGTTCAAAACCAAGCTCTTTTAGATTAAGCTCCAATTTCTTCCTTTGCTCTAATGTTATCTCTTTAGGTAAAGTAAGCTCCCCTAAGTTTATATCAATATATTCTAAGTCATTCTTTTGCAGTATTTGCTCTACAGCCAAAATACAACGCTGACAAACCATATTTTTTATAAATATCTTATGCATTGTTTTCTAAGTTGTTTTTATTTCCCTTTGACTTCAAAATTTCAATATCTCTCTTTAGTGCTTCTATTTCATTATTTACAATAGCATTTTCTTGAATTATATTTTTATTATCTTCTGTTAATTTTGTAATAACAATGCTATATTGAACTAAAATAAGAAAAATGCCCATTACCAATATTAACATCAAAGCCATCGGAACATAAGCTATTCCTAAATTATATGCTAAGAAATTAAGCGCTCCTCTAAATATTGAGAAAAATAGGAATACCAAACCAAATACTATCCATATTATTGAATATTCTTCTCTTATCCGTCTTCTACGCACTAATTCAACAATAAATACAAGGAAGCCTATGCTAAATGCTATCGAATAGTATTGAATTAATTTAGTATTTACTCCTTGCAAACTACTTAATATATCATTCATTTAGAATTTCCTCATTGATGTAATTAAAATTGATAAAATAACCTTAATCATATAATATATAGACTTTAAGCCATTAATAGAAGACTTTCCCCCTTCTCGCTTATTCATTATTACGGGTACTTCTATTATACGAAAACCTTTTTTTGCCATAATAATTACTAATTCTGGCTCAGGATAATCCTGAGGGTAACTTACTGCTAAATATTCTATTGCTCGCTTGCTATAAGCCCTAAAACCAGATGTATTATCACTAACCCGCTGACCGCTTATTGCTGCATTTAATAATTCAAAGACAAATATACCTACACGCCTCGAAAGCGTAGATTGGAACCCTTGCTTATTAATAAATCTTGAGCCAATAACCATATCTGCCTTATATTCTGTTAATGCGTGTAGGAGCTTTTCTATTTCATTAGCGTTATGCTGTCCATCACCGTCAAACTGTATCGCTATATCATAATTATATTTCTTTGCATACTTAAAACCAGTCTGAACGGCTCCGCCAATACCTAAGTTAATTTTTAAATTAATTAAATTAACATTGGGCAAAGCACTTACTATGTGCGAAGTCGCATCGGTAGAACCATCATTAACCACTAAAATATCGACATCATTATCAATCGCAGACAAAGCACTAATTGTCTGTTTAATATTAGCTTCTTCATTGTATGCTGGAACAATAATTAATATCTTATTCATTCTCATTCCTCTCGAATAATTCTATCAACATAGTCGATTCTATATCCTTGGTTAAGTGTGTAAAGGCATATTTTTTTGCCCTCTCAGCCCTATCTTTATAATAATTATAATTATCTAATACCGCTTCAATCTTTTGCCTTAGTATATTACTTTCATTACTTTTGATTACTTCCGCAAATTCGCCTTGATTTGTAATCTCTAAACTTCCACCTACATCTGTCGCAATTATTGGCACCCCACTCATCATTGCTTCAATTGTAACCAAGCCATAAGATTCGGAAAAAGAAGTAAGCAAAAATAAATCCAGCGATGCATAAATATTTCCTATATCAGTTCTAAAATCAATAAACTTTACTCTATTCGTTAGATTATTCTTCTCAATAAAGTCTAACAACTCTTGGTAATATTCTTTACCTTCGTTTATGGTTTGCTCTCCTACTATTAGCAATAATATATTTTTATTTTTCATTTTATTTATTGCTTCTAAAGCCACCATCTGCCCTTTTTGGTAATCTATCCTGCCGATTATGCCAACTACAAATTGTTTATTGCAAATTTGTAAATTTTGCTTTGCTTCCTCCTTAGTGAGCATATTTATAAATCTTTGATGGTTTATACCATAAAAGATTTTTTTTATTCTATCCTTAGGATAATGCGTTAATTCTGATACTTCTTGTATTAGTTTAGTTGTCGGCACTATCCAATTATCAAACTGCTTGTATCTAAATGTGTGGAGAAAGTCTTGGCGTTTGCCACCAAGCTGCAAATTCTGATGAAAATAGCACTTTATGTTTCTTGACATTAATTTCACTAATGAAATACAATTGGTATCTCTATTCGAGAACACCAGCAGATGTTTAATATTGTTAATTGTTAATAAAGTGTTTATTTGATATGCAGATAAAACATCAAAATACTTGCCTGGCTTTTTAATGCACACTACTGTTAGAGAATTTTGCATTGCAAGCTCATATATCATAGAATTTTGTATTGTGATTATAAGTATTTCATATCCTTTTGACTTAAATTCTATTGCCAAATTAATTAAGTTTAATTCCAAGCCACCCCTTGAAGGTGAAGTACAATAGAATGATATTCGTTGCATTAATTAATACTTAAAAATATTTTAAACAATATTATACATTCCCACTTTGTTATATAAAATAGGATTTGTCCATTTGAACAAAAATAGCACTATTTAATTTAACGATTATTAAGATTTTAAAGTGCTTATTTTAGATTATATTCAATATAAGATATGACTATAGTGGCAACATATACTAAGCTTCTTTTTTGTTGTTATTTGCTCTTACTTGCAAACCTATTTGAAGAAGATTATTCAGCTTCTAACCTTTTTTACTTATAAATTAAAACTTTTTCGATTTTACTAAATGGACCCGAACTTAATTTTATAAAATATACCCCATTACTTAAATTAAGAGCATTAAATTCCGCCGTATACTCACCAACATTCAATACTCCATAATCATCATCAAAAATTAGCTCTCCACTTAAATTATATATATTTATGTTACAGTTTGCCTTAATGCCTATTCCAAATTTTGCAGTCAATTTATTATCTGCAAAAATAGTCGTTAGTGAATATTTAGTATCGCTAACATCAAATTGCCTTAGATTGCTCGCACACTCTTCTTTGATTGTAATTCTTGCCATCGATTTGCGTAAATCCACGCACTTGTTATCAGCAACTAATGAGCTAATAATAATATCAGAATAATTTAGAGAATCGTTAGGATAGTATGTATCAAAAAAAACTTCTATTAATTCTGTAGCTTGGTTTATTTGGCTTCCATCTAAAGATTTGATACGTATATTAATTATTCCACTCTTTTCATTTTGTGCTTGATATATAAATTTACCTTCTAAGTTATCAGCTATTCTAATCATAGATAAGTTTGCTTTAATTGCTTTGGGATTATATTCTATATTAAAACTTATATCATTAATATGTGTATTCTGATTAAATTCCTTGGCGTCCAAATTTACTTTTATTGATACTTGTTGCCCTATTTGACTTGTTTGCTCAATAGGTGTAACAAATGTATTCACTCTATAAGCAACAGACCTTGCAGTTATTTGACCGCTTTTAGCTACATCGGGATTTTCTTTCGTTCTTGCTATTAAATTCGTTATTTTATCTATTTGAGATAAAGGTTTAAACTCTATTTTTACTTCTTTTTGCTTATTAGGCTCCAAAGTAAAGCCCTTCTCCACATCATCGTCTGCTAAGAATGATAATTCCGATGCGTATTCACTAAACTCAAGCGGGTAAAAATGAAGTTCTGTATTACCATTGTTCCGAATGATATTTGTTAAAGTAATCTTAGAATTAATACAAGTTTCGCCAATTGAATTACTAACGGAAAAATCTTGCTCTATGCCATAGCCTTTGATTGTAAAAGTAGATTGAACGTATTCATCAGAAATTACAGATAGATTTGCATACTTATCGCCAATTTCATTAGGAGCAAAGGCTATCGGTAAATAAAAAGACTCGCCCGGAGCTAATTTAATTGGGAATTGTAGCTTTGCTTTGTCATACTTTAGCCCCATTTTGCTATATCCCAGCCAGCTATCGCTTATATTATCATCGATTGACTTTATATCAAAAATCACTACCGTATCGGCATACTGCCACTCATCATAAGATTGGTTGCGTATTCTTAATTGCATAATCTTTGGATTATTGTAATTCTGAATCATTACAGTATCAAAATCTAATATGCTTGAGCTTAGTTGTGGCACAATACCAATACCGGTTAAATTTGCTTGCGTTTTATTATTAAATTCATCCGTAATCTCTAACTTTATATGGCTTGTTCCAACTTGATCTGGTCTAAATGATATTGGAAGAATATATTTTTCACCTTGTGCTATTGTTAGATTGTTTATTTGCATAAAATTCACTTCAAAGCTTTCGGGCTTTTCTTGTTCTAATAATTCATATTTTGTAATCTTTAAATTTTTGCTTCCCTTATTTAATATTACAAACCCCTTCTCTACATTTCCCGGCAAATAGGGACCTGCTGGAATATCATTCCTATGGATTCTGCGTTTCCCCCAATCTAAGGAACTGCATACTAAGCCCGGTAATATTCCTCTTGCGTTTAACAAGCATACATTGTCTTGTAATTTTGCATCACTTACAAATTGAATCGAATCAGTATACTTTTGCTCACCTCTAACAACAAACGTTACACTAAACTCAAAGCTTGAACCTGGTTCAATAAATAAGGGCTCAATTGGGTCGATAACTCTGCCGAAATCTACCTCAAAATCACTATTATTCGGTAGCTTGTAACCATTTATCACTAAATTAGAAACGCCTTTATTATAAATAAGTGCTTTTTTATTGATAGTCGAACCGATAATATTGTCTCCAAAGTCTACATCGCTTACTTCAATAATTGGGCTACCTACGTTAGCTTCTAACCTAACTTTATATACTACTCCGCAACTATCGCTTATACCTAATGAATCATAAACATTGCCGTCTGATAAGGCAGCAAACCTAACATTGATACTCTTAGCAGTATGTGCAGGTATAGTAAATGGGTTTGTATTTATTATTTCAAATCCACGATTAGCGTATAGTAATTGTAAACCTGAAATATTAACTTCCTTATCCGAATTATTATTAAGTTGTATTTCTTTTTCAGCACTCTGCCCTATTTTGAAAGAGCCAAATTGCTCTACTCCTTTGTCAAATTTCACTTGAGAAGGGAAATACTCTATTATTGCATCTATATCGTTTGAAGCAAAGTCCCAAAACTTTATTTTAGCCTTTGCATATTGGTTAATATCTTGTACTTTTAGCTTCCAATTTACTTTTTTTTGTTTGCCCGGAATTATATTATCAATTTCAATTAATTTTATATTTTCAGATTCATTACTTAAGAATAAATGCCCTCCGATATTAGATGGTAATGAAGCCTTGTCAGCTACATCTTCACAATAGCCCTCTATTAGTCCATCGCATTTTTGCTGCCAACTTACAATAGGTGCTGTATCATCTGTAGAGTTAATATCAACAAGGTTGAGCCCAACTGGCATACCATAAGATAAAGTGTTTTTGTTGCCATATATTTCGGCAAAGTATGGCTTATCTGATGTAATAGAATAAGAACCCTCGTTTTTAATTTCTAATGTTACTGATGCAAAGTTTTTTCCATTTATAGAATTTAATTTTTGCACAGACAAGAGCTTCATATCTTTTACTTTACTTACCACTGTATTAGATAGCTTTATTTGGTATAATAGTAAGGAATCTGACAAGTTCCCTGATTCGTCTGTTTCTGTGATTATATTTATATAATGCCCCGAAAAGTCTCCATAAGAATTGGAATAAATAGAAAAGAACATTGATTTGCTATATTGTTCGTAAGAACTTACAACTTGCTTAAAAGTGCCACCTTGTGGTATTGGCAGACCGTCTTCTTCGGTTCCAGTAGAATAAGATACGACATAAATATCTTTGTTTGATTGCACTGCAAATAGTTTATCATTACTTATATCTGATAGCCTTACTTCGAGATAAGCATCATCTTTGACTCCAACAAGGTTGGTAATTGTCCCAACAGGATAGTTATTTATTGTAATATCAGTATTAGCTTCCTTAGCATAAATTCTGATTAGTTTACTATTTTTTCTGTTAAAATTGTTTGCTATCAAGTAAGTCTTAGACCATGCCCTTGTAGGTATCTCCATCTCAACTGTATAATTCCCAGACTTAACGCCTAATGGCACATTTGAATATTGATTTGCACTTACAATTGAAACGGGCAAATCAGACTTTATCCTACTTCCACTCAAGTCCGCACCTTTCCCGCTAGTAGATATTACCCATACATCTCCCTTTTGTAATATTCTACGAACGCTATTCCCCACTTCTAAGCCATCAGAAGTTTTTGAATTAATATTACCTCCCATAGTAAATTCAATCTCATTGTCATCATACGGAGAAATAATAGTAGTAATAGCTGGTAAACTATTTAAAGATGGATAATAAGAAACTGGATCGTTGTATGTAGAGAGAGAGTATTCCCTACCCAACAAGTGTGCAGGATAAGCCAAGAAGGACTCAATTGAATTATTGTACATCACCATTACGTAACAAGAAAATGCTATATCGCTACTTATTTGTATTGCAGCATTTTTATAAATATTACTTTCAATAGGTAAGTTCTCGCCAGTTTTGATATAAGGCTGTGCAACATCAGGACTTAATATACACTCTGCTAATACGCCAGCTTTTACTTCTAAGTCTTTTTTATAGTTTTTACTCTGTACTTTAAGGTTTATTTTACCATCAGCCAATGGCATTAGATACACACGAATCGTATTGGAACTATTCTGTAAATTATCAGTTAATGGCGGAGGGATAGATATGAAAAATTCGTTGCCAAAGTTATTCTTACCAATATCATTTACTATGTTATTTAAGAGCATTTGCTTATCATCTGCCTTAGCAGATAAGTACACAGCTACCAACAACAGCACTACGGTATAAATAAATCTTAATTTCATATCATTTCTTAATAAAAAGTTATAGTATTGCACTACCCACCTATAAGTACAATCATAATATAAAAAAATCATAAATATTTCTTTATATTATCAAACCTTAAAATAAGCAAAATAAAGGAATTAACAAAAAAAACTATATTGCCTACAAAATACTTTATTTGTCATCTTGTCAATTTGCGCAGTGTTATACATTAGAAAATATATTATATTATTCAGAATAGTATTAAGTACTTCACCTTAAAAAAATAAGAAGTTACATCTTTGTTATGACGTAACTTCTTATTTCTCAAAAGCCAATAGAATATGATTGTTATTCTTTCACTCTATCTAAATAATCACCTGTAGCCGTATCAACACGCACTAAATCACCCTCATTAACAAAGATAGGAACATTAATTGTAGCTCCAGTCTCAGTAGTAGCTGGCTTTAAAACGTTAGTAGCAGTATCACCCTTAAGTCCAGGTTCTGTATGTGCTATTCTCAAATTCACATTTGGAGGCAAATCCACACCTAATACGCTATTTTCTTCAAAAGAAATCTGAACATCTTGATTTTCTTTCAAAAATCTAATCGGTTCACCTAATACCTCTTCTTGAACATGAATTTGTTCGTAAGTTTCTTGATCCATAAATACCAACATATTACCTTCGCGGTATAAATATTGGAAAGGTTTCTTTTCGACTCTTACAAATTCTATTGATTCGCCAGAACGGTAGCGGTTTTCCATTAATCTACCAGTACGGATTACTCGCATCTTTACTTGATAAAATGCTCTTAAGTTTCCCGGAGTTCTGTGCGTTGATTCTAATACTTGTGCTAATTCACCATTAAATTTAATAAATGCACCGGGTCTTAAATCTGCTGTAGTTCCCATAATTTTCTTTTTAAATTTTTGAAAAAATAATTGTGTATTGAAGTATTATATATCAAAATATTTTTACCTTATATTCTACTACAAAACTCCAATTACAATAGCTACTTATGTACGCTTTTTAATCACTATATTGCTTATCTAAGAAGTCTTCGTTGGCAACATATTTGATATTAAATGGGCAAAGGCTGGTAAATTCCTTGTCTGTAGCCACAGCTTACCAGGACCAGTATACTCACATACTAAGCCCTCGCCAGACGCTAAAGACGAAAAGATACCCTTTGCTACCCTTTTTACTGTATAGGATATGTTACTATCAAACGCTACAATATGCCCAGTATCAACAATAATAGATTCACCTGCCTTAAGCTCTCTTTCAACAATCTTACCGTATGAGCTTAAGAACAAGTTGCCACTACCAGCTATTTCTTGAAGGAAAAGACCCTCACCAGATACCATAGCTCTTAAAGAACCCTTTGCGGATAGCTTCAATCCTAAATCGCCTGCCAAATAAGCTCCACCTTGCGCAAATATCACTTGCTGGTTTAATTTAATATGTAATATATCGCCCATTGTCGTTGGCGCTAATATTAATTCCGCATTTGAACTATTTGCTGTAAATACCGAACCAAACAAAGACTCTCCCCCAACCGCCGCCTTTAAAGTTCCTATAAGTCCTTTTCCAGACGACTTGGCTTCTAACGAAACATTGGGAGACATAGCCAACATAGCACCGCTTTCGGCTCTGAATGATTCCCCGCTATTCATTAGTACCTTTAAAGTAGTAAATACAGGTTCATTCTCAATTATAAATTGCATTGTAGCACCTTTTTAAAACACTTTGATTATTTGATTTTTCTAATTTTCATTTCTACCTTTTCTAAAGGACAATCTCTTGGGTCGCGTGGAGTGTTCACTATTTTATCAGCAACTTCTATTCCGCTCACTACTTTGCCATAAGCTGAGTACTGTCCATCTAAGTGAGGAGCATCTGAAGTCATAATAAAGAATTGGGAAGAAGCAGAATTGGGATCTTGGCTTCTTGCAGCAGATAAAATGCCTCTCACGTGTTTTGTCTTATTAAATTCAGCCGGAACTCGAGTTTGGCTTGGATCGCCCATGCCCCAAGTATTTTTAGGTTTATCCTTTGTATTTGGGTCGCCCCCTTGTATCATAAAACCAGGTATTACTCTATGAAAAGCGCAACCATCATAAAACTTAACTGATACTAAAGAATCAAAGTTTGCTACGTGCTTTGGCGCTACATCTGGAAACAATTCTACTACCATTTTACCTAATTCTTTACCACTTTGTGTTACGGTTATTTCGTAACGATAATCATTTGCCTTTGCTTCTGCGGCATCCATTTTAAATACTCCAAAAATTAATAATATGCTGACAACAGCAATGTTTAAAAATACTTTTACCATAAGGTACTCCTATTAATATTATTTATTATAAAAATTCTTTTTCTAATATCCATTTCACAAATATACTGTTAAATTCCTAACAATAATTTTTAGAAGACGAATAAAAAATAATTTTATAACCATTTTATAAGTACTTATAGCTCATTTGTTAAATATTATTCAAACTTGTTCCTATAATTTAACATTTAAATAACTATTAAGCGTTAATTTGTTATTAATGAAACTTATATTATATTTGTTATCTTGTGAAGTTGCTTTGAGCTTATTGTTTTGAAGCGAAGATTTATGTTAAGAAAAAGGAATTCTAAGTGACTGATGTTTCAATAGTTATACCAGCATACAAAGAGGAGGACCGCCTCTCAGCTTCGCTACATAAAATTATTCAATACTTCGACTCCACTCTTTATAGGTACGAAATTATTGTTGTGGACGATGGCAGCAAAGACAGAACTGCTGAAATAGCTTCCTCATTCTCAAACGTTAAAGTATTAGTACAAGAGCAGAATCAGGGCAAAGGAGCAGCAGTAAGGCGTGGTATGTTATATGCCTCGGGCAGCTTTAGACTATTTAGCGATGCAGATTTATCAACCCCTATATATGAATTTGAGAGATTATACTCGCAATTTCAAGATGGCTATGATATTGTTATTGGTAACCGCGCTTTAGATTATTCAATGATAAAGGTGCATCAACCCTTTTATAGAGAGTTTATGGGCAAAATGTTTAACAAGATTGTTCAAGCTCTTGTAGTCAAGGGTATATCAGATACTCAATGCGGATTTAAGGGAATGAGCGCAAAAGCGGCACAAGATATTTTTTCTCGAAGCAAGATTGATGGCTTTGGGTTTGATGTAGAAATGTTGTTTATAGCAAATTCGTTAAACTACAAAATTCAACAGGTGGCAGTAGAGTGGTACAATGATGACCGTAGCAAAGTTAGTCCAATTAAAGATTCTATCAAAATGTTTAATGAAATCTTAAGAATTAGGCGACTTCATAAATAGAAGAAACAACTATTAATAATTAGCTTGTAATATGTTACTTATTCTCAATGTTTTCTTTTAAAATCTACCAAACCTAACAGAAAATGCTAAATTGAGTCCGTTTAAATATGAATTGTCTAAATAAAACTGTGAATTATTTTCCACAAGTCCATTAATTGCTGTTTTCTTTAATAAGGCATACCTGTAACTTAGGCATAAGCTCATCTTATAAAAGGACTTAAAGTTAAAATTTAAATTTATACTTGGCTCTATATAATAGCTTACGGTATTTTCTCTATAATTTGGATTATATAATTGTCCATTCTTGTCTATTGAGTACGGAATATCAAATTTGGCTAATGATATGCCATTATTTATACATATAGAAGGAAATATCTCACTGTCTGGTGAAATATTATATTCGGCTTCTAATCCTATGAAATTAAAATTAAAATCTGGGTAAAGGATGTAATTTAAATCTTGTACGTTGGGCTTATACGAATCAAAAGTAGTACCATATAGCGACAAACCTATATAATACTCCTTGTCAAAGGTTACCCCTAAACGTGCTCCTGTAAGCCAAACAAGATTGTCTTGCACTAAGGACGTTTTGATGAATGGACCCAAAGATACACCAAAACTATCTGCTCTAACGGCTCCTAATGTGCAACAAAATATTGCAATATATACTAACAACTTTCCCATTAAGCAAAAGTAGCTATTTCTTTTTAATTTTGATAATTACGCTTCTATTTAAATATCTACCGTAGGGAGTTTCGTTACTAAATATTTCCGCATTGGGATAACTTATAGATAAATGTTCAGGTAATTTCTCATTTTTAAACCCTAATAGCCCAAGTGTGGATTTTGCGCGTTTCTCTGCTAAGTTTCTATTATACTCGGCGGTGCCTAAATTATCTGTTGAAGGCACTATTTCTATCAAATAGTCATTAGCTTTTAATTTATTTTTGATATATTCTAACACATTGTTATCAATAGCACTAAAACTATAGCTATCAAAATTGAAATAGCCCAAAATTAAAGCTGAATTATCATTATCGGTAATATTAAAATATTTATTATTTACTTCTTTAATATTATTCAAATATAAATTAAATTCTTTACTTCCTTTCTGTCCTAATGAATCAGTAGCTTCGGCATATATTTTTAAAATATTTGCCGAATTATTATTGCTTTCGAATAAAGAGGCAGATAGCAAAATATCATTCATTTTGAAATCCATTTTATTTTTATCGCCCCCATTAAATTGGCTATAAGAATTGAAGTCAAATTTATCAAATTCTGTTTTGACTTCGGGCACATAAGCTAATGACTTATTAAATCTATAATCGATTTTATCTTTTATAATTGTAGAGCTTATCAAATTTGCTTTATTCGAGAATTTAAATGTAATTTTTCTTTGATCATTCGCTATCTGTTTCCTGTCGTCGTTTATTTTAACTATACTTTTAATTTCTGTTTTTATATTTTGAGAGTCAATACCAGCTTGTATTAATTTATTCTTTACTTCATTTAGCCTTGCACTAAGCACTTGCTCACTATCATCTGGTGATTGAGCTATTATATTAATCTTAAGATTATTCTTTTTAGTATACTCATTTATAATATCAGCATAGTTATCAGAAAAATTAGATTTTCTTATTATTTCAAAGAAATTAATATCGCTATTCTCTTCAACAATTTGAAGTGAACTTAATGGCGTTAATCCATTTTGAGCATAAAACAAATTAGGCAAATAACTCAAAACATAATTATAATAATCTACCTTAAATACCGCTGTAATGGTATCATTATTTTTATATGTTTGCTGATTATCCATGACTTTTATTGATACAATCGGTGCATCTGGAGTTTCTGGTAATGGTGGCTCTTCTGGCAAAATGGAAGGTGGTGGAATTAGCCTTACTTCATCTTTTTCTGGTATATTATAGGATACCGAAATGCCCGCACGAACAGCAATATTATTCCAAGCTAAATCTTTAACGGGAGAAGTGAGTCCATAAATAAATGAGACCTCTGGATAAATATCAAAACCAGAAACATTTTCAACCTTATACTTAGCTCCTACTATTGCTCCTAAATAAAGCGATGAAGCATTGGGCAAATCTCCCGCATAATCATAATTTAACTTACTTCCATTCTTAAAATATAAGTCCGATGGCTCTACTAATACTTCTTGTTGGGTAAAAGTCTTAGAAATTGGAAGTCCCAAATTAAAACCAAATTTAATATCAAGAGGCATATTCTCAAAAAATGAAAAATTTATATATGGACTAATACCCGCTATTAGCCAATTTACATTTAGATTATTATCAACATAGATTTTCCTATAAGTTCCCTCTAACACATCATTTCCAATATACTCATTTATTGAATACTTTGCTGAAAAATTATTTAATTCTATATTTGCTCCAAGTTTGGTCCTACCATTTATCAAATATATATTTCTCGATAGTCCCGCATATAAGTAATATGACAAGCCAAAGGCATTATCAAATTTATTGCAACAATTAGGATAGCCTTTTAGTTGAGTAAAATCTGATGTATATATATTTATATTTGCCCCTAAACCAGCCTCTAAATAATAAGGCGTGTAATCCTTGGCAAGCACAGTATTGCTTACAGCTATTAATACTATTAACAAACTACAAAAACTAATAAAATTATTTAATTTGAACTTAATATTTCTTTTCATTAACTATCTCATTATTATAAAGGATATACTCTGAACGCTATTTTCGCAAGAAATGTTTACACTATAATTTCCAACACTAAACTTACTTGTGTCAAAAGTAATATAATTTGTACCGCTTTTTGTCTTATAATGTTTTATCTTAAATATCGGAGCACCTGCGCTATTTATCATTTCTATCCTTACTGCTTCTGATGATTTTGAATCAAAAGACAAAGTAATATGTTCATTTGCAGGGTTAGGCGATAGCCCCTTAATTGTTATAGGCGAGTGGTTGTTTTGTATATATCTGTCGTTACAAATATCATTGATAAAAATGCTACCATTTTTAATAACAGTATTAACAAATTCTCCAAATTTAGCTGACGGCTCTTTTATCGTAATATCCGAATAATTAGTATCCGACAAACCAGCCACACCTTTAATTACAGCTAAAGTACCAGTAGTATCAAAATTACCATCTACCCTAATCTTGAACTCTCGTTTTCCATTTACAATATTGCTTATTAATGTAGCTTGCCCCATATCAGAAACAACCCCTGTAGGAATAAATAGTTTCGGATTTACTTCTAATGTGGCTTCAAATGGTCTTATTCCTTGGTACGGCTCTCTATCGAATGGCGTAACTTCTATTGGTATTTCTACATGTTCATTTTTTGCTGATGTCGATACTTTCGCTATTTTTAATTCAGCAACACCTTCAAACATATCTAAAGGCAATTTATTTTGCGATAAGCAAGGAGTCGCTTCTATCAATAAATCCGCTTTTTGTTTTATGCCGTTCCACCTTATTTGCAAGGTCTTACTTTCATTAGACTTAAGTATAAAATTTTTGTCTGATAAGAACTCAAAATTTTCCGGTGGATTTACTACAAAATCGGTAAAATTAATATCAGTGGTACCAATATTTGTAATAGTAAATTCCCTTATTAAAACCTCAGGTATAAATAATAATTTCTTGTGAGAGAATTTAATATATGAGCCTATTCCTTTGCCTTTTAGTCCAAATTTACCGACTATTTTATTTTGGTTGGAGTGGTGCAAAGTAGCATCCACCAAATAATTACCTAAGGTATCGGGGAAAAACTTAACTATGCCCGAAAGCGTTCCGCCCGGTGGAATAATTGTATCTATTGTTGATAATTGAATACTAAAATTCCTATCATGAGGGCTATTAAACTTGATATAGTTCACCATTAAAGGGACAGGGTCGTCATTGCGTATTAGCTCTAAAGTAGCAACGGAAGTATCGCCTATACACACATCACCAAAGTCATAGTTGTGGCTTAAATAACTTATATTGCGTGGCAATACTCTAATCTCAAATGGCAATAAATAATCTGAATTACAAGAACGTATAGCTAAAGTATCTCTAATTATACCTGTATCTAAGGGAGTAATATTTATATCAAAATTTAAGCATTGTGAAGGCTGTATCGTCGTTAGCTCCCATGCTTTGTTTAGCCTAAAATACAAACCTGATTTAAACTTGGCATCTGGAAAAGTAGCTACAACTTCACTTAGATTGCAAACATCATTAATATTATAGTCGTTGCTGGTACCTAAATAAACTGGATTATAAACAATATTATCTAAATTCAATATTGGGCGACGAATAGAAAGAGAGCTATCTGACTTATCTTCTTCTGGGTATACAAAAGTCCTATAAGAAACATTATCCTGCCCCGACGCTGTTGTAATTAAACTTAAGCCATTGGGTGCTAATGCAATATCGTTCATTCTGGTACTATGCCCATACAATTGCCCTGTATTTTTAGATGTTGTAAGGTCATAAAAAGCTATTTGTTTTTCACTTGCCGAGCCCGTTACTAAAGTAGACGACGATGGATTAAAAAATAGCCCTATTGGGTCCCCTTGTGATGGCGTAAATACCCTCACTATTTTGCCTGTTGCTATTTCAATTACATATATATTATTTTTCAAGCCTGAATTGTCGTATTTAGTGCCAACACTTAATAACTTACCATTTGGAGACAACGATATTTGTACAAAATTAGAAAATTCATTATAATTCAATTCTTTGATAATAGTGTTCGTTGTCATATCTATCAATCTAATTTCACCATCTAACAATAAGGCAGCAGCTTGGTTTAATGCTGAATTAAAAGAAAAATCCATTACTTGGGTATTAAATGTAAAGGTCTTAAGCAAACTAAAATCCTTTGAATTATAGATATAAACTTGGTTGCCAAAACGTGGAATAGCAACAATCATACTATTCGTAATATCTGCTTTGATTTCTTTTATACGAAATTTTTCATTTAATGTAATTTTATTAATAGGATATTTATTATTTGGGTCAATTATAGCAATAGTATCTTTTTGCAAACCATACGAAACATTATTATTAGTATATGCAACATAATACAATGAATCATAAGGCGAATACACTACGCCATAGCTTGTATAATCACCTTCTTCATATTCATCATTTAAATAATTAAAGCTCTTAAGAGTAGGGGGCAAGTTACTTATATCATAAGTAAGCAGGTTGCCTATTTGGTTGAGAAAACTTACTTGTGTGCTAAATTGATTAAAACCCGCATCTAAAGTATTACGCATATCCTTGCCAAGATTATACATATTATTTTGCTTAAAATTCTGGCGAACTTTTACTAATAAATTATTTGCTTCAATATCTGGCACAGTCCAATTATATACACTATCTTGCACTTCAGCGATGAAATTCCAAGAATACCCACCATTAGCGCTATAATAGATTTCTACCGGATATTGTGGGGCATGTCCTTTCCATTTAATTTGAAAAGTTTCGCAAGGGGCTAATTTCTCGCCTCCATTGGGAGCAACTAATTGTATTAAACTCTTAGCATCTACAGTAAAATCATTACCATACAGAGGTACATTTCTTTTTAATCCTCCTTCATAATGAAATGTAAGAACATCTTGATATGGAATATACTCATCTGGCTTAAAATAAACATTAATCCAATACGATGAGCCAACTTCTAAATTTCTTGGGGGCGGTGAACGGTCAAAATCACTATCAGAGCCAAGCCATTTTACCTGAAAATATTTTGTTCTCGTAGTTATCGAATCAAGTCTTAAACTAAAAGGACCGTCACCAGCACTACTATTAATTTGTGTTCTAAATCTAACTTGATAAGGGATATTATTACCGGGTTGTACTTCGCCCCAGAACGCATCTCTAATCTGGAGATTGTCTTGGTCTGTAATTATAGTAAAAGGGTATTTGTTAAGCCTACCCATAGCAAAACCATTTATTAATTCATTATTATAAAGTGCATAGATAATACATTGGTATGTAGAGGAAAAGGTGCTTTGTTCAGGTACCCATGTAAGAGTTTGCCAACCATTTACAATAGGCGATAATTTATCAGCTTTTGCTGTGTATACCGAACCGCTCTCTAATATTTTAATATCATCTTTTTTGAGCTCCACCTGCTTGCCGTTATATATTACTTTAATATCAGCACTAAGAAACGGGAAAGTACTGGTATTTATATTGCCTGTTTCGTCTACTTGCTTAATTTGAATATTAAGCTGTCCGTACAAGAATTGCAAGTGCAGTAAAAATACTAATGATAAAGTTAAGTACCCTTTCATAATTTTTATCTTTTTTTGTAAATTACAATAAATTAATTATTTAAAGACGCAATTTTATTTATAATAGTTACAACGAAAATTAAATTACATTAAACTCTCCTGCACCACAAGTACCATAATCTGAAATAGCCTTGCGACTCTATTGTTTATTACATACTTTTAATTAACTTATTTTTTTTGCTAATATATTTTACTTTATATTTGTAATCGTATTGCTAATTCTGATAATTATATATGGTAAGAAAATTAGTAAAAATAGGCGGTGCTTTTGTGCAATCGAAGGAGAACTTTATTAAATTGCTTAATTTAGTAAATAGTGATTTTTATGACAACTCTCTATTCGTTATCTCGAGTTTTGGCAAGTCCACACAAAGGCTGCGAGAAATAGCTCAAAATGCTATGTATTCTGCAGATAAATCGCAAGCCTTGCTAGATAACATGATGAAAGATATACATAGCCTTTCTCCTTGCGAAGTTGATTTGACCGATGAATTTCAGCAACTAAGCAGAATAATTAAAGGTATTTTTATTACTAAAGAATTAACTGCAAAATTATTAGATAGAGTATTATCTTTTGGGGAAATCATTTCTACAAAACTAATTATTGAGAATATTCAAATCGCTTCACTGCACTATGTGCCAGCAGAAGAATTGATATTAAGCGATAGCAATTATAATGAAGCCAAGCCTATTTACAATGCCTCTAAGTCTAAGACTTTGGAATATATGAAGAATAATCTATATAATAAATATATTACTCAAGGGTTTATTGCTGCCGATATTAACGCTAACAGAACAACAATGGGATTTGAAAGTTCTAATTTAACTGCAACGTTATTAGCAGATATTCTAAACCTCGGTGAAGTTTCAATTATTACAGATGTTTTTGGCTTGCGTAATTTTGACCCTAAGATAGCAGACAATAGCAAACTTATACATAATATAAGCTATAACGATGCAATGATATTAGCTAATTATGGCTTAAAACAGCTATATCCGCAGATGATAGAAATAGCAGCGAAACAAAATATAGAAATTACTTTTAGGCACTTTGATAATAACACTGATATTACAACTATTAGCTCGCGTAATAGCGATAGAACTACAATGTTGATTTTAAATAGCTTAGAATATAACAAAACAAATCCCGACTTTATTTATGATGATAAAAATACAGTATTACATTTTAGTCAATCTGGCTACAAAGATAGTTCTTCACTAATTAATCAATATATTTTATTTAACATTGATGTTGTCAATGCTCTCAAATTTATCATTGATAATTTTGATGTTCATAATATTTATATAGATACGTATTCAAACAATACTTTGAAGATCATATCAAGTAATGACTCTGTTAGCGAAATAAACAAATTAATCCATTATATTAACCAAATTTAATATGTTAGTAGAAAGAGCAGCTCATCTTGATGCTATGATTAGACCATTTTTAGTACAGTATTTCCCAGAATTTAGTACTAAATTATATTCAAATATGCGGCAAAGCTTCTTAAACAGCTTTGTAAATAGCAAGCCTGAAAAAGTTTATAGCGACTTTTTCCCACAAAGAAAGATTTGGGACATTGAGTTTTCTAACAATATATTCAATTCTGCTGGAATGTTTAAGAATGGCGAAGGCTATGAGTTAGCTTACAGACAAGGTGCAGGAGCTTTCTTGGCTGGTACAACAACATATCTCCCACGTGCTGGAAACGAAAAAAATGGAGTCATACATCCATTTATACCATTGCCAAAATCTAAAGCGGCAATTAACTGGATGGGCTTACCTAACGATGGGCACCAAAGGATAGCAAGTGTATTATCTAAAATAGAAAAGAAAGTTGCTTGCCCGCTTGGCGTTAGTATATCGTCAGATCCTGATATTGATGAAGATACAGCACTAAAGAATTTAATCGAAGGCTTTGAATTATATTCTAAAGCAAATGTAGATTTTATTGAATTAAACGAAAGCTGCCCAAATGTGAATCATCATCAGTGCGAAACAAATAACGGCATCGATTTAGCACTAATAAAGCGATTAGAATTTATTAACAGCAATTTCCTTAGAAAGCGGCAGCGAAATCTACCCGTTATAGTAAAATTTTCAGTAGAAACTGAAATAGAACAAGTACCTAAACTATTAAAATTATTAATTGACCTTGATTTTGATGGTATTAATTTTGGCAATACAGCTAAGCTATATTCAAATTATCTGCCACTCATTAACAGTACGGAAACCGCTCCGTATCAAGCATTTACAAGCACTTTTGGCGGTGGAGTTAGTGGCAATCCACTCAAACAACTATCTTTAGATTGTTGTAAAATTTCAGTAAATGAACGCAATAAACTGCATTTAAGCAAAGAGTTTGCTATAGTTAGAACTGGTGGCATCGAAACTTATAATGACTTGTTAGAATCGGAAAGAATAGGTATCGACCTTAATCAATGGTTTACTGGCTACTTTGAACTATTTTCTATATTTGGACATAAACTATATAAGGAGTTGGCAGAAAATGGAAAAAGATGAGCTATCAAAATTACTTAATTCACTCGGAGCAAATATCTACACCCCAGAGCTAATAGACTTTAGTAATAGCTTATTTAGTGAAGTATCTGCCCTAAAGTTAGACGATGAGTCCAAGATTAGTGCTTATTTCTTAAAAGCAGATATTAGCAATATTAATATTAAATCTCTCATTGAAAGTAATTTTTCTAATAAAATTATTGAGAATATATTATTATTAAATAGAATTAGCAAAGTATCTTTATCTGGTAGCAAAAAGAATACTAGCGATTTAAGAAAACTTTTTTTAGAACTTACGGATGACTTTGCAATTATCTTCATAAAATTAGCAGAAAGATTAGTAAACTTGCGCTATGCCGACTTACGCAAAGATGAAAATTTATATAATCTTTCCGAAGAAGCCTTATATTTTTATTCTCCTATTGCCCAACAATTAGGAATAAGATTAATTTATCACGAGTTAGAAGATATTTCCTTTCGTAATCTCTTCCCCGATGATTTTAAGTATTTAGAGTCAATGATAGAAAAGAAAATGCACTTCTATCAATCTAAATTAAATACAATGAAAGCTGATTTATTAAAAATGATGAATAAATTTAATATTCATTGTAAATTTCAACAAAGAGTAAAAAGACCCTATTCTATATATAGAAAATTAGTAAAACAAAAAATACCCTTAGAGAAGATATTCGATTTATTAGCTCTAAGAGTAATTCCAAATACCGTTGAAGAATGCTATTTAGCTTTAGGAGCTGTTCATAGTCAATGGATACCTATCGAAGGTAGATTTCGCGATTGGATTAGCTTTCCAAAATCAAATGGCTACCGCTCTATTCAAACAACGGTGGCAACACGAACAGGGGATAAATTTGAAATTCAAATTAGAACTGAAGAGATGCACCAAGAAGCCGAATACGGCTCTTCTGCGCATTGGTCATACAAGCAAGGGGGAAAATCAACCCAACAAGATTGGGTAAATCGCTTACGTGAGTTCTTAGAAAACGATGAGTACTTTGATAACCCTTACTTAGCTTTTGACAAATTAAAACAAGAGATGAAGCGTGATTATATTAATGTTCTAACTCCTAAAGGCGAAATAAGACCTCTGCCCGAAGGTAGTACAACTCTTGATTATGCGTTCGATGTCCATACTGACTTGGGCTACAAAACTACTGGGGCACGTGTAAACGGTAAATTTGTAAAACTCAATACTATTCTAAAGTCTGGCGATGTAATTGATATAATCTCTAATAATAGTGCAACACCATCTCGCGATTGGATAAATATCGTTAAGACCAACCGCGCGAAAACTAAAATTTTGCGTTGGTTTAAGAAAAACGAACAAGACCTCTTAATTAATGATGGTAGAAATACTTGGGAAAAACTAAAAAATAAATACAAAAAAAGACTTATCGGCAATGATGATGAACAAAAAGCCAAAAATAATATTAATAAACTTGGCTTCAAATCTTTAGACGACTTCTTTTACGCTATTGCAAGCGGAGGAGTGAAGTGTACCCTGTTTACATTAAAAAAAGTCTACCCTGACGCCTTCAAAAAAACTGACAATGACAAAAAGGAAGCTAAATATAGTGCGGGTAAGCACTCCATCCCACAAGTAAGAGTAGAAGGCTTATCTAATATAACAACAGTCCTGTCCAAATGCTGTAACCCTATAAAAGGAGAGCCTATTGTTGCATATATCACTAAAAAGTCTGATATAAAAATACATTCGAAAAATTGCCAGTATATTAAGAACTTGGGCTTACCACAAGATAATTTTAAGCCAGCAGAGTGGTATGGAGAATCGACGACTCAACAAATAAACATTAGAGTTTTAGGATTTTCTTATAGTAAAGTATTAACCGCATTCGTAGAAGAAGCCGACGACAATAGCATCAAAATTATTGACACTAATAAAATAAAGCTTAGGAACTTGGAGGGAATATCTGCCGAATTATTAGTCAAGGATTACTCCCAACTCAATAAATTTATGAATAAATTACGTAATAGCCAACATATTGAAGAAGTAAAATAAACAAACATGCCAAGCTAAATTTTAAATTTGCACGATTGTTTAGTATTTTTTATAGTAATTTTGTATTTTATATTATTGTTAAATTAAATGAATATAGCCAATATTAAAAACGACTTCTCAAAAGCCGAGTGGAAAACTTATAGTTTATTATTATCTGCGCCAATACTCTTATCTTTGTACTATTACTTTGGGTATGCACATAATTTTGTAAAAATATTCCCCAGTTTTGCTTCGAGTCCCGAATTAGATTTTTATTCACATATATATCAATTTGCATCTTTTTTCGTATTACTATTAGTTATCCCCTTGCTATTTCAAATATTTGCAATAAAAAAGCCACTTAGCGACATAGGATTTGGGCTTGGCGATACCAAATTTGGTGCAAAACTATTGCTTATTATTCCTATTGCCGCCCCTATTATATATTTTGCAGTTATGGGCGACGACGTAAGAACAGAATATCCACTTGCGAAGATATTGCATTCACGGCACGAGCTAATCTTTGTTTATGAATTAATGTATGTATTGTTATATTATATAGCTTGGGAATTCTTCTTCCGCGGTTTCCTTTTATTTAATTTATCCGAAAAATTTGGTGCTACAAACGCAATAATAATTCAAACTATATCATCCTGCTTGATTCACTTAGGCAAACCTGCCGGAGAAACTATTGGGGCTATTATTGTTGGCGTAATATTTGGTTATTTGGCTATTAGAACTAGGTCTTTTTGGTATGTTTTTGCACTTCATATTACTTTAGGCGTTCTAACTGATTTATTTATTATTTTCTTCCATGGGGCTATATGAAAACTTGCTTAATAACAGGTATAAACGGATTTATAGGTTCTAACTTAGCAAAAAGATTATTAAAAGAAGGGTACAAAGTAAAAGGTCTCATCAGAAAATCTTCAGACTTAAAATTCATTAAAGGATTGGATATTGAATTTCATTATGGAGATATTAATGACTTAAATTCATTAATTGAAGCAAGCAAATCTTGTTCGCGCGTCTTCCATGTTGCGGCACTTGCGTCTGATTGGGGTGCTTACGAAAAATTTTATGAAATTAATGTAAATGGTACTTTAAACGTTGCCAAAGCTTGCGTTGCAAACAATGTTGATAGAATGGTATATATCAGCACTGTAGCAATGTATGGATTTGGAAGAACAAACGTTAAAGAAAGTGATAGCAAGCCTATAACGGGGTTTGCATATAACGATACAAAAAAAATTGCTGAAGATAAGGTTTTTGAATATGCAAAGCAAAACAACCTTAATATTACTGCTGTGAAGCCCGGCAATGTATACGGTACTAACGACCATACATTTATTGAAAAGTATTTAGAGGCAATGGTTTCTGGTAAAATTGCTTATGTTGATAAAGGCAAAAGAAAAACTTGCCCCGTATATATCGAAAACCTAATTGAAGGTATAATGTTAGCAAATGATAGCGACAAGGCTATTGGTGAAACATTTATTATTACAGATGGTTTAGATATTACGTGGAAGGAATTTACCGATAAGTTTGCCGATGAAATGGGATTAAAGCACCCTACCCAATCCTTTCCTTTTTGGCTTGCTTTTGCAATTGGTAGCTTGCTCGAATTCTTATATAAATTAGTTAATAGTAAAAATCCTCCTCTAATTACCCCATATCGTGTTAGCAATGGGGGCTTAGATTATACTTTTTCTATTGACAAAGCTAAGCAAGTTCTTGGCTATAGCCCTAAGGTAAAATTCGACGAAGCAGTCAAAACAACAGTAAATTGGTATAAAAGTAGGTAGAATAACCTGCTTTTATATCGGTACTTTATTGACAGCTCATCTAATATATGCGATTTGCCTATATTAGAATTTGGCTATACTCCCTATTATGCCCATTGTCTTATTTGATTCTTAATAATTTTTCAAAATAAATTTTAATTTGATTAGAAAATTTATTAATTTCGTAAATAACTTTGGCATAATTTTTTCTATGATATTAGTAGATGACATATTAGTAGAAGACAGAATTGCTTCTACACATTTCGAATGCGACTTGCAAAAATGCAAAGGTGCTTGCTGTACTTTCCCCGGTGAATACGGCGCCCCCCTATTGGATGAAGAGGTAGACAAAATAAAAGAAGTACTTCCTTATGCAATGGAATATTTATCCGAGAAATCTATAAAACATATAGAGGAGCAAGGATTTATTCAAGGTAGCCCTGGCGAATACACTACCACTTGTATCGAAAAAAAGGATTGTGTATTTGTATATTACGAAGGGGATATCGCCTTTTGTTCTATAGAAAAAGCTTATAGAGATGGTAAAATAGACTTCAAAAAACCTATTTCTTGTCATTTATTCCCTATCAGAGTCGGTAATTTTAACGGCAAATACCTATATTACGAAAAAATACCAGAATGCAATGCTGCCTTAATCAGAGGCAAGGAAAAACAAGTCAAAATATACCAAAGTGTAAAAGAAGCTCTAATCCGTGCTTACGGCGAAGATTGGTATAATAATTATATAAATACTATTGGGAAAAAAGAAACGTGAAAATTGGATTAGATATAAGAACAGCATTAACCCAAACATTAACGCCACAGCAAATACAATACCTAAAGCTTTTACAAATGTCTGTTGTAGAATTTGAGCAGTACCTTGACCAAGAAATTGAGCAAAACCCTCTAATCGAAAACCCAGACAATCCGGATAATACTATATTAGAAATTGCAAAAGAGATTAGTGGCGATGATGAAGAGTTTTATAATGAAACAACTTATATCAACGATATTTCCGATAGTAATAGCGACCTAAACGCAATCGATAACTTTAGCGAAGACATATACTCCAATAGCGATAGCGATGACTATAATGAATTGCGAAGCCAAATAGACGATGATGGTGATCCATTTGAATTTCACGATTTAGTATGGCAAGACGAGTCGAGCGACACCGTTGACGCTTATAATAGCAATGAAAGCGATGATGAAGACTTTGCACCTTTTCAAATTAAAGACAATACATCTTTTGCTGAAGACTTAGAAACGCAATTTAATTTACAGCCCCTAAGCGAAGATGAAAGAAGCATTGGCAAAATAATAATTGGCAATATAGATGACGATGGTTATATTCGTATGACTTTAGAAGAAGTTCGAGATTTTGTTAATTCTCAAATAGCAGAATATAATTTTAATATCCAACAAAAGGAATTTTTAAAAAAGAACGAGGAGCAAAAGCAATCATACAATCCTGCAAGCCAATTTGCATTAAGCAATAAAACTAAGCAAATTTTAGAGTTTGCTGACGAACTAAAAGAATCGGACAATATTAGTGATTTAATTAAAAATCAGAATAATCATAATCGCACTATTAGCTATGCTTCAGAATTAAAAATACCTGTAACCTTAGAACAAGTAGAAAAAGTCCATGGTTTAATTAAACTATTAGATCCCCCTGGCGTTGGCTCTCGTAATATGCAGGAATGTTTGATTGCCCAAATTGAATCTTTACACGAAATACATTCCACGCAAGTTATTGCCCTTGATATTCTTAAAAACTCTTTCGAACCGTTTACCAAAAAGCACTTCGACGTCCTGATGAATAAGCACAACCTAACTACCGATGGGCTACGTGAAGTTATGGATTATATCAAAAAGCTCAACCCAAAGCCCGGTCGGGGTAATTCTGTATCCGAGATGAACACCGTAATACCAGACTTTATTGTAGAAGTAGACAAAGAAGACAATGAATTACTAATTTCCTTAAACGACAATAAAATGCCCGTTCTAAAGGTAAGCAAAGCCTATGAGATTCTTAAAAAGAGTGGTAAAATAAAAAATTTTAATAAAGAAACGAAAGAGTGGCTAAGGCAAAAAAATGAAGATGCCAAATTCATTATTCAAGCAGTGCAACAACGTAAAATTACAATGATGAAGGTAATGACTGCTATTTCACAACTTCAAAAGGATTTCTTTATAGAAGGAAAAGCTGCTATTAAACCTCTCATTTACAAAAACATTGCTGACGATACTAATATAGATATTTCAACCGTGTGCAGGATAGTAAACAATAAATATGTGCTAACACAGTTCGGTACTTTTGAACTCAAATTTTTCTTCTCGGAGTCTCTACCATCAGTAGATGGCGAAGATATTTCTACTACTGTGATCAAAGATTCACTTAAGGATTTAATCGATAGCGAACCTAAAAACGCACCGCATAGCGACGAATTGCTCGCGAATCTCCTCAAAGATATGGGTTTTAATGTAGCACGTCGCACCGTTGCAAAATATAGGGAACAATTAAAAATCCCTGTTGCAAGACTTAGAAAAGAGCTTTAATATGTTTCAACTTATAAATTATTTAACCCTGAAAATTCCAAATTTCAAGGCTAAATAATTATTATTTTCTAAAGACCTCTAAAATCCTCAATCCAGTTGCAGCCAAGGCGCTTTATATTTATTTATTATGAGTGGCTTGTGGCAATATAAATTTTTGATATAATAATAGCCCAAGCATGCACAATACACCTATCAGAGAGAATAATATCCAAAGTTCACTAGTATAGGCATACTGTGAAATATCTTGCTTTGTTAAACCAACTTTCTCTGCGGCAACAATAGCATCGGATATTTTAGAGCCTATTGGTATAGCCTCATAGTTTGCAGCTATCAACTTTGTATTGATAAATTCTATCATTGGATTATCTACCATCTTTACATATAACCAAGCCCCTACAAAACTACCTATCAAAGAGCCAAAAAAGCCATATAAAAAACCGAAGCCCATATAAGTTGCTTTTTTATCTTCAGGAGCAATTAATCCTAAGTAAGATATGTATTTAGGGTGTGCAGTCATCTCCCCTATTGAAAAAATAAATATACCTAATAAAAATACCCAGATATTAGAACTTATAGCTAAAATAGCCATTCCAAGCGTTCCAAGCCCTATACCCGTAAGCATTGTAGGCAATGCTTTTGTGTTTTTTACTATATTGGATATAAATAATTGTAATATAATTATTGTAAGTGCATTCATTACTGTAACATGTTCAACATCAAATTTGCCAACAAATGGAAGATATTTAGCAAGTATATTATCTAAAGGGGTAGCATCTACAAAATCTTTTACATACCATAGAACACTATCGAACATTTGGAAGTACAAAATCCAGAACCAAGAATAGATAAATATAAACAAAATAAAACGCCAATCCATAAAGACAATAGTAATTTTACTAAAGATTTGCTTAATAGTATCAATTAAAGGCTCTTTATTACCTTGTTGAATATTAGGCTCTTTATAAATAAAGAACGTAGGAAGTATCATTAATCCAGTTGCTACTGCAGCCATCAATAATACGTAGGACCAATTTAATGCTTTCAGATATGGAACAAAAACTAAAGGAAAAATAAAAGCACCGAGATTTATTGACCAATAAAATATACCAAAGCCAAGAGTTGAATTTCGTTCATCTGTTACTTTTGCAATAGTTCCCGAAATGATCGGCTTAAAAGTACCTGCCCCTAAGCCCATAATTACTAAGAATATAAATACTGCCGCATAGTCTGTAGATTGTGATGTTAAGAAATACCCTATGCCCAAGAGCGAAAAAGCCACCATAAGCGTACGCCGATAGCCCATTTTATCAGCAACAGCACCAGAGATAATTGGCAAAAAATATAAAAGTGGCTGTATAGTGCCTTTAATTGCGCCTACCTCTGGCTTTGTAAAGCCTAATATCTCGGTCATATATACAGATAATACGCTCATTACCCCATAATAAGCACCACGCTCAAAAAATTCAAACATTATAACAACCCAATAAGTCATCGGGAAATCTTTTATTCCAACTTTCTTTTGTATATCCATACTCTACCTTGATTATTCTTTTTATTTTTTGTAAAATTTTATTTCTAATATACTTTAAAAAAATTATGTAACAAAATACGAATTATTCGTATTATATAAGATTCGTTGTTCAAAATTGGAAATTCAAATGAAAAAATTATGCTTCTTACTTGTTTTTATACTATTACCTGCTTCAACTTATGCTAATTTTGATTTAGGCGTAAAATTAGGATATACGGCAACTAAGTTTAGCACTCAAGATACGGCTATTTCTTCAGGCTTCAAAAATGGCTTTGAATTTGGAGCATTTGCTCGTTTTGGCAAAGTTATTTTTATTCAACCAGAATTAATGTATTCTATCGATGGAGGCAAATTAGATTTTACTGAACACAATAATACCAATACTTATGAAGTAAAACAAAAATCAGTTGATATAGCAGTATTGTTAGGTTGGAAGTTTATGAATGGAGAAGCATTCGCTGCAAGTTTACAAGCTGGAGTATTCGGTTCTTTCCTTACAGACAAAGGTGTAGAGGATGCTCTAAATGATGCTTACCAATTAGAATTCAAAGATATGATTTATGGCGTAAAATTTGGAGTAGGCGCCGAAGTTGGTAACTTTACAGTAGACTTAAGGTATATCAAAGGGTTAAACGATATTTACAAAAGTGGCGAAGGATTTCAAAGCTTTGATTTGTCAAAATCAAAAATAGAATTTACCGTCGGACTTAAGCTATTATCCTTCTAATACCATTCTCCTTTATTTAAAATAAGAAGCTCAATAAATTTGAATATATCAGAATTATTGAGCTTTACTATATATAAAGACTATATTTTAGTATTCGCGTTTAAAAGGTATAAACCAGACTTCACCAATACTTAAATCAACTGAAAATTTCATAAAATACTCGCTTAACATGCCAGCTTGCGCGCTTGTTCTACTGCCAAAGCTAATACCTATATCTGTATTAAAAGATTCCGAAAATGGGATTAAGGCACCTACATTAAGAGCATATTCCATTATATTATTATCGTATACTGTATAATATAATTTGCGAGCTGCTACTCCAAATTTATACGATACTTTATCTAATGTCTTAGCATTAATACTATTATTTCCAAATCTATTTACCCCAAAACTAAATTGCCAGCTATCGGTAAAACTTGAATTACTACCTTTATTGAACTGAAAATTTGTAAAATCTTGGAATGAGAAATCTGCACCAAATAAAAATACACCACTCAAGTAAGACAAGCCAAATCCTTGTGATATAGGAAATTCATAATCGTTTGAACGGCTAAAAGAAGTATCGCCTATCAATGGAGACGAGAAAATATAGGAGGATTCGACTTGCAGCTGTTTATTATAATCAACGAAATATCCAATGGAAAGATTAGCAAAGGGTTTAATCAGCAAGCCGGCCTTATAGCCTATACCACTAAAATAATCATCTTTCAAATTAGAATATTCAAACAAATATGGATCATTTGTAAAGGCAGTGGTAAGCGAATTGTTTACTTTGCCAAAGTTAGTATATATTGTAGCCCCAATGGCAATTTCATCAACAATCTTGGTAGACAATCCCAAATATGCTTGAGTAATTCCACCTTTCCCTTGATATGTATTTGTCCCGATTAAATCCATACCATTGATATTCTGATTTATCTTAGTAGAAGTTAGATAATTAATTGATGTAAATGGTACTATACCAATTGAAGCGCTAATTCCATGATTAGTATCAATAGCAAATAATGCCGAAAAGCCTGTTAAATTAGCATTATTTTGCCATACACTATTATCTGATGAATTACTATTTATATGCTGGCTAAATTTATAACCTGCCTGTAGCCTTGTACTATTCACTAATGACCACATTGCTGGGTTGCGAAAGTTTATAGATGTTTCCGCTGGAAAAGCAATTGAAGTACCTGCTAAACCAGAATAAGAAGCATTTACATCGTAATTAATATCTCCAATCCCAATTATAGAATAATTAGAACCACCTTGCGAAAATATTAGATGACTGCTTAGTAAAAACAAAAATATTACGGTTTTCTTCATATTTATTTAAAATTAGCTGGATTTAGAGAGTAAATAATTTTTAACTGAGGTCTTTTCGTTGTATCTGCTGCATTCAAACCATAGAAAACTAATTTATCCAATTCATTTGCCTGATTTGTTGTGCTGTGAGGCATAAATACTATTGTTCCTTTACCATCATATTTATTCCATACCTGAAACGATGACGTAAGAGAATTAAATCTAAACCTTCCTGTAGAATCGCCTGCGGCTATATATTGAAATGTAGATTCTTTTGTTGGATCACGAAAATAATTCCCCTCAATAATGCTATCTAACTTATTATTAGCATGGAAAGATTTACTTTCATCCAAAAATAAATCAAGCTGAGCTTTATGAATACCAGACAATTTAGGAATCATACTTATATCAAAAGATAATTCTGTCCAATAATTTATACCGTTCCACAATACAATGTCATCTTCGGCGGGCTTAGGTACGTCAATAAAAGCTACATCAACGCCTGCTTCTAAGTTTAATAGTTTTGTTGAATCTTGTTGATTTTTATATCTTATATAAATTTTTGATAGCTTAGTTGCCCCTATCTTACTTCCTGCAAAAGAATTAATGACATTGCTACTTGAAGTAGGGACAAAAGCTAAGCCCCAATTAGTAATACGCTTTGCTACGTATTCCTTTTTTGTACTATCATAGACTTGCTCTGTTTTAAGCCAATCTGCAATAAGATTTTTGGGTAAATCAAATGTAATTTCATCTAAAGTATCTTTTAATTGAATACTACCTTGATATGAAGCTATTTTTTCTCCAAAGTAATTTGCTGGACTAAGCATAAGCGAATCGTATGTAGTAGTATCTGGAGTCCACGCCCTATTTACACGATAAATATCAAAAGCTAAATTTGAATTATTGGTATCTCCCAAAGCATAACGGCGCGGGTATATAGTAAGTTGAGCTACTTCAATTTTATCTTCAGTTACATAGCCTAATGTATCAGGCAAGTTGGCAAAATTTGATAGACTAATCGCACTAATACCATTAGCTTTACCTATAAATAATGTTCCTAAATTAAATAAAGGAAACTTAGCTTTATATACCCTCATTGCAGGTATAAGAATAGTATCATAGCTAGATATTCCCTTAGTTAAAACAGTGTCTGGTAGTAAATTTATAGCTAAATCGGTAGGTTTGTCGTTACAAGATCCTAAATAAATGCCCATAATAGCAAATATTATACTATATATTCTCTTCATTTTCCTTTACTGATTCTTTTAATATTTGTTTATATATACTAACATATTCTTTAGCTGACTTTTTCCATGAGAAATCATGCTGGCGATTTCTTTCTACTATTTCTTTATAATATTCTTTATTATTATATAAATCAACAGCTCGTTCAATAGCATTTACAAAATCATCTACTTCATATTTTTCAAAGACGATTGCATTTCCTTTTTTGTTATTTTTTTCTATATTTACAGATAAATCAACAAAGCCGCCTGTATACCTCACCAGCGGAATAGTTCCGTATATCATCGAATAAAGAAAGTTAAGCCCGAAAGGCTCATATTGGGAAGGCATCATAAAGAAATCGCTGCCTGCTTCAATTATATGCGATAATGGCTCATTAAATTCATACCTTAGCTTTAATTGATTTGGATACTTATCGGCAACTACCCTTAAATCATTCTTTAAATCATTATCTCCTTCGCCAAGTAAAACAATTCTCACATTGTTTTTAAAAATTTTATCAGCAGCATCAATTAATAATTGTGTGCCTTTTTGGTAGCCAATACGTGGCACCATTCCAAAAATAGGAATATCTGGGTCATCATCTAATTGGAATTCTTTTTGGAGTAGTTCTTTGTTGTTTGCCTTAAATTCTTCCATATCGCCTTTTAGCTTATACTTTAAATACTCATCTCTATATGGATTCCATGTAGAGGTTTCCACACCATTATTGATACCTTTAAAGATAGAAGATCGCTCTTTAAGCACTTGATTTAAGCCATTTGAATAGCTTTTGTCGTTCATTAACTCTTTGGCATAAGCCTTACTTACTGTCGTAATAAAATTTGAATGCTTTATCGCTCCTTTGAGGAAATTAAACTTATTTTTGAATTTAAAATCATTTAAAAAAATTGAACTTAATCCCGTTTTGTCAAACTCTTTTAAATCGTAAACACCTTGCTTATAAAAATTATGTATAGTAAAAATAGTCTTTGTCTTTTTAAATTGATGGGGGTATAATTCTTTTAACATAGCAGGTAATAAAGCTGATTGCCAGTCATTACAATGAATAATATTAGGCACCCAGCCAAGCATAGAGCAAGTTTCTGCTACAGCTTTGTTAAAAAATATGAATCTTTCTGCATTATCTGGATATTCTTCCCAAGTTACTGGATCGTGGTATATGCCTTTGCGCTTATCAAAATAATAATCATTAGATACAACATATGTCTGTACTTTTGCCTTTTGATTCGTTATAATTGAAGACTTGATAGCTGCCGACTCATACTTATCGAGTATTTTAATCGGTATATCTCTTAGTCTATTAACGTAATGAATCTTAAATTTCTTTTCAGACACCACACCATATTTAGGAAATATCACTCTAACGTCATGACCTAACTCCTTCAAAGCTAATGGTAATGAAAAAGCAACATCTCCAATACCGCTTTCCTTCGCGAACGGATATAGCTCACTCGAAACAAATAGAATATTTAAGCCCTTTGCCATGCCTTTGCTAACTAAATTATTGAATTTGCTAAACTACAAACCGCTAAAATAAGTAAATTAATAGTTTACCTTTCAATATTTATTTAATAAATTGCATTATTTCTTAAGAATTACAAATTCTGTTCGCCTATTTTTAGCCCTACCTTCTTCAGTATTGTTATCGGATATTGGTTGGCTGTCACCAAAACCTATTGATTTTATCCTTGAAGCCTCTATTCCGTCTTTAATTAAAGATTCTCGTACGGCATCTGCCCGTGATTGAGATAGTTTTAAGTTATGGTTTGCATCGCCAGTTTTATTATTTGAGTCCGTATGCCCTCGCAACTCTATTTGCATACCCGGATATACTTTCATCATAGCTGCGACTTTCTTTATTGCCCTATTAGAGTTAGATTTTATTGTTGATTTATCGGAATCAAAATTAACTTGTAACAAATTTATAAAACCAACATCTGGCAGATTATTAAATTGCAAAGTATCATTAATAGAAGAATCTTTAAGGCACATAGAAAGGACCATATTATATTCGCCAAAATCTGGCTGGTCAAATTCTACTACATAAAAATACTCAAAGCGACGATAAATATCTTCAAACGCCAAAGTAAACTCATCTTTCTTGTAGATATGGTGATAAATTCCATTAGTACCATTAGAAAATTGCTCCATATAACCATCATTTATACCATATCCAAAGTCAATGGCACATATTGTTACGTTATTTTCTTTTGCTTTCTTGATAACTGAATCTACCGAATTAATAGAAGAGTTTTCGTAGCCATCAGTAAACACAACAACGACCCTATCCATACTTTTATCTGATTTTGAGACTTCCTCTATCCCTTGTAAAGTTGCATCATTGACCGCAGTAAAGCCACCAAATCCCTGTAATCCATTAATTTTTAAGGAACTTTTTAGTATTGAACTTGATATTGTTAGCGGAGTTTCTACTGATACTCTATTATCATACTTTATTAAAGTAAAAGCGTCCTGAGCCTTTTTGTTATTTATTAACTCTAAGCATGCCTCTTGGCAAGTATATGCCCTTTCTTCTCCCATAGAGCCACTATGGTCCATAACGATAGCCATTGCTAGAGGCTTTCTATCTTTAAGCGTACTTTCGCGAACCGTCATATTTTCTACTGGTACTTCTTTGCCATTAATTAGCAACGCTCCTTTGCACCATTTTTTTAGCCAATCTCCAAGTGCGGCGCCTTTCAGGTAATAAGCTCCATCATCTATAAAATGAACGTTCAGCCTAACCTTATCATTAGATTTAGTATCGACCCTGCTTACTATCAATCTTGGATCTTTTATATTATGCTTATTGACATCTACTATTTCTTTAATAAATTGTGGCTTATGGTTAGGAGGCGGATCCAAATCAGGCAATACATTTTCCCCACCTAAATTAAGATTACAAGATTGTAGTAATGCTACAATGACAAGCAGAAATAAAGCGTAATATTTAAGCATAAACCCTTCTAATAAGTAATTTTAAAGAACATTAAAAATACTAAAAATATTATATATTTCATAAAATATTATTGAGCCTTTGACTGCAAAGAGAGCAATTATTGAAAATTATTTTTTAGCATCATTTAAGTATATAGTCTGACTTGGAATAGCAATATCAATAGCTAATCGCTCGGCTAACTTTATAATGTCAGAAATTATAGCCTGTCGTGCTTTCAATTCAGTGTCATAATCTGGCACATCAAAGAAAGTATCAAATAATATTTGAATAGAATAATCAGATAAATTAAACAAGGAAACCCGGTCGTAATCTTTCCTCGTATTTGGATGATTAGCAACTATTGCTTTTAAACCAGCAATAAACTCATCTATTTGATTAGTGGGAGTACCGTATACAATATTTAGTAATGTTCTAAACCTTCTATAGTTCCGCCTACCCATATTATTAATATTGGTATCTGCCAATTTGCCATTAGGCACAATTATTATTGAATCACTTGCCGTACGAATACGTGTGGAGCGAATACCAACTTCTTCAACGCTACCATCTACATCACCAGCTAAAATCCAGTCGCCCGGTTCAAAAACTTTATCCGAATATAGAGTTAGAGAGCCAAATAAATTTCTAATAGTCTCCTGCGCTGCTAATGCTATCGCCAAACTGCCTATCGATACACCCGCCAAAAGAGGGGTAATATCTAATCCTATATTTTTCACGATATATAAACCACCAAATACAACGACCAAAATCTTTAATGATTTCCTAACTACTGGCACTATTTTATCGTCTAATTTACTAGGACTACGCTCTGCAATTTTAATAAACAATTCACTGACGTAATTTGTTATTCTATAAATTAAGAAAGTAATAATTACTGGAACAGAAAGATTAACAAATAGGTTAAAATAATAACTGATGGTTATTGGAAATTCTAAAAGAGGTATAATTCTTTCAAACATAATGAAAATCATCACAAAACCTAATGGCTTTGACAGTTTATATAAATATGACGCCGACACTTCTCGCCTTAGTATTTTTTTCCATATTTTAATAAGGAAATATACTATTATTCTATTAAACACTATATATAGCAAGGAGCTTATCACAAAAAGTAATATTAAAGCACACCATTTCCATAATTCTAAGTATAGAAATTTTACTTGAAATACATCAGGCAGTTGATTTATAAAAAATTCAATACTATATGGATACATTTCAGCATATAGTATAGGAATAATCCTTGCCGTGTGGGCGGAATATAGCCATTTATTATCTATTTTCTCTAAATATATATCTGGATAATTCTTAAAGATTATAAAGCGACTTAGCCCCGATGCAGAATCTATATAATCTTTATTTCTTGAAATGTTTGCCATATTCACAATAAGCCCATTGCCATCATAAATACGCTTCAACTTAACGGCCAAACTAACTGCCGAATCAGATTTACTCCTAAGATTTATTGTTTTTCCGGCAATTTTCGGATTATAAAACTCATTATTTAGATATTGAAGATGTACAAATACAGTATTGTAAGGAGATTCAAAATTAACTACGGGCTTACCTTTGTTGTCAAAGTCTTGCCCATTTAGAGAAAAAATTGAGAATATAAATATAAGTAACGTCAAAATAAACATTTTTCTATCCGTCATTTGATTTTTTTCAGTTATTTTGCAAAAAATATTATTTAATGTAATAAATTTTCATTAGATTAAAAATTTGTAAATTAAATTATAGATAAAGTTATGTATATAGATAAAGAATTAGTACAAGAGACAATTAAAGGTTTAATACCAGAGGCAGAATTCTATGAGCATCGTAATCAATTATCTTTGGTGAATGTTCCTAAAGAAATGATTGTTGAATTGCTTACTTTATTGCGTGATAGCGAGGCTACTAAACTAGACCAATTAGTAGATATTACTGCTATCGATTGGCTTAAGAAGCGTCCCTTAAGATTTGAAGTTGTTTACTTCCTTTATTCTATTAGTAATAAATGGAGATTAAGAGTAAAAGTAGCTCTTCACGAACGAAAGCCAAATTTAGATTCTGTATATGGTGTGTTTGAAAGTGCTAATTGGTACGAAAGAGAAACTTATGATATGTATGGCGTAATCTTTAATAATCACCCAGACTTTAGAAGATTTTATATGCCAGAAGATTATGTAGACCCCGAATCTGGCGAGCCAATTTATCCAATGCGTAAAGACTTCCCTCTTATGGGTATACCGGATTCTATGCCATTACCTCCATATCCAGAAAAGTACGGAGAAGTAAAATAGTATAATTAGTAGACTTCATTATTAAGATAAAAAAGAAAAAGCCATTCATTAAATTTTGAATGGCTTTTCTCATTTTTAAGAATCAAGCAAAAGCTTATTCTTCTGGCATTAACAAGAATTCTTTAATCACTTTTGTATTTAGGTACTTGTTTGCAGCGTCCACAATTGATTTTTTAGTAATCTTAGAAATCAACTCTGGAGTATCATTTACTTGTGAGAACGGTTCGCCATTAGATAAATATTGAGTAATTACACCCATCCAATACCTATTTTCTTTTTGATTGGTTTCATATTCACGGCTTAATATAGCTTGAACTTTTTCGATATAGCTTTCATCAAATTTACCTGCTTTCACATCATTAATTACACCTTTGCAATCATCGGCTAATTCTTCTGCACGCTTTGGATCTGTTCCGAAGCCTATATTAACTGTATATGTTGGCTTAGGATATTTTTCGTAGCTTGGTCTAGCTCCAATACCATATACTCCGCCTTTATCTTCACGTATTACTTCTCTCAATCTTATACTTAATACTTCCATCATTGCCGATAATTCAAATCTATTAACGCGATTATAATCAAAATCGCCATCAATAGTCAATCTTACTTGGCTCTTTGGTTCAAAACCTTTGTATACTATCTTTTTCAAAGCACCTTTTGGTCCTTTAATACCTAAATCCTTCCATTTATCAGTCTTACCCTTAGGCAAAGTAGCAATATATTGCTTTAAGTATTTTTCTATCTCTTCCATTTTGAAGTTACCTACAAAAGTAAATGTAAAGTTACCAGCATTACCAAATTTTGATTTATAGAAATTAAAAGCATTATCTAAGTTTACTTTTTCGACGGCCTCTTCAGTCCAAGGCATTTTACGAAGATTGTATCCGCCCATAATTGCCGTTACAGAATCTCTAAATACAGATACTGGGTCCATACCACTATTAGCAATTTGGTCAATTAATTTCGATTTCATTGATTCATAAGCATCAGTATCTTTACGTGGAGCAGTAAAGTATAAATATACTAATTGGAAGAAAGTTTCTAAATCTTTAGGAGTAGATGTTCCTCGCATACCTTGAGATAATTCGCCAATATAAGGGCTTACAGATACTTGCTTTCCTGTTAATATCTTTTCTAAAGTTGTTTCATCAAATTCGCCTACACCAGAAGAATTAATTATTCCAGAAGCAGCGCTCGCCGAAAAATAATCTTTATCCGAAGCAGTAGAAGTACCGCCCCAAGATTGTGCAGTCATGTTTATTTCTTCGTTTTTGAAATCTGTGTGTTTTAAATATACTTTTATACCATTTGATAACTCTAATTCAGTAGCTCCAATATCTTTAATCTCTTTTTTAGATTTGATACTACCGGGGTTTGGTAGATTTGACACTAAAGGCTTATCTGTATCAACATCTTTGTACGCCTCTATACTACTTGATTCAATTTTACGATATGTCGATGTCAAATCTTGCTCCGTTGGAACTTTTATACCGTCTTTTTGTGGGATAGAAGCAGTAATTACCATTCCTTCGTCTCTAATTAATCCTTTAGCAAATTGATTCATTTCTTCTAAAGTGATTGTAGGTAAGAATGCTTTTGTTAATTCAAATTCTTTATCAATACCAGGTACTGATTCACCTTCATAAAAATGACGGTATAATTCCTGAGCTTGGCTCATTGATTCAACTTTATCTTTTTCTTTAAATGCTGATTCCATACCGCTAAGCATTTCTACTTTAGCGCGTTCCATTTCAGATTTAGTGATACCGTGTTTGTGTATTCTGAAGGCTTCAGTCAATAGCGATTCATATCCACCCATAATATTATCGCTCTTAGGAACTACAACCAAAGTAAGCAAGTTAGTTTTTCCTAAAAATCCGCCACTATATCCACCACCGGCATACAAAAATGGAGGAGTAGCCTTGCGACTTAATTCCTGTAATCTAAAATTCAAAACAGTATTATATATATTCTCAATTAAATTATTACGGTATTCACCATAAGTACCTCTTGTTTCTGGAGCATGCTTATACATAACTGAAATGTTTGGCATTTGCAATTCTGCATCAGTAGCAATAGAAACCATAGGAGGATGGTTGTAAGGTACAGTCATATTTGGCAATGGAGGCATTTTGCCTGCTTTACCCGCATCGCTAAATTTTTCAATAATAAGTTTTTCTACATCTTTACCATTAAAATCACCAACAGCAATTATTGCAGAAATTTCTGGACGATAAAAATCATTATAAAAAGTAGTGAATCTTTCTTTTGGTGCATGGAGAATAATAGCAGTATCCCCTATTGGTAATCTATCTTTATAAATTGAACCATAGCCAATATAAGGAAGGTGCTTCATAAAGGTACGCATATCCGCATTGCCTCTCATTCTCCACTCTTCTATGATTACACCTCTTTCTTTCTCTATCTCTGTAGAGTCAAAAGTTGTAAAATCTAACCAATCTCTTAGCACTTGAACGCCTTTGTCTAATAAGCCCGGTTTATCCAATGGAATAGTTAAAGTGTAATATGTCCTATCAAAGCCAGTACTTGCGTTTACATCTGCCCCAAATCTCATACCAGTTGATTCTAAAAAGCTGATTAATTCATTCTCTGGAAAATTTTTGGTACCATTAAAACACATATGCTCGATAAAGTGAGCTAAGCCCGACTGATCCCTATCTTCCATCACAGAGCCAGCATTAATTACTATCTGCAACTCAGCCCTATTTTCTGGTTTATGATTTTCAAGCACAAAGTAAGTTAATCCATTTGGTAACTTACCTGTTTTTACTGCCTTTTTCATTGGAATAGCTTGAGACAAATCATAGCCTGCAACAGACTGAGCGGATACGTTTGAGCCTAATAATATTACAGCTATGCAAGCCAATAATATTAGTTTAAGTTTTGACATAAAAATCCCTCATACATTCAAAAAAAATATTAATACGTTTTTTTTATTCTAAAAGTTACAATTTAAGTAAAATACATCAAATAAAATTCAAAAATAAAAAATATTAATGAACGTAAGAGTTCTTTTTTAAAATAGAATGAAATTAATTTAATTTTCATAAGGTTGCAAGAAATGTATAAGCCCTTACAAGATAATTTATCTTATCCTAATCTAGAGCATTCGATATTAGATTATTGGGAAAAGAATAATATATTTCAAAAATCATTAGAATTAAGAGCAAATTCACCTTATTATAGTTTTTATGAAGGTCCACCAACAGTAAACGGCGCTCCCGGTGTACATCATATGATGGCACGTACCATCAAAGATACTATTTGCAGATACAAAACTATGCAGGGATACTTTGTTCGCCGCCAAGCAGGCTGGGACACTCATGGCCTACCCGTAGAAATTGCTTTAGAAAAAAAACTTGGATTAAAAGATAAAACCGAAATAGAAGTTTTTGGTATAGACAAATTCAATGCCGAATGTAAGAAATTTGTCTATGATAATATTGAAAAAGACTTGGGTTGGAGCTATCTCACCAAAAGAATGGGTTACTGGGTGGATTTAAAAGAAGCCTACATTACTTGCACTAATAACTATATTGAATCTATTTGGTGGGCTCTTAAATCATTTTTTGACAAGGGGCTAATTTATCGCGGGTTCAAAGTCGTTCCTCAATCCCCTACAATTGCTACCCCATTAAGCTCTCACGAGCTTTCATTAGGCTACAAAGACGTAAACGATCCTAATTGTTATTTAAAGTTAAAGGTAGTAAATTCTAAAATCGATGCTGTGAAAGACGCTCAATTAATGGTTTGGACAACTACTCCTTGGACCCTTTTAGCAAACGTTGCTTTAGCTGTTGGCATTAATATAGATTATGTTTTAATAGAGAACAAACGTAAAACTAAAGATGCTGAATTAATAGATAAATTAGTTCTTGCAAAATCGAGATTATCGGTGATTGATGGTGAATATACTATCTTAGCAGAATTTAAAGGTAGTGATTTATTAGGTACTTCTTATGAGCAAATATTACCTTACGCTACTATCGACCAAGCAAGTTTTGACCAAGCTCTCACAGTATTAGCTGGCGATTTTGTATCTACAGAAGATGGCTCTGGTATAGTTCACTTAGCTCCAGCTTTTGGTGAAGACGATTACCAAATGTCTAAAAAGTTTAATATACCGTTCCTGCAACCAGTTACTCCAAATGGGCACTTTACTGACGATATGGGAGTATACGCAGGTAGGGCAATCAAAAACTTTACTTATGACACTTATACCGAAGAAGGTGCCGATAAAGATATAGTAATTGAATTAAAATATAAAGATAAAATATATAAATCAAGCAACGACTACAAGCACAGCTATCCTCACTGTTGGAGAACAGGCAATCCTATAATGTATTATGCGCGTGAATCTTGGTTTATCAAGTCTCCTGAATACAAAGACAAGATGATTGCCAAAAATAAAGAGATAAACTGGCAACCACCTGAAATTGGCGAAGGTAGATTTGGCAATTGGCTTGAAGACGTAAAAGAATGGTCATTATCACGAGATAGATATTGGGGAACTCCACTGCCAATTTGGGTAAATGAGAACGATAAAGACGATTACTTTGCTATTGGTTCGATAGAAGAATTAAAGCAAGGTTATATCGTAAATGAAGACGGAACTATGACTCTTGTGGCTGATAGCAATTTAGAAATAGATTTGCATCGCCCTTTCGTTGATAATATCATCTTTATGAAAGATGGAGTTAAATATAAACGTGTTCACGAAGTAATAGATGTATGGTTTGATTCTGGCGCTATGCCCTTTGCGCAATTGCATTACCCTTTTGAAAATAAAGAATTATTTGAGAAAATTTTTCCAAGTGATTTTATAGCTGAAGGTATCGACCAAACACGAGGTTGGTTTTATACTCTACACAATATTGCAGTTGCTCTATTCGATAAGCCAGCATTTAAAAATATTGTTGTAAATGAGCTAATCTTAGATAAAAATGGCGTTAAAATGTCTAAAAAACTTGGCAACACAGTAGACCCATTTGAATTAATGGAGAAATACGGCGCCGATGCTGTTCGCTGGTACTTATTTGTAAATAATCCACCTTGGAAAACTACAAAGTTCAATGGCGAAGATATTGCTAAAACCGTTATCTCTGATTTCTTAAGATCGTTATCGAATACTTACGCTTTCTTTGCTTTATATGCAAATATTGACGGCTTTGACGGTAGCGAACCTACTGTTCCTATTGCAGAACGCCCAGAAATTGATAGGTGGATAATTTCCCGTATGAATACATTAATTAAAACGTATACAGAATTAATGGACACTTACGAATTAACTAAGGCGCCACGCGCTATCCAGGATTTTGCTATTAATGAATTATCAAATTGGTATATTAGAAGAAATAGAAGAAGATTTTGGAAAGGCGAAAAAGATAGCGATAAAATTGCTGCTTACCAGACTTTGCGTGAAGTAACTATAAATATTCTTAAAATGATTGCTCCAATTGCTCCGTTTATTAGTGAGGATTTTTATCAAAGGCTCAAAAACAACGATGAACCCGAATCAATCCATTTAAACGATTTGCCAAGTGCCAATGAGGATATGATTGATAAGGATTTAGAACGTAGAATGGATCTAGCTCAACATATTACATCTCTTACTAGATTTTTAAGAGAAAAGTCTAATATGAAAGTTAGACAACCACTAAGCAGAATATTAATACCAATTTTAAATCCAGAGTTTAGACGAGATATCCAAAAAGTATCAAATATTATTATTGAAGAAATTAATGTAAAAGCAATTGAGTTCATTGAAGATGAGAATAATGACATTATTCGTAAATCTGCTAAAGCCAACTTTAAAGTCTTAGGCAAGAAATTTGGCAAAGAAACTCAATCCGTAGCCAATGCAATCAAGGGTATGAGCAACGAACAAATTGCTATTATTGAAAAAAACAACAACTTTACTTTAAGTATTGATAGCAAAAACTATGAGATAAGTTTAGAAGATATTGAAATTCAAAGTGAAGATTTAGAAGGCTGGTTAGTAGCTACCGAAAATGGAATTACAGTAGCCTTGGATACCACTTTAAATCAAAATCTAATAAATGAAGGTATTGCACGTGAATTTGTAAGCAAAATTCAAAGTATTAGAAAAGATAGTAACTTTGAAGTAATTGACAAGATTAAGGTTACTTATACAGCCGATGATGATATAGCTATCGCTATTGATTCTATGCAAGACTATATTAAGAGTGAAGTTTTGGCATATAATATTATTAAAACAGACAATATAGACAATAATGCAAACGAATTAGAAATAAATGACAAAGCTATCAGAATTTACATTGAAAAAAAATAATTTTTCCCTTGTATATTTTGTTAAAAAAAACTATTATTGAAAATTATAAAATATAATAAACAGCTAAATAAATGGAGAGTTTATGGCTAAGAAAAAAGAAGACGTAGAAGAAAAAGTAGAAGCAAAAACTAAAAAAGCTAAAGTTGAAGTAACTGATGATATTAAAAGTGAAAAAAAAGTAAAGTCTACTTCTGCAAAGATAAGTTCCGAAACAAAGGAAAAGTCAGATTCTCCTACTAAATCAAAAAAGAAAGGAGAAACAATTATTGAAGAGCCTCAACAAAAGCCTGCCAAGGAAGAAAGCAGGGAAGTAGTTGCACCTTTTGTTGAACCTTCAGCCGTAGCAAAAAGTACGCCCCCTAATGAGGCAAATAGGCCAGCTATTAATCCTGATGTTCGCTACTCGGACGAAGAATTAGATGAGTTCGCCGTGCTTATTGCTCACGAAAAGGATAATGCCCTTGAAGAACTGCGAATGCTCAAGGAACGTTTAGACGATCTAACAAGTTTTGATGCAGCAGATGAAAGCATGATATATTCTATGCACATGGCAGAGCAAGGATCGGAAGCGCAAGAAAAAGAAAAAACTTATGCTCAAATACAAAGAATTCACGAATATATCAAAAAATTAGAAGATGCGGTTGAGAGAATTAAAAATAAAACTTACGGTATTTGTAGAGTATGCGGTTGCTTAATTGCCAAGGCAAGGCTACGTGCTGTGCCTATAACAACTTTATCAGCCTCTTACAAAATACATCAAAAATGCCCTGAAGATGGTATAGATAAAATTGAACCCTTAAAAAAATAATTTTGTTAATTCACTGACAAATATTATATTTGTAGTTCAATATTTTACAGAATAGTGGAATAAGAAAATGGCTAAAGCACAAACTTTTGGGGATAAGTCCAAAAAGAAAAAAGAATTAGAAAAGCCTGTCGTAAAAGTTATTAAAGGTTTTAAAAATAGCGAAGGTGGAATTAAGTTTATCGAACAATTTGTGAAAATTGACGATATAGCTCAAGTAGATAAAGTAGATATTAGTAAATAAAGGAAATATTCAAATTTATGAAAAAGGGAATACATCCGTATTATCATACGACTGAAGTAGTAATGACAGATGGTAGTGTGTTTTTAACACGCTCTTGTTATAAAAACGATAAAATGGTTCTTGAAATTGATTCTAAATCACACCCATTTTTTACTGGAAAACAAGTTTTGGTAGATACTGCTGGCCGTGTTGATAGATTTAATAAGAGATTCCAAAAATCGAAAGAAATGATGGACTCAAGGAGAACAAAATAATGAATAATAGTGGCACAATACATCCAATGCAAACTGGTACTTCCTTCAAACAAAACAAGAAGGTAGTTAACAAGAAAAAGCCTAACCCACTAAAAGATCAAAAAGTTATTGATTATTTAGATGGCAAATTCTTAGCTAAGTTTACAAACGACCAAGGGAAAATTCTTCCTAAAAGAATTACCGGTGTATCTGCTTACCAACAAAGACAAATAGCTACTGCAATTAAATTTGCAAGACATCTAGCTCTTATGCCTTTTGTTGCACAAGATATTAACTAGGAATCTTTTTCATAAAACATCTCCTATCCTTTCTAATTCCCACGTTAGAAAGGATTTTTTTTTAACGAAAACCTTAGAAATTTGAAATTGCTTTAAGCTCCTCAAAATAACTATCTGTTAAATATATAATTATCTTATTGCCATTTAAAAACTCTTGCGATATATGTGTGGCAAACTCCGATACAATTTGCTGGTATTCTGCATCCTTGTCGTAGCCTTCTTCTATTGGATAGAGCATATTAAAAACACCCTCTGTCGTTCTTATCATCACTACTTTACCATCGCCTGTAAAAAATTGGGTATCTTTCAAAAATTTCATAAATGAATTTGCCGTTTCTTTGCTGATATCAGGTAAGTAATATATTATATCGTTTTCATTTTCTAACTTTGTACCTAAACTATGGAACTTAACAACTTTCTTGCTTACAAAGTATGAGCTAGAAAGATGCACATCTACAGGACGACCATTAAAAACATTCGATGACAGCAAATAAGTATAATAGCCAAGTTGCTTAATATATTCTTTTTCTGTAAGTAATGAATCGCTTACTATTAATTTTATCACATAAGATAAACCATCGTCTAACACTTGTATAGACCGCAAAGAACCATCAAAGAAACCATCTTGAACAAAATAATTGCCTAACTTATTAATTACTTCTTCTTTAATACCTTTTTCGTAATATATTTCGCCTTTATTAAATGTTTTAAGTATACCATACTCATAATCTTGAGCAAAAGCACTTGCTGCTATTAACAACATAAAAATAATAAATTTGACCATAAAATTCCCCCATAATATATATATTAAAATTAACCGCACTCACTAAAGTGCTAATATATCATTTTAGAAATTAATTATAAAATTAAATTATTCATAGCAACTATTTTGCTTGTAGTTAAATGATTTGCTTTTTGAAGTGTTTTATCGTCGCTAATTAATAAATCTGCTTGAATATAATTTGCTAAGCTCAAAAGGTGGGAATCATACTTATCACGCGAAAATTTAGTATATATGTCTGGGTTTACTTTTTCAGCTAATTTATTTACTTTTTCTAAAACTTCTAATTGATATTCTTTGCTAAATTTGAATTTATTCAACCTTAAGACATTTTTGTACTCGTACACCAAAAGAGGGCTTACGTACATTGTATGTAAGCCCTCTTCAATTAACTCTATTATTCTAATAGCCTGCTCGTTCTTTAGAGCATACGCTATTAATATAGAAGTATCAATGACAAGCTTCATCGCTATTAGCTATTTTTATTCTTAAACTGACTAATATAATTTTTAGTATAATCCGACAAAACTAAATATCCAGATATTTCTGCACGTTTCTCTAATAGTTCGTCCCAGTTATCAGTGCCTTCCCAAAAAATTGTCTTCAATTCTTTAGCCGCAGTTGGCGATGCCTGTGAGAGCTTAGTAGATAATTTTTTAAGTTCTATATCTAATTCTTCTTTAGTCGCATACACTTTTGCAAACAAACCTCGATTTAAAGCCCATTCGGCACTATACCACTCAAAATCTATAGACATTTGTGAAAAAGAGGCTCTGCCTAATTTTCTCTCAACGGCTGGACCAACTACATTTGGTCCGATACCAAGAGCATATTCACTTAGTTTAACAGAAGCATCTTTTACAGCAATAGCATAATCAGCTGCTGCAACTAAGCCAACACCTCCGCCAACAGCCTTGCCATGTACGCGGGCAATGATAAATTTAGGTGCTTTTTTCATTGCATTTATAACACGTGCAAAACCCATAAAAAATTCTTTACCCTTTTCAAATGTCTCTATTTCTATCAGTTCGTCAAATGAAGCTCCTGCACAAAATGCCTTGTCTCCATCAGATTGCAAAATAATTGTATGAACTTTCTCATCTTGCCCAGCGTACTCTACTGCCTCTGCCAATTGTTTTAATATTAAGGCAGGCAAAGAATTACTCTTTGGATGAAAAAAAGTTATAATCCCTAATTTATCTTTAACTTCGTATTTTACGTAACCATTATCCATTATATAACCCAGCTTATTTTGTTAATTTTCAAAATTTATTTTATTACGCATAAAATTATAATATATTTGAAGATAGTAAGTTTATTAAATTCAAATAAGTATTTTAGTTATTTACTTATATTGTTACGTTTTAATTATAATGACGTCTAAGGAATGGATTCAAAAGAGTTTGTAGAGACTTTGCTTCCTATTAGGGATAAGCTCTTTAGATATGCGAAAAGAGTATTAATTAACTATGAAGAAGCAGAAGATATAGTCCAAGAAGTTTATTTAAGATTATGGACTAATAGAGAACAATTAGCGGAGAAAAAGAGTTTGGAAGCATTTGCTATGACAATGACCAAAAACCTATGTATTGATAGATATAGGTCTAAAGGATACCAAGCATCGAACACAGGTGTCGACGCAGGTGAAGTTAGTATAGCTGCTAATTCAATATCTCCACAAAAGATTACCGAACAACGTGATGCTGTTGATTTAGTCAAGCAAATTGTAAGCTCATTACCCGAAAATATGAGGATTGTACTAACCTTAAGAGATGTACAAGGCTTAGATTATGATGAGATCGCAGAAATTACGGGTTCCAATATCAATACTCTCAAGGTTAATCTCTCGAGAGCACGTAAAAGAGTAAGAGAAGAATTATCTAATAAATATCAATATAAAAATTATGAAGACTGATGTTAAACAAATTGATGTATTGATTGATAAGTTTTATGATTGTGAAACTACACTCGAAGAAGAAAAGTACCTTAAACAATACTTTCATTCCGATAATGTAGCTCCACACCATAAAATACTTGTTCCACAATTTATTTTTGCTGACAATGATAGTCCTAACTTATCTAACAGCTTTGATGATAAAATGATGGAATTACTCAATCAGAATACGAATAAGGTATTAAGACTACCTAATGTCTTTAAAAGTTTTTGGAAGTATTCGGCAGTTGCAGTCGTAATTTTGGGATTTGGAATATTATATTTTATGAATTCTAACCCCATAGAAGTTACTGGCAATTCTAGTTTAAGTGATGATGAGTTTGCTTATCAAGAAACTATCAATGCACTACAGCTTATTTCTGGCAAGTTAGACAAAGCCGATGACCATTTCCAGACTTTCGAACTATTAAACCAAGGTTTGGAGCAATTAAACCAATTAAATAATTTTGAAAAATTAAAATACCTCGACAAAGTAATTAAAAAGGAGAATAAATGATTCATAAATATACAATATTATTTTTTATACTTTTTGTTTCCTTAACTGATGTCATAGCTCAAAATAAGAATATTGAGAGAATTATTAATAATTACTCAAAACTTGATGGCTTTACTTCAGTTCAAATTAAAGATCCAGCAAAGACTTTACCTAATATGAACAAAGACAAATCTAAAGAATTGAAAGATTTACTTGAAGGAGTGGAAATAATTAGAGTTCTTAAAATGGACAAAAATAAAGTTAGTAGCGAAACAAGCAACAAATTTATTAATGAAGTTTCTTCTTTCAATCCGGGCGATGGTTTTAAGGAGCTTTTATCTGTAAAAGAATCTGGCAATTTTGTAAAAATGCACATAAAAGAAGCTGCGAACAAAAATGTTAGCGATCTACTAATGGTTGCAGGTGAAAATAAACAAGTTACTTTAATTTGGTTTAATGGTAAGTTAGATTTGGAGAAATTACAAAAATCAGCAGCTATTTTGCCTCATCTCTTACGATAAAATTAGGAACTTTGCTCTATATATGAGCTTGTGCTTATATACAAAAAGAATGAAGCTGTCTCATGACAATGATACAGCTTCTTATTTTTTTATAGAAAAAATGAA
>DAOMQA010000013.1:0-68000 GCA_035445085.1 Kapaibacterium sp. (SeqCode)
ATTATCTTTTTCATTTTAAAATTCCTTACAAAATATTTATAAAATTTAATTAAAAAACAATATAACTCTCTTAAATACTAAGAAAACAATACTTCTTTTAATTAAATTGTCGGACCTCTTGCCCTCCTCGGAAATTCCAGTTTAAGTTTGCTTTTGTTACAATAAGTGCAATGCAGTGCGTCTTCACCAGAGTATAGTGTTAGTGTTAGAGTTATATTATATTTATTCAGTTTAAAATACATTTTTGTAAATGTGCAATGTTAGCTTCTTGAAATTAAGTATTTTTTATGTAAGTACCAAATTGTTTATTAGATTTTTGAATAGTATACAAAAGTACATATAGAATTCGAGTATTGTTATTGTAATATTTTAGTATATTTAAATATATTTTACTCTTTGAATATTATCAGCCCCCTAACATAGCAAATATTAATTTAATACGCAAGAGGTCTTTTGTTGTTTTAATAGTTTTTTTGTGTAGTATAATACTAAAAGTAGATTATAATTAGTAATGGTTTGATAAAGATATTACTATCAACTATCAATAGACGAGTCTAAGCTTGCTCATTCTTGCTTATCTCTACCTTCTTATATTCAAATTGATAATTTTATTTACTTGCTTGGAGGCATTACATTCATTGGTCTTATTGTTATTTCATTAATAAGCATATTATCTGGGGTTTGCAATAAATACAGAAGAGTATTGGCAATATCATCTGGATTTAACATATTCTTATGAGATTGTATCCCAGAACTATTAAAAAATGTCGTATCTATAGAACCCGGATTAATGCACGTTACTTTAATATTAAACGCTCTTAGTTCCAAGTAAAGAGCTTCGCTAAACCCCTGAACGGCAAACTTAGTAGCACAATAAGCAGAGCTATTATTTCTACCGACTTTGCCAAGAATAGAGCCAATATTAATTATATGAGACGATGTGTTTTTTTTCTTCATCAATGCTACAATTGGAGCTGTAAGATAGTACATACCATTAAGGTTGGTATTTATCATCTCTTGCCAATCTTCAGATTTCATTTCATCAACCTTATGAAAAGAGCCTACGCCCGCATTATTAATCAATATGTCAGGTAAATTATTATCAGATATAGCATGATTAAGCCAGTTATGCACTTTGCTCTCATTTGTAATATCTAATTGCACGGGAATAAAGTTATTCCCCAATTTAGATTGTAGTTCGTGCAACGCATATATATTTCTACCAATCCCATAAACTTTTACGTTATTTTTAACAAGAACAGATGCAATGGAAGAACCTAATCCTCCGCTTGCACCTGTTAGAATAGCTGTTTTATTGTCTATATTCATAATATTCTTATCTTTAAGAGCTTATTATTAGATTATTTCTTATTCATTTTCCATAGCATCTAAGGCAATATTTGCATGTGCATAAGCAGCACCTGCCCTCATTTCTGCTGCCACCCAGATTGCTTCCATTATTTCTTCTTGAGAAGCTCCATTTTTTAGAGCTTGCGGAACATGAGATTTGATACAATAAGGGCATTGCGTAACATGTGCCACAGCAACAGCAATTAATTGTTTTGTTTTTTCGTCAAGTACACCCTCTTTAAATACCGTTCTGCTAAAGGTTCGCCAAGCTTCAATTTGCTTTGGCGCTAAATTAGCTTTCTTCTTTGCACTTTCTGCAGTAGCAGTAGGGTACATTTCATTACTTTTACTCATTTCATTCTCCTCACCTAATTTTAAGTTAAGGTTACAACTTTATTATAATAGCTTCAATATAATAGTTGAAGCTATTTATCAATATAACTATTATGCTAAACTAAGCTTGCATCTAAGGTAATTTTTAAGTTCAATACTTTACTTACTGGGCAATTTTCTTTTGCGGCGTTTGCACACTCCAAGAATTTCTCATTATCGATATTTGGAATTGTAGCTTTTAATGTAAGATGAGACGATACAAGTTCAAGTTTTTCAGGGTTCATTGTAATTTCAGCTTTAGCTTCTAATGAATCTGGCGTAAAGCCACTTTGCCCTAAAATCATACTTAAAGCCATAACAAAGCAACCAGCATGTGCTGCAGCAATTAATTCATCTGGGTTTGTACCTGCGCCTTCGCCGAATCGTGTAGCAAATGTGTATGGCGCATTATTTAATACTTCACTCTTTGTAGTAAGTGTGCCGTTACCTTCTTTTACTGTGCCATTCCAAACGGCATAAGCTATATGCGACTTCATAATCTAAATTCCTTTTAATATTAAATAAAACGTTTAAGATATTCGCTTAAACTTAAGTTTAGGGACGCTTTAAAATTAGAATTATTTAGTAATATTGGGTATAATCGCACAATTATGCTTTTTTTTTACTGTATAGATATAAGATATTTTTTGCTTGGAGCATATTCATATATAAAAAAAGAGCAGTTCTATATAAGCAGAACTGCTCTGTAAAATTTCTAATTTTAAGTATTATTTAGAGCGGAAAAACTCAACTCTTCTATTTTTCTTTCTGTTCGCATCGCTATTGTTCGGCACTAAAGGTTCAGTTTCGCCTTTTCCAATTGGAGTTAAACGAGATCCGTCAATACCTTTGTCTACAAACCATTGTTTTACTGCTTCTGCTCTTTCTTGAGATAATTTCAAGTTATCATCATCATTACCAACATCATCGGTATGCCCAACAATATCAAAAATCATAGAAGTATTCTTTTGAAGTGCCGTTAAAGCAAAGTTAAGGATTCTTTCAGATTGTTTGGTAATAGTTGATTTACCTGTATCAAATGTTATATTCTTCAAAATTAATTTAGAGCCTGGTGCAATACTTAAAATATCATCATCAGGGTCTAATGGATCGTTACCGAAAGAAACTTCCACACCATCATCAATACCGCCACCATCTGTATCTTTCACTAATGGATTAGTTTTGTAAGTATATACTTCATCGCCATCTAATAGACCATCGCCATCTGTGTCTGGGTTATTAGGGTCAGTACCTAATTTTAGCTCTTCAGCGTCAGAAAGTCCATCACCGTCTGCATCTGGCTCGAAATCTACGACGTCATAAGAAACACCTAATCTTAAAGCCCAATTACCATCATTGATATCATCATGAGCAGGGTTGTAATCATCAGTTAATGATAAGTTGAAACCAGCATTTAATTCAACAGCCCACTTTTGAGATAAGTAATGAGTTATACCAGCACCTATCGGGAAGCCAACAGCAGCACCATCATTTTTTGAATCAGCGGCAAAATTAAAAGGCACGTCATTGACTTTAAAAATTGCAACACCAACACCGCCATAAATATATGGCGAAAAAGATTTAGAGTCAGTAAAATAATATCTAAGTCTTAAATCAGGCATAATATAAGTAGTACTATATTGCGAAAATCCTACGTAAGTACCATTTAGTAAATTATCACTTGTTCCGTTAGTAAAATAGCTAAATGAAAATTCAGGAGTTAAACCTTTAGCAATACCATTTCTATATAAACCAAAGAAGTTTACAAGAGGACCAAAGTTTCTTTCAGAATTGATAGACTCATTGATACCACGAGTAACACCACCTCCAACACCCAAAGTTATTCCCTTATTTTGAGCAAATAATGGCGATGTACATATTGCTGCTATGATTAAATATTGAAAAAGTTTTTTCATATAATTTTTCCATAAATGTTATAAAAAAAAGGTATACACGAAAGGAGTTTAATTGTATTATATTAATATAAATTCTTTATTTACCCTTTTCTAATATATATGTTCGTCCCTTCAAAAAAGCCTTAATCACAATTATAATAATTGCTAGAATATTGGCTAAGAAGAATGTTAATATTAGCATTGTGATACGAATAGGAGCGCTTCTCTCATCTGGTACTTTCGCAGGGTCTAAAACTTCAACAAAAGGAATATCCTTCTTTTCTTGTATGGCTTCCTGATGATATTGTGTTTCTAAGTACATCATTACTTGTTCGTATATTTTGCGTTGCCTAAACAAATCGGCATATTCTTTCATTAGTGAAGGTATGCTATCTAAGGGTATAGCAAAAGCATCGTTTCCAGTAATGCCCCCACTCTGTATTTTATTATATTGCTCTGTTAATAAATCTACTTGTTCTTTATAAAATTTTAATCGAGGGGAATTATCACTAAACTCCATTTGCGCTAAACTATATTCTATCTCTGATTTTGATAATTGTGATCCAATTTCAATTGCTTGACTTACAATAGCTTTTGATTGCTCATCAATTGAAATAACCTTATTCTTAATTTGAAAGTTCTCTAATTGTTTAGTTATTGAGTCTAATCTAACTCTATATTTTTTTAATTGGCTATCAATATATTCCTTAGACTGCTTTGCAGAAGACATACTTCTATCTCTCATTACATTATCTAAGCCCATTATAGCATATTTCGCTATATTAGCCGCAAATTTCGCTGTCTCTCTCTGCTCAGCTTCCGTAGACAAGTAGCCAGTTTGGGTAGAAGCATTAATAAATATAGTACCTGACTTATCTGCTTCAATATCAATTAATCCTAAAACACTTTTAGCTAACTTATCGTTCGACATGCCTTGAAATCTTGGGTTACTTTTTAACTTTAAGCTATCAATTATAAAATCTGCCACAGTACGGCTTTTGAGAACTAATGTAAAAATCTTAGGTTGGTCATTTTGTCCCATCGTCCCAAGTCCAAGGTCGCCCGCCATACTCTGAATATATGATGAAAGCCCGCCGCCTCCATCTTTTTTAGGGGGGAGAATCGATGCACTTGCCGTATAAGTATTTGGCATTATTAAAGAATAAATTCCAACAAGCACACATAATATTACAACAAAGTATATATAGAATTTTAAATTCAGGCTGATTAGCTTGAAAATTGTAATTAATGAGAATTCTTCTGTTTTTATTTCTGTATTATTATTCATATAATTTCATTTATAATTATCTTGCAGCATTGGTTACCGCAAATACTACACCAGCAATTGTTACTAATTGTGATATTATCGTAAGGGCAGTAGTAAAAGTTTCCATAAATGTATATTCTGCCTCAGTAGGCACTAATATCACGTCGCCAGGTTCAATAGCATACTTTTCCATATCATCAGCTAAGAATTGCCCGCCTTGTGGCTTTGTAATAAAAGTTTCACCTTCGTCAGCTCTAAAAGCAAATCCTCCAGCTAACTGAATATAATCTAAGTAAGAAAGTCCCTTTCTATATTTAATATTACCAGGGTTATTTACTCGCCCTTGTACATTTACATAATCTTTCACCAATGGCACAATAATAGAATCTTGGTTTATAAGTGGGACATTATTTTCAGAATTAGGATTATTCATTACCTCCCTAAAATCAATAGACATAGCGCCTTTCTTTTCATTGACTTTAGCTCTATAATATCTTACTTCAGACTGCGACATATCTGTAACTGCCATTCTACTAAGCCTTTCTATTTGAGGATCTTTTTCAAGTGCATCCTTTTGCCTAATGAACTCTATCCTATCTATAGAAGCCTTTTCAGTAAACCCACCAGCTTTTTCTAAAATATCCCTTAATTTAGTTTGATCCTCAATTATAGCATATTTACCCGGATATTTAACTTCACCTTCTATAACAACGTAATCTGTATTTTGCCAGTTACTTGCTTTTCTTACATAAACTCTATCTCCCGGTCTTAACGGAAAATCACCTAATAATGGCTCGTTATTTAATAGTTTATTTTTCCAACTCTTGAGGTTAAGATTATCAACCACTAATTCATTCCCAGCTTCCGTAAAACGAGCAATTTTGACAGAATCAAGTAAGGCAGAGCCTAAAAAACCTTGACCAAATCTTATTAAAGTAGATAGAGAATCGCCTTCAGCAAATTCAAATTCACCCGGGGCGAATACTTCTCCTTGTATTTCTATACTTTCTTTAAAAGATGCAGGTAAGACTATAACTAAATCGCCCCCCATTACAAATGGGTTTGCTTCTTCATCACCAAGCATAAAGTATTTGAATAAATCAGCCTTTAATTTTTTTTCTACTCCTTTTCTCACAATTTGAATATTTCGTTCTGATGATTCAAATTGTAAACCTCCTGCCCTTTCTATCACTTCAGATACCCTGTCGGCAGATGTAGCACTTACAGTTAATGGCTTAGGTATAGCTCCGCTTATAGTTACTTTAAATTGTTTTAGCTTCTTTAAAGTAATCTCGGCATCAGCAACTTTCAAATTATTATGAATCTTTGCTAATATCAATTTTTTAGCATCAGTCAAATTTTTATCTTTAAGGTTAATCACACCAATAGATTTTATTAATAAATTACCCTCAGGTGAGACTTCAGCATCAAATTGAAATACTTCTGACGAAATTATAGAAATACTAAACACATCGCCAGGACCTACTATATATTTCGTTGGTTCAATTTCTCTTTCTAAGAGACCGCTTGTTTCTTTAGTCCAAGTTTGGGCGTTCTGGACAGCTAATGTATCTACCCAATTTTTTGTAGCCCCAGAAATTCTTCCCTTTTCAACTTTTTTAGTTTGTTGTGAATATGCTAAGCTGCACATAAAAACAGCAAGAATAGCAATTATTAAAATTTTATTATTGGACATATTTAACTAATTTAGCCTATAAATAATAGGCAAATATATGTAAAAAATATATAATTATCAGAAATTTAATTCTAATCGTCATACTTTTGCAATTAGATATATGGAGTATTTAAAATTGATTTTAGGCTTATTAGAAAGTGCCAAAAGTGCTGCTTTAATTGCAGGCGATATTTTATTAGAAGGCTTTGGTACAAATTTTAAAATTAGTAATAAAGAAGGAAGAAATAATTTAGTAACAGAATATGACTTAAAGTCAGAACGTGCTATTATAGAGTTTTTATTGCATAAATACCCTACCCATTCCTTTTTAGCAGAAGAAAGTGGCAACACCCAAAACGATGAAATTGTAAAATGGATAATAGACCCTTTAGACGGAACTACAAATTTTGCAAATAATTTACCAATATTCTCTGTTAGTATTGCTGCCGAATATAAAGGAGAAATAGTTGCTGGAGTAGTATATAATCCAGTTCTTAAAGAGTTATTTTATGCATCGAAAGGAGGAGGAGCATTTTTGAATGATAATAGAATTTATTGTTCGAACAGTAACGATTTGAATACATCATTCTTAGTTACAGGTTTCCCTTATAATGTTGAGAAAAATCCCTATAGCTGTGTAGATACCTTTGTTAAAGTAGTTTTGCAAGGGATACCAGTAAGAAGATTAGGTTCAGCTGCCATAGATTTAGCTTATGTAGCTTGTGGTAGATTTGATGGTTTTTGGGAATTAAACTTAAATGCTTGGGATACAGCAGCGGGATACTTATTAGTAGAAGAAAGCGGTGGAATAGTTACACAATACAATAATGATAAATTTTCTATATATAATAATACAATAATTGCAACAAACGGTAAAATTCATAGTCAAGTTGTAGAATTAATAAATTCTTTTAGTTAATGGAAATTGAAATAATGAGCGGTACAGGGAATATATTCTCTGTGATTGATAATCGGCAATATCAATATTCAAAAGAATGGTATGATAAGAATATTCAATTATTTGTTAATATTCAAGGCTATTCAATTGAAGGAATAATGGTTATAAATGAATCCCTAAAATATGAATTTGAAGTTTGGTTCTTTAATCCGGACGGAAGTTCTGGCATGATGTGTGGTAATGGAGGACGATGCGCTGTGGAATTTGCTCAAAGGCATAATTTTACAAATAACTCTAATTTCTTTAGCTTCAAAATGGCTAATCAAATATATAATGCAACGTTTGAAGGTGCTTTAATAAGTTTATACTTACCCGCTCCGCAAAGTATAGAGTATAATAAAAAAATTATAAATAACTCCATCTGGTATAATGGTGATTATATCAATGTAGGTTCTGATCATTTTGTTATTAATTATTTTGATTCATATTTTAATAATTTTGACTTTTATTCTGACAACATTATAAAAATAGCAAGTGAATTACGATATAATGAAAAATTTGAACGTGGCGCTAATATAAATTATTATAAAAAAAATAATAATTACTACGATATAAGAACATTTGAACGCGGAGTAGAGAAGATTACAGGAGCCTGCGGTACGGGTGCTTGCTCTACAGCATTATCTATATTCAATAGGAATCCTATGAGTAATCCAATGAAGTTATTAGCTCCAAGCGGTGAATTTTTGGAAGTTGAAATTATCTTAGATAATAAACACAACATAGTAAACTTTAAATTAACAGGTTCGGCAAAAAAAATCGACACACTTTTAATCAATATATAAATATAATGAAAGATTTAATCAACAGCAAAGTAGACGAGATATATACTAAAGTCCTTGAATACCGGAGACATATTCATTCAAACCCAGAGTTATCTTTTAAAGAATATAACACAAGTAAGTATATTATTCAACAATTGAATACACTTGATATTTATAACACACAAATTACTGAAACTGGGGTTATTGCTTTAATTGGTGAAGGTGATAATTGTGTAGCCTTGAGAGCAGATATTGACGCCCTACCTATTTTTGAAGAAACCAATTTAGAATTTTCCTCAAAGAATAATGGGATTATGCATGCTTGCGGTCATGATATGCACACTTCTATGCTTTTAGGGGTGGCGGAAGTACTCAAATCAATAGAAAGCAAGTTAAATGGCGTTGTCAAACTAATATTCCAACCCGGTGAAGAAAAAGTCCCTGGCGGTGCTTCTATTATGATAGAGGCAGGTGTATTAGAAAATCCAAAGCCAAAAGCAATTTTTGGGCAGCATATTTTCCCAGCTACTAAAACTGGAACAATTTCTATTAATTCGGGCCCATTTTTTGCTTCCGCTGATGAGTTATATTGGACAATTACAGGTAAGGGGGGGCATGCCGCTCAACCACATCTTAGTAACGACTCTATATTAGCGGCTGCTAATTTAATTACCTTTTATCAATCAATGATAACTAAATTCCGTAACCCGCTTAATCCTGGTGTCTTATCTATTACAGCAATAAACGGTGGTAGTGCCACTAATATCATCCCCGATGAAGTTACGATGATGGGTACATTGAGATCTTTCGATGAGAAATGGAGGTTCGAGATGCATGAATTATTAGTAAGTAAATCTCAAGAATTAGCAAAGTTATATAATTGCCATTGTGAACTGAGAATAGAAAAGGGATATCCTGCATTAGTTAATAATAGTGAATGTAGCCAATTTGTATTAGATACTGCCTCGCAAACATTAGGTTATGAAAACTCTAATATAATTGAACCAGTAATGTTTGGCGAAGACTTTGCTTTTTATGCACAAAAGATACCCGCTGCTTTCTGGTTTTTAGGTGTAAATCCAGATTTAAATAATATTATGCCTCCATTGCATAATTCTAAATTAAGCCCCGATGAGTTTGCTATGAAAAATGGCATGAAAGTAATGTGTAATATAGCGTATAACTTTTTAAAAAATAATGGTAAGATAGCACAATGAGTTTGAATATTGCTAATAGAATATCGAATATGCCTACATCTATCTTTTCTACAATAAGTAAGATGGCAATTGAATATAATGCGACAAATTTAGGGCAAGGTTTTCCTGATTTTGACGGACCCCAATGGATAGCAGAAGCATTATGTCAAGCAGCTAAAGAAGGAAAAAATCAATATGCACCGTCAATAGGGATACAAAAGTTACGAGAAAGCATTGCTAATTATCATCAGTCATATTATAATCTCAATTGGGATATAGATAAAGAGATTACTATCACCTCAGGCGCTACGGAAGCTTTTTATTGTACAATTAATGCTTTTATCAATCCCAACGATGAAGTAATAATTTTTGAGCCATTTTACGATGCTTACCAGACGGTAGTTAGTATGGCAGGTGGAATTTGTAGGTATATTAGCTTAAATAAGCCAAGTTTTACTTTTGATTTTGATGAGTTATCATTATTAATTAATAGTAAAACTAAGATGATTATTTTGAATAATCCTCACAATCCAAGTGGAAAAGTATTTACTTTAGAAGAGCTAAACTTTATTGCCAAATTAGCAATAGAGCATAATTTATTAGTGGTTAGCGATGAAGTATATGAATTTTTAACTTTTGATAAGATTAAACATATACCTATCAGTTCAATTAACGGAATGAAAAAAAGAACTATCACTTTATCTTCAACAGGCAAAACGTTTTCAATGACTGGTTGGAAAGTCGGTTTTGCTATAGCAGAACAGAAATTAAGTGAAGCAATAAGAAAAGTACACCAATGGGTTACTTTCTCGGTTAATACCCCTGCACAACATAGTATGGCTTATGCTTTTAGTCAATTAGATAAATATTTACCAGAATTTAAGTTAATGTACCAAAATAAGAGAGACTTAGTATTAAATAGTTTAAAAGATAGTAGTTTTAAATTATGTAAACCAAATGGTGCATATTTTATTATAGCAGAACTACCATATGGTCGCTTTATCAACGATATTGATGCAGCTACACAGTTAGCCAAAAACTATGGTGTAGCAATTATACCTACATCGGTATTTTATGCTAAATCGAACGAAGGAGAGCAATTAATTAGGATTTGCTTTGCTAAAACAGACGAAATATTGTTGGAAGGAATTAATAAGCTATTAAGTATTTAACTTGGAGTTTAGCATTAAAAGTCCCTTATCTTTTATGGAAATAGCTTTGAAAGAAGCTGAAAAGTCTTTAGCTTATGGCGATGTTCCTATTGGTGCAATTATTACAAATAATGGGCGAGTTATAGGGCGTGGCCATAATAAGGTTGAGAAAAAAAATAATTCCATACTGCATGCCGAGCTTATTGCCATTAATTCTGCAATAAAAAAAATTGGCTATAAGCATTTGCTAAATTGTGAAATGTATATTACTTTAGAGCCTTGTAGTATGTGTGCAGGGGCAATAATTCTATCAAGAATAAAAAAAATTTACATCGCCAGCAAAGATGCAAAATCTGGTGCAGGTGGTTCTATATTGAATATCTTGCAAAATAAACAACTGAATCATCGTTGCGACGTCGAATATGGGTTATTAGAAAATGATAGTTCTGAAAAAATTAAAAATTTCTTTAAAGAATTAAGAACAAGAAAAACTATTGGAAATTGAGAAAAATAAAATAGAGAATTGTTTATATATAGTACCTACTCCTATTGGTAATTTAGAGGATATTACTTTACGGGCTATAAAAATATTAAGCCAAGTGGATATAATAGCTGCCGAAGATACAAGAAATGCTGCCCAATTACTTAAAAGTTTAGATATACCATATAAAAAGTTAATAAGCTATTACGACCAAATTGAGGCACAACGTAGTGTACAAATAATATCCTATTTGCAAGAAGGGAAATCTGTTGCTTTGATAAGTGATGCGGGAATGCCCTTGATATCTGATCCTGGGTTTAAATTAGTTAAGTTAGCACATGAAAAGGATATAAAAGTAGTTGTACTTCCGGGTGCTATTGCTTTTACTTTAGCCTTAGTAGGTAGCGCATTTCCTGTGCATAGAATAAGCTTTGTTGGCTTTCCACCTCACAAAAAAGGTAGAGAAACTTTCATCAAAGAACTAAAAGAGCTAAAACACACTATCATACTATATGAATCTTCCCATAGGCTACTAAAGTTATTAAAAGAAATTTGCGATCATTTTGGCGAAGGTATTGAAGTATGCGTTGCCAGAGAACTTACAAAGTTATATGAAGAGTATACAATTGATAGCGTTGATAATGTTTATAGGAAATTTATTGCTCTCCAAGCTATAAAAGGTGAATTTGTGGTATTGATAAATAACAATGGGGCGTAAAATGTTTATTACGTTTGAAGGTATTGATGGGTGTGGCAAATCTACGCAATTAAAATTAGTGAATGAATATTTCATAAGTAAAGGAATTAAAACATTATTAATTAGAGAGCCGGGTGGCACTAATTTCTCTGAAAAAATTAGGGAAATCCTACTTTCTCATTCATCAGATATGACTAATATTAGCGAGTTGCTACTTTTTGCATCTGCTCGCAATAGCCTTGTTTCCAATGTTATAGAGCCTGCAATTAGCAATAATATTGTTGTGATTAGTGATAGATTTTATGATTCTACTACCGCTTATCAAGGTTTTGGTAGAGGTTTAGATTTAAAACAAGTAGAAGCAATCAACCAAATAGCTACTAATGGTTTGAAGCCGGATTTAACTTTTTATCTTAAATTAACAGTAGAAGAAGCAAATCAAAGGTCAAAATATAGGCAAAAAGATAGAATAGAAGATGCTGGTAATCACTTTTTTGAAAATGTGATTATTGGCTATGACACAATTGCCGATACTGAGCCAGAACGTGTAAAAGTAATCCCAGCTAAGAACTCGATAAGTCATACTAATAAATTAATACTAGAAATTATCAAAAACTTTGAAAATAATGAAATACATTGATTAATTTTGTAATTAATATTTGAATAATAAAAGAATACTGGAATATTTTATGTTAAATCAGTTAATAATAAATACTTTACCTATTATGCCTAAAAGCTTTGTATATCTAATAGCCAAGAAATATATTGCAGGGGCTAACATTTCTGATGCAGTCAAGGTATCAAAGGAGTTAATGAGTAAAAATGGTTGGTCTACTATTGATGCCTTAGGTGAATTTGTAACGTCTAAAGAAGCAGCTTTAAAGGAAGTAAAGATAATTAATAATGTTTTAGATGCCATTAATTCTAATAAATTGCAAACTTATTTATCAGTAAAACCAACCTCATTAGGTATGGGTATCGACTACCAATTTGGCTATGAGAATATACTTCAACTATTAGACAAAGCGAAAAAGTTAGGTATAACCGTCCGTTTAGATATGGAAAATTCCCCATATACTGATAATACCCTCAAAATGTACAAGAACTTTCGAGATGCTGGCTACGATAATATTGGTATAGTAATACAAGCTTATATGAGACGAAGTATTAACGATATTACTAAATTATTAGATTATAAACCAAATATTAGGCTATGTAAGGGTATATATAATGAAGATATTAGTATAGCTTATAAAGGCTTTGAGGAAATTCGCGATAACTATAAAAGCCTATTTAGATTAATCTTAGATAATGATTGCTATATTGGTATTGCTACTCATGATGAGGATTTAATCCAATTTGGCCTGCAAGAAATTAAAGATAGAAACTTAAGTAAGCAACAATATGAGTTCCAAATGCTATTGGGTGTCAGAGAACAAAAGAGAGATGAAATACTTGCCCAAGGGCATCATTTAAGGGTATATGTTCCTTTTGGTGAGGATTGGTATGGATATTCGACGCGTCGATTAAAGGAAAACCCACAAATGGCTGGTCATATATTCAAGGCAATTTTTGGTATTGGTCAATGAGACATATTATTATTATTATTATACTTTTATCTCTTGTCAATTCTTGTACTACTGAAGATAATAATAATAATAATAGCAATGAGTTAATTATCGGAACATTTAATTTGCAGTGGTTAGGCGATGGCTATTACGACAAACTACCTCGTAATGATAATGATTATAGAATGATAGCAGACGCAATTGGAGATTTAAACGCTGATATATTGGGTGTGCAGGAAATTGAAAATACTTACGCCTTAGATAATATTTTGCAATACTTACCTAATTATACATATAAGTTTGGTGAAATTGAAGGTAAGCAAAATGTTGCAGTATTATACAAACAATCTATTGAAGTTACTTCTGTTGAAAGTTATAAGCCTTTGCAAGTAATACAAGGTAAAACAAGAAGTGGTTTAATAATTACAGCAAAGAAGGGCAATTTTGATTTTATTGGTATGATTGTTCATTTGAAATCAACATCGAGGTATGATAGTACCAACGAATTAAAGGCGGAAAGTTATAGAATTAGAGGTCTCCAAGCTCAAGTTTTAAAAAATTGGGCTGATTCAGTAGCTAATAATTCTACAGAAAAAGATATTCTATTATTAGGTGATTTTAACGACAATCCAACTAAAAAAAACAATGTCTTATACCCTATAATAGAGAATAACAGCTACCTATTTTTATCTCAAGACCTAATCTCTTGTGCTAATTCTAATTGGGATTGTATAGACCATATTGCTGTTAATAAGACTGCTATTTTAAGATATTTACAAGGTTCTATCTTTATGTATGATATTAGATCTAAATATGAAGATTATATCATAGATAAATTATCAGACCATTGTCCGGTAATATGTAAATTTGATACATCTTTACCAGACAATGATTAATAATTACTACCTAAACTTGAACCCATCTAATACATCTATTACGCTTTGAACACGACCAAATGGCGCTGAAATTTGCACTCCTTGAATAAGGTCCTTAATTTGATCTAATGTTTCTCTTGCTATTAGTATACCTTCGTGTATACTATCCTTAGGTTCAGTATATCTTCTCAATCTATTTAAAATTGACTCTGGAACATTGCAGCCAGGAATTTCATTATTCATAAACTCGGCATTCCGTAATGAAGTAAGTGGCCATAGTCCAGCAATTAATGGAGTATTTAAATGTTCAATACGTTTAAGAAACTTATCAAAGATTCTCATATCAAAGACTGGTTGAGTAATAATATATTCAGCCCCCGCTTCAACCTTCCAATTTAGCCTTTTTATCTCTTCATCTAAGTTTACAGCCCCAGGATTTGCTCCAACGCCAACATGGAAGCCAGTAGGCTCTCCAATAGGATTACCAGCAATATCTAAACCATGATTTAGCCTATCCAATATATTAACTAAGCCTATAGAATCAACATCAAAAACAGCGGTTGCATCAGGGTAATTGCCTAATTTAGGAGGGTCGCCAGTGATTGCTAAAATATTTTTTAAACCTAAGGCATAAGCACCTAATAAATCAGATTGAATACCTATAACATTTCTATCTCGACAGACATAATGCAAAACAGTTTCTATTCCTACAGTATTTTGTATTTGCAAGGCTAATGATAGAGCAGACATTCTAGCAGAAGCACGCGGTCCATCAGGTATATTAATTACATCAACTCCATAGTAGTATAGCTCTCTTGCCTTGTCTATTACGGGCTTTGCAGCTAAACCATGCGGCGGCAATAATTCTACAAAAATAGCAAAATGATTATTACTTAGGCGACGTGCTAACCTTGATTTAGAATGCTTTTCAACTAATTTATAATCTTTTGGCGCTTGCAATTTATGAGTGATATACGGCTTATTTCTTAATTCTGGCTTTACAGAATTAAGCATATTACGCATCTTTTTAATATGCTCTGGTCCTGTACCGACACATCCCCCAATGATATTAGCTCCAGCTTGCACAAAATGGCGAGCATATTCACCCATATATTCTGGTGATGTAAGATATATATTTCTACCATCAATATTTTTTGGTTTCCCCGCAGATGGCATTATAGATATAGGCATTTCTGTTAATTGCCTTACTCTTTCTAACCATCGTAACATTACTTGCGGTCCTACTGTAGAATTAATACCAATAGCATCAGCTTTGCATTGTTCTAATTGCTTAATAATTACTTCTGGTGTTGCACCCGTTAGCGACGTGCAATCTTCATCTATAGTCATAGCAGCAATAATTGGTAATTTACATATTTTTCTCGCTGTAGATACAGCTATCATTAGTTCTTCAGGATATATAAAAGTTTCAAAAATTAGCATATCTACTCCCCCATCTATCAGTGCTCTTAATTGTTCCTCAAAGGCATCGCTTGCTTCTTCTCTTGACGTGGGTCCTAAAGGCTCTACTCTTACTCCAAGTGGTCCTACTGCTCCTGCTACCCATACTTTTCCTTTTGCGGCTTCCTTTGCTATAAGAGCGCCTTGGTAATTAATATCATATTGTTTTTCGGTTAGTTGGTATTTAGCTAATTTAAATTTATTTGCTCCAAATGTGTTAGTCTCGATTACATCAGCACCCGCATTAATATAATCGGAATGTATTTGCTTTACTAAACTTGGATTACTTAAATTAATTTCATCGAAGCATTTATTAATAAAAACTCCTTTATTATACAACTCTGTTCCCATGCCACCATCGAATAACAACACTCCGTTGTTAATTCTTTCCAATAATAATTCTTGACTCAACATATATATTAAATACTAACTTTTGAAAATGTAATAATTACGTTGCAGTTATTTTATTATTTAATTATTATAATTTTTCTTCAAAATTCCTTATCTTTGCTTTGTGGGGGATTTAAAATTTGAGATTATTACCTTGAAATATTTAATAATATTGTTTATATCATTGATAGCAATGCCAATCTATGCTGTTAATTATGTTAGTGCCAAGCCAAAGCGTGGTTTTGGTGTAGAGGCTTTTCTGAAATATTATGAATTATCTGCTTCGGAGGCAAATATTGATAGATTTAAAGAGTTAAATCATTCTACGCTTGGAAGTAAATTAGAACTAAGCCTAACCCAGACTTACAAATTACCTATTCAAGTATATAAATTCAACGGCAAATCTATTAGAACTACTATCGGTATTAAAGATTATGATTTAGCTAAGCAAATTGAAAAATATAATAAAGACATTCAACAAAAGGGCATTAAGAAAAAGGTATATAATATTGATAAAGTTCTTTGGGTACCTCTGGAACTTGTAAATAGTAAAGAAGAAATTGCACATAAACCACAACATAAAAAGAATTTTATCAACGAGCCACTTTTAGGTAAAAATTATTCTTATGTAGAGATTTTGAATTCAAAATTAGATAATTGTATTTTCTATTTAATTTGTGGGCATGGCGGTCCCGATCCTGGAGCAATAGGCAATAAGGGCGGCAAAGAACTGCATGAAGATGAATACGCTTATGATGTAATAATGCGTTTAGGCAGAAAACTCATTGAAAACGGTGCTTTAGTCTATTTTATTGTGCAGGATTCGGCTGATGGTATAAGAGAGGGTAAATTCTTAGCCCCTTCTGACAAAGAAATCCATCTTGGTGGCTCTAAAATACCTACTGACCAATTGGAACGATTATCAAGTAGGGTAAAAATAGTAAACAGCTTATATGAAACAAATTTAGATAGTAAAATACAACAATATGCTATCGAAATACATGTTGATTCGAGATTAGAAAACCAAAATATAGATATTTTCTTTTATCATAAGGAAGGCGATAAAACTGGCAAAAAAATGGCTGACGAAATCAAAAATACGATAAAAAGAAAATATGCCAAAGCTCAACCCGGCAGAGGCTACGAAGGCACTTTATCTTCAAGAAACTTATATATGGTTCGAAATTTAAAGCCTACGACCGTATTTATCGAAATAGGCAACATCCAAAACAGCAGAGACCAAACAAGAATAATGGAGCCGAATAACCGACAAGCTTTAGCAAATTGGATTAATGCAGGTGTTTTAAATTTTATTAAGTAAATTTATAATTGAAACCAAGACTCGGTTAAGTTATGAGTATACTTGTCTTCACCTTTATAATAAAATTCATTTGTATGATTGTTATACGTATAATCTTGCTTCCATTCCTCATAATATTCACATATTTGTTCAATTGCAGAACAAATATAATCTATTGTAGCGTCAGTCATAATAGGATGAATAGATAATCTTACCCACCCCATCTTTTCGGTTAAATCACCTTCGTTTATTTTGATAGCAACACTATTAGAATAATTTTTATCTATATTCAATAAATAGTGCCCATAGGTGCCAGCACAAGAACATCCTCCCCTTACTTGAATACCAAATCTATCATTTAATAGTTTTACAGCCAAATTATAGTGCAAACCCTTAATGCAAAATGATATAATACCTAATCTTTTTGTATTATTAGCAGATAATATTTGTAAACCGTCAATCTTAAGCAATCTTTCCCATATTTGCTTTAATATTTCATTTTCCCTTGCTTGAATTTTCTCTACGCTCATTTTTTCTTTTAGATTTATTGCTAATGCTGCTCTAATTGTTTGTAAAAAGGCAGGTGTCCCCCCATCTTCTCTTGATTGGATATCATCAAGATAAGAATGTCCCCCCCAAGGGTTCGTCCATTTAACAGTTCCTCCGCCTGGCTGATCTGGTACGGTATTATGATATAATTCTTTGTTGAAAATCAATATTCCTGTACTACCCGGACCGCCTAAAAACTTATGAGGAGAGAAATATATAGCATCTAAAGATTGTAATTTATTTTCTGGGTGCATATCGATATTAATATAAGGTGCAGAGGCTGCAAAGTCCACAAAACAATATCCTCCTTCTTTATGTATCATCTCTGCAATTTGATAATATGGCGTACAAACTCCCGTTACGTTAGAGCAAGAAGTGACGGCAGCAATTTTAAGCGTTCTGTCTTTGTACTTATCTAATAAACAACTAAAATCCTCCAAATCTACTAAGCCATCACTATTCGGCTTAATAATTTCTACATCTGCAATCGTTTCTAGCCAAGATGTTTGGTTGGAATGATGTTCCATATGCGTGATAAATATTATTGGTTTTTCAATATTTTGAGTAATAATAAAATCACGATGCTTTTCGTGAACCTTTAATCCTAATATGCGTTGTAACTTGTTTACTACTCCTGTCATTCCAGAAAATTGAGAAATAATAACATCATTTTTATCTGCATTAACATGATTTTTAATTACTTGAAGAGCTTTATGGTATGACAATGTCATTACTGAACCAGTAAAACTTGTTTCTGTGTGAGTATTTCCAATACATTGCACAATATCATTATATAGTTTTAGTTCAATATCTTTGTATGCTCTACCACTTGCTGTCCAATCAGCATATACTATCTTTTTCTTACCAAATGGCGAGTCAAAGTAAGAGTCAATACCAATAGTTTTATTTCTAAATTCGTCAAAATAATTTTCAAGTTTCATTTCTAAACAACTTTAAATAGTAAATTGCAAATATAGTAAAATTATATAATTTAACTAATTAATATTCATAAAAATATATTATATGCTCAACTAAAACCATTCTCAGCAAATCTTACAACGTTTGGATCTGTTTTAATGGCACTTCTTTGTATCTTAGATTTTAATAAAATACCCTCTAAAGATACGCATCTGCTCAAAGCTACATAAACTTGCCCAGCAACAAACGAACTACTAATGTCTGCAATTATATTATCAAACGTTAAGCCTTGGCATTTATGAACAGTGATTGACCACGCTAATTTTATAGGAAATTGTATAAATTCCCCGACATGCTCTTCTTCAATTTTTTTTTCTTTTTCATTCCAAATGAATTTAATATTATCCCAAACATGCCTCGTTAATTCAATCTTTGATTTATTTGCTAATTCTATTATTAACTTATCTTCGTTTAAACCTACTATTTTGCCTATTTTACCATTGTAGTATTTTTTATCAGTATCATTTTTAATAAACATTACTTGGGCACCAACTTTTAACTTTAAATGTTTCTCGGTAGGAAAAATTGACTCTGGAAATTCACCATTGACTATTGCCTCATAATAATGTTCTTCCTGTTCTATTTCATCTAATTTTTTATTATTTATATTATCTACTAATCTATTATGTGTAGCAATAGTTATATATTCCAAGTTTTCATTTTTTGTTAGCGATGGAATAAACCTACTATTTAATATATCAAGATCTTCCTTTTCAATCTTATTTATCCTTACTTTATTGAGCAAATGAATAAATTTTTCGTCTGTCTGCCTATAAATTTTCTCTAATTCAATATACTTTGGCTTTCTTTGTTGGAAAGCTAAAGCATCGAAGAAAAACGGACTTTTGTAGTATTTTCCTAATAGTTCCCAATGCTCCTTACTAACTATCGGTGGCAATTGAAAAGCATCTCCGATGAGCAGAGTTTGAACACCTCCAAATACCTCATTTTCATTATCTCTGAAAGTTCTTAGGATTTTATCAACGACATCAAGCAGGTCGCATCTTACCATAGATACCTCATCAATGATCAGCAGCTCCATTTTTTCAAACAAATTTCTTTGATTTTTTCTATAAGCGAAAAAATCAAAGATTGTTCGTTTATCTTCATCATCATAGTTAGATTTATTTCTTAGTCTAAAATCGCCAGGTAAGTATATGCTTGGAGCAATTTTAAAGAACGAATGTATTGTCTGCCCTCCTGCATTAAGAGCAGCCACTCCAGTAGGCGCTAATACAATTGTTTTCATATCAGTAATTTCTCTGATATATTTTAAGAATGTAGTTTTGCCTGAACCAGCTCTACCAGTAAGATATATAAGTTTTTCACCATTTGCAACTAAATCAACAGCATCATTAAACTTCAAATTATTTTTGTCTAATTTCATTATTTTGTTCATATTTGGCATAGAATTTGGCTAATAATATTCATTAAAATAATTTAATACATTACAAACATATTAAAATATTTTTTATGAATTTAATTTTATTTTTATTATTTTAGATTTTTTTGAAGGAAAAAAGATAAATATATGTATGAATTGCTTATTATTGATGACTTTCAAATCTCCGCTTTAGGTACTAAAGCATTACTTGCGGGACACTCTGTAGATTTCAACATAAGTACAGCTTTCTCGGTAGATGATGGTATAGCTATTTTAAAAACAAAAGCCGTAGATTTAGTACTATGTGATATTTTAATGCCCGAGAAAGACGGATTTGACGCATTAAAATCGATTAAAGATGATTTTCCAAACACTAAGGTAATGTTTTTATCTATGAATGAAGATAAAAATATACTTTACAAAGCATTAGCCTTTGAAGCAGATGGGTATCAATTCAAGAATATATCGAAAGAAGAATTATTAAGTTCTATTCATATTGTTTTAAATGGTAAAAAGTATTTTAACTCCAGAATAGTAGATATATTATATAGCGAATTAGTTGAATTTGCAGATAATACTATAAAGAGCAATCCAACTAAATACCCTCTACTACAAAATACGCAATTAGTACAAAAGAACTTTATTGGAAATTATACATTAGAATCCTTAAATAAGTTACTAACGCACAGAGAAATTTCAATATTTGAATTAATTGGTGAAAATTATAGTACTAAAGCTATTGCTGAAAAATTAGGTATTAGTATTTTTACGGTAAGTACTCACCGTAAAAATATCTATACCAAACTAAATTTACCCAATCTAACAAGTTTAAAAAAACTTGCAAAGAAAGTTAAAGTAATCAATACATCAAAAAGCTGATTTACTAATACTCCCAAACAAGTCTATTTTATGCTTTTTAAGCCAATCCATCCCGTCTGTAGCAGCATTGGCAGCAGAAATATTAGTTATACAAAGTATGTTATTATTTAAAGCTGCAGAACGAATTAGAACGTCGTCTTGGTACGCCTTTCTTCCTAAAGGAGTATTAATGACTAATTGAATATTACCACTATTAATCATTTCAACAATATTAGGATGCCCTACATCAATTTTCTGTAATAAATTACAATGAACGCCTTCAACGTGTAAATAACTATATGTACCTAAAGTAGCATATATATTAAATCCTAAATTTATAAGTTTTTTTGCTATTGGCACAACTAACTTCTTATCATAGTCATTAACACTTATAAATACATTCCCAGCAATAGGTAGTCTATTTCCAGCAGCTATTTGCGACTTAACATATGCTTCACCAAAATACTCGCTTAATCCCATAACTTCACCTGTTGAAAGCATTTCTGGACCTAATACAGTATCAACTCCCGGAAACTTCTTAAACGAAAATACTGGAGTTTTTACAGCATAATAGTTTTGGCTAGTAAATTTAGGTAAATTCAAATCTTTAAATTTATGCCCCAACATAGCATATACGCTTAACTTTGTTAAAGGGATACAACTTGCTTTTGAAATAAAAGGAACAGTTCTAGAAGCTCGCGGATTGACTTCAATCAAATATACGTCATCGTTATAAATTGCATATTGAATATTAATAAAACCTACAATACCTAATGACAGTGTTATTTGGTAAGTTAATTCACGTATTTCGTCTTTAATACGCGCCGACAAGCTAAATGGTGGCAAGACCGAACAACTGTCCCCTGAATGAACTCCAGCCTCTTCAATATGCTCCATTATCCCGCCAATTATTACTTGCTCACCGTCAGATACAGCATCTACATCTACTTCAATTGCATTTTCTAAGAATTTATCAATAAGTATGGCTTGTTCTTTTTCTACATTAATAGCTTGTTCTATATATCCTTTTAACTCACTCTTATTATAGACAACTGCCATCCCCCTTCCGCCTAATACATAAGATGGTCTTACGATAACAGGGTATTTAATACTATCGGCTATTGCTTCAGCCTGCTCTAAGTTATAAGCAATATCACCAATAGGATACTTTATATTAGTATGCTTTAGATAATCAATTAATTTACCTCTATCTTCGCACAAATCAATAATTTCTTTGCTTGTCCCTAATATCTTGACTCCATTTTCAGATAATTGCTTTGATAATTTAAGTGGAGTTTGCCCACCAAGCTGAAGGATAATTCCATCTGGATTTTCTAAATCAATAATGTTCATTACATCTTCAAAAAATACAGGTTCAAAGTATAATTTATCTGAAGTATCATAGTCCGTAGAAACAGTTTCTGGGTTACAATTAATCATTATTGTTTCAATATTCATTTTTTTTAGCTCAAGCGAGGCTTGGGAAGCACAATAATCAAATTCTAAACCTTGTCCAATTCTAAATGGTCCACCACCTAAAACTATATATTTTGTTCTTGCATTTGCAAAAGACTCATGTTCTTTTTGATATGTTGAATAATAATATGGAGTTTGAGCTTCAAATTCACCAGCACATGTATCAACTTTTTTATACGTAGGATTAATACCATATTCTATTCTCATTTCTTTAATTTCAGCTTCTTCTAAATTAGTTAAAGTTGATATTTGAGAATCTGAAAATCCAGATTTCTTAGATTTTTCTAAAAGAGAAGGCGTAATATCAGATTTGTTCTTTATAAGTTCATTTTCAATATCAACAATTTGTTTAATATTTTCAAGGAACCATAAATCAATCTTTGTTATATCAAATAACTTTGCTAGCTCTACTCCCCTTTCGATAGCTGCCTTAATAAGAAATACTCTTTCTGGATTAGGGAATTGTAAATATTCCATAATCTCTTCAATACTCATATTTTTAATCGCAGGTAGATTAAGCCCATCAGCATCTATTTCTAACGAGCGGCAAGCCTTTTGCAGTGCTTCACGGAAATTTGTACCTATTGACATTACTTCACCCACAGATTTCATTTGAGTATTAAGCTCATTTTTGACCTTAAATTTTACAAAATCAAATCTTGGAATTTTGACTACAACATAATCTATCACGGGCTCAAAAGAAGCGGGGGTAGTCAGAGTAATATCATTTTGTATTTCGTCTAATGTAAGCCCAACAGCTAATTGCGCTGCTATTTTAGCAATAGGGAAGCCTGTTGCTTTTGATACTAATGCTGAAGAGCGAGACACACGAGGATTCATTTCGATAATACGTATTTCTCCGTTATTTGGATTAACGGCAAACTGAATATTAGAACCACCAGTAGCAACGCCAACTTTTCTTATTACTTGCAGAGAGTAGTCTCTTAATTTTTGAACTTCGACATCATTAAGAGTTATAGCAGGTGCAACTGTGATACTATCTCCAGTATGTACTCCCATCGGGTCAAAGTTTTCGATAGAACATACGACAATAGCATTATCATTTAAATCTCTTATAACTTCAAATTCAAATTCTTTCCAGCCTAACAACGATTCTTCTACTAATATCTCATTGATTGGGGATAAATTAAAGCCATTGATTACTATTTGGTTAAATTCTTCTAAATTATGGGCAATACCCCCACCAGAGCCTCCTAACGTTAAGGACGGCCTAATAATAGCAGGAAAGCCAATTTCTTTAACAAAGTCTAAGGCATCTTTTAAATTGGTTACTGTTTTGCCATATGGAGATTGAATCCCAATTTCATTCATTGCTATTCGGAATAATTCTCTTTTTTCGGCTGTTTCGATTGATTTTACATTTACGCCTAATAATTCGATATGATATTTTTCAATAATACCTTTTTCAGCCAAATCTAATGCTGCATTCAAGGCAGTTTGACCGCCTACAGTTGGTAAAATAGCCTCAATTTTTTCTTTTTTAATTATTTGCTCAATTATATCTGAATTTATTGGTTCAATGTATACTTTATCTGATAACTCTGGATCAGTCATTATTGTAGCAGGATTGGAGTTAAGTACTACAACATAATATCCCAAAGATTTCAATGCTTTTACTGCTTGTGAACCGGAATAGTCAAATTCTCCAGCCTGACCTATCACTATAGGACCAGCACCAATCACTAATATTCTGTTTATATCTGTCCTTTTAGCCATTTTTTAATTTTACCGTATTATAAAAATTATCAAAAACAATTTTGCCTGCATCATTTGGACCCGGAGATGCTTCGGGATGGAACTGCACAGAGTTGATTGGTAAATGTTTATGTCGCATACCGCTAACAGTATTATCGTACAAATGTAACCACGTTAGTTCCCAATCTGGATTATTTTCAATACTATTTAATGATACGGCGTAATTATGGCTTTGTGCTGTAATAAATACTTTACCAGATTCTAGTTCTTTTACAGGGTGATTTCCACCGTGATGACCAAATGGTAATTTCACTATATCAAGGTTGAATGCCTTACCTATTAGTTGGTGTCCAAAGCATATACCTATTACTGGAATTCCATTCTTAGCAAAATCTAAAATATATTTATCGCTTTCTTTTAAAGAACGTGGATCGCCCGGTCCGTTAGTTAGAAATACGCCATCAAACTCTAATTCAGAAATATTTTTATCAAAATTATCGTCAAAAGGTACTAAGTATAATTTTCTGAAGTTTTGTTTTAGATGATTCAATATATTTAATTTTACGCCAAAATCTATTACCACCAAATCTAAGTCAGAGTCTGTATTGCCATCAATTATTTTTACATCCTTGTTTATAACTTGTTTGTATAAATCAAATTCAGAAATAGAAGGATGGGCTTTCACAATCTTTAAAAATTCTTCAGGTGATATATCTTGATTGGTAATACCGCCATTTATAGCACCATACATACGGATTTGTCGTGTAAGCGATCTAGTATCAATTCCAGTAATTCCCGGTATGTCAAATTCATTTAAAAAGTCCGCAAAAGTCATTATTGATTGATGATTTGAAGGTATTGCCGACAAATCATTAATAACTACAGCGTTCGCATATATTTTATCTGATTGTAAATTTAACTTACTTACCCCATAATTCCCAATAAGTGGGTATGTAAAAGTGATTACTTGCCCTTTCCCAGAAGGATCTGTCAATATCTCCTCATAGCCAGACATTGCTGTATTGAATACGAATTCTCCGAACACGTTACCAGACCCAGTAAAAAGTTCTCCATAGTCATAATAGCCGTTCTCAAGCATCAACAGTGCTTTATTCTTCATTATTCTCCTTTCTTCTAAATTTTCCAATAAATAATAATGGAAGAGCAATTATTAATGTAAAGATTGCTATCCATTGCCCATAAGCAAATTGCTGGGAGGTAAATCTAAATTCTATCTTAGATTTGCCTTTGGGTATTGCCACCCCCCTTAGACTATAATTTGCTCTATATAATTTTGCTGGTATCCCGTCGATACTCACTTGCCAAGCTGGATACCATATTTCGCTTAAAACAAGAATTCCATCTTTCTCTGTATTTAGTACTTCTAATCTTATATAATTATTTTTGTATTCTCTAATCGCAACATTTGGCTCAAATGTAGTATCAATGCTGGTTGTTTTGTTTAATTTAGGCTCTTCTTCTAAAATAACTTCATTAAAGTAGTTTATTTGCTGTTTTGGCATTTCTTCTTTTATCTTGTCAGCAGGTATAACACGATAATTATATACCATCCAAGCACGTGGTAGCCTATTAGAATTTTCATAAAAATAAGGTTGCCCTTTTTCTTTGTCTACTCTCAATTCATATTTAACATTTAATAGGTCGTATATTTCTTCGCTATTTTTCAAGGCTGGGTTTACTCTTGCTAATACTAAGGGATTGTATCCTTCAGTATTTTGAAAGGCATCTATCATCCCTTGATTTCTATTTGTAGCCATATATGGGGGATTATAAGAACGTGTATTAACACGAAACATATTATCTAGATTAGTGCTACGAAACGATTGCACCATATCGGCACCCATAGTATACGAATCTTTAAAATTTGTTTTACTTGAATTAAACTCTGAATGAGCTAAGTATAAATCGGCAAAAATAATAACAACTAATATTCCACCAGCGCTCAAATAATTAATTTTCCTATTAGTTATTAAATACATAACAGCAAAAGTAATAGTAGCAAACAATAAAGCTAATAGAGAATTTGAAGATAAGATGCTTGTCAAGCTTGCTGGAGTTTCAATCATTCCACTTAGCAGTCCACTGACTCCAAGCAGAGCAATAATTATGGGCAGAATCGATGCTATAACTATATTTTGTAATTGCTTAGAGTTATTTAGAAGATAATCAAAACCAAAGCTTGCAGCAATAGGAAATATTATCACTAAATACATCATCATTCTTGCTGGCATTCTAAATAGTTTAAAGAATGGGAAATTATAAAATACTTTATGTAAAACAAAATTACTACCTAAAGCATACAAAAAAGCAAAAACTACTAAGAACAATAAGACTTGTAATCTCCTATCCCTAAAACCAGTAATAAACCCGAAGAGCCCCAATATTAGTATTGGTACACCAAAATAAAACGAAGTTTCCCAATAATAATAATAAGGTGCTTGCTTATCTCCACTCATTAAATAAAATGGGAATTTGTTATTTTGTTCTGGGATTATCACTCCGAACGCATTTGGAATAACAGAACTCACAATTTGGCTAAATTCTAATGAGCCTTCTGCAGATTTTTCATAGGTAGATTCGTTCCTAACTGCTTCGTTTGCTAATTCTCTGGAAGGCAAGTATTGCACTGCAAATATACCTATTGCTACCAAGAAAGTAAGAATAGCGGGTAATTTAGCAAAAGCTATTTCTTTAAATGTTGCTTTGTTGTCAATATAATCAGTAAGTACAATCCAAACATAATAAACGAATAGAAATGTAAATAAATATAGAGAAGTTTGTGGGTGCCCCGATAAAAGAGACATACCCAAGATTAAGCCTGCAACTATACCTTTTCTAAAATTTCTTTCCTTAATACCCTTATCAAAGAATAGCAAGACTAATGGAAACCATGCTAAATGATATACCATCATCGGATGTATTACGTGCATTACTAAAATACCGGAAAAAGCAAAAGCTATTGCGGTAAATATAGCACTTAACTGACTTCGTTTGTAATAAATTATTAAAAAGTAGAATGATAGTTGCGCTATAAAGAAATGTATAATAGTAATAAACTGTAAGCCCCACACAGATAAGTGCCCACTACTATCAACAAAGAAATTTAAGAGGCGGTTAAATGGATAAAAAAAACCTGTTTGTAAGTCGGCAATAAATGGCATCCCACTAAATATATAGGGATTCCAAAATGGTATAACTCCACCTGCCGACTCTCTTGCTGCGAATGTTTGTGTAGGATATACATATTCAGCAAAATCTTCCCAAAAAAATGTATTGCTATTTATCTGCCCCCCAAAAAAAACTATAGTTGTTATAGCAAAGATGATTATTGGCAGATAATGAGGCAAACTCTTAATTTCTAATTGGCTTTCTAAATTTAATTTAGTTGTTTTTATACTATTTTTCTTCATATTCATACTTATTATTTATAACTTCTTAGCTACTATAACAATAGAAACTCCAAAGGGCAAAGTCAGGTTAGGTAATGCTTTCTTTTCGGCAAGGAAGATATTTTTAAATAAGCTATTCACAAACGGGCTTACCTCTTCAATTGGACTATTATCCTTCTTACTTGCCCCAGTTATTTTATCTAGGATTCTCTTGAGTGCAGCTAATGGGAACAATAAAGTATTAAAATAAGAGGCATATTGGACATGGAATCCAGCTTCTTTAAATAAATCCATAAATCTCTTTTTAGTATACCTTCTATAGTGCATATGCAATTCGTCGTGATGGCTCCAAAGCCATTGATAGGCTGGAACTGAAGCTATTACATATCCACCTTTCTCTAATAAATTATAGGCGTCCTTTACAACAGCTTTATCATCTTCTATGTGCTCGATAACATCTAAAAAAGTAATCACATCTGGCTGAAATTCTTCTTTTGGAAAATCTTTCAAATAACAATTTCTTAAATTTTTAAGTCCCCTCTTAGCAGCGTATTGTAATGCTATATCTGACGTATCTATTCCAGCAACATTAACTGAATCATTGAATGTAGCTGCAAAGGCACCAGTACCACAACCAACATCGAGCAACTTGCTCTTTGAATTTAGCTTAGCAAATTCATTAACAATTTTACCTAAAATTTGATTTCTTGCTATGAACCACCAATACTCATTCTCTATTTTATAATTAGTATGATATATTATTTCTTGCATTTTCTCTTCTTTATTGTTTCTTTAATTTATTTAAATGCATCTCAATTATAATCTCTTAAAGTCAAACTGTGGATAACCTCTCTCACCTTTCTCATTGTAGAAAAACGTGAAATGGAACTTCCAATAAAATCCATTCTTATCTTTAAGAATATAATTAATTTCTGGTCTTACAGTATAAGATTCGCCTTGTAATGTAAATGATTTCCATTCATGCCCTATACAATCAGGTCTTTTTGAGAACTTAAACTTAGGAATATCATCTATAGTAATAGATTTAAAATCCAATGTAGTATCAGCACCAACCTCAACATATCTATCATTTATCGTAACTCCAGTTACAGAATACGGCAAATGATCAATATTACCCTCTTCTTCATATAATAATATTGCTATATATTTATTAAAAAGTAGGTCCCAACTTTGGCTTGGGGGTTCTATGTTTACAATTTTCCCGCCATCATCAAGAGATATGTGCGTAAAATTTATACCTTCGTTACGAGGTACATATATCACATAATCATTAGAATTATCTAAATTAGCAAAGCGGATTTTGTATTCATTATTTTCGATACCAAGTACCATAAATTTTACGTATCCAACTTTTCTATTATTAGTGTTATTACCTCTATTTATTATATATACATGTTTTTTTGATATAATAGAATTGTCTTTATCTTCCCACCATTTCCCTATTGAATAGTCTGCATAATCTCCGTTTGTGGAATCATATCGGAAAGGAGCATCTTTCCTAGATGTAACTGATTCGAAAGCTACTTCTCCCATATCAGCAGCTTCCATAAATTTAGCACCATTCAGCATTATATAATAATCCTCACCATAGCTTTTGAATGCTAAATCCCAAATATCATAAATATAAGAAGATACGGACTGCCCTTTCTCAAAACTAAAGTACACTTGATTAGTGTATTTAGCAGTCATTTCGATAGTTTCAGTCTCTAAATCACCTCTTGGATATGGCTGAACTGGAGTTTCTTCCTTGATACAAGAAGATAAAACAAAAGCTAAAACTATTACGAATAATATATAAAATTTCATTTCACTTTTAAAAAAATAAACAAATACAAAACTAACAATTCTTTACGATATATCGTCTGTTTAATTTTCCTAATCTTTAATTTTGTGTAACTTAATCAATATATATTCTTGGTACACGATGCTTTAGCGCAGTAGTTATTTCATAAGGAATAGTATTCATTATTTTAGCGTTATCAAAGCAGCTAATTTCTTCATTTCCTTGTCTACCAATAAATACTACTTCATCATTTATCTTTATGTTATCATTTTGAATATCTACTAAGCATTGATCCATACAAATAGCACCTACTAATTGGTATTTTTTGCCATTTATCAAGCATTGTGCTTTATTAGATAGGGCTCTGTGAAAGCCATCACCATAGCCTAATGGCACCACAGCAATTCTTTTTTCGGCATCGCTTATATATTTCAGTGAATAACCAACATTATCGCCTTTACCAATAGAATTAATATTTATCACCTTAGATTTAAGGGTCAGCACGGGCTTAAGGTCTAACTTTTTTGCTAATTCTGGGTAATCCATATATCCATATAAGCCTATACCGCAACGGGATAGATTATATTTATTATTCGGAAAATTTAGAATAGCAGCACTATTATAAGTATGAACTTTCTTGAACTGATAATTATGATTATTTAAGTCTTTTAGAGTGTTATCGAATCTTTCTAATTGTAAATTAGAAAAACTTTTATCTTCTAATTCAGAGCTTGCCAAATGCGTCATGATACCAATCATTTCTATTCCTTCATACGTTTTTGCTTCATTCATAAACTTTACAGCATCTTTTGGCTCTATACCGTCTCTATTCATTCCAGTATTTATAAATAAATGAGTACGTACTTTGATACCTCTTTTCATTGATAGCTTTGATAATTTTTGAATAATATGCATATCCATTACCGATGCTTGCAAATTAAACGCAACATATAATTCAGCATCATAGTCCGTGCCCGGAATCAAAACAAATATATCTCCTGTATCGCCTTCTTTTCTTAGCTTCATAGCTTCATCTGCAAAGGCAACACCAAGTACATCGGCGTTCTCCTTACGAAGTATACGGCTGATTTCTACAATACCGTGCCCGTAAGCATCTGCCTTAATAACTGGCATTATTTCCATATTACCAGCCCTTTTTCTAAATTGATTTAAATTATGCTTTAAATTACTAACATTAATTTCTGCTATTGTGGAACGCAACTTTTACCGATATTATAATTAAACATAATACAAACGTATGTAGATTTTTATTATATTTTTGTATTTTATATTTTAAATTTACTAATTTTTGAAGATATTAATGAAAGTTCTTGTACTGTTTTTGGCATTGGTAGTTTGTTCAGCTTGCTCTTCAATTAAAGAGTGTAACGATGCTAGTGAGTCTGGGAATATAGGCAAAAGATTTAATACCGAATTTGATGAATATGCTCCATTTTATTATAAAGGGAAATTATACTTTACTTCGTTAAATGTAAACAATCCCTCTACGGTTCGTATTTTCTATTCTGAATATAAGAATGATTCACTTTTGCCTCCAACTTACGAAAATAATTTACCATTATATACCTACCCTAATGGCGGGCTTCCTATATTCTTTGAAAGAGATGGGAAGGAGTATTTAATTTTTGGAGCAATGAATAATTCTGTGAAGCGAATTAACAGCGATTTATATATTTCAGAAAAAGTAAATGGAAAATGGTCCGAGCCTTCGCTGTTATCAGCTCTAATTAATACTGAATCTTACGAATCTTATCCAGCAATCAGCCAAGATGGAAAGAACTTATATTTTGTTTCGGATAGAGATGGTGGTTTTGGCGGATTAGATATTTATTGGTCGCAGTATGAGAATGGGCAGTGGTCTGAAGCAAAAAATTTAGGCAATACCATTAATACAGAGAGTGATGAGTTAGCTCCAAATATTTCAGAATTTAATGAACTTTATTTCTCTTCCGATAAAGTTGGAGGATATGGTGGATTTGACGTATATAAGACGCAATTAAGAAATAATGAAATTTCGGACATAATTCTACTAAAGGAATCTATCAATAGTAAATTTGACGATATTGGCTCTGCCGCTTTTGATAACTCAATCGTAATATCATCTAATAGAGCTGGTGGCTGTGGTGGTAAAGACTTGTACAAATTTACGTTATGCAAACCAGTATTTTATAAGGGAACTGTAATATCCAAATCTTCAGACATACCTCTGGACGGCAAGGCACTGTTATTAGATAATAGTAAAAATATAATTAGCGAACAAATAGTTAATTCTGACGGTATATTTAATTTTGAATTACATCCAAATAGGCGATATTACGTAAGATATTTTAATTCTTGCTTACCAAACTATATTCCCGAACAGCAAATAGACGCCATTTGCTCTGATAGTTCAGTTATTAAATTAGCTGCAAATTTCATTATCCCTGATAACTTAGTGAATTTCGATTTTAAGGATTATAAGATACCTTTTTTTGTAACAGGATATTATCACCCCAATTCGGTGGATGACTTGCAAGCACTTAGATTAAAGTTCTCTTATAATATTTTTGGGAAAAATGATAATACAAAATATATTGAAAATCCTGGTAAAATTTATGATGAATACGCAATCAAAGTAGAGCAAGCACTTAATGGCGTTATTTCTTATATAGTAAATATTCTATCTAATATACATAGTGAATGTGTGGATAAACATCCGAATTTAAAAATAAAAATCACAGGTTTTGCAGATTCTCGTCCTATATCTCCTACTTCAATATATGATGATGAGAGTATAGATGACCTTAAATTAGGATTTTCAATTAACAGGAAGGACAAAATAGACAATCTGATTCTCTCAAAATTAAGAGCATATTTTACGTATAAATATTTAGACAACAAATTAAAATACATATCTAATTATACTGAATTTATTAATAAGATTGATTGGGAAATCTTAGGTCAAGGTGTTGATAATGCAGATATAGAACAAGCGCTTCAACGTCGCGTAAATATTGAAATTGGCATGGAAAATAATACCCAATGATATAGGATACTGTTTTTTGCAAAATATTACTTAAATTTGTATTTTTATTTCCGATTAGAATATGAAATTAATTAATATTGTGGGAGCAAGACCTAATTTTATGAAAATTGCTCCACTCATGCAAGAATTACAATATCATAAAGATATAGATACTATACTATTACATACTGGGCAACATTATGATGAAAAAATGTCTGATTTATTTTTTGTAGAGTTAGGTATTCCTAAGCCAGACATTAATTTAGGGGTTGGCTCTGGCTCTCAAGCAAAGCAAGTAGCCTCAATTTTAGATAAATTTGATGATATAACTGATGAAGTTAAACCAGATGCAATTTTAGTTGTTGGCGATGTAAATTCTACAATGGCATGTAGTATTGTAGCGGCTAAAAAGGGTATAAAAATTATTCACTTAGAAGCAGGTCTCAGAAGTTTTGATAGAGAAATGCCTGAAGAAATAAATAGACTGATTACCGATACATTAGCAGACCTATTATTAGCTCCGTCAGTTGATGCAGTTGAAAACCTCAAAAATGAAGGTGTTGCCGATGATAAAATAGCCTTAGTTGGTAATATAATGATTGACACTCTTTTTTATTTTATGGCTAAAGTACAAAAGAATACTATATTATCGAATTTATCATTAAACGCAGCAGAGTATGGATTAATCACCTTACATAGACCTTCAAACGTAGACAATGCAATTATTTTAGAGAAAATTTTACGAGCAATAGCAGAGATAAGTCAAGAAATAAAATTGGTTTTTCCAATTCACCCACGTACACTAAAAAACATAGAGTTATTCGGGTTATCAAGTATTATTAATAATAAGAAGAATTTAATATTCACCGAACCATTAGGATACTTAGAATTTCAGAAATTAATGGTGAACTCTAAGTTTGTTATTACTGATAGCGGTGGCGTGCAAGAAGAAACAACGGCACTCAAGATTCCTTGTATAACAGTAAGAGAAAATACAGAACGTCCTATCACAGTAAGTGAAGGCAGTAATATAATTATTGGTACCGATACTATCAGGCTAAAAGAATTGGCAACGGAAGCAATAAACGGCAGATGGAAAGATTCACAAATTCCAGATTTGTGGGACGGGAAAACAGCTCAACGAGTAATTAAAATAATTAAAGAAAAATACAGCAAGATATGTTAATATTAGATATAAAAGAATTGGCAATACCAGATATAAAAGTTATTAGATTTAAAAAATTTAGCGATGAACGAGGTTATTTTGCTGAAACGTTACGTATGAGCGATATTAATTCTGACAATAGATTAAATTTTATGAATAATGCAAAGTTCAATCAATATAATCAAGGTTTTTCTCAAGCTAATACATTCAGAGGGTTTCATTTTCAATGGAACCCATATATGGATAAATTAGTACGCTGTATTTCTGGTACCTTATATGATATGGCTTTAGATATTAGAATTAATTCGCCATATTTTGGTAAAGTATGTATTTATAAGATAGAAGACACTGCTGAATTTGGCGAATGGATGTGGCTTCCCAAAGGATTTGCTCATGGTCTATATGTACCTGAAGAAACAATAATAGAATATTTTTGCACAGGGCATTGGAACAAAGATTGCGAATTATCAATAAATCCATTCGACAAAGCTATCGATTGGTCTTTGAACACTAATGAATTGAATAATTATATTCATACTATGCTTGATAGTAAGGATTTGTTAATTAGTGATAAAGATAGAACTGGCGTTACTCTCAATAATTGGTTAGAGTGTGATAGTAATAAATATTTTGATTATGGAAATATCATCAATGAATAAGAAGGCTATTATCTTGGCTGGTGGCAAGGGCTCTCGCTTATACCCAATGACATCAGTTTACAGCAAGCAATTACAACATGTTTATGATAAACCAATGATATATTATCCATTATCCACCCTTATGCTTGGTGGTATTAAGGATATTTTAATTATTTCGACCCCAGAGGACACCCCAAATTATGAAAGACTACTAGGAGATGGCTCTCAATGGGGTATCAATATACAATATATTGTTCAAGCAAGCCCAGACGGACTACCGCAAGCCTTTATTCTTGGTGAAGAATTTATAGATAACTCTGAAGTATGTCTTATTTTAGGTGATAATTTATTCTATGGAAAATTAGATTTCTTTAGAAACGGTCTATTACATAATCAGGGTGCCACTATATTTGCTTATAGAGTTGATAACCCTGAGTCTTATGGAGTGGTCGAATTTGATAGTAATATGTCGGTAATTAGTATTGAAGAAAAACCAAACTCTCCTAAATCAAATTACGCAATACCCGGATTATACATTTTTAATCACCATGTTGTTGAATATGCTAAAAGTCTTAAACCAAGTAAAAGAGGGGAATTAGAGATAATCGATTTACATAATCAATACCGCAAACTAAATTCATTAAATGTAGAAATTATCGGGCGAGGCGTAGCATGGCTTGATACGGGCACACCAGATAGCTTATTGGAAGCAGCAAATTTTATTCATGCAATTGAGAAAAGACAAGGAACAAAAATAGCTTGCCTTGAAGAGATTGCTTTGATTCAAAACTTTATAAGTTTTGATACGTTTAATAATAATATATCACAATTACCTAATTGCGAATATAAAAATTACTGTATAAAAATAAGTAAGGAATACTCAAGATGAAGATATTGGTAACTGGCGGAGCAGGGTTTATAGGAGCTGCTTTTGTTCGATTTGCTATTGAAAGGGGTTATGATATTGTAGTAGTAGATAAACTTACATATGCTGGAGATTTAAGAAGATTAGAAAGTACTAAAGGCTATACATTTTATCATACAGACATAAGTGACAAGGTTAGCTTACTCAATATTTTCAAAAATGAGAAACCAGATTATGTAGTGCATTGGGCTGCCGAAACTCATGTAGACAGGAGCATAATAGACGCTACTCCATTTATGATGACAAATGTAATTGGAACACAAGTTTTATTAGATTTATCAAAAGAATTTGGAGTAACAAAATTTATAAATATAGCAACCGACGAAGTATACGGAGAATTAGGCAATGACGGGTATTTCTACGAAGATACTCCTTTAGAACCAAATTCACCATATTCCGTAAGCAAAACAGCTCAAGATATGTTAGGTAGGGCATATACTCGCACGTATGGTTTACCAGTAATTACTTGCCGTCCATCAAACAACTATGGTCCATGGCAATATCCAGAAAAATTACTTCCCGTGATAGTTTATAAAGCATTACATAATCAGAAAATACCTATTTATGGTGATGGAATGAATATTAGAGAGTGGTTATACGTTGATGATAATGTAGAAGCAGTCTTAAATATTTTGGAGAATGCTGAAGTTGGTAATATTTATAACATAGGTAGTGGTTACGAAATGACCAATATTGACGTAGTAAAATATGTCCTTAGTTTAATGAATAAACCAACAGAACTAATAGAATTCGTGAGTGATAGGCCAGGACACGACTTTAGATATTCTTTAAATACTAATAAAATTCAAACCGAGTTGAATTGGAAAGCAGAAACAAATATCGAGATAGGATTTGTAAAAACTATTGATTGGTATATAAGAAATATGAGTTGGGTTGAATCAAAATTAAATGATTTACGTTCACATTGGGCAACCGTGCGTAAACAATGAAAGTAATTATTTTTGGAGCGAAAGGTCAATTAGGTTCTGAGTTTTGTAATAATTTCGCCAAGAATAACATTGCTTACTTAGCTTATGATTATTCAGATTTCGATATAAATAATTATAACTTAACACAGCAAACAATAGCAGAATTTAGACCAGATGTAGTTATAAACTGTTCGGCATATACATTAGTTGAAAATGCTGAAAATGATACTATCATCGCCTATTCGACAAATTCATTGGCACCATCATACTTAGCAATATTATCTAAGCAATATAATTTCAAATTAGTGCATTTTAGTACTGATTATGTATTTGATGGTAGTAAAAGCGAGCTTTATATAGAAAGTGACTTCGCAAATCCCTTAAATATATATGGAAAATCAAAATTGTTAGGTGAAAATCAAATAGTCAATATTTCGGACAATTACCTAATATTTAGATTAAGTTGGGTTTATGGAAATGGGCAAAATAATTTTATCGCAAAATTAGGTGTATGGTCGCAAAAATCAAAGCACTTAAAAATAGCTGATGATGAAATTTCGATACCTACTTCTGTTAAACAGATAGTGGAAATTAGTACTCTTGCAATTAATCAGAATCTTACGGGTTTGTTTCATTTAACCAACTCTGGGTATGCCAGTCGATTTGAATGGGCTAACGAATTAAATACGATTTTACATTTAGGATTATATTTAGAAAGGGCAAAGACGTCTGATTTTAAATCCATTGTTCAGAGACCACTCTTTTCGGCAATGTCCAATAAAAAACTTTCTGACACATTAGACATATCTATTGTAGATTGGCGTGAAGACCTTAGAACTTACTTTTCAAACTTCAAATAGACTATTCCTAATATTTGTGCATAAGTAATTAATCATAAAATTTGATAATATGATAAAAATTCAGTATTTTTGTAAATTTATTGGTAGTCGGTCCATATTTAGAATGTTAAAGATTGATATACACGGGATGAAGGACGGGGAGCATGAAATTACCCTAAGTTCTGAAATTTCAGAGTCAGAATGTATGTTTGAAGAATTTTCGGGTTTTATTGAATTAAATGGACGTATCAGAAAAGTAGGTAATAGATACTCTTTAAAATCAACCGTAAAAGCTAATGCCAATTTAGTTTGCGACCGATCTTTAAAGAATTATAATGAAATTGTAAATTGTGAAGTAAATTTAGCATTTATTGCTAACACAAAGGCATTTTTGGAAAATAGTGTCAAAGATATAGATAGCGATATTCTAATCAGAGAAGACGCTCAATATATAGATATTACTCATGAAGCTATCGAACTATTAGCTCTTAGCCTGCCTATGAAGCGAGTAGCCCCAGAGTATAAAAATAAGGATATTACAGAAATTTTCCCTGAATTAACTAACTCTGAAAATGCAACAGATGAAAGATGGTCAAAATTAAAAGATTTTAAAATAAATTAATTGGAGATAGTAAAATGCCAAATCCAAACAGAAAATTTTCTAAGTCAAGAAGAAACAAAAGAAGAACACATTACAAAGCATCGTCTATGCAAACAGGTAATTGCCCACAATGTGGCGCTACAAAATTAGCTCATACTGCTTGCCCAGAATGTGGTTATTACAATGGTAGAAAGGTTCTTGCTACAGTTTAATAAGCTCTAAGATGCATATTAGCAAATATAGAATAGCCCTTGATGCTATGGGGGGTGATTTTGCACCCCTCAATGAAATTGAAGGAACTTATTTATTATTGAATGATCCACATCACCAAGATGTAGAAGTGCATCTTATTGGCAATCAAGATCAAATTGAGAAGCAAATTAAATCTTTAAATTATGATTTAAATAAAGTCAAGATTATCCATGCTTCAGACCAAATAACAATGAAGGACGATCCTACCGACGTAATAAAAAAACGTCGAAATTCTTCTTTGTATATAGGCGCTGAATATCATGCCCAAGGGAATTGCGATGCTTTTGCCTCTGCTGGTAATACAGGTGCAATGTTAGCGGTTTCAACGATGGTCTTAGGACGTATAAAAGGGGTGTCACGCCCTTCAATTGGCACAGTCTTACCTACTATCAAAGGCAATCCCGTATTTCTTATGGATGTAGGGGCTACAGTAGATTTAAAGCCTCGTTATTTATATGAATATGCAGTCATGGGTAGCATATATTTAGAAAAAGTTTTAAATATAACAACCCCAAGGGTGGGTTTGCTAAATGTTGGTGAAGAAGAAAGTAAAGGCACGGAAGCGGTAAAAGAAACTTATCATTTATTAAAATCAAGCAAATTAAACTTTGTAGGTAATGTAGAAGGTCGCGATATTATGTATGGTGATTTTGATTTAGTAATTTGCGATGGTTTTGTTGGTAATATTGTCTTAAAATTTGCAGAGAGTTTTCTTTCTGTCTTAAAATCAAAAATAAAAGACTATTCTGAAAAGAGTTTAGTCAATAAATTAAAAACTGGTCTTATGGTACCTATAATGAAGGAAGTATTACTTGATTTTGATTATCAAAATTATGGTGGTGTAGCTTTGTTAGGGGTCAATGGAGTTTCTATAATTGGACATGGCAAATCAAGTCCTTTAGCTATCAAAAATATGTTATTGAGGGCAAAGGATATGATTAAAGCTGATGTTAATAAAATAATTGAAAATGCATTAATAAATTAAGAGAATTTGTATGGCAGCAACAATTACATCATTAGCTCATTATTTACCACCTGATGTATATCCTAATTCATATTTTGAGAAGTATTTAGATACTAACGACGAGTGGATAAGAACACGCTCTGGAATTTCCGAAAGAAGATTTGCTAAAGAAGGTGCTACTTCTGATTTAATAGTCCCCGCAGCTTTAGAATGTATTGCTAAGCGTGGTATAGATAAAAATGAGATAGATACTATCATTGTAGCAACTGTTACTCCCGATCATATGTTTCCTTCCACTGCTGCTGTAGTACAGCATAAGTTAGGAATTAAAAATGTATGGGGCTTTGATATTTCGGCGGCATGCTCGGGCTTTATATTTGCTTTATCGACCGCTGTCTCATTAGTTAATTCTGGTACGTCAAAGAAGGTTTTACTTTGCGGTGCAGACAAAATGACTTCTATTCTCAATTTACATGATAGAGGACAAGCTATACTTTTTGGAGATGGTGCAGGAGTATGTATAGTAGAGAAATCTGACGATGATAATTATGGGCTTATAGACCAAATCCTACATATAGATGGAGAAGGTGGAAAATATCTCTACCAAACTGCTGGTGGTTCTTTTAAACCTGCATCTATCGAGACAGTCCAAAATAACGAGCATTATATTCACCAAGACGGGCAGCCTGTATTTAAAGCAGCCGTCATTGGTATGGCTGATGTTACAGCAGAAATACTACAAAAAAATAATTTAACTGCCGATGATATAGCATGGTTGGTGCCTCACCAAGCAAACTTACGGATTATATCAGCTACTGCCGATAGAATTAAATTACCAATGGACAAAGTAATGGTTAATATTAATAAATTTGGTAATACAACGGCAGGTACAATTCCTATTTGCTTATCCGAATGGGAACAAAATGGAAAGCTACATAAAGGTGATAATTTAATTTTAGCGAGCTTTGGAGCTGGTTTTACTTGGGGTGCTATATATATGAAGTGGAATATGAACAAGGGAAGTAATTGATGAAAACAGCTTTAGTCTTTTCTGGGCAAGGTTCACAATATGTAGGAATGCTAAAAGATGTTTGCAGTAATAGCAGTTTGGCAAATGAGATACTTCAAAAGGCAAATTCTGCACTTTCATATAATATTAGTGATATTATGTTTGATGGGCCTATAGATGTTTTAAAAGAAACAAGATATACCCAACCTGCAATTTACATTCATTCAAGTATTTTATTTAACTTATTGAATAATAAGTTAAATTTTGACGCTTGCGCAGGACATTCCGTTGGCGAATTTGCTGCCTTATATGCTGCTGGAGTTATTGATTTATATGATGGGTTAATGTTGGTAGCTAAACGTGGCGAGCTTATGTTCAGTGCAGGTATTGAACAGCCTGGAACAATGTTTGCAGTTATTGGCTTAGAAGATAGCAAAGTAGAAGATGTATGCCATCAGCTAACAGCAAATGGTAATGGCAATATAGTAGTAGCTGCAAATTTTAATTCTCCCGGTCAAGTCGTAGTATCTGGCTCAGCAGAATATTTAAGAGAGAATGCCTCTGCTTTTAAAACAGCTGGTGCAAAAATGGTTAAAGAATTAGTAGTTAGCGGTGCTTTTCATAGTCCTTTGCTTAATTCTGCCAAAGAAGAATTAGCTTTAGCAATTCATGATACTAAATTCAATGATGCTATCAAGCCAATATATTCAAATGTTTATGCCAAGGCTCTTTACAAAGCAGAAGAAATTAAAGAGGCTTTAATTCTTCAATTAACTTCACCCGTAAAGTGGACCCAATCTATTATTGAAATGAAGAATAATTCTTTTACTAAATTTATAGAAATAGGACCTGGTAATGTATTGCAGGGATTGATAAAAAGAACAATAAGCGACATTGAATTATTTGGTATTGATAAATACGAAGATATAGAAAAGTATCAATAAATTAAAAAAAAATTAGTAAATTTACATTCAAAGTTATGACAAATTTGATAAATAATAAAATTATAGCTGTTACTGGAGCCAATAGAGGTATAGGTAAAGCGATTTGTGAGAGGCTTGCTGAAGAAGGTGCTTTAGTATATGGTATTGTCAGAAGCATTCCAGAGCAAGGTATAGATATATTTGAAACGGAAAGTAAGAATAATATTAAATTATTGCAAGCCGATGTAACTGATTTGCATTCTCTATTAAATGCTGTTGGTGTCATTGTAAAAAATGAAGGCAAAATAGATGTATTTGTAAATAATGCAGGTATTACTAAAGATAATTTGATAATAAGAATGAGTGAAGAAGATTGGGACGCTGTAATTGATACTAACTTAAAAGGTTCATTCTTAGCAGTAAAGGCAGTAGTAAAAACAATGATGAGTCAAAGATTTGGAAGAATCATAAATATAGGCTCAATCGTTGGCACAATAGGTAATGCTGGTCAAGTAAATTATGCGGCTTCGAAAGCAGGTATGATTGGATTGACTAAATCATTAGCTAAAGAATTATCATCTAGGAACATATTGGTAAATTTAATAGCTCCGGGATATGTTAGAACAGATATGACCGAGAGTTTAACGGAAGAACAAAAGAATTACTTTTTAGCAAATATACCATTGAAGAGGATAGCTGAAGCAAAGGAAATTGCAGACGCAGTTGTATTTTTCTCTTCTGATTTATCGACTTATATTACCGGTGAAGTCTTGCACGTCAACGGTGGTTTATTTATGTAGAATATTTTTTTAAAACTTTATATTTAGGAGTACAAAATGTCAGAAATAAAAGAAAAAGTATATGACATCATTGTTAAAAAACTTAGCGTAGAACGTAGTCAACTTACTGATGATGCCTCATTTACAAAAGATTTGGGTGCAGATTCATTGGATACAGTAGAGTTCATCATGGAACTAGAAAAAGAATTCGATATAACCATTGAAGATTCAGTTGCTGAAAAAATTCAAACAGTAGGCGAGGTTATATCATATTTGGAAGCAAATAAATAATCTAAATTTCGAGAGAATTATGCCAAGATATAATTTTCCCAAAATTGTAGTTACAGGTATGGGTGCAGTAACTCCAATAGGAAATAATTTAAACGAATATTGGGACGCACTACTTGCAGGCAAAAGTGGTGCCGCCCCCATTACGCGTTTTGACGCATCAGAGTTTAAAACTAAGTTTGCCTGTGAAGTTAAAAATTTTGACTCTACTCATTTCATTAGCCCAAAAGAGGCGCAGAGAATGGATTTGTTTACACAGTTCGCTCTTTCGGCAGCACAAATGGCGGTTGATGATTCTGGGATTGACTTTGAAGCAACCGACAAAAATAGAGTAGGTGTTATTATTGGTTCAGGCATAGGTGGTATGTGGACTTACCATCACCAACAACAGAATTTATACGATAGGGGCGGTAAGCCAGACAGAATTTCGCCATTTTTTGTTCCAATGTTGATTTCAGATATCGCCTCTGGGCATACAGCTATCCGTTGGGGATTAAAAGGACCTAATTATGCTACTGTTTCGGCTTGTGCTACATCTTCGCACTCTTTGGCAGATGCTTTAATGATAATGCAAAGAGGTGACGCCGACGTCATGGTTACAGGTGGTAGTGAAGCCGTTGTTTGTCCAATGGGCATTGGTGGATTTAATGCCATGAAAGCCTTGTCTACTAGAAATGATGACCCTGCAACAGCAAGTAGACCTTTCGATGTAGGCAGAGATGGTTTTGTTATGGGTGAAGGAGCTGGTATTCTTATATTGGAGACTGAAGAGCATGCAAAGAATAGAGGCGCTCGAATCTATGGTGAATTAGCTGGTATTGGATTAACTGATGATGCATTTCACATTACTCAGCCTTCGGAAGGCGGTGAGGGAGCTATCCGTTCAATGAAATTATGTATCGAAGATGCAGGCTTAAAGCTCGAAGATATCGATTATATCAATGCACATGGTACTTCTACATACTATAATGACATTAATGAAACTAAGGCAATAAAAACATTATTTGGCGAGCATGCTTATAAACTTCATGTAAGTTCTACCAAATCAATGACGGGACACTTATTAGGGGCGGCAGGTGCTATTGAAGCAGTTGCAACGTTAAAAGCAATTTATGAATCAAAGATCCCTCCTACCATTAATTTATTTGAAACTGATGTAGAATGTGATTTAAATTATGTGCCAAATAAATTTATTGAAAAAGAGATTAAAGCAGCTGTAAGCAATACTTTTGGATTTGGTGGGCATAACGCTTCTCTTTGTTTTAAGGCATACTAATTTTATATTGATCAAAATTGAAAAATATTTTATTAAATATTTACAATGGATTATTCAAAAGTCCTGATTTATTAGACAACGATAAATCAGGATTTATTAAGTTTCATGTATTAGGCATACTAAGTCCAGAAAAAAAATTAGAATTAGAAAGTATACTTGGTATTAAAATTAACAATATAGGTATCTTTGAAAAAGCACTAATACACCGTTCTTATTTACCAATAATCAATAGACCCGGCTTAGGCTCTAATGAACGACTTGAATACTTTGGTGATGCAATTTTGGGGTTCATTATTACAGAACATCTATTTTGGTATCATCGTGATGAATTAGAAGGTAAATTAACAAAACTTCGTTCGTGGCTTGTAAATAAACATTCATTAGCAGTATGTGCCAAATTACTTAAATTAGATAAATTTATCTTTTTAAGCCATAGCGCTGAAAGCTCGCTCAAAGGTGGGCATGAATCCATTGTATCGGACGCTCTTGAGGCTTTAATAGCCGCAATATATATCGACTCAGGCTTTGAAGTTGTAAAAAACTTCATTATAAATAAATTACTTACAATGATGCTCAACGAACAACTTTTGGAGGACAAGAACTTCAAAAGCCGTTTGTTGGAGCGTGTACAATCAGAAGGCTACGCTCCCCCTACTTACCAAGTAATTGAAGAGTTAGGACCCGACCATTCCAAAGAGTTTAAAATTGGCGTTTATGTTGATAGTGAATTAAAAGGAATCGGTGAAGGTAAAAGTAAAAAGGAAGCTGAACAAAATGCAGCAAAAAATGCTTTAGAAAATTATATAACAATCACCTTAAACGATTAATTTAATATGGAAAAATTATTATTTGAAAAATCAAAACCGGGAAGAGTAGGTTATTCATTACCTAAATTAGACGTAGATCAATGTAATTATAGTGATTCTATCCCCGATTATTTATTAAGAAAAAAGACAGCCGAGTTACCTGAAATTAGCGAAAATGAAATTGCTAGACATTTTTTAAGGTTATCGCATTTAAATTATAGTATTGACCAAGGTTTTTATCCCTTAGGTTCTTGTACAATGAAATATAATCCAAAGATTAATGAAGTAGTATCTGCTTTGCCGGGCTTTGCTAATCTACACCCATCATCAAGGGAGGATCATTCTCAAGGTGCTTTAGCTGTAATGTATGAATTGGGTGAGCTTCTTAAAGAAATCTCTGGTTTTACGGGCGTAACACTACAACCAGCAGCAGGTTCACAAGGTGAATTTACTGGTATAGCAATGATAAAGGCTTATCATGAAGCACGTGGCGACCACAAAAGAACGAAAATCTTAATTCCAGATGCAGCGCATGGCACAAATCCAGCTTCTGCTGCTATAGCTGGATTTGATATTGTCGAACTGAAATCCAATGAGTTTGGAAGAGTAGACTTGGAAGATATTAGAACAAAGGTTGGCGATGACGTAGCTGGATTTATGCTTACTAATCCTAATACTGTTGGGATATTCGAGAAAGAAATTATAGAAATAGAAAAGCTAATTCATGGTTGTGGTGGCTTGATGTATATGGATGGTGCAAATTTAAACGCACTCTTAGGCATTGTTAGACCTGGTGATTTAGGTTTTGACTGCATGCATATTAATTTGCATAAGACATTTTCAACGCCACACGGTGGTGGCGGTCCTGGCTCTGGTCCAGTGTGTGTAAACGACAAACTTATCCCCTACTTGCCCGTTCCAGTAATTACTAAAAATAATGATACTTATTCATTAGATTTTGATAGAAAAGAGTCGGTAGGCAAAATTCATAGCTTCTATGGTAATTTTGGTATGTTTGTACGTGCTTATACCTATATCAGAATGCATGGTGCTGATGGTCTGCGTGCAATAAGCGAAAATGCAATTATTAATGCTAACTATATTCGCGCTTTAATCAAAGATCACTATAAATTTCCATATTCTGAGTATGGGATGCATGAATTTGTAATGAGTGCAGACTTCCAAAAAGAAAACGGAGTTAGTGCTAAAGATATAGCTAAAAGACTATTGGACTATGGCTACCATGCACCTACAATTTATTTCCCGCTTATAGTACGCGAATGTATGTTGATTGAACCAACAGAAACTGAAATGAAAGAAACTTTAGAAGAATTTGCTGATGTTATGATAAAAATAGCAAATGAAGCTAAAGAAAATCCAGAGTTAGTAATAAATGCGCCGAGCAATACGCCAATAAGAAGAGTAGACGATGCTCTTGCTGCGCGTAAATTAAATATTCGTTGGACTGCTGAATAAAAATACTTGTTCTTATAGATAAAAAAAGAGCTTATTTAAAATGTAAATAAGCTCTTTTGCATTTAAATAAGATAATCTTTACTTGCGATTAATTGACAACAGGATTACCTGAACCACCAAAATCAGAAAAATTACCAAAGCTACCTGGACCATCTATATTGATTGTTCCGTTAGTATTTTCAAATCTAATAATATTATCATTTAAAGCTCTTAATAATAATTTAGCATGTTGAGGTGTCATAATAATTCTAGCATTAACTTTTGCCTTAGGAACTCCCGGTAATAACCTTGTAAAGTCAATTACGAATTCAGCAGCAGAATGTGAAATAATCGCTAAATTTGAGTAGATACCTTCAGCTTCTTTTTCTCCAATTTCAATATTCAATTGTTGTGGTTGTGGATTGTTGTTTTCAGACATTTTTGGTCCTATTTGTTAATAAAGTTTGTAATATATTATTTTAAATTATTCATTTTATCTTGAATTTCTTTTAATTTACTTGATTCTTTAGTTGCCCCATAAATATTAAGCATAACAAGATAGTAAGATTCTAATTCTTGTTTAGGCACTAATGGTGCAATACCTTCTAATGTGCGTGCAATCCTCTTTAAGTCAGCTTCTTGGTTTAAAACCATATAAATATTACCCAATTCGGCTAATACTTGATAGTTCGTACTGAATTTATCTGATTTTAAAGCTCCATTAAAGTATTCGGCAGATTTACGCAATAATGGGAAGTATTCTTCTGCATTTGGTTTATATGCTTTATCTTTATCGGATTTATCTTGCTGTTCTTTTTGTATTATAGAAGCTTTATTTTTATATGCAGAAGCTATATTTCTCAAAACTATATCGTAATTTGGGTCAATTTGTAAAGCTCTTTCGTAGCTTTTAACAGCTTCATCATACATTTTTAAATTTTGTTGCAAATCACCAAGTTGAGCCCATGAAGACTTATTATTAGGATCGCTCTTAGTTAGAGACATTGCTTCTTGAAGAGCAACATCAGTTTTACCCATTTCTTGATAAATAGTTAATTTAGAACGTTGTGCATCTGTATTATTTGGCTGTAATTTTGTAATCATATCAATATATTTTAAAGCCTTATCAAAGTCTCTCTTCTCATAATAATATTGTGCCAATGCGCCATAAGGTTCTGTACTAAAGTTAAAAGGCATAGTCTTTTCATCATTAGGAATGTCTGCACTTGGGTCGTAATCCCAATAAGTAAGCAATTTTTCACCATTATCATTAGCATTAGAGAAAGCATATAATTCTTTGCCGTTTATTTTGAAAATATCTACAAAGTTAGTATCGTACGCTTCTGTGATTTTATGAATGGTATTGATAGGTTTTTCGCCAATTTTTTGTAAAAACTTTTCTCTTGGCATATCCAAATAAAAGCCTTTTTCTTCAGCTATTTTCACTTCAGGCTCCATACCTTTAGCATATTGGCTATAATATTCCATTGCTTTTGCGGTATCGCCTTTGTATTCACTAACCATAGCCTTGAATTTATAAAAGTCAAGAATATGTGGTCTAAGTTCAAGCCCTATATCAAAATATTTTACCGCATCGTCTAGAACTTGCTTATTAGAACCGTTATAACTATTAAATACATTGACCCCTTTATTGAAGCACTCTATCCATATTTGTTGGATTAGTGCGGTTTCACGTTTTTTGAGGTCATCGGTTTTAGCCAATTCTAAAGCCTTCTTGGCATTTTGAGCAGCTAAATCCCATTTTTCTTGCTCTTTATATATATCGGCAAGTAGTGCGTAAGCCTCGGGGCTATTAGGGTTTAATTGCACCTCTTTTTGTAAATAATCCAATGCTTTTGGATAATCCTTATTAGTATAAGCAACCTTTGCAGTGGTTAGGTTTTTAGAGCTACATTGAAAGCCCTGAAATATAATTGCTCCTACAAAGAGCGAAACAAATAGAATTAAGATTCTTTTCACTATATTACTCCATTTCTAAATATTTTTTTCAATTTTGCTCCAATACACACTATTAAAATAATAAATAATAGGCGAATAAAAAATAATAAAAGATTAACTTATATCAAATTATTTCTTTTCACGTTCAGCAATACTAAATGGAATACGCTTTGGTTCAAAGTTCTTAAAATAACCTAATTTATATTGAACTTTCTTAGGATTTGTTTGATACTCATCTGCTGCTATCAAAATATATAAATTATTTTCAAACGATGTGTTTTGGGTAATCAAATAATCATAATCATCATAAGCGTCCTGGAACTCTTCGTAATTTGAAATAATTTCGAATATTTCCTTATTATAAATTGCAGGATTATCGGTAGTGGTATATGCTAAGAAAAAGTTTTCTGGATCGTTTAATTGGATTTTCCCTGGCACAAAACCGCTAACAGTAACGTTAGCTAACCCAGAACTACCTATCTCTTGTGATACAGCTCGAGATAGGTCTATTACTCTTTTCTTAATAAAAGGGCCCCTATCATTTACCTTAAGTAAAGATGATTTCTGATTTTTATTATTAACAACTCTTAGAATTGTGCCAAATGGTAAAGTTCTATGAGCAGCAGTGTTATCATGCATATCATATCTTTCGCCACTCGATGTCTTTCTCATATGGAATTTGTTGCCATAAAATGAAGCAATCCCAATTGAGGACCATAACTGACTTTCACCAAAATCAACTTGCTCATAGATACTAATAGGTATTGGGGTGTTAAATAGTTTTAAAGATGAGTTGCTTTGTTGTGCAATACTCTGTTTGGTAGTAAAGACTATAATCAAAGCAATTATATTAGAAATTGCTATAAAACTTATAGTTTTGTTTCTATCTATTTGTAACAATAGATTTTCTCCAAGTGTTCAACATATTTCGTTATAAAGAATCCCCCTTTCCAAATATACGATTGTCTATAAACGCATATAATAAATATTTATTATTATCTTTATTTTATAAAGTTGATTTAAGCACCTGATTTGTAATATACTTCTATAGATTGTAGAAAAGACCTACATTGTAGCCATAGTAATTCCAACTATTCCTACCTAATAATTTTATTGTGTAGCTAAAATTTATCCCGATATCTTCACTTAATAAAACACCACAAAGAACATCTGCTTGTAGGTAATTTTCCATATTAGGCTCGTTTCTAATACTAAATGGTAGTGCATTATCAAATGATATTATAGGAGTAGCCCATTTCAAATTAGCAGAAATATAAGTATCTGGAATAGAATATAATCCTATTTGAAGTTCACTAATAAACTCATCTTTCAAATCTTCTGTTCTATGGTTGTACCCTAAAGATAAGGCTACATTAAATTTTTCAAAGTTCATAGCAAAATTCATATTTGGTTGTAATTCTATGGAGTTGTTGCTCCAAAATTCACCTTGATTCCGTGCAACTCCATACTCTCCTCCAAATGGTAGCCTAAATGCTAACGAAAGGCTGGCATCAAACTGACCTTGAAAAATGCTGTATATAGCATTAGTTTCTAAATAATCAAATACAAATAAACTATAATTAGCTTTATCCTGCTTAGGCAGAGTAGTCTTACTTGTTGAATCATAAAATGTACCATATTTCTCATTTAACGAATAATGGCTAATAGGTAAATTCATTTGTAACATTAAGTTGTCAAATATTTTTTGCTGTGCCGAAAGCATTAATGTTAATTGCTCCAACTCAAAAGTATATATCCTATCATACTTATTCATATAATTTGTATCTACTAAGGTTGTAACTATATTATTATCCATATCAAAATATGATGAAGCATTTAGCTTGGTCATAGTAATACCTATTTGTGTATCGTTATCTAATAAATACGTATTATTTTGTTTTTCGTTTTTGAACTCACGCTTTGGAGTATTGTAAGTATTGCTTTGGGAAAATAGGAAATAAGTATTGCTAATGAATAATAAGACTATAATAATTCTCATATTGATAACTTTAATTCTTTAAATTAATTATGTAATAAATCATCAGCAGAGATACGAAATGGCTTGGATAAAATTTGATTTATTTTTTGTACTATAATAATAAAAATTGTGTTAGATATTGCTGTAAGTATATAAAAAAATTGCCCTGAATTTAATTATAAGTAATTCAGGGCAACATAAATATTAGATAGTCCTTAGTTCACGACTAAGTAAATAGAACCAACATAGTTTTTACCTTTGGCTCTTTTTTCAGTAGGAGGCGGATTTTTGGGATCACTTTTCTGGTTGCTCTGTATGGTAAAAGTAGTTCCATCGATACCATTTAATTCAAAAAAATCAACTAATGCTTTAGCTCTTGCTTCAGTTATTTTATGATTTTCGTTAGCATCCTGATCAGAATCCGGATAACATACTATATTAAATTTTTTATTGGAGTTATTTTTAACCGTATTAAGCACATCACTTAAAATAGTTGCTGCACCAACCTTTAATTTAAATTTATCATATTCAAAAGGATTTATATTTAATTTAATTTCAGTACCAGCTTTGTTCGGCTTTAAGAGAAAATCCTTAGATATTTCAACGTACTTATCAGAATTTGGAATACTGACTTCAAAACTTTCCGTTAGATATTGTTGATCTTTAATAATAAATGTATATATATTTCCTGAATACAAGCCAGTAACATAATAGTATCCATTATCAGCAGCATTACTTTTAGTCGAATTAACTTTTTTACCCACATTATCATACACTTCAATTTCAACTGAAATAGGGCTTTTGTCTACATAATTAAATATCGAGCCTGTAACAGCAATGACAGATTTAAGTTGAGTGCCTGCGAAACTACTTGTTGATATTATCAATAAAAGAAAAATAATTAATCGGCAAATTTTCATATTATTTTCCTCCTTTGCGAGTTAAGAACCGAACTGTTCCGTCAGCGCAACCAAGTACCAGAATAGAAGCATCTGAAACCATATCTACAGACCAAATTTCAGAATCAATCGTTTGAGAATATAGGTTTTGTCCAGTAGTTAGGTCCCATAACTTAACTTTTTTGTCTAAGCTACCACTAATTATTGTTTTGTTGTCAGCAGCAATAGAAACATCTTGAATTAATTCATCGTGGGCTTTTATTGTACGTATTAGCGAACCGTCAGATACTAACCATATTTTGATATTACCCGTTTGATCAGATGATATTAAATATTTACTATCAAAGCTATAAAGTACAGTTAGGACAGGCGACTCATGCCCATGTAAAGTCATCAAAGGCGCTTTAGTTTCTAAATCGGTAGACCAAATTTTGATGGTTTTGTCATCAGAGCAAGAAGCGATTTGTGTACCATCATAACTATAAGCGACGTTATTAGTAGGCTTTGTATGTCCCCTTAAGGTCTTAATTTCTGTACCCAGCACTCTATCCCATAATTTAACAGTCTTGTCGAAGCTGGTACTAGCTATAAATGAACTATTATCATCTTGGCTAAAATACACCCCTATTACCTGGTCCGTGTGCCCTTTTAGTATCATATTTTGTGCGCATTTATCAACATCCCATACTCTTACAGTCATATCACTACTAGCGCTTGCTAGGAGTTTATCGTTACCAGAATATGATAGATTATTAACTTGTCCTAAATGCCCCTTTAAGGTACAAATTTCTTTGCCGTTTGGAATGCCCCATATTTTTATAGTTTCATCTAAACTACAAGTAGCAACTTGTGTATCGGCTTCATTTACGAATACACCTAAGACTTCATTAGCATGCTTGCCTATAGTTTTCATTTCATAAGTTAATGCGGCATAAGAAGCAGTACTAGCATAAAAGGCTATTAGTATTACGGGTAGTAATCGCTTAAATTTAATCATCTAATCTCTCTATATATAAACATATTAATTATATTTCTTGAATTTTATCGAGTAATTGCTCTAATTTAAATTTTATTTTCTTATACGTTTCGATTACAGTTTTGTTACGCACCGTTTGATTTTCATCGTCAAAAGATATTTGTAGATTATTAGCAGCTTGTGCTTTATGACTGTTCTTAGTTTCTTTATTATCTTTGTTAGCGGAAAAATCCATCTGACGAATCTGCTCTTTTGCTCCTTGTATAGATAATTTATCATCACGAAGTAATTTTTTTACAGCTTTAATGATTTCTATATCTTTTTCTGAATAGACTCTTTTTCCAGCTTTATTTTTCTTAGGTGATATTTGGTGAAATTCTTTTTCCCAATACCTTAACACATAAGTCTCTTCGTCTAATTGCTTTGAAACATCGCTAATTGAGTAATATAAGCGTAACATATTATTATAATTATTTAACTTTTCATCCGTTATCAATACTAACTTAAGAAATAATTTTCAAATAATAATATTATTTTTTGAAAATTATTATTATTTTTGCTTTTTACGTTTAATTAATGGGAGAAAGAAAATAGATGAGTAAGTATGTAGTAAACCCTGTTTTAGTTAGAATGAAAGAATCATCTAAAGGTTCAATTTATCAATCTATAGTTGCAATGGGGTTTAGAGCAAGACAAATCAATGACTTTATAAAATTAGAAATGAACGACAGGATGGCTGATATTGTCCCTACTCCCGACGATTCTGATACAGTTAATTTCGACCAACTTTCTATAAGTAAAGAATTTGATAAATTACCAAAGCCGACTTTTATGGCAATGCGTGAAATTTATGATGAGAAACTACACTTCAAATTAGAAGACTAATTAATCACTAATTATAAGTTTTAGAAAGCGGTGTAAGAACTGACTCATACACCGCTTTCATTTTAATCTTTAAGCTACAATATTGGACACGTTACTAAATATTTTCAATGAAATCTACTTTACCAGTCTCAATATTATATATACCCCCTACTATCTGCAAACTTCCACTTTGCACTAAATCATTTATTATTTTACTATTATTTTTAGCATATTCTATTTGATATAAAATATTTTCTTTAATAGACTCTGCCCAAATTTTATTAAAATCGTTACCACTTGCTTTAATATCAGAAATAGCTGGTTCAATTTTATCTATAATAGCCTGAATATTAGGTGAAGTATTCTGGTTGTTTGATAAAGCTGCATTAACAGCACCGCACTTAGTATGTCCCATAATTAGTATCAATGGCGTATTAAGAAGCTGAACGGCATATTCTATACTACCTAATTCAATTTTATCTAATACATTTCCTGCAGTTCTGATAACAAAAAATTTGCCTAATGATTCATCAAAAATCAATTCTGCAGGCGTTCGCGAATCGCTACACGTAACCATTACCACATAAGGGGATTGACTTTGTGTAAGTTGAAAACGCTCATCTTCATAATCTTTTGGTCTAGGTTCATTATTAACAAACCTTTGGTTACCTTCTTTTAAATAGTTTAACATAACATTACTCCTATACTATTTTTATTTTTATAATTTTATCAAAAACAAAGCGAACAGTAAACTTATAAATTAAATTTACCGTTCGCTTTAAAGTTTCATTTCACACTACTCATTAATAAATTCAACTTTACCCGATTCAATATCGTATATAGCCCCTACAATCTCAAGCTGTTTAGAAATTATTAATTTATTTAATATTTGGCTATTTTTCTTTAGATAGTCTATTTGGTTATTTACATTGAATTTAATAGCTTCATCTAAATCTATACTTTTATGCAATTTGTCTGAATCTTTAGGTAGAATTATCTTATCTACAATAGCGTTTAAATTTTTCGAAGGTAATTTAGTAGCTGCTAATTTAGCTTTTACTGCTCCGCACGACTTATGCCCCATAATAATAAGAGTTTTAGAATTTAATTGAGTAGCAGCATATTCTATACTACCTAATTCAATTTTGTCTAATACATTCCCTGCATTTCTAATTACAAATAATTTGCCTAATGATTCATCAAAAATATATTCAACTGGTACTCGCGAGTCGCTACAAGTTACAACAATTGCATAAGGGCTTTGTGAATTAGTTAGCTTTGTTCTATCACCTTTAAAGTCTTTAAATAGTAGTTTGCCATTTACAAATCTATTATTCCCATCTTTTAACAGTTTCAAAGCTTCGCTATCTTGGGCAGTTAGGTACGCACTTGCAATAATGACGAACGAAATTATATATATACTTATTCTATTCATAGGCTTTATTACTTAATTAGTTAGTCGCTAATCTAACTGGCATTATTAGCATTAATAAATCATTTTTATCATTTATCGGTAATACTAAAGTAGGTTTAGACGGTTCAGAAAATGTAATTTTTATTATATTATTACTTGTGTCATTATCACTTATATTATTTAAAGCATCTTCTATAAATTTGATATTAAATGCAACTTCAAAATTTTCTGAATTAAATTCACAATTAATCGAATCCTGTCCAGAAGTTTGAGCTTCGTCATCATTAAAAGTTATTGTCAAATTACTTGGATTGATAGTCATTCTTATTTGAGATGATTTTTTATTCGCCATTGTAGATAGCGGCTTAAGTTTATTTAAGAATTGATTTTTATCAATCATTAGCTCCAAATTATTATTAGATGGAATTACTACATCATAAGGTGGAAACTTTTCATCAATTAATTTAGTAACAAAGATTGTGTTGCCATAATCAAATCGAATATGTGAAATTTTGTTATTATTTTCGACAAATGATAAAGCTATTTCTTCCTCGTCTAATTTTTTCAGAAATTCAATAGATTTACCTGGTATGATTACATCTAAATCATTTATTTTGCTAGGCTTTTCTAATTGGGAGCTTGCTTTGACTAATCTATAGCTATCAGTTGAAACAGCGTTTATATAATTTTCTCTAAATTGGAACAATACACCTGTCATAGACGGTCTGTATTCATCGTCAGAAATAGATATAGATGTCTTGGTAGCTAATCTCACCAAATCATCTCTTTTCATAACAAAGTATTTGCCACCTTCTATTAAAGATTGTTCGCTTTCCATACTACTAATATCTGGTTTTTCTTCATTGAACAATTCAGGTAGTGATAAATAATCTTCCGGGTTTAGCCCTTTGAATTTGTACACCCCTTCTCCAATGGTGATTTTAATATCATAATTTTCTGTATCTGCTTCTAATGTAATTAGCAAAGCACCTGAATACGATTTTATTAAATCATTTACTTTTTTACCAGGTATTAATATTTTCCCATCTACGCTACCATCTACCTCAACCCATGAAAGAATAGAAATATCTTTATCCGAGCTAATTGCTTTTAACTTATTAGATTCTAAGGATATATAAATATGCTCCAAGACTGGTATTGCTGATTTTTGTGGTAGAACTAAATTGACTTTACTAATCAATTTTTGAAAGATTGAAAGGTTAGTTTGAAATTTCATAATTTTACCCAATGTTTGTTTCAATTTTTTGTTTTATTTTGCAACATTAATTTTATATAATTTACAAAATTAGTTAAGACAAATTGATTAGAGTATAAAAAGTTTTCAACAAAGGTAAAATATGCTAACAAGATACGGCACAGACAATATAATAGTAATGATTATATTAGGAATTGGACTAATCGTTCTATCTTATTATATATCAATAACTTGGATACGTATTCCAATTTTAATACTATCATGTATTATAATATTTATGGCATTTTACTTTTTCAGAGATCCTGAACGGCACATCCCAGAGGAAGCACAACATAATAATTCTATTGTATTAGCACCTGCCGATGGGAAGGTAATGAACATTATAGAAGTAATCGAAAAAGATTATATTAAAACGCACACTAAACGTATAAGTATCTTTTTATCGCCTTTAGATGTGCATGTAAACCGCTCTCCTGTTAGTGGGAAAATAGAATTTATAGACTACCAACCGGGAAAGTTCCTTGCAGCTTATGACCATGCTGCTTCAGACAAAAATGAGCAGTCAAAAATTGGCGTTATGACTGATTTTGGTCCCGTATTATTTAAGCAAATTGTAGGTGCTTTAGCACGTCGAGTAGTTTATGAAGTAATGATAGGAAATGATATAAAGTCTGGCGAAAAGTTTGGTATGATGAAATTTGGCTCAAGGATGGATATTTTTTTACCTTTAGATACTGATATACTATGTAAAGTTGGCGATAAAATAATTGCTGGCGAAACAATAATTGCGAAAATGCGATGAAACGAATAAGAGTTACACGCTCATTAGTTCCTAATCTTCTTACATTAGTAAATCTTTTTTGCGGATTTGCGGCAATAGTCTATGCTTCGCAACATTTATTAGAAAAGGCTGCCATCTTTATATTAATTGCAGCAGTTTTTGATATGTTAGATGGTTTTGCTGCAAGGTTAATTAAGGCGGCAAGCGAATTTGGCGCAGAATTAGATTCACTCTGTGATGTGGTATCTTTTGGAGTAGCTCCTTCCTTTATGCTATATCAAGCGTACTTTTTTCAATATAATGAATTTGGTATACTTTTATCGTCATTTCCCGCTTTGGCTGGGGCATCAAGATTAGCTAGATTTAATATTCAATTAGTCTCCTTAGAAGATAAAAAGTACTTTACAGGCTTGCCAATCCCATCGGGAGCTTTAACTATTTTATCTTATTTGATATTTTTTCATGGTAGCTTAGCGCACAATACATTACTTCAAACTATAGCAATTTTTGTAGTAACTATCGTTACATCATTGGTAATGGTATCTACTATTAAATTTAATAATTTACCACGACCAAATTTACAATATATTAAAGAAAATAAAGTTTTTAGTCTTTTATCATTAGTTGGTTTAATCTCAATTATCATTACAAAGGGTCAGACTTTATTTTTAATAATGGCAATTTATATTATCATCTCTAGTATCAGGCATTTATTTGTGCTTTATAATAAAAATGAAATTGAAGATGATGATTTAGAATTAGAAGAATCTGAAGAATCCGACAATGGAATAAATTAAGAAAATTATCAATTATTGCTTACTTTTGTAAATATTAATTATTTGGAATTGACAAATGCTGACTTTTAAAGCAAATATTAAAATTACACTTAGGAAAGGTATTCTTGATGTTCAAGGTAAAGCTGTAGAAAAAGCTCTATTATCTATGGGATACGATACGATGGAAAATGTAAGAATCGGCAAATATATAACTTTAAATATCAAAGCTGAAAATGAATCACTTGCCTTAGAATATACCAATAAGGCTTGCAATGAGTTTATAGCTAATCCAATAATTGAAGATTATGAAGTTTCGTTGGAGAAAATTGACTAATGAAATTCGGTGTAGTAGTATTTCCGGGCTCTAATTGCGACCATGATGCCTTTAATTCGATTCAACAGAATGCTGGCTATGACGTAGAATACTTGTGGCATAAAGACTCTACTATAAGTAATGATATAGATTGTATTGTGTTGCCGGGCGGTTTCTCTTATGGTGATTATCTTAGATGCGGTGCAGTAGCAAGATTTTCCCCTATTATGAGGGAGATAGTGCAATTTGCAGATAAAGGGAAGTTTATAATTGGCATCTGTAATGGATTTCAAATATTGACCGAAGCTGGCCTATTACCAGGTGCTTTAATAAGAAATTCAAATTTGCACTTTATATGCAAAGATGTGAATCTAAAAGTTCTCAATAGAACAACTAATTTCTCAAATAAAATTAATCAGGATGTTATTAGAATTCCTATTGCCCACGGCGAGGGTAACTATGTTGCTGATAATGATACAATTAAATTATTAGAAGATAATAACCAAATCGTATTTAAGTATTCTGATGAAAGCGGGAATATTACTGAAAATAGCAACCCTAATGGCTCAATCAATAATATTGCAGGCATAATTAATTCAAAAGGAAATGTAATGGGAATGATGCCACATCCAGAAAGATATTGTGATAGCTTGATTGGTGGCGATGAAGGCTTATTTGTTTTTCATTCAATAGCTAATTTTAATAATTAATAGGAGACTATCCTTATGTTTGGGTTAGGTTCTACAGAAATAATACTAATTGTATTAGTTTTAGTGCTTCTTTTTGGAGCTAAAAAAATTCCTGAATTAATGAAAGGCTTGGGTAGCGGTATAAAAGAGTTCAAGAAAGCTTCTAATGTAGAGGATAATGAAGACGAGAAATTAGAACAGAAGAACAATAACAAGCCTATCAACTAAATAAATTAAATTGCTTTATGTTTGATGTTGGTGGTAGTGAACTCATTCTTATTGTCTTATTAATACTCTTACTTTTTGGTCCGAACAAAATACCAGAAATAGCAAAGTATTTACGTAAAGGTGTTACCGAAGTAAAGAAAGCTCAGAAGCAATTTCAAGATCAAATCAGTGAAATCACAACTGAAATCGACAAAACTGTTAAAGAAGACACAAAGAAAGAAAAAATAAAAGATAATAACTCCGAGCAAGATACACAGCAAAGTTAATTGCTTGAAACGTAATCTTTTATTTTACGTATTAGAGTTTTAGTTTATTAACTAATTGTATGCTTATGATATTTTCGTACTTATCTATTAGTAAGATTTTCTTTTTATGTTTAGTTTGCATTGTAGCATTATTGTTGCAAGCCTGCCCCCATACTATGGTTCAGATTGCAGATAAACTCAAAGAAGATATACAGAGGAGCGAAAACAATCGTAATTATTATAGACTACAGAGTCAAGCCTTTAAAAATCCAAGTGCTATAAAGGAAGCATATAATTTAAACATTAGCAAAGATTCAATTAAGTTATTGCTTGCCGAGGGTAGGTTTCCATTCCGGAACGAAATAAACAAAATTAATTCGGATTCATTTCCCAATACAATAGAAATCCATTATACCATTTTCGATACATTAGGCAAGAACTTAGGTGGATTGGCACCCCCATATTTTAATGGAACATATGACTATAAAAAGCATTGGCTATCTTTGATAGATTCATGTGATGGTAACAAATATGATGTCCGTAACTTTGAAGTAGAAGAAGTTAGGGATAATAAAAAATCTCCATTTTCAATTATGTTTGTTTTAGATCACTCCCCTTCAATGGGAAATTCAAAGGCGCTCAAGTTGCAACAAGCCATTCACAAGATACTTTATGCTATTAAACAGAATGATATTATTGGAGTAGTAAAATTTACTCGTGATATATATTATGAGGTTGAGCTAACAAACAATCAGGATAAATATCGCAAAGATTTCAAAATGGATAGCTTAGATAGCCAAAAATATACAAATGGAACAGCAATGTATGATGCTTTAAACTTTTCAATCAATAAGCTATCAGAGATAAATGATAAATCAAAGAAAATAATCATTTTGTTTAGTGATGGTGGCGATAATAGTAGCAAAATAAATTTTGATTCTGTTTTGGTATCAGCTAAAAAAAATAATATTTCGGTGTATGGTATAGCTTATGGTATTGCGGATACGAATATGGAATTAGTGAGCAAATTTACTGGTGGTAAATTTTACCAGATATTATCAAGTAATGAATTCCTATATGTATTTAAAGATATATACACATTATTAAATAATTATTATTTGATAACTTACAAACCCATAAATTGCCCAAGTAAACACTTTGTAACTGTGAATTTAGACTTATTGCTCCAAGATTTTGGGCAAGTAATGGCTAACGGAATTTATGATAAATCTTTATTTAAAGAATATGATTTACCGGGAACTACCCTATTTTTTAATATAGAGTTTGATTTTGCAAGCTATACAATAAAAGAACCTTCGATGAAAATTATTGAAGATGTAGCTAAATCCTTAAAGAATAATCCAAATTTAAAAATCAAAGTCAAAGGGCATACAGATGATATTGGTGATGAAGAAGTAAATTTAGAATTATCAAAAGAGCGCGCTTTGAGTGTAAAAAAAGCTTTAATCCAATTAGGCATTGATAATAATAGGATAATTAGTGAGGGATATGGAGAAAGTAAGCCTATGTTGCCAAACACAAACGACGACAATAGAAAGCGTAATAGAAGAATAGAGTTTGAGATTATTAAATGAAAAGGCTAATTATTATTATCGCAATATTTACTGTTGCACTATTAAGTTTAAATGGTGTTACCTTTGCAAACGATGTTCAATATGTTGATTATAGCGACACTATTTCTCAAAATATACTAAATTTGCCTAATTATGAATTAGATAGCATTGATTTAAGCCTTCAAGTAATTATTCACAATAGTTCAATGTTCAAACTCTATAATATTAATATAAATGGGACAAGTTATAGCAATATTGAGCAACAAAATGATTCATTATTTATATTTAATATTAAATCGTATAATGTACCTAAGGGTCTATCAATTAATTATATAGGAAAAGTGTTAGCTGGCAACGATAGTATCTTTAATATAAGCATTAAGAACTTTAGTATTAATAATGATAGGTATTCAGATAGTACTTATACATTTAAAGTAAAATCACAATATAAAGATATTATTTATATACGCTTTCCAGAAATATTCAATTTATACCCCAACCCTATATCTAATGCACGAACTATATTTTGCGAATTTGCTTCTGATATTGTAGATAGCTTGGCAATTTCTCTTTATGATATAAAGGGCAGAAAGCTGTTAATTAAAAAATTATATAATACTAAGAAAGGTAGGCAAATTTTAGAGTTAGAAATACCACAATTCATATATGCTGGTTTGTATTTTTTTGTTATTAATGATAAGTTTGGTTATCATAGCTACAAGTTTGAGGTTATTAAATGAAAATATTAATATTAATTATATTATTACTTGTAGCTATAAACTCCTACTCACAAAGCGATGATAAAGAATGGGATTTAGATTCTCTAAAATACGACCCCAATGATTTCAAACAAGATGTATATACGGATATGTCTTCAGGCTTTTTTCCAAGAATTTTAGATAACAATGGCTATTATTGGAACATATATTATAATCACGGGTATATATTAAGCATAGCTAATATAAAACAACAAAGTGAGTTCGGTCAATCCATAGATGCTTGGAGGGGGAATTTTACTTTAACAAATGATGAAAGGGAGATAAAAAAGCGGTACTCTTTAGATTCGGAAGATGAATATCCTGAAACAAGTTTTAATGAATTTGGAGTGGGGATTCTTTTCCCAATATTAAATGCGGTCTATATCAAAAGTAATTTATCTATCAATTGGCATACAAGTATAATTGCCGATACATATAATAACCGCGAATACTTATCTTATGATAATAAATTAATTCCAGTAAAGGAATCTAATATAATCGAACTATATGGATTAGACTTAACTTATTCTTTAGAGACAAAGCTCCCTATTTACGGAGCTTCTATCGAGACCGAACCGCAGATTATTTCTTTTTACTACCTATCATTAGGTTTAAGTGGCTCATTAAGTATTCAATCAAAAGCTAACCAATATTTGCAAATTAACAATCCAAAGAATAATTTAAGATATAATAATGGTATTGATACAGTAAGAATTATCGACGATAGAAAATTAAATTCTTTTGATGATAATAGGTTTCGATCTGAAATAGGAATTGGGATATTTACAAACGTTAGTGAATATTATTTTGACTTTTTACTAACATGGTCATTACCATTAAATAGTATACTAAAAGACGAAAAGTGGATGCAACATATATTTAAATTAAGCGTAGGAATAGGGTTTTAAATCGTCAATTCCACCTTGAACAATCAAAGTACAAACCATTCCTACTATCTATTTATAGATTATTTACTATACTGGTAGTAAGAGCACCTCACGTAATGCTCATAGAGTAGGTCGATATTAGTGAAATGGGCTAAAACTCTATATAATACTATATCCTCTGCTTATTTACGACTATTTTCAATAAATTCTATCATGATGTTACTTAAAATGAGGCTACCGTAAAGGTAACATATTTTCTAAGCTGTAATATAGCTGATACCATAATATAAGAGTAGACTTGTTCTAAAAAGCAAAATGCTGTATCAATTAATTGAAACTGATACAGCATTAAATTTATTAATATCGTATTAATGATCCGAAAACTTTGTTTCATTCATTCTTCTATAAGTTGCCTGATTAGCTGTTCCAATTAAAGACATATCTGGAGCAGACTTAACATTCCTAGAATGTGATGGCTGCTGCTCGACAGTTCTTAATTCTGATTCACCACGTGGTGGACGTTTAGGCTCAAAGTGAGGTACTTTATCACGAACTTGCCCTCCACCGTTATCTATTGGAGACGCCAACGGAGATGGTGGTATTGGAATAGTCTTGCCTATATTACCGCCATTTCTGCCTTGAGATTTATCTGGTGATGGTCTTAAAATAGGAGGTTCATTTATTAATACGTCGTTTATATCTTTTACGTTAGAGCTTTGTTCACGTCTGAACCCCGTCGCAACAACTGTTACATGAATTTCATCTTTAAGATTATCGTCGATAACAACGCCATGTATAATATTTGCTTCATTTCCAGCTGCTTCATGTATTAATCCAACAGCTTCAGATACATCTGTCATTGTTAGATCTGTACCACCACTAACGTTTACTAATACGCCCTTAGAGCCATAAATAGTAACACCATCTAATAAAGGAGAGTTAAGGGCTATCTTTGCTGCTTCTCGCGCCTTATCAGGTCCAGATGCTTTACCTAATCCCATCAAGGCATCACCCATATTACTCATTATAGTACGAACGTCCGCAAAATCAACATTGACGTGTCCAGTTTTTGTAATAATATCCGAAATACCCTTAGTAGCATTTAATAAAACTTCGTCGACTAATTTATATGCTTCAACAAAACTCACATTAGGATTAATTATTTCTAGAAGTTTATTATTAGGCACAATAATTAGAGCATCTACATTATCTCTTAATTGCTCAATCCCTTTCTTTGCATTCATCTCTCTTCCATTACCTTCCCAAGCAAATGGAGAGCTTACAATTGCCACCGTAAGTATTCCCAATTGGCGGGCGGTCCTAGCAATAACAGGCGACGCACCAGTACCAGTACCTCCCCCCATACCAGCAGTTATAAACAACATTTCTGTACCCGCAAGCTGATCTTTTATATCGTTCAGGCTATATTCTGCGGCTTTCTCGCCTACTGTTGGGTTTGCTCCGGCGCCACGAACACTTTCGCCAATTTGTATTTTAATTGGAGCTTTATTTTTATCTAATGCTTGTTTATCAGTATTTGCAACTATAAAATTGACACTGTCAAGCCCAGATTCAATCATATTATTGACGGCATTTCCCCCTCCGCCACCTACACCCATAACTGTTATTATGGATTCAGAATCAACATAATCAATACCAATTGCCATTAAACTTCCTCTATTTAATTAATAATTAAACTATTATATATTTTCTATTGCTTTTTTCAATTTGCTAAGAAGACTATTCTTGCTGCTAGGTTCTTTTTCTTCTTTTTTAATATTTAAATCATTATTTGCTTCATCATCACTTATTTGATTAGTGTTGTTATGCTCTATATTTTGAGTTTTCTCATTTTGTAGAGAGTGATGTTGAATATTTATAATTTGTTGCTTTTCATCTTCTAATGTATGATGTCCAAATAAAGACAACCCTACTGCTGTTGAGAATACCGGGCTAGAAATGTCTGGAGCTAATGCAGTCATCGAAAAGCCACGAGGTATACCTATTTTTACAGGTAATTCTAACACCTCTTCTGCTAACTCACAGATGCCGTCTAATAGAGCACACCCACCAGTTAATATTATTCCAGCACCTAAATCATTATATTTTTTTGATTGTATTAATTCATACTTAACGTATTGGAACATTTCTATGCATCTTTCTCTGATTATAGAATTTAGTTCACTCCTCATAATTTCCTTAGGTTTATTACCACCACCTAAAGGAACATTAATAATAGAATCTTGTTCAATAGGATTACAAGTTCCAAATTCCTTTTTTATATTTTCAGCATTAGTTTCAGTAATACCCAGTACTTTCCTTATATCACTAGTAATTAGCTTGCCACCAACAGCTATCACTGAAGTATAGTGCAAAATTCTATCAGTATAGATTGCAATATCGGTAGTGCCTCCACCAATATCAACTAGTGCAACTCCAACTTCTTTCTCTTCATCAGTTAAAGTGGCATACGAAGAGGCTATTGGCTCTAATACTAATTCTTTTAAGTTAAGTCCCGCTCTTTCAACGCATTTAGTAACGTTATTTATAGCCGAGTTAAGCGCTGTAACTAACATTATGTCGGCTTCTAATCGCACACCCGCCATTCCAATAGGATCAATCGTATTGAAATTACTATCCACAGTATAGTTGAGTGGTATAGTATGAATGATTTTTTTATCGGCAGAAATAGCTATTTTTTTCGCCTCATCAATCAATCTACTCACATCTTCTCTTGAAATTTCCGAATCGCCTTTAGACACAGTTATTAATCCCTTTTGGCAAATCGTTTGAATATGATCGCCAGCAATTCCAACAACTACATCTTTAATAGCGTACCCTGATTGGTTTTGAACTTGGGTTAGTACTTTCTCTATTGCAGACGTTACCCTATCAATATTATTAACGACTCCTCTACTCAATCCGTCGCTTTCGGTAATACCGAAACCTAACAAATTATAATTCTCCGAAGCACTATCTTTCTGTGATATCATCATACAAACTTTAGATGTACCTATATCTAAACCGACAGAGAAATCAAAATAATTATCTTTATTTGATGATTTTATCATAAAACCTCACTAAATTTTCCTTCCTATTAACACTTTTTGCTCCCATCTTAAATCTAGATAAGACAATTGGTTTGCATTTGTAAATTCATAATTACCAATAAAATAAACTAATTTATTAAATTGCTTTTCTGGCTCTACTAAGCTAGAAAACAGCAATTTTAAATTATATAATTTGCCTGTTGCTCTAATAACACGGCTATCGTCATCAGTTGTAAAGTCCATTATATAATCATTAAAAGATTGTTCTTTAGTAGACAAAACACTAATAAACTCTAGTGTATTTCTTAAGCTATATTTATCATAGTTTTCTTTGTTTAAGTAAATTATAGGTAGATTTAAATTTTTAGGTACCGAGTAATTTTCAAATATAAACGAATACTTATCAACAATTTTCAAGTCGCCACTTTTATCTACAACGTAGGCAATTGGTTCTCTTTCAGCAACTTCAATTTGTAATTCACCATTAAGTCCATAATTAGCATTAGCTGTTAAGATGTAATTATTTTTTAAAATTAGTTTAGATACACTATCTAATTTAATATACTTCTTGGGTTGATTTATAACGTAACCTTTAATTATATTAACTATTTCTTGTTCTTTAACAAAGTTGTTACCTTTGACTGTTACTTCAGTAACAATTGTATTATCTGACCATTTTGTTGAGGCAATATAGAGGAAAGCAATGATTATTAAAATCATCGCCATAATAATTAACAATACTGGTGTAGATATATTGCTAATTTTCAGCTTTTTCAACTATTTATCCCCCAAATAGTATATAAACTTAAAATTTAAATTTTAGTATAACATTCATTTTTATCAATTACTAAAACTCGAGAGTAAGCCGTCCTACTTATGCAAGTTATTGATAAATATTAATATTAAGAACATCCGTTGTTTATTAATATAGAAGATTTATTATTATATTTCTTCCAACTTTATGCTTCAATTTATAATTTACTTCTAAGCAAAGATATAACTTGTTGATAATAAAAAAAAATATTTTTTTCATATTTTCTATTTTTTTTAATGACTTTTTAAAGTTAGCTAATTACTGTAAAGTAAAATTGACAGTAGTTCTACATTTCGGGAATTATGACTAAGTATTCATTTTTAATATACTATCAAATAAAAGCAATTATTTCACTTTTTCAAGAAGCCGAATAAAGAACATAGCATTGAAAATATTTTTATAAAAAATGTGTAAAAACTATCTATGTAGATTTTTTTTATTTTTTTAAAAAAGTGCTTGCACAGAACAAAAAAAATATGCACTTTTGTATTCTAATCTTTGCACGGAGGATTAGTCTAATTGGTAAGGCAGCGGTCTTGAAAACCGCCGTGGGTGACCACTTGGGGGTTCGAGTCCCTCATCCTCCGCACCTACATTTCTCTTTATAATTAATATTATTTATCAAGCTACCCAAATCGAGTTCAGATTACTTATAATTATTTCTTGTAATAAATTTACATTATATAAAATCTAAAACAAAGTTATTAATGTATCGAAGTATCGTGTTAGAGTTATATTATATTTTTCTACTTTAAAATACATTTTTGTAAATATGCAATGTTAGCTTCTTGAAATTAAGTATTTTTTATATTTTTTGCTATAGCTATTTTAACCTGATAATAGCGGCTATACTGTCTTTTAATTTTTTCTCTAAGTGTGTTGCATAATTTAAATCAAATAAATAATTGAAAGGGAAATTATAATCCTTCTTATTTTGCCTAATTATCAGCGTTGGAGTTTCAAAAAAATCTTGTTCTAAAAAGCGTATCGGTCGGTTAAACTCCCTTGGCTTACTTTCTGTCAAGATTAATTCATCATATTTTATTATTCCTTTCAACATTTCTTGTACGATATAAACGGCCTTTTTATTTTTAGCTGATTTACGAATAACAATGGTTTGAAAATCATTTTCCCAAATTGCCTGGCATTTAGATATGGCACTTAAGCAATCCTTACAATATAAATCATTGACAATAATAAAAATGCAATTATCATAGTTATCAATATCAATTTCTTGCAAATTGATACTAAAGAGCAAGAGTATTGGTATCAGCAAGCTATTTATTATCATAATATAATATATTTAATTTATTTTTCTCATTAATTTCATCAACATACGGCGTTATCAAGCTATTCCTTATTATATGAAATTGTGCCTCCAACTCTACACCATACTTATTTTTTAAAGCAACTACACCCTTTTCATCTTGACTTGATAATTCCCAACCCTTATTAGTCTTTTCCCATAAATCAAAATACAAATCATATAGCTTGTCAGAACTATCATCGCTATTATTTGAATAGCAAACTAGTATTTGTCTGTCAGTCAGAAATTTAACCCTATGAATTAATGTCTTTGTTAAAGTATCATTAGTAATAAATTCAAAGATTTTAGCTGGATGTTGGTTCTTGAATTTATCATTATCATAGGTCTCGGCTTTCCAAAAAGATACATTACGGTTAATACTATCAACTAAACTATCATTATAATTATAAACCTTTATTTTATAATTAGTTATATCTGTAATTAGATAATTCTCCCGTCCAAAATCAATTATATTTCGTGGCTTCACAACACTCCAATAAAAGCCACTTGGATACTCAAATTTTTTGAATTTATTCTCCGCAATATTTTGCAAGTTAATCTTAAAATAATAAAAAACACCTTCATCTAACCTTTTTGAGTTATAATCACTTTTTTCACAATATATATTGGGATAATTCAAATATATATTATTAGCATAGTAAAGAATATCTCTACTAAAAAGTTTTTCTAAGTCGATAGCATTAATAAATTCAATACTATCGCTACTTTTATTATAATAATATTTTAATAATTTCTTTGATGTTACAAAAAAAAGAGTATCTTTATATGTTACAATATTACTTATTAGGGTTGAGCCACATGCATTGTAGTTATTATATTCGCTATTAATATTAATAACATATGCCTTGTTTTTTTCAGTTGTGAGATAGAGATTAATATTGCAATTTTCATCAATACATTTTGAATAATAGGCAATTTTACCATCAATATTACAGTAGTCGATATAAAACAGCTCTCTATAAGTTAACTTATTATCTATATCAACTTGCGTATAAGAATTAAATAAAGCAAGCAAGCTTAGAATGATTATATTCATTTTCTTTCCATTTTAATAGTGAAATAAATGGGCAGAAGACTGCCCCAAATTTTTATTTACCATCAGTTATTGTTATATCGATTGTTGCTTTTAAAGTCTGTAGATTAGTCTCCCAATTTACCGTTCTATATATTGTCTGCATACTTGGTTCTATAATTATACTATTTGTATAAGAGCCATCTAAAATTCCACTATTGATTTTATCTTTCACATGATCAAAAAGCTCATTGCCATCAGCATTATCCAAATATATTTTATTGCCATAGCAACCATAGCACCAGGAAGCCCTCCAACGGACCCCATACAGCCCCCCAAGATAGCACCTGCTATGTGTCTTGCCCCGCTGCCTTTTTCACCTTATCCCAACCATCATTTGGCTGACACCCACAACTACAATTACAACAGCAAGTTGCAACAGCCTTGTCTAATAATATATCTTTACCTTACAAAATATTTATAAAATTTAATTAAAAAATAATATAACTCTCTTAAATACTAAGAAAACAATACTTCTTTTAATTAAATTGTTGGACCTCTTGCCCTCCTCGGAAATTCCAGTTTAAAATACATTTTGATAAATATGCAATGTTAGCTTCTTGAAATTAAGTATTTTTTATGTAAGTACCAAATTATTTCTTAGTTTTTTTAAGCTGTTGTATATATACTATTTAATGAAAAATAGGGGCAATAGCCCTGTATCTAAATCTTTATGAATTTCATCTTTATATATAATAAAAAAAATTAGTCTTTTTTTATTATACCTCGTA
>DAOMQA010000014.1:0-58346 GCA_035445085.1 Kapaibacterium sp. (SeqCode)
CTATGACTTTTTTTCCACATCTTAATATTGCATTATAGAACGCAACTTGGTATGACTCCCACGAGTCCGCCGACGTAATCGCTTCCGCTAACGCTGCCCGTAGAGTAGCTGCTGCTGACTGTGCTACCCACCATATTGGCTCCCACGAGACCGCCGACATTAGCATTCCCGCTAACGCTGCCAGTAGAGTAGCTGCCGCTGACTGTGCCGTAATAATTAGCTCCCACGAGACCACTGACATAATAATCACCGCTAACATATACATCAAGTAGCCCGATATTGCTGACTGTACTGCTCTACCAGTGCGCCCAAATAAGCCAATATAACTAGAAGACGTTCTATTTATGTATAAGTTAGATATAGTATGATTTTGACCATTATAGCTGCCAGTAAAGTTTGTATCGTTGTTTCCTATTGGAGAAAAGCCATATTGGTCATTGCCAGACCATTCTACTGTGCCATTACCGTCCCAATCTACTGGGCTTGAGTCAGCATTGAAGACTATGTTAGCTGTCTGGATAAAGTATTTTCCAGTCCAATCGCTACTTGTGTTAGAAAGCTCTATAAGGTCTGCTATTGTTGAGATTTGGTAAGGCGTTCCAGAAGTGCCGTCGCCGCCAGAGTAAGTACCAGACAAGGCATTAATAGCCCCAAAGAGCAAGAAAAGCAACCCTAATAATGTATATTTTTTCATAAATACACTCCTTTATTTAAAATTTAAAACCACTAATTTTCAAATATAAATAAAAGTAAATAAATATAATATAAAAAAATGAGAAAATATTTTATCTGTTGAAAAATGAAGTGTTTTTGATATAGCTTTATATATTATTCACGGCGATCAGAATAACAAAAGAGGAATTACTACATTAATTTTTAAAATATAGCACAATCTTAATATAGTTTCCACTAAAGGAAAATGCACCTCAATAAATCTTATATTGAGATACATATTCTTTATAAAGATTAATCTTATCGTTAGTTAAATTTATATTTGATAGTTAGCTGCATTCTATATACATCATTAATAAAAGCAGTATTAGTAAAACTTTTATTTAAAAATTCAACTTTTGGATTATTATTTGCGTCAAATCCTACACTTGTTGTTTTCATACGGTATAATGGCGTATTGCCACTACTATTCTGAGTGAGAAGGGGCTGGTTAGAGATTATCATCTGCCCTACCCCCCAATCGCTATTTAATAAATTTGTTAGGTTAATAATATCAAAACGTAGTTCAAACGAATTTTTATTACCAAAAAGCTCCGTGTAAAATTCTTGGGATAGCGAAAAATCAATTCGTGAGACCATAGGGTATTTTACCCCGTTTCGTACTGCTATTTTACCGCGGTTCGAACTTAAATACTCATCTTGGCTAATATAATTCTCGAACGCATTTGCCTGTTCGTCAGCAGAAATATATACTTGTACGGTGTTGCCATTATTATCTATACTATTTACAGAATAATTTTGGAAAAACATCTCTGATTTATCTTTTGGTATATAGATTAAATCATTATTTGACACTCCATCGCCATTAAAATCACCGCCATATACATAGCTATTTCGACCGTTATTGTATGCATCAAAAAATAATGATAAAGTAGTTGAACCAACATTTAAATAATCAAATTTATAGATAAGAGCAGTAAAGAACCTACTATCAGGCGTATAATATGTAAATCCTACATCTGGGTTATTAGGATTATTACTAATTGCATTGCTTGACCAAGAGCCATAAGCTATAGAGCCGTCATCAATTAAATTTTTGGACACTCCATAGGTATACGCCATTTTGCCATAAAATCCATTTGATATTTGCCTTTCAATACTTGCAGTAAGATTGTAGGCATATCCTTGGTCTTGATTTTTTAGTACAATGGCATTTGCAATATTTTGATGTATCTTATTTGAAGCCGTCCATCTATCTCTTTGATCTGGACCAGCAAACTTAGAATTTGGAGCAGACAAATTAACGTTTACATATTTTAATCTATTAATATCTTTTGTATAAATAAACTCTAAAGTAGCGATTAAATCAAGGAATGATATTTTTTTATCAAAAGCTATATTTGTTCTCCAGACTTGTGGAAACTTAAAATTTGGGTCAGTAAGAGATAATTCATAATTTGAGGCGGGTTTACCAGTAATCATATTTTCATTTGGCTTATAAGCATTTGGATCTGGATTAAAAGGACGTTCAGTAGTATTATCATACCTTTCAAATCCTGTAAGTACCCCATTATTACCTATTTGATTGGAAATCCAAACAAAGGCTGGTTGTCCAGTAAACATACCTGAGCCACCTCTTATTTGCATCGTTTTATCATTTAATATATCCCAATTGAAGCCAATTCGTGGTGAATATAGAATATTAGCATTTGGTAATTTCTGCGTCTGATATTTAACATCATTACCATTCTCATCTTTAAATATTAGATTATTTGCTTCAGTATTTTCATAACCTGTAGGGCTAAAAAATGGCATATCAAACCTAATACCAGCAATCAAGGTTAAATTATCTTTAATTAGCCAATTATCTTGTAAATATGCACCCGCAAAAATTACTTTGAGCAATTGTAAAGGCTCTGACTGGTCAGGTATGTTAGAATATCTATATTGAAAGCGATTTAGATTAATTGGCGAGGTAGTTCTATTAGGATTTTTAATATAATCATTGGCATCTACAAAAAAATCATTTAAGGAATTATATACATATACACTTTGGGAGGCAGGGAAGAATACATTTTCCGATTCATATTTTTCTAAACTTAGACCAACAAGAATAGAATGATTATTTAAAAATATGCTTAGATTATTTTGGAATTGTATGGTACTATATAGCACTTTATTGCTTGGCGTAAATGTTTCCGTGCCAAAGGTTGTATAAGTTTCTCCGTTTTTTAGAATATCAACTAATGGGAATAGTTGCTTAGGCTTCTCTCTGCTTTCATCGTGAAATCTATACCCAACAATTAAATTATTCTGCATATTATCACTAATCGTGCTGTTCAATTCTCCTATTACGCTTCTAATATTTTCTAAGATAGTAAAATTTGAGTTTTGAAAATTAAGGGCATTTACGTTGCTTCGCCTATTTCCAAAGCCTAAGGATGGGGAATTTGAAGCTAAGGCGTCAGCCTTCGAATCTAAATGACTATATCTAATAGTAAATTTATTATTTGGATCTATATTATAATCTAATTTTAAAATCATTCTTAAAGCGGGCGTATTAAAATCATACCCTTGATAGGACCCAGTTTGATAAGAAAATTTATCATTTAAAAATGAACTTAGATTATCTAAATCACTTGCCAACACTCTAGTTATATTTCCACCAATAGTTTGGTTACCATTATTTGCTAAATAAGTTGTTCCTGGTGAAATTAAGTCTTCTTTTTCAAAATTCATAAAAAAGAATAATTTATTTTTGATAATGGGCCCGCCAAGGGATGCTCCAATAAGTTGATAATTAAAAGTACCGGGATTAAATGTAGATGACTTTGCTTGCGTGCCAACGAAATTTTCATTTCTATTTTGGTAGTATAGCGAACCACTGAAGGTATTGGTGCCTGATTTGGTAACCATATTAACAGCCGCACCTACAAAGTTCCCTTGCCTCACATCATAAGGAGCAATATTTATTTGAATTTGCTCTAAAGCATCTATTGAAATTGGTGCTACGCCAGTTCTGGCGCCGGGTTCACTCGCCAAACCAAAAGAATTATTAATATATGAACCATCAACCATAATGTTATTTAGTTTATCATCCTGCCCAGCAAAGTTATTTCCATTTAAAAAATTTACTTTCGATTGGGGCATAAGCCGCGTAAAATCACCTATCCTCCTTGATATAGTAGGGAGAACATTTAAATCTTGAACATTAATAACTGCCGATGCTCCAGTTCTTTCATTATCAAAGATAGCATCTTTATTTGCCGAAACAACAACATCATTTGTTTGGATAGCCATTGGTGTTAATTCAAAATCTATGCTAATGTTGTTACCTAATTGTATCTGAACGTTATCAAAAGATTTACTTTCAAACCCAGTAAAAGATGCTGTAACCTTGTATGGTCCACCTACACGCATACCCTCAATGTTATATCGCCCATCTTTACGGGTAATAGTACCGTATTTGCTACCTGAAGGTAAATGAACTGCAATTATTGTAGCACTTTTCAGAGCAATATGTGCGTTGTCAATTACTTGACCAGAAATTGTGCCAGTTGTTATTTGGCTCAATACCTGAGTACTAACACTTATTAGTATTAAGCAAACTACATATAAATATTTCAAATTTACCTCCCGCATAATAATAATTAGATAGAAATTTTAATCACTATTCAATAATTTTAAGTGCCAATTCTTTAAGTTGCTCTTCTGAAACTCCAGATGGAGCGCCGTCCATCAATGATAAACCACTAGTAGTTTTAGGAAAAGCAATCACATCTCTTATATTATCAGTACCCGATAATGTCATAACTATTCTATCAAGCCCTAAGGCAACTCCACCGTGAGGAGGCACCCCATATTTTAGGGCTTTAATAAAGAAACCAAATTTTTCTTCGATTTCTTGCTCACTAAGTCCTAATTTATCAAACATTTTTTGTTGAACTATATTATCGTGTATACGAATAGAACCACCACCTAACTCCGCTCCATTCACAACTAAATCATAAGCTCTGGCTCTTACTTTATTAGGTTCAGAATCTAAAAATTGCATATCTTCCGGCATTGGCGATGTAAATGGGTGGTGCATAGCATAATATCTTTGTGTATCCTCATCCCACTCGAATAAAGGAAAATCTACTACCCAGTGAAACGAAAAATTATTTTTAATTTTTTCATACAATCCAGATACTTTTGCTACTTCGATTCTCACATTACCAAGTATATTCAAAGCTTTATATTTTTTATCGGAAGAAATAAGTAATAAATCTCCAGCTTTAGCACTACATTTTTGTAAAATTGCTTTCATTTCTTCATCTGAAAGGAATTTACTTATAGGCGAATTAACTTCGCTGTCTAAAACTTTTATCCATGCTAATCCTTTAGCACCATATTTTTTTGCTAAGTCGCTTAATCCGTCTATTTGTTTACGGGAAAATTCGGAGCAATTTTGAGCATTTAATACTTGTATTGTTCCACCTTCTGCAATAATATCCTGAAATACTTTAAAATTTGAATTGCGCACTATTTCTGTTACTTCATTAATTGGCATATTAAACCTAAGGTCTGGCTTATCACTTCCGTATTTTGTCATAGCTTCTTCCCACGTCATTCGCAAAAATGGGGCTTTAATTTCTACATTTAGAATTTCCTTCCATGTTTTATACATCAGCCCCTCTATCAAGTTAAATATATCGTCTTGTTCAATGAATGACATTTCAATATCAATTTGTGTAAATTCTGACTGTCTATCGCTACGTAAATCCTCATCCCTGAAGCATTTAACAATTTGCATATATCTATCAAAGCCAGAAATCATAAGAATTTGCTTAAAGAGTTGTGGAGATTGTGGCAAAGCATAAAATCTACCTTTATTAATTCTACTCGGCACTAAAAAGTCTCTTGCACCTTCTGGGGTGGACTTCATTAAAATAGGTGTTTCTACCTCTAAGAAGCCATTTTCGTAAAAATAATTATGAACAATCTGGTAAAATTTATTCCTAATAATAAATTTACTTTGTAATTCAGGTCTTCTTAAATCTAGGAATCTATATTTTAATTTTAATTCTTCGTTGGTTTCAATATTGTCAGCAATTTCAAAAGGAGGCAATTCACTTTTATTAATAATACTAAAATCCGACACCAAGAGTTCAATCATACCAGTAGGAATATTCTTATTTGGGCTACTTCTTTCACGAATCACACCATCTACCCACAATACAAATTCACTTCTAATTTCTTTAGCTCTTTCAGCTAAATCTGGTCTATTTTCTGGTTCTATAACAATTTGAGTAATACCATATCTATCACGCAAATCAATAAAGATTAAGCCTCCTAAATCACGTCTTGAGGCAACCCAACCATTTAGAATTACATTTTCATTTACATTTTCACTTCTTAACTGACCACAGTTTTTATTTCTTTTCTTAAAGTCCATAATTGTTGTAATATATAATTATTCAAAATACAAAAATATCAAATAATATCAAATAATATAGTAAATATTTGGGTAAAAGTATAAAGATTGTTCTTCACTACTATATTATCATCTAAAATTCATTTAAAGTTCATTTTATCATGAAATTAACTAATTAAATATTTGTTAATTTCAACAAATAGAATTAATTTAGACTATTAGTATTGACAATTTTTTTTAAAGTTTTCTCGGAGATATAATGAAATATTTCAACAAGATAATCATCACCCTAACAATTATGCTTCTTGCAAGTATTGTTGCTCTGGGGCAGGTGTCGATAGGTGGTAGTAGCTATGGAAATCTTACTAGTGCTTTCAATGCTATCAATAACGGTAGCCATACTGGTGATATCGTTATCAAAATTACAGGAGACGTTAGCCAAGGCAGTTCGGCAGCGGTATTATTAGCATCTGGTAACGGAAGCGCAAGTTATTCTTCAATAGTTATGTACCCAACAGGCTCTTATACAATATCTGGCTCTGTATATAACGGTTTAATTGAATTACGTGGCGCTGATAACGTAACAATTGACGGTAGAGCAAATCAATCTGGAACTACTCGCTCTTTAACTCTTAAAAATACATATACTTCAACAAGCGCTGTTATTTGGTTAGATAGCTTAACTTCTGGTACTGGCGGCGCTGCAACCAACATTGCTATTAGCTACTGTAACTTTGAGGGTTATGCTACATCTTCGTCAGGCTATGCGATAGCAATGGGCGCTAGTACAGGATTAACAAGTGCTGGCGGTGGCATGAACAACATCGAAATAGCATATAACAAGTTTACAAAGTTTTACAATGGTATACGTGCCTATGGATTATCGACCAATAGAATTAATGATGTACGTATTCATGATAACATATTTGGTACATCCACTAGTGGAGATCAAATAAATTATATGGCATTGTATTTATATTATACAAGTAATTTTCAAGTATATAATAATATCTACGAAGGCAACAACTTAACTACAACTGGCTATGCAAGCTATGTGTATTATTCAAATAATATTAAGGTTTATAACAATACAGTTCAAAATATTACTACAACGAATGCTTATTATTGTTTTTATATTTTATCATCAGACTCGGCACAAGTTTATAATAATAATATAAAAAATTGTAATATTGGAAGTTCGGTATATGGTATATATTTAAGCTCAGTGCCAGGTGCAAAAGTTTATAATAATAATATTGAGAATATTAAGGGTAACGGCTTAATTTATGGAACTTATATAGCAAGCTGTTCTGGGTCATTAGTAAGCAACAACACTATAAAGAACTTGCAAGCAACTTCTACATTATATGGCTTGTATTTGTCTTCTTGCACTTATTCGCAAGTAGATGGCAATAAAATAATGAACCTATCTGCTGCAAGCGCCGTAACATATGGTATTGGTTTTTTGAGTAGCCATTATTCAGAATTAACAAACAACATAGTAAAAAACTTATCCAACTCTTCTACTCTTTATGGTATTAATAGCTCTTCTAATAATAGTACAATTAAAAATAATACGGTTGAAGATTTAGTAACTTATACAAGTACAGGTTATCTATTTTATTTGTCAAGTGGAACGAACAGCTTAATTAAATTCAATAAATTTAAAGGCTTAACCGCCTTTGTTCAAGCTTATGGTATTTATACAACAAGTGGAACAGATCAGTTATTTGAAGGTAATCAAGTTGCTGATATAAGCTCTAATGGCACTGGAGCAACAAGTGCCATCGGTTTCCACGTACTAAGTGGAAATAATCAAACTTTAATTAATAACTCATTCTCTTATATGCGTTCTACTAATTATGGAAGCACTTCAACAACTTATAATACTTTTGGTATTATATTAGGAAACGGTACTGGACATAAATTATATTTCAATACAGTTTCTCTCTCTGGAACAAGAATAAATATAGGGACAGCAACATCAATGTCAGCAGCCTTATTAGTTTCTTCAACGGCTGTTAATGGTATTGATATTAGGAATAATGTGTTTGCAAACACTTTAACAAGTCCAATTACTAATTCTAAGTCTTATGCAGTATACATGATATCTACAAACAACTTGACAAACTCTACAGTAATGGATTATAATGATTATTATGTTTCGGCTGGAGTGCAAGGTGTCTTAGCTTATATGGCTGGCGATAGAACTACCTTAGCTTTATGGCAATCTATAACATCGAAAGAACAAAATTCAATTAATATTGACCCTTTATTTAATAGCTATAAGTTCCCTTCTCCAGCACCGGGTTCTCAAATTGCAAATAAAGGTACAGCAATTACTGGAATTACTACAGATATATTGAATGAAGCAAGAAATTCAACAAATCCTACACCTGGTGCCTTTGAAAATGCTAAAGATATAGTAGGTCCAGATATTTCTTATACAAAACTAATCTCTACAACTTCTTTAGAAAATAGAAGTATTATAGCTACTATAACTGATTTTTCTGGGGTTAATAATTCGACTAATCCGCCACGTATATATTATAGAAAAACTAATAATGCTAACACCTTCAACAACAATACCTCATCGACTGATGGTTGGAAATATGCAAGTTCTATAAAGAATGGCGACCAATTTACTTTTACAATTGACTATTCAAAATTATATGGTGGCGCTAATGCTGGCGACGATATTGAATATTTTATAGTAGCCCAAGACAATGTAGGCACTCCAAATACTTCGATAGCCGACGGCCAAGCTGCAACTTCTGTAACATCTACAAATTTGGTTGGAACAAATTTCCCATTTTCCGATGCAAATATGTATTCAATAGCTTACTCTTTATCTGGAACTTATAATATAGGTTCAGGGCAAACATATACAAGTTTGACCTCTGATGGCGGTTTCTTTCAATATGCCAATAAAGCGGTAATTACTGGTAATGTAAATATAGTGATTACTTCCAATACAGACGAAAGCGGCGCCTTCCAATTAAATAAGTTACCGTATGAAGGCTCACCAAATTGGACAATTGTAATTAAACCGCTTACAACAAACCAATATGTCCTTTCAGGCTCTTTAGCAGGTGCTATATTTAGATTTATTGGGGTAAATAATTTAACTATCGATGGAAGTGCTGGAGTACAAAACGGAAACTATCTAGAGTTTAACAATAGTATGAGTACTGGTACCAGAGCAGTAATGATGGTCGGTTCTGGTGGAACAGCGGTTGACGGAGGTAAGAATATAACTATTACGAACATTAAAATTACTAGTGCAGCGCCTACAGTCGGTACATCTATAGGGTTCTTATTAAGCGATGGAACAGTAAGCACTGCACCTTCTAGCCCTAATGTTAACAATTTTACTTTCAAAAATTCTATTATACATAGTGTTATGTATGCTGGATTTTTTAGATCAAATTCCACAGCATACCCTCTAAAAAATCTCTTGGTAGAAAACAATGTTATTGGCTCTGATAAGAGCAGTGAATATATTTACCAATACGGCTTAGATGTTAGCTACGCCCCAGACGCAATGATTCGTGGGAATAAAATATATAATATTAGTAGTAATTTAGGTTCTACACGATATGCTCTTCAGGTTGGTGGAGTTCAGACTCCTGGTATCAATATAGTAGGTAATTGGATACACTCTATAGCCTATACAGGTACAGGTGGTTGGGGAAGCTATGGTATAAATATTACTAGCGGTGATAACTACGTAATTATGAATAACGTGATATCAGATATCACTACTGATAGATATAACAATATCTCCACTTATTATAATCCATTTGCTATTAGAATTACTGCTGGTTCTGGTCATAGAATTTTAAATAATACTATCAATATGTTTGGCTCACAAAATGGAACGAATTCCTCTCCATCTCTGACGGCAGCAATATGTATTACAGTTGCATCAGTAGCCAAACTTGATATTAGAGGCAATATTATTAATAATACCTTAGAAGGTGTTGATGGTACCCACTCATTTATTTATTTTAGTATGTATGATTTGACACCTGCTTTAGTAAACTGTGATTATAATATGATTAATTATGGCGATAAACAAGGGGGCTTTGCTGCTTTTGGAACAACAGAACCATTTAAGATATTTGACGATATTAAAGCAATGCAGGACAATTTTGGAATTGAAAAAAATTCCATAAAAGAAGCACCCGAATTTGCAAGTAAATATGATGGGCATTTAAATGCTAATTATTTAGGTAATGATACTTATTTGATAAACAGAATTGATGAAGTAAAGTTTGATATGGATGGTGAGGCAAGAAATGATCGAACTTTGTACGGTGCCGATGTTATCTATCCTGTCTTTGATATCATTACTAATACAAGTGCTTCGCCAAGCCAAGCTATTTATTGTTATGATGGCAATGTTACATTAAACTATAAAGCTGGCGTTATTGCTTACAAAGATGGAGTTAAAAGAACAGGAGCTCCTGAAGTAGGATATACATGGTTTAAAGATGGGGTAGCTATAGATGGAGCAAACTCTAATTCTTATGAATTAACAAAACTTACTAAGAACGACTCTTCGTATTATAATGCCCGTGCATATTTTATGGACGAGCAATTAGAATCTAAGCCATTACTTATATCTACAGAAGGTCCTATGAGCTTCACTCAAAACATAAGCGACGCGGAAGTTTGCAACGATAGCCCATTCTTACAATTAGATATAGCAGGCGCAGGCACGATTACTGGCTATCAATGGGAAAAATATAATTCTAAAAAATCTATTTGGGAAGATATTAAATCTGCAAATCAACCTACATTGTTGATTGCTTTAGCTAAACCAGAAGATGCAATTGGTAAATATAGAGCACGATTGATAGGACCGGGTAATTGTGGACCAGCAACCTTATACTCTAACACAAGCAACGTCAATGTAACAGTACCTATAACGAACGAAAAAGTTGAAGCTGGATTTAACCCTCAAGCAGTATGTAAAGGCGACAATATTGAATTCTTTGGATATGCTGACGGTACAGTATACGGCTATCAATGGCAGTATTCAGCTGGAGGTTCGTTCGTAGATTTACCTATCGAAGAATACCCAACAGCAAAAACACCTCATTTAATTATCAATAACGCTTTACCAGAAATGAGTGGAAAATATAGAATGGTAGTATTCGGCTCTTATGCTTGTGGCGACGAATATGTAGTAACTAACGAAATAGATATTTATGTATATCCATTATTTGAAATCGAAGACCAACCCAAGGAACACGCTGTTTGTACTGGCGAAGATGTAGTATTAAGTATATATGCTAACGGTCAAATTCTTAACTATCAATGGTATAAAGACGGCAAAGCTCTTACCTTAGAAGAAAACCAATATGCACAAAGCCAAATGATACAATTTAATGATGTTACTTTTGAAACTTCAGGAGAATATTATTGCTTAATAACTTATGAAGATTGTTCTGGTATCAAGCAATTAAAATCAAAAATAGCTCCAATATACGTTGCTACATCTACAGAAATAACAAGAAAGCCAACAACTCAAGCAGCTCCATTAGGTGGAGATGCTTTCTTTACATTTAAAGCTCATATAAATGGACTACCTGATACTTACAAAATACCTGTGCAATGGTACAAGGGTGGAATTCCATTAAAAGATGACGGTAGAATAGTGGGGGCACAAGCGCAAATTCTACATATTTCTAATGTTCAGGATTCTGACTTTGGTGAAGACTACTCTTTAGTAGTTCAAGGTTTATGTGGAACAGCTACTGTAGAGAACTTTGGTTTAGTTAAAGGTGATATTCAAATAATTGAACAAACGATACTTTTACCGCAATGTGAAGGTACAATGGCAACTATGAAAGTAAACATAAGTAGTACGTTAGGACAAGACCAAATACTATATTCATGGTATAAAGATGGAGATTTACTTGTAGATGGCGGTAGAATAAGTGGAGCAAACACTAAGCAATTAATTATAAGTAATATCAACATTGGAGATATTGGGGACTATGAAGTTAAAGTCTCTATCAAAGACTCTAAGGTATCTCTAACTTCATTACCTATGACTTTAAAGGTAACTCCATTGCCAGCCTTTATAAGTGATTTAGTTAGCAATTTTGATATAGTTGAAGAAGATATATTAAGTCTATCAGTAACAGTTTCAGGAAACAACAATCAATATCAATGGTATTTTAATGGTAAGGCAATACAAGGGGCTACAGATGATGCATACATCATTGATTTAGTACAGGAATCAGATGCAGGCGATTACTATGTTATTGCCACAAATGGTTGCGGTTCGGTTAAATCGAATGTATTAACATTGACAGTATCTAAGAAAAGTGCAACGAGCGCGGATGATATTTTAACGTTTACCAATACAATTAGTGAGCCAATTCCACACCCTATCAATTCAATTTCTGAATTACAGTTCAATGTATCTCAAGCTGGCTTGGCTGAATTATCATTAATAGATATAAGCGGTAAGGAAATTGCTGTATTATTTAATGGTATCGCTGTAAGCGGTATTAATACACTAAAAATAGATACCGATAAATTAAACTTAGTTAGTGGGACTTATATGTTAGTATTAAAAACACATAATACAACAACAACAAAGACAATTTCTGTAATCAAATAACATTCACTCATCAATTAATTTTTTTTAAAGGGGTATCTATATGATACTCCTTTTTTTTATTTTTTAGACTAATATATAATCTATAAATATTAAATTTGTAGTTTGGAATCAATCAAATTAAAAAATAAATGTTACAAGTATTGCAGTACCAAAAGACTGGTGAAATTAGTATAGAGGAAATGCCTGAGCCTGTTTGCCCAGAAAATGGTATCCTAGTTAAGAATGTTTATTCGCTAATTAGTGCCGGAACAGAGCGGTCATCAGTTGAAAAAGCTCAGTCTTCGCTAATAAGTAGGATAAAAAAACAACCTGAAGACGTCAAATTAGTTTTGGATTTTATCAAAAAAGAAGGTATAATGTCCACTTTAAATAGAGTACAAAACAAATTAGATTCATTTAAAGTATTAGGATATAGTTCGGCAGGCATTGTATTAGAGTCAGCTTGCGGAGATTTCGCACCAGGTGACAGGGTAGCTTGTGCTGGTGCTGGGTACGCTAATCACGCTGAAGTTGTGGCTATACCTAAAAATTTAGCCGTCAGAATTCCAGACAATGTAACATTTGAAGAGGCAGCCTTTACAACACTTGCATCTATTGCTATGCAGGGTGTTAGGCAAGCTGAACCACATATAGGAGATAATGTTGCAGTAATAGGCTTAGGTTTAATAGGTCTTATAACTGTACAAATCCTCAAGGCAAATGGAGTGAATGTAATCGGTTTGGATATAAACCAAAATAATTTTGCCTTAGCCAAAGAATTAGGAGCTGATAGAAATATTATCAGTAATAGTGAGGCGGTAGAAGTGTGTAGAAGTTTTTCGCATGGTATGTTGCTGGATTCCGTAATAATTACAGCCGCTACTGACTCTAATCAACCAATAGAATTAGCTTTAAATACCACGAGAAAGAAGGGAAAAGTAGTAATTGTCGGTGCTATAGGAATGGATATACCAAGAGGTCCCTTTTATATGAAAGAGATTGATTTAAAAATAGCATCAAGCTATGGTCCTGGTAGATATGATTCTTCTTATGAAGAATTAGGTATAGATTATCCTTTTGCTTATGTACGATGGACCGAAAATAGAAACATGCAGTCCATCCTAACTCTTTTATCCAAACGCATATTAGATTTTAAGAAAATAACAAGTCATAAATTTGAATTAGACGATGCAAAAAGTGCCTACGATTTAATAACAGGTAAAATTAATGAAAAATACTTAGGCATTTTACTACACTATAATGAAAATAAAGAGTTTGTTAAATTAAATAAAGTTGTAGTACATCCTCTCAAAAAAGATAAACTTGGCTTTTCTTTTATTGGATTGGGTTCTTTTGCTCAAAATCATTTGCTATCTCCCATCTTACAATGTGGACTTACGCCTATTGGAGTTGCTAATCAAAACCCAGCTACCTCAAAATCTGTTGCTGAAAAGAATAAATTTTCTTTCTTCTCAACTGACTTCAAAGAAATAAGCACAAACAATGATACAGACCTAGTATTCTGTGCTACAAGGCACGATATGCATTCCCAAATAGTTATTGATTGCATTAAGTCTGGCAAGCCAATATTTGTTGAAAAGCCTCTTGCAATAAATTATGCAGAACTACAATCTATTAAAGAAGCGTATACCGAGCACCCCATAAATATAATGTGTGGCTTTAATCGAAGATTTTCAGATAGCTTTACTCAAATTAAACAATTCCTAAGCGATGTTTCATACCCTATGACTATGCTTTATAGAATAAATGCGGGCTTTATACCAAAAGATCATTGGGTACAGCATTCTAATCAAGGCGGTAGAATTATTGGTGAGGTCTGCCATTTTATTGACACTATGGTATATATTAATGGTAGCCTTCCGGTCAAAATTTACGCTGAATGTGTTAGCTCGGTTGCTAATGCTGAAATGTTTAATAGAGATAATGTAATTATTAGTATAAAATTTGATAATGGTTCAATTGGTACAATTGTTTATAGTGCTGCTGGATCTACAGTTTTAGGCAAAGAATATTTTGAAGTACATACAGAAAAGAAGACCTGTATTATGAATAATTTTGAAAATATAAGCCTTATGGGTCCCAAAAGCAATAATACAATAAAAATGAATGGAGATAAAGGCATCAAAAATGAAGTAATAGCCTTTGTAAATTCAATTAAAGAAGGCAAGGCTTCGCCAATTGACTTTAACACATTAGTATCAGTAACAGAAAGCACTTTTGCAGTAATAGAATCATTAGAAACAGGAAGACCTGTATTCTTAAAATAAAGGGAAATGATGAAAAAATTTACTTTCATATTAATATTTATATTAGTCTTAATACCAATAACAGATTTGTTTGCTTATCAAAAAATGACAGAAGCACAAATAAAAAGTATTCATAATTCAACTACTAGGATTGTAAATGATTTGAGTGGTAATTGGGATGTTGAAGCAAATGGTAAAAATTATAAGCGATTTATTCCTTTCGCTGACAGCTATAACGATGAGATTATACTTAAGAAAGTTGTATCGTTACCCGCTGATGCCCAAAACCAGTATTCTTGGCACCTAAACTTTGCTGGTGTGAGCAATCAAGTAGAAGTTTATTGGAACGAGCAGTTTATTGGTAGATACTTTGATGCTATTATACCTTTTGAAGTAAAAATTCCCGATAAATTTATAACTAAAAATAATAATAATTTAAAGTTAGTTATAAAAAAAGATGATGGGTTTAGAAATAAATTCTTAATGAATCATTTATTTGCCAAGCAGAATCAAATCGGACCTATAAGAGAAATTTTCCTAATTGGTAAGCCTCAAATTTGGGTTGCAGATGTTAAAGCAAAAACAGAGTTTTCCAATAATTATACTAATGCTTATGTCGATATAGATTTCACAATAAGTTCATCTAATATTCAAAAATTAGTAGATAAAATCAATAAAACAGATTCTGTAAAAGTTGGCTTTTCGAAAAGATTAGGTTTTGACTATCAAGCACAATTAATTGATAAGATAACAGGAGCAGTAGTAGCAAGCTCAGACATACGAAATACCGAAATAGAAAGTGAAAGAAGTATTAATATCAAATCTAATTTGTACATCAATTCGCCTAAACTATGGGACTATGCAAATCCAAACTTATACGACATAAAAGTGCAATTACTAAAAAATGGAAGTTTAATAGATGATTTTTCTTATGAATATGGGTTTAGAGATATAAAATTAGTAAGAAATGGCGACAAATCCGAACTATTTGTAAACGGCAGACCATTTACTATGAAAAGTATATCCTATGTTGAAGATTATATTGAGTCTGGACAGTCTATATCCAGTATCAGACTTAAAGATGATATTGAAAATATTAAAATGCTCGGCTCTAATACCATTAGAATAAAGTACTCAACGCCTAGCCCATATTTAGTGCATTTATGTAATTTGTATGGAATGTTTATTTTGATAGATTTGCCAATATATGAGCAACCATCAGCATTAATTCAAAAAGATGAAATACAAGTTCTTCTCAAAAATCAATTGAATCAATTTATTGAAAGCTATTATCCTGCACCTTCATTTATGGCTATTGGATTAGGCGACGGATTTGTAGAAAGTACGGATTTATCAAAAGATTTTAAAAGTACCATCAATAAAATTAAATCAAATTACAAAATTTTAACATATCAAATCATTCCCATTAATAATAAGTTAAATTACTATAAGGAAAGTGATTTTATTGGCTTGAGTGTAAACACAGTCAATGATAACCTTAGTAAATTTGCAAGCGAATTAAACGAAAAAATTAAATTACTCAATAGTAAGTTAGCTTTCTTAGACTTTGGAGTGGAGATTCAGCCGAATAATCATAATGGCTACTCTGATAAACTTTCTATTGAATATCAGTCTTATATTATTCAAAACTTATTTAAACTATCAGAAACAAACCAATTATTAGGTACAAACTATAATACTTATAATGATTATATACGCGAAACCCCACTATTAATTACTAACAATGAGGATATGTATATCAATACATCTGGCTTAGTTTCTCGTGATAGAAAAGAAAGAATGTCGTTTACGTCTCTACAAGCTATGAATAATAATGAGAAGGAACCACTGCTAAATACTGGTAGTTTTGACCCCTATATACCATATACATTTATTATATACAGTTTAGTACTAATTTTAGTCTTATTCTTTATTTTAAATCAGTTTAAAAGATTTAGAGAATATATTTTTAGGTCTCTATTAAGACCCTATAATTTCTATTCAGATATTAGAGATCAGCGTATAATTTCTATTTCATTAACAATAATATTAGGCTTAATTGTTTCAATCAATTTAGGCGTTTATTTATCAAGTATATTCTATTTGTTCAAAAATAGCTTAGGCTTTCAATATATTATGATGATAACACTTAATAATAGCATCTTAAAAGAAATATTAGTACAATTGGTCTGGATACCAGATTTATCAGTATTCTTTTTATCAATGGTTATATTTGCTTTTGCTTTTGTAGTAGCAGGTTTTGTAAGAATACTCTCAATGTTTAATTCAAAGAGTATCACTTATAATGATTCATTGATTTTAGTGGTGTGGGGTGCATTGCCTTGGTTAGTATTATTGCCGTTTTCCGTTATTTTATATAGAGTATTATTAGTATACCCATTCTCATTAGTATTTTTTATTATATTAATGCTGGCAATATTTGTTTGGACCTTAGCTCGTTTAGCAAAATCAATATCTGTTGTTTTTGATTTGAAAACGAAATTAGTAGGTATTAGCACGGTTGCCATTGTTGTACTGTTCTTTATAGCTTTGGTGTTATATTACCAGATACAATATTCAATTTTCTCATATTTTTATTATTTTCTAAACGTTATAGCATAATATTTTGCGGAGGTAATTAATGGAAGGTTTAAAGTATTCTCAATTAAAAAAATTAGGCGAAGCTAAGCGTGGCAAAGTAAGAGATGTTTATAATTTAGGCGATAAACTTCTATTTGTATCAACAGATAGGATTTCAGCGTTCGATGTTATAATGGAGGAAGCTATCCCAGGCAAAGGGAAAATACTAAATCAAATATCAAAATTTTGGTTTAGTCAAACAAAGCATATTGTTGAAAATCATTTTTTGACAGATGATATATCAAATTTAGATATTCTAGATGAAGATGAAAAAATATTATTAAATGGGCGTGCTATGCTTGTGAATATAGCCAAGGTATTTCCCATTGAATGTGTAGTTCGTGGATATATTGCAGGCTCTGCTTGGAATGAATACCAATCCAATGGTGTAATCTGTGGCAATAACTTGCCTGAAGGTTTATTGGAATATGGCAAATTACCTGAACCTATTTTTACTCCTGCTACCAAAGAAGAAAGCGGACACGACCAAAATATTAATTTTGACGAAATGTCTTATATAATCGGGAGCGATATAGCTAATCAACTCAAGGAATTATCGCTAAGCCTATATAATTATGCCTCAGAATTTTTAGATAGTAGAGGTATTATATTGGCAGATACAAAATTTGAATTTGGACTTACAAGCGATAATAAAATTATACTAATCGATGAGGCACTTACTCCGGATTCTTCAAGATTTTGGTTAAAAGAGAAGTATATTGCTGGAGCAGCACAATATAATTTCGATAAACAGGTACTTCGTGATTATTTATTAACTACAACGTGGAATAAGGCATATCCACCGCCAACATTACCTATAGAAATCATTAAAGAAACTTTAGGTAAGTATAAAGAAGCATATTTAAGAATTACAGGTGCCGAAATCATTTTATAAAATGGAAAAACTTGATATTGATTTAGAAAAAAATTCAACACATTATTTTGATTATGGAATTTTTATACCTGTCATTTTATTAACAATAATTGGTTTATATTCTATATTTAGTGCTACACGTGGTATCGGTCAAGATACTTTATTTATAAGGCAAGCAATCTCCGCTCTGTTAGGTCTATCGTCAATGTTTGTAGTTATTTTCTTACCAAAGAAATTTTTTGAAACATTTTGGATACCTATTTACATAGTATCTACTTTACTTTTAGTAGGAGTACTGCTATTTGGCGAAGTAGTTTATGGCACCAAAGGCTGGCTTCGGATAGGTTCGCTCTCGCTTCAACCTGCTGAATTTTCTAAATTTGCAGTTATATTATCTTTGGCAGGCTTTATTGCCGGTAAAGGTGTATATTTAGCAAATATAAGAGATTTGACAATTAGTGTATCATTAGCAGCTTTGCAGTTTATCTTGATATGGCTACAACCAGACCATGGGTCCAGCAGTGTAATTTTGGTAATACTCGTTGCTATAATGTATTGGTCTGGCTTTAATAAATTAATTATTTATATGTTTGTAACTACACCAATATTAATTCTCTTAGCATTTAAAGGCTTTACTTTTTACATAATAGCTGCAGTGGTATTTTCAGCAATTATTATCTTTATGAGAAGAAGAATTATTCTTACAATACTATCACTAATTATTTATAGTTCAATAGGTTTTATTACTCCCATTGTTTATAATCAATTACAAGCTCACCAAAAGCTACGTATAGAAGCTTTTATCAATCCAACATCCGACCCATTAGGATCTGGATATAATGTCTTACAGTCCGTAATGGCAGTAGGTTCAGGTGGTATATACGGAAAGGGAGTAATGCAGGGTTCGCAAACTCAATTAAGATATATACCTATGCAGTGGACTGATTTTATTTTTTCTGTACCAGCAGAAGAATTAGGCTTTTTGGGTTCGCTTTTAGTAATTGTTTTATTTTTAGTTCTACTAATTAGAATCATAAAAATAGCTGCTGCTACTGATAATAAATTTAATAGTATAGCTTGCTTTGGAATTGCAGCTGTTTTTTTCTATCATATCACAATCAATATAGGAATGGTTATAGGGCTTACTCCAGTAATGGGCTTGCCTCTTCCATTTATGAGTTATGGCGGTACTTATTTAATAGTTAACTTTATTTTTATTGGATTTGTATTATATACAAATAGAGTATATGTTTTAAAAAGAATTGATTAATATTAAATTTTTTTTCATAAATTTGTATTTAGTTCGTTATCATTATTTATTTATATATACGGAATTGAAATGGCAACCTTCGATTTAATTGTTGGTGTATTATATGATAGGCTCTTAGTTAGCGGTCAATTAACAGGTGGTTTTGAAACTGACGATTTCATAGATACAATCGAAAACGCAGAGAAAGCATCAAAAAATTTAATTATTGATTTTGCTAACTGTAATTTTATTAGTTCGATTGTAATTGGATTATTATTAAAAAAACATATTAGCTTTGGCGAATCTAATTTAAAATTAGTAATAATTGGCTTAAATAGCATCTTAGAAAGTGTTTTTAAAATGACCAAAATGAACACAATTCTATATATTGAACCTAATTTAGAATCAGCAGAAAAGAAATTTTTTGCCAAATAATCAAATTTGAATATTAATTTGCTTTAATTTCAATTTTTGATTAGTTACATACTTCCCTAAATTAATGTATAATTAATTTAAGGAAGTACCAAGCAAGTATAATCTTGTAAGTATACTTATGACTAATCTAAGCAACTACAAAGAAACTTAATCAGATTCGCAACGTATATTATTATATTATTGTTTACTAATAACTTTAATGATTGTAGTAAACTTTTTTAATTTTGTATACGTATAGTAATTAAACCAAGGTCTGTTTATGAAAAATATATTATCAATAATCGTAGCTTTATTTTTGGGTTTTGTATTAGCAAAATTGCTTTTTCTCGTGTTTTCGTGGACATTAAAAGCAATGTTTGTATTATTTTTTGGGTTTATGGTTGCAGTATTTGCACTACCATTGTATTTTTATATAAAAAAAGCACTATCTTCTAAATAAATTAGGTAAAGTATGAAATTTGTTTCAATTGTTCTTATTTTAAGTTATATTCTCTTAAATAGCGCATTTGGTCAAAGTGCAAATAGTTATACAACTCAATTAGCAAAACTCTTTTCTAAAGACTTATTAGAGTCTAATGGGGTTCTTTATATGGAACCCGTCGTAAGAATAGTAAATGCTACTTCTAATAGTAGATTCTTCAACTCTGCTTATATACCCACAAACGTAGAAAGTCCATACTTTAGAGTTGGGATACAAACAATGACTGGCTTTGTGTCTGATGATCTAAAATCATATAATCCAAGTATGCCAGCTGAATCATTTTCTCCTGACCAAGTAGGAAAGTATATAGATTATAATATTCTCACAAATAAAATAACACGGTTAGATACAGCGGGCTTGATACGGTATATATTTCTCAATATGATGTATGATGGTATTTATGGAAAGCATAAAGGAGCTATATCAATTCCTACCAATGCTTCTACAGCATTGGGAACTGGAAATACAAAATTTTTATTACCAACAGATACTTTAAGGATGTTATTTAAGGACCATCCTTTATATAATCTTTCTTATATACCGCAAGAATTGAAAGATTCGGTAGAAGGTTATTTAGGTCAGTTTCCGCAAGAATTTACTTTGTACGGTGGTAATAATTTATCGACTATAGCGGCAGGAATTCCTCAAGTAGAGATAGGCTCGTTATATGGCACAGAACTATTATTAAGGGTAGTTCCACCAGTAAAATTAAGTGAAACGATTGGTGAGTTTGCTTTTTGGGGTATCGGGCTAAAACACAGCCTTTCTCAATATCTATATTCGCACAGCAATAGTAATTTAAGCTTTGAAGAATTAAAAACAAAAGAACCCCATGATTTAGCTTTGCAAGTTGTTTATCAGGGTACAAGTCTAAAAAATAAAATTGGCGTAACACAAGCCGATATGAACGCCTTAGCAACGATATTCAATTTCAACTTAAATTATAGCTTTTTTATATCAAAGTATCTAAATGTATTTGCTGGTGTTGCTTATCAAACAATTTCGATTGATACAAAATATGTATATAAATTACCAATAGAAATACAATGGCAATTAGGATTGTTAGAGCCGGGTAAGCATGACCCTACACCTGGCTACCCTGGTGACAACGCCCCTCAAACAACAGAATTAGTAATCGAAGATAATAGTGCTAAAGCTACCTTTGGTATAACTGGCACCTTAGGGAATATTGATTTTATATTAGACTATAATATGAGTAAATTTGACATTTTAGGTTTTGGTGTTCAATATAGGTTTTAATTAATATTGTCTTGAAAAATATATTTATTTCGGCAGGCGACCCATCAGCGGATAGGCACACAGCTAATTTAATGAAAGAATTAAAAATTAGAGTGCCCGATATTAAGTTTTTTGGTATTGGAGGACCTTTAGCAGAAAATGAAGGTTTAATTTCTTTAGCTCCTTTTAGTGAAATTTCTGTTGTCGGCTTTTGGGAAGTAGCTAAGAAATTCTCATATTTTACAAAATTATTAGACCGTTCCAAGCATATTTTACAATCCGAGAAAATCGATGTTTATATACCCGTAGATTATCCTGGATTCAATTTACGTTTAGCAAAGCACGCTAAGCACCTTAAAATTCCTACTATTTACTATATAGCTCCACAGCTATGGGCTTGGGGTAAGCAGCGTGCTAAGCACTTAGCAGACTGCATAGATAAGATATTAGTAGTCTTCCCATTTGAAGAAGATTATTTTAAGAATTTTGGCATTGATACCAAGTTTGTAGGACACCCACTTTTAGACTACCCTCAATTTAATTTAAAATTTAATACTTATAGTGAACGCCATAACGAAATAGCTATTTTGCCGGGCTCACGAAAGCAAGAATTATTGCATCATAAGCAGTTTTTAAACTCATTATATGAAAGCTTGAGTAGAAAGCTACCAGATTATGAACTTGTTATTGCAAAATCTCCTAATTTGCCTGATAGCTTTTATAATAGTATAAACTCAAATTTTAAGATACATCATAATTCTAATGAATTAATGCTAAATGCTAAGGCAGGAATAATAAAAACAGGTACGTCAAATTTAGAAGCAATGCTTAGTGGACTTCCTTTTGGTATGTTCTATATGACATCTTTTTTGACATATATTATGGCAAAAAAAATGATAAATTTACCCTATATTTCAATTGTTAATATATTGAAAAACGCTCCAGTAATTCCAGAATTTATTCAAAACAAAGCTAAGCCAATAGATATTACTAATTATATTTCGAGTTTAATTAGCAATGAAGAGAAATATTACGAAATACAGTCTACTTTCGATAAACTTAGGCAAGAATTAGGAACAAGTGGTGCAGCAAAGACTGCCGCTAACGAAATTATTGCTTATCTATGAAAATACTACCATTTTATTTAAGAGTTGGTGTACAATTAATTGTTTGGCTTGCTAAAACATGGCGAATAGAGTATCAATTACCTTCTAAGACTGGTATTGTTGCATTTTGGCATGGCGATATGTTAGCAATCTGGTATATTTTCGGTAAGATTGCTTCATATTCGATAGTAAGCCCTAGTAAAGATGGAGAAATTCTAAATTTAATATTACAAAAATGGGGCTTAAATGTGCTTAGGGGTTCTTCTTCTAGGGGGGGGAAAGAAGCTCTTAACGCTATGGTTGAAGTAGCTAAAGAAGGAAATTTTGTATTAATTACTCCCGATGGACCACAAGGACCATATCATAAGATAAAAGCAGGTGCGGTTATTGCATCAATTCGTGCAGAAGTTCCACTATACTTTGCTAATATAGAGATTAATAATTTAAAGGTTTTTACTAAATCTTGGGATAAATTTAAATTACCCTACCCTTTTACTAAAATCAAAATCACAATTAAAGAATATAATTTTGATAAAAGTGAATATTCTCGCGAAGAAATTGAGAGAATTATATTAAATTTGGAAAATACTCATAAATAAGTGTTAGATTGAAAGTTATGTTTTTATCGTTATTATCTCAAATATATGCCTTAATAGTTCATATTAGAAATTTATATTATGATAGGTATGCAAAGATAATTAAAGTAGATAGTATAGTTATTAGTGTAGGCAACTTAAGCGTTGGCGGTACTGGCAAGACTCCATTTGTCCAAATGCTATCTAAGCATTTTATATCTAAACAAGCTAACATAGCCGTTATAGGGCGTGGATATAAAAGAAAGAGTAAGGGTATAGTTACTGTATGCGATGGCAAAGAAATTTTATCGACTGCCGAAAAATGCGGTGATGAGATGCTCTTATTAGCTAACAATTTAAATGTGCCAGTTGTGGTTGGCGAAAAAAAATATATGACAGCAACTTACGTAGCCGAGCAATATGCACCTGATTTAATAATAGTAGATGACGGCTTTCAACATAGGAAGCTATATCGCAATATAGACATCGTAATTATAGATAAAGCAACTTTAAATAATAATTTGCTACCTGCTGGTCGCTTACGCGAGCCACTACACTCAATTAAGAGAGCAAATATTATTGCCTTAACTGGTAATACATTGATAGATGAGTCATTTACAAACTATATAAATAAAGACGCAATAATTATCAGAGTAGCACCAATTCAAGGTACACCTTATAATTATCTTAATAATAAGCATTATAGTATACAAGAATTAGAAAATATTAAAAAGAATATAGTAGCATTTGCTGGCATTGCAAAACCAGAACGTTTTTTTGATATGTTGCAAAATAATGCTTTTGCAATTTCAACAAAAATTGAATTTACCGACCATTATAATTATAAAATAGCAGATATTTTAAAAATAATTGATATAGCAACGCAAAATAATACAAAGTATTTAGCAACTACCGAAAAAGATGCGATAAAATTTCTTACTTTTAAGGAATTATTTTTATCAAACAAAATAGAACTTTTAGTATTTCCAATTACGTTATCGATAATTGAAGGAGAAAAGGACTTTTACTCATATTTACAAAGATTTCTTAAATAAAGGAATTTATATGATAATTAGAATTATAATATTAATCGGAGTCATAATATTTATGTCGTCATGTAGTAGTAATAAAACCATTATAGCTATAAGCAAAACAAGTTCATCAAGTAATTATGAAAATTATAAAAATGCCATTCTGCATTATGATAATAATATAGACGTTGTTGATTTATGGTCAATACCCTACGATTCGGCAATGAAAGTAATTGAGGGTATAGATGGTTTGGTTTTATCTGGGGGTCCAGATGTTGCTCCTTCCGTTTATGGAAGAGGAGAGGATAGCTCATTATGCTCTATCGATACCAATAGAGATAAATTAGAATTTTCGTTAATCAACTATGCTTTAGAACAGCAGATACCTATTTTAGGTATTTGTAGGGGCTTGCAAATACTTAATGTAGCATTAGGTGGCTCTTTGATAGTAGATATACCGCGAGAAGTAGCCAATCACGACAACCATCAAGTAAAGGAAGGCGACGCTTATCATAATATCAAAATCATAGATGGTAGTTTATTAAATAAATTAACCAATCTAAAAGAATGTACCGTAAATAGCAATCATCACCAATCAATAGATAAATTAGCAAAAGGCCTTAAAGCAACAGCATATTCTGGCGATGGTGTAATAGAGGCTATTGAGTATGAAGATATTAATAAACCTTATATGATGGCAGTGCAGTGGCACCCTGAACGCATGGATTTGGACGATACTTTATCTATGTCAATCTTTACAGATTTTATAAAGCATTGTAAGCTCAAAAAGAAGTAGTAACAGTATATACTATAATTTGATTTAATGATAGAACAAAGATTAATATATTTGTTCTATCATTCCACCACCCAAACACACTCCATTATGATAGAAAATTGAGAATTGTCCAGTAGAAATACCTTGATCTGGTTCATTTAAATATACATAGGCATTGGTACCATCAATAAATTCTAATTTACAATCAGTTTTGTATGGTCCATGTCTTAATTTCACTTGCATTAAATTATAATTAGGCTTTTCAGGTATCCAATTAATATTTCGAGCAATAAATTTGTCATGATTTGTTTTTTCGGTTTGGTTATTCTTGCTTATATAAACTATATTATTTTGTATATCCTTTTTTACAACATACCAAGGACCACCAGACAAGCCTAAGCCCGTTCTTTGACCAATAGTATGATACCAATAGCCATTATGTTGTCCCCAAACTTTAGATGTTTCAATTTCTACAATATCGCCTTTAAGCTCTCCTAAGTGAAATTTAATAAAGTCATTATATTTAATTTTGCCAAGAAAACATATGCCTTGGCTATCTTTTCTATCTTGGTTAGGCAAATTATATTTCTTAGCTAAGTCCCTAATTTGGCTTTTTGTAAATTGTCCTATCGGAAAAATAATTTTTGACAACTGTTCTTGGCTTAAGTATGTTAAAAAATACGTCTGGTCTTTAATTGGGTCTGGCGATTCTAACAAATAAAATTTATTATCAACTTCTTTTACTTGAGCATAATGGCCCGATATAACTTTATCAAAGTTATTTTCAATCTTATTAAAAAATTGCCCAAATTTGATATGCCTATTACACATTACATCTGGTGACGGCGTGCGTCCTGCTTTCAGTTCTGTAATAGTATATTCAACTACTGTATCTAAATATTCTTGTTGCATATTTACAATTTGTAAAGGAATATTTAGCTGTTGGCAAACAGAACGTACATATTCCATATCTTCTTCCCATGGGCAGTTACCAAGAAATGCTAGCTCGTCTTCCAGCCATATTTTAAGATAATAGGCTGTTATATCGTACCCTTGCTCTTTCATAATATTAAGAGCTACCGATGAATCTACTCCCCCAGAAAGAAGACATGCAATTTTCATACTATTTATTTTCAACCTTTAGAGCATAGCCCTTAGAAAGTGATGTGCAATCAGAATATCCCGTTGATGCTTGACCAGCAAAGCATACTTCCATTTTAATTGTAAAATTATACACTTTTGCTTCCGCATTATTACTGATTTTACCCTTTAATTCTCCGTTTGGATACAGAGTAAGACCAGGAGGTAGACTGCCATTTTCTACAAATATATATACCCTTGACGGGCTGCATACCGAAGTCCTATCTTTAAAGACTGTGCTATAATCACTACCTATCTTAGCAACTGGTATATCGTCAGGTGCAATACCTTCAAACTTACACGGTTCGCAAGATATTATTAATAATACTGAAATTAGGGTTAGAAATGACACTAAGAATCTTTGATATAAATTATTCACAAACATCTCCAAATAAAGTAGCAGACGTAGAATTAGTAATTCTACATTTTACCAAATCACCTGTTTTGTATAGTTGCTTACTATTGTCAAATATAACTACTTTATTAGTATCTGTACGCCCTTGCCATTCGTTTTCATTTTTCTTAGATGTAGTTTCAACCAACACTTCATGAATAGTACCATGTTCGGCAATATTTAATTCTTTAGATATTTTATTTTGTAAATCGATGATTTCATTCAACCTATCACGCTTTACTTCTGGACTAATATCATCTTCCATCATATATGCTTTCGTCCTTTCTCGCGGAGAATAGTTAAACATATAAGCTCCATCATAACGAACTTCTCTCATCAGATCTAATGTATCTTGGTGGTCTTGTTCTGTTTCGGTAGGGAAGCCAGATATAATATCGGTAGATAAAGCACAATTAGGCATATATTCTTTTATTTTTCTAATTCTTTCTTTGTAGTGTTCGATAGAATAGTGGCGATTCATTTTTTCTAATATTTTATCGGAGCCAGATTGGACAGGTAAATGTATATAATTACATATATTTTTAAATTCAGCCATAGTTTCTATTAAATCATCAGTCATATCATAAGGGTGAGAAGTAGTATACCTTATTCTCATTTCTGGCACTTCATTAGCACAAGCCCTTAATAATTGAGCAAAATCAATTTTGCTATCAAAATCAATATAGCTATTTACATTTTGACCTAATAAAGTTACTTCTTTATAGCCTTGTTGCCATAACCCGCTTATTTCTTTTATGATAGAAGGGAAGGGACGCGACCTTTCACGCCCACGAGTGTAAGGCACTACACAATAAGTACAATATTTATCACAACCACGAGTAATAGATATCCAAGCACTTATCCCTTGTGTTCTAAGTGGTATAATATCTTCATAGGTTTCTACTTTACTTAATTTTACAGCAATACCTTGCTCGCCACTAAATGCTTGGTCTAAGAGTAAAGGCACTTTTCTATACTCATCTGGTCCTACAACAATTGACACTAAGTCGCTATGACCCACTAACTTGCCCCTCAATCTTTCAGCCATACAGCCAAGTATTCCTACGACTAATCTGGCGTTTTTCTTACGATAATGCCTTAAATTCTCTAATCGCTTAAAGATTTTTTGTTCTGCATTATCACGCACAGAGCAAGTATTCAGTAAAATGACATCACTTTTTTCAATTTTTTCGGTAATACCATATCCGTGTTGCGACAATATACCTGAAACAATTTCAGAATCATTAACATTCATTTGGCAGCCATATGTTTCTATATATACATATCTACCATTAACAGCATATTCTCCGAGATGGCTTTCTTCTTGTTGAGGCATATCACCATTTACTCTCTTTGATATGACGGGAATTTCCTTTATCATAATTACAATTTACAATTAATTCAAAAACTAAAGATACTTATTTATAAGATTTCTTCTTAAGAAATCAACAATTTCTTGAACTCTATCAGCTTCACCCCTTTTACAAATCACAGTAGCATCGCCAGAATCAACAACAATTAAATCTTCTAAGCCTACTAGAGCAATGAGTTTGCCATTACTATCTACGAAGCAATTTTTATTATCAATCGAAATCACATCACCTAATAACACATTTCCATTAGCATCTTTCATTTGTAAGCTATATAATTCATCCCAATTTCCAAGATCGCTCCATAAGAAGTCGGACTTAATACAAACCACATTGTCAGCTTTTTCTAATATACCATAATCAAGCGATAATGGGTTGAGCTGTTTGTATTGATAGTTTAATTGATCAAAATAGGCAGATTGATTAAAATATTCCCTAATAGAGTTTAATCTATCATAGTATTCTGGCAAAAATCTTTTCATAGCTTTGTTGAAGGTAGAAATTTTCCAAACAAATATACCGCTATTCCATAAGAAATCACCTGATTCGATAAACCTTTGAGCAGTCCCAATATCAGGCTTTTCCGCAAATGTTTCGCAATGAAAGATATTATAATAATTACCTTCTTTGATAGGTTGTTCTAAATTTACTTGAATATAACCAAATTGAGTTTCAGGTCTATCTGGAGTTAGCCCAATCGTAACAATTGAGTCTAATTTATCAGCGACATTAAACGCTAAATCTAAACTATGGTTAAATTCATTTATATTATTAATATAATGATCGGCGGGCAAAATCGCAAATGATGCCTCCTCCGATGCTCCATCGTTAAGAATATAATTTATAGCCAGCGCTGTAGCAGGAGCAGTATTGCGTCCAAATGGTTCATAGATAAAATTATTTTTATTTAGGTCAGGTAACTGACTTTCTATTAATTCTTTATGAGCAATGCTTGTTACAAAGTATATTTTATCTTTATCAAAATAATTTAAACATCTATTATAAGTATTTTGGATACACGTAGCTTCTCCAAACACATGAGTAAATTGTTTGGGTATTTTCTCGGTACTTTTAGGCCAAAACTTTGTTCCTAATCCACCAGCTAATACAATTGCATATTTTGACATTTATATATTTAATTTAAATTATTGAATACGATTAGGAGTAGACGTAAATTTCTCTTTTTTAATGGTAATTAAAATACTTTTTATAATAGAATATATAGATACGGCAATAATCAAAATTGCCCAAAGCCAATTAGGCAAGAACAGATTATCAGCTATTACTTGGGTATCACTCATATTATGCTCTCCCCCAACAACTGCACCTGTTGAAAACAAATATCCAATACTTAAGTACAAACTCATAAAGGCTTGAACGGCTACAAACTGCAATGTAAGTCGCTGAACTTTCTCATTAGATTTTATAGCAATAAATAAAAATATTAAGGCAAATATAATAGTAAAAGCAAAACCAAAGCTAATAATAGGTCTTACCCAAACTATTGATGATATAAGCATAGTAAGTCCAAGCACATAGAACATAATTTTCGTTGCTCTTTGGTTAGTACTACTAAGCATAAGTAAATTACCGGCAATAGTAGGACCTAATGGGCCAGCAGCAGCAACTAAAGCATTCCCAATATTACCAAATAACAATGATGAGTAGCTAAATTGGGCATACCCCGAACCATCCGGAAATATTACCAATTGGTGAAAATTACCACCTAAGAGTAGAGCAGTCATACCATGCGAAAACTCATGGAACCAAGTTCCTAATATCATAAATGGATATAAAATATAAAATCCATTAGGTATATTTAGTATTATAGTAGTTACAACACCAAATAAACTCAAATATATCAGAGAATTGTATTTTGATTGATTTTCCATAAGTTATCCAAAATAAGAATAATCTATTATTTTTTAGATTTATTGTAATTTATTCTTGAATTATAAATATTCATTGCTCCCCTGATTGCTTCTAAGGTAGATAAGTAGTTAGCAATTCCTTTACCTGCAATATTAAACCCAGTACCGTGATCTGGGCTTGTTCTTATAATAGGTAAAGCAGCTGTAAAATTGACGCCATTACCTTGTGAGGCATATTTAAGAGCTATTAAGCCTTGGTCGTGATACATTGCTAAAATACCACTGTAATTATTATGTAATGAATGCCCAAAGAATCCATCGGCTGGGAAAGGACCATCAACATTAACACCCATTTTTCTTAATTCATATATTGCTGGTATTATTTCGAATAATTCCTCCTTGCCTAAGTTACCGTTCTCTCCAGAATGAGGGTTTAGCCCTAATATCGCAATTTTTGCAGAACTACTAAAATCATATTCGAGAGAATGGGCGAATTGTTTTACTGTATTTATAATTTCACTCTTCTTAATTTTATCCGCTACTTCCTTGATAGGAATATGTACGGTTTGTAGAGCTGTTCTAAAATTTTTGTAATACAATATCATTAATGGATTGTCAATATTACATAAATCCGCAATTAATTCGGTATGTCCAGGGAAATTCATACCAGCAATATAGCAACTTTCCTTTGAAATTGGCAACGTAAGTACCGCATCAGAATTATTATTAATACAATCTTTAGTAGCGTATATTATAGATTGGTAAGCATTCTCACCAGATGCTTTATCTATTTTCCCAAAATTTATATTAAAATTATACCCAATTTCTTTGATTTCAATTTGATGATTAGCAATTTTCAAAGTATCGTTTTCAATGCTATACTGTGGAATATTATTACATTGGCTAAGATATTGCGATAAATTATCCCTATTTATATATATCACAAAGCTAATATTATCATTTGCAATTGCACTTAGACTTTTAATAAAGCACTCAATACCAATACCATTTAAATCGCCAGAGCTTACTCCAATTTTCATTCTTCTAACCTATTTTTTCTTTTAAAATAATAATATAAGGGTATTCCCAAAGCTGTTAATATTAATCCAAAAGTAGAATTTATCATTTCACTTTTACCATTAATAAAATTAGAAATGTCCTCATATAATGTCAAAAATACAAATCCGAATGCAAAAATAACAAAAATTGCCGGTAAGTAAGGATAGCCCGGTACTTTATAGGGGCGTGGAGCGTCTGGCATCTTTTTTCTTAGTACAAAAACACCTAAGGCTCCGAATGCGTAGAATATCCAGCTAACAAATATTAACATATCTGTTAAATCATCAAATGAACCGCTAAAAACAAGTATAGACGACCATACTGCTTGCAATATCAACGCATTTGCAGGAGTGTGATATTTAGGATGTGCTTTCCCGAATTTATCGAAAAATAATCCATTTTTTGACATTGAATAATATACTCTGGCACTTACCATAATCGTTCCGTTAGATGTGCCAAATGTAGATACCATAACTAAGGCTGCCACTACAGCTCCGCCAATACCGCCAATAGCCATATTAGCCATATCAGCAGCTACTAAGCGAGATTGTGCCATAACTTCAATTGGTAATACATAAAGATAAGCTAAATTAATTGCAATATATACAGCAATGACAATGATAGTTCCGACTATTAGAGCTAATGGTATATTCCTTTGCGGATTTTTTACTTCACCGGCAATATATGTAATATTATTCCAACCATCATAAGCCCAAAATGCTGCCGATAATGCCAGAATAATACTTCCAATTGTACTCATTTCAAAACCATTATACGTCGGTAAATCTGTGGAAAAATTATTTATAGAAGCCCCACTATACATAAAGGCAAAAACAACAAGAAGCATCATTACAACTACTTTTAGCCACGTAACTACATCTGCAATATATCCCCCGTACTTAATACCTAAATAATTCACTCCTGAGAGAAAACAAATAGTAAAAACAGTCAGGATTTTTACACCAAAATCCCTAAGTGGGTATATCCAACCAACAAATGGCATATATAGTCGCAAAGATTCCTCTATTTCTTTCGAAAAATGTGGTAGCTTAACAAAAAATTCAGCATATTCTGCAAACACATAAGTAATAGAAGCAATGGAGGCCGTTTGGATAACCGCCAATATAGACCAGCCATAAATATATGCAAAAAGATTTCCATACATTCTTTGAAAATATATGAACTGTCCCCCCGTTTCAGGAATCATTGATGCGACTTCTGCATTTGCTAAAGCACCTATTAGGGTGATTGCACCTGCTAACACCCATACTAAAATTAGCAGTTCAGGCGAGCCAAGCTCTTGAGCCATTACGGCAGGCTTTTTAAATATCCCAGAACCAATAACAGCACCAACTACTATGGCGAGTACAGTTGAAAAGCCTAAGGCTTTTGCTAAACCACTATTTTTTTGCATTTATTTTAAACTTGCTATTCTAAAAAAAACTAATATATAAAAAGTTTTGAATAAAAAACTAAGTGTTACAGTTTTTTATTATGAACGTATCAATAAATATATTTAAAGTTTTTGGATAAATTAAACTTTTTTAATAATTTTGTATAAATTTAGTATATATACATTAAGGTTAGTTATGAAATCATTATACATTTTCATAGTTGTTTTGTTCTTTGGATTATTCAATATATCTAAAGCTCAAGATGAAGAATTTACAACAGAGAAAGAAAAATTTCCTTACTTAAAAGACAAATATGAGCTATCTATAGATAAACCATTTGATGAAGTATGGCAATCAGCAATAAAGTCTATCGAAGAGCTTAATTGCATGATAGCTACCAAAAACTCTAAGCAGGACGATAATGGACTATACAAGGGGAAAATAGAGTCTGATTTTTGTATTTTTGCCGTAGGAGATACTGTGTGGCAAAATTTTAAGTATTATGCTATTCAGCCTCCCTTTATACGTGGTGGAGTTTGGAAAACTGGTAGATTTCAATATAAAATAATTATTAAAGAAGAAGAAGGTGGCAAAACTTATGTGCGTATTATTGGCGAAGTAAGCGGGCATGAAGTCCATGTAACAGACAAAGTACACTTTTTCAAATCCAATGGCTTTAAAGAAACTATGATGATAGAGCGAATTAAGAAAAACTTAGGGCTGCCATACGAAATTAAAGAAGGTTGATAAAACAACTCTTCAATTAATGTTTATTAATACTTAGTAAAATATTTTTTTTTCTGAATTGATTTACCTATTTTTAAGTGATAGAATATTGTAATACTAAATGGAATATAAATAATGAAGAAGATTTCTGCTTTTATACTTTTGTGCTTTATATATTTGTTAATATCTTGTGAAAGCAATCCAGTAAATTCTAATGCTGAATTAATGGATATAGCTGTCTTATCAAAGACACCCGGCTACCAATGGTTTGACTTAGAGATTGAGAAATATCAACCAGATGCAAACGTAATCACACAGTTACAAAGTGCTTTTACTAATCCAAATGATAGTATTATAATTTTTGTAAAACCTAGTTGCTCTTGTCCTGGTACTCAACAATATTTCCCAGCACTTATTAAAACATTGAGAGAAGCAAATATACCATTAGCTAATTATAAAGTATATTCAATGAATTCAAAGACTGCTAATCACCCTTACGAAAATATTTTCAAGGTAAATGAATTACCTACTTTCTTCTTAAAAAATGGAAATAATGCAGTATATTCTATATCTGATACGTTTTATTTATCACAAGAAAAGAAATTAAATTATAAGTTAGAAGAACTTTTATTACAGGCTATCCAAAAGTAATGGCTTATTGGTTAGTAAAATCGGATCCTGACGCTTACTCTTGGGAAAACTTTAAGAAAGATAAAGAAACTGTATGGGACGGTGTCAGGAATTACCAAGCAAGAAACAACTTAAGGGCAATGAGCTTAGGGGACGAAGTTCTATTTTATCATAGTCAAACTGAAAAATCGGTTATCGGATTAGCAATTGTTAGTAAAGAAAGTTTTCAAGACCCTAAGACAGATGACAAACGATGGCTTGCAGTAAACCTAAAAGTAGCATATAAATTTAAAAATCCAGTGAGCTTAGCACAAATTAAAAACAACCCTACATTGCAGAACATTGCTTTAATCAAGCAAAGTAGATTATCTGTTATGCTTTTAACAAGTGAAGAGTTTATTACTATTGTTGGAATGGGTAATTAATACCCAATATTTTTGTAATTAAAGATTCATTTTAGAAAATACTTCATTGGGAGTAATCATAGCCATGCATTCGTGAGTGCCTATAGGGCATTTATTACTTCCATGTATAGCACAAGGGCGACATTTTAAACCATTTATTTGCATTACAACATCATTTGTACCCCTTGGAGCAAAACCAAATTCTGGAATCGTTGGACCAAAAATAGCTATCGTTTTTGTTTTAACTAAGCCCGCAAAGTGTATTGGTGCGCTATCATTTGTTACTATCATTGTAGCTTTAGAAATCAAATATATAGTTTCATTAATTGTCAGTTGCCCTGATGTATCTATAACTTTATCGTTATTGCTGGCTTGCATAATAGACCTACATATTTGGCTATCATCTTTAGAACCAGTCAAAATAACTTTGTAGTTGGTATTGAGGATTAATTTTATGAGATGAGTAAAGTGTTGAGGTAACCATCTTTTTGTAGCCCATACCGAACCTGGTGCAATAACTATATACTTATCAATATTATTGTTAGATAATAAGGTATTGATATTACTTTGTATATTTTCGTTAAAATATAAACTTATTTGTTGATTACTTTTATTATTCTGGTATTCTTCAAACTGAGATAATAAACTTAAATTTCTATCAATTTCATGCAGAGAATAATTATATTTAATTTTATGAGAATAAAGCAATGCAAAATCGGCAGTGTTAAATGATATAGTTGTATTTGCTTTACTAAAGAAATTCATTAATGAAGTCCTTAATGAACGATGAGGTGAGATAATTAAATCATATTTTTCTGCCCTTATCTTGCTTATTATACTCAAAAAACCTTTTAGGCTTTTGTCTGCACCCTTTTTATCGTATACTATTATACCATCGACATCCTTTAATAAGCTAATTATTTGCGACGATACTTTTGTAGTTAAAACATGTAATTGAGAATTTGGGGACAATTCTTTAATCTTGGCAATTAGAGGTATAGTAAGAACCACATCACCAATAAAAGCTGTTTGAGTGATAAGAATTTTTTTATATTTATTTAGTTTTAGCATTATATTAGCTCTGTGGAGGCGTATGTTTCCATCTTTTATGTTGCCACGACCATTGACCAGGATATTGCCTTATTATATCTTCTAATGCCTTTACATGCCGTTCTGTCAGCACTCTAATTGGTTCTTTGCAGTTCTCTAAACCGCTCCTATCTAATTCATATATTTTTACTTTATAAGTATAGTCAGCTTGCCTTACTGCAAAGCCATAAACAATAGGTGCATCAAAGTGTATCGATAGCTTTGCTGGTGCTTCGTAAGTAAGTGTTGGATAAGCAAAAAAGTCTACAAATATATCTCTCACCCAATCGGCACTTTGATCAACTAATAAAGCAATACATTCATTATTTTTAAGAGACGATACAATAGCTCTGGCGGCATTAGCCATAGGAACAACTTTGTTTGTTTTCAACGTTCTATAATTATTCAATATTCTATCAGAAACTTTATTACTCTGCGGCTTTACAACAACTGTAATCGGTAATTTGGAAAATAGCCCAGCAGTATAAGCTAAAAGCTCCCAATTACCAAAATGCCCAGATAACAATATTACTCCCTTTCCACGCTTGCTCATTTCTTGCAACAACTCGATATTTTCGTACTGAATATATTTTTTTAGGTCATTGTCATTTAATGATGGCAAGGCAAGAAGCTCCACCAACGTAATGCCAAGGTTATGGTATGATTGTTTCATTATATCAATTTGACGTTCTAAACTTAGCTCTGGTAAAGCCATCTTAATATTACTTAGTGTTATGTCTGCACGTGATTTACTAAGTATTCTTAGGCAATTACCAACAATCTCACCTAATTTACTTCTATTTCTTATACCAAGTATCTTTGATATAAGACCTAAAAATAGCAAAATGGTTGCAACAATATAATCAATCAAGTTTTTCACAAAAACTATCTATTTGGTGTATTTGGGAAAATACCATCATGACTACCGCTTTTACTCCCAGTTGGTAGCACATAATTATTATACCAATTAGGGTCGTTAGGTTCGTGCCTAGCAGTTGAATTAACTAACCAGAAATTACCAGAGTATGTTTTATCTACGAAATAGAAATATACACCGCCTTGTACGTTTTCGTAAAACCATATTTCGTATGGTCTGTTATTCATTTGCTCTGGGAATTGATTTCTTTCGGTAGGTATTCCATATCTTAAGATAACCTTCCCCCTTTCAGTCTGCCATCCGTCACCAACTGTAAAAGACATAAAATTAGTTGCATATTCTACATTATGCATAAATTCCTTATATTTTTCATTTACATATGTAGTTGTATCAGGGTCTTTCTCTAGCCAAAACTTAAAAAGGAATCTCTTTTTTGCTTCAAATTCGCTTAGTAAATCTATTTGTGCAATTTCGAATGGATTCGATATAATCCTAGCCATTTTTATTTGTTTGTCTATTTCTCCTGGAGTCATTGCGCTAAAAACACTTTTTTCATATAATTGACTTTCAGTAAAGTACTTTCTTGTAAGTGGCTTCAAAGATGGGTTAATTACATAAATTTTCTTGAAAATAGACGTTGAATCAATAGGCTTATCTATTGGATAAGATAACTTAATACCTAAATAATATGCTCCTGTATGTAGTGAATCAACTATTATATCTAAATATTCTGTCATAAAATCATCATATGGTATCACTTGTTTAGATTGCGACCACATTTTATTATTTACGGCATCATTAATCATATAAGTAATTTTTAGTCCATCTTTAGCGTAGGTCATCGCATCATAAATTTCAGCATAAGCTAAAATACGCGATTTATCTCCATATACTTCTAAAGATGGGTTTGGAAATAGATATTTATTAAATCTAAGAAACATATCGTCGTATTGAACTTTAGAAGAATCAGTATCCAGCATATATGAGGCTAACGTTATTCCACCAATCGTAATATTTGATTTATTAAATTTTGGAGCAATTAAATTAAATTCAGTTTGCGAATATTTAGTTGAATCATTCATATCAGATACTATAAATTTCACTTTATATTGCCCTGGCGCTAATATAAAGTTTTTTATCCCAAACAACGAAATTAAATTAGTATCTGCTAATGTATGTATTTGATTAGTAACAGTCCAATTAAGGGTTTGGTATACAATATTATTAGAATAAATATCTATTTTTAGCTTAGCAGTACCAGAAAATATATCACCAGTTTTAATATACTTCATAGTATAATCTGGGAATGAATAATAAAATTCCCATCTTAAGTTTTGCTCATCATGCTTAAAGAAAGCCCCATCAATAGCTATCACAAATGAGTTTTCTGAATATACTAATGAAGAGAACACAAACATCAAAATCAAAATTATCTTTTTCATATAAAGTTACCTATTAAAATGCCGTTTGGTAAATAAATACCAAACGGCAGTAGTTATTTTTAAATTAAGTTATGTTATTCTCCAAATTGCAGACCAACAGTTATTCTATTTACAAGCCCTAAATTCTTTGTAGGATTAATAGAATAATCAATGCGTCCACCAAAAGCACCACCATCGTATTTAATACCAAAACCACCAGCTAGTCCTAATTGGTCTTGACCCATTACATAACCTCCACGAAGAGCTAATAAGTCTTTCCATACATATTCAGCACCAATAGCAAATTGTTCTGGAACATCTGAGAATGTAGAAAAGTCAAATGAGCCTAAAACGGCATTTTCTTCATCTTTATATACTTCTGATGAAACACCAGCTCTAAATATAAGTGGTAAGGAGTAAGCAAAGGAGTTGTAAGTAGCATCCAATGGAGAAGCGTTCATAGCACTCCATAATTTACGGTTTGTTAATAAGTCTGCCCCTGTATAACTTTGTGTTAAACCAAGGTTATGGATAGAAAAACCTAATTTAATACCCATAAATTGAGTATCGAATAATGTTCCTACATCGAAAGCCAAGCCTCCACTAGATAATGAGGCAAAAGAATTATTAACATACTTTGCAGTTACTCCAAAAGAGAATTGGTCTGTTAAATATCCAGCGAATGTAAGCCCAATTGCTACATCTTGTACTGTATAACTTGCTCCAGAACCATTAGGTCTTTCAATCGTTGTAATTGGGATATCTCCACTACCTAAGCTTGTTACACTAAGGGCAGCAGTAAATTCACTGCCAACTGGCATTGCTAAAGCACCAAAATTATGTGAATAAGTAGCAAACCACTGATTATAAGAAAATTCAGCAGTCATAGTTTTTATTTTTGCTAAACCAGCGGGGTTCCAGTGAATTGCAGATAAATCATCAACCACCGAACAATATGCGCCAGCCATAGAAGTAGCACGCGCACCCACACCAATTTTTAAGAATTGACCACCTGCACCGCCTACTTTAGAAAATTCCCCTGCCGAAGAGCCAATAGCATTATTTTCAGCAAAAGCGCTTCCAGAGACAAAAGCAAAGGCACATAGTGAAATTAAAATTAAATATATTTTGTTCATTTTTTTCTCCTAATTATGATTATATAATTAGGTATCTCTCCTTTTTAGGAGAGATACCCTTTTTATTATTTGTCATCTAACAATCTGAATCCACCAACAACTACAGAGAAGTTTTTAACAGTTTGAGCGCCATTTGGAGTGCTTATCACTGCAACGAAAGCTTGGCTTTGAACTCTAGATTCGTTTTTAGATAATAAATCCCAAACTTGAACGGCATTTCTGTCTGCTTCGCCATCATTATTATATTCGTCATGTTGCAATGTTTTAATTAAATCTCCAGCAATAGTATATATTTCGATAGTACATTTTTTAGGTAACTTCGTAAAATATATCTTAGTATCGTAAGGTGATTTTATTCCTTGATGTGTTATATAGTAAGGGTTAGGAACAACCTGAACACCGTCTAACATTTCATCAGTATAATCATTATTAATAGGAGTGCTTGTGCTTACTTTTGCAATAATAGTAGCTCCTGGTAAAGGCAAGCCTAAAGCGCCACCGGTAGTTCTTAAGTAAATCTTATCACCAGCTTTAAAGTCTTGCGCTGTCCAGATATTATAATCTGGATTTGCTTTCCAAGTATTCCCTGCTGATTTATTTGATTTTTTACCTTTATTAGCAAAATCTAAAGCGAATTGTACACCACTGATATTTACCATATTAACAAAATCTAAAGTATCTTTTCCATCTATAGATACGCTAGACATCATATATTTCCCTTGGAATCCAGTATATGCTTGTTGTTCTGCATCGGCATACATAGGATCAACTGGTCTAGCTATCTGAGCAGCTAATCTAATGTCAGCAGTTGTAGTTCTTGCAGAAGCAGCATTAGAAATAAAACCAAATGCATGGATATTAAATTTACCGATAAACTCATTTGTATTTCTTCCTAAATAGCTAAGGTTTCTTGGATCAGGATATAATCTTGTAGTTTTATATATAGCTGCACCACTTGATTCATTTAAAGCCGTAACTGGAGGTATGTCTAAATGAGGCATATCTGTTGGATAATGCACCCCGATAGAATCCCCTGTAGCTGCAGGTATCTTTAATTCAGTTAGGTTACGAACTTTTACATTAAGGTAAGGTACGTTAAATGTATTCTTATCTTTATTTTTATTGTAAGCTAATTCTTTAGTTTCAGTGCCACCTGGCAAGAACTCAAGTTCATATATACCAGGTCCATTATTGAAAGAACCGTATTTAAATTGGTTTGTTGTATAATTTACACCTACTACTTGGGTACTCATAACTAAATCTGTATTTACAGTAGAAGTTAGGATTGCAGGGTCATTGACAAAGTTTATTGGTGTGGTAGCAGTAACGCCTTCTCCATAAGCAGTAGTCAAAGTTAAAGAATCTGGGCGGAAACGTCCAGCTAACTGCGTAATAGTAAAGTCGAAACTAAAACCTAAAATACCATAAGCACTTGTATGCCAATTTGATGTATAGCAATAACCTGGATAAGTAAAATCGCCAGAATAGAATCTACCAGTTCTTGTAATTTGTCCTTTTGCAAAAGGAGTTCCGAAATCAACAGAATCGCCAGTAGTTCTATCTACAATTACGCTATCTGTTAATACAACAGACGCAGCATTTTCAGAGAACAAGTTTGTATATGAAAAATTACAAGTTTGGTCTTCGTATAAGGCAAAACCAGCGTATAAAGTATCACCAGTCTTCTTACTAGTTAATGTCATTAAAGAACGATATAAACCGAACTGTCCAGTTTGGTCCTGACGGAAATTAAGTGCAGAAGCGTCCCAGAATGGTTCGAATTTTAATACTAATGAGTCGCCTTCAAATTTTTGTATAACTCTATCTGGATCAACAGAGAAGAATTTGAAGTTATATAAGCCGCCTACTAAAGATGAATCAACGTGTATAACTTGAATTTCTGGAGCTTTACCCACTGGAGCAGCTGTAGGAATAGAAGTTTTAAAGTTAGGTAATCCTTCGCCACCAGTATTTAATTTATTGTTTGTAGGCTGTAAGAAATCACCTTCATCATTAGCTAATACTTTATAATAATATTCTATATTATTTAAAAGCCTTTCAGTTTTTGCTGGGTCTTCATTTTCGTCTATATAACCATCGCCGTTATCATCGCCAATATCAGTAAATGTTCTATTATTAGTAACCCACTGCATATATGGAGAAATAACCTCTTCCCTTACTTCTTTTCTTTGTTGTAAGTCAGCAATTTCTAATTTTACAGCAATACCTTGGATATAGCTATATAAAGAATCTTGTATACGTTTTAACGCCACAGTATCACCCATATTATATCTCCAATCTCTTGGCACCCAAACATCAAAAGCATAGTTTGTGCCTTCAGATACTCTCTTTGTAGCATCAATATAAATAGAGTCTGTAGATGTTCTAATAATGACAGAATCTTTCAATTTTTCGTCATATTTTTTGAAATAAGAACCTACTACGCCATCAGGGAAAGTCTTTAACATTTGGTTATACCAACTCATATTTCTAATTAAAGTCTTTTGTTCGTAGAATAATGGGTTAAATTTCAATAATGAACGATCTAAATGAATAACACCAACTGTAACTGAATCAAAAATTTCATTTCTTAGATTGTTAGAATAATACAAAGGAGTATTACCTTGCTTACGAGTTATAGTACCTTCAGGGCTTGTTTGTAATGTTGGGTCTCTATCAATAATTTTTTTCCAATATAGCCCCCAAGGAGTATAGAAGCCAGATGTATCAATTGATATAATATAAGGCTGAATAATATCAACAGTTTTGCTATTAATTGTATAAGGAACTTGTATTCTACCCATTCGCATACCTGCGCCTGTTCTCATAACTCTTATAGCCATCGTATCAATTACATTACCTTTATCGTCCATATAAGGACCTAATATTGAAAAGTCATCTATCTTAGGAAAAGATGGATTATCAGAAAAACCACCAGCTGAATAAGTTGATTTATAGAATGGAGGTAACATACCGTAAGTTTGGACTAATTTCCAACCAAAAGGTCCCTTACCAGAAGGAAATTGTGAGTTACCCGCAATTTTATTTTCATCATAAGCATCAAGGTCTGTTCTTCTCGCTCTATATATAGAGTAACCCATAAAATCAAGTCCTTTTTCGTCCACATCAACACTTAGTTCTGCAGTATTATCCCATTTAATAATATTACCATTATTTAAATTAATAGACTCAATAACCATTGACCTATCTGGAGGAACTGGAGCACGGAAGTTATTATCATAAACAGATTGAGCAAATTTATCTTTACGAGCTAATTCATTTAAGTCTTCGCAAGTACCATCAGCTTCGCCACCTTTGGCAGCATTCGCTAGAATAATACCAACTACAACGCGAACAGTGTCTGCAGGTCTCATATGGAATGGACCAGTAGACATCATAAATCGTTTATCACCCGGTCCATCGTCACCTTGGCGAACACCAGCAGCCATAAACTGATATCTTTCATCATCAGTTTGTTTATCTTGTTCAATTGGCCAGTTATTGAAAGTTACCAAGCCTAATTGACTACTATTTGCGTAATAAGCGGAGTCCTTTCTTACAAAGTAGTCTCTAGGGGCATCTAAACCATCTTTAGCTTCATCCCAAAGTCTTTGAGTTTTGATAGTATCAACTCTAATTATATTACCTTCATCATCTCTAATTTCTTTATAAGTAGTATCATAATATTTTACTACAGCTGGAGATTCTAAGAAGTCAAATCCTAAATAGCCAAAGCCAAAACCTCTTTCGCCTCTATCAGTATTAGACCATTGGATTGCCATATTTAAAGTATCGCCACCATCGCATTCATAGAATTTAACACGGTCATTGCCAGCGCCATAGCTTGCAGAAGCGGCACGTGCAATATCCACGTCCATTACAGGAGCTAACCAACATTGCCATAAAGTATCTTTAGAATAGTTAGTTAATTCGTATTTAATGAAAATGAAATCACGGTAATCACCAAAGCCCCAAGAATATATCATCTGTTCTACTTGCATACGTAATGGATAACCTTTTTCACGTACAGAGGCTCCACCTTCATAGCGACTTAGGTCTGTATCTTTATATGTAGAAAAAATATCTTCACTAGATATAAAAGCAGGACCTTTCTTAAAATTATTTGTATTTCTCAAATCAGTTTGAGGGATATAATGACCAAAATATCTTTTAGTCTTTAATGTATCTTCTACTCGTGTAGACGCATCCCATATTGGCCAATTATATTGGTGAGTAGGGTCAGTAGGCTCGCCGCTGCCTGTCTTGAAATCTATAGAGAAGTAAGTTCTGTATTTATAAATATCAGAGCCGTCATAGCTTTCTACATCCGCAGTAGTAGAGTTAGGTCCCCCTTCATTAATACGCCCAGGAACAAACCAACCTCTACCAGACCAAGGATTGTAAGATATTGCCACTAAGCTTTTAGCATTTGTATCAGTGCTATTTTTTAAGTATTTCTTAGCAGCAAACCAAAAACCGCCAGCAAAAATATATTGATTTTGAGAACCACGGGGCCAATATCCACCCCCGCGTGTATTACGAGCATCAAAAGCAAAAATACCATAGTTAGTAGTATAAAAATCAATATTACTTACAGTATTTTTTTGTAAATCAAATACACCACTATATGTTTTACTTTGTAATTTTTCGCTTTCATTTGCAGTCTTATCCTTATTATCCTTTTGGTTATGAGTATGGATAGTACCGGCATAAATACTCGAAGTAGTACTGAAAATGAAGAAGCTCAAGGCTACCGTCATTAAACAGAGTATTTTATTAAATTTCATCATTTTTTAACCTTTTATTACTTTTATTTTACTCATTAAAACCAGAATACCATACTGAAGTATACACTTCTTGGTGCTTGGAAGTTACCTCTGAATTTGATAGCTGTTTCAACATATCTGAAGTAGCTTTCGTAAGTTTCTGATTGTGTTACTATTCCATTTTTGTCTAAGTCTGCAATTTCGTTATATAATCTGTTACCATAGCTATCATATTGATTAGCCCCAAATGTAGTTGGGTTAGAGATGTCGGCATTTTTGAAATATGACGTTGATACGAAATCCCCAACTTGACGGTCAAAAGTTCTGCCATCGTCAATTGGGTCGCCAGTAGCAGAATAAACGCCAACAGCTGCTGTTCTATTTAAGATATTAAAAATATCCAAATAAAACGCAACTCTACTATTACCAGCACCGTCTCCAAAAATGTCCTTTAAGTATAATTCTTTAGAAATTTTAGCATCTAAAGTAAATACAGAAGGCTGACGCTCTGCATTTATTTCTGAAATAGGTCTTCCATTTCTATCGGTTCTAGTATAAGGGGTGCCACTTCTAAACATTGATGTAAGTACAAAAGTAGTGTTTTCTAAAGGTTGAATTCCTCCCACAGAAGGACCTTGGTCGTCCATCCAATAAAATACAGCATTCGCTTTTAAGAAGTGCGGTATATCTTGAGGCATTACATATTCAGCTAATGGGAATGTTGGCTTTTGAGTATATGGATCAATAGCAACATTATAGTTAGAAGATGGGTTAGCAGAAGTACCAGAAACCTTAGAAATAGTATAGCTAATATCGAAAGCAAAGTTCCTATCTCTTGATTGTGGCATTCTTAATTCAAATTCAAGTCCTCTTGATGAACCGTATTCAGCAACAGTATATTGGTAATATGGTTCTGGAACAGCAGGAATAAATACAACACCTAATTGATTATATATATCTTTGTAGTATACAGTAGCTTTAAAAAGTAAATTTTCTGTTAATGCTTGATTATATTCAATCTCGTACATATTATTTCTTTGAGCATCCATATTAGGATCGCCAAGTATATTACCGCCACGTAGCACATCAACATTAAAGTTATTATACATATACTGTAAGTTAGGCATTTGGAAAAACATACCATAATTAAATCTTAAAGTAGATTGGTCAGTGATAGGATAAACAACATTTATTCTTGGGCTAACTTGGAATTTAGCTGTTGCTTGCCCAAAACCAGTATCGGCTCTAATCGAAGTAAAGGAATTAGAAGGTAATCTGTACTCAGAGTTAGGATTGAAATAATCAAATCTTAATCCTGGGCTAAAAGTAATACCTTTGAATTTAATTTGATCGTTAATATATAGAGCTGCTTTTGTTGGTTTTTTAGATTGAGTAGTTTTTTCTTTAATTACTTCATTATCGGCATAAAGGTTACCACCAAAACGGCCATCTGTAAACACATCAAAGAATGGATTACCATCGTAAGGATTACCGTTATAGTGTCTGTTTAGATCATACATTGTAACTTGTAAGCCAGTTTTTAAGGTGTGTTGGAAATTATTTATTTTGAAGTTATTAGTATAAGAACCGTCGAACGACCAGAAAGAGCCTTCGCGGAAACTGAACGAACCACCACCAGAAGTATTAAACAAGCCAGCCATACCATAAGCATTTCTTGTACCAGTTGAGTTGTCTTGTCCTTCAAAGTATCCTGTTAATGGATTTCTTTGAGGTAAATCAAAACGAGCATATCCATCCTTAGTAAAAGATAGTGATGTTAAAGGAGTATAATCGTCAATAATTTTATCATGCCCAGCCACTAATTTACCATTAGATACGGCATAATTATCTTGTGGTTCCCACACATCAAATTTAGAGAAGAAGCCTGGATCGCTATTTCCAATTCTACGAGCGCTATAATCATTATTTTCAGAATATCCAATTCTAATTTCATAGAATGAAGATGGAGTAAGAGTATGATTAATTAAAGCAAAGAAGTTAGATACAACTTGATCCATAACGTTTTGTTTTTCTATTCTTTCAGGTATACCATTAGTTACTGGAGTGCCGTCAGGATTAGTTCTTAATTGAAATGTACCATCAGCCATTTTGTCGTATACATAACCTTCATCATTAGAGTATAGTCTTCCCCATTCAGAGAATTCAAAACTTGAGATACCATACGTACCACCTAAAGTTAATTGAATTTGATCGCTAAGAGCAAATTTAAGACGTGGGGTAATACTTCTAACCCAAGATCTGTTGTCTGGCATTTGGCCTAAGTTATTGCCATAAGGATCGGAAATTTCATAACTATTATCGCGATTCTTTTCATAGAAATATGAACCAGATAAATAAAATGTAGAATTTTTAAGGAACGGTAACGGACCACCAGTACCAAATTCAAAAGTATGTTCATTACTTGATTGCAATTGACTACCTTCTCCAGATTCAATAGCTTTTAATCGAGAATTTTCTCTAACTACTTTCATACCTGTAGATTGGCTACCCCAAAGAGGCGCTAGATCTGTTCTATATCTAATCCAACCATCATATCTATCTGTTCTACCAGTTTGAACGATAGAATTAGAAAGACCACCAGATACATCACCGTATTCTGCAGAAAAACCACCAGTTAATACTTGTATTTCTTCTACTGCAAATGATGATACCATAGGATAGTATCCAGAACCAGCTGCACCAAAACCACCAGTGAATTGGTTCGACACATCAATACCATCAACACGGATTTGAGTTTCGTTAGTTCTACTACCACGGATAGAGAATCCTCCACCAGTTTGAATCACACCAGCAGACAAACCAATAACCCCAGAGACGCCTTCACGAGCGGTGTTTTGGATCTCTTGGCGAGAGATTTTATTCACTGAACCTTGTCTATCTGTTTCAATTAACCTGGCGCCAGTTATTATAGTTTCTTTTAACATAACTGTACCACTTGATAGTGTAACATTCAAGGTAGAAGTCTGGTCAGCAGAAATTCTAACTTGCTTTCTAACAGGTTCCATCCCAGTGAATGTAAACTTGACTGTATATTCGCCAGCTGTAATGTTTACAAGGGTATAACTACCATCTTTTTCTTTAACATACATACCGCGATTGGTACCCTCCACGAATACCGAAGCACCAACAAGTCCTTTTCCTTCGCTATCTACAACTTTTCCCTGCAGTATTCCATATATACTTGCAAAGGTATCGACTGAAAAGAACAATATTGAAAGGAGAGTAATAAGTAACACTTTACGCATATAGCAACTCCTAAAATAATTATCAATTTATTATTATATAAAATTCAAATTTAATCATTATTTAGCAAATAAATAAATTTTTATTCACTTTTTATCTAAAATTGGAAGTAAATCCCCCACACAAAGGATAGATTATTAATCGTTCCTTTAGTATTTTTGAGCGGTAAGTTATAATTAAATGAGCGAGCTTCGGCACCTGCCGATAAGTATAAATTATAAAGAAGATTATACTTAGCAACTACTCTACTCATTGCAACCATACCATCAGAATTACCTCCTAAGCCTACTCTGCCATCTATCGCAAAATTATTATAATTGAACAAATTTTGTTCATAGAAAATAGTACCCCAGTAATTTTTTTCTGTTTCCTTAACTTGAATAGGAACTAATATATAATCACCACTATTAGGGTCTAAGACCTCCACCATTGCGTTTGAGTTATTTGAGGACCTTACTTTAATAAATTTAGTATTCGGATAATCAAATTCTGATAAACCAAATTCAATACCTACCCTTATATCCTTATCTATCGAATATGAAATACTTTGAGAATAATTCTTAATAGCAGTATTATCATAAGTATTAAATCCATTCCTTGCAAAATCGTAAGACATAGTTGTAGTTAGATTAATTTCACTATCAGCATAATTTAAGAATCCCGAAAAATCATTTAATGCATTATGATTAATAGAGCTAATGTGGCTATTAATTACTTGTATTTTATTACTGTTAGTATTATATCCATTACCGTAAATACTATTATTGTCATTACCGTTATGACTTAATAAGTTATCAAAACTTGTAACTCTTTGCTCAGGAGTTGTGGGTGCTTGTTGTGAGACAATAGTATTAGTTGCATTAGCCAAATTACTATAATCATTATCTGCATTGATGGGTGCAATTGTATTAGTATTTGCTACATCCGCAGTGTTCTTAATAATAATTGTACGATTCTTATAATTATTAGTATTCTTTATAGTTTTGCCAACTATGTTTGCAGTAGTTTTTTTGTTATTTGTAGTGTTATCTTCTAATAATTGGCTATCATCAGCTGAGAATTCCGATATATAGAAAAATTGGTCACTTGTCTGGAACAAAGCGATAAATAAAAAGAAAATTGCTAACGAGGCAACCCTATAATATGTATTATATGGTTTTTTAATAGGTTTTATATTAGGAATATCCTTGAGAATATTCATCATAATTTTATCTTCAGTTTCTCTTTTAACTGAAGCTGGCAACATAATACTATCGGCATCATTTATCATAGCAAGATGAAGCTCTAAGAAGCTATCAAACTCTTCCTTTGCAATAGGGTCTTCTTTGAGCAGGCGGCGCAAAGTTTCATCTTCGGCAACTGAAAGCTCTCCATCAATATACTTTGATATTAACACATCAAGATTCATTGAGTTCCTTTATCAATGGTTTTAAAAGTACTTTTAATTGTGTTCTGGCTCTAAATACACGAATTTTAGCTAAAGATACTTCAATTCCCAATACTTCGGCAATTTCATTGTACGACAAATCATTATACTCTCTAAGCACTATAGCTTCTTGAAGGGCTGCAGGTAGCTTTTGTATAGCTTTTTGTATTTCTCTTTTTAATCCAAAATCACCAACAGCATCTTTATCCGTATATATATGATTATCCTCTATTTCTTCGGTAATCCTTTTGCTACGAATGTGATTTATACAAATATTATGGGCAATTCTGAATAGCCAAGCACCAAAACTAACCCCTTTGAATGTTTCCCTTTTCTCATAAATCTTTATAAAAATCTCCTGAAAACAATCATTTGCTAAATCTTGGTCTCCAACCATTCTTAAGCAATAGCGATATACTTTTTGAGCATAAGCCTCATAAAGAATCTTAAAAGCCTCTGCACTACCATCTTTAATTTTAGATGATGCATTGGCAATATCTTCTTCAGTTATCGTATTTTGCTTTTTAAACCACATATTGTATTTTATTACACAATTAACTATATATAATGACAATGTAATTACATTAAAAGTTACAAGTAATTACTGATTAATTAACATACCTTATTTTAGGTAAGCTCAATTGTTTCGCCAAAATTTAATTCACGAGCATTCTTTTTAATCATTTTACATTTATTTACAAACTCTTGCGGGTCTACCTTAATAACTGGGAATGTATTATAATGCATTGGAATAACAAGCTCTGGATTCACAAAATCAACAGCTAAAACAGCATCATCTATACCCATTGTATAATTATCGCCAATAGGAGCCATCATACAATTAATCTTATTAAGCTCACCTATCAATTTCATATCAAGGAAAAGTCCTGTATCGCCGCAGTGATATATTGTTTTGCCGCCAACTGATATTACCACTCCAGCTGGTTCACCCATATACCTACCATCAGGAGTAGAAGAACCATGGTGCGCAATGGTAAATTTGAGCCTACCAAACGGGAAATTAAATGCTCCTCCTATATTCATAGTATGATTTTTTACTTTATATTCGTCTAAATATAAGCCTAATTCATACTGACAAATAACGGTTGCATCTGAATGCTTAGCAATGTCAATGGCGTCGCCAAGGTGGTCGCCATGTGCATGAGTAAGTACAATGTAATCTACTTTTAAGTCTTCTTTTTTTATAGGGGCATTATCATTGCCCATAATAAATGGATCTATAAGAATTTTAAAATTACCATCATCTAAAATAAAGCAAGAATGACTTAGATATGTGATTTTTAACATAATTACCTCAATATAATTAAATTAGAATACTAACAAAATTATCTTCTATAAAGAATATACGCCACAATTATTGGGTAAATTTAACCAATTCAACTAACATTGTGGACTATTAGACAGCAGAAATTGACCTTGTATTTATATAGTATTTTGTAAACTCTTTATAATATAATGAGTAACTACGAAAGTGATTTTTGGCAAGGAATTTGGTATCTGTAAGGAAAATAATTTAATTTTGGGTATTGAATTGTTAATAAGATATCATCTATTTAAAAATAGAATGCCGTTGATGAATAGTGCTTTAGATACTTACGCACTACGTCAGCAGACTATTTCAAAAAATATTGCGAATGTAAATTCTCCACATTATAGGCCTGAGTCTGTAAAGTTTGAGGAATTTTTTCACAAACAAGAGGCTGTACTATCTGGCAACCATACCGACACAAATCATATTCCAGTCGGAGCCAACAACCCATCGTTTGCCGAAGGTGAAAAGATACCTCAAGAAGTACCAGCACCTCAAGTATATTTTTCGGGTGAAACTCACGTTGATATAGATAAGGCAATGTCTACTTTAGCCCAAAATCAGATTAGATATAGATTTGTATCTCAAATGGTAAATAGGTATTTCTCTGGAATGCAATCCGCAATACAGGGGCAAAGCGTTGGTAGATAAGTATTTATACTTATTTATTTAACAATAATTAATGTGATTTTTGTAAAAGGTAGGAGTTATATAATGGCAGAGAATATTTTTTCTTCATTTGATATTAGTGGACAAGGAATGTCGGTTCAACGAATGCGACTGTCAGCAGTTTCGCGTAATATTGCAAATGTCAATACTACTAAAAGTACTGATGGAAGACCATATCAAAGAGAAGTGGTTGTAGTTAGAGAAATTCCTAATAGTCCTTTTGATAATGAATTGAATCATTTAATCAATATGGACAGGACTTCGCCAAATCATGCACCGACCACAAGCGACTATGACTATCCGCCAAACAATGATGTATTAACTGCAAAAACTGTCAGAGATAATACTCCACCACGTTTAGTATACGACCCCAATCATCCCGATGCTAATAAAGATGGCTATGTAGAAATGCCTAACATTAACATTGTAACGGAGATGGTTGAGATGATAACAGCTCAACGTGCCTTTGAAGCTAATACAGGTGTAGTAGATTCAGCAAAGAATCTTGCACGATATTCTTTAGAAATATAGAACGGGAAAATTTATGAGAATAGATGGACTAAATGTTTATCATAAGTATGAACCTTTAAATAATAACAAGATTAGCGAGAAACTAGACCAAAGTTCTAAAACTAATGATATAGATAAAGCTACTACTGATACAAATAATACTGTCAATAATAAATTTTTGAATGGTATTAATACAAATAAAATAATCACTAAACAAGAAAGACAGTATTTTAAGCAGATGTTTCCTGAGAGTAGCGAATTAATTGAAAAACATGTTCTCTTTAATAGAAACGCTAAAATTCAAAGTCCAGATCTACGAAAAGGACAATTAATTGATGGCACTATATAATAGTAAGTATAAATTAGCATTAACCTGAAAGGATTCAGCTATGATTATTAATGAAATAAAACGAGATAACGACTTTTTACCTTTGGCTCAACAGAAAGCACACAGCCAAGCTCCCGATATTAGCAAAGGAGTAAAGTTTACTGATACAATCAATGAATTGATTAGCGATACTAATAATTTGCAGATAGAATCTTCTCAAATGACCGAAGCAATGATTAAAGGTGAACCCGTAGATATTCACGATGTAATGATTTCTGCACAAAAAGCCAAAACTTCTTTTCAATTATTAATGGAATTGAGAAATAAAGGTTTGGATTTGTACCGTGAAGTATTACGTATGCAAATATAAGTTAGGATTGTACCATGGCAGAAAATGATAATAAATATATAGCTAAATCACGTGACTTTTTTGATAAATTAAATATTTACCAAAAGGTCTTGCTTTTAAGTATTCCAGTGGTAGTTTCACTTGCCATAGTGTTATTACTTCTAAATATGAAATCTACCTCCTTAGAAACTTTATATTCAAACATAGAACAGCAAGAAGCAGCCAAGATTGTCGAGTATTTAAAAACAAATAATATCAAATATGAATTGTCGGATAATGGTTCTACAATTAAAGTTGAAAAAGATAGGGTATTAGATACACGTTTGAGTTTAGCACAAGAAGGCTTACCTTCGAGTGGTGTTTTAGGATATGAGCTATTTGATAGAACAAATCTTGGTATGAGCGAATTTGTCCAAAAATTAAATTATAAGCGCGCTCTTGAAGGTGAACTAGCTAAAACTATTAATACTTTGGAAGAAGTCAAAAATTCGCGTGTTCATTTAGTTATACCAGAAAAAACATTATTTGAGAAAGACCAGCAAAAACCTACGGCTTCAGTTACAATACATTTACATAAAGATAAACATATTACTCCAAAAAGTATTTCAGGAATTCAAACTTTAGTTGCAAAGTCAGTTGAAGGTATGATACCAGAAGACGTATCTGTTATTGACCATAAAGGCAAATTACTGTCTGATTCACCTATTGATATAAATTCTGTAGCAGGGCTAACTTCACAACAATTAGACCAGCAAAAGAAATTAGAGGATTATTTAACTAATAAAGTACAATCATTACTAGATAATGTAATTGGTAGGGACAATTCTAGTTTAAGGGTTAATGCAGAGTTAGATTTTACAAAAATAGAGCAAACCAAAAAAGACTATGATCCTGATAGACAAGTAGTAAGAAGTGAGCAACAGATTGCAGAGTCTAACAAATCAACTGACTCACTAAGCTACCCAGCTGTTAGTATGGATAAACAAGAAACGAACGTAATCCAAAACTATGAAATAAGCGAAAATTTTGAGCATATTATACATAGTGTGGGCAATATTAAGCGCTTGTCGGTAGCAGCAATGATTAATGGAACTACTAAAGTTGTAGACTCTAATGGTGTTAAACAAATGGTATATGTACCTCGCACAGAAGATGAAGTAAATAAGCTAACAGAGATAATTAAAAATGCTGTAGGGTTTGATGTATTAAGAAAAGACCAAATTTCGGTCATTAATGTTCCATTTGATACTATAAATGATTTCGAATCTGTAGGCGAATTGAATAAGCCTGTATGGTACAATCAGCCAGATAATCAGAGACTATTCTTATTGATATTAGCTATTTTGATAGCAATATTTATGATGTACCGTATGATGCAGTCTAAACAATTAAAAGAGCGTGTTAGAATTGCTATGGAACTACCTCAAAATATCGAAATCAAAGAAGAAGAGGAAGAAGATTATGATGACGATGAGCCATTAGAAGATTTAGACTTAGACCAAAGTGAACTATTACTATTACCAACAGAATTACCAGAACAACTATTATTAGAAGCAGACACTGAAAATAAGGAACTTGAAGATAGACCCGAATTATTAGAAGACGTTACTTTAGATAAAAGAAGTTTAGCAGAAAAAGCCAGAGCAAAACTCGAAGAGTCTGAAAATACGGAAATGACTGAAGATGCCCTCTTAAAATTGGAAATGAAAAACAGAGTGGAAGAATATATGGATGAGAAGCCAGAGATAGCTGTGAAGATTTTAAGGCTATTTATGTCTGCCGATGCATCTTAAAAATAAATTCACTGATATTCGTGATATAAAAAAATATTATAGATAAAAAAATGGCAAGAACTACATTATCAATATCGGAATTAAATGGAAGACAAAAGGCAGCAGTTCTTTTGATGTCTATGGATGTAGACATAGCAGCCAAGATATTCAAAGAATTAGAAATGGCCGAGGTAGAAGCAATAGCTGTAGAAATTACTAACCTACGAGATTTGGCTCCAAGTGTGGTAGAAGATGTTATAGAAGAATTCTACCAAATGATGACCGCACAAAGTTATATGATTGAAGGTGGTTTGGAATATGCTCAATTATTATTAGAGAAAACTTATGGCATAGAAAGAGCCCGAGAAATAGTCGAAAAAATCAAGGTATTAACCACAGTAAGGGGCTTTAATATCTTAAAGAAAAGCGACTCCGCTCAATTAGCTAGTTTTTTATCAAAAGAGCATTCTCAAACAATAGCTTTAATTTTATCCCATTTAACGCCTGACCAAAGTGCGGACGTATTGTCTGAATTTAAAGATGATTTAAGGACAGACGTAATAATGAGGATAGCCACAATAGGTAAGGTTTCTCCGCAATTAGTGTCTGAGATTGAACATGTAGTAGATGAAATAGCAGAACAAACACTATCTCAAAATCTTGCTCAGGCTGGCGGCTCTCAATTAGTTGCGAACATATTAAACAAAAGCAATAATGCTTTGGCTAAAGCTATGCTTGAAAATATTGAAGAAAAGAAACCAGATATGGCATTAGAAATCAAGAGATTAATGTTCTTGTTTGAAGATATTGTTCAAATTGACGATAAAGGTATCCAACGTATTCTTCGTGATGTAGATAAAAAAGACTTAGCACTTGCACTAAAAGTTGCAGATGAAAAAATACGTGCAAAGATATTCAAAAATATGTCGGAACGCGCCGCCGCAGTAGTAAAAGAAGAGTTAGAATATATGGGTCCAGTAAAGCTCAAAGAAGTGGAAGGCGCTCAAATGCGAATTGTAGATATAATCAAAGAATTAGAATCCAATGAGGAAATTTCTGTTGGTGGACGCGGAAAAGAAGATGTTTTCGTTTAATCTTTATGGTTTATTATTATGAGTGAAATAATATTAAGACTACCTAGAAGGCGCAACAAAGTCAAGATTATCAGCAACCCTGATAATCTTGAAACAATTATAAAAAGAAATGTAGTTCAAGAATTAGAAAGCAATGTAATACCCGAAGTTGAACTGGAGCCTCAAGATGAAATTAAAGTTGAATGCAAAGAAACTAAGACCCAATTTATTCATAAATTCATAATTAATGATAAGCAAGCCCCTGTTCAAATCGACTTAAGTAAACTGCCGAAACCAACCATATTAATTGAAGAAGCAAAGTTAGAAATTCAATCTGCATACGACCATGGATTTAAAGATGGGCAAGACGCCACCATAGCAATCTATGAGAACGAAATTCTGCATTTAAAAGATAGGATGTTGAGTATAGAGAATGTAATTGATGCCCTAAAACAAAGCTATATTAAAGAAATTAGAAAATTTGAAGACAAACTAATAAAAACCTCAATATTAGTAGCTGCTACCATAATAGCCAAGGAAGTTCAAAGCGATAAGAATATTATTATCAACACTATAAAGCGAAGTTTAGATGAGCTTCAAGATGAAAAGATATTCCAAATTCATATAAGCCCGAACGATTACGACACCTTATTAAAGATTAAATCTAAGTTATTTACTAACCAAGCTATGGCCAATAGTGTCGAACTCATAAGCGATAGCCAAATTGATGAAGGCGGTGCATTGATATTTAGCTCCGCAGGTACAATTGATGCGAGGATTAATACTCAATTAAAAAAAATACAAGAAATATTAGTTCAATCTTTAGTTATTAGCGATGGGAACGATTTTTCTACGTTACAAAACGAATTGAACGAAGAGCAATAATGTCTAATATCGATAATTATAGTAATAGACTTCAACACTTATTAAAGACCTCGAACTCTTTAGTGAAGTTAGGTCGCGTATCGAGAGTAATTGGTCTTGTGATAGAATCAGAAGGTCCAAAGTCATCTATTGGTGAATTATGTAGCTTAAAAGACAAGTTTGGTAATGAAGTATGTAAATCAGAGATAGTAGGATTTAAAGAGAACAACCGCATTTTATCAATGGTCTTGGGCGATTTAAATAATATAATGCCGAATATGGAAATTGAGGCTTTAGGAAAATCACTTTCAATAAATGTGGGTAATGGATTATTAGGTAGAGTCTTAGACGGCTTAGGTAACCCAATTGATGATAAAGGGAGTATAGGTTTAACTATGCAAAGATCAATTTACTCCAATCCTCCTAATCCATTGCAACGGAAACGAATAAAGGAAGCTATTTCTACTGGAGTAAAGACAATTGATGGTATGTTGAGCTTTGGGAAGGGGCAGAGAGTTGGTATATTTGCTGGCTCTGGTGTTGGGAAATCAACGCTATTAGGTATGATAGCACGAAATACCGAAGCCGATATAAATGTTATAGGATTAATTGGTGAACGTGGAAGAGAAGTTAAAGAATTCATTGAAAAAGATTTAGGCGAAGAAGGCTTAAGGCGTTCAATCGTAGTAGTTGCAACCAGCGATACCCCGCCATTAATGAGGGTAAAAGCAGCTTTGGTAACTACAACAATTGCTGAATACTTTAGGGACCAAGGATTAGATGTAATGATGATGATGGATTCTGCAACAAGGTTGGCAATGGCGCAGCGCGAAGTAGGGCTTACTATTGGTGAGCCTCCTACAACTAAGGGCTACACTCCGTCAGTCTTTTCTATGTTGCAAAAAACAATGGAGCGGGCAGGAACATCGGATATAGGTTCAATAACAGGCTTATATACAATATTAGTTGAAGGGGACGATATGAATGAACCAATAGCAGACGCTGCACGTGGTATATTAGATGGGCATATTGTTTTGTCAAGAAAATTAGCAGCGTTAGGGCATTACCCAGCTATTGATGTTTTAGAAAGTATTAGTAGAGTTAGAAACGATATTATTAGCCAAGAACACAAGAGAGCCATTATGTCAGTTCAGGAGCTAATTGCTACTTACAAGAGCGCCGAGGATTTGATAAGCGTTGGGGCATACCAGCAAGGTATAAATCTCAAAACTGATAGAGCAGTTGCGTTTAATGATATTATTAATGGATTTTTGAGACAGACAGTTGAAGAATCGTCTACTTTTGAGGAAACTGTGGCCGAACTAATTAATATTGCTGACACTAAAGATGCTAAGAATTATAAAAGATTAACTATTAATTAACATATGTTATGGCAAAAAAGTTTAATTTTAGATTTGAAACAGTACTGAAGCTAAGAGCCGAAAAGGTTACTCAAGCGCAGGAATCATTAAATCAAGTAGTTAAGGTTAGAATTGAAAAAGAAAAGACTATTGAGGATTATAAGAACTATAAACTTCATATCAATAATACAGTTCTAAAAACTACAAAAGCATCAGATTTACAAAACAGTATACACCATAAACAGTATATTGAGAGCGAAATATTAAGGTTAGAAAAAGAAAAATTACAGATTATAGAAATTGAAAAGCTACGAAGAAATAAATTGACTGTTGCTATGAAAGATGAAAAGGTAATGGAAAAATTAAAAGATAAGAAAATCAATCAACATAATGAAGACATTAGATTAGAAGAAAGCAAATTCTTTGATGAAGTAGGTATTAATCAAACTCAAAGATTAAATAAGGAACAATGATGGATAAAAAGCAAATTACAATAATTATCATAATATTATCAGTATTATTTGTGGTAATATTTGGAGGATTATTGGGTGTGTACTTTATTAACCCATCACTTATTGGATTAGCACCAAAAAATCTGTTAGCGAAAGATACTGTTAAGAAAGCTGTAGTATCGAAAATAATTAAGGATAAAATCCCCGTAAACCCATCAATAGTAATATCTATGGAAAGAGCATTAGAGATAGATAACATTGAGAAACAAAGATATTTATTAGATTCTGTCAATAAGGATATAAAACAAAAGTTTGCAATCTTACAAGACTCTATAAACCTATTAACTACCAACAAACGTAAAGTTACTGATACAATATCAAAGGTAAATTTAAAGTATCAGAATGTAGTAAAAGAAAATCAAAGAGTGATAGATTCTTTAGATAAAATCCTTAGTAATTATAATAGCGACAAGCAAAGGCTAGCTCTATTAGAAAATAGAGTAAAATCTCAAGAAGAATTTATTAGCAAACACCAAGATAGTTTAGAAGCAAAAAATTTTGCCGATTTTGCTAAAATGTATAATAGTGTAGCTCCTGCAGACGTGGCACGGATATTGGAGCAAATAGACGAGCGCGATGCAGCAAGGATATTGAAATTGATGCAAAGCCGTAAAGCTAGCAAGGTATTAGAAGCAATGCCTTCAGAAAAATCAGCCGCAATATTATTATTGGGGGCTGTAAAATAAGGTAAGCATGGATGCTTATATTTAAACAATGGTTAATATTAACAAATTTGCAAGGATGCAACATGATTAGTATAAACAAAACTACAAATGAAAAACATAGTAGTATCATTAGCGAGAAGAATAGCGTAAACAACTCTTATGATGAAGATTTTTCAGAAATTTTCAGTGCTTTGACTATAAACTACCCAAATAAGAATACACAAAAGCACATTTCTATTCAATTTGACAATACGACTCAAGAAAAGAAGTATGAAGTCGGTGGTAATAAGCAAGACGATAAAATTATTGAACTTTCTTTATTGAGTCCGACAGAGTTCATAAATGGAAGTATAAAAAAAACAAGTGAAATAAGTGAAAATGAGGAAGGAAGTTTGCTAACTGATGTATTGGGTAAAAGCTACAAAAAAGTAGACCAAAAAACAGCAGATACATTAGTAGAGATGGTTAGAAATATAAAGAGTGGCGAAAAAGATAAGCAAGTAGAATTTAAGCCGACAGAGTTCATAAATGGAAGTATAAAAAAAACAAGTGAAATAAGTGAAAATG
>DAOMQA010000014.1:58446-62367 GCA_035445085.1 Kapaibacterium sp. (SeqCode)
TTAGAAATATAAAGAGTGGCGAAAAAGATAAGCAAGTAGAATTTAAGCCGACAGAATATGATAAGCCAGCTAACAATATAAGCACTATTCTGAATGAAAGCAATATTAATACAACTGATGATGCTAAAATAGTAAAGCAATTTACAAGCAATAACATTGAATCATCGCTAAATAACTACCTAGGAGTAAACTATTATAGGAAGAATACATTAGATAATAAAACAAGCCTTAAAAGTGAAAATACTGCTAATTTAAGAATATATGATAGCGTTAGCGATTTAAATACAGATACCTTTGTCAATAAAATAGACAATTCTGATTTCAAAAGCGATAACATTACACATAAGAATAAGATAGCATTTGAATTGAATTCTGATATTTTGAATACAAGCGATAGGATTAATATAACTATAGATAAGAAAATTGACGTTCATCAAAATATACAAGCTGATAAAGCAAGTAAAATAAGCAGTAACGAATATATTAATAACAACAATTCTTTCCCAGCCTTGAATGAAAATTTATTAAACTTAAATTCACGTAATCAAGTTCATACTGACAACCATAACAGTATAAATAAATTATTACAAACGAATGAGCAGAAATTAGAAATATCTGATATAAAACACGCAGAAGCTCAAAACACTATTTCGGACAATAATAGCAATTTTGACCAAAGTAATAATAATTTTAACCAAAGTAATAATTTTAGTCAATTCAAACATACTGAACATGAATTCACAAATGAAAATTTGGGTATTATTAGCCAGCAGCCAATGAGTTCTTCTCCAAGCATTAGTACGCAGCAAATCAGTGAAAACACTGCTAAACCCTTAATATACAATATAAAATTAGGAGACCTTCCTAATAAAATATCATCAATAATCAGCAAAAGTACTTTAGGAGAAGTAAATACAGCGAGAATAAATTTAAGCCCAAAATCACTTGGCACATTAGTTGTAGAAATAACTCAAAAGAAAGATGATTTAAAGATAGTGATACACTCAGAAAGTAAAGATGTGGCAAATTTGATAGAGCAAAATCTAAGTGGATTGAAAGACAAATTAATCAATCAAGGTTTTTCTCAACAAAACATTGATTTAAATATTAATGTTCAATCGCAAGCAAATACTTTGATGAATAGGGGCGATGGACGAGAAAACAACAAGCATTCTAAGAATGATAGGAAATATAGTTCATATTCACAGGCTAATGATCTCTTTACTGAAAGCGAACGCATCATAATTGATTACAATAAATATGATAGTGGCAAATTCATAGAAAAGTATATTTGAAGGAGGAAGCAATGGTAGACCAAGTAGCAGGAAGCTCCAATAAAGGTCAAAATATGGCAGCAAGTGTCAAAAATAATAGTACAGTCGGTAAAGATGAGTTTCTAAAGTTATTAACTTACCAACTCAAGGCTCAGAATCCAATGAAGCCTTACGACAATCAAGAATTTGCAGCGCAATTGGCTCAATTCTCACAATTAGAGCAATTAGTTGATATAAAATCCTTAATTGAAGAGCAAAATAGTGTTAATAGCCTATTATCTCAAACAATATCAAATTCAGCTTTACCAGGGATGTTAGGCAAAAATGCCATGGGTAGATCTGATGTTATTTCATTTAGCGGACAAGATAGTATTAAGTTTTCTTACGAAAACACTTACAACGCAAACTCTGGTATAATTGAGATTAGAGATACAGCAGGTAATTTAATTAATCATATAGAATTAAGTGGCAACCAATTATCACAAGGACTTCAAAATTTTGAATGGGACGGTCGCGATAATAACGGAGAAAAAGTAGCTAACGGCAATTACAAGATTGCGGTATCATTAGTTGATTCGAGCGGTGCTACTTATAATCCAGATACTTTCGTAAACGGCAAAATTGAAGCAGTAAGATTTAAATCAGAAGGAACAATGCTTGTAATCAATGGCATGGAAATTCCATTAAATAAAATTTCGGATATTACAACAGCAAATTAAGAAAGAATTATATTAGGAGGAAATTATGTTAGAAATTAACGGAGTATCGGTACCATTTATGCCAGTTACGGGAGTAGACAAAAGCCCGAAACATAGCACAATACAATCCAATCCCAAAGTTACGGCTCCGTTTAGCGAAATATTTAAAGAAGAATTAGGTAAGGTTAAATTCTCTGGACATGCTTTAGACAGAATGAATTCGAGAGAAATCAACCTAAATGAACACGATCTACAAAGATTAGAAAATGCCGTAAATAAGGCAGAAGAGAAAAATGCACGTGATTCCCTTGTTATGATGGATAACAAAGCCTTCATCGTTAATATACCAAATAGAACAGTAGTTACAATGCTTACAAACGACAAAATGAACGAGCATATTATAACGCAAATAGATTCAGCAGTATTTGCATAAAGAAGAAGTGGGTTGGACTAAGTAGCGATACTAGGGACCCTCAAATGAATTCTAAACGACAGAGGAATTCAAACGCTGAAGAAAATGAATTTTTAGGATAAAATAACCAAGGAGGGTTAAATATAATGAGTCTTACAAGGTCATTATCGGTAGGAACAAGTGCCTTAAGGGCAAATCAACAAAGAATGGATGTAATATCCAATAATTTATCAAATCTTAATACCATAGGCTACAAGTCTAATCGTGCTAATTTTGAAGAACAATTTAACCAAGTTGTAAACCATGGAAAAAATCCAGATGTAGCTGCATCTGTGGGCTTTGGGGGCGTAAATCCATTACAATTTGGATTAGGTGTAAAACTTGGCTCAATTACTCAAGATATGTCTCAAGGTGTAACAGAAATCACTAATAGACCTTTAGATATGGCTATACAAGGCGATGGTATGTTTGTATTTAATATAAATGGTGAACAAAAGTTTTCGAGGGCAGGAAATATTAGCCGCGATAGAGATGGCTACTTGATTGATACAGGAACGGGAGCATATCTACAAGGCTATAATATAGATACCGACAGCAATGGAAATATTATTAAGTCGGCCGATGGTATGAATACGCTTACTGGCTTAACTGGCAATTTAAAAGTATCTGATGATGTAATTTCTCCTCCAAGACAAACGCAAAATATAAGATTAACAGGAAATTTAAATTCTGGAAATACAACTGGCGCCGAAAAGAAAACATCGATAAAAGTCTTTGATAATTTAGGTGCTACTCATGATCTAAAATTTACTTTTACTAAAACAGCAAACCCCGGAGAATATTCGTTAGCTGGCGAAATTGATGGCACAGCAGTAACTCTAAGTAACACAACTGTAACATTCAATTCCGACGGCACATTAAATACTCCACATACTATAAATGTAACTGCCAATGATTTAAATACAGCTTTGGGAACAACTTCTTTTGATGCTGGGACGCCAAAAGATATTTCTATCACTTTAGCTAACCCAAATCAATTAACATCAGGGCTTACTGGCTTTTCTGCAGGCAATACAGTTTCATTTGTAGAGCAAGATGGCTATCAGCAAGGTTCTTTAATTGATTTAAGTGTAGATGCTAAAGGTCAATTGTGGGGTGCTTTCACAAATGGAGTATCTGAAAGGGTCGGTCAAGTAGTAATTGCTAAATTTACCAACCAAGAAGGTTTAATACGTAATGGTGGAAATTTCTATTCTACATCTCCCAATAGTGGTTTGCCAAATATCGGAACCGCAGGTGAAATCTTCCCATCTACTAAGATAGCTGGCAATGCTTTAGAGCAATCTAATGTAGATATGACAGTAGAATTTACTAACTTAATATCAACACAAAGAGCTTATGAAGCTGCTGCAAGAACAATTACAGTCAGCGACCAAATATTAGGTGAAACAACTATATTGAAACGTTAATAGGGCATAAGTATGAATAGTCCTAAAATAAGTATACAAAATTAAATTACCAAATTAATCCCCAATTG
>DAOMQA010000015.1:0-60735 GCA_035445085.1 Kapaibacterium sp. (SeqCode)
CTTTTATCCTTTTTCCAGCATCCTCAAGTGTTTGAGGAGAACTCCCGTTGATTCTTTAGATAGTCACGCTTCCAATGACTGAGGTAGGATGAAGGTACTCCTAACTCCAATGATAACTGACTGGCTTTTTTGCCTTTGTCAAGAAGAAGAACTGCACGTTCCTTAAACTCCTGACTGTATTTTTCTGTACTCTTTGACATTGCGTCTCTCCAGTTATTTAAAATTTTACAAATATAATAAATTTTAAATTCTTGTACAGCTTATGGGGTCCATTTCTAATCACTGAAATTGCAGAAATAACAGAACTTCAAAAAGAGCTATCGGAAGAAAAGTTTTTTTTAGAAAAACTACTACGATAGGGTGCAAGTTCCATCAATCTGAGTAAAAGTATTATTTAAGTTGTTTTCTGATATTTCAGAATTGATAACAGATTGAACTAAATGCTTGGGGATTTTTTTCAATAAAGAATCTCTTGAAATCTCACTCATTAAGTATTGATTGTAGATTTTCTTTTGATTCTCTCTTTTTAAATAGTGAAATGCAGTTCTTGTTTGAAGGGTATCACAAGCATGTTTATCTATTTCCACATGAGCTAAAGGCGTAAATCCTTATAGGATAAAACCTTCAGATAAACCACCAGCTCCTGCAAAAATATCGATAAACGTTAACATAGTTTTTTTATAATTTGAATAATTCAGTTTTGAAAACACAAAAAAAGGATATGAGTTTTTCCATATCCTAAACAATTTTATAGATTTTCTCTATTTTTTGAACAATTCGTCACCAAAATGTCCACTATATTTTCAATTATCTTTACTTTTTTACGCTTAGTACCGAGGGAGGGATTTGAACCCCCGACACACGGATTATGATTCCGTTGCTCTAACCAACTGAGCTACCCCGGCATTTCAGAGACTACAAAAGTAATACTTTTTTGGCTAATATACAAGATAAATTTCAAACTAAGGTAAAATAATCGTAAGTAGAATCATTGTGTATCTGTAATACGCCCGCTCTCACTAACCTAATTAGTAAACGCTCGGCTCTTCGATTTGAAATGTTTACAATTTTAGCAAAATCTTTAACGGTGGCACGTTCATTTTGTTCTAAAAATTTAAACAATCGTTTCTCATTTTCACCTATACCTAATTTTAGAGGTTTATCATCCGTTTGGCTTCTCATCAATCTTGACATTTCTCTGCTTGCTTCGACTGATTTCTCGCCTACCCTAATATATATTTTATTATTTTCTTTACTCTCATTCTTCTCGCCATCGTGCTTAACTCTGTGCGGTTTATAATTAGAATTGTCTATCCTTAGAACTAAAATATCCTTGCTGTCGATACATACAATTTCAATATTAGGTGTAATTGGAGGTTCAATATAAAATTGACAACAAGTGCTAATGACATCAATTTCGGATTTTTCTGATGCAATGCCGTATATCTTGCCATTATCATCAATGCCTACTAATAAATATCCGCCCTTTGTATTTGCTATTGCTACTATTTCTTTAGCTATTTTGCTGGGAGCGGTAGTTTTTCGTTTAAATTCTAATGAACTCGATTCGCCTTCAGAAATCAAGCTCAATAATTCCTTAGCCCTCATTTTTAAAACTATTGTTTATTTATCTCTGGTAAATAAAGACTACCGTCTGGTCTAATCATTGAATAAGCTGGATAGATCTCGCTTCTTTGTATTTTATTTAATTTAGCTTTAGACATTGTTCGGCGCAAACTTGATATTCTTTCAAACATTAGAATACCATCAAGATGATCTATTTCGTGTTGTATTACCCTTGCCATAAAATCATCATATTCTTTTATATGTTCTTTCATATCAATATCATAATACTTTACCTCTACCTTGCTTGGTCTTTTTACATTTTCATAATATTCCGGTATCGATAAACAGCCCTCTTGATAATCAATCAAATCATCAGAAAATGAAATAATTTCCGGGTTAATAAAAGTGATTGGTTCGGCTTTCCTTTCTTTATTCCCATTCTGAAGATCAACGATAAAAATAGATATCGTACCGCCTACTTGATTTGCGGCAAGTCCTACTCCATTAGATATATTATATAAAGTTTCATACATATTTGTTACAAAATCTTTAATATCTTGGTTAATGTTATCAACTGGCTTGGTAGCTTGTTTTAAAATTGGATGAAAGCAATTATAAACTGGTAATACAGACATTTTTTAAATTATATACTAAAAATTGTACTCACGTGTTAAAATTAGAAATATTTTTGTAATAATATTATTTATATATATGTTTTAATTATGAATATTACAATCTTAGGTTGCGGAAAAAGTGGAATTGGGGCTACAAAATTAGCTCTTAGTAAGGGATACAATGTCAGATTAACAGAAAGCAAAGATATTGATAAGTTCGAAAAAGAATATGAACTACTTAAATCCCTGAATGTTCCATGTGAATTTGGTTTAAATAGTACAAAGTACTTAGATAAGTGTGATTTAATTGTCAGTTCACCAGGTATCTCAAAAGATATTAAGTTTTTGAAGGAAGCTCAAAAAAGAAATATTCCTATTATTAGCGAGATTGAATTTGCTTATAGACATACAAGCTCAAAGATAATATCGGTAACTGGAACTAACGGCAAAACAACTACCACAAGTTTAATAAATTTTATTCTTAATAATGCTGGATTAAAATCAGTAGCTTGTGGAAATATTGGCTATACGCTGTCTGAAGCTATTTTAGAAAATAGTACTGACTGTATTTTTGTAGTAGAAACATCGAGCTACCAATTAGATTTAGTTACTTCTTTTGCTCCAGATATTGCTATAATACTCAATATTACTCCAGACCATCAAGAGTATCACAAAACGATGCACAATTATATAGAAGCAAAGTGGAAAACTTCTATTTTTCAGAATGAAAATAATTTGTTAATTTTAAACTCGGACGATGATACAATTTCAAAAAGTATATATCGTACCGATGCCAAAATTGGCTATTTCTCATTGAATCCGGTAAGTTGGGGGATTTACCGCAAGGATGATGGGATATATTTTAAAACAACAGCAGAAGAGGAGTTTTTAATGTTTACCGAGCAATTAAGCTTACCGGGAATACATAACTTATATAATTCTATGGCAGCTGCCTTAGCAGCAAGGGCTTGCGAAGTGAGTAATGAGGATATTCGCGACTCACTGTCTAAATTTAATGGTGTAGAACATCGCTTAGAATTAGTCCGAACAATACATAATACTAAATTTATTAATGATTCTAAAGCTACTAATATTAACGCTACTTGGTATGCCCTTTCAAGCTACTCAGAGCCTTTAATTTGGATAGCTGGGGGCAGAGCTAAAAATAATGATTATTCAGAATTAGATGTTTTAGTAGAAAAAAATGTTAAAGTAATTATCTGTATAGGTGAAGAGCAGAATAATATTTTTAATCATTTCTGTAGCAAGATTCGTTGTATCAAAGCAGACAATTTAGAAGAGGCATTAAACTATTCGGTAGATTTATCTGAAGAAAATAATATTGTCTTATTTAGCCCAGCATGCAAATCATTTGATGCGTATTTAAATTACGAACAACGTGGAGAACATTTTAAAGAATTGGTTAATAATATATGAGCAAAGCTAAAATAAAGAATAATGGCTATATTGATTGGATTATTTTAATTCCTATCATTGCTTTAATGCTATTTTCTTTATCATTTGTATATTCAGCAAGTGCGTCAATTGCGGAACTCAAGTTTGGTGATGCCGAGAAATTATTCCTAAGCCATTCGATTAGAGTAGGCTTAGGTATAGTTTTGATTTTTATATTTGCTAAAGTAGATTACCATATATGGGAAAAGATATCTATTTACCTAATGGGAATAGGGATTTTGCTGTTGATAGTGGTGCTTTTTAGTGGATCCTCTATCAAAGGGGCCTCGCGGTGGATTTCCTTAGGTCCTCTGAGTTTCCAGCCTTCAGAGTTTGCTAAATTTGCTATGGTCATTCATTTTGCTAATTTATTAAACAAAAAACAGAAGTTTATAAAAGAATTTGAGCGTAGTTTATTGCCCTTTCTAATCTGGACTGGTGTTATTTGCTTATTGATCGCCTTGCAACCTAACTTTTCAACAATGACTGTAATTCTGATTATAGCTATGTCTATGATGTTCATAGGTAATTTAAATTTACTACACTTATTAGGTGTAGGGTCGGTTAGCTTATTATTAGGGCTTACATATATGGTGAGTGCAGAGTATAGATTAAATAGATTAATGGCGTTTTTTGGAGTTGGTGATTCGCCCGCCCACGAAACAGTGAATTATCAGTTAAATCAAGCTCTGATAGCTTTAGGAAATGGAGGTTTCTTTGGAATAGGTACTGGGCAAAGTAGGCAATCTCATTTCTTTTTACCAGAATCTTATGGAGATTTTATTTTCTCAATTATTGGTGAAGAATATGGTTTTGCTGGTTTAATTCTGGTACTTATGGTGTTTGTTATTATGTTTTGGCGGGGGATGAAAATAGCAAAAAGAGCACCAGATAACTTCGGATATTTTTTATCTGTAGGTATTCTAATGACGTTTGCTATATATGTTTTTGTGAATGCTGGCGTAAATGTGGGCTTATTACCTACTACTGGCGTACCTATGCCTTTTGTCAGCTACGGGGGAACTGCTGTGTTTTTCTATTCTATAGCAATTGGTACACTGCTTAATATTTCTGCTCAAGCAGGTATTAATCCTAAAGTACAAATTAATAAAAGAAATATAGAAACTTCCGACACTTATAATAATGAAAATGACGGAAGAAGCGTTCTCGAAGAAATTCAAAAGAAGAATACTTAAAACATCAAATTTATTAATTTGTATTTCGTTGCTATGGGTAACTATTTAGGAATATTATGTATAAATTAGACCCCGCAGTCAAAACTGTCTGGACTTTTAATTATTTTATTAGATTTACTATTTATTCTATTTTATTATTTGTAGTTGATTATCTTTTTTTGCATTCTGAACTTATAGAAATTCCGCTAAAAACTGGCATATTATCTTTGATTTTATTTTCATTGGGCGTTATTTGTAGTCTTGTGTTACCGTCATTAAATTACAAATATTGGGAATTTGAAATAAAAGATAAGGAAATTATTTTACATCGCGGAATTATTAATAGAGTAAGAACCTTAGCTCCGTACTCTAAAATTCAACATATAGATGTCCAACAAAGTGTATTGGAGCGATTTTACTCCTTATCAAGATTAGTTCTTTATACAGCTGGCACGCGTGGAGCAGATGTAATCCTGCCGGGTATACCTATAGAATATGCAGAGCAACTAAGAGATAGCTTGAAAGATATTACCGCACAAGAATCATTATGATGCAAGCCGAAGAACATGAATACTCTGAAGAAAGGGGCTTACATCCCCTTACTTTACTCTATAATGGTATTAGAAGTTCCCCTGCCTTGCTATTTGCCTTGTATTATGGTATATTAGAAAAAAGCTCAGCTGATTGGATAAACGCCCTAATAATGGTGCTTATTTTTGTTACAATTGCTCCTTCTATACTATTAAAGTTTTTCTTTTTCAAATTTAGAATTACTAACAGCGAAATATATGTAGATAGTGGAGTTATAGCCAAGCAAAAGCGAGTTATACCAATTACTAAAGTCCAAAATGTAAACTTAAGTCAAAATTTTATTCAGAAATTATTAGGGCTAATGCGAGTGCAGATAGAAACTGCAGGGGATAGTGGTACAGAATGTGTTTTAGAATATGTCTCTATCAAAGATGCTAATGCGATTAGTTCAATTATCAAGCACTACCAAACTAAGTCAGCTAATACCGAACTATTGCCAGATACAAAAATATATGATGTGCCCGACTCTACGAAGGATGATAGTGTTCTTTTTCAAATGTCAATTAATGATAATTTGAAATATGGAGCGTTGAGGTTTAGACCTCTGTTTATAGTATTTGGTGCGTGGTTGTACTCAGCAAGCCAACAATTTAGTAGTATAAGTAATCAAATGTCGGATTATATGGATATGGGTGCCGAACAAATTGTAACTATGGATATTCTATCGTTATCTTTACTTGTTTCTGTATCTATACTAATGATTCTTATTTCTTCATGGATAATGGATATTATCTGGACAACGAATATTAATTATAATTTTACACTCAAATATGAACTAAATAAACTAAATATCAAATCTGGCTTTCTAAGTAAAAGTAATATTACAATACCGTTTAAGAAAGTACAACAAATTAGTATAATAACAAATATACTAAAAGAACGCTTTGGTTACTATGGTCTAAGGCTATATACGGCTGGGTTTGGATTGCAAGTTAAAGGGAATAATTTAGCTGTACCAAACTCCAAATTAGACAAAGTTTACGAAGTCTTGGATAAAATAAAAAAATATAGAATACCAGAGGAGTTTGAACAAATTTCAAGAAAATCTATTAGAAGAGCAAGCTTGAGATATTCTATCTCGTTATTAACTTGTGTAGCTGTTTTATATTTTTATAACTCCAAAATATCATTTCTTTTAATATTATTACCTTTTTTGTATTATTTTGCATATCTTGATTGGAGAAATCGAGGCTATTATTTTGAAAATAACACCTTATATATAAAATATGGAGTGTTCAGTAAAAGAATTAATATTGTTTCTGTGAATAAAATACAGTTACTCAAAATTAGCGAAACATTTTTTCAACGACGCTTGGGATTAGCTACGTTAATCTTAGATACTGCGGCAATAGATATTGGTGCAGAAACAATCATCAGAGATATAGACAAAGATATTGCTTATGAGTTGTTTGATAAAATTAGTGAGAAATTAAATTTAAATATGAAAAGATAGGAGGATAAAATGATACACGATAGTTATTTGGCAATTATTCAGAAACATATAGGCTTTAAATTAATTATTGCTTATGTGAATGAAAAAAATAGCTTAGCTATAGAACCTATTAATTTACAAGATGTTAGTAAAAAAGGTATTGTTGCCGACTTTATTAAATCTGGTAAAACAAACCAATCTATGAATTTTTATCAAGATATGAATAAGCAAATTGTGGCTATTTATAATATGAATGATATTGACTTACTTATTGCTAAAAAAGTAAGTAATTTAGGTGAAAAACTAAAAAATAGACAACTACAAAAGGCTATTATAAATAATTTAAAAGTCTCAATTGGTAAAAAAATATCTATAGTCAGTAAAATTGGACAAGACTATATTGTTAATAACGGAATATTCCAAAATATGGGAATTGTTGGCGTAACTTTGTCTGTACCGCCATTTTATAATCGAACTGAAATGTTGAAATATCCGTCAATAATGAATATATTTGATGAAAATTATAATGATTTATTAAACGTAGATTAAAAAAAGGGAATTAATTATGGCTTGGTTTTCAAGATCTAAAGTAAATATTGAGGAGCATAATCAGCGAGATATGCCCGATGGATTGTGGACTAAGTGCCCATCTTGCAATGAAGTTATGTATAAGACAGAATTAGAAGAAAACGTGTTTTGTTGTAAAAAATGTAACTTCCATTTTAGAATTGGAGTAAGAGAATATGTAAATTTATTATTAGATGATAATTCTTTTATAGAAACTAATGTAGAAGTAAAATCTGCCGACCCATTACACTTTATCGATACAAAGCCATATACAGAGAGAATTATCGAAGGCTATAAGAAGTCTAATTTAAATGATGCTCTAACTACTGGTATTGGTAAAATAAATGGCAACGAGATTTCATTTGCTTGTATGAACTTCACTTTTATTGGTGGCTCTATGGGGTCTGTTGTTGGTGAAAAGTTCTACCGTGCTGCAAAGTATGCATTAGATAACAAAATACCTTTATTAGTTATATCGGCAAGTGGTGGCGCCAGAATGCAAGAGGCAGCCTTATCTTTAATGCAAATGGCTAAGACATCCGCAATATTATCGGAGTTAGATGAGCAAGGTGTGCCGTTTATATCTTTAATGACGGATCCTACTACTGGTGGAGTTACGGCGTCTTTTGCAATGTTAGGGGACTTAAATATAGCCGAACCCGGTGCTTTGATTGGTTTTGCTGGGCCTAGGGTTATCGAGCAAACTATAAGAAAGAAGTTGCCTGCAGGCTTCCAGAGGTCCGAGTTCTTATTAGAAAAGGGCTTCTTAGATAAAGTTATTAAAAGAAGTGAACTAAAGGATAATTTAAGTAGATTTATCGTTTGGTTCAAGAACTAAGATAAATAATATGCTTATTATCAGAAATATTATTTTATTATTTCTAATATTATTATTATATTCAAATAATGGATTTGGGGCAAATATTATTTCTGATAGTACTGATAGGAGATATCATACTACAATAGCTCTAAAAGCTTCTGTCCCATTTTACTTGAATAATGCCGAGTTCTTTGATATAAATAAAACTGTGTTTGGTGGTTCTACTGATAGTTTTAAGTCTTTCCCTGAGTTAGGAATTACCGCAAAAATACAAATTGATGAGATTTGGAGAGTAGCTTTAAGTTTAGATTATACCGAAGCCCATTTAGGAGAGGACTATTATCAAGACTTTACCTATTTTTCTAGAAAATATAATAGGTATGTTAGTCAAGATTTTACTACTCGTCAGCTGCCATTAATTGTTAATTTAGAATATAACCCTAATTGGCGAACTCAATTTAGAACTTTTGCCGGTGTTGGGCTTGGGCTAAATTTTAATTCAACTATATGGAATGAAAAAGTATATACTAATCCCGCTTACGATAAGCGCATCAGTGGCACAAAGTATAAATCTTTAGATATTTTAGGGGCTTATAGAATATATACTGCCTTAGATTTAGGCTTTGATAAGAAAACACTTGATAATTTCTTAGCGAGTTGGATATTACAAATTTCATATACTGGATATATAGGAAGCATAGATTTATACAATAAAGTGAAACAAGAAATTGATAACAACGTTATAGTATTAAATGAAAGGATTTTACCTTTAAATGGTTATATATCACTAAGTATGTTAGTTTCATTTAATTTTATAAAGAAACAAAAAATCCCAAAAGGGTAATTGATTTTAATATTTTTTTTAGAAACCTTAATTATAAAAGAGGTAGTTATGAAAACTCAAGTAACATTCAGACACGTTAATTCGCAACACCCAAGATTGCAAGAAGATGCTAAGAGTATCTTAGAGGGTTTACGTAAGTATTCTGATGATATAACTAGCGCTAATGTTGAATTTTTGAATGAAGTAAATAAAACAGTGGTAATTACGATTAATTTACAAGGTAATATAATAGTAGCCAAAGAAGAAAGCGAGGATTTCTACAAGAGCTTAAAAGAAGCAGAAGACAAAATAATAAGACAAATACAGAAAATAAAAACAAAGAATATAGCAAGTAGAACCAAGAATGTTGCTGTCTAATTAAAATTTCCTTAGAATACTTTATAAAAAGGCTGGTTAAACCCAGCCTTTTTGATTTTAAGATTTTCTATTTAATAAATAAATCATTATATTTATCTTTTTACGAAAATTAATTTATAAAATGGCATTATTTAGCAATCTAAAACCCATTGTCCAGGATTCTATTCCTGTTGAAATGTTATTGCAATCTCCAACCAAATTAATCAACCTTAATAGCCAAGTAGGCTATAATAATAAAATTACAGACAAAGATTTATATAGACCGCAATTAGCATTAGCTGGCTATGTAGGCTTATTTACATACCATAGAGTACAAATCTTTGGTAATACAGAAATGCTCTACTTACAAAGCCTAAGCCTAGAAAATAAGAAAAAGTCATTGGAAGTAATAGCCCAATTCCCAATACCATGTGTCATTATCACCAACAATAATATACCTGATAATGATTTATTAGAGATATTCTCAAAGGCGAACATAGCTGTATTTATTACTGAATACGATACCACTAAAGCGTTTTCACTGCTTTCAGAATTTTTAAACGACCAATTTGCCCCTCAATTAGTAGTACATGGCTCCTTTGTGGATATTTATGGCGTAGGTATTTTGTTTGTTGGCAGAAGTGGTATTGGAAAAAGTGAAATAACATTAGATTTAATTGAAAGAGGGCATAGGTTGGTAGCCGATGATGTAGTGATGCTTACTAAAAAGAAAGAAAACTTACTAATGGGAACTGGGACATCATTAGTACAACATTTTATGGAAATTAGAGGATTAGGTATTATTGATATAAGGCAAATGTTTGGAATTAGATCTATTCGCTATCAAAAGAGATTAGAAATTATAGTAGAACTTGAAGATTGGGACGACTCCGCAAATTATACGCGAACAGGCCTCGACGAACATCCCACAAGTCTAATGGGAATAGATATTTCATCAGTCAAACTTCCAATATTTCCCGGTAAAAACATAACTGTAATTGCCGAAGTTATAGCTATAAATTACTTATTAAGAACCTATGGTTATGATGCTTCAACGGTATTTTCTGAAAAATTAAATGAACGTATTAAACAAAAATCAGCAATGAAAAAGCGATTTGAAGAGAAACGTATCATCTCATATTTTTTAGATGATGAATAATTTGTAACTAAAAAACGCCTTTAATAGTCTATATATAAATAGATAGTAATATATAAAAAATGGAGATTAAATGTTAAAAAAGCTTGTTTTTATATCCATAGTCTTTGCTTTGTGTATTAATTTAGCAATGTCTCAAGCTAATGATGATGTAAAAGTTGAAATTTACCCATCAAAATCATCTGCTAAAGCTGGTGAAGAAATCTGGTTTAAAGCTGTATTTAAAATTAAGCATGTTTGGTACACTTATGGGCTGGTAGAAGTTTTAGGACCAGAAGGATTGGGTCCCACACCATCAGAGATAAAAATATTACCTAATGATGTATTTGAACTACCAACAACGGTCTATGTTCAGAAACCAAAAATTAAATTCGATTCTGGCTTTGTTACTAATATTGAAGTATATAAAGACGAAGCTGAATTTTATATACCTATAAAGTTAAAAAAAGATTTCGATATAAATACAGTTAAGCCGATAGCTAACTTTTATTTGCAATTGTGTGATTCTACGCACTGCTTACCCGGTACTGATTACCAATCTACTACAGTAGGTGATGTAATGTCAAATTCTGCCGAAGATATTCAAGCCAAGATTAAAGATTTAATCAAAGTCAATATTGCTTCAAATGGTGAATTTCTCAAAAATACATACGACTCTTATAAGCCATTTGGTAATAAGGAAGAATTAAAGGAAGCACAAAGTATTGAACCACAACAAACAGAATCAAGCCAATTGATTGAACAGAAAAAGAAGGAAGGACTTTTTTCATTCTTATGGTTTTCAATGCTAATGGGCGCAATATCCTTGCTAACACCCTGCGTATTTCCGATGATACCTATTACTGTATCGTTCTTTACAAAACGTAATGAAAAGGCAAAGGGTAAAGGTTTACGCGATTCCTTGGTATATTCATTAGGCATCATACTAACATTTACGATGATTGGTGTTATTGTTTCTATTATTGCTGGTCCAACTGGTATTAGTCAGATGGCTGCCAATGGTTGGGTTAATCTATTTATAGCTGCTGTATTTATAATATTTGCGTTTAATTTATTCGGTGCTTTTGAAATCCAAATACCTACATCATTACTGAATTTATTAAATACTAAATCACAAGGCGATGGTATAGGTAGCGTTTTAGTTATGGGCTTAGTCTTCTCATTAACTTCATTTACTTGTACAGTGCCATTTGTAGGCTCTTCATTAATTTCGGTGAGTTCTGGAGATTGGTTCTACCCAATATTGGGTATGTTAGGTTTTTCTACCGTTTTTGCAGCTCCATTCTTTTTATTGGCATTATTCCCAAGTTTTATGAATAAAGTACCTCGTGCTGGTGGTTGGATGAACAACATAAAAGTAGTTATGGGATTTATCGAAATTGCTGCTGCAATTAAATTTTTAAGTAATGCTGATTTATATTGGTTCTTCGAAATACTTTCAAGAGATCTATTCTTGTCAATTTGGATTGGTGTTTGTATAATGATTATATTATATATACTTGGTATATTCAGATTGCATCACGATAGCCCATTTAGTTCAGTAGGCTCCCCTCGAATAGCTTTTGCATTAATTTTTACGGCTATTACTGTGTGGCTAATTACGGGATTACTTGGAAAACCATTGGGAGAGTTAGATTCGTTTATGCCTCGAAGCGATTATGCTACTACTGCTACTATTTCTGCAGGAATAGCTAACCCTAATACACAAAATACTAATTCTATTGAAGAAAAGTGGTTTAAAACTTACGAAGAAGGTTTGCAATATGCTAAGGAACATAAAATGAATATATTTCTTGATTTTACCGGCTGGCAATGCACAAATTGCCGTTGGATGGAAATGAATATGTTCCCACGTGAAGAAGTAGCGTCAAGGCTTCAAAAGTTTGTTAAAATTAAATTATACACAGATAGTAGAAAGCCAGAAGAACAAGCAAATAAAAAGTTCCAACAAGATAGATATAATTCTATTGAATTACCGTTATATGTAATTATGACACCAGATGAAAAATTAATTGGTACAAATGCCTTTACTCGCGATACTGAGGAATTTGTGAAATTCCTCGATCGCGGATTAAATTAACGCTTTGCAAATAGTTCTTTTATCTTATCTACTATCTTAACACTTTCACCAACAGGAGAGCTATCCAAAATGTCAAATTTTGTATAGCCTTCTGTGTTTATTACGGGACTCTGCTCTGGGTATACAATAGCAACATCATTGTTATTAAACTTATTTGTAATGCTATGTAATAATTTGTCATATTGTGGATTGTAAGATATGCCCTTAGAACGAGAATGAAACATTATAATCATATCATCATGTTCAATTTTCGCTTCATATGTATTATAATTATTTAACTCTTCAGCTAATTCTATTGAAAATGCTGCTGTAATCTTATGCTTTTTGATGACTTGTCTTAGAAACAAAGACGTGTTTTCAAAGCAACAGAATTTAATTTCAGCTCCGATATTATTGCCAAATCTGCATATCGTTGCAAGTACATTTTCAAAGCCTACTTCTAATTCTGCATACTCAGGCATAAAGACATATACTTTGTCGATAGTATTTAGCGGATTTATTAATTTAATTATATATATACTTTGGCTGTTTTCATTTACTATATTTTTGCCAATATTGCCAAAAAGAAAATCACTGATAACTCTCTTATTGCTAATTCCTATTACAATATCGGTGATAAGTAATTCCTTAGCCGCTTTCAATACTCCAACACTGGGGCTTATATCTATTCTTGATGTTAATTGTATTTTGTTATGAAGTTTGGGAGAGACCGCCTTTGCTGCCTTATCTAAAGATACTCTACACTCATTCATTTTTACAGCAATGTCTTTGTCATCATCAAATATCATCAAAGAATATATCATTTCATTAGAGTTTGTTTCTTTAATGTGTAAGCCAAATTCTATTAAGGATTTGATGTTCTCTGGGTTCGCAACAGGAACTAATATTCTTTGAGGTTGAACATAATCTGAATCTAATATAGCTTTTTGATTTAAAGCAATTCTTCTACCATAATTTTCGGTTACAAAAGAGCTGGTTATACAAGTGATTAATATTAAAACAATGGTGCCATTTAAAACATTATTGTCTAATAGCCCAATATTAAAGCCAACGATAATAACCGCTAATGTAGCAGCGGCGTGCGAAGAGGTAAGCCCAAATAACAAATTGACTTGATTTGTAGATAATTTATAAGTTAGACCTGTCGTATAAGCTGCTAACCATTTGGTTACAATAGCAACTATCGAAAGAACTAAAGCAAAAATAATTGCCTCATAACCTGTTGCTAATACCTTTAAATCAACTATCATACCTACTGAAATTAAAAAGAAAGGAATAAATATAGCATTACCAACAAAGTCAATTTTGTCCATTAAAGCCGAGTTGTGTGGTATTAATTTATTTAGTGATAAACCAGCAAAGAAGGCGCCGATAATTGGCTCTACGCCAGCTAATTCAGCCAAAAACGATGCCGTAAATAGCATAGCTAATATAAAAATATATTGCCAAACACTTTCAGGTTCAATATTTTTGAAAAACCACTTTGTTATGATTGGAAATAAATAAATAACGATAGTCATAAAAATTGCTAAGCTGACCATGAGCTGTACCCAAAACATAAACGAAAGTTGCCCAGTAAAAGACTTAGTAATTACGGCTAAAAGTATCAATACTGCAGTATCTGTAAAAATAGTGCCACCCACTGCTATACCTACTACATCATTTTTAAGTATCCCAAGCCTAGAGGCAATAGGATAAGAAACTAATGTATGTGTTGCGAACATACTTGCTGTAAGTAATGAAGCTAAAAAGCTAAGATTCAAAATGTAATGAGTAGCCAAAAAGCCAAAGATTAATGGAAAAATAAACGTATAAAACCCAAAGACTATGCTTTTGCTCCGATTACGCCTAAATATTGCAAAATCTAATTCAATACCTGCCATAAACATTATATATAGCAAGCCTACCGTACCAAAAAGAATAATAGAGCTATCCCTTTCTAAAATATAAAATCCATGTGGACCTAAGAGCATACCTGAAATGATTAAGCCTACTAAGCCCGGTATTTTAAATTTTTTTAAGACAATTGGAGATAGAAGTATTACAAATAATACTATAGCAAATATTATTACAGGGTTCTTAATTGGTAAAGCGGGTAAATGTAAAAATTCCATATTTTCTCATAATTTTTTAAAATTTCATATACTTAATTGATAGTTATACTTTTACAATATAATATATTTTTGTTAAAGTAGACTATAAATATGTTTAAATATTGATACAACAATATCAACGAGCTCTAATTTATAAAAATGTAATATAAATACTAAATTGATAAGTTGTATCTTTGTAAATGGTTTATTCATATTTTAATGGATTTATATAGCGAATGAGTATTATTAAAAGAAACTGGAAAATAATTCATAAGTATTCTATTATCTCAATTTATGTTGTAATGTTTACTTGTGCCTTACTTCAAATAACTCACCTTTTTGATAATTATATCACGCTCATTTCTGGCTTTTTATTTATATTTTTAGCTATTTTTACTTTCTATCTATCTAATGAGTTTGCGTATTTAAGGCAAGAAAAGAGTGATTTTAAAAATAAGCACTCTATATTATTCATATCTGTTGTTGTCGTATTTTTTGTATTACATTTAATTGGCGAAAAGACTACATATATTTTTGGATCCTACCAATACGGGGATACGTTGCTGCCTAAATTATTAGGTACTCCAATTGCAATTGGATTTATTTGGTACTCTACTATGCTATCTACTGCGGGATTAATACAAAAATATTCTAAAATTAATCATAGGATGCTTTCAAAGCATATAAAAGCAATAGTTGTAGCGTTTTTTATGATGTATTTTGATATTTTATTTGAACCTGTAGCTGTGTCCTTAGGGTATTGGTCTTGGCAAAATTCGATTGTACCCTTTCAGAATTATATTGCTTGGTTTGTTTTAAGTTATGTCGTTGCATTAATTGGATACAAAAGTAAGGTATTAGATAATTCTTTGCCTAAATTTGTAATTCATTTGTACTTTGCTCAACTTATCTATTTTGTTCTAATATATTTTAAATAGTTTACATTTTTAGCCTGCATAATTCGTATATTTTTAGTAAATTACATAGTTTTGTTGGACTAATTTATTAGAATGTTGGAATATAAGTATATTATATTATTTTTATTGGGCTTGTTGTACGGTAATTCCTTTGCCAACGAACGATTGATTATGTTCAATCAAACATCTGATGATTTTCCAATAATTCAGTATAAATCTTATTATTATAATAATGGTGCTGGTACATCTTTAAATAAACAAAATATAAATTTATTTGAAAATAGTTCTCCAATTTCAGATTTTAATATCACTAAAACGCCAGATAGCTTAGCAAATAAGAGTTTATTTGTTTTTGCCCTTGACTTATCTGCTTCAGTAACAAAGCAGAAAATACAAAATTATCAGAGCTTTATACAGAGATTTATTGCAAATCTGCCATTAACCAATGATAGATTTGCTGTGGTAGCATTTAATAATTCAGTCTATAATATTCTACCACCAAGCACTGCGGTAGATAAAATAGAAAATATATTTAATAAGCTACAGGTATTTGGTAATTCAAATTATGATTCGTTGTTCTTAAGTAGTTTTAATGTGCTTTCTTATCACAATTATTCAGATGAGAATTATAATATTATAGTACTAAATGATGGGAGCGGGTTATTAAGCGAAGATTTAGTTAAACAGCAAATTATTAAGAAAGGTGCCAAGGTTTATAGTGTATCGTTTGACTCTGAAAATATCCAAGCACTAAAATCTATATCAAGTGCTTTAAATTGCTTGTCTGTTAGCAAAGTATCCAACAATGAAACAATAGATTATTATGCTGATTTAATTAACCTACATTCACGTGGGTATAGACCGAGTGTCGTATCTTATCGCAGTAGAACTTGCTCATCAATTAATGAAGTAGATATGGCATATAATAATTCATTAAAAGATAAGAAAAAAGTATATATAAATCCTGTTAAGTTCCCACACTTAGAATTTTTAGAATCAAATGGCTATGATTTTGGAGTAGTGCAAGTTCCAAATTTTAAAATAGTAAAATTTAAGATTAAAGTAATTAACGATGATATATTAGTTCAAAAAATTATTGATAATAATATCTTTAGGATTAGTGGTATTAGTCAGAATCAAATACTCAAGAAAAATGAAATATATGAAGTGCAAGTAAGATACTTACCACAAGATACTAATTATATATATAATAAATTAGAGATTTTGCATAACGCTTGCTTTAATACAGAAATTTTCGTGAGTGGTGGTAGACTAAATAAAAGTGAGTTACCTAAAGATTTACAATTGTTACAAGCCAATGGTGGAGAAAGAATTAATGCTAATGATAGCTATACTATAAAATGGAGCGGTGTTTTGCCGCAAGATACTGTATCATTAGAATATTCTATTGATAATGGTATCAATTGGAACACTATTACTAATAAAGCAAGTACTTTGTCATATAATTGGAATACAATACCTAAGGTTAATACCGATATAGCTTTGATAAAAGTAAAAAGCTATTCAAAAAGTAATGAATCTGTTCAAATTAAGAGCTTAAAAGGTATAAATGGCAGTGTTGTTGGATTAAAATGGGGCAATAAACCCAATCAATTGTATACTGGAAGCAGAGATGGTTTTATTAGACTGTGGGATACTGAAAAAGTTGAACCTCTAAAAACTATTATAAACGGAATTACCAACTTAAATATGTTTGACCTATCTAATGATGAAAAGTATATTGCCGTAGTAGCAGATAATAGACTATCTGTGCAAATATATGACGTTCAAACATCATTCCTTATAAATACATATAGCTTCCAATCAGAAATAAACAACTTAGATTGGGATAATAATAGCTATAATTTTGCTGTTGCAACATTGGATGATAGCCTTTTTGTATTTGAATATCCTAATTTAGAGCCTTTTAGTAGAATAAAAATAAGTAACTCAATTACAACAATGAAAATTTCTCCTTTCGGTAACAAAATTGCAATAGGAACGAAGGAAGGATATATTATAATCATTAATACCAATGGGGAAATACTAAATCAATTTAAAAATTCTGATGTTGGAATTAATGACTTATCTTGGAATAAATCTAATAATATATTGTCAGTTTGTACTAACTTAGAAATAGTAAATATTTGGGATGTTTCTTCAAGTATTAACGTTCTGCAAATCACCGAACAGCATAAACCTGTTGTAAAAGTATCTTGGAGTCCTAACTTAAAGTTTATAAGTACAATCAATGCGAATAAGAGTATCAATTTATGGAAACCAGAAGATGGCTCTTTGTTTTATACTTTTAATTTTCATACAAGTAGCCCAAATACTTTAGAGTGGAATAGAGATGGCTCTGTGATTGCAAGTGGAACAGATGGGGGAGAAGTGCTTATTTGGTCAATAAACGATATTCCTTTTGAACGGTCATTATTACAAGAAGACCAAAGCAATGCAACATTTTCTATAGTCCTACCAACGATCCATAAATCTGACATATTTATGGGGCAACATACTATTGGCAATAGTTTTGACACAACAATTACTAACTATATTAGTAATATTGGAAATATTGATATAACCGTTGATTCAATTAAAGTATGGGGTGATACCCAAGATCGCTTTCAAATTTTATCTCATTTTCCTATGCTACTATCTAAGGGGGGATTACTCGACTTAAAAGTTAGTTTTCTACCTAATAACGAACAAAATTATATTGATACGATTCTAATTTATTCTGGTAATAGCTTTTATCGTTCCTTAATACAAGCATCCGGAATTAAGCAAAAGATATCAGTAACCCCAATAAATTATAATTTTGGTAATATCAAAATAGGTGAGCAATCTATACAACAGAAATTCATAATAGAAAACCTAACGGCGTCGAGTATCGAAATAGAAGATTATATTATTAATGAAATAAATGGTTTCCAATCTTCTACTTTTCTACCCACGCCATTACAAGCATTTGAAAAACGAGAACTAGCCTTCACTTTTAGCCCACAAACTATCAATGAAGCCTCGTCTGTAAATTATTTCAAATTTGCTGATATTAATGACAAATACTATATTTTATTAAATGGGCGTGGAATTGCTCCATCAATTCAAATACCAAATAGCATTGAACTTCCAAATCTAATATGCGAAGGTGATACGAGCCAATATGACCTATATATTAAAAATATAGGAAATAATACTCTGATTATTGATACAATTTATATAAATTCTACTAATAAGAGCTTTTTTATTGACGCAAGTACTCTAAATAAGAACATACAAGCCATGGACTCTGCACTTGTAAGAATATACTTTTATTCACAAAGCTCTGGTTTTTCAACATCTAATTTAATAATCAAATCCAATATCAATGCTAATGGACAAGATGAGTTTAATATTTCGTTGATAAGTCAGAAAGTAACGCACAAAATACGCTTGCAATCTACCGAAGTGAGTGTATTTGCAGAAATGAACCAAAGTAAAAATACTTTTGCCCGAATTTATAATGATGGAGATATTCCTATTAAAATTAATACTAATTTTAATAATCAATATTTTAAAATATTAGATAAGCCTCAAATAATCATTGTGCCAGAAGATAGTGTTGATATTACAGTGCAGCTTAATCCAATGCCAGAAGCAGGTGTTTATTCTTCGCTTCTTTCTTTTAAGGATACTTGTGGCAAGCAGTATAATGTAAAATTTGATGCATATGTAGGTATCAAAAGTGCCAAAATATCCTTGCCAGAATCATTAAATTTTGATACATTAATTTGCAACAGTGTCTCAAATCCTAAAGGTATAATTATTTCTAATATTGGTGATTCTCCTTTAATTATTGATAAGATTGAATTTATAAATGATGGTAGCGATAATTTTGATATTAGCAAAAATATTAGTAAAAATATACTTCAAAAAGGGGAGAAAGACACTATTCTAATTCTCGTTAATTCCTCTGAAATTGGGCAACTACAGTCCGAATTAAGAATATTTTCTAATGCCGAAAATACTACTAATGGGTATAATGCTATTAAATTATCTTCCTTTGTATCAATCAGTGCCATAAAATTTGATGAGGATACATTATTTTTTAATGATATATTCGAAAATATGACCTATCATAAAACTATCAGAGTTACAAATATAGGTAATACAGATGTAAAATGGAGCTATCCTATCAAATTTGAGAACTTTGAAATAGATTCAATTATACCAGCGATAAGCAAGCCAAATGAGCAAAGTATTATTTATGTTTCTTTCTCACAAGGTAAATTCAAACAATCTTATACACTGGATTATTATACTAAGAATACTTGTAATGTGCAGCAAAAGCTTGTGTTGTATGCTAATGTAACAAAAAACGCTTCATTAGGTATAAAAGCAGGTATAATTCACGCAGTTCCCGGAGATACAATACAATTGCCAATATATTTATATCTCAAAGAATCAAATGAATTTCCATTAGTAGATTATTACGAATGCGAATTACAATTTAACGCAACTTTACTAATACCAATAGATACTGCTTCTCAAGTAGATAATAGTTTGAATAGAATTGTGAAAATAAAATTAAATGCACTACCAAACAACGAGGGAGTAATAGGAAATATTCGTTTTAAATCATTTCTTGGTAATTCTGATTCGACTACTATCCAAATCATAAACTCTAAGGCTATTGGTCGTAGCGATATTTCGATAGAAGAAATAAACGGAATGTTCTATTTAGATAGTGTGTGCTATGCTGGAGGGGCAAGGCTTATAGGTTCAACTGGTGTGTTAAGACTATCTCAAAATTATCCTAATCCTTTAATAAACGTTACAACTATACCGTTTTCGCTAATAGAATTAGGGCGGTACTCAATAGATATATTTGATATTAATTCAAATATATTAGAAAATATCGATTTAGGCACATTAAATCCGGGCAAATATGAAATAAAAATAGATTTGTCGAAGTACTCGTCAGGTAATTACTTTTATAGATTAAATACCCCATCGTCGTCATTAACTAAAAAGATGACTATTCACCGCTAATTTAAAAATCATTGTATAAATTAAACGTTTCCTATTGTTTGCGAACTTAATTTATTTTTATTTAAATGCAGACTATATCGTTTTCGTTGTCGGGTAGCGGGCTACTACTAATATTGCTGGTGCTTTGTGTTGTAGTATTTACTATTTATACATACCTAAATACTAATCCAGTTATAAGTAAAGGGAAAAGAATTTTATTATCCTGTTTGCGTTCCTTCGCTCTCTCTATTTTACTTTTTGCGGTATTTGAACCTATTTTAACTAAAAATATATCTAATGAAGTAAAGCCTAAATATGCTGTTTTAATAGATAATTCTAAATCGATGGCAATTAAAGATGCGGGCGGAAACAGAAAAGATAAATTTGATATAGCAATAAAGTCGCTTAATTTAGCTGATGAAAACGATAACAAAGTAATTGGCAAATTTGATAATGAATTAAAATATATAAGCAACTTTGCTTTGGATAGTCTGCAATTAGACGGTGAAAATACCGATATAGCAAACGCCATTAGCTCCATTAATTATATAAAAAATACTGATAATGTGCAGTCAGTAGTCTTAGTTAGTGATGGAAATTTTAATTTAGGTAATAATCCATTATATGAAGCAGAAAAATCTGGTAAAAAATTCTATGTAATAGGTATTGGAGACACTACAACTCCAAAAGATATATTAATACATTCTGTAATTAATAATGAATTTGCTTATATTGATAATGTAATGCCAATAACGGTAAATATTAATTACAGTGGTTTTGATAATTCTACTACTAAACTCAAGTTTTATGAAGATAATAAACTCATTGAGGAAAGGATTATAAATTTAGATAAGAAAAGTAACTCTACCTCTGAATATATAGAATACACGCCTAAAAGCGATGGTACTAAAAAATTAAGTTTCAAAATTGACGGCTTTGATGATGAATTAAACAAAGAAAACAATAGTATAGCTAAGTATGTAAAAGTACTCAAAAATAAAAGACGCATTTCTCTTTTCGCTGGCTATGCCACACCCGATATATCATTTATTAAAAACGTACTAACTAATCAGAAAGGCTTAGAATTTCAAGAATACGTCCAAAAAATTGGCGCCGAATTTTATAATAACCCAAGCCCAGAAGATATTGCTAATACAGAGCTTTTTATTTTCGTTGGTTTCCCTATTTCAACAACTCCAAATAATATATTAGAATTAATTGCTAAGCAACTATCGTTAGGTAAACCAATATTATTTATTGGTGGACTAAAGACAGATTACCAAAAGCTCAAAAAAATAGAAGACTACTTGCCTTTTAATATAGCGTCTTCTCAAGCAAGAGAGTTTCAAATTTTAGCAGATTTTTATCCAAATGCTATATCGAGTCCAATATTGAGAATAGAAGGGGATGGCAATGATTTAAGTAAATGGAATAATTTAGCCCCAATTTTTCGCACTGAAACATTTGTGAGAACTAAACCAGAGTCTCAAGTCTTGGCTGGTATAAAAATAAATAATACGCCTATTAATGAAGCATTGATTGTTTCGAGAGATATTCAAAATAAGAAATCTTTAGCTATTTTAGCTTATGGTTTATATCGTTGGAAATTAAATTCCTATGCTGAAGAAATTGCTAAGGGTAGGACTGAAACTTTAGATTTATATGATATTTTTATAATTAATTCACTTCGCTGGCTTTCCGTCAATGAGCAAAGCCAACGGATTAGAATTCAACCACTCAAAAAATTCTTTTCTGAAGATGAACCAGTTGAATTTATTGCCCAAATTTACGATGCCTCTTATACGCCAATAGATAACGCTACTATCACTGTTAAGATTAAAGTAGGAGATGGAAGCAGGGACTTAATCTTAACACAAGTAGGTAACGGGCGTTATTATGGGGCAATAGACAATTTGGCTAAGGGCGATTACAGTTTTAATGGCTTTGCAGAAAAGAATAATCAGAAAATAGGTTCAGATGATGGACGCTTTAGTATAGGCGGGCTAAATGCCGAGTATCGGGACCTACAAATGAATTATAACCTACTAAAAAATATAGCTGAATACACTGGGGGTAAATATTATGATTATAAGCAAGCTGATAAGTTATTAACGGACTTAAAGAATACTCCTTCTTTTAAATCTACGATAGTTACTACTAAGAGTGATATCCAATTATGGAATAATTGGATACTAATGATGATAGCGATTTCGCTGTTATCAATTGAATGGCTTTTAAGGAAGCGAGCAGGGTTACTTTAATTTCTTAGTAAATTATATAATAATACTTTTTTAGGTAATATATACTATATACAAAACTGCTCTGCCTCTAAAATACAAATGGATTGAACTATTATTTTTCAATCCATTTAATATGCAATATAAATATATGAGGTGTATAATTAAAAATCTGTTACTCCTCGTTTTCTATATTTTTCATTCCTTCAGTTGCATTCGATGTACTTAGAGGCATAATATGCAATTTTTCCTTAACTTCTGCTTCTAATTTTTCAAATGTAGATTTATTTTCTTGTAGGATTTTTCTTAATCCATCTCTACCCTGAACGCGATCGTTATATAGAGTATACCAAGAGCCACTTTTCGTAACCAAGCCAAATTCACTTGCAATATCTATTAAGTCGCCTACTTTAGAAATACCCTCATTATACATAATATCAAATTCTACTTCTTTGAATGGAGGAGCAACCTTATTTTTGACAATTTTGCAACGTACACGGTTGCCTATAATATCTTGCCCATCTTTAATTATATCTTTTCGGCGAATATCTATTCTAACGGAAGCATAGAATTTAAGCGCATTACCACCTGTTGTAGTTTCAGGGTTGCCATACATAACACCAATTTTTGAACGTAACTGATTAGTAAACATTACAGTGGTTTTTGATTTTCCAATTGCTGCATTTAGTTTTCTCATAGCTTGAGACATAAGTCGCGCTTGTGAACCCATTTGCGCATCGCCCATATCGCCTTCTATTTCTACTCTTGGAGTTAGAGCGGCTACAGAATCCACTATAATAACATCGATGGCACCACTACGTACTAAAGTTTCTACTATCTCTAAAGCTTGTTCGCCAAATTCTGGTTGAGATAATAATAAATGATTTAAATCTACTCCTAATCTCTTAGCATAATTAATATCTAAGGCATGTTCAGTATCTACAAACGCTGCTAACCCACCATTCTTTTGAGCTTCAGCGATGATTTGTAAACAAATCGTTGTTTTCCCTGATGACTCTGGCCCATATATCTCAATAATTCTGCCACGTGGCACTCCGCCTATACCTATTGCCGCATCGAGGGAGTAGCAACCTGTAGAGATAGCGTCTACATTCACTTTCCTTTCGTCCGACAACCACATTACAGAGCCTTTGCCGTGATTTTTTTCTATTTGATCTATTGCTATTTGAACAGCTTTGAGCTTATCATCTATTACATTAACCTTTGTATTTGGAGTTTCCTTTGCCATAAATTAATTCAATTTTGTTGATAAATAAGATACTAATTTAATTAAAAATTATCCATTTTTCAGAATTAATTCTCAACAATCAATTCATTACTTAATATTTACTTTGATATATGTAGAATATTGAATATGAGTTACTAAATAAAAAAACTCTATGAAACTAATCATAGAGTTTTTATAAAGATAGATTAAGGTAAATTATATAACCTTGCTAACGATGGCTTTGAAAACTTCGGGCTTGTTCATAGCAAGGTCTGCAAGAACTTTCCTATTCATAATGATATTATTATTTTTCAAAGCATTTATTAATCTTGAATATGTTGTTCCGTTTTCACGGGCAGCAGCATTAATTCTAACAATCCAAAGGCTACGGTAGCTACGTTTTTTTAACTTTCTACCTACAAACGCATGTAATAAACCCTTTTCTATATGGTTTTTAGCAACGGTCCAGACATTTTTTCTGCGACCCCAGTATCCTTTAGATAGTTTAAGAAATTTCTTTCTTTTCTGTCTGCTGGCTACTTTATTGACCGAACGTGGCATCTCAAATCTCCTTGATTATGGCGTAGGGAGAGCCATCCCCTTTTGCCTGTTAATAAAAAATATTAAGCTTGAGCTAATAGTCTCTTTACTCCGTGCATATCCACTTGAGCGACGACTGATGATTGACGTAATGAGCGTTTACGTTTAGCGCTCTTTTTAGTCAAAATATGGCTTTTGTAAGCCTTCTTTCTTTTAATGACACCACTTGAAGCTATTTTGAAACGCTTTTTTGCAGAGCCATTAGTTTTCATTTTTGGCATAATTCAACCTATTCTATCATTTAAAATTTATTAAATAATACAGAATTACAAAAATAACAAAATATTCAACAATATAATGTTTTTTTTAATACTATAACTTAAATTATTGCATATTAATGCGAATTTAGCACTACTTATATATATCGTATCGTCTTTATACAATTTTAAAGAATAATAGATAATATGGAAAAAAGGCAAATCAAAGACTTAACTTACAACGACTTAGTAAAATATGTAAGCGAGCGTAAATTACCAAACTTTAGAGCAGAACAAATATTTTTAGAACTTTATAGAACTAAAAATATTGAATTTAATGATTTTACTACTTTGCCTATTAATTTGAGAGAACAATTATCAAATGATTTTGAGATTAAATCTTTAAAAATTAAAAAAATTAGAAAATCTACCGATGGTTCACAAAAGTTTTTATTTGAACTATTCGATGGTAAAAGCGTCGAAGCAGTATATATGCCGTGGTACGATGAAGAAAGTAGCGAATTAGAAAGAGTATCTTTATGTATTTCGTCTATGGCAGGCTGTCCTGTAGGATGTGAATTTTGCGCTACGGGTACATTAGGCTTTTTAAGGAACTTGACACCAGCAGAAATTATTGACCAAATTATTTTGGTAGAGAAGGAGCTAAAAATAAAAGTAACAAATATTGTATTTATGGGAATGGGCGAACCACTCCTTAATTATAATAGTGTTAAAAAAAGTATAGAAATAATAACTGATGAGAGGGCAGATTTCTTTGGTAAACGTAAAATTACGCTTTCTACAATTGGAATTACTGCAAAAATTAAGCAATTAGCAACAGAGAGATTCGCTCCCAAATTAGCATTATCATTGCACGCCACAACCAACGGCTTTCGCAATAAAATTATACCTTTATCTAAACAAGCAACTCTGAAAGATACGTTAGATGCAATAGAATTTTATTATAGACAAACTGGAATGCCAATTACTTACGAGTATATTCCTTTTGAAGGGTTAAACGATACCGATGATGATGCTAAAAGATTAGCTAAAATATTGAAACGCGTTCCATCAAGAGTAAATATCATTCCGTTTAATGATATTTCATTTACGCATCCAACAGGTTTTGCTAAAGAGCTAAAACCTACTAAATACGAAAGGATACTCGAATTTGGGAATTTAGTAAGAGAATATGGCGGAAGAGTAACAATTAGAGATACATTTGGAGCTGATATAGAAGCTGCTTGCGGGCAATTAGCGTTAGCGGAAGAGGCTTAAATGTTAAGAATACTTTTAATCTATATATTATTGTTCGTCGGAATTATAAATGTCGCATTTTCTCAAGACTATGACAACGAAATTGATGATAAGCAGGATATTGAATTTATTAGTAAAGATATATTTAAAAAGACCAAGCTCATTCCTTACGAAGTTTATGTTGTAAGGTTAAATAATGGAGATATACTCTCGGGTAAGGTGCTTGAATTAGATAGAGATAAAAATAATAAGTTATATATCAAACTCGCCAATATTTTGGGTAATCCAATTATATATGAAGATGATATTATTGAAATATATCCAGAAGCCTCAAAAAATAGACATCGGCATAGACATTTTATTATGCCAAGTGCCTTTGAAATCGGTAATGACCATTTTATATCAAATTATATGTTAGGCTTTTTTTATGCTGGCTTTGGTATCTCGGATTTTATTTCTATTACGGCAGGTAGAACTTTTATACCTATAATTGAAGCCCAATATCAGGCAACCTTAGCAAACATCAAGTTTACTATAATTGATGAAAAATGGGATTCTATGAAAGGAGGACTTAAAGTAAGTCTCGGGGGCAATTTAGCTTTTCTTAATAATAAGAATAACTTAAACCATATTTATACTAATTTTACTTTCTATGGAGAAAAAACTGATATTACGGGCTTAATATTTGCAAAAACTGGGAACGAAGATATCTATGATTTCCGATTAAATGATAATTTATATAATTTTATTTATGAAGATGGAGCTTTTGGCTTAGGCTTAGGAATTACTACTAAAATATCTACAAACCATAACCTATTTTTTGTAGGAGAATTATGGAATACAAATATTACCAAAAGAACTAATACAGCATTGCTTGGGGCGATAAGGCTAACTAATACTTCATTCTCTGCTGATTTCGGATTTGTATTTATGACAGTGCCGTATTTTTTCCCTATCATTAATTTCGCTTGGACACCTTTTTAAAATAATTCATTCATCAATTCTAAGCTCAATATTTATGGATAATCAAAAAATAATAATCGGGATTATGACAGGTACTTCTGTCGATTCCGTAGATGTTGCTTTATGCAAATTCTATACCCATAATGAAAATTTCAAATTTGAAGTTCTACATTCTAATGAATATAGAATTAATAAAGAAATTAGGGAGTTAATTTTCAGAATTATTGGTAATAATTTTACAATTAAGGAATTATCACAATTAAACTTTTATTTAGCACATTTATTTAATGATTATTCAAGAAAGATATGTAGTGAGATTAACTTAGATTTTAATCTAATAGATGCAATATCTATACACGGGCAAACCTTATGGCATAACCCTATTGCGGAGCCTTTTGCTGATAAAATTGTAGCTTCTACATTGCAATTGACATCAATTAGTGCTTTATCAAGTTTAACAGGTACAAAAGTGATAGGAGATTTCCGTTCGGCTGATGTTGCCTTAGGAGGTCAGGGAGCACCATTAGTACCTATTTTTGATTATCATTTTTTAAAAAGCAAAATAAATAATGTCGTTGCACTTAATATAGGTGGCATAGCTAATGTTACGATTATCCCTACAAATAGTGATTTTAGTAACATTATTGCTTTCGACACAGGCGCTGGTAATATGCTGATAGATTTAGCTACTAAAAAGTATTTTAATAAAAATTATGATAGCAACGGAGAAATTGCTCAATCAGGCAAAATAATTGAAGTGCTATTTAATAAACTTAAAGAAATAGAATTTACTTACCTAAAAGCTCCGAAGTCCACGGGGAGAGAATTGTTTAATGAAGAATTGCTTCATTCATTGATTCAAACGAACTATTTACCAAATGATATTATTCGTACATTAACAGAATTTACGGCTTTTTCTATAGCATATAATATTATAAAGTATGCTCCTATTCATTCTAACATAATAGTATCAGGAGGGGGAGCTAAAAATATTTTCTTAATAAATACCCTTAAAACACTATTAGATAAATATACTATTACTAAAATAGATAATATAGGAATTAATGGAGATGCTAAGGAAGCAATATGTTTTGCTTTCTTGGGATACTTAAATATAATGAAAATAAAGTTAGATATAAGCCATATTACGGGAGCAAAATCACATAAAATTTTAGGTATAAGTAGCTATTAAACCAAGACTTAAATTGGATTATCTAAATTACTTTAGATAAACCTATCGTAGAAGAATTAATTTTTATTCATAATTTGCTAATTTATGATTTTTTTGTAAATTTATTTTGATTATATCATAATTATTCATTAATTTGGAAATATTAAAGTTCTATAATTAGAAGAAACTTATTTAATATTTGTTTATTTATTATTATGGTGTAAAAATGTTTAAAAAAATACCTTATATGCTCGTACTTTTTGCTATGTTTATGGCATCTGTACAAATGTATGCTCAAGATCCTCCTCCGGGATGTGATGTATCGAATAGTGATTTAACTGAAGTGCTTGAGTCATTCAACTTCGGCGATAAATTAATCACTTACTCTTGTGATTATGACAAATGCGGTAAAAGCCCTTATATTGATAATGGGTCTGTAGCCTCCGTTACCGCAGGTGGCAAATATGATTTTTATGGTAAAACTGGCTTGTACAATACCTCGTATTATAGCCATGCTATGCGTATATTTGCAGATTTTGATAAAGATGGTGTTTTCAAGGGGTCCGATGAATTATTATGGACTACAGGTGATAGCTATCTTAATGATTATAAAGGCACCCTAGCTATACCAAGTTATATCTTGCCAGGTAAATATAGGCTAAGAGTAATAACTAGTGAATATACTACCACAGATGCGATGTATACTGGCTGTGGTGATATGGGATATTGGGCACAAGCAGTAGACTTTGTACTTCAAGTAAAATCTGGTTACGATGCCGGTATTACTGCTATCATCAACCCAGTTTCGCCATTCTCTGTTGGCAAATATTCAGTAGTGGTTAATGCTAAGAATTTTGGAACCAAGGTAATATCAAAAATGAAAATTAATTGGAGTGTTAATGGTGCTATACAACCTGCTTTCCAATTTAATAGTGGTTTGAAACCTGGCGATAACACAGATGTTAATTTAGGTATCTTTAGTTTTACATATCCACCAGAAGGTCCTTTTAATCCTTTTGTTGTAAGAGCTTGGACTTCTGATGTAGACGGTACAATATTTGATGATAATCCATCAAACAACGAAGTTTCACAAAACTTAACTCCATTTTTAAATGATTGTGGTGCTATTGGGTTCTTGGGTCCTTCAGAAGGTTTTGGACCTGGAAATACTCAAGTTAGAGCAAGAATAAGAAACTATGCTCCTAAGCCACTTACTTCTGTAACTATAAATTGGAAAGTTGATGGCGTAGCCCAAACTCCAATTACTGTTTCTGGCTTGAATATTAAAGAAAACCAATATCAAGACGTGGTTGTTGGCTATTATACATTTTATAACAAAACTCCTTTAGGACCTTTTGCTGTAGAAGTAGTAACATCTAATCCTAATGGTGTGAAAGATGAAGACCAAACAAATGACAAATATACTGGCGGTATTGGTCCTTCTTTAGTAGCTGGTAAATATACAGTTGGTGGTTATACTCCTCACTTTAATAATTTGACTACTGCTATGTCTTATTTGAATGCTGGTGGTATTTTTGGTCAAGGCAAAGTTACGTTTGAAGTGCGTCCAGGTTCGTATAATGGTGCTATTGTATTAAATAATAAACCATTAAACAACAATCCTATCGAAATTACATCTTCGACTGGTAATCCTTATGATGTTGTAATTAATGCAAGCCCATCAAATAAAGATAACTATGTGTTTATGATTGATGGTTTAGATAATGTAATCTTTAAGAACATCTCTCTTCAAAACAACAACACTAATTATAGTTTAGCAGGAACGGTATTAAGAGTGAACAATGGTTCGGTTACTTTAGACCGTACTGTTTTGTTTGGTGTTAGAAATGCACCAAGAGATGATTCATATAATATAATATACGCTACTAATTCCGATATTAGTATGGTTCAGTGTTTGACAAACGGTGGCTCTAATCCTTTATACCAAAGCAATGGTAGTCATGGAAGTACTCCTTTGTTTGTGTCTAGATGTAGTTTTGTCGATTATTCAGGTAGTGGTATAATATATTCCGGATTAGGTACAGCTCAAATTAATAATAACTCGTTTAAATGGGAAAGCGGTGTTAATCCTAACAATGGTATTACAGTAAACGGTAGTGCTGTTATTAAATCTAACACATTTGAAGGTATTGTAGGTACTGGAAGCCCAAGCGATGGTATTGTTAAAGTTTTATCTAATTATGGTGGCATAGTTTATAATAAAGAAGATGCCGTAAATTCTAAGAAAAATGATGAGCAATTATTAGACTATGGCGATAATTTAATTATTGAGGGTAATAATATTAGTGGTACTAATATTAATGGTGTTTATTTAAATAATGTAGACGCTGTGGTTAATAGAAATTATATTAATATTTCTCAAGCTGTTCAAAATTCAAATGCTTTAGTTTATGCTAATAATAGTAGCGGTTGGATAGCTAATAATATGTTACTTGGTAACGGATTATACGCTTTCAATTTCCAAAATTGTAATAATTTAAATGCTATCTATAATACTGTGTCATTAAAAGGAACTCGCTCGGCATTCTATTCTAATGGTAGCAACTTCTTAGCTGCAAGAAACGTAGTAATCAACAATGGTTCCGCTGCTAATTATGAATTAAATGCTGGTGCTGTAAAAACATTTGAAAACTTAAATTATAATGCATCTGGTAAAATGGGCATAATTAATGGTACTTTATATTCAAGTTTAGCTGCCTTACAAGGTGCTGGCTATGAATTAAGATCTAACAATGCGTTGGTTACAACAGAAACTGAATCTAACTTACATATTAGATATTATATTCCAGAAATATTATTTGGCGGTCAATTATTTGCTGATAACTCAATTGGCAATGCCATTGAAGCTTATGATTATGATGGAGAACAAAGAGAAACATACAATGCTGGTTCTGATGAAATTTTCTTAAAAATTGTTATTAATCGCCAAAGTGACGGCTTTATCGATTGCGAAAATTCAACAACTAATTCTTTGACTGTAAGTGCAGAAATTAACTACGGTGCTGAAGAAACTTACCAATGGTATAAAGATGGCTTACCAATCAATGGCCAAACTGAAGCTGTTCTTTATTTCCCAGAGCTAAAATTCTTAAACTCTGGAGTATACTATTGTATCATCAAAGGACCGGGTAAAACTATTCCTGTACAATCTAAACCAGTAGCTGTATATGTTTCTACACCTACCGTAATTACTCAACAACCTATGACTTCTTCGGTTACCTTAGGTGGATTAGCTACTTTAAAATTTGAAGCTCATGTTAATGGTAAGAATATTGAAGAAGCTGTTAATAATTATGAAGTTACAGTTCAATGGTATAAAGTAGTAAGCGAAACTACTGCAAATCCAGTAAAAGATAATCAAAAAGTTGCTGGTGCAAAATCAAACTACTTAACTATTAAAAACGTTGCGAATGCTGATTTAGGTAAATACTTCGCGGTAGTTCAAGGATTATGTGCTACAATTTCTACTGATACTATCGAAGTTACTCAAGAATTACTTGATCTAACAATCGTTGAAAATCCAATTAACTTAACTAACTGTGAAAATACTGATATTACATTGAATGTAGATGCTACTACAAAAAGCTCAAAAACTATAAACTATCAATGGTACAAAGATGGTGTTATACTTGATGATAGCAATCCTGCTAAAGTTCAAGGTACTAAGAGCAAACATTTAACTATTTATGGTATTACTAAAGATGATGCTGGTCAATACTGGGCTGTTGCTTCTTTAGCAGGTACTTCTGTTCAATCTACATCAACTCAAGCTACTATAAGTGTAAATACTTTAGCGGTTATTACTGTCCAACCTCAAGCAGTAACAATTAAAACAAATGAACAATTATCTTTAGCTGTAGAATTAGAAAATATGGAAGAACCTGGATTAAAATACCAATGGTATAAAGATAATAAGGCTATTGCTGGTGCTGTCGATTTTATATATTTAGTAGAGCGTTCTCAGTTAGCTGATGCAGGCGAATACTATTGTAAAATCACAAATGGTTGTGGTGATAAATTATCTGATAAAGTATTAGTTGTTGTATCGAATGGTGGTGGCACTAATGATGTTGCTGAAGTAAGTAAAGCTGGTTATTCTATTTCGACAGCTATGCCAAATCCAGTGTCTACGATTTCTAACTTCAAATATACTTTATCAAACGATGGTCATATAAAAATTACTTTAAGCGACGCTCAAGGTCAAATCATTACTGATTTAGTAAACCAATTCCAAAGTATTGGCGAGTATACTGCTCAAATTAATGCTAATAATTTAGTAAGTGGTGTTTACTTTATTAAGATGGAAGTAAATGGCGTTGTATTAGTAAATAAAGTAATTGTTAGTAAATAATAAATATTAACTAATAAATTTTAAACTTCCGAAGGAATTTTTCTTCGGAAGTTTTTTTTAGTAAATAATAGTTTTAATTGTAGTTGATTTGATTAGATTATTTTTACGGTAAATAATTGTAATAAATACAAGGCGTTCACTATGAAGGTCATTTTCAATATTTAAGGTTAAGTTATTTTGGAAGATATTGTAACTATGTGTTAATGTTCGCCCTAAAATATCGTTTACTTTTATATCTAAATAATGGCTTATACTTTCGGAGACCTTAATATATTTGTTATTTATTCTAATAGACATATTGCTATTATTCTGTGCTACACTTACAATACTATCTTTTCTATGCCAAGAATTATTAGCAAATTTTAGATTAAAACATTCGGATTGGCTGAATAAACCAATATTCAGACTACATAATAAAAATATAAAATAAATTGTTCTCTTTAGCATACTTAAAATTAATCTATTTTCTTATATTATACAAATAATTCCTAAAAGTATATAATTTAGCACAATATTTGTGTTATTAAAAATTATCTTAAATTAAAGTAAATTTAATGTCGATATTTAATTAGTTAATATATCTAAAAATGCTTATTTTGGATAAAAGTATTTAATGATTAACTTATAATAATTATATTAAGTAATTGAAAGTAAATAGTAATTTGTGTAGATTAAAAACAATTTTGCAATATATACATGTATCCGTAGATAGTCCTTTAGCACCAAAAGTAGAGGAATTATTTTGCTTTTTTGAACAAAATTTTAATAATTACCCATTAATTAGTAATTATATAGACACCAATTTTGTAGAGAAAAATGTGAAGACTATCTTGATGGATATTTTGGCGGTTTTTAGTAAGAAACCACTGATTAACTTAGATAATAATTCTATTTTGAGAGAAAATACAGCTCTTTATAATTTTTTAATTGCCGAACGGAATTTCCAGAATGCTGATTTTAATAAAGTTATTCAATATTTACATAATATAGAAAACATTGATACTGCAATAACGGACAAACAGCTTTTTAAAATTGACACTGAAATTATATGTTTGCGATTAATTCAATCTTATAATCAATTAGGATTTAATAATTTAGCTATAAAGATTGGTTTGGAGTACCTCACATCGAATTTAAATAGTAGCACTATAAGAAATATTATCAATCATATAAGTAGACTACATAAGGATGATCAAAGCCTTCCGAGTATATCGCTGTGTATGATTGTAAAGAATGAAGAGCAATATTTAGAGGGTTGCCTTAAATCGGTTGAGGGACTTGTAAATGAAATCATAATAGTAGATACTGGCTCTACCGACAAAACTATTAATATTGCTACTAAATACGGCGCTAAAATATATCATTTTGAATGGATTGATGATTTTTCGGCAGCAAGGAATGTGTCTATTGCTTATGCAACAGGCGAATGGATTTTATACTTAGATGCTGATGAAAGATTAAAATTAAAAGATAAGAACTATTTGAATAGAGTACTTAATGCTGTACCAGAAAAAATAGGAGGTATATTATGTACCTTAGAAAGTCTACACTCTAAGAACAATGGCAATAGCGAAATGCACAGAGGTGCATATCCAAGATTATTTAGAAATTACCACTACCCTAATATAAAATTTGTTGGAAAAATTCATGAACAGATATCACCATCAATACGTAAATTAGGCAAGGAATTTGTGGATTCTGAAATTATAATTGAACACTTGGGCTACAATCAGAATTCCGATATAATTTCACAAAAAGTAGAAAGAAACTATAAATTATTATTTGAACAAGTAAACGAAGAACCATTAAATGGTTACGCTTGGTTCCAAATGGGGCAGACATTAGCAAAAATGAACCTATTTGAGCAAGCAATCAATGCTTTAGAACATTCAATTAATACTAAAACTTTATCTAAGCAACTGCAAGCATCGGCTTTTGCTACATTAGCACAATTGACTGGGAATCGAAAACAATTTGAAAAATGTTTAGAATATTCTGAATTATCATTAAATATATCTCCTTATCAACAATACGCAAGGCATTTGAAGGCATTTGCCCTGCTATATTTAAAGCGTTTTGAGGAAGCTGAACTTGAATTTAAAAAAGTTTTAGAGGTTAAACATCTTAGAAATGAGGTTATGAATGTTGGGTTTGATATCGATATTCCAATTGAGTTAATCCAGAATGGAATAAAACAAGCAAATGAACGATTTATACAATCTTAGGGACCTTTTATTCGTAATAGACATTAATTAAATTACCAAGAATAAAAGAAAAATGAAATTTATTACTATAGTTGTTTGTATAATATTTTTGTTCTCTTGCGATGGTGGATTAGAACCAACAAAATATAAAGATAATGCTATTTTGGATGTTAGCTTAAATTTTGTAGATTCTAATTCTAATTGGCCATCAAAAGACTCTCTTTATGCAATACGCGTTGCCGCATTTAAAAAAATGCCTGATAGTAGCATTATTAATGATATTATTTCTGGGAACGCTTATTTTGATTTTAATTCCCTTCCTCTTTATATAGATTCTTCAGGGACAAGATTTATTATAAAAGATGCTCCCGTAAATTTAGTATATATAGCAGCTGTACAACAATATGATAGTTTACTTACTGCCCAAAGAGTGATAGGTATATATACAGTTTCTGGCGATAAAACTAAGCCTTCAAGTATTACAATTAATCCCGGACAATACTACTCAATTACTATCAATGTCGATTTTAATAATGTACCACCTATGCCATATTAATTATGAAAAATTTTATACTTTTATTTATTATTCTGATTGTTTCTTCATTGCAGATGCCAGCAAAAATTATTGAAGGTATCATTAAGGATTATAATGAAGAATTTATTTCTGGTGCGAGTATACGTATAGAAGGTACACTATTAGGGGCAATTTCTAAAGTTAATGGAAGCTATGTTATTAAGAACATACCAGATGATAGCAAAAAAATATCATTAATAGTTTCGATGATTGGCTACAAGACCTTATTGTTAGATATAAATTTAGATTCTAATATTGTGCATAAAGATATATATATAGAAATACAACCCTTGCAAATAGAAGAAGTAGTCGTAAGTGCTAATAAAAAGGTGCAACAAGTTCAAGAAGTTCCAATTTCTATGTCAGTAATTGATAGTAGGGGAATAATGGATAGAGGTATTACAGAGTTAGACGAAGCGTTGCTATATGTACCTGGTGTTGAAGTAAATCAAGATAATATTAATATTAGAGGTACTTCCGGTTTTTCTTTTGGGATAGGTTCGCGAATTGCCCTATTATTAGACGGTTTTCCTATGTTGGCAGGTGACAATAATGATGCAAAATTCGATGCCTTTCCTATGATGAGTATTAATAGAATTGAGGTTGTAAAAGGGGCTGGTTCTGCCTTATATGGCACAAGTGCCTTAGGCGGTGTTGTTAATTTAATTACTGAAGAGCCAAAAGAAAACGCTGCAATTAACATTAACGCCTTTTCTGGAATATATACTAAACCAAGGTATGAACAATGGGCATGGAACTCTAAGAATAACCTATACTCTGGAATTAATACCTCATATTCTAAAAAATTCACAGCTTTTGATTTGATAGCTTCGGCGCAATATATCAAAGATGATAGTTATAGAGAATATGACGATGGTATAAGGGCGTCTGCATTTGCTAAGATGAACTATGCAGTTAGTGATTTTTCAAAAATATCTTTGTTGCTAAACTATGCTGGCTCCGACGCTGCCGATTGGGTATATTGGAATGGTTTAGATAGTGCTACCAAACCGCCAAGCAATACTAATAAAGATATAAGAATTAAGTCTAATAAACTATCTTTATTTGGTAGCTTTAATCAAATTATTGATGATTATAATTTTATGCTCATAAAGGCTGGTGCCTTTGTTACTGATTTTAGAAACTCATACGACGAAAAAAACTTAGAATACAGACAATCTAATGCTATTAATTTTAATACTGAAATTCAGATAAATAGCGAGATTAGTAAATCACACAATCTAACTTACGGCGCTAATATAAATATAATTAGTGTTGATTCTAAAATTTATGGGAATAGAATCCAAAATATGTATTCCGGATATTTTCAATGGGAAATGAGTGGTATAGATAATTTAATTACTACTTTTGGTGCTAGGTTTGACCATGAAGAGGCTGAAGGGGTACAAAATAATACCGAAATATCGCCTAAAATGGGCTTATCTTATAAATTATCTAAACTATTTAATTTGAGAGCATCTGTGGGTAGGGGATTTAGAGCGCCTGCCGTAGCCGAAAGGTATTCTACTGTTGCTTACCAAGGATTTGATGTCTTGCCTAACTTAAAGCTAAAGCCAGAAATTAGTTGGTCTTACGAAATTGGATTTAATTATGAAACTAAAATTTATGACAACCCAATATACCTTGATGTATCAATATTCAGAAATGATTTAAATAATTTAATTGAAGCAACTTTTGCTAATGCGAATTCTGCCAATATTCAATTCCAAAATATTAAAGAGGCGAGAATACAAGGTATAGAGTTATCAGTAAAATCATTCTTATTTGGATTTTTAGGATTAGAATCTTCAATTACTTTAATGGACCCGAAAGATATTACCTTAAATCAAACTTTAAACTATCGTTCGGAACTTCTGTGGTATAATAGAATACTTGTGCCATTAGGTGATATAGAATTACAATGTGACTATAGATTTAAAAAGAAAAGTGAGAATATAGACAAACAATTAGGTTTAATTATTAATGATATTAATGCACGCGTAGATATGCACGTAATTGACGCACGTATCATTTATAAGCTATCTAAACTAATTAATAGCGAAACAAAAATCATTTTCTCTGCTCGTAACTTATTAGATTATTATTATACTGAAATGGTAGGGAATTTAGCTCCGACTCGCTTACTTATGCTCGGAATTGAGGCAAAACTATAAATCGTTTGATTAAAGTGATAGTATAATAGAGTAGGAACAAAGAAATCGGAAATAGTATTGAAGCGTATAAAATACTCATACTTTGTGTATCTGCACCAAATAAATTCATCAATACTATTGATTTTAAATTATTGATAAAATGTATAATGATTGATGGCACTATACTTTGGGCGTAATAACTTAATAATGCTAAATATATACCTACTAAAATTAACGGCAAAAGAAATACAATTTGCCCATGAAAAAAACCAAAAATTATTGACGGTACTAATACCATTATCCATTTTGAATACTTACTTAGAGACTTTTGTAATAAGCCTCTAAAAAACATTTCTTCACAGATTGCTGGTAAAATTGCACCTATGAATATAGGAACAATAATCATATACCACCGGTCTACCATCAAGAGTTGCGAATAATATCCCTGAGTATTTTGTTTAGATAGTTCTAAAACATCTTTGAAGGCTACTGGCACTAAGTAGTCTTGAAACGATAATATACTATTGTTTACGATATCAAGAAAAAATAACCCCGCTACAGCATAAATGATGAATCTATAATTGAAATTAATATTCAAATTAATTATTTCTTTTACATTTTTTTTGAAAAATACTGATACAAATGCAATGGGTGATAGAAATACTAAGATTTGCATTACTATAATAAGGTAAAAATTTAACTCTTCGCTAGGTCTCTTGTCTAAAAATAAAGCTAACATACTAATAAAATATAGTATTAGTAAAGCTGAAAATATTGATAAACTAAACATTAATAATGATTTCTTTTCCATATTCTGCCATTCTTTTATTTGTAAATGTAAAGAAAAATAAGAAGTAGAGCTAAATAATTATTATATGTATTACTAAATAGTATCTGTTTAATGTATAAATTATGACTTGTGTGATACTTTATTATTGAAAAACTTAAACGCTTAATAAATTGAGGCTACCGCATAGGTAGCCCCAAAATTTAAGATTAAACTTCTAAAGCAACTACACCGGGAAGCTCTTTGCCCTCTAAAAACTCGAGAGACGCTCCACCGCCAGTAGAAACATGAGAAACTTTTTTCTCTAACCCAAAATGAGCAATAGCTGCTGCAGAATCTCCACCACCAACTATTGTTGTTCCACCATTAGCAGTTAGCGTAACTAACGACTCCGCAACAGAACGCGTTCCTTGTTCAAAATTACTCATTTCAAAGACTCCCATAGGACCATTCCAAACAACAGTCTTGGCTTGAGTAATTATAGAATTAAAATTAGCTATTGTTGCTGGACCTATATCCATACCAATATCTTCAGACTTGATATTATCAATACTTACTATTTTATAAATTGAGTCATTTGCAAACTTATCTGCAACGACAACATCAGTAGGAAGGATTAATTGAACATTCTGTTCTTTGGCTTTATTCAATAAAGAGGTAGCTAACTCTACTTTATCAGCCTCAAGTAAAGATTTTCCAATCTCTAAGCCCATAGCTTTATAGAAAGTAAAAATCATACCTCCACCTATCAATATAGAATCGCATTTATTAAATAAACTATTGATTACATCGATTTTACCAGATATTTTAGAGCCACCCATTACAGCAACAAAAGGCTTATCTGGTTTGTTTAAGGCAGCACCAAGATATTTGAGCTCTTTCATCATCAGGTTTCCAGCATACTTTTCGGTAAATAGAGTTGCTATTGCTTGCGTTGAAGAATGTGCGCGATGAGCTGACCCAAAAGCATCATTAATATAACAATCGCCTAATGAGGCTAATTCCTTCGCAAAGTTTAAATCATTAGCTTCTTCCTCTGGGTGAAATCGTAAGTTTTCTAATAAAACTATGCCACCTTTATCAACATTTTTAATTGCTTGCTTAGCGACTTCGCCTATACAATTATTGGAAAATGTTACTTTGTATCCAAAATGTTCTTTTAAATAGGAAGCCACTGGAGCTAACGAATACTCTGGACTTACCTTACCTTTTGGCCTTCCAAGGTGAGACATCAAAATTGGAATACCACCTTTGTCAATAACTGTGTCAATTGTTGATAAGGATTCTATAATCCTTTTATCGTCACTAATATTACCCTTTTTGTCCATTGGGACGTTCAAATCGACTCTAATTAAAACACGCTTATTCTCGAATGAAACATCTTGGATTGACTTTATCATAAGTTATATACCCTTATAAGCTATCTTTTAACTTAGCTACCAAGTCTACAACGCGGTTTGAATATCCAAATTCATTATCATACCAACCTACTACTCTTACTTGATTGCCTATTACTTGTGTTAATTGTGAATCAAAAATACAAGAGTGCGGGTTCCCTACTATATCAGAAGATACCAACGGCTCATCAGAATATTCTAAGATTCCTTTTAAATTTGTTTCTGCCGCCTTTTTCATAGCGTTGTTAATATCTTCTTTTGTTACTTCTTTACTTAATATTGCTGTTAAATCAGTAAGTGAGCCATCTGGAACGGGTACTCTTACAGAATATCCTGTTAGTTTTCCTTTCATTTCTGGTAATACTTCTGCTACTGCTTTAGCAGCGCCAGTTGTTGTAGGTATAATATTAACGGCGCCAGCACGAGCTCTACGTAAATCTTTATGTGGCAAATCTAAAATTCTTTGGTCATTAGTATAAGCATGTATTGTTACCATAAGACCCGATTCTAAACCAAATTCATCATTTAATACTTTGACCATTGGTGCTAAGCAATTTGTAGTACACGAAGCATTTGATAATAATCTTTCATTTCCTTTAAGTACAAAATCATTTACGCCTAAAACTACAGTAGCATCAAGCTGATCTTTGGCTGGTGCAGTAAGAACTACTTTTTTAGCGCCGATTGCATCAAAGTAAGGCATTAGTTGTTCTCTTTTACTATGTACACCTGTTGATTCAATTACTACATCTATATCCTTCCAAGGGATATTTTTTATATCTTTTTCAGCAGTTACTGGGATTGGCTTCCCGTTTACTACAATTGAATTTCCTTCCGCCTTTATATCGCCTTTAAATTTACCGTGAACTGAATCATATTTAATTAAATGTGCAGAGGTTGCAGCATCTGTCAAATCATTGATACCAACTATTTCTAAATCAGAACTTCTGTTGATAATTTCACGGAAAACTAATCTTCCAATTCTACCAAAACCATTAATGGCTATTCTCATAATAATTACCTCATTTAGATTATTAAATGTCTGTGTATAGACGTTTGCAAAAAACAAAAATTATTATTGGGATTAAGTATTGATAAGAAAGTTGAATTTAGGATAAGAGAGGCATATTTTTTTTAATTTTATATATAAAATTGACTGTTGGTGTAATTTCGTTAGATTCACGTATATTTGTAGTTTAATTTTTACACAAAAATATGAAAAAAATAGCAGTTATTATGGCAGGCGGGGCTGGTGAACGGTTCTGGCCACTAAGTAGAATCAAGCAACCAAAACAATTATTAAACTTATCATCATTAGATAGGAATATGCTACAAGAAGCAGTAGATAGAATTGTTGATTTGTTTGATCTAGAGGATATATTTATTATTACAAGTAAAGTGTTGCAAAAGCCTATCAAGCAAGCCTTGCCAGAATTACCTATGCAGAATATCATTGCAGAGCCAGCAAAGCGTAATACAGCTCCTTGTTTAGCTCTTGCTACCTCTTATATCTTAGCGAAGTATGGCGAACAACATGCAAACAATATAGTTGTATCTGTCCTTACTGCCGATCAATTAATTCAACCTAAAGAAAAATTCATACAAATAATAGAACAATTAAATAATTTTTGTTTACATCAAAATACTATTGCAACTATTGGTATTATTCCTAATAGAGCTGAAACTGGCTTCGGTTATATTGAATTTAATAATGATTTAAAGAATGATAATATTTATGAAGCTATAAAATTTCACGAAAAGCCTGACCATTCAAGAGCTTTAGAATATATTCAAAAGGGAAACTTCCTATGGAATAGCGGTATGTTCTTCTACCGTTTAGACTATTTTGTTAATCAGATGATAAAGCATTTACCAGAAGTTGGTAGTAAAATTGACATCATGAGTAAAAAATATTCTAATAATGTATCGCTTAACTTCGAGGGGGCAAATCCAGAGTTACAAGAAATATTTGAGAGTATGCCAGATATTTCTATTGATTATGGATTAATGGAAAGAACAGATAGAGTATCTATAATTAAATCTAATTTTATTTGGGACGACTTAGGCTCTTGGGACTCGCTTTTTAGAGCAAAGAAAACCGATAAAGATGGTAATATAATTGAAGGAAATGTTGAAGTCATAAATGTTACTAATTCAATTATTATTAATAAGGCAAGCAAAAAGTTTATCTCTACTGCTGCTGGATTAGATGGATTTGTTATTATTAATACTGACGATTCTTTGATGGTATTAAAAATTGAAGATGTGCAAGACGTAAAAAAAATAGTAAATTTAATTAAATCAACTAATAAATTAGAGTGGTTATAAAAGATGGGTAATTATTTAAATTATGATAAAGCTGATATTCACGCTTCATTAGAACACTTTAACTTGCAAGTAGAGCATTCGATTGAGTTAGCTAATACAATTCCTGATTTTAATTTTAAAAATAATATAAATGAAATTATTATTAGTGGTATGGGTGGCTCTGCTATTGGCGGGGATTATTTTAAAGCTATTGTTCAAAGCCTAAATCTGTTAAGTAATATTAGAATAGATATTAATAGATATTATCAAATGCCAAACTATGTAAATGAAAATACATTAGTTATTCTTAGTTCTTATTCCGGTAATACTGAAGAAACGATTTCTGCTGCCTTAGATGCTATTAGTAAGACTCAAAATATTATCGCTATTACCACTGGTGGGAGATTAGAAAAGATATGCTTAGAGCATAAATTACCCGTAATTCACTTACCAGAGGGATTTCAGCCACGTGCTGCTTTAGGATATTCTCTAATAACTTTATTTTCTATTATTAAAAAATTAAGCTTACTTAGCAATGAACAAGAAAAATTATTAAATTTTAGCAATTTGCCTGAATTAATAAAAAAAATTATTAAAAAGTATTCTGTTCATGATTTTAATAATCCTGCTTTCAAACTCGCTAACCAATTGTTTGATAATATACCATTAATTTATTCGAGCGAATTAATGCAACCAATCAATTTAAGATGGCGCGGGCAGTTTCAGGAAAATTCTAAATCAATGGCTTTTGGTAATATTTTACCAGAAATGAACCATAATGAAGTTAATGGCTTCCTAAAACCAATCGGCGCTATTGATAAGCTACAAATTATCCTATTACGCGATAGAGAAAACCACCCCCGTGTCAAATTGAGATTTGATGCAATGAAAGATTTACTTAAAGAATTAGGGATTGAGTATTTAGAATATTATGGCATTGGAGATACTTTTTTAGAACGATCATTAGATTTGACTCTATTGGGTGATTGGGCAAGTTATTATCTTGGTATTTTATACAAACAAGACCCAAATGCTATCCCTTATATTAATAAGTTTAAAGAAATTATGAATAAAAAATAAAGACTAATTTGTTAGTCAGTAAGATATGAATTATTTTTGTAAAATAGAAGATTAAGAATATTTTTTTTAGGAGAAAATTAACAAAATGACTTTTGTCCCAAACACCGACCAAGAACGTCAGCAAATGTTGAATACCATAGGGGTTAATTCATTTGATGAAATTATTTCTAATATACCCGAAAAATTTAAATTAAAGGAGCCTTTAAATCTTCCTCCAAGCCTATCTGAAATGGAAGCATTTAATTTTTTACAAAACTTATCCAATAAAAATATAACATCGGCAACGAACTCATGTTATTTGGGAGGTGGGGCATACGATCATTATATCCCATCAATTGTTGATTCTGTGTTACAAAAGCCAGAGTTTAAAACAGCATATACTCCATACCAAGCCGAAGTATCACAAGGCACATTGCAAGCTATGTATGAATATCAAACAATGATTTGTGAACTTACTGGTATGCCTGTTTCTAATGCTTCCTTATATGATGGAGGAGGTGCCTTAGCTGAATCATGCTTGATGAGCAATGCTCATAATAACAAAAAGAAATTCTTAGTTGCTGGACAAATCAATCCATCTTACCTGCAGGTTACTAAAACGTTAACATATGGTAGAAATTTAGAATATATAGAAGTAGTAGATGCTGATGGTACTTGTGATCTAACCAAATTACAAAGCTTGGCGGACGATACTGTTTCTGGCATCATTGTACAACAACCTAACTTCTTGGGTAATTTAGAAGATGTTAGAGAAATAGAAAAAATAGCACATTCAATTAAGTCACTATTTATAGTAGTAGTCAATCCAATTTCTCTTGGATTGCTTGAAGCACCAGGTACTTATAATGCAGATGTTGTGGTAGGTGAAGGTCAAGTTTTGGGAATTCCTATGAACTTTGGTGGACCGTATTTAGGAGTATTTGCTTGCAAACAAGAGTTTGTAAGAAAAATTCCGGGAAGACTTAGCGGTGTTACCCAAGACTTAGATGGCAAGCGTGCTTTTGTTTTAACTCTTCAAACTAGAGAACAACAAATCAAACGTGACAAAGCGACATCGAATATTTGTACAAATCAAGGGTTATTTATGCTTGCCGCTACTGTGTATATGGCTACAATGGGTAAGCAAGGTATTAAAGAAGTTGCAGAACAATCTTTCCACAAAGCTCATTACTTAGCAAGTAAAATTAGTGAAATTCCGGGTTTTGAATTAGATAATAATAAGCCATTCTTTAATGAATTTTTAGTTAAAACTCCAGTTGATGCAAAAGTTATTGTAGACAAAGGCGCAGATAATAATATATTACCTGGATTAAATATATCTAGATTCTTAGATAATAAGTCAGGTTTATTGATTGCTGTTACAGAAAAGAGAAGCAAAGAAGAATTAGATTTATTTATTCAATTCCTTAAGAATTTTAGTAAATAGTGTCTGATGAAGATATCATATTAAAAGAAACTCCAAGACGCCGATTCTTATTAATCGGTGTCTTTATTTTTACTTTAATCTTAGTTATAGTTTTGTTTTCTGATTATGGAGTTGTAAACCGCATTAAGCTCAATTATGAAGTAAACAATTTAAAAACTGAAATTCAAAATGAACAACATAAACAAGACTCTTTAAAAAAAGAAATCAAACGTTTACAAAGCGATTACTTAACCGTCGAAGCTGTAGCACGCCTCAAATACGGTATGATAAAGAAAAATGAAGAGGTTGTTTTGATATTAGATTCTATTGCAGGTAAAGCAAATGTATCTGGGAATTGATATTGGTGGCTCAAACTTTAAGTATGCAATTTCAAATCTAGCAAATTTTGAAATTGACCCTTATGTATTGCCAATCAACTACCATAACTCCAAAGAACAAGTTTTGAATAATATAAATAAGCTCATCGAAAATAATCAAATTGATAAAATTGGTATTGGTATACCGGGTGTAATTTCTTTAGACGGAGTAATACAAGTGCTACCGAATCTACCAGATTGGGAAGGATTTGATATAAAATCCTTCTTGACAGCTAAGCAAATTCCAACTTATATTGATAATGACGCTAATATTGCTACTCTTGCCGAACTCTATGAAGGTAATGGTAAATATTTAAAGAATTTCTTATATATAACATTAGGTACTGGAATAGGGGCTGGAATTATAATTAATAGACAAATATTGAGGGGTGATACTAATGCGTCTGGAGAAATTGGTCATACTATCATAGATAGAAACGCTAATAGTGAAGATTTTGAACCTAAATTTAGGACTGGTATAGTTGAGGAATTTGCGGGTAGAAAGCAAATATTAAATTATGCCAAATTAGTAATAAATCAATACCCAAACTCTAAACTTAATTCAATAGAGAAATTTGATGTTGCGGATATAGATAAATGTGCCGAACAAGGCGATAAAGCATCCGAAATAATATTAAAAAAAGTTGCTTATGATATATCATTAGCAATAATTAGTAGTTTAAATCTTTTAGACTTGCATTATGTAATTATTGGGGGCGGAATATCTGCTTCTAATATTATTATAAACGAAATTAGGCAAAATGTAAAATTAAGAGTATTACCGCACATAGCTAAAGATTTGTCAATACAGAGAGCTAAATTCACTGCTAACACTGGGGTAATTGGTTCGCTCATAGCTGCTAAATTTTTAGCTAAATAATTTTAAAATATAAATCAAGGAAAAACAATGAAAGAAATAATTTTAACTGAAAATGCACCTGCTCCTATTGGTCCATATTCGCAAGGAATTAAAGCAAGTGGTCAAATGGTGTTCGTATCTGGGCAAATACCATTTACTGCACAAGGTGAATTAGCTGGCGAGGATATTGTAAGCCAAACGCACCAATCTTTAAAAAATGTAATTGCAGTAGTAGAAGCCGCTGGAGGTAATGCAATGAATATTGTAAAAACTACTGTCTTAATGAAAGACTTATCAAACTTTGGACAAATGAACGAAGTTTATAACCAATATCTTGGCGACTCAAAGCCTGCTCGTGCTTCGTACGAAGTTGCCAGATTGCCTAAAGATGTCTTAATTGAAATTGAAGCAATTGCAGTTATATAAGAAGATACTATGTTGTAGCCTTGTGTTAATTTGTGGCTTTCTTACACAAGAGGTAAGAGCATTGCAGAATGACTCAAGCCAGACGAGTTATATTCCGTCAATTGATGATAAAATTACTCCGTCTGGAGCAATTTGGAGGTCATTAGTATTGCCAGGCTGGGGACAATTGTATGTTGAATCTTATTGGAAAGCACCTATTTTTTTTGCTGGTGCTACAACTTTAGGGTACTTGATTTACTACAATCATTCAAAGTATAGCGACTATGCTGATATACTTAATAATATGGACGTAAGTAACCCAGAGTATAATACAACTAAATTATGGCGTGAATATTATCGTGATAATAGAGATATGAGCGCCTTCTATCTGTTAGCAGTATATGTTATAGCTACGGTAGATGCTTATGTAGGAGCTAATCTTTATTATTTTGATATTAATGATGACCTAAGTATGTGTGTGAATGTTCGAAATGGATATTTAACACCAATGCTTGGTATCAATTTAAATATCAAATAAATAGCTCAATATTTCCGTTTTTATCCATTTTTAAATTAATATGAAAATAATATGTCTTTAAATTGTGGTATAGTTGGACTACCTAATGTAGGGAAGTCTACTTTATTTAGTGCTTTAACTGCAGCACCTGCCGAAGCTGCTAATTATCCATTTTGCACAATTAGCCCTAATTTTGGTATAGTGAACGTACCAGATTGGAGATTAGCTAAAATTAATGAGTTTATCCCTGCCCAAAAAATAATACCTACTTCTGTAGAATTTGTTGATATTGCAGGATTGGTAAAAGGAGCTTCTAAAGGGGAAGGTCTTGGTAATCAGTTTTTAGGCAATATTAGGAATGTTGGGGCTATTGTTCACGTCGTTAGATGTTTTGATGATGAAAATATAGTTCATGTGGAAGGTAGTGTCTCGCCAAGTAGAGATATAGAGATTATTGAATTAGAATTAGCTTATGCTGATTTGGAAAGTGTTAATAAAAGGATTGAAAATCTTGGTAAATTACTAAGAAGTCAAGACAAGAAAGTAGTTGAAAGAGCAAAGACTTCCGAATCTATATTAGGGCAGTTGAAAGAATTATTAGAAGCTGGAAAATCTGCACGGGGGCTCGAAATGTCCGAAGAAGAGTTACTAAGCATCAGAGATATGAACTTGATTACTCTAAAACCGCAGATATATTGCTGTAATGTAGATGAAGATTCAATATTGGAAGATAATGATTATGTGCGCCAAGTTAAAGAATATGCAAACAAAAATGGCAGTGATGTTATTACGATATGTGGAAAATTAGAGTCAGAAATAGCTGAGTTAGAAACGCAAGAAGAAAAAATACAGTTCTTAGAATCATTGGGTTTAAAAGAATCAGGCTTAGACAAATTAGCACGTGCTGCTTATCATTCTCTTGACTTACAAACATATTTTACAGCTGGAGAAAAAGAAATACGCGCTTGGACTTTTAGCCGTGGCTCTTTGGCACCTCAAGCAGCAGGTGTTATTCATTCCGACTTTGAACGTGGATTTATTCGTGCCGAAGTATATCATTGTACGGATTTATTTGAATATACTAGTGAACAAAAGATAAAGGATAACGGTAAATTAAGAATTGAGGGTAAAGAATATATTGTAAAAGATGGCGATGTTATGCACTTTAGATTTAATGTATAGTCGGTTAAAATATTTATTGGTAATTGCAATTACCTTAATCATAGTAAGAAATATCTCCGTATTTTCACAAGAAAATTCGGAGATTCTGGATAGTGCTACAATATCTGTCAAGTATATTACTCCAAAGTACGAGCATTCATCCGTGTTTCAACTTGGCAACTCCCAAAATATTGAAATAAAGAAAGGAGAATTTTCCGATATTCAATATTCGTCTTATAAGGAGATTTTTGAACGAAAACTACCAGTGAATATATTATCACAAGCTAATTTTGATTATTTTAGTTCATTTTCCACTATGGGTGCAATGCCGAGTTCAAACGCCCTACACTTTAATAATCGCACCCTTAATTATTTAGACTTTGCTTCTTATAATTTGTCCACTATTTCCCCAGAATTTACAGAAAAAGTAGAATTTCTCGTTGGTAGTGATGCTGTGATTTTTGCTGATAATAGCTCCGGTTCACTAATAAATTTACAAGAAATAAGGTATAATACAGCAAAGCCATATTCAAGACTTTGGTTTAATCAAGGCGGCTATGAGTATTTAGCAGCTGATGGTATCTTTTCGCAAAACTTTCTCCCAAATTGGAATTTTACGTTTGGCTTTAGAAATTCTAATAATGATGGTAAATTTAAAGATACGTGGGCAAATCTTTGGTCCGTACGTGGTATCTTAAGATATAATCCAAACAACTATAGTAGTTTATCTTTGGTGCATAATTATACTAATTATGGTATTGGAACTGGTGGGGGAGTGAATTATGATTCTGTAACTAACGTGTTTGAAAGTATTAGCGCTAATTCATTTTATACTGGAATGAACGAGAGAGAATTTAGACACGATTTAACACTTACTTATACAGATAAATTTGATACTCTGTCTAATCAAGCCATACAGATGTCGGCTTACCTGAGTAGGGCGGAGTGGGATAGGGATCAAGGAGAAATATTCAGATTTATTCAAAGCGATACAATTGGGAACTTACTAAACTATTCTAATATCTTATATGGTGCTAATTTTTCTTATGAAATAGAGTTTATCAAAAATAATTTTCTGAAGATAGGTAGTGATTTGAATTACTTTACTTTTGATAAAACATATATGTATAACGAATATTCAAATTTACAATCTGCCTTATTTGCTCATATTAGATTAAATTTTACAGATAATTTAGGGCTTAGCGGTGGAGCTAGGCTAAGCAATAAGTTTAACAAAGTAGGAGTATCAATAGGCTCTAAATTACTTTATTCATTAGATGATATTGAATTTTATTTAGATGCTTCTTATGCAGAGAGAATACCTGAAATTAGTGAAGATTTATCTTTGAAAAATGAGAAGAATATGTTGCTAATCGTTGGTAATAATATTCTTATTGACAGTATAAGTAATTTTAATATAACTGCTTTTTATCGTACTCAACAATCGACTATTGTAGCTAATATTGACAAATCTAATAATACTCCAACAGGTATTTCATTTACGAACGAAGATAAATATAATACGTATGGGGCGAATATCAACTTCAAATCACATTTATTTAATTTATTAAAATATCAAATTATTGCTAATCTGAATATAGCTACAATGTCTTATTCTGAAAAGAAAATATTGCCTACTTTAAGCGCAATTATTGATTTAAATTATGAATACAACCTTGGCAAAAGTATTCTGCGTATAGGTGCAGAAGCTAAGTTTGCTAGTAGCTTTAATGGCTTGCGGTTTATACCTTTTTATAAGGCTTACATCATATCAGATTACCATAGTAGTGCTGGTTTACAATCATTTAGCCCTTATGCTTACATAAAAATAGGCGACGCTACTATTCGTGCAATGTTTGAAAATGCCTTTGATAATAACTACTACAATATAGCTGTAATGCCTAACAACGGTAGAAACTTCCGTTTATCATTTAGTTGGACTTTTCTTGAAAATTAGCCATTAGACTTTGTGTCCATTTTTGAAATATTGGCTCTACTTTCAAAGAACATACCGCTAAGACTGCTCCAGCCAACAAATCAACTACATAATGATAACGCAAATATATAGTTGCAATAATTAAGCTAACTCCGAATAAGAGAATTAAATATCTATATTTTGAACTTAATTTGAAGGCTATATACATATTTACAATAGTTATCCACGTATGCCCACTTGGCATACAGTCGCGGTTTACAAATTGGGCTGGATTGGCAATACCTGCAGGGGCTCCGCCACCCGCATTGACTATATTACGAAAAAAGTCAGTTGCAAATACACCTGGTAATTCTATATTTAGGATAGCAAAATCATGTAATGTGAAACGTGGACCAATAGCTGGCATAAACAAGTATGCTATATATGATAGATAAAAGGCAAGAACAACATTTCGAATCAAATAATCAAAATCATTCTCTCTTCTCGACATTATTAATTCAACTCCTAAAATAATTGGAATTATATAATAAGTCATATATGCGAATTGTAGCCATTCTGTTAAGTATGGGTTAGCAAACTGATAAATCCAATCAGTGGGGTTTATTCCAAAAATTATTCTATCCCAATTTGCCAAAACAGCATCGAACATACTTGGGTTCACAAATGGTATATAAACCTGAACCTGCGTATAGATAGAAAACACAATAGGTACAATATATAGTGTCCTAAATAATTTGTATTTACGTGAATCAGTAAATTTTAAAGATAATGATGCGATATAAATAATTAAAGCTGAAACGGAGAAGTTAAATATCAATAATTCATAAAAATTTTTAATCTGTAAATTAAAAATTAATGCTAATATTGTATAAAATAATAGCATCATTAAAGTATAAATTTCATTTGTTTGCAAAAGTTTTAGATACTTCATTCATTAATCCTTACATATACTCATCAATTCAATAAATTCATTAATACTTAAATTTTCTGGTCGTTTATGTTTATATTTATCCCAAATTTGCTCATCAAATCCTTCCTTAAGCATACCTTTCAAAGTATTGGAAATCATTTTGCGGCGTTGATTGAATGATTGCTTCACAACTTTCATTAACTTCTTATATTCAATTAAATTAAAATTCTCTTTAAAATTTAATTTAATAACTGAAGAAGTTACATTTGGTTTAGGGATAAAGCATGCTGATGGAATATCAAACAAGTACTTAGGGTCGCTACAATACTGCGCTGCGATTGCTAATATACCATAGTCTTTAGTGTTTATTTTAGACGCCATTCTGACTGCTACTTCTTTTTGGAGTGTAATTACTGCACTTTTTATATACTGCGCATTTTCGAATAATTTAAAGAAAATATCCCCTGTGATATAGTAAGGTATGTTGCCTATTACAGAAAACCGTTTATTTAGAATTTGATATTCCTCATAAATATCAAACTTTCTAAAGTCTTTTTGTACAATTTTGAGATTTTTGGCAGAGTTAAAAAATTTCGCTTCTAACAAAGCAATAGCACGTTGGTCAAGCTCTACTAATGTAATATTTTCTGCATATTCTACTATATGCACGGTTAGTAGACCCGTGCCGGGCCCAATTTCAATTACACTGTCTTCTTTGCTAATTTCGGCACTCTTTACAATTTTTATTGCCATATTATTGTCAGCAAGAAAATTTTGACCAAGAGATTTTCTAGCAGGGATATATTTCATCATTATCTTATTTTCTCAAATTCATTAGCAATATTTATACGTGCTTCTTCTATTTGTTCTGAAATTACTTTTATATCTGATATTGTTGTTACAAAGTTAGTATCACCAGCCCAGCGTGGTACTATATGGTAATGAATATGATCCGGTAGCCCTGCACCTGCAACTCTGCCGATATTTACTCCTATATTATAGCCTTGTGGTTTGTATAATTTATCCAAGATAGCAATGGAATGTTTTATATATATATTTATTTCATTCATTACTTCAATTTTTAACCCTTCTATACTACCAATATGTTCTGTGGGTGCTATCAAAATATGACCCGCATTGTATGGGTATTTATTTAACAACACAATCAGCAAATCATTTTTAAAAACCACTAAATTATCATCGTTAAATTCATTAGCATTAATTGCGTCGCATATAAAGCAATTGCCTTCTTTGCGATTGTCGTCGTCTTTAAAAGTAGATATATACTTAGACCGCCAAGGAGACCAAAGATGTTCCATTATTATTTCGCTCTCCTATGCAAATAGTCTAATATTTGATTTTTCTTTATTTGGGCTTTTTCTTGCAAGGCTTCAGCTATATTTGTAATATCATATTTAAAGTCTGCATCTTTAATGCCATTCATATTTATCATAACGTTTTTGTAAGCACCCCATATACCTGTTTCTAAGGATTTGACGCCAACTTCAATATCCGATTTTGAAGCTATATTACCAATTTTAGCAATTTTTTCCATCCATACCCAAGCCGAATCTGCTAATTTCATTGTGTTTAAGGGTATATCAATAGCTTTTTTTAAGCCATCTTGCATTGCTTGTATCCTAAACGCCTTTTCTTCTTCTGTATTCTTTGGTAATTTAATTGCCTCCATATAGTCATTGAAAGCGTTGGTATCTGCATCAATCATAGGTATCAGTTTTTGGGTTATGCTATAAAGCGGGGGTATTATTTCTCTTATTTCTTTATCAATACTTTCAAATTTACGTACTCCGTAAGTTAATTGCGCTACCATGCAAGCAAGCCCTGTCCCCATTGCTGCTACTGCTGCCGATACCGAGCCACCACCTGGGGCCGAGCTACGTGAGGCTACTTCCTCGATAAAACCACGTAAAGATAAATTCGCTAAGGGTTCATTAGGGGCTTCTGCTATTAAATAATCAATTATTCTTTTATTGGGCTCAAATTTTGAGATGGAGTTTAAACCTAACCTATCGACTACTAACTTAATTTTTTGAGCTTCTTCCAAGATAAAAAGCTCCTCTTTGTCGATATAATAATCAGCAGCCATTAGCATAGCTTCTAACGGCACTAAACCAACTAATTCAGAGCCAGCAATACCGACCTTTAGAGCTTGTGCGTCTTTCTTCGCCTCTTCAAAGGCAATATGCATTGGGGTAACTTTATAATTAGTTAAGTTCATCGAAAGCTGTGCCATTTCATACTCTTCTACGTACCAACCAATACCTTTTACTTCTTGTAATCTACCGGGTTCGTGTTCTCCACGCCCTGCTTCTCTTAAATTTAGAGCTATTCTATGAGCTTGATTCGCTGTTCCAAGAACATTTATATTATACGCAATTAAAAAGTCTCTTGCTCCTGTTACCGTTGCTCCCCATTCAGGAATAAATTCTGCTGGACCATAATCAGGCTTCCATTCATCTAAGATAATTTTCTTAGATAACCCTTCGTATTCCCCGTGTCTAATTTGTGGCAATGACTTTCTTGCTGGATTATGAGACGCATATTCATATAAATAGAATGGTATGCCAAGTTCTACCGAAGCTCTTTCTGCAAATTTCTTGGATATTTCAACACATTCTTCCATAGTAGTATTGGCAATTGGAATAAAAGGACATACATCTAAAGCACCCATACGCGGGTGTTCGCCTTTGTGGTGTCGCATATCTATTAGTTTACGGGCTACCCTTGCTGCAGCTAAAGCGCCCTCAATTACTGAATTATCATCACCTACAAAAGTGTATACTGTTCTATTAGTAGAAAAACCTGGGTCTACATCTAATAAAGTTACTCCATCAACATTTTGGATAGCTTGTTGAATAGCTTCTATTATTTCTTTATTTTGACCTTCTGAAAAGTTAGGTACACATTCAATTATCTTTTTCATAACTCAATCTTATATATCTTTTACTATATCTTTGCAAAAATAAGTAAAATTGTTTGTTAAACTTGTTTTCATTTTTTATTATATCGTACTGCTACGACTGTATTGATTTTACGCATTAAGTCAGTTATAGCCGGATTTTCTATGTTCTCGTCGTTTATTACCATCATTGTACTTCCACCGCCATCCAAGTTCATTGCGTCCCAGCAACCAATATTCTTCATAATAACCGCTAATTCTTGTAAACTTGCTCCTTTCGAATTTGAAAGACTATTTCTTCCACTTATCGTAACAATAAATAAATGCTCTTTATTTTTATCATAACCGATTGCTGTTCGTGGCAAGCGGTGATTAATGAACCTTTTGCTTTTTGATCCCTCTATGTAGGCTTCGTGTTTAGCTATTCCTTTTCTTACTAATCTTGGAGTACCAGTTATGCCTTCGCGAAAATTTATATTTTTATTAATATTGGTATTTATATCTATTTGAAGAGTATCGCCTACCTTGGGAAAAGCAAAATCTGGGTATAATAAGCCAAAAGATAGTATAATTTCATTTTCTTGGAGAGCTATTGAGCCAGTGTCAATTAAACTTACTACTGCTTTAAATGGAGTGTTGATAGTTTCGTCAGATAATAACCTTAACTTCATTTTATATAACTGATTCTCAAATAATTCACTTCGATTTTTTTCAATAATTGCTTCTTTTAAAGCATTATAATCAATACTCACCTCGGTAGCATCATTGAATGTTTCTAATACAGCTTGTTCATACAAAAGTTGGTCATACATTTGTTTAACATCTTTCTCTTTTATATACGGGATTATATCACCACCATAACTATTATATAAGATTATTGAATTACTATCACGGCGTTTATTAAAATCACTGATAAAAATCCTTGTACCATTAGGAAACAAGACTTGGCAACTTAGCTTGAAATTATCTATATATGGCTTGTTATTATTGTCTATGAAAAATGATGACCATTCTTTATATGGCTTGATTTCTACGGCTTTGCCTGCCCTAATTAATGCTCCAATTGGATAATTTGTATATGCTTTCCAGAAATTACCATTTACAGCAGCTATTGTTTCTTTATTATCTAAGGAATCCTGATAATTTATTAATTCTCTTATTTTCGAGTTTGTAGAAATATTATTGCCTGCTTTTAAAACTTCTACCTTTATATCGTCGCTTTTTAGGTTCACTTTCAATACATTACATTGTATTTTAGCACCCCTAATAGTATAAAGGTACTTTTCATAATACAAACCATTGTGTAAAAGTGTATCGTCAATTAACTCAAATTTGGACTTTGCGTATTTTACTTTTCTTTTTTTCTTTTTAACTTTTGCATCAGAACTTAATGTAGTTCCCACAATAAATGCTACAACAAATATAATAAAAAAGATAACTCTCATATTAATTAATAATTCTTTAATTTTGTAAACAACTATGTTTCAAATATAAAGGTTTAATTATGGAATACGGAACAATATTATTCGATAAGCACGAAAATTATGCAATTATAACTCTAAATAGACCAGATAAATTAAATGCTCTGAATGAACAATTGTTTACAGAGCTAAATGATGTGATAACTAAAGTTGAACTTGATTCAACAATAAAAGCGCTTATCTTAACTGGCAGTGGCGAAAAAGCCTTTGCCGCTGGAGCAGATATAACTGAATTAAATAAATCAGATATAAGGTCTGGCAAATTATTTAGTAATTTTGGTAGCAAGGTAATGCTAAGATTAGAAATGCTTAAAATACCTGTGATTGCTGCAATCAATGGCTTTGCACTTGGTGGCGGCTGCGAATTAGCTATGGCCTGCCATATTAGATTTTGCTCTTCTAATGCAAAGTTTGGGCAACCAGAGGTAAACTTAGGTATTATACCAGGATATGGCGGTACTCAAAGATTAACTAAGATTGTTGGTAAGTCTATGGCTATGGAGCTTATTCTAAGTGCCAATATTATTAATGCCGATGAAGCTCTTAGGATAGGTCTTGTGAATCATGTTTATCCTTTAGAAGAATTAATGGTAAAGTCGTTTGATTTTGTAAACCTTATTCTATCAAAAGGAACAATAGCTATTTCCGCTGCCGTTGATTGTATAAATATGTCTGAACAATTATCTCTAACCGATGGTTTGCATTACGAATCAAGTAAATTTGGTGAAATATGTGGCACTAAAGATTTCAAAGAAGGTACTTTAGCGTTTATTGAAAAACGTAAGCCAAATTTTATAGGTGAGTAATGGACAAAATTGGTATTTTTGGCGGTAGCTTCGACCCAATTCATATTGGTCATCTTATTATGGCTGATACTTTCTTTTATCAGTTTAATTTAAATAAGTTGTTATTCATACCATCATACCAATCACCATTAAAGAATACAGCAAAGATAGTTTCTATTGAAAAAAATAAGGAACTATTAGGTTTAGCTATATCTTATAATAAACATTATATTCTCGAAGATTATGAATTAACTAAGAAAGAAATATCATATACAATAGATACTATAGAATATTTGCTTAATAAATATAATGCAGAACTATACTTATTAATTGGAGATGATCAATTTTTTCAGTTTCAAAAATGGAAAAACTGGGAGAGTATACTTAATAATATTACATTAGTTGTAGCGCGAAGGAATTGTATAGATTACATAAGTATTAACAAAGAAATTCAATTGTATAAAGAAATGGGCTTCAATGTATTTGCATTAGAGGCCCCATTTATTGAAATATCATCAACATACATTAGAAATTGCATACAAAATTCATTGCCTTTCAAAAATCTTATCCCAGAAAATTTATATAATAAAATTTTAGAAGAACAATTATATCAATAATTTGTAATTTGAAAACTTGATAAAGCTCCCTCAAATTCAATCATTACTACTTTCCCAGAAAAATTATCAGGTCGGAACTCGTATTTACCGTTATGCAAATCTTTAAAATTTACTAATTTATTTGCAGATAAAGCGCTTTCTGCCTCTACAAACGCCATTGACTCTCGAGGAAATTGTATGGCTATGCGAGAGAAACCAGAATTGATTTTTATCCATGTGGTATCTACTAAATCGCCAAATCTTAATTTTATACTTGTAGCTCCTGATTGCAAGTTTAAAGTCTTTACTTTTAGTTCTTTGAAATCTAAATCTACGTTCGATATTCCTGATTTTATATCAATATTATAAATTGGTAACTTATTAAGTTTGACAGTAGTTACTGTACTTGTTTTTTTACTATGGTTTTCTTTGAAAACACTTTCCTTATTGGGTCCAATAGAAATATCTGCGTTTTGGAGCGAATCTTCTGATGAATTATTATTGATAACGATAGTTTTTGCATCAGCTTGCACTAATCCTATATCATCGCCGTTAGAGGTAACTTTCAGCGAGGTGGCGCCCACTTGAATGTCTATATTAGCATACTTGGTTAATGAATCGATATCTACGATATCGGTAAAAGTATCATGGCTGTTATTTTCTGATACAAAACCTCTATCAAAATCGAATTCATTTGCTGATTTACTGATATTAAAAATTATTGAAACAATAAACAAAGAGACCATAATACCAGAAACTGATGAAATAATGTATCTATAATTATCTGGGATTTTAAGGAAGGTCATACCCCACAATATTAGCACTATGGGCCAATATAATAAGAATTCACTTATATTGAATGTAAGTATATCGAGGTTACTTAGCAATAGAAGTAACCCCAATGATACTAAAAAGGATCCCCAGAAAAATGTTGCTGGTCTCACACTAATCACCACTATTTCTAAAGAAGTTCTGTTTATAAATGATAGCGACACCTATGAGTATTAATATAATTGGCACTAAATATTCAATTTCAAAACTTGGGAATATTTGATCGCTTAGTATGATTAAACCTAATGTGATTAATACTACTCCCCCCAAAACCCTCTTATCACTTTTCTTTTTTGCTTTACTCTCATCATAGTCATCAAAGTCAAAATTGCTTGATAAGTCCTCTGGTTCATATACATTCCCAAATTCATCGTAATCAAAGTCGTTATATTTACCTGCTGGTACAATAACCCATAATACTATGTATGCAAGAACGCCTATACCGTATGCCAATGTTATAATAATAAATAATGCTCTAATAATAACCGGATCCACTTCAAAATAATCAGCTAAGCCACTTGCTACTCCTGCCAACATTTTGTTTTGTTTGTTTCTATATAATTTCTTTATCATTTTTACCTTCCTACAAAAAGATAATTCTAAGTTTAATTTATATACGAAATAATCTTTTTAGATGTTTCATAAAAATAGCGATTAATTATAAATAAAAGCTAAAGAATATTTTTAGAAGTTAAGGTACATTTATGTGGCAATGCTTCTGCATCTGACAATTCATTTGATAAATACATAATTACCTCTGTAAATTAAATGGATTATTAAATCTTAAATTTCCTACGTTGTTAAATATTTGGACTGACTTGTCGCTATGCCCGTCCCTGTGTTTAATTGTTTTTGCTACTCCTTTGCTAACTTGAATTTCTGTGTCTGCAAGGTGTGCAAATTTACGATTTCCAGTATAAGTGTTGCCAGTCTTTTGACTATGTGAGATTAGAATAAAACATATTTTAGGGTATTGTTCCCACAAATTTAACAATAATTGCTCGTCAAGATCAAAATTATCTTTGCTGTCTATCGCTACACAAAAATACTTACCGGTTTCAATTAACTCTACTAATCTATTATAACTTCCGCTATCGTCAATATCAATATCTTTTAAATTTCTAATTCCAGCTTTTTTTACTCTTTCTGTAATTCGCCCTGCTTACCCCAAATTAGCATACTGAAAGGCGAATTAATATTATTCAATAATAATTTAGATTTGCCCTTTAGCTTCAATGGAATAGTTTTAATATTTGTAATATCGCTAAGATTAGTTACTTTATTAAAATCGTCTTGTAGCAAAGTATTCTCTTGCTCCGGTTTATCTAAACTGTATTCGATATATTCGCCCTCGTCCAAATCTATGTTTATTTCTGGTTCGTCAAATAAAGTGCCTGTGTCTGATTTATTACCATAATAAACTTTTGGCACTACGTCCATAATATTTAAATGACGTCCTTTATATTTTAAAACAAAGTTTGTATTATTGATAAAAACGTTATCAAAATTTTCTTTTGCTACTACACGCTCAAATTCTTTTATAAATTCGTTCCCGGTCTTGCCTGTAACAAGTTTGCTTTGATGTCGTCTTTGTTATTGGGTAGAGTGCCAAACGTTTCGGACGTTGTGACGGGGTTATCTTTGATAATATGACAAGTCGTGGCAACTGCCCTTTTATATAAAGTTTTAAAAGATAATTGTTTTCTGCTTGATCTTCTTTATAACTTCTTGTTTGGCAAGTTTGCGGGTATTTATCATTATGGCTAAATGTAAAAGGATCATTTGAAGGTATCAATTTTTCCATTTCGATAATAGCAAATTTGCCTTTTAGTATTTCTGACGGTGTTACAATGTCCGTCTGATCTCCATACAAGAAACCATTTACGATATTTGATTTTTTCTTTACTTTACCTTCCACCTTTGGATCTGGCTTCGATTCTGTTTTTATTTTCGATTCTTGCTTTTTGGCTTCTTTTTTCAAACTTGATAAATTAACTTTTAGCTTGATTTGATTTCCTACTTCTCTATTTACAATGTCGTTCAATTCTAAATTGAATAGCAAAGAATTAATTTCAGGCATTGACAAAGTGGTATTGTCGATTATATCATCTGTTGTTATTTTGTTAATCTTTTTATTGATAAAAACTTGCAATAACTCTAACTCGGCTTCGCTAAATTCATAATTAGTTTCCGGTAAAAATTCTTCTGCTTGCTGTGCTTTTGGTGTTTCAAATTTTAGATTATCAGTTCCTGCACCGTTCAAAAATTCAATTATATTTTTGCAAAAATCAAAAACTAAATTATCAATTTTCTTGATTAATTTCGTATCGGGATAAGCTGAATTTTTATATTCATTTGCCGATTTGTAAAACATCTTATTTGTTGGGCTTCCTAAACGGTAATTAACCCACGTTTCAAAGGTTCTTGCAAATACCTCTGTTCTACGTTTCCAATACTCTGCCGTTTCTCCGATCTCTTTTAGAGTAATTGCAAATTTTGTTAAATTATTGTTGTCGTCATAATATAAAATTTTAAATATTTGTTCCATAATTGAAACAAATTTATTTGAAGAATTTAAACGTCCAGCGTCAATTTGAAATCTTCCTGACAAACCACCCGATACATATTGACCAAAACCATCTGTTTGATATTTGGTGAAAACGGCTGCTAAATTATCTATTGCGTGTCCAAATTCGTGTGCGAATGATCCCGAAGCTGCGTGAGGTTTTGTAATATTTATAATCGCATATTCGTAACTTTCATAGTGTGCAAATGCTCTACTTTTTCCACTTGCTCCGTAAGCTGTTGATAATTTTCTGCCCATTCCAATTTTATCATAAGATACATTAAATAAACTTCCCCATATATTCAATGCGTCTTTTATTCTTGCTGGGCTGTCTGATTGCGGTTTACAAGATATTGAATTTATATCTATTGCCTTATCTGTTGCCAGCTTTAAATTCTGCCAACGCTTCCTCCGCCATCTCTAACATAAGTTTATGTTGAGGTGAATTTTCGTCCATCAATTCATCATCCCAGACATCCTGAATAGATTTTGTTTTGACGCCGTTTTTTGCAGCTTTGCTAATCGGCTTTACCCTTTTACTTTCAATTTTTCCAATCATAATTAACTCTTTCATTTTCCATATAAACGAAAGAACAAATATATATATTTTTCCCAAATTATCTATGGGAGTTTTCTATGGAAAACATTAACAATCAAGAATTGATTGATGTCATGATCCAGTATATTGAGAACGTAAAAAGTCTAATCGATAAATACGAAATGATTATCGAATTGCTAAAAAAAGCTGAATAGTCCTAAAATAAGTATACACAATTAAATTACCAAATTAATCCCCAATT
>DAOMQA010000016.1:0-58843 GCA_035445085.1 Kapaibacterium sp. (SeqCode)
ACTCCTTTTATGTAAACCTTTTTTAGGACGGCGCAGCATTTTCAAAATAAAAAGGGGCTTACCTTAAAAGTAGATAAGCCCTCAATAAAAGCCTATACTAAATCAGTAATTATTTAACTATTAATTTTTCAATACCAGACCTATTACCAATAGTAACCTTTACAAAATACATACCAGTAGTTAAATTTAAGTTGTTAGTTTGCAATGCGTTCATAGAATTATTTAAACCAAATTCCATTGAATTTAATAACCTTCCATCTACACTTAATATTTCAACTTTAGCATTATTCAGAGAAGAAAAGTTATTTACAGCTAAATTAACTATTTCGCCACTATTGATAATTGAAGGATAGATTGAGAAATCTGCAACCCTTAAACCTTCATTCTCAATTACTGAAACTGGTAAAGTTTCTTTTTCAAATTTAATCTTACCAGTTGCCTGACCTTCAAACCCAGTAAAATATAGTCTAAAAATTTGAGGCTTAGTACTTTGTATGGAGTCAGTAGAAATAAAATATACTAAATCTTCCTTTAAATCATACTCGAATGTAGTATTATTAAATGATTTCCAATCAGAACCAATAGTTGTAATTTTTGTTAAATAGTTGTCAGCATTCCATTCTTTTGCTTCAGCTGTTGCAGGATTAACACCATTTACAGCTGCTACTCTTACACCTGAATTCTGGCGAACACCAGTAACAGCGTAAGGCATAAATTCACCATTACCTATTGGATAGTTTACTTGGTATTTACCAAAAGTCAATTGCCAATCTTTAGAAGATGGTTCTCTATCTATTGTTTCAAATGTATCAAACGAGAAATACCCTAAATTTTTGCCAGTAAAGCTCTTTTTAGCTACTTTACCATAAGATTCTTCAGAGCCATCTAAATTTGCGCATTTAAAAGAGTATTCTTGTGTATCGAAAATTTCGACAATAAATTTTTTGTAAGTTGTATTGTTTAATTTGATAACAAATAATTTTTCGCCGACGATATAATGTGTAGTCATATCGTAAGAACCCCATCCAAAGTCCCCATCAGTTTCAAAGCCATCTAATCCTAAATTAAGTGCGCCTATCGACCAAGTATCTTCTGAGTTTAAATATGAGTTCCAATTTTCAGACATACCTAGTGTATCTTTTACGGAGAATGAATCAAAGTCATCAATAGTTTTGTCAGGAACAAGCCACATTTGAATGCCCTTTGCTCCATTAACATGTATGCCACCGCCCATACCTTTAGTTACAAAAGCTAAGTCCCAATTTTTACTATCGGACTCACCTACGAAGCCATCTTTCAGGCTATACCAAACATCTAATTTGTATTCTTTACCTAATTGTACAGAGTCCGAGATAGTTGCTGCTTGTGCAAGTATTGAAAATGTAAAAAAGGTAACTGCAATGATTTGTAAGAATCTTAACATATAAATTCTATATTGAATGTGAAACAAAATTCACATATAAAAGTAGTATTTTTATTCTTAATTAACAAATTTATTTAGTATCATTTAAATTATTTATATATATACCATTCCAACTACTTGCAAAATTAGGTAAATTATTGGCTTTATTGTTAATCGTTAATAAATTTCCATCTTTATTATTTCTAAAATAATTGGAAATAAATTTCTCATAATTATCTATAGATAAATCGACTACATTTTCACCAGAATAATAATTAGATATAGTCCGATTATTTATTATTTGGTTTATAATTTGTTTGGGCTTTAGATACTTAAAACAATGAGTACTTTTGCCGTTTCTCCAGTAGCAGCTTAAACAATCGCTATCTAAATCTTGAATCACATAAAATTGTTTGAGTGGATTGCCTATCAAATTTGGATTAGTTGGGCCACATAATACGTAAGTTTCTGTGTTAAATAGATTATGCCCGACATGAAAGAACGCGCTATCAATAGTAATAAATTTATTAACAAACGATGCTAAGGCTATTTGTTCCCTAAGGCTTAAAGAAGTAGCATCCATAAGCCTAATATCTTGTAATTCTAATAGAGTTTGGCCAAAATTTATAATTAAGGAATTTGGGAAAGATTTAAGTAATTCTAATGCCAATTCATTTGGATGAGGATAGGACCTAGTCCAGTCTTTTTCGGTTGTTAAATGAATACCTATGATACTTTGAAAACCATCAGAAATACTATGAAACGGAGTCTTCTCATTTTCAGTCATATAATACTTATAACTTTTATCTTTTATCTTGATGCCTGCAATATTGCCAAAAATATCTAAATATGAAATACAATTATAATATTCAGGTAAAGTAGAAATTAATAGATTATAGTCTATAATTTCCATCTCGGGATTGTCCAATTCTAATATATCGGTATCGTAACTATTATTTTTGATAACTCTATTAATCTGAGGATTATTTTTATAAATTACTTTTTCATTGTTTGAACAAGCCACAATTATATTTAAATGAGGGAAGTATAGCTTTAGGTTATTTACTACCATAGTGATAGCAAAGGCGTCGCCCACTGCATTTGGAGTTTTAATTAGTACTGTTTGCTTGTTTTGATAATCTCGTTCCCAAAAACATCTTGAGAAAGAAGTTAAATACTCTTTAGATTTAAAATTGCTATTATCGTCAACTATCAGGTGATAGCTTTTTAAATAGCCCTGGCTTTTAGGGCTTCTTGCTTTTAATGATTTTGCATTTATCAGTTCTTGTTCAGATATTTCAACACCGCCATTGCCAAACACTACATCCCAAAAATTTTGTACGGTTGGTAGGCTTTTTTTTATATTTCTATTCTCATCTAAATACAAGCTCACAGCTAATCTTGCGTTGTCTAATACGGGATGCGATAATAACGAAGCCTGAAATTTAATAGGTGTGGCTATAGTATCTAAATTATTAAATATTCGTATATTATTTTGAATTAATATATAATCCTTAGATCTATTCCAAAGCTCTAAGCCTTGTTCTATATTCCCTATGGATATTTGTATAATACCTAAATTATTATTATAAATGTCTTGAATTATATTATATTTAGTAGTACGTTTACCTAATTCTAAACATTTATTAAAGCAACTTAATGAAATTTCAAAATCTGAATATGGGCTTAACATGTTCGTAACACCATAATCCCATAGTACGGCTAAGATTTCTGAAGCATCATTATTCTTTGGCTCAAATGTAGGGTATACTTGCTTTAAATCAATTGTTCTCCTATGGGTTTTTAATGTCTCTCTCGTTTCTTTTAATATATCTGTAATATTCTTAGAGTTTGTAAGGGCGTCGTTGCCTTGTAAAAATAAACCTAAAGTCTCTCTTAAATGTATAGGTTTAAATTCTTTAGCTAATCTGATGAAAAATTCATAGTCCCCGCCGATTTTATAACTATCATTAAAATATCCTATCGTATTATGAACAGATTTTCGCCACATTGGTTGAGCGCCAAAATTAGAGTTTGAAAGGTAAGAACCTAAGTTATAATCAGGAAATTCATACCTCAACAAGGTTTGGGTATTTTCAAAAGTATCATTCTCTTTAGTAGTGATTAATAAATCTGGATACACTAAATCATATTCTTTATAAGTATCTAAGCAATTTGCCAATATTTCAAGTGCATCTTTTCTATGCCTATCGTCGGTATTTGCATTAGTTAAATATACGCCTTTAGATATAGTGATTGCTCTATTCCAAGCCTTATATAATGTTTCCCGCTCTGCTGTTCTATGATAGATAATTTGCTTAGGGTACTGTTGTAAATATGGTTCAATATATTGAAATTCATTTTCTGGAGAATTGCTATCAATCAGGATAATCTCTAATTCTCCTTTTTGAAATATTGTCTGATTTACTAAATCTTCCAACAAACCATTTATAAATCTTTCAGATTTATAAATAGACACTAAGGCTGAAACTTTAATTACATTTGCAACATTTTCTTTGTTAATATCCTCTATTTCAGCGTCTATATTTGACTTGATATTAATATAATTTTTTTCAAGTGTTCCTTGAACTTGATTAAACTGAATTTCGGTATCAACTTTTATTTGCTTATTATCTGAATAAGTTTGCTTATATACTATACCATATTTTCCACTTATTACATCATTTATAGCTTGGGTGATAATTGTTGGGTCAATTTCCTTAATACAGTAACTTTGCTCAAATTTGCAGTTCCAATTACAATAATAACATTCAATAGGTAGATATACTATTGAGGTTAGTGAATGATAGGGGAGAAAGCGACCAAAATGACCGCCTCCTAAGATTGTAATATTAGCTTTATCAACAGCACAAGCGATATGGGAAAAAGAGGTCTCAGTACCAATTGACATTTTGGAATAGTAAATAAGGCTCGCAGCTTCTAAAATTGATATTTTACCACATAAATTTATATATTTATAATTTGCTGTATCAAAAATACCCTTATGCAAGTCAAATTCTCTATCACTACCAACTGAAATGACTGTATAATCACTTATGTCTGCAACTTGATTAATTGCTTCCGAATACCTATAATAGTCTCTAATTGAATGTTGCCCCCCAGCAAATAAAATAATAACTTTATCTTTATCTAATTTATTAATTCTAAAGAAGTTTTCAGCAAAGTTTAAAGTATTCTCATCAAACCAAACCCAAGGGGTAGCGTCATAATTATCTATTCCAATAGCATTCATAAAATCTATATGTCTTTTAAATTCGATGGCCTTTTGAGGGATAGAATTAATTAATAGATCATATTTTAGGTCATAAACTTCTTTTGCTTTTATATCATAATTAGATAAATCGCCAAGTAAGGCGATTTTATATTGAATGTTAGATGCAGTAGCAAATATATCGGAAAATAAATCTCTACTATATATTGTGTTTAAAGAATAATCATAAGAATTTGATTGAAATTTCTTAATGAAATTTTCCCTATATTCAGTATTATTATAGAACATGTTTTTATCGATAGTTATTATGCTATCTACATAAGGGCATAAATTATAAATTGGAGCAATATGTTCTTGAACTAAAATAGTAATTAGAGATTTTGGATACTTTTCTTTAATAGCCTTTGTCATACTTATTGAAAGAATTGTATCACCAATTGAATCTGTTCTAACTACAAGAATTCTTTTGTTATCAAAATCAAATAAGTTATTCTTATTTTGTTGTTCATTCTTTGCAAGCGGATCAAATTCCGCAACTACAAAACCAAATTTCTCATCGGATTTTCTTATGATTTTAAATCTACTGTCATTCTTAATTTGTAGAAAACTTTTATAATGCTTTAAATGATTGGCATCGTCTAAAGCAATAATACATTTTGACCTTATTTTACTAATTATATAATTAAATTCAATATTACCCATATGCCCAGCACTATCTAATAATATAAAATCTGGCTCATAAGAAAATATTTCTAAAACTTTACTAATAAGGTCGTCTTTACTATTTTGAAAGTTAGTTTCAGCATAATACTTTATTGCTCTTTCGCTTTCGTGATGGTCTATAATTATATTTTTAAATTCAATATTATCTACTGTATTGCTCTTTATCTCTTCAATAGTTGGCAATAGGCTCTTAGGAACAGATAAGCCATTTAATAAAGTAACATCGTTATTGTAATTCCTTTTTCTTAAGTTTTCAATAGCCTTATAGTAATAATTAGGGTTAATTTCTATTGAAAAGAATTTATAATCAGAGATATTGGCATTCTTAAGCGATTCAATAATTATCCGTGTAGTACCTTCTCCTAAATAGGTCCCAGTTTCTAATAATTTTGTGGGTTTGTTTTGTAAAATGACTTCAGAAATGATTAATTTAAACTCAGACTCATTATCCACTTGTGTTAAGTCTTTATCTTTCATTAAATCAGAAGCAACAGTAATGTTACTATTAGATTGTGAGTCGTTATTTTTATCATTCTTGTATGTAGCTAACATTATTGAACCTAAGCATACGGATTAAATAAATAATTCCATCAAAAATTTTGCCAATTAGAGAATCTGTAAAGTATTCTATCGCTCAAAATTAACTTTAAATTAACAATCGCTTTATTAAATCTACATATTATAACAGCACTTTTGCAATAGTTTATTATTATGAATAATTTTTGGAGGGGTTGTGGTATTAAGAACGCTATGCATCATTTTAATTCTTTTACTTCATAACATCAGTTTATATTCTGAAAATGGTATCTTAAGTGCTAAAATTATTGATGGAGAAAGCAATAAGCCAATGAAAGGTGCAACTATAAGGATTCTCAATAGCAAGTTTGGCACTTATTCGGACATCAACGGCGATTTTAAAATTCGAAATATGCCTAATGGAATTTACACTTGTCAGGTATCATTTATTGGATATGAAACATATGTAAGTAATAAAGTTGAAATTATACATGATAAAGAAACTACACTAAACACTATCACACTTAAGCCTTCACAAAAGATATTAGAAGAAATAGTAGTTGAAGCAAATTTCATAAATGATAATTCTGTCAGCTCTTTAACTCAAAGACAGAAAGCTAATTCTGTGAGTGATGGCTTATCAGCCGAAGAAATCTCTCAAAACTCAGATGGTGATGCAGGGAATGCACTGAAAAGAGTGCCTGGCATCACATTAGTTGATAATAAGCATCTTTATATAAGAGGAGTTTCGGAACGCTATAGTAATACAACTTTAAATGGAGCGACTCTTACTTCTACAGAGCCAGATAAAAAGACTTTTGCTTTTGATATGTTCCCATCTGAATTCCTACAAAATATTCAAGTGTCTAAATCATTTACTCCTGATATGCCCGGAAATTTTGCAGGTGGCTTAGTGCAACTTAATACTATTGATTTCCCAACTGCACAATCTCTCAAAATATCCTATTCCACGAACTTTAACACCAACACTAATATGCTCGAAAATCAATTTTTTGCTTCTAAAGGAGGTTCATTAGATTGGTTAGGAATGGATGACGGTAGTAGAGCTTTATCTAATATAATCCCAAACTCTAGGCGTGAAATAGATAATTTGAGAAACAAATCGTTAGATCCATTTGATAACACTGGAGCAAAAGAAAAATATCAAAATTTAATTAGATCATTTAATGATAAGAACTTAGACTTAAACCGCTCAACTATAGGCCCACTATCCAACTCTGGTATAAATTTTTTGTATTCAGATATATTTAAAGTTGCTGATAATGATTTAGGCATTATTAGTTCGGTAAATTATTCAAATACATTTCGCCTACAAGATATAAATAGGAATGCACTAATGGCAGATGGCTCTAACTTTTATGTATCAAATGGCGTACAGTCAATTAGAAATATTAATTGGGGGGCAATGCTAAATATTTCATATAAATTTGGAACTAACCATAGTATTAGCCTTAGAAATATGTATAATAGGTCTGCCGATGATGAATCTAGTATTATATCTGGTCAAGATTCAGCTTATCAGTTTCGTGATTATAAAAACTTTAGTTCACAGTGGGTAGAAAAATATTTGCTATCGTCTCAATTAGTTGCTAAACATTACTTCCCGAATTTATACAACACTGAATTAGAGTGGAGATTGTCATTTTCACACTCATCAAGGTATGAGCCTGACTTTAGAAGAATCAAGTTTGATAGAGATTTATATGAAATTGAGTATAACCCCAGCTTAAAATATGAGCCATTATTTGTTCAAACAGAATATGGCGACCCTAATAGATTGGGGCGTTTTTATTCAGACTTAGGCGACAAGGCTATCGCCATTGCGTACGATTATATAATACCTATTAATAATATGAAAATAAAAATAGGCTCTCTTTATGAGGATAGAAAGAGGAATTTTAACGCCCGCTCCTTTGCCATAATTCCACCAACATTAGGCTCTGACTATGGAGATGATATAAAAGCTGTAATAAACGATATTAACAATCTAAATGGCATATTTGATAATGATAACTTTAGAGTAGATGATGGATTCAGAATTAGTGAAGGCTCTAAATTATCTGACCAATATAGCGCAAGTGAAGGATTATTTGCAAGTTATTTTATGATAGATATGCCCTTATCGATATTAGCGGAAGACTTAAGATTTATAGGTGGTGTACGATACGAGGATAACTCACAAATATTAAATAGCTTTAATATCAATGATCAGCCCTTAAAAATTGAACAATTAACTAACAATTTCTTACCATCTTTAAATTTAATATGGAAACTAAAGAATAATTCTAACTTAAGGTTAGCTTTTAGCCATACAATCACACGTCCCTCTCTTAGAGAGTTTGCACCTTTCCAATTCTATGACTTTATCAATCAAGTAAATATAACTGGCAACCCAAATTTAAAACAATCTTTAATTCAAAATTATGATTTAAGATATGAATATTTTCCAAATCCGGGTGAAGTTATATCATTATCCCTATTTGCCAAAAATATAGCTAATGCTATCGAAGAAACTATTTTTCCACAACAATCAGAATTAACCAAAACTTTTGCTAATTCAATTGGGGTAGCAAATAATATAGGAATAGAATTTGAACTGAGGAAAAATTTAGAATTTATAAGTAATTTTTTAGATGATTTTTCAATCAACTTTAATTTAAGCCTGATAAATTCTGAAATAGAGCTAAGTCAAGGTGGCGTAAACGAAAAAAGAGCTATGTGGGGGCAATCACCGTATTCGATTAATGTAGCTTTATACTATTTTAATGCTGTAAGCGAAACGGCAGTGAACTTAACTTATAATACATTTGGGAAAAGAATAATTCAAGTTGCACAAGTTGGTTTATATAATTTTTCTGACCCACATATTTATGAAATGCCACGTAATTTATTAGATTTATCAATTTCTCAAACAATCACTAATAGTTTTGAAGTCAAACTATCAATAAAAGATATATTAAATGAATACCTTGTATGGCTACAAGGAGGCAACAAGGTAGCAGCAACATATACAGGTACTAATATATCAATGAGCTTTGGATTTAAAATATTTTAAACTGAATTATCAATTTTTTATAGGAAAAAATATCATGAAAATAATAACACTTGTACTTACAGTTATTTTAATATGTAATGTACTATTAGCCAAACCCAAATCAGTAACTTTATTATTTCCAAAAGGAGGCGAGTCGTTTCGCGCTGGGAGTTCGCAGAATATTAAATGGGATACTACTGGTACTTTAGGTGCTTCTTGGACTTTTCAGTTTGGAACTTCAAAAGAAGGTCCTTGGACTAATTTACAAGGAGCAGTGAACAAATTAGACTCCGCTAAAAATAGGGGTACACTTGATGGTGGTTTTAGGGTTCCTGCTGTCAAATCAAACAGTGGATATTTAAGAATGGTTTATAATAACCCAGATGGAACTTTAGATAATAGTTTGTTTAGTGTAAATGATGTACCATTTAGTATAGAGCAACCTGAAGCGACACGTGCAGATTCAATATTAAGGGATGCTATAACAAGTAAGATAAAATTATCCTCTAATAAAATATATGCTTTAGATGGATATTTGTATGTTGATGAAGGAGCAGAACTTCATATAGAAGCTGGCACGATAATAATAGGCGATACTGTGGGGCAAAATTCTGCTATATGTGTAAATAGAGGAGGCAAAATATTTGCTCAAGGTACTAATGAAAAGCCTATTGTGTTTACTAGTTCAGCTAAGCCTAACCAAAGAAGAGGTGGAGATTGGGGCGGAATACTAATATGTGGCAAAGCATCAACTAATCACCCTGGTGGCGAGGCAGCTTTAGAAGGTGGGATAGCAGACCAAACTACTAAACGTGGATTTTTTGGAGGTGGCTTAACTCCTGATGATTATGATAATAGTGGTATTTTAGAATATATAAGGATAGAATTTGCCGGAATAGCTGCTGCTCCCAACCAAGAATTAAATTCTCTTACATTGGGAGCAGTTGGGAAAGGTACTAAGATAAATCATATTCAAATAAGTTATGCTAATGATGATGCTATTGAATGGTTTGGAGGTACTGTAGATGTTAAATATATATCAATAATTGGGACCTTAGATGACGATTTAGATTGCGATAATGGATACAACGGAAGAGTGCAATTTGGTATTATTCAAAGATTTAAAGATAGGGCAGACGTATCTACTTCAGAGACTTTTGAAATAGATAACAACTCAAGTGGGTCGTTTGCCCAGCCTTATACAAGCCCGATATTTTCTAATATTACTACAATTGGTCCAATTCAGGATACAAGCTGGGTTAGCTCTTCAACTGGAGTAGCTGAAGGTACTTTTCATACGAGATTCGGTGCAGCCGCACAAATTAGACGAAATGCAAGAGCTTCAATATTTAATAGCCTTATTGTAGGTTGGAATAGAGGTATAGAATTATTAAGTGAGCCTACTCAATTTGCAGCTTTAAACGATTCATTAATGTTTAAAAATAATAGCTTATATGGTATCAAAGGCGATGTATTAAGAAAAGATGGCCAAAATTCGGATATTAACATTGAATGGTTAGCAAATCAGTCTAATAACAATAATATTGATGTGTCAGATCCACACAACTCTCGCTTAACTAATCCATTTCTTATTGGATTAGGATTTAATCCCGTACCATCCAACTCTTCTAATGACTTGAATAATGCAAAATATGACAATGGAAATACAATAGTTAATATTAATGATGACTTTTTTGATAAGGTGAATTATAGAGGTGCATTTTCAACTGATATTACAAAAAGATGGGATTTACCATGGTGCGAATATGACCCAATCAATAAAGAATATATTACTAGTATAAATGAAGCTTATGTTTGGAATTTAGAAGTAAATGTATTTCCTAATCCGACATCGAATAGTATAAAAATAAGTTATCAAATTCCTGTCGATGATTTTGTTACAATTACGCTCTTTGACAACAATGGTAGAATAGTAGATACTTTTTTACAAAATACATTTCAAAGCCAAGGATTTTATGAATTTTCTATAAACGTAAATAAATTACATAATGGCTTATATTTGTTGAAATTACAGACAAAGTCAAATGTAATAATTAAAAAAATTAGTGTTATCAAGTAATAAAATTAATAGATAACCGATAATAAAAAGAGGAGGGTTTTACCTTCTCTTTTTTTATTAGGTGGTGTTGCTTATGAAATCAATCAATGAAATAGGTTTAGTTAGGGTTGCGACTGTCAGTCCCAAAGTATACATAGCAGATACAAACAATAATTTGATAGAAATTAAGAAGAGTATTTCTGAATTAACTGAAAGGGGAGTACAAATTGCTGTTTTTCCAGAATTATGCCTTACTTCATATTCTTGTGGTGATTTATTTTTGCAAACTACATTAATAACTAACGCCTTACAATCATTAGTTAAACTTAAGGAATACTCTCATAAGCTAAATATTACTATAATTGTTGGTTTACCCTTGCAGCATAATTCTAAATTATATAATGTTGCTGCAGTAATTTATCAAGGTAAGATATTAGGCTTAATACCTAAACAATACCTTAGTAACTATGGTGAATTTTATGAAAACCGATGGTTTAGCTCGTCAGATACATTAAATGATTTTACTCATATAATTGATGGGGAAGAGATTCCATTTTCACAGAATATAATTTTTGAATTAGAATCAATTAATGGTGCTAAGTTCTCAATTGAAATTTGCGAAGACTTATGGGCGGTGCAATCGCCAAGCCAATCACATTCGATTAATGGTGCTAATATTATATTTAACCTTTCCGCTAGTACAGAATACTTAGGTAAATATCAATATCGTCGCGAGTTAGTCAAAATGCAGTCTTCAAAATTATTAACAGCTTATGTATATTCTTCGGCTTCATCTTTAGAATCTACCTCCGATGCTATTTTCTCTGGGCATTTGCTAATTGCTGAAAATGGTAAAATAGTTGCCGAATCAGAAATATTAAAATTAGATTCAAACTTCGTGCTTTATGACATTGATATAAGCTATTTGAATAGTGTTAGAATACGCAATAAGACTTTTGCAAATTCTACAAATACTCTTAAATACCAATATGTAAAGATAGCTGATGGTATAATAAAAGATAAGTGTATTATTAGAAATATTCCGAAGTTACCTTTTATTCCACAAGATAGCCGTAACAGAACGCAAGTTTGCAAGGAAATATCAGATATTCAAGCTACAGCTTTAGCACGGCGTTTTTTACATACAAATTCCCAAAAGGCGGTAATTGGCCTGTCGGGCGGCTTGGACTCTACATTGGCTCTTTTGGCGACGATTCAATCATTTGCTAAGATTAATAAAGCAATATCTGATATTATTTGCGTAACAATGCCCGGATTCGGTACGAGTTTAGAAACAAAATCGAATGTAAAAGAATTAGCAACATTACTAAATATTGAGTTGTTAGAAATAGATATTATACCATCGGTTACGCAACATTTTATTGATATTGGGCACGAAATTGACAACTATGATATAACATTTGAAAATTCACAAGCTAGAATGCGAACAATGATACTAATGGATATTGCAAATAAAAGGAATGGCATAGTTATTGGCACAGGTGATATGTCCGAAATAGCTCTTGGTTGGAGTACCTACAATGGAGATCAAATGTCTATGTATGGTTTAAATTCTGGTATCCCTAAAACATTAATAAAGTATATAATTGAATGGTATGCTGATGAAATATATAGTAATTCAATATCTGATATTCTCAAAAGCATCACAACTACCCCTATATCTCCAGAATTATTACCCTTAGATAACCAAGGGCGAATAACTCAAGAAACAGAAAAAAATATAGGACCATACATTTTAAATGACTTTTTTATCTATTATTTTATAAGAAATTCATATGAACCAAAAAAAATATTAGAATTTGCAAAAGTTGCATTCAATCACGACTACAAGGAATTTGAGATTAAATTTTGGCTTATAAAATTTTTTAAAAGGTTTTTTTCACAGCAATTTAAACGAAACTCTAACCCAGATGGCATAAAAGTTGGTAGTATTTCTTTATCTCAGAGGGCAGATTGGAGAATGCCTTCGGAAGCAGTTGTAAATGAATGGATAGAAGATTTGGAAAGGAGTGAAAATGATATTTGATGAAAATTACCCAATAAAAGTAGTATTAGCTGATGATCATGAAATTGTTCGAGCCGGTATAAAAAGACTTCTATCTGTGGATAAATCTATTAAAGTTGTAGCAGAGGCTCAGAATGGCGCCGAAGCTATTGAAGCTGTACAATACCATAAACCTGATATTGCTTTATTAGATATTTTAATGCCTGTGATGACTGGAATTGAAGCTGTGAAAAATATCAAAACTACACTCCCAGAAACCTTTACAGTTATACTAACTGCGTTTGAAGATTCTAAGCATTTAGAACTTGCTCTAAATACAGGGGCAGATGGCTACCTTACTAAAGATATAAAAGCAAAAGATCTGACCGAAGCAATGCATAAAGTAATGGAAGGGGAGCGAGTATTTAGCAAATCTATACTTCTAATATTACAAAACCATTATGTAACAAAATCGCATATTGAAGAACCACCTATCAGTATAACTAAAAGGGAACAAGATATTTTAAATTTAGTTGCTGATGGGCTAACTAGCAACGACATAGCTCAAGAATTAAGTTTATCAATTAGAACCATTGAATCCCATAGATATAATTTAATGCAAAAGTTAAATCTAAAAAGCACCGCTCAACTTATAAAATATGCAATTATGTATAACACAGAGAGGCGAACTAATTAAATTCCGAATCTAATATTATGCTACAATTTTCACAAAAGTACGGATTTAAGTATTTTTTTTTTGCTATTAAGCATATATTACGTACTTTTCACATTTAGTTTTTGATAAAATCAAAATAATTATTGTAATTATAATAAAGGATTGATTATGAATTATCATGAATTTAATACTCCAGCTTCTAATCATAGTGGAGAATTTGTTGGCAATTATGGTTTAGAAAACCATGGATTAACAAACTTAAAAAGAGTTTATTGGAATTTACCAACTTCTGCACTTATTGAAGAGGCAACGTTCCGCGGAGAGGTACATTTAGTAGAAGGTGGGGCTGTTGCTGTAAATACTGGCAAATGGACTGCACGTGCTGCTAAAGACAAGTTTATCGTTTCAGAAGATACTACAAAAGATAAAATTTGGTGGGGTGCAAACAATCGCCCAATAGAAGTAGAAAAATTTGACAAATTACTAAGTAAAGTTCAAGCATACTTACAAGGTCGTGAAGTTTTTGTTCAAGATGTATATGTTGGTGCTGACAACAATCACTCTATGCCTATCAGAGTCATTACTCAATTAGCGTGGCAAAGCCATTTCGCTCGTAATATGTTTATTACGGTTGATGATAATGAAAAACTTAAAAATCATATCCCTGAATTTACACTAATTGCTGCACCTGATTTCAAATGTGATCCAGAAGTAGATGGAACAAGAACAGAAACGGCGATTATTTTAAATTTTGAGAAAAAGATTGCTTTAGTATTAGGTTCGCATTATAGTGGCGAGATTAAGAAATCATTCTTTACTGTAATGAATTTCTTGCAACCTTTAAATGGTATTATGACTATGCATTGTTCTGCTAATGTAGGCAAAGAGGGTGATGTAGCCTTATTCTTTGGACTATCTGGTACAGGTAAAACAACTTTATCTGCTGACCCTAATCGCTTCCTGATTGGCGATGATGAACATGGTTGGAGTGACGATAGTGTATACAATTTTGAAGGTGGTTGCTATGCAAAAGTTATTAGACTTTCTGCTGATCACGAACCAGAAATTTATGCTACAACGAAAATGTTTGGTACAATTTTAGAAAATGTTGTTTTTGATGAATCTACTCGTAAAATTAACTTAGATAGTGATAAGTATACTGAAAATACAAGAGCATCTTACCCATTAGAATTTATTCCTAATGCTTTAGACGAAAAAATGTCAAACTCGCATCCTAAAAATGTTATATTTTTAACATGCGATGCTACTGGTGTCTTACCTCCTGTTTCTAAATTGAACTTAGAGCAATCAATGTACCATTTTATTAGCGGCTATACTTCTAAAATAGCTGGTACTGAAATCGGCTTAGGCAAAGAGCCTCAATTGGCATTCAGTGCATGCTTTGGCGCACCGTTTATGGTTCATCATCCATATTACTATGCTCAATTATTAAAAGAGAAAATGGAAAAACATGGTGCTAACTGCTGGCTAGTCAATACTGGCTGGGTAGGTGGCAAATTTGGTGTTGGCAGTAGAATATCAATTAAGCATACTAGAAATATCCTAAACGCTATACTTGATGGTCATTTAGAAAATGTTGAATTTAGTCAAGATAAAGTTTTTGGCTTTGGTGTTCCATTGTCTTGCCCAAATGTACCAGCTGAAGTATTAGTGCCAGAAAATTCTTGGGAAAATAAACAAGACTATTGGGATAAATATGATGGCTTAGCTGCTAAGTATATCGAGAATTTTAAATCTTATGAAGACGTGGTACCAGCTGAGGTTAAAAATGGCGGTCCTACAAGAATAAGCTAATTTTCTTAGATTTATTTGATTTTTTTAATAGAGATTGATAAAAGCTACCAATCTCTATTTTTTTATTACTTGGCATCAAAGAGGAAAGAGCTATCTCCATAGCTCAAAAATCTAAAGCTATTTGTAATAGCGTAATTATAGGCTGTTTTCCATAAATCGTAACCTATGAATGAAGACACTAATAAGAGTAAGGTACTTTTTGGTAAGTGAAAATTAGTGAAAATTCCGTTAATAATTTTATATTTATAGCCTTGTGAAATTAATAAACTCGTATTTCCTTCTAAAGTACTTATATTATTATCTTGCATATATTTAATAAGTTGTTCTAAAGTATGTATTATATCAAATTTCTCGTCTGAGTCATAAGGCTCATATTGGTCTAATGCAAGATGAAACTTACTCTTATCATTTGAATTTATAAATTTGTATGCCCACCATGCTAAGGATTCGATAGTTCTTACCGAAGTTGTTCCTATTGCAATAATATTCCTATTTTCTTTTAAAGCCAACAGTAATGATTTAATTGTTGATATATTAATGTTTACTTTCTCACTATGCATTTTATGTAAGTGTATATCATTAGAGCTAATAGGAACAAAAGTACCCATTCCTACATGTAGTACAATATCTTCAATTATACATTGCTTTGCTTTATATTGGTTAAAAAGAGCGTCGGTAAAATGTAGACCAGCAGTAGGTGCAGCTACAGAACCATTGGTAGCTGCATATATTGTCTGATATCTTTCTTTATCGAAGTCATTGCTTTCACGTTTAATATAAGGCGGTAGAGGCATTTTACCTATACTATTGATAACTTCTGAAAAACTTAGATGATTTGCATTCCATTCAAATTGTATTTTGGCAATATTATTTTCAATCTCATGGATACGAGCATATAAAATTATATCATTATGCTTAATTTCTAAATCTTTTGCATTTTTAATCCGACCACCAATAATACATTCCCAAATTACAGGCGTTTTTGAATTTAAACTTACTTGATAATCAGTAAAGGGCTTTAAAGGCTTTAAAAGTAATACCTCAATGTTACCACCAGTATACTTTTTCATAAATATTCTTGCTGGCAGTACTTTTGTTGAATTTCTAATGATAAGCGAATTTTCTGGAATTAAATTTACGGATTCTTCAAATAAATACTCTTTACAATAATTATTTTTCTTATCAACAAAGAGAAGCCGACTACCATCTCTTGTTTCTTTGGGGTACTCGGCTATCCTGTGTATATCTAATTGATAATTATATAATTCTAAATCAATATCTTCTAATGTCATTTTAGTCTATTACTTCACAAAGATGATTGTCAATATCATCTTCAAACTTTTTATATTTACCTTCATCGATTTTGCCGTCGTTATACTTAACTCTAACTACATCGTTTCTACCATGCTTCTTTTCAGCTCTTACATACGTATAAGTAACGGTAGTTGCTTCACCTTCAGGTTTTTGCATATCTGGAACTTTACCGCCAGTACTTTGGTTTTCTTTTAAGAATGACGGAGTATTTTCGCTATGTTCGTATTTCATAGAGCTTTGTGAAGTTTTTGACTTGACTTGAGGCACTCCATCTGCACCAGTAAGCGGAGAAGCATTGGTTCTAACTTTTACTTGTCGTTCAATGACTTGTGGGAAATATTTAAACGCAAAAGATACAGATTCTTTATTAATGTCTTTTATTAAATCAACAAATATATTAAAAGCTTCGCCTTTATATTCTAATAGAGGATCTTTTTGACCATAAGAACGCAAATGAATCCCTTCTTTCAAATCGTCCATCTGTCGTAAATGTTCTCTCCATTTATCATCAATTGTCTGAAGTACAGCAACTCTTTCTAAACGAGCCATAAAGTCTGTACCAAGCATCTGTTCTTTTCTGTTATAAAGATCTTCGGCAGCTTGTACAATACGATCTGTTATATCGTCTGTTTTCATAGCGTCTAATTCATTCTTTGTAATTTCTATATCGCATAATAGATTAGTTCGCACCAAATTTTTGAGTGCTTCTACATCTTTATCTTTCTTTACTTCTTCTACCCAATCATTAGCAAAATCTTCGATATAATCAAAAATTTCACCTTTTAACCTTTCTCCTCTCAAAGCAGATTGTCTTCTTTTATAAATAACTTCTCTTTGTTGATTCATAACATCGTCATAATCAATTAATCTTTTACGGATACCGAAATTATTCTCTTCTACTTTCTTCTGAGCCCTACTTACAGACTTAGAAATAAAGGAATGTTGGATTGGTTCACCTTCAGGAATTTTTAAAGTACTCATAACACTTGCTATTTTCTCGCCCGCGAAAAGTCTCATTAAATTATCTTCTAATGAAATATAAAAGATTGAACTACCGGGATCACCCTGACGTCCCGCACGACCACGTAATTGTCTATCAATTCTACGAGCATCGTGCCGTTCAGAACCAATGATAGCTAAACCACCTAATTGCTTTACTTTAGGATCGAGCTTAATATCTGTACCTCTACCAGCCATATTTGTAGCAATTGTTACAGCTCCACTTTTTCCTGCTTGAGAAACAATTTCGGCTTCTTTTTGGTGTTGTTTGGCATTTAATACGTTATGGACAATACCAGCTCTTTTAAACATCCTTGATAAAATTTCAGAAATTTCCACACTTGCTGTACCTACTAAGACAGCTCTTCCTTGATTATGTAATTCTTTTACTTCCTCAACGATAGCATTAAATTTTTCTCTTTTAGTCTTAAAAATTAAATCTTCTTGATCATTTCGTATAATTGGTCTATTTGTAGGTATTACTACAACATCTAGTTTATATATTTTGTCAAACTCGGCTGCTTCAGTTTCTGCTGTACCAGTCATTCCTGCCAATTTACCATACAAGCGAAAATAATTTTGTAATGTAATAGTTGCAAAAGTTTGAGTATCTTTTTCTACTTTAACTCCTTCTTTCGCTTCGATAGCTTGGTGCAGTCCGTCTGAATATCTTCTGCCATCAAGGATTCTACCTGTAAATTCATCTACTATCATTATCTTACCATCTTGCACTACATATTCAATATCTTTTTCGTATAGCGAATATGCGCGTAATAATTGACTAATTGTATGAATTACATCGCTTCTTTCTGCATACAATACGTTTATTTGGTCTTTTTGCAGTTGCTTTTCTTCTGGTGTAAGTGCCGAATTACCTTCGATAATGCTATATTCACTTGTAATATCAGGAATTACAAACATATTTGGGTCTTCGTCCCTAGTTCCTAATACTTCTCTACCTTTTTCAGTAATATCTATCTGGTGTGATTTTTCATCGATAGTATAATATAATTCATCATCGATTTCGTGCATTCTTCTGCCTTGATCACGTAAAAAGAACATCTCTGTATCTCTTTTTAGCTTTTGATTTTCAGGTTCTTGCAACAACTTCATTAATTTCTTATGCTTAGGCATACCTTTTATAGCTCTAAAAAGATTAACACCAGCTTTTTCTAAATTTTCTTTACCACCCTTTTTGATTAACTCCTCTGCTTCGGCTACTATTTGATTAATAAACCGTGCTTGAGCATCGATTAATTTTTTTACACGTGGGTTCATTTGCTCAAACTTTTGATCTTGTTGTGGTACAGGACCGGAAATAATTAATGGTGTTCGAGCCTCATCAATTAATACGGAATCCACTTCATCGACTATTGCAAACCAATGCTCACGCTGAACCATTTGTTCTACTTCAATAACCATATTGTCACGAAGATAATCGAAACCGAATTCATTGTTAGTACCGTAAGTAATATCGTTATTGTATACTACTCTTCTCTGTTCGTTTTCCATATTAGATTGGATAGAGCCAACAGTAAGACCAAGGTATTTATAAACAGGAGACATCCATTCTGAATCACGTCTTGCTAAATAATCGTTTACAGTAACAACATGTACACCACGACCTGCCAAAGCGTTTAAATAAATTGGAGCAACTGCAACTAATGTTTTACCTTCACCCGTTGCCATTTCGGCAATTTTTCCTTCGTGAATAACTATGCCACCAATTAGCTGAACGTCATAAGGTACCATGTCCCATTTTGACTGTTGTCCAGCATAAGTATAGGTATAATCGCTTTCTTTTAGCCTTTTGCACGTTTGCTTAACAACTGCAAAAGCTTGGGGTAATAGCTCATCTAAACTATCTTGTATATTATTGAATATTTCATCACTAATTTTCTTAATATTTGCACTAATATCAGCTATTTCCGACGAACTTAAGCTCTCATTTTGTAATTTGCTTGTTAGTGCAGCTTTTTCATTTTCTAATTCTGAAATACGTTCATTAATTATTTGCTTGAACTCATTAGTTTTATTTTTAAGTTGTTCTTCGCTTAATTTATCGTACTCTTCATAATACTGGTTTATTTCTTTAACTATCGGGGTTAGTCGTTTTACATCTTTGTCGTGCTTAGAGCTAAACAGTTTTGTAATAAAATCTCCAATCATTTGTAATATTCTCTTATTTTATTTAAATTTATTTCGTGCTTTGACGTTTCTTAATAATTCATATTTACAAAAAAGTATGAAATGAATTTGTAAAATAATTATGAAAGTACAAAATGAATTTAAATACACTTGATATAGAAAATAATTTTCTTGCGATTGATGAGGAATTTAGTAGCTTAGAGAAATCTGAAATTGTTGTTTTATCGGCACCTTATGAGCATACTGTAAGCTATGGGGGTGGAGCAGAAAAAGGACCAGCAGGTATTATTAATGCTTCTGCCTATGTGGAATTTTATGATAATGAAACTGACAAAGAGCTATGTTTTGAAAAAGGTATAGCTACTTTAGAAGCAATTGATTTTAAGGGAGCTAAAGATAAAGAAGCTTTAGATATTATATCTACTTATGTAAGCCAATTATTAGATTTGGGCAAATTTGTTATTACCTTAGGTGGTGAGCATACAATTAGTTCTGCACCTATTAAATCACATTTCGAAAAATTTCCTGATATGTGCATACTGCATTTTGATGCCCATTCCGATTTAAGAGACTCTTATCAAGATTCAATATACTCACATGCTTGTATTATGGCGCGTGTAGCCGAATTTTTCCCCACAAACAAAATTCATCAAGTTGGTATAAGAGCGCAATGCAAGGAAGAAGCAGAGTTTATAAAAGCAAATTCTATTTCAACCTACTATGCTTCAGAAATCAGAACTGGTAAGTATGGTAGCGATTGGCAGAAAACTATTGTTAATAGTTTAGGTCAAAATATTTATGTTACTTTTGATGTAGATTTTTTTGATCCTTCAATTATGCCTGCAACTGGAACACCAGAACCAGATGGCTTTTTGTATTCTGAAACAATTGATGTATTTAGGGAAATAAGAAAGCAAGGCAAAAATATAATTGGTTTAGATGTAGTTGAATTAGCACCTGTTGAGGGTTTGCATCATTGCGATCTGACTACTGCAAGATTAATTTATAAAATTTTAAATTTAAAATATTATTAAAAATGAGTAACTTAGAAGAAAAATTAGAATATTTGTTCGATAATCCTAATTCTAAAGATTTTACGGAAGATTTGGCTTTTGAATTTTTAGATGGCTTAAATAATGGTTCGATAAGAGCAGCAGCAAATATTAATGGGGAATGGGTAGTAAATTCATGGGTCAAAAAGGGTATACTCGTTCTATTTAGGAATAGCCATATAGTAGATATGTCTATCAATGATCATTTTAAATTTTATGATAAAAATTTATTGTACCTAAAAGATATTTCAATTAATGATTCTATTAGAGTAGTACCGGGTGGTTCTTCTATTCGGAATGGAGCTTATGTAGGTAACAATGTAGTTTGTATGCCCCCGATGTATATTAATATCGGTGCTTATATTGATGATAATTCAATGATTGACTCACATGCTTTAGTAGGCACGTGCGCTCAAGTTGGAAAGAATGTTCATATATCGGCGGCAGCACAGGTTGGAGGCGTTTTAGAACCTGCAGGTGCTCGCCCTGTAATTATTGAAGACAATGTAATGATAGGTGGGAATTGTGGGGTATATGAGGGAGTAATGTTACGAAAAAGGGTTGTGCTTGGCTCTGGAGTGATTTTAACTGCTTCTACAAAAGTATATGATTTAGTGAACCAGCAAATTATAACTAACGAAGCAAGCAAACCTTTAGAAATTCCAGAAAACGCAGTAGTTGTTGCTGGTTCAAGAAGTATTAATAGTGAATTCGGCAAAGAAAATGGTCTATCAATTTATACTCCTATCATAATTAAATATAGAGATGATAAGACAGATGCTAAAACAGCGCTAAACTTCGATTTGAGGTAAGTATGAATCAAAATAATGACAACCAAAATGAAATCAAGCAAAATATTCAGAAATCTAAATTATTTGCATCTGGTTTCTCAATATTAGCGGCGGTATTTATTTTTATAGCTTATTTATTAGTTAAAAATATATGGTTTTTAGTATTGTCTAGTGTTCTAATTATCTCAGGAATTGCTTTTTGGGTTATCATAAGTAGATTTGAAAGCCGCTATTTAAATAAAGATAAAGGTATATAAAGATAATGAAAGGAATGATATATCCGTTACGAGATGATTTAAGCATTAAACAATTCCAAGAAAATGGTGAGGATCTTGTATTAATTTACGACCCATTCAATTATTCACAATATCAAGTTACTTTATCAATAGATTTTTTTGTTTTAATAAGTTTAATTGATAAAGAGATAGGATATAATGAATTGCCTAATAAACTAAATATAGATTTAAATTTTGTGGAGCTTTTTTATAATGAATATGAAAAATTAGATGATTTATATTTTTTAGATTCTCCAAAATATAATGATTATAGATTAAAATTAGATGCTGATTTTTTAAGTAACAATATACGAAATTCAGTATTATCCGGAAAATGCTTTCCAGAAAATGAAAATGAATTTAAGGAGTATATGCATAACTTATTTTCATTAACGCCCTCTAATAAAATTAAGGGTGGGGCGTTCTCATCTATCATTCCACATTTAGATTTATTAACTGGTAATGATACTAAAAAACTATATGCTAGCTCATTCCATTCCTTGCGGGATAATGATTTTGACTTACTTGTGATATTTGGAACAGCTCATTACCGTGCATCGCATAGATTTATGCTTAGTGAGAAAAATTTTTCATCTCCACTTGGAATTTCTGAAATTGACTTAGAATTAATGAATGAAATAAAAAAAATATCACCTACATCGTTCACCGTTGATGAGTATGCACATAGATACGAACATTCCATTGAAATACAAACTGCCTTATCAAGCTATTATTTTGAAGGTAAAAAATATAAGATTCTTCCGATTCTAACTAGTGGTTACTTTGATTTTATTGATAATAACACAAACCCAGATAATGATTCTACTATCTTATCTTTTGTAACATCCTTGCAACAGGCAATTTTGAATTTAGGTAGGAAAGCTATATTCATAGCGAGCGTGGATTTTAGTCATTTTGGAGAAAAGTTTGCCGATGATTTTGATGCAATTTCCAAATTAGACGAAGCTAATCAATACGACTTGAGTTTAATTCAAAGTATCAATAATAATGATTATAATGATTTTTTTAGCAAAATTAATGATATAGATGACTTATGGAAGATTTGCGGTACTGCTTCAATTTTTACCTTAATGAAATATCAAGGCAGTAAAACAGCTGAATTCTTAGGGTATAATATGTGGTACGAAAAAACATCAAAGTCTGCGGTTTCGTGTGCATCAATTTCATTCTATAACTAATGAGTAAAATGGTTAGTAATAATATAAGTTATGGCAATGTCTTAAAGTCATATACGGTTAAAATGAAGGCATTTCAAGCCTTAGGTGCTGGCATAATCTTTATGGCTTTAATTTATTCTTTTGGTGCTTATGCTCCCAATAAAGAGGCATTATCCAACATAATATTATTGTCCTTTATCAGTTTGGCTTTTGGTGTTTATTTACTTATAATCGGCAACAAACGCAGGACATTAACTATTTTTGAGAGAGGAGTTGAATACAAAGAAAGTACAGTAAATTTTTCAGCTCAATGGGAGGATATTATCTTACTTAAATCATTTCAAGAATTAGGGAAAAAAACGACCAATCTTATAATTATTAAAGAGAATGAAGAATTATTAACAATTTCGTCCGCTTTTTTTGATTCCGAACACCTGATTAACGCATTTAATTATATTAACAACTTAAAATTACCCAACATAACAGTAGAAGATGATTTAAAATGGTTAAATCATTAATAATTAAACCCTAATCTCTACTATCTTGCCTTATGTTTGATACTACTTAATCTTTTAAAATAGTTTGGAGGAATATAATGTTTTTGTTATTTTTCAAATATTATGATGTGGAATTTGAAATTAAAAATATATATTCGTATATTCTAAATTGATATGATAATAAGTATATGACAGAGAAGATAGGAAAGATAATTATAATTACATTATTAATGGCATTAGTTGTATCTAATAAGATATTTTGTGAGGATACTCTTAACGCTACTAAAGATTATAGGGTCGGTGTTTTTAGTGGACTATCTTATTTAAAGCAAAGCACTAATATACCTACTATATGGGGTGCGGATTATTGCGGGCAATTTGAAAGTGGTAATAAAATTAGCTATCAAATTGGTATTGACTTTTCAACAAATCTCTATAAAAATCACTTTTGGGTTGATTTAAGGATTAATTATGCGAATATACCAGCATATTTTACTAAAACAAATACTGATTTTAGAGTTTTTAATCCAAGCTCTAATAAATATGAAAACTTAAATTTAAAACAAGATTTTGAAGCCTCTACTGGGTATTTAATGATAGAACCAGGGATAATCTATCAACCTATATTATCTTTACCAATCAAAGCAAAACTGTCTTTAAGTGCTGGCAACCCAATTATAAGTAATAATTACGAAACAAGTGAAGAAATTGAGTCACCTAAAATATATACTTTTGAAGATTTGTCGCAAAAGAGAATTACTCAATCAGGTAAATTAAATAATACTACTACCTCATTATTTGGAATGTTTTCTTTTATTTACGACAAACAAATACAACAAGATTTATTTTTAACTGCAGACATATATTATGCTTATCCAATAAATTCGTCGCTAAAAGATTACGAATGGAAAATTAATAAATTTGGTGTTAATATCGGCATTAACTATGCTTTTAATTTAGATGAAGAGCAATTACTGCCGCCAGTAAAAGAAAAGCTATATAAAGAAACTTTAGATACTGCAAAAACCACCGTTCCGAACGTAGATACGGCTGTAATTAAATATAATAATATACCTGTTCAGTTACGAGAAACAGTTGTTACCCAAACTTATCCAATTCTTCCTTATATATTTTTTGATAGTACTTCGGCATCTTTAAATGAGAAGTATATTCAAGGAGATATATCTAGTTTTGATGAGAATAAAATTACCAAAGAATCACTTGATATATATTACTCTATGCTCAATATAATAGGCAGTAGATTATCAAAAAGCAACAGCACTATTGAAATTATAGGTATGACCGATGGGACCGAGCTTAGTGATAAGGCTGATAGATTAAAATTAGCGAACAAAAGAGCGGAGGCAGTTTCTCATTATTTAATGTCAAAATGGGGTATAGAAAAGAGCAAAATTAAGACGTCAGTCCGTAATGTACCTCAGTTAGCTACAAGCATAGTATACCCTGAAGGTAATCAAGAAAATAGGAGAGTTGAAATTACTTCTAACGACACAGAGATATTAAAGCCATTAATTCACTCAAAGTTCAAAGAATATGAACTTATCGACAGTGATCTCATATCATCGCTAACAACCAATATATATTCGATAGTGGGGAGCAAGATTTCTAATATCTCGATGAGTTTTATTCAAGCAAATTTGGAAGTGTATAAAATAGAGCTCGATAGCTTGCCAAACAAGGAATTTACAACGAAAATTAATAATAAACTAAAAAATGCTATTCAATTGTCTGCTACCAACAATAGCGATATTATGGTTAAAATTAGTGCCAAACAAGATGATTCAATAGATATTTCGGCTTCATATAAATTAGAGACTTATAAAGAAAAGAATAATTTTGAATTAGGAAGGCTAAATTTAATAGTTTTTGACTTTGATAAATTTGAAATTAATGAACAAAATAAAAATATAATTAAGCAATTTGTTGCAAATTCAATATTTGAAAGCTCTGCTGTGCGTATCATTGGTTCAACTGACAGGTTAGGTGAGAAAACGTATAATATGAAACTTTCACAAGAAAGAGCAGAAGAAGCATATAAATATTTATATACTCTAAAGCCAAAAGCAAATTACTTTGAGATAAAAGGTATAGGAGATAGTAATTTGCCTTATAATAATAATTTGCCTGAAGGTAGATTTTACTGTAGAACCGTATTAATTGAAGTATCAACACCAATAAAATAATTATAATTGGAGGTAATATAATATGATATTAAATGAACTAAATGAGCAATTGGATTTTAGAAAGGCAATGCACTTATTGAGAAGGCTAACTTTTCATCCAAAGATTGAGCAGGTAAACCAATTAGTTGGAAAAACCCCTAAGGAGGCTTTATCTATAATATTGGGCAATCAAACACAATTGCCTGAACCAACAAGTTCTATGAAAAGTTGGTTAGATAAATTAGAAGAAGACCCTTTAAGTAATTTGCCACTTGATATACGATTTGAGATTGAGGCTAAATTGAAACAAAGGTGTGCCGAATTTATTAATTGGTGGTTGGATATAATGAGCGAGGAATCATTACCATCTGTAGAAAAGTTTACCTTATTTCTACTATCAATTTGGTCAATAGATTTTACCTATGATACCCTTGCCCTAATACCGCCTCCTTTACTTTATCGAAACAACCAAATGATGAGAAAAAATCGATTTTCTTCATATAAGCAAATTGCAGAAGATGTAACAATGGATGGCTCTATGCTTATGTTTCAAAGCGTATTCTTTAGCAGCAAAGAAGCTCCAAATGAAAATTATATGCGAGAATTAATGGAATTGTTTACAATGGGTATTGGTGATTTGGAAACTGGCAAGGCAAACTATACAGAAGGAGACATACGCGAAGGAGCAAAAGCTCTAACGGGCTGGCGTACCGTTGCGTATTTAGGGCAAGAGGGCGCTCCATCTAATCGACCTTTTGAAACTTTTCTTGATAGAAATAGACATGATTTGCAAGGGAAAAAGATATTTCAATATGGCGAAATCGCTCCAATCAGCGAGGCAGATAACAATGAGAATCAAGTCAGGCAAAAAGAAGTAAAGGGGTTAATAGATATATTATTTAAATGGAGAGGTGAGCAAATTGCTAAATTTGTTTCAGATAAGATAGTTAAATACTTTGTATATAGTAATCCAGCATACTCGGACTTAGATTTGATTAAAGAAATGGCCCAAATACTGATGGATAATAATTACGAACTCCGTGCCGTATATGAAAAATTATTTAGTAGCGAGTATTTTTATTCAGATGAAATAATAGCTTGCCAAATTAAAACACCAACAGAGTATATTATTGGATTAGAACGATTTTTAAACCAAAACTTTGATAGTATAGGTGGAGGTTATACAAGAAATGCCGTTAATTCACTTGAGCAAGTACTTTATGAACCACCAGACGTTAGTGGTTGGACTGGATATAGAACTTGGATTAGCACTACTACTTATCCATTAAGGATTAAATATGCTATTGATTTATTAAACAAAAAATCAAATGTAGAATTGATTGAACTTTTCTTACAGTTTAATGTACATACAAATTTTAATGAATTATTTGATAAATCTCTAATTTATATTCTACCAAAACAATTATCGCAAGATAGAGTACAAGAATTGAAAACTTTATTACTTAATGGTATTGATGAAAATGATTGGCTTAATCAACTTAGCCAAAATAATGTTAAATGTGCTGAAGGTATTAGGTCTTATATAGGAAGAATAATAGTTTCACCTGATTTTCAACTATGTTAATATTGGAGATTATATAAATGGAAAGAAGAAAATTTATAAAAAATACAGCTGTGGTAGGGGCTGGTATGCTAGCTATACCTAATTTAATCTATTCACAAAAAGATATTGAGGTAATTCCAAACGAAAAGCTACTTTCTGACTTCGATGATAATATAGTTATCTTTATTGAATTATTTGGTGGAAATGACGGGCTAAATACAATTATTCCAGCTGAAGATGATGAATATTTTAAACTACGCCCATCAATCAATATACCACCTGAAGAAGCTGTAAAAGTAAATGATGTATATTTTAATCGAGGTTTGGTAAAAGATGTTTATAATAACGGCTTTCAACGTATGTTTGAAGATGGTAGATTAGCCGTTATTCAAGGAATAGGCTATGACCAACCTAATATGTCTCATTTTAGGTCTGAGGATATTTGGCAATCTGGTATTAATCCAAAAACAAATAACAGCCTAAAACTATTGGAAGGGTGGTTAGGTAGATATTTTGCCTTAAAATTACCTGATTTTCCTTTAAATATACCTGAACACCCTATTTCTATAGCTATTGATGGCACCACTCCATTAATGTTTAAAAGTGAAAAAGGTGATATGGGCATTGCCTTGACTGATCCAGAGAAATTTTATGAATTAGGGCATGGACTAACCCCAAAAGAATCTTTAATTTCCGGTAATTCTAATTATGCAAATGAATTTAATTATATACACACAATAGCCAAACAATCAGAGTTGTACTCAAATGCAGTATACAACGCTTATCAAGTAGGCAAAGACAAAATCAACGCCACTATTTATTCTGACAATAGTTTATCACAAAAAATGAAACTGATATCCTCTCTAATTGCAGGCGGATTAAAGACTAAGGTTTTCTTTCTTAGATTAAGCAATTTTGATTCTCACGCTCAACAAATGGACGCTGCGTACGGAGGTGGACACTATGCTTTATTAAATAGCTTAGCTTCTGCAGTATCAGAATTTATGGATGATGCTCTAAAATTAGGGTTCTCAGAAAGAATAACAGGTATGACTATATCAGAATTTGGTAGAAGAACATATGATAACGGTAGCCGTGGTACTGATCATGGGGCGGCTTCGATGCAGTTCTTATTTGGAAATGATAAATTTGTAAATGGTGGGTATTGGAATAATAGACCAAATCTAAAAGACCTTGATATAAACGGCAACTTAAAGTATCAAACTGACTATCGAGTTATTTATACTGAAGTATTAGAAAAAAGATTATCAGCAAAACCAGAAGATATCGAAAAAGTGTTTGGTGAATCTTTATTACCTCTAAATGTGTTAGAAAATAGAGTTAGTTCAGTAGAATCATATCTTAATAAAGTAAAAGATGATTATTTGCTTATTAGTCCTAATCCTAATTATGGGATTGGTACAATTACTTTTGAAGTATTTAGAGCAAGCAAAATTCAATTATCAATTTATAATACTAATGGCAAATTAAAAACAAAGTTAATTGATAGATTTATGGTTGAAGGCGTATATACCGTTAATTTCAATATTAATGAATCAGGACTTTATTTTTGTTCTTTGTCGTCGGGTAACAAAAGATATGTGCAAAAGATTTTAGTAAATAGGTAAATCTTAGGTGTAGTATGCTTCATAATAGAACATTTAATTTTATATTCCTATTGATTTCACTTATGTTTGTAAGTAAAAGTGCTTTTACTTATGAAGCATGTGATACTACAAGGTTATGTATTGGTAATTCTTTAAAGTTTACGGTTACAACTGGTAAAGGCGCTCATTATATAGATGTCATTAACAATAGTTTAATAAATAAAATGGGCAAAGCCATAACTTTTGATTTATGGCTTAAACCTAAAAGGCAAGCAGGAAAAATACAATACATAGCTGGCTTATGGGGACCTAATTTTGAGGTTAATGATTCGTGGCTTGCATATATTAATGACAAAGATTCTCTAATATTTCAGCTCAATGGTAATGAATCTAATTTAGCTAATGAAGATTTTACTACCGTATCAGCATATATTGGTAATTTGTATGACCAATGGAATCACTACGCCTTTGTATTTAATGGCAATAATAACTTTGCATATATTTATATAAATGGAGATAAAATTGATTCGTCAAGGAATAACAAATATCCACTATATACTCTTAAGAAGATAAATAACCCAGAATTATCTATTCAAATAGGCAGTACCAATGCGCTATCCAACGACCCTAATATGAATAGAACATTCTTAGGAGATATGGACGAAATTAGAATTTGGGGGCGAGCTTTAAGTGCTGAAGAAATATTTTGTAATAAAGATAAGGCTCTTAATGGCAAAGAAGATAGCCTATTATTATATTATCGTTGCAATGACCCTAATTATGTCTTTGAATTATGTGATGCTGCTGGTAATGGCAATCAGGGTATGATGCGAAGCGGGCTTGAATTTGGGCTGTCAGACCGACAGGATATAATCAAAGTAATAGCTTCACCTTTATCTATAAAAGATACAATTGTATGCGATACTGCAAAGTTTTATGACTTTGTATTAACCGATACGTCAGTTTGTGCAACAGGGTTTTATATAAGAACAGTAACAGGCTTTCCAGAAAAATTCTCATTTACTTATAATAATAAAGAGTATGATTTGTCGAAATGGAGTTACTTGCCTCTACCTTCTATGTCTGCAATTACTTTAAGAATAAAAGTTAATGCTGATTTTGTTGGAACAATTAGCACTTGGCTACAAGTAAGGAGCGTTAATGCTTGTGGTTATAATATTGCTAATATACCTATTACAATAAATAGGCAAACAGAATTAAATATGAGCAAATTAGAAGTTGCATTTGATTCACTCAAAGCGCGTTGTATTGAAAAAACATATATCGACTCCACAATCACTATATGTAATACTTCAAATAGAGATTTAACGATTAGCAAGCTGAGTAATAATATGCCTCTGGTATTTAAATTATTACATTCAACTTTGCCTATTGTTTTAAAGCCTAAAGAATGCACTAATGTTATTGTTAGATTTACTTCAAGAGATACAACTGAATTTTACTATGATACCCTGACAATTAATTCAAATGATAGGTGTGCTAATGTTACTCAAATACCTTTGCAAGGTAAAGTAAAAGAAGTGTTCAGGATTAATAAGCGAAGTTCAGATGAAAGACTTACGGAAATAGACTTTGGCACTAAATGCGTTAATTTCCCATCAGTAGCAACAGAGTACGATTGGATGAATTTGGATATAAAAGATATAGTAATTACAGATATTAAAATTCCAGATAATTTTTATGGGAAGAATTTCAAGTTTCCCGTAACTTTAGAGCCAAATACTGGCTATCAAGCTAATTATTTTAGATTTTTACCAAAAACTGTAGGCGTATTTAACGATTCAATTATAATAGTAGCTAAGTCTGGCAATTGTACAATCCATTACCCTATATATATAAAGGGAGTTGCGTATGATGCGGATCTAAGTTTTAAAGATACAATTATTGATTTTGGAAGCATCAAGGTTGGGCAAGAATTAACAATAAATGCAGTACTTAATAATAATAGTAATGTTAGTTTAACAAGTTCAACTTATTTAATAAACGGTGAACCATTTTTTATAACTGGGTCCAAATCTATTTCTATATCTGCTAATGCTTCTGGCACTATACAAATAACATTTAGACCTACTAAAGCTGGTTTATTTGAGGATGAACTTGGCGTATATGAAGAATCTTGCTTTGAATCTTATGGCGTTAAGGTAAAGGGTGTTGCATATGTGGACTGGTTCTCTTATGAGCCAGAGGTATTAGAAGTAAAAAATGTACTTGGGTGCTATAGTAAAGAAGAAGAATTAGAAATTAGAAATTTGACGGATAACATAGCAACCTTATCCGATTTCAAATTAATTCAAGCACTTCCTAAGTTTACATTGGTTGAGCCAGCAGTATTCCCAAGCTCAATCACAATAAACAAAGGCGAAAGTGTTAAATTTAAATTGAGATATACTCCAAATGATATAATAGCTGAACGAGCCGATAGAGCATTACTTGAATATAAAACGCAAGATAATCAAGTGTGGACAGCAAAATTATTAGGAACATCTGTCTTGCCACGACTGCATATTACAAGCGAGATATTATTCGAAACAATAGAAGTAGGGGGTAGTAAACAAGATACAATAATTATCGAGAATATCTCAAATTTTGATATTACTATAAATAATGCAAATATTCCAACTGGTTTTATAATGGTATACCCAGCAACCTTAAATGGAAGAGTATTAAAACCAAAGGATACCGTACAAGTAATTATTAATTTTGTCCCCACAGAAGACAAACTATATTCAGGTCAGTTTGAAATTAACGTCGTTACTCCTTGCCCTATTGATTTTTATACTGATATTAGTGGCAAGGGTATAATCGTGCCTTTAGACGCACCATTAAAAGTAATAAATTATGGGTTTGTAAATCCTTGTGAATGTGAAGAAAGAAAAATACCATTAATTAATAATTCGTTCTATTTTCCAATGAACATTGATAGTATATTGATAGATACAACAAATGTAACAAGCCCTGCTTCTCAATTCTATTCTTGGTATTCTTTTTATTCACCTAGTTCAGTGTTCCCGTATCAAATCCCTAAGAGAAGTACCGATACTCTTACAATTGTCTATTGCCCTAAAAGTCCATTTATAGATACATTAGTTGATAATAATGCTAGGTTGCATATTTATGCTTCAGGTAGCGCTTGGAAAAATCATTTTGAGACATTTTTAGCTGGTAAACAAACTCTATTATTCCAAGCAGATAGTAATTTTATTGTCTTTCCTCCTACGAGAGTTGATACAGTATCGGCTCCAAGGTATATACATTTATTTATACCGGGCTTAGAGTTAAATCCAAAGCAAGCTAAGGTAGAAATTAGTAACTTTGGCTTTGAGCCTGACGAAAGAGTATTTTATGCAGAGGATTCATTGGGCAAGCCTCTAAATTTGACTATTGATACAAACAATATAATAACTTTAAAATTAGAATTTAAACCAAGAGCTGTGAGAACTTATTCTAATAAGTTAAAAATTTCTATTATTACTCCTTGTGTGCATATAGATACTTCTGTTACTTTAGTAGGGAGTGGATTTGCACCAGCCTTTGGTCTAAACTTCTCTTTTAACAATACAAATAAATCGGAGAAAGATACCCTAAAAGTAATAAATTGCGATACTTTAGCGATACCTATTTATAGTTCACGAACATTACCAGCTGACGTGGTTGATATAAATTGTAGAATAGCTTATGATACAAGTAAATTAGAATATCTTTATGCCGAATCTTACTATGTAAATAACCCATGTAAAAGTTATATATCTACGACTAGCCATAAATACCCTGCTTATGGTGGTTCAGAGTTCCTATTAAAAAATGCATGTTATGTAGACTCTATTAGACCATTATTTACAGCTTATTTTGTACCTAAATCAAGTAACAGAGATACATTAGAAATATCATTAGATAGTATTAAATTTGATACTGAAGAGATAATATTATATCATCTGATAGCAGAACCCGACTTTGCAACTGTTGTTATTCAAAAACCAGAAATGAAAGCTATTAACACGCTTAATTTTGATTCGGTGCAAGTGTTAGATTGTGCACAACGCTCATTAGAAATAGTCAATAATGGGGACGTTCCCTTATCGCTTTTCTCTTTAATAAACTTACCTCCAGACATCAAATTAATTTCTTCGGTACCAGATATTAATGATTTATTGCAAGTTGGAGATACAATAGTTTTAAACTTAGAATATTGCCCTCGGAAAGCTGATACTATTGCTGGGCATATTAATTCAATTTCCGCAGACCCTTGTTTACTAATAGATTCTACATTTTTTGAAGGTATTGCTTATGCACCTGAATTTAAAGTTGCTTTTGATGTATCATTAGACTTCCTAAAGATTGACACAATCACAACCCAATTAACTGATACATTAAAGATTTCAATTTATAACGAAAGAGACTTTAGTGCGATTATTCAATCAAGGGAATATTGGATAGAAAAACTTAATTTCGATGTTAATTTTACCTACAACCCATTTAATTTAGAATTTTTATCTGCAAAAAGTGAAATTGCTTCAGAATTTAATTATCAACACATGTCTAGTAATATAGTGCTTGAATATCGTAATACTGATTCTTTAAAACGTGGGAAAATAGCTGATTTGTTTTTTATTTCTACCGTACCAGATACTAATATATCTGACTTAAAAATAAGTGCTACTAACTTTGAAACTGACTCAATATTATTCTTGGATATAAAACCACAAGACAACCAAGCTATATTATATTCTTTAGGTAAATGTGGAGTAGAGAGTTTGCATTACACTGGATTTAATCCAAGTATAGTTCAAAATTCACCAAACCCTGTAACTAATTTTACTACTATCAAATTTACTATGTCCGAAAAAAGTGCTGTTAGAATGAAATTATATTCAATAAATGGGCAACTTGTCAAAAGTATTATAGATGGACAAGTCTTCATTCCAGGTGAATATGAAGTTAGTTTTTCAACTGAAAATCTAAACGCAGGTGTATATTATTATATTTTCGAGACAAATACTTATTTCTCTTCAAAATCAATGATTGTGATAAAATAGTAGATTAAATGGAAGCCCTGAAGATTAATTTTTCAGGGCTAAGATTTATAATAATTTTTTGATAATCGTGGAGAGTTCTTGTTGCATATCGTCTTTATAACCAACTAAACTATGTACTATTTTGCCCTCTTTGCTTAGGACAAACAAGGTAGGAAAACCACTTACACCAAATTTTTGAGCTACTTCGTCCCCATTTAATAAAGTATTATAGTGTATATTGTTTTCTAACATAAACTTAGAAGGATTAGCACTTTCTGGTTCTTGGCAACTTATACCCATTACGATCACCTTACTATTATTTTCGTATTCTTTTCGAAGTGCTTCTAATTTCGGCATCGCCTTTACACACCACCTGCACCAAGTACCCCAAAAATCTATAACAACTACCTTTCCTTGTAAAGATTGAAGAGTAACAGTTTTTCCATTGGCGTCTAATAGAGAAAAGTCGGGAGCGCTATCACCGTCTTTTATAGGCATCATATTGGCAGGTTTTTCATACTTAACGACCTTTTGTGAACCGCTTGCTTCTAATTGGAAATTAGATTTATCTATATGTGCATTTATTTTAAGCTTTTGAATATCATAAACAAAAGTAATTGTATCATTGTTAGCGATTTGAATAGTAGAGTCTTTTATTTGTAGTTTATTTGTAGTATTATAGTACTCATAAGTAATTAATTGAGCCCCATATTCATGAAAAAATTTAGTTCTAAATAGTTTAATTGCTTCGGAGCCATCTACCTTTTCTGTAGCTACAACTTTCATTGTATCTTTCATTTCTTTAATTTTTTCACTAAAATTATCTACTTGGGCTACCATTTTTATTGCTTGAGATATCCAATTACCTTCTACAAAGGATAGTGGGTCTTGGTCCTTATCTACATAAGTTATAGTTTCTGATTTAGGGTCAAGCCATCTGTATTGTTCTCCATTGAAAACGGCAATAGTACCGTCGTCGTATTCCATTCTAATATTAAATGGGTAAGTCTCTCTTTTTACCCGTTCAATTTTAACATTTACAGTAGCATCATAATGTTCTGATTTCTGTCTAAATTTATACTTTAGTACAAAATCAGCAGTTTTAACCTCAAAGGCGGCTTTATTTGCTTCCGTTAATACCTTAATAGGGTCTTCATGTGAAGAATCCTTAGAACAAGCAATAGTAAATATAATTAATAACAATAAGGATAGACTTCTATACATATAATATTTCATTACTTACGATTCCATTATATTTGAAATTGCAGTTTCATATTTTAATTTCAATTCATCATAGTTTGTAGAAATAAAACTTTTGATAATAAATTCATTTTCAATAGTTTCACCAATTTGGCAGTAGGGGATTGCATATTTATCACATATTGAATATAAATCATTTAATTTCTCATTTGAGACTGTTATTACAATACGTGATTGGCTTTCTCCAAATAATGAAGCTGCATCTAATAAATCTAATTTAACATTGCAACCTATTTTATTTGAAGAAATAGATTTCTCTGCTAAACATATTGCAAGCCCACCTTCACTAATATCGTGTGCTGAATTAATAATACTATCATTGATTAAATTCAAAATACAATCAATTAAGTTTTTTTCAAATTTTAAATCAATAATTGGACTTTTACCTGTAATCTTGCCACTTTCTAATTTTAGATATTCAGAACCTCCAATTTCGCCATTATCAATACCTAAGACAATAATTATATCACCAACATTCTTAAAATTTGACGACATTACTTTGTTTACATCGTCCATTATACCTAACATACCAATTGTAGGGGTAGGGAAGACTGCAAAATGTTTTGATTCATTATGAAAACTAACATTACCTCCAGTAACAGGTGTCTCAAACTCCCTACATGCATCGCCCATACCGCGTATAGCTTCAGCAAACTGCCAATATACTTCTGGGTCATAAGGGTTGCCAAAATTTAAGCAATTTGTAATTGCAACAGGCTTTGCGCCAACGCAAGCTACATTTCTTGCTGCTTCGCTTACGGCAATTGCAGCTCCCATATAAGGATTTAAATAAGTATAGCGACTATTACAGTCTGTTGTTAAAGCTATGGCTTTACCAGGTATTTCTTTAATTCTTATTACTGCTGCATCTCCCTTTTGTGCCACAGTATTAGTTCTTACTTGTGAATCATATTGCTCGTATATCCAGCGTTTTGAAGCAATTGTGGGGGAAGCCAAAACCTCCCAGAAAGACTCTTGAGTAGGTATTGAATTAGCAATTTTTTCAGTATTGAAGGATTCAGTTTCTTTTAAATAATCAGGTCTTTTTGTTTCTCGTATATATCTTGGAGCGCCACCGCCGAGAACTAAATTGTTTGCATCTAATTCGCAAACTAAGTTTCCATTGCTATAAATTTGTAAGATACCACTATCAGTAACTTTCCCTATTTGAGTAAAAGGAACATCCCATTTATCGCAAATTTCCTTAGCTTTTTCAATTTTATCTTGGTGAATGACTGCTAACATTCTTTCTTGAGATTCAGAAAGCATAATTTCGTAAGCACTCATCCCCGGCTCTCTTTGAGGAACTAAATCTAAATTAATATCCATCCCTACACCAGTTCTGCCACTCATCTCTGATGTAGAGCAAGAAATACCTGCCGCGCCCATATCTTGTATGCCAGCTATAGTATTATTATCAATTAATTCAATTGTTGCTTCTAATAGTAATTTTTCGGAAAAAGGATCGCCCACTTGAACCGTAGGTCTCATATTTTCAGTTTTTTCATCAAATTCTCTTGAAGCTAACAAAGAAGCTCCGTGTATGCCATCGCGACCAGTACTAGACCCTATAATAAATACAGGGTTATCTATGCCTGTAGCTGCTGCTGATGCTGTTTTATTAACGGCAACAATTCCAGCTGCCATAGCATTTACTAAAGGATTGTCGTTATAACAGTCATCGAAATATATTTCTCCGCCAACTGTTGGTACGCCAAAACAATTACCATAATGAGCAATACCCTCAACAACACCTCTTAATAAGAATTTAGTTCTATCATTGTTTAATTCTCCAAATCTAAGGGAATTTAAAGCTGCTATTGGTCTTGCACCCATTGTAAATATGTCGCGTAATATACCACCAACGCCAGTTGCAGCACCTTGAAAAGGCTCTATCGCAGATGGATGGTTATGGGACTCTATTTTGAAACAGATAGCATAGCCATTTCCAATATCTACTAAACCAGCGTTTTCCTCACCTGCCTCAACAAGCAATCTACTCCCAGTCCTTGGTAGTGTTTTTAATTGTAAAATTGAATTTTTATAGCTACAGTGTTCACTCCACATTACTGAGTAAACACCCAATTCAGTATAAGTAGGTATTCTACCAATTTTTTCTATAATTGAATTGTATTCATTTTCAGTTAAACCAAGCTCTAGCGCTGTTTCTAAACTGACTTGAATTTCCGAGAATAATTTATTTTTCATAACTAAAATTGTAATTTTACATACTACAAAATTAATCAAAAAAAATGACTTAGAAGGGTATTAAGTAGATATATTCGTTTCGTTTTGGTTATTTTCTTTTAAAGAATAAACCATATCTTTAGGATGAATAATTTTTACAAAGCCCAAGTTATCGGTAATTACATTACTAAGCTCCTCTAAGTTTGAATCTTTATCAATACTAAGGTCGTTATTTTCAAACTCTGATAATTCGGCAAATTCTTTTAAGGCTGGAAGTTCCTCTATAGAGTTCATTCCAAAGGCTTGCAAAAATTCATTTGTAGTAGCATAAAGAAAAGATTTCCCTATGTTTTCGCTTTTCCCAGAAATTTGAATAAAATCCTTATCTAATAGTGAATTAACGACTTCATTGGAATTTATACCTCTTATTTGCTCAATTTCAGGCTTAGATATAGGTTGCTTATATGCTATTATTGCTAAGACTTCTAAAGCGGCTTGTGATAATCTCTTTTTAATTTTATGGCGTGATACTTGTTGTAGAAGTTCACCATACTCCGGACTAATAGCGTATTGATAGGTATTATTTCGTTCAATAATTGTAAAAGGTCTATTTGTACTAACAAGTTCACTATTAATTATATTTATAGAAGATTTAATTAAATCTTCTAATTCAATAGTATTTATACTACTTGGAGTAGTGCTTTGTGGCTTTAAAACTAATAGGTTTTTTAATTGCTCTAAACTCTGAGGTTCATCAGCCGAGAAAATTAAGGCTTCAATAATTTTCTTTTGTTCAATTTCACTTAATTCTAAAAAATTCATAACACTTAGCTTACTGTGGCTCAATTATTAAAAAATCGTCAAAACTATTTTCTTGAAATACTAATATCTTATTATTCCTAAGTAAATCAAGTATGGCAAGGAAAGTAACAACTATATATAGTTTGCTAACTCCAACGATTGTATCCGAAAAGCTTATTCTTTTCTTTTTACTTATCATTTTAATGATATGTTCGATTCTATCTTCAATAGTAACATTTAGTATCTCTACCTCATGTTTAATTTCAACTTTTTGATTCCTATCGATAGCTTTTCTTAAGGCACCAATCAAATCGAATAGGGTAGCGTTCTTATATTTAGTATTTTCTTCTACAATTTCAATATCACCATCAAATATTTTTCTATATAAAACATACTTTTGGTCCTCATTCATTTCTCTTAGTTCAATTGCCGCTTCTTTATATTTTTTGTATTCTAATAAGTGTTGAACTAAGTTAGTACGTGGATCCTCAATTTCTTCTTCATTATCGTCTTTAGTTACTGGTAGTAAAAGCTGTGTTTTAATATACATTAGGTTAGCAGCCATTAGTATAAACTCTCCAGCTAACTCCAAATCAAAGTACTGCATTATTCTAATATAGTTTAAGAACTCTTCAGTAATATATGAGATAGGGATATCATATATATTTAATTCGTCTCGCTTTATAAAGTATAAAAGCAAGTCAAAAGGACCTTCAAAGTTTGGTAGTTTTATTTTATACATTAAATAGTTTATAAATAAAGCAAATAATAAAAGTAACTATTAAATAAATAATAGGGCTAAAAAAGTTATTCACATATTAGTTAAAGGATTTTAAACTTTTGTAATCGTTGCCAAGAACTAATGTTGCCCTTAAAAATAGGGAGGAGTCTATTTCTACAACAATTGATGAGTCTGGTACTCCAATTGCATAAGCTAATCTTCTTACAGATTCTTTATCTCCAAGTCTATCTATAATTGTTGTCTTGTTGTATTGTTGTTGTGAGTTGCCTATTTCAACAATATCAAAACCTCTATTATGAAGGTAATTTTTTGCTTTTGACGCCATACCAGATATACCGCACCCATTAAGAATATTTAATTGAATGACTTCTTGTGTTATAATCTTTTGGGATTCAGGAACACTTGAAATAATTGGTTCATCAAAACTCATTCTATTAATAAAACTCATTAACAGAGTGATAAATATAAAACTTAAGAAGATGATAAATAGATAATTTAAAAATTTCATAATTATTTATAAATACTTAATAGTAAAATTAATAAAGAATCAAAAACTATGCCTATTTTGGAGTAAGTGATGTTTTTTAATTAAACTCCCCAATTTCAAGAAATTATAGAAATTGGGGAGTTTAAAATATCTTTAAGAATATATTTATTCAGTATCAGGAATAAAATTTTCTATTTCTTTGAGTAATTCACTTACAATATCCTCTTCAGGAACATACCTTAAGGGAACACCTTTTCTAAATAGAAGCCCCTTGCCCTTAGCTGCAGCTACGCCCAAATCTGCTTCTTTTGCCTCTCCGGGCCCATTGACAGCACACCCTAAGATAGAAACTGTCATAGGTTTTTTTATATTTTTTACAGCTTCTTCTACTTGAGCCGTTATGCTAAATAAATCTACATCTAATCTACCGCAAGTTGGGCAAGATATAATCTCTACATTTCTTTGGGCTAAGCCTAATGTTCTAAGGATATCTTTACCTACTTCTACTTCACGTTCAGGTTCGTCTGTAAGAGATACTCTTATTGTATCTCCAATACCTTCTGCTAATAGTGTACCAATACCTACAGCAGATTTGATTGTCCCCATACGAATTCTACCAGCTTCAGTAACCCCAAGGTGTAGTGGAAAATCAGTCATCTTAGCAATTAATCTATATGCATCAATCATCAGTGGTACTGAAGTAGATTTAACAGATATAATTAAATCCTCAAAATTATTTTGGTGCGCAATCTCTACATGCCTCATAGCCGACTCATATAAGGCTTCGGCAGTAGGGTAGCCATACTTGTCTAAAATATCTTTTTCTAAGGAGCCAGAATTAACACCAATTCTAATTGGAATTCCTTTATCTTTAGCTGCATTTAATACTTTTTGGATACGCTCAACTTTTCCGATATTACCTGGATTTATTCTAACCTTAGCTACTCCACCTTCTATTGATTTCAAAGCCAAAGCATAATTAAAGTGAATATCAGCAACAATAGGTACACTGACTTGCTTAACTATTTCTGCGATAGCTTCAGCAGCTATGTTATTATTAACTGTAACCCTTACAATATCAACGCCAGCTTCTTCTACTCGTTTAATCTGCGCTACGGTACCGTCAATATCTGCAGTTTTTGTTTTGGTCATAGTTTGGACTGATACAGGAGCACCGCCTCCTACTTGAATATTTCCAACCATCACCTTGCGTGAATGCCTTCGTACATCTTTTGAAATTGAAGCTCCACCATTTGAATGAGTTGCATTTGCACTTCCATTCAAAAGATCAAGACCCAAATTTCCATTATCTAATTTATTCATAATATAAATAAAGTCTAATTTTTTAAAATTATTATAATTGCTTACTTACTTCAGTGAGTATTCTTCTTTCTTTATCACTTAGAGATTGAAAACCACTTAATGAGATTTTATCTAATATTGAGTCAATCATTGGCTGACCTACAATCTCACCATCTACTACAAATGTTCTTATATTCTTAGGTGCCGTACTTGCTTGAGTAGGGTTACTAACGTGCTTTGCAACAGACCAATTTATTTGAAAATTAGAGTTGGTTTGCCTATCTTCTCTTTTGTAATTAGCATCAGAGTAAATTGAACCGATAAAACTATTTCTACCTTGCCGTTCTAAATTTTTATAAAATGGTATTTTGCTACCAAATTTAAATAAAAGAAAACCCGTTAGGGCGCCACCTAAATGGGCAAAGTGAGCTACCCCGTCATTTCCAGAAAATCCAGAAAATAATTCTAATCCGGCAAAGATAACAACAAAATACTTAGCTGGTATTGGAATAAATAATGGAAACATAAAGATTGGTCTATTAGGATAAGTCATACCAAATGCTAACAATATACCATAAACAGCACCAGAAGCACCAACAGTGGGCCGTAAATCTCCTCCTAACATAGGAGTAATTATTAGATGAACTATTGCGGCGCCAACTCCAGTAAGTAGATAATAGTACAAAAACTTTTTGCTACCCCACTCACTTTCTAATTCAGAACCAAACATCCAAAGAGCAAATAAATTCATAAAAATATGCCAAAAACCACCATGCATAAATTGGTATGATATTAATTGCCAAGGATAAAATGAAAAGTCCTCTAAACCAACTAACCTACCTATATCGAAGGGCCAAAGTGCAAAATACTTTACAAATAGATTTTCTAACGAAATACCACCAAATGTAATTGTACTTAATATAAAATATTGAATAAAAAATACTAACAAGTTTATTATTATCAAACCTTTTAGAACTGGAGGGAATAAACCAAACCTTCCAAATCTACCTTCCCTTCTATTATAACTCATTATCTGCTTCAATTAATTGATACGATAATATGGACGTAATCATTATGAATGAATTGCTAAATTATGTTTTAGTTAAGAGATATGTAAATTAGATTCGCAAAATTTTTAAAATTTGTAAAAACAAGTTTTGCTTCTTCCCATTCAATCTTAAATAAATTCCAATATGTTAAGAAGTCATTTGGCAATACTTGGAAAGTTATCCAATACTCATTTAGATTACTGCATAATTTCATTAGAGTATCTTTGTGTAATATGTATTTTCTATCTCCAACAACTAAGTTAGGAAAGCTGTCTATAAGTTTATTTAGAAAGGATAGAATTTGCTCAATACTATAGTGAAGTATATCATCATTCATTTCTGATTTTGATAATACTAACATTTGTAAAATACTATCAAGTGAATTGACTATAGAATCCACCATCTTTATTTGAATATCCACAACTTTCCCTAATTCCAAGTACTCACCTAACTAATATGTTTTATATATCAAACGCAATTTAAATAAATATATTTTTATTATTGTTGAAATTTAATTCTATCTTCTAACTGCTCATTAATTTCTAATTCAACGATATAGTGGTTTGGTAAGTATTTAGTTTCTATATTGATTGCATACATACCTAAATAATATGTATTTAACTTAATATGATTAGAATCATATACAATTAAACTATACTTTGAAGATTGGTTATATTGAACTAGCTCAAAATTAAGGTATTTCTTGTCTTCGTCAAAATATACCTTAATTAAATTATCAATAATTAATGCATTATTGATATATACATACCTCTTAAAAAAAGTGGAGTCGGAGTTTAAACATTGTGGTTTTATTATAAATTCGTTTTCTAAAGCGTTGAGAGTTATTAAGGGTATTTGCGGTTCTTTATAAACATTAGAAAACTTTGTGTTTACTAATTGATACCCAAATTCTTGTAGTGATAATATAGTAGTTTCAAAAATTGGTTGCTCATTAAATATTTTAAAATTTCTTTTAACCTCATAGATAGATTTTTTTATCTTTGATAAAGATATACTATCTATTTTTTTATAATTTTTCAGATAGAAAGGATTTTTATTGAATAAAAAAGAATAAAAGGTATATGCTGTGGTAATTGCTCCTAATTGCGATGGATGGCTGTTGTCTTTGGAATATAATTCTAAATCAGGATAAAAAGAATTGATATAATTCCACACTAATCCAACGGGTACAATATTAGCAGCAATCTTGTTTGAGTACTCAAGATACCTTAATCTTAGTTCCCGGTCCATTCCCTCATATGTAGATAATTTAGGAAATTTTGTACAATTAGTACTATCTCCAAATTTTCTACCCCAAGTCATATATAAATATTTCTTTGTACAAACATCATTAAGGTTTATTAGGCTGTCAAGAGAAGTAAGGTAAGGATAGCTCTCAATTTTAACAATATCGTCGCTTAGGGCTGGTAACTGGCTTTGCTCTTGAATAATAACTATATCCCATTTTTCTTTATTAATTTTACGTATGGTCTCAGGATTTTCTAAATGATTTTTTAAATAGTAGCCACCCATAGCTACTGTTTCAATCATTGCTTTATCGCCATTTTCTGATATGATTTCTGATAAAATACTTGGCATTGAGTATGTAAAAGTATAGCTATTTCCTATAAATAATATCTTTGTAGGTTCATTACTGAACCCTGATGCCAAAGTTACAAAAAGGGATAAAAATATATACTTAACAAATGTACTTGCTAATAGCTTCATAAAACGATGTGGGTTCTATTGAATTAAAAAATGTGCAAATATATCACATTTCTTATTAAAAAGATAAAAATAATAATTAAAAAATGTTATTTTTATGTATTGACAATTAATGAAAGGGAATATATATATGATGAATGCTATTGAATATTTTAATGCGAATAAACACAGTTATTTATCAGAATTATTTGAATTTCTTCAAATCCCAAGTATCTCTAATGAAAGTGAGTATAATAACGAAACCAAAAGATGTTCTGAATGGCTGGCGAGTAATTTAAAAAAAATCGGTATGCCTAAAGTAGAGATATTTCCTACTGCAGGTCATCCTATTGTATATGCGGAGAACTTGGAGGCTGGTAAAGATAAACCTACTGTTCTAATTTACGGACATTATGACGTTCAACCTGTTGATCCATTAGATTTGTGGACTACCGATCCGTTTAAGCCAGAAATTAGAAATGGCAAGATTTATGCACGCGGTTCAAGTGACGACAAAGGTCAAATATTTATGCACGTAAAAGCAGCGCAATCTTATATAAAATCTGGACAAAAATTACCTGTAAATCTTAAATTTTTAATAGAAGGGGAAGAAGAAGCAGGAAGTAATCACTTGGATGAGTTTATAATCAACAATAAAGAATTATTAGATTGCGATACTGTATTAATTTCGGACACCGAATGGTTTGCTGATGGAGTTCCTTCATTGTGCTACTCATTAAGAGGGCTTACGTTTGTAGAAATAACAGTTACTGGACCTAATCGGGATTTACATTCTGGAACTTTCGGAGGCGCTGTAGATAATCCAATTATGGTACTTTCAAAGATGATAGCAAGTTTAAGAGACGATTGGGGACGGATAACAATACCAGGCTTCTACGATAATGTCTTAGAATTAGAAAAAGACGAAAGAGATAACTTTGGCAAATTACCTTTTGATTATAGAGATTGGTGTAACGATTTAGAAGTAAAAGAAGGTTATGGCGAGCTTGGCTATACTACCTTAGAAAGAACTTGGGCAAGACCTACATTAGATATTAATGGGATTTATGGTGGCTATATTGGCGATGGTGCTAAAACTGTATTACCTTCTAAAGCTACTGCAAAAATTTCTATGAGATTAGTACCGAACCAAATGCCAGAAGAAATAGCCGAAAAAATTAAAGAGCATTTGTTTAGAATAGCTCCACCAACTGTTAAATTAGAGTTTAAAAATTTACATGGTGGTAATCCAGTTATAGTACAAAGAGACGGTAAGGCAATAAAGTCGGCTATGAATGCCTTATATAAAACATACAACAAAGAAGCTGTATTTATGAGGGAAGGAGGTTCTATTCCTATTGTGGATACTTTCTCACAAGCATTAAACTCACCAGTTGTTCTTATGGGATTTGGGTTGCCGGGTGATAATATACACTCTCCAAATGAGTCTTTTGCTGTGGATAATTTTTATGGTGGAATTGAAACTTCAATACATTTTTTAGAAGAGTTTTCTAAGTAAACAACATAAGTATATCTCGGCAATCTTGCGGAAAAAATGTTTAAAATCATTGAATTTAAATACGTATATAGCAACTTGTCGAGATATTATAGATATATCTTATGGATAATACTACCATTGAAGTGAGTGTATTTATATCGTGTTATAATAATGCAGATTATGTAGCTCAAGCAATAGAAAGCGTGCTTAGCCAGAAAACACAGTATAAATATGAAATCGTTGTTTGTGATGATGCATCACAAGATAATTCAAAGGATATAATTCTTGAGTACCAAAGAAAATATCCAGAGATAATAAGAGCAATCATTTATAAAGAGAATATTGGGCTTATTCAAAACTTTTTAAATTTTATAAAAATTGTTAGAGGTAAATTCGTTGCTTTCTGCGAAGCAGATGATTGGTGGGTTAATGACAATAAAATAGAAGAACAAGTTACTTTTTTAATAAACAACCCTGATTATACTTTGGTATTTGGGAAGAATTATATATATCATCAAGTAGCAAAAGAATTAGTAAAACATCCACTTCCCACACCTGAATTTACGAATAATATAGAATTTTTAATGTCGCATCTAAACGTATTTTTTATCCATACATCAACGGTGATGACTACTTTATATGCTCTTAAGAGTTTTACTTTAGTCATTGAAAACTATAAGAGAAAGTTGTTTGCTTGGGATTACCCTTTTTTCTTTTTTGCGCCCTCTCAAGGTAAAATTAAATTTTTGAATACAGTGTATTCGGTAAATAGGAAAATAAAGACATCTATAACTTCCCAAATTAATACTGATCAGCAACTATTTGATTTTTTTTATAAGAATACATATAACTGTTATTTCTATCTAATGAAAAAAATAAACTACCCACAAGAAATAAAGCAGTTTTTATATTATAAATATAGTAGGAACTGTATATTATATGGTATAAAATTAGATAATATTAAGTTAGAAAAAAGGGGTGTATTTTTGCTAAAAAGGTTAGGGTATAATATTGCAATTATTAATTGTTACGTTGATTTAGGTTTTGAGTTATATAATAAGGGTAAGATTGAGCAGGCAATGATATATAGTAAGGAATTTCGTATCAGCTTAGATATACTTAGAACTTTAAAGGTCATTAGCATAAAGAATAAAATACTTTACTATTCATTTAAATATGTATTAGACAAGGTCAAACATAATAAACTCTTGATAAAATTATTTTTTAAAGGCTAATTTACTTGCCTTTTTTCTTCAAGTTCAAGCCACCTGAGGCTTTTACTTTCAATTAATTCATTCAAATCTTTAAAGTTGGATGATAGTCTCTCAAGCTCCTTATAATCTTTACTTGAAGAGTTGAGTATTTCTTCTTCTAAGGCTTTTTTTTGTTCTTCTAATTTTTCGATTTCTTCCATTAAACCATTCAATTCCTTTAGCTCTGAAAAGCTTAGCTTTTTCTTACTTTCTTTATTTATTGCAATAGGCTTAGCCTGATTCAATGGCTTTTCTCCATTTTTTTCTTGCTTTAATCTACTTTCTTTAGCTTCTAAATAGTAAGAATAATTACCTGGATATTCTTTGATTTTTCCATTGTTTTCAAAGGACCAAATAAATTCAATAGTTCTGTCTAAGAATGCTCTATCGTGTGATACAACGATAAGAACACCATAAAAATCATCTAAATATGATTCTAAAGCATTAAGGGTTTGAATATCAAAGTCATTTGTTGGCTCGTCTAATAACAAGATATTGGGATTTTTCATTAAGATACGGAGTAAAGCCAATCTTCTTTTTTCTCCTCCAGACAAATTTTCTACAAGCATATGATGCTTTTCTACAGGAAATAAAAACTTTTGCAACAATTCTCTTACGGATATATATCTATCTCTACCTACTCCAACATCAATAAATTCAGCTATTTCCCTTAAAGTACCAATAACAGTCTGGCTCCCCTTTAATTCTATATTTTCTTGTGTAAAGTACCCTATATTTACACTCCCTCCAATTTCAAGGTTGCCGTCATCGGGCTTTAAATTTCCAGATAAAACGTTTAGTAGTGTAGATTTCCCAGTTCCATTTAAACCAATAATCCCTATTCTATCTTTAGGTTTAGCAAAATATACAAAGTCCTTAAATAATAACTTATCGCCTAAATATTTAGTAATATATGACGCTTCGATGATTTTATTTCCTAAGAAAATTTTACCAAGTTCAATTTCAATTTTTTTCTCTTTCACTTTAATTGAACTCTTTTTAAGCTCATCAATCCAATCTATCCTACTTTTTTGCTTTGTTCTTCTTGCTTTAGCACCTTTTTGAAGCCAAGCCAATTCGCTTCTTAATTTCATTAAATTATGGTGTAAAGTATTCTCATTTACTCTTTCATAGCTTTCTTTTTGACTCAGATATTCTTCATAATTGCCTGGATACTTTATTATCTTACCTTTATCTAATTCTAAAATAGATGTTGCTACAGCATCTAAGAAATACCTATCGTGTGTTACAAAAATTACAGAATTTGTAAAATTTTTTAATAAATCCTGCAACCATTGGACCGAATCGACATCTAAATGGTTTGTTGGTTCATCTAAAATCATCAATTCAGCGTCAGTCATTAGAATACGGGCAATTGCAACTCTCTTTTTCTGCCCACCAGACATATGTGATACTAATTTGCTATATTCATCGATTCCAAGCTTATGTAAGTATTTTTTTGCCTCGTTCTCTAAATTCCACCCATTCAATTCATCTATCCTATGATGAATATTGCTCAACTCCTCTTGTTCTATATCGGTTAGCTTTGTTTTGTTGATGTAATTATTGTTTATACTTAAGAGTTTGAATAATTCGGGCTTACTTTTCATTACCACTTCTAAAGCGGTATCAGATGAATTAAAATCACTTTCTTGAGCTAAATACTCAATTTTAATACCTTTATTAAAAGTAGTTTCGCCGTTATCTGCTTTAGCTAAGCCTGCAATGATTTTTAGCAAACTTGATTTACCTGTACCATTAGGACCAATAATTCCTATTCGTTCACCATACTCTAATCCAAAACTAATATTCTCAAAAAGGCTTCTTTCTTTAATAGACTTGCTTAAATTGCTACAAGAAAATATATTCATAACCGATGTTTTTGATAAACTTTAAAATGTAAAAGTAAGCTATTCTTGGTTATTTAGCTTATATATGTTTGAATGAACATTACCATTATTCTCAATTTTTATATCTAATTCAATGCTATTTATATTACTTATAGGTATATCATAATCTATTTCTAAATAAGATTTATTCTTTAAATTGATTTGTTTTATTGATTTAATTATTTCTCCACTTCTATGCATAGAGCTAATGTTTTCATTGTTTAATAGAAGTTTACCTGTATTTTCAAAAATTTCTCCAATATATTCTATTTTATCCAAGTTTATATTAGAATTATTGGTATTTAGCTGTTCCCATATAGGCTTGTCTAAGTAAATTGGGTATTCACTATTTGTATATTCGTAAACTTTCCTTAAATAATGCCTAAATATATAATCAAAAATCGGCTTTGTTTCGGTAGGGTGTTCTGGTCCGTACCACCAAAACCAATCGGAACCTTCTGCGATTAATATAGCTCGCATAGCATTATTAAAATCTTTTTCATCAATGCTATTTTTTGTATTTTCTAAATGAATCCGAGCTTCAGCTAACAAACTCCACGCTTTTATGTCTTCTTTATCTCCCATCCATATTGAGAAGTTAGCATTTATCCAAGAACCTGCTTTGATATTAAGTATTTCTCTCTTTATGTTGCCATTTTTTACTATCTCGTCAAATAAGTTTGTTTCAATTTCATTATCATTTTGTAACAAATTAAATAATGCTCTCAAAAAAGGAATACCATTATCTTTGTAATATTCCCAACAGTTTTCGCCATCTAATATAATTGAAACGACTGCTTCGTCAAGTATTTGTTCCCCGTAATTTGAAATGAGAGTATTTCTAATATTCTTTAAGTTATTAATAAAATCATTGGCAGCGTCGCTTTCATTCCAATTGGAGTAAACAAAACCAATTTTATCCGATAAATTATGATCCCTGAAAAATATGTTAATCGAGCCTTCATTACATTTATATTTATACGGGAAATACTTATCTAAATTATTGTAATCATCTAAAGAATTAGATAATACATTTTCATCACTTGCTACCCATTTAATATTATTTTTAATCAATAGTTCTAATGTCTCATTGGAAATTGAACCTTCAGATGGCCACATACCAATAGGTTCGTGACCAAATGTCTCTTTGAAATATTCAAGCCCTTGCTTAACTTGCAAATTAGCATCATCGGGGTAGCTAAAGACAGGGTCTGGTAAATTATTAAATGGAAGGCTTTCTAAGGTTGCTTTAGAGTCAATAATTAATGGCAGGATAGGGTGGTACATAGGTGAACAACTTAATGATATTTGTCCTAATTCGTATAGCTTTCTATATTGATTTGTAATTGAATTTAAAATTTCAAATTGTTCATTCAATAAAAGTATCTTCTCGTGTTCAGTAAAATTTTGTCCCTTGTCAATCAAACGCTTTATAATATTGCGATTAGACGAGAAATAACCAAACCACACTAAATGGTACCATACTTGTAAATCTAACCAATCCTGATTATTAAAATTATCTATCTTAAAGTTTTCAACACTCTTTCGCTCAAATAATTCATTGTATCTCTTATGTGGTACAATCATATTTTTATAATTACATATAAAATAATAGTGTAAAATTGCCTTTTTGTCGGCATCGCTTAATTTGTCTGCTTCAATGAGTGCTAAGTTTCTTATTTTATCATTCGCTTTGAAATTGATGTATTCTGCTATTTGTAAGTTCAGTGATGGAGCAAAATTAAATGTCTGCTTTATTGATGGAAATTCATACAATACTTCAGGAATATCAAAATAATCTTTAGTACTATGAAAAAGTACCCAAGGTAGAACAAATTCATTATCTATATTATAATATGGTTGATGTTGATGCCATAAAAAACATACTTTTAGCGTTTTCATAAAAATCGTTATTTGTAAATAATTAATTACCAAATTTATTAAAAAAAATCAATAAATTTCATTTTATTTGTAATTCAAATTTTGATTATTGGAAAAAAGTAATGGAAGTCATAAATACAATATTGGGTATGCAACATATATGTAATGAACTTAGGCTACAAAACAAGAAAATTGCCGTAGTACCTACAATGGGCTATCTTCATCAGGGACATATATCTCTTATCGAAAAAGCGACTGAAGTAGCTGATATTGTTATTACAACATTATTTGTAAATCCAACACAATTTGCTCCAAATGAGGATTTTAATAGGTATCCGCGTGACTTAAATAGCGACTTCTACTTAGCTAAAGAAGCAAAAAGCACATATTTATTTATTCCAGATACCTTAGAAATGTATCCTAAAGGTTTTGCAACCACTATTATCATCAATAATGTTACAGAAAAATTTGAGGGTGTATTTCGTCCCTCTCACTTTCAAGGTGTTGCCACTGTCGTTGCCAAGTTATTTAATATTACTAAGCCGGATTTTGCCATATTTGGCCAAAAAGATTACCAACAAACTTTACTTATTACAAAATTAATAAAAGATTTAAATTTTGAAATTAACCTTATTATTGCTCCTACGCTTAGAGAAAGTGATGGTTTGGCGATGAGTAGCAGAAACACTTATTTAAGTATTGAAGAACGCCAGAAAGCAGGGATAATTTTTAGGGCAATCGAAGAAGCAAAAGGTATTATTGCAAAAGGTGAGGTTAAAAGACAAATTATAAATTCATATATACACAAATGCTTACGAAGCATTAAAGAAATTAGAATTGACTATGCGGCAATCTCTTTAGCAAGTACTTTAGAGGAGCCAGATATTTTTTTTGCTGGAGACAAAGCAGTTATATTAATTGCGTGTTATTTAGGCAAAACTAGGCTTATTGATAACTCTCTTATTACTTTCCCTAATTTATTAAATGATTCAAACTTCATTGAGGGTATTTAAATAAAATAGTGGAGGAAAGTAATGAAATACAATTAGATGATATTAGAAGACAAACGGTCTTAGGTTTTTTTTGGGAATTTTTTAGTAAATTTTTACAATATATTCTTAATTTTGCTACTGGTGTGGTTCTAGTTAGAATGCTCTCACCTTATGATTATGGTGTTATTGCCCTTACATATATTTTTGTCAGAATTGCAGCAGTATTAGCTGATGGGGGATTATCCAAATTTTTAATTCAGAAGAAAGTAGTTGAAGATATAGATTATTCCACAGTCTTCATAGCTAATATTTTGTTTGCCGTTATATTATATAGCATATTATATTTATTAGCTCCACTTGTTGCTAATTTTTATAATGATGATAACTTAATATTACTATTGCGCGTAATTAGCTTAAATATATTTTTTCAGTCATTGAGCATGACCCGCTTAACAGCATTACACTTAAATTTGAACTTCAAGTTCTTATCGATAACTCATATTATTACTATTATCATCTCATCGGTAGTTGCTATTATATTGGCAAATTTACATTTTGGGTATTGGACTTTAGTTGCTTTTAGCCTTGCTCAACAAATAGTAGCTTTTATGATATTAAGTATATTCTCTAAAATTCATATAAAATTGCAGTTTTCTAAAAGTAAATTTATTGAATTAATTAAATTCAGTAAATCAATTGTTTTGTTAGATATTCTTAGTGCAATGTCTTCTGATATATATGCAAATATTATTGGTAAAGAGTACTCTACATCTACAGTCGGTATATTTAATAGGGCGCAACAGACTCATGAGTATATAAATATATTTACTAAAATTTCATTCGGCAAAGTAATGTATCCAGTTTTTAGAAAGATACAAGACGATTTGGAATTAGTAAGAGATACGATATTTCGGGTGTTTGAAATTACAGCCTTTATTAATTTAACTATATTGATAGTCGCAGCGATATTTGCTGATGAAATTTTCACAGTTTTGTATACATCAAAGTGGATAGAAGCCGCTTGGATGTTTCAAGTATTAAGTTTTGGTGCTATTCTCGCACCTTTAAATTACACTCTTTCGTATGTATTAATTTCTATTGGTTTAAGCCAGCTCTATATTAAAATAGAGTGGTATATTAAGTTATTGCAACTTTGCTTAATTCCACTGTTTATTAATTCATTACAGCTTATTTTAATAGGAATGGTGTTGTTAGAAATAGGGCAACTAATTATAAGGCTCTTATACTATCAAAAATATATTAAAATTGATACTATAAGTATAATAAAAAATTTATTACCATATTTGTGGCTTGCAATCATACTTATTATAGTAAATCTTCTAAGTAAGCACTTTATTATTAATATGAATATTTACCTTCAATTAACAATCGTTAGTATAGTTAATTGTTGTGTTATCATGATATATGGAAAAGCAAAAAGATTAAGACCTTATAGTGATATTGTGAGTGTTGCTAATGATATTATAGTATTAATAAAGGTAAAGCTTAATTTACAAAAATAAAATTTCTACTATTAGGTTTAAAATTACCATTGTAAGTAAATGAATTGAGCCTTATTACGTTATAATAGTTTGGTTTTAATTGGATTTTAAATAATGAAATATTGTATTTATATCTTAATATTTTTTGCACTAAGCATGAATATATTTAGTCAAAAAATACTTATCCCAATGGATTTAGCACAAACAGACCACCTTAAACCTTATGGGTTAATGTATTGGGTATTAAAAAATGGTGGCACAGCTGATTGGTTACTAAATTATAGAGGTGGTTCATTCCTCTTAGATTATTCTGACAACGTAGCAACTGAATGCAGAATAAGGGGGATATTTTTTGAACAAATTTCAGAATCTTCAACACAGTCGATATTAGCTACTGTAAATAGTGAAAACTCTAATATGGAAAGTGTAAAATTAGAGAAAGCACCTAAAATTGCCGTTTATGTCCCTCCAGGGTCAAGACCTTGGGACGATGCTGTGCGTTTAGCATTAGAATACGCTGAAGTTGATTATGCAATGATTTGGGACGAAGATGTTATGACAGACAAATTAAAGGAGTATGATTGGCTACACTTGCATCACGAAGATTTTACTGGACAGAATAGCAAATTTTGGGTAGCGTATCGAAATGCCCCTTGGTACATTCAGCAAGTAGCTTTAAATGAGAGTATGGCCAAAAAGCTTGGCTTTCCAGATGTATGTGAACTTAAAAAAGGGGTTGCTAAAAAGATTAGAGAGTATGTTGCAAATGGAGGTTTTCTTTTTGCAATGTGCACTGCAACCGATTCTTACGATATTGCTTTATCAGTCGAGCATGTAGATATTTGTGATGTAATGTATGATGGCACTCCCTATGATCACGATGCAAACAATAAACTACATTTTGACGAAACATTTGCTTTTGAAAACTTTAAATTAATATTAGATCCAACAGTTGTTGAATTTTCTGATATAGATATTGGTATGGAAAATGTGAATAACCCTGATGCGGATTATTTCTCACTATTTAATTTTTCCGCAAAATACGATCCAGTTCCTACAATGCTTACGCAAGATCACGTTAATATGATTAAAGGATTTATGGGGCAAACCACAGCTTTTAAGAAATCTCTAATAAAACCTTCCGTTACCATTTTAGCAATGAAAGAAGGTACTGAAGAAGTTAAATATATACATGGTAATGTAGGCAGAGGTACTTATACATGGTTAGGGGGGCATGACCCTGAAGATTATACGCACCGGATTGGCGATCCACCAACAGATTTAAATTTATTTAAAAATTCACCTGGTTATAGGCTGATATTAAATAATATATTATTTCCAGCTGCAAAAAAGAAAAAACAGAAAACCTAATATTGTTTACGTTCTAATAATTATATTTGCATATCTTTTATTCTAAGATTGGAGAAAAATGAAATTCTTTTTGATTTTGATTTTGACTTTTATATATACAAATTTACTATTCGCTCAGGATAAAATTATGATTAGCGATTCAACCATTGATAGAGCTATTACTAATTTGATACCTGTATACGGTAGTTTAGCAAATACTAATAATAATGAATATGAATTTTGTTTTACTTTTAATTCTTTAGTGTTAGATATAAAGAATGTGTCTACAACTGATAATACAATATTTAGCAAAATTAATTCTTTTAATGTTGATTTTAATAACTTAACAAATTCGATATTAAGAGTGAAATCAAGTGAACTTAGAAGCAGTAATAATGGAGTTTTGTTTTATATTGCTATTGAAGGATTAGCTGGAAGTGATACCGTTACATCTTTTACACCTAGTTGCTACAAAAAAGATGGAAAAGACATTACAGAAGTATCATTGCAAAGTGCTAATATTAATGTGCGTTCTACTCCTATTGGAATTAAATTTATTGAAGGTTTGGGACTAAACTCACCAAACCCTTTTAATAATGAAACTAAAATTCCATTTACAATTGAAAATGATACCAAAGTGAGCTTTAATATGTTTTCATTAAATGGCAGAAGAGTTATAGGCAATGATTTAAGTTTTAATACTTTTGATATGAAAATTTTTAAAGATGATGGTAATGAAGTTAGTGATATTTATAGTTATATATTCACAAAGGGCAAGTACTTTTTAATTTTAAAATCGCGTAAAAGTGATATTTCCGTAGGGGCTTATTATTTGAATATGACAACATCAAGATCGACTTATCAATTAAACATTATGTTAATTAAATAGAAAGTAATAAATTGAAACAAATAATTATATTATTAATTGTATGTATAGCTTGTAGCGTAGTCAATATTGCGCAAGAACAAATAAATTCTGACAAGTATTTTATGAAAATGAAGGAGCCTGTAGGTGTTGAATTTTGGTTGTGTTTTATGACAAACTATAAAATTGAATCACAAAAGACACAAAATGCGCTACTCTTAGAATTATTTATTACTGGAGATGAAGATGCAAATGTTAAAATTAGTATAGGTGCTCTGGGTTATAATAAAACTATTTTTGTTAAAGGCGGAACAGTAGAGTCAGTAGAGATAGACCCTTTAGCAGAATTAAGAAGTCAAGAAGTAATAGAACACGGCATGGCTATACATGTTACATCAGATAAACCAATTTCGGTTTACGGACTAAATAGAAGATATCAAACAACTGATACATATATGGGCTTACCTGTTAATGTATTAGGAAAAGAGTATAGAATTATGAGCTATGAAGTAGCTCTCACATTGTCTCCAATCTTTGCTATAGTCGGGGTAGAGGATAACACAATTGTAGAGATTATCCCTAGAACGCTAACAAGTACTGGAAAGAAGGCAAATGTTCCTTACGAGATTACTTTAAACAAAGGCGATGTATTTCAAGTTAGAGCAGAAAATCAAAGAGTTATTTTAAGAAATAATGGAATTGATAACCCAAAGGATGTTGATTTAACTGGCTCATTAATCAAATCTAATAAAAATATTGCTGTATTTGGAGGGCACGAATGTAGTTATGTACCAGCTGCACCTCCTTTAATTAAGGCATGTAACCACTTAGTAGAGCAAATGCCACCTATTAGCTCGTGGGGCAAACATTTCTATATAGGAAAACTGAAACGCCGCTCTATATATACATATAGAGTATTAGCCAATTACCCTAACACTAAAGTTTTTGAAAACAGTAAACAAGTTGCTACACTACAACCAGGTGAGTATTTTGAAAAAAATTCTGCTGCCAATATTCAAATTACAGCAGACAGACCTGTCTTAGTAGCGCAATACTCGCAAGGATTTGATAATGGCGATAAAACGGGTGACCCTATGATGTTGCTTATTAGCCCTACACAGCAGTTTCTAAAGAATTATAGGTTTGCAACCCCTGTAAATGGGAGTTGGTTCCATTATATTAATGTTGTTGTACCTAATAGCGCAATTAATACTTTTAAACTAGATGGTCATAAAGTATCTACCAATAGCTTTGAGCCCTTAGGAATTTCTAAATATTCGATTGCATACTTGGAAGTACCATTTGGCACACACTCTATCACTGCTGATGAACCATTTGGCATGTATTCCTATGGATTTGGCTACGGCGATGTAGATGCTTACGACGCTTATGGAAATATGGGCGGCCAATCATTTTTAGAATATACTCCTAAATCAGACACTTTAAAGCCTTATGTTGATTTATTAAAGAATGATAATAATCAAACAACAATGGTTTTACGAGACGATAGAAGAGATGATACAGGGGTAGATGCTATTGCTCTAATAGATAGTATGGGTATAAAATTTAATATTCCAAAGTTCTCTAGTGGAGTGCTTCAAGTTCCTATTGAAATTAAGCCTGAGAATGAATTAAGTGAAGGGCGATTAGTGTTTGAGCTAACTGACGTTTCTCACAATAAACAAGTATTTACTTTGTGCTACCATTATGATTTACTTGAACAAAAATATCAATTTGATATTACAGAAGGAATTGATAACGCTTGTATGAGTACTTCTCAATATACAATAGGTGCCTTTGGAAAGTATAATTTTAATTTTCATTCTTCATCTTTCAGCAAAACCGAAGGACTTAATATGCCCGGCTACACTCAAGATGCAATTGGAAGTGGGGGGCTTTTAGGCTTTTATTTTGGAACAAAATTAAAAAATAGATTTGCTTTTAATAGTAAGTTAAGTTTAGATGATTTCGGTGCTACACTCACTGCACCAGATAGTTTACTTTCTCATATTAGAGATGCCACAAACGGTAGCTTGATACCTTTTCAAGAAAAAAGAACAATTGACTTAAAATCTTTATCATTAAATTTAGCAATAGGAATTGACTATACTTTACTTAGGAATGTATATGCAAATTTTGCTATAAATTTATCTTATAGATTGACTAAATCAGTAAATGTAAGCAAAAGTATTATTATGCCCGAAGAATATATTTATCCTTCTAATAATACTAATACTTTAGATTTGAATATTAATGAATTAAATGCTCTTAAATCCTTTAACTTAGGTTTGTCGTTCGGTTTAGGTGTCAATTTTCCTATAAATAAATATATTAATCCATTTCTCGAAGTAAATTACCAATACAATCCATTTAATATTATTGAAAATGAGTGGAAAATAAACTCACTTTCATTCTTATTAGGGTTTAAATATAGGATATAGGTTTTTTGTTGAAATCTATCAAAGCAATTTTATTTAAAGAAATACAAAGCGAATTTAGAACTCGCTATGCAATATCAACAATTTTATTATTCGTATTTACGACCGTAATGATGATTGTGTTTGCTACTGCTGGAACTAAACTTGATAACCATGTATTGGCAAGTATATACTGGATTATTATGTTTTTTGGAGCAATGACTGGGCTTGCTAAAAGCTTTGTTAGTGAGGAAGAACGTGGTACATATCTCTTATTACAACTCAACTCAAAACCTTATGCTGTATATTTTGGTAAATTGATTTTTAATATTTTATTAGCTCTATTAATCAACTTAATAGCTATCATTTTAGCCTTAATATTCTATACTCAACTAGTGATTGAAAGCCTTGGTCTATTTATTTTTATTATTTTCTTAAGTTCTGTAGCAATAGCTGCAGCCACAACGATTATTTCGGCTCTTATTGCTAAAGCTAACTCTAAAAGTGCCTTATTTCCAATATTAAGTTTTCCAATCTTACTTCCCATTATCATATTAGGAATTAATCTCACTGACCTTTCATTTACAGGAGCTTCATTAATAGATGCCCACAAAGATTTGCAATTGATTTTTGCATATACTGGATTAATGATTGTGGTGTCATATTTCTTGTTCGACTTTGTTTGGGAAGATTAGTGAAATTATTATAAATTTTTAATAATTTGATTTTTTTGCTTTTTTAATTAAAAATAAATGATTATTTTATATATGGTATAGTTCATAATTCATAAAATTATGGGAAACTATTAACATAATAAATTTTATTAATCGATTAAAATAAGAAGCAGATGAATAACAAAGGGCAAATTTTACGCTTGTTAAGTTACAAAAACTTATTAAAACATCTCCAATCGCTAGGCTTTAAAAAAGTCTTCTCCGACAATATTTCTGACACATTAGAAATATCGTCATCATTAGTAAGGAAAGATTTTGGAAATTTTGGTATTACGGGAAATAGAAAGGGTGGCTATGAGATTGAATCTATTCTTGGAAAAATTGACGAAATATTAGGAAAAGATGAAATACAAAAAGTGATAATCATAGGAGCAGGAAGAATTGGGGAGGCTTTAATGAGTTATCAAGGATTCCTAAAAGAAGGTATTCAAATAATAGCTGCTTTTGATGTTGATTCTAAAAAGATTAATGAAGATAAGGATATTCCAATCTTTCCTATGGACAAGATAACTAAGTTTATTTCTGACAATAATATCAAAATTTGTATCTTAACTGTACCTCCTTCAGTAGCTAAGCACACTATTGAATTAATTCAAAATACACAAATCGGTGGGATTTTAAATTTCACACCTGTTAAATTACAAAGTACACCAGAATTAACAATTAATACTATTAATATAGTTCATGAATTAGAAAATCTAATGTATGTAGTAAATAAGCAAAATAAACTTGAAGATTAGGCTTTGAGGGCATGAATAGTCCTAAAATAAGTATACACAATTAAATTACCAAATTAATCCCCAATT
>DAOMQA010000017.1:0-49826 GCA_035445085.1 Kapaibacterium sp. (SeqCode)
TGCTCATAATCCATTGTTTACTCCTTTTATGTAAACCTTTTTTAGGACGGCGCAGTAATTTAAAATAAAAGGGGTTGTTTGCTAAACATCCCCTTTTATTATCTCATATCTCTATTAATTATAAATTTCGTTTACTATCATTTCATAATCTGTTTCTTTACATAGAACGAGCCACTTGCCTGATGACCATCTAAGTTTCTAAATATTAATATGCCTTTTAGCTCCTTAGGATCTTCTTCGCGGTATTTATTTAATGGTAATTTGAGAGATACTAAATTTTCATTGATTGTAGCTTTGATGCCAGAATAAATATAATATCCTTGGTCTTCTGGGTAAAATTCTGCGTAATATTGTGCATCTCTCAGAGGATTGATTTGAATATCAGTGAGTAATGTATCATTTAATATTACTGTTGTAATTTGCTCATTGCTTGCATTTATTGGATAAGCACTTAGGTTAATATTAGTTATGCCACTACTAAGCTGTGATTTGTCTGATACCTTAAAAACAATATTGAATGTATCTTTCCCTGGCAAGCACTCTTCTTTGCATACAAGAAAGTCTACATATGCTTTTACATTATAGGTCCCGTATTTCATATCTTTCGGAATATTTAAAGGCACTATCAGCCGCACTGAATCATCATATCCATATATTACCATATCTTTGAAAGGGAACATTTTTGGTACTGCCCAAATTATACCTTCTGTTTTAAATTTATCGTCTGTATCGATTTTAATATCTGTGGGCAGTCCAGTATCTCCTGGATTTTTCCAATATATATGCCAGCCCTTTTGAATTTTAAAGTCAAAAATCAACATAAGTTGTGAATTAGCTGTGAGCTCGGTATGGCTTGCCATTGCCTTTACAGTTAGATAATCATTGCCATTCTTTTTAGGACTTGCAAATATTTGGCTGGTAAGACACAAAACAAGAATGAATACAATAATATACTTCATTTCTTTCTCAATTAAAATTACATACAAAATATACTTTATTTACGTTCACTTTTGTTTATTATTTTTGTATAACATTGATATAGAGAATAAGCTAAATATGGAAAGTTTACAAATAATTGAAGAAAAATTAAAGCAATTAAAATCTAAGCAAAAAAAGAAATTTGATTATTTTGTGCCTAATATATGGATAAATGGCACAATTGGCAAAACTAATATTAATCCTTACGATTATTTTATCAACAAAATTAAGGAGATACAGAACTTAAAGCCAATTGAGAGCACATTTAGCAATTGGTCAGACAATGCTATGGTATATAATTTATTTATAAGATATACTAGTAGCTACGATCACTTTAATCAAGGTACTATTGCTTTGGACAGCATAAATGGCTTTAGGAGCACTGGAACATTCTTAAAGTCCATAGCTCTACTCCCCTATTTATATAAATTAGGAATAAATACGATTTATATGTTGCCTACTACTAGCATAGGTATAGATAGAATGAAAGGAACTTTAGGCTCTCCTTATGCAATTAGAAATCCGTATATTATCGAAGATAGTTTATCAGAGCCTATTTTAGAATTAGGCTCCGAATTAGAATTTAAAGCTATGTCTGAAGCTACGCACAGCTTAGGGATGAAGTTGATTAACGAATTTGTTTTTAGAACGGCAAGTGTTGATTCTGATATTGCTCTAGAACACCCTGATTGGTTTTATTGGATTAAGGCAAAAGTGAATGAAAGAAAAAATGATCCTAAAAATGAGAATCAATATGGACCACCTATATTTACAAAAGAAGAGCTAAATTTAATAAAAGGTAAGGTCGAGAGTGGCGATTTTACTAATTTGCCTATACCGCACGAGCAACATAGGAAAATGTTTACAAAAGCACCTATAAAGTTAGCACGTGTAGAACAAAAAATCATTGGATTAATTAATAATGGTAAAACAGAGGTAGTAATACCAAACGCTTTTGCTGATTGGCCCCCAGATGATAAGCAACCACTATGGTCTGACGTTACATATTTAAAAATGTATGAGCATAAAGATTTTAACTATATTGCTTACAATACTATTCGTATGTACGATAAAAAATTGAGCAAAGAAAGTAATGAAAATAAAGAGCTATGGGAATATATTACTAATATAATACCATATTATATTAAAAATTTTGGAATAGATGGTATAATGTTGGATATGGGGCATTCTTTACCAGAAAAACTAAGAAAAGAAATAGTAGATAAAGCAAAGCTAGTAAACAAGGATTTTGTATTTTGGGAAGAAAATTTTTCTTTAAATCAAAGCTCTGCTTTGGAAGGGTATAATGCAGTAGTTGGCTATATGCCCTTTGATTTTCATATTTTTTGGAAAGTGAAAGATATTATTAGAAAATTTCAAAACAAAGAAATAGCTATTCATTTTTTTGCTACTCCAGAAAATCATAATACTCCACGTTTAATGATGAGGAGTCAAGATATAGAACTTTCTAAAGTTGTTTATATTATTAGTAAATTTTTACCTACAATTACATTTATCCATAATGGTTATGAGCTTTACGAAAATTATCCTATTAATACAGGATTAGACTTTAGCGAAGAACAAATAAAACTATACCCTCCAGAAAGTTTACCTTTGTTTTCGGCAAAACAAATGAATTGGGATAACACTAATAATATGATAGAGTTTATTAGTACAATTAATTCTATTTATGACAGCTTTATAAAAGTATCGAATAATTTACTTGAAGTACAAATTGAACTAATAGAAACAAATGCCGACAATCTAATATGTTTTAAGAGATATATAAACAGAGAGCATTATTTATTAATCATGTGTAATATGGGCAATTATGATATAGAATATAAGCTCGAAAATATAACAATTAGTGGTTCTGAATGCTTACTAAGTAATGCTCACTATGATTATCAAAATATGGCTCTGAATATTAAGCTTGGAAAATACGGAATGGCAATTTTAAGTTAGTTCATATAAATATTTAAAAGTCAAAGCTTCTGTAAATTCGCAAATTAAAACCAATGATCAAGCTTCGCCAGCTATCATTGGTTAAGTAACTATTCAGTGAATACCCAAGTTTAATATTAGGGCTTGCATACATTCCTATACCTAAATCTATGTCAGCCCCTACTTGTACAAAAGGTTCGACTACTACTAAGCTTGTGGATTCGATTTGTCCATTACTCAATGTTCGTTCTTTGAAGGGTACATTATTACTAATAGCATATTCTTTATGAATTTGTGTGCTTGAGATATTAAATAATAAATTTAAACCAGTAGAGAAATTTATACCGTACTTTGGCACTCTTATTTTATAAAAGCCATTAATTCCTACAAATGACATTTTTGACTCCAAGCTATACATAGTTTTAAATTCACCTTCTCTTGTTGGTAAGTTATCTTGAATTTCAAATTTTGAGGCTAAATAATTATATGATACAGAGATGTTATAGGAATTAGTTCCATTAAGCCAGTTTTCATAATATAAAGCTAATGAATATCTATTGCCGTTCCCGCTATTAAACTGACAGCACGGTATCTTATTTTCAATTAAGTTAAATTTACCATTATTCTCTGAAAACGAATAATCTAAGCCGATACCAAAAAAATAATTTGGCATTTCTATTGGATACCGTGGCGAAATCTGCCAATCAAATCCTTGCGAATATAGATTAGTTGTAGCAATAAATAGCAGTATATATATTAATTTTGTCATTTTACTATGATGAATTGCTTTGAATCAAAAGCATATTTATTTCTAATAATAATATAATATGAGCCATTTGGAAATTCATTGTCATTTAAGTTGAATTGATATACTCCAGAAGGCATTAATTGATTGAATAATTGCTTTATTTTATTTCCATAAATATCGTACATTGCTAACTCAACATTATCATTATATGGAATAGAATATTCAAATATTCTATTATTTTGCTTATAATATGTATTTATTTGAAGCTGTTGCGTAGGTTTTTGAACAGCTTTGTATTCTATACCACAAACAGAATCGGTAGTAAACACTCCATTGTTAATTTGTAATTTGAATAAATTAGTACATTTGGAATCGCTAAACTGTGGATTTATGATAGCTATTTCGGTAGAAATGGCATTTCCAAGGTATGTATTAAATCTTAATTTAACAATAGTATCGCGATTCAAAAAATTATTATTCGTACTTGCTTCAAACTCCAATTTAATTTCGGGATTATCGCCCTCATAATTATCACTTTTGTTAATAGAGCCTTCGCAAGCCGTATTAAGTGTAGTGGTACCTAAATATTCTAACAACGATTTATTATATATAATATTTGCCTTAAATTTTTCTGCAAATTGAATGGGATTATCTCCATTATAAGATACTTGTATTGGTACTTCTATTACTCTGCCCGGCTTAGCTCTTAAATTATCTGGAATAGAAATATTTCCTGATAATGGTGGAATTGTATTAGCCTTAATTAGTACTTTATGTACTTTAGCAGGCACGCTTTCGTTTGTGGAAAACGTTAGTATACTTTCATATTCCCTCACTTGTGGCGATATTTCTTCAAATGAAATTGAAAATTTACCTTCTTCAGAAGGTTCTAATATTTGGTCATAAGCTCCCAAGCGAAAGGGTGATTGTGGATATTCTGGATCTAATTTTATATCATAAATTGACAATTTAGAATTTCCATTATTAGAAAATTTCAATAAAGTGTCTCTTTTTGTAGGGCAATATGCATTATTTAGAGCAATGTTACCAAAATCTAAGCTATCATTTTGTATTATCATATTTGGAGCAACAAGGTTAGCCACGATATAAAAATTTATCTTTGACTGGCTCTGCGGAGTGCCATGTATATTACGCTCCATCAAATTTGTTTCAATTGTATAATTATAAATACATAAACCTCTATTTTTAGGATTATAATCTAAATAAATCTTGCAAGTACTATCTTTTTGAAGATAAGTATTATTATTTTGGAATTTCGTAACAAAACTAAATTCATCACTAATCTTATTATTAACAAGATTAATAATTTGTTCTGATTTAGCAAAGATTGGGATATTGCCAGTATTTTTTAATGTAATTATTAGTTGCGTATTATTGTTAGGCAAAATATCCCCTATAAATAGAGTATCGTTTCTAAAGTCATAATTAGCATCTTCAAGGCTCAAATCCTGATAAACTCCTATTCCAATTAGCTTAACCGATGAGGAATCTAAGGAATCCTTATTTTTATTTAAATTAGGAACAAAAAAGTTTGTTACTATAGCAGTATCGTAACCCATATTATTAGGCTTATACTTAAATTGCCTATTAATAATCCCATCTGGGATAATAGTTAAATTTTCGAGTAGCTCACCAAGTTCAAACTCACTATCAATTTGTGGTTGTGTTATATAGCTTAATTTACGATTTTTTAGTAATATATCCTTAAAGTATGTATTTTTCCCTCGCCACAGCATTGACTTTGGGGTATTAGGATTAATATATACAGAATCAAAATCGATTATATCTTCAAAATTATCAAAGTGTTTAATAGTTTTCTTTACAGTTAATAAAAATGTATCTATTGGAGTTATAGGAGGTGCTTTTTTGGTATCTCCATCATAAAAACTTAGTGCCAACAGTGCTTGGTGCCAGCCGGGTTTTGTTACCACTGTATCCCCCGCACGAAATGCTACTATCATAGTATCTTTTTGTGCTGGGTTTAATATTAAGGGTAGTATTGGTAATTCTCTATATAAAGTAAATTGAATAGCGCTAAGGTCGGAAGGAGCAGCCCCAAGATAAAAACTTGGTGAAAGACGTTCCATAAATAATGACTTTTTACCTTTATTTGCAAATTCAAAATTAAAAAATACGGAGTCTTCAATCAAACAAGGTCCTATATTTATAACCTTATTAATTGGTTTTATAAATGGCGTTACATCTGCTTTAAATTCTTGCCCATAAGCTTGTAGGTTAAAGAATGTAAGCACAAATAATAATACGATTATGATTTTATATATACTCATTCAAATAATACTTACAAATACATTCAACAAAAATAAGTATAATAAATTGTAAATTAGAAAATATATATAAGTTTACTGCTTATACGAATTAAATTATTTACTTTTGAAAAACGTCAATTAATAATTATGGATTTTTTTATTATATTATGAGAGCTGTAATTCCAGTAGCTGGAGTCGGTACTAGACTAAGACCGCACACGTATTCATTACCCAAAGTATTATTAAATGTTGCGGGAAAGCCGATTTTAGCACATATTTTAGATTCACTCTTGGAACAAAACCTATCAAAAGCAACAATAATCACTGGTTATATGGGAGCTTTAGTGGAAGAATATGTAACTAAACGCTATACAGATATAGAATTTGACTTTGTAGAACAAAGTGAACAACATGGTTTGGGGCATGCTATATGGGTAGGTAGAGACACATATAAAAGCGACGAATTAATGATAATTTTAGGTGATACTATCTTTGATGTTGATTTGTCTATCGCTTTTAATTCAAAAGCTAATTCTATAGGTGTAAAATCTGTTGAAGACCCACGACGATTTGGAGTAGTTGTCAAAGATAATAATGATAAAATTACTACTTTGATAGAAAAGCCCGAAGCATTTGTATCAAATTTAGCAATAGTTGGTATCTACCATATAAGGAATACCAAATTATTAGTAGATTCTTTAAATAAGCTAATAGATGAAGATATAAAAACACGTGGTGAATATCAATTAACAGATGCTCTACAATTAATGATAGAATCGGGTGCGGAATTTAATACATTTCCAGTAGATGGTTGGTATGATTGTGGTAAGCCCGAGACACTATTAAGTACTAATAGATTTTTATTAGACCAAAAGCCTCATCATTATAGCTTAAATAGCACTATCATAATTCCACCAGTATTTATATCTGATAAGGCAACTGTAGAAAGTTCGGTTATTGGTCCATATACTTCTATTGCTGATGGTGCCATTGTTAAAGATAGTATCATAAAAAATTCAATTATTAGTTTTGGTGCTAAAGTATCTTCGTCTCTGTTAGAAGAATCTATCATCGGAAATGATGCCGATGTAAAGGGCCATTTTCATAAATTGAATGTAGGCGATTCAAGCCAAATTTCAGAAAGCTAAAAAGTAAAAAAAATATATATTAGGAAAAAGATTAAATGAGTAATAACACATATTTGTTTACTTCTGAATCTGTATCAGAAGGACACCCAGATAAAATTTGCGATCAAGTATCTGACGCCGTATTAGATGCAATGCTTGCTGATGATCCAATGTCGAGAGTAGCTTGTGAATGCTTTGCTACAACAGGTATGATAGTAGTAGGTGGAGAAATTACGACCAATACTTATGTAGATTTGCAAAGGTTAGTAAGAAATGTCATCAGTGATATAGGCTATAATAAATATGGACTAAGATTTGATGCGGAGTCTGTATCTGTTATCAACGTAATCAACCATCAATCATCTGATATAGCAATGGGTGTGGATAAAGGTGGAGCAGGAGATCAAGGTATGATGTTCGGATATGCAAACAAAGAAACCCCAGAGTTGATGCCAGCTACTTTAATGTACTCACATAAATTAGTAAAGAAATTAGCTGACATTAGAAATAATAATAATCAGTTGATGCCATACTTGAGACCAGACTCTAAATCTCAAGTAACAATAGAATACGGCGACAATAACGAAATATTAAGAGTAGATACGGTTGTTATTTCTACCCAGCATGACCCAGACGTAAGCCAAGAAAAAATCAGAGAAGATGTAATCAATAACGTAATTAAGACCGTGATACCTAATGAACTCTTAGATGAAAATACAAAAATCTATGTAAATCCGACTGGTAGCTTCGTTATCGGCGGTCCACACGGAGACACAGGTTTGACTGGCAGAAAAATTATCGTAGATACTTATGGTGGCAAAGCACCTCACGGAGGTGGAGCTTTCTCTGGTAAAGATCCAACTAAGGTAGATAGAAGTGCCGCTTATGCAGCAAGACATTTAGCTAAAAATATTGTTGGAGCAGATTTGGCAGACGAATGTACAATACAACTTTCTTATGCTATTGGTGTAGTACAACCTGTTTCTGTTCATGTAAATACACATAATACTGGCAAAGTAAGCGATAGAATTTTAGATAAATTTATTTTAGAAAATATTGATTTATCGCCTAAAGGTATTATCGAAAGATTAGACTTGAGAAAACCAGTATTCAGAAGCACTGCTGCTTACGGTCATTTTGGTAGGAATGAATTTAGTTGGGAACAATTGAATTTAGTTGAGTTGTTTAAGAAAAATTTCGCATAGTAAATAGTAATTAATATTAATAATAAGGATAAAATTATATGTCTAATATTCCTCAAAAGAGCGCAAGCGGTAACTTTTCGGAAGTAGAAGGTAAGTATTGTGTTCGCAATATTGGCTTAGCAGAAGAAGGTCGTTTGTTAATTGATTGGGCAGAATCAAGAATGCCTGTCTTAATGGGATTAAGAGCAAAATATAAAGTAACAAAACCATTTGCTGGGCTTAAAATTGCTGGTTGTTTGCACGTTACGAAAGAAACAGCTGTACTAATTAGAACTTTTCAAGAGGCTGGCGCCGAAGTATATTGGTCGGGCTGTAACCCATTGTCTACTAATGATGCTGTGGCAGCAGCTTTAGCTGATGAGGGTATTGCTATCTATGCTTGGTATGGCAATCATGAAGATTTTTATTGGTGCATTGAACGTACCATCGACCCAAATCCACACCTTACGCTTGATGATGGTTGTGATTTAATCGATACTGTGCACGAAAAATACAAAACCTTAGCTACTACCCATATCATTGGCGGTACCGAAGAAACAACTACGGGCGTTCATAGACTTAGAGCAAGAGAAGAAGCAGGCCAATTATTATACCCAGTATTTGCGGTAAATGATGCCGAAACTAAGTGGGATTTTGATAATGTATATGGTACAGGTCAATCAACAATTGATGGTATCATTAGAGCAACATCTGTGTTATTGGCTGGCAAGAACTTTGTAACTGCAGGGCATGGACATTGCGGTAGCGGCGTAGCAAAACGTGCTAAAGGCTTAGGCTGTAATACTATTATTACCGAAGTAAAGTCTACTGCTGCAATCAAAGGAATGTTGGAAGGACACGAAGTAATGACTATGGACCAAGCAGCAGCGGTTGGAGATATATTCTGTACTGCGACTGGCATGAAAGATGTTATCAGAAAAAGACATTTTGAAGTAATGAAAGACGGTGCAATCGTATGCAATACTGGTCATTACGATAAGGAAATTAATATAGTAGAATTAGAAGAGTTAGCAGTAAGTAAAAGAACTATCCGCCCTAATTGCGAAGAATACACAATGGCTGATGGCAGAAGAATTTACTTATTAGCTCAAGGGCGATTAATCAATTTAGCTGCAGCCGAAGGACACCCGTCAGAAGTTATGGATATGTCGTTTGCAAATCAATTTATGGCTCACTTGGCTTTAGCAGAAAACCATACTAATGGCGGTAAATTCCCAACAAAAGTTATGGATATACCTGCAAACCAAGACGAATTTGTAGCTCAAACAAAATTATCTATGATGGGATTAAAAATTGATGCTTTATCTGAAGAGCAAATTAAATACTCTAAAGATTATAACGCTGGGACCTAATTTGTAATAATTAAGTGTATAGTATATATAAAGAAGAGGCTATTACATCGCTTAGTAACAGCCTCTTTTTGTTTGATATAGTATTGAAGATTCTTTATTGATACCACTATATAAATTCATAGCACTACATATAGCTAATACTATAATACAAGTTATAAAACTAAATATTTTATAAAAAAATAAATACACACAAAACAATTCGAGGAACAAAGTTAGCTAATGTTTTTGATATTTACAAATTTGTTTTTAAAAATATTTCTAATATCCAAAAAACTTAGGGATTCGTAGTTTACGCGTAAGGTAAGAATAAGTCCCAATAATCCTATGATGATATTTCCTAACCACATGGCAAGCCATGGCTCTAATATACCTCTATCTGCAAGTTTTTCGCCGCCAATTAGACTTATCCAATATATAACATAAAATACAAGCGATATACCAGAACTAATACCAAAATTGCCTCCTTTGGTAATAATACCCAATGGCGATCCTACAAATACAAATATCAAGCAAGCAAAAGGTATGGCATATTTTTTATATATTTCTACTTGATATTGCTCAATCTTTGAATCATAAAATTTTGCTTGATCTATCTGCCCTTGTATGAAGGATTTATCAATATTAATTCTATTCATAATTTTATTGAGCATAGTATTTTTAGCAGTATCTAAAGAATTGGCTATCATTTGCTGCTTACTTTGATTTACGATTCTGCCATTCATATTATGCTCTATATCCCTTTCAAGATGCAAATTTTGTAAATTATTGTTTTTGCCATAAATGTAATTTGTTATTAAATTTTTCATTGAAGAATCTGCTTTCAACATAAAATTTCGCTTGTTAGCCCGTGCTGTATCCACAATTTGCTGCATATCATTAATATCTAATTCCCTGTCACCTTTGGCTACAAAATCTGCACTTGATTGTTCTAAGGCAAACCCACTCGCTGGCAAGGCAATTTTATATTTATCATATTTAACAATCCTATAATTATCTGTATTATTAGGACTTAGCTGGTGTATTTCGCCATGATACAAATCAAGTATTAAGCTCCTGTAGTCATCAGAAAACTTAAGATAAGCCGTATCTGCCGAAATTATATTACGCTTTTGCAATTGCGACATATCATATATTGTTATCCCTCTAATTAATCCTGTCGCCGAATCTACGCTTCTTGCAAGTATTGTGTATCCTTCTAATTGTGAAGAAAATTGCCCTGATTCTAAAGCAAAAGTTGGCTTTTTGCGTTGTATATCGCTCATTAATAGCCTTGCATTATGATTTGCATCAGGCAAAATAGCATCATTAAACCAAAAAAGCAGTATTGAGAGCAAGAATCCTGCAATAATAACTGGCGACATCATCTTTAAAAATGAACCGCCACTTGCTTTAATGATAGTAATTTCGTGTGCCGCCGACATAGAACCAAAAGAGAGCAAAGTAGAAAATAGTACCCCCATCGGTGCAGCTAACACAAGCATCCAAGCAATATTATAAGTGATTAATTCCAAAATCAAGGCAGTATCGAGTCCCTTCCCTACCAATTGATCCAAGAAGTTCATAATGAATTGCATTAGAAAAATAAATATGACTGTTGCCGTGCCAAACATAAATGGGGCAAAATGAATTCGGAGAATATACCTATAAATTAGCTTCATTTTTTAAAACTTTTCTAAAAAAATCAATATAACAAAATCAAATATATTGTTATTTTGTGAAATTTTATTAAATTTGTAGTTCTAAAATTTAATAATTTGGAAAACTTTATGTTTACATTTTTGATTTTATTAATGATGGTCATATCAGTATTATTGACAGCAGTAGTATTAATTCAACCTGGTAAAGGTGATATGATTACTGGTATGGCGGGTTTAACAAACACATTCTCGTCTATGCTTGGTAGCCGTAAAGCAATGGATATGCTTACTAAATTAACAATTGGTTTAGCGGCATTACTTTTAGTATTGTCTTTGGCTACTAACAAATTCTTTTTACCAACAGCAGGAGGCTTTGCTGTAAAGCCAATTACTGAGGGCGTTGCTGTTCCACAAACAGTACCAACTCAACCAGTACAACAATTGCCAGCACAAAAGCCAGCTGAGCAAAAAGGTGCCAGCGAAGGACAGACTCAACAGCAAAAATAATATTTTTCATAGTTGAGATTATCGATAAAGTATAATTCATCTACTAAGAGTAATTAGTAGATGAGTTTGTATTTTTTGTATTATACAACGAATTTGTAATTAAGGCAATGTAGCCTAAGTTATATTTATATTTGACAATCTTTAATCCTATAAACTAAAAAATAATCGGCTTATCTTACAATTAATGATAACCTATATCGAACTTATTTTTTTATATATTACAAGAAATAATATAATTTTATGGATATAAATTCATCGATAGGTATATTTGATTCAGGATTAGGTGGTTTAAGTGTACTAAAGCAGTTTATTAGATTTTTGCCAAACGAAAAGTATATATATTTAGGGGATACGGCACGCGTTCCTTATGGCAATAAATCAAAATCAACAGTAGAAAGATATGCGAGAGAGTGTGCAGACTTTTTAATTCAAAAAAATGTAAAACTGATAGTAATTGCTTGTAGTACAGTTTCTTCTTTAGCAATAGATACAATAATAGAAATTGCAGGCACAATCCCAGTAATTGGGATGATAAAGCCAGGAGCTAATGCAGCTTTACGCTCTACAAAGTCAGGTAAAATTGGGGTTATTGGCACAAGGGCAACTATATCAAGTATGGCATATAAAACAGAAATTGAACATCTAAATAATAATAAAAAAATTGAAGTTCTTGGACAACCTTGCCCGCTGTTTGTGCCTTTTGTTGAAGAAGGCATAATTAATTCTGACGCTATTATTCAGGTAGCTAAAGAATATTTAGAGCCATTAAAGTCGCATAAAGTTGATACTTTAATATTAGGTTGCACTCACTACCCTTTATTGTGGAATGTTATTCATCATTTATTGCCAGATGTAAATTTAATCGATACTGGTGAGCATGCTTCAGTTAGTTCATTAAGATTATTAGCCGAAATGAAATTATTAAAAGATGAAAGTGGCGTATTTGTAGATAAACCAGAAATTGATTTTTATGTAAGCGATTTGCCACATAATTTCCATCAGCAAGCTAATATATTCTTGGGATTTAATGTAGATAAACCAATATTAGTGGAATTAGGATGATAGAACAAGTATTAATTATAATATTTGCTTATTTAGTTGGGTCAATCCCATTTTCTGCTATTTTAGTTAAACTATTTTATCATAAAAATTTAACTGAAGAGGGTAGTTACAATGTTGGCGCTTTAAACTCCTACGAAGTTAGCAACAGCAAATTTATAGGCATCTTGTCTATGCTTTTAGATGCGAGCAAGGGTATGCTTATAGTACTTTTATATCACTTTTTTTTTAATGGTAACTTTGATTATTTACTTTTAGCTTCAATTTGGGTTGTTATTGGGCATATTATGAGCATCTTCTTAAAGTTAAAGGGTGGTAGGGGTTTAGCAACTGCAGCAGGCCTATTTTTGTTAATTAATCCATATTTATTATTTATGTGGTTATTAATGTGGGTAGCTGGTTACAAAATGATAAGAAAAAATGTTCATGTTGCAAATTCGATAGCACTATTAGGTACTTGTATTTTAGCATTTTCTACTAATGATATGCTCTTGGGCTTATTTGACTTTATGAAAATTGGCAACTACTTTAATGTAAAAATCTTATTTACAATAGTTTCATTTATAATCTTATTAAAACATATCAAACCGTTACGAGAATTATTTAACAAGGAAGTATAATGTCTTATTTTAAATTTGATGGTAGAAACGTTTATTATACAGTAGAAGGCGAAGGTTTTCCTTTAATGCTATTACACGGCAATACTACCTCATCAAAATTATTTGAAAATGATATACCATTTTTCGCACAATATTACAAAGTTATCGCCTTCGACTGGCCTGGTCATGGCTATTCTGATAAATTAGATAAATTTGCAGATGACTTTTGGAGATATAATGCCAAAAGTGGCTTAGCTCTATGTGAGCATTTAAATATAAATACAATTAATTTAATTGGGACAAGTGGAGGAGCAATTACAGCACTCAATATGGCAACTTTAAACCCAGATATAGCACCCAAAATTATTGCAGACAGCTTTTTTGGCAATAGCGTGTCATTGCAAGATGCAGAAAAGATTACCAACTTTAGGCAGAATGCAAAAAAGAATGATTTTCTGATGCAACAATATTGGAAGAGATTTAATGGAGACTATTGGGAAAAGATGGTAGATTTGGATTGTGAAAATTTACTAACAATAGGCAAAAATCAATTACCTTTAATTTGGGGTGATTTATCTACCATTAAATCTGACGTGTTGTTAGTTGGCACTACTACTGATGATTTGATTAGAGACATTGACACAAAAATGGCAGTAATGCAAGAGCAAATCCCCAATAGCCAGAGCGCTATTTATGACTATGGCAGACATACATTTATGATAACTGAAAGAGAAGAATTTAGAAGAATTGCATTAAATTTTTTAGATACAAAACTATAAAACATTATGAATAGGACAATATTAGTCCCTATTGCCAATGGCAGTGAAGATATGGAGACAATAATATCAATTGATATTTTAAGAAGGGCTTCATATAAAGTTATTCTTACTGCTACCGAACAAAATATAGAGCTAAGTAAGGGCACAAAAGTAATATGCGATATACTTTTCCAAGAAATTGATAGTTCTACTTTGTATGATGGAATTGTACTTCCTGGTGGCTTTAATGGTGTTAATAATTTATTAAAGAACGAGCAACTTTTGGAGTTAATACGATTTAATTTTAACCATAATAAATTAATAGCGGCAATTTGTGCGGCACCTTTGATATTAGATACAAGTCAGATTCTTACTGAAGAATCTCATATAACATCGCACCCCATAGTAAAAGAGAGACTTTTGAAATATAACTATAAAGAAGAGAGCATTGTTCTCTATAACAATATACTTACGGCAAGAGGAGCGGGCAACACTTTTGATTTTGCATTTGCTATACTCAATTACTTTGGTAACGGTCAATTGGCAAGCCAAATAGCATCCTCTATTCAATATCAATATTAGCTTTTAGATGGCTTTACAAAGATTTAGATTAAAATTTATTGGATTGGTACAAGGGGTAGGCTTTCGGCAATACACTTATCGAATAGCAAGGCAATTTGGCGCAACAGGCTTTGTAGTGAATAATATAGATGGTAGTGTAAGTGCAGAAATACAATTAAATTCCAAATTAGTACATAATTTGCTTGCAGAGCTAAAAAGAGGACCGAGCCATTCGATAGTTTGTGAGTTCACAAAAACTGAAATTAATTTACTTGATAATGATAACGAATTTAAAATCATAAGATAATGAAATATATACTAATTATATTATTTTTAACAAACGTTTATCAATCAATTGCACAAGAGCATTCTTTTGTCATAAAGTATGATGATGTACAAAAACCTAGCATCGGATTAGCCTTGAGCGGAGGCGGTGCCAGAGGTCTTTCGCAGATAGGCGTTTTACAATACTTTGAGGAGAAGGGTTTAGGCATTTCATATATTGTTGGCACTTCAATTGGAGCAATCGTAGGAGGCTTATACACTAATGGGTACAATGCAAGTGAACTTAGTGAGTTGCTTAGCTCTAATGATTGGCGCAACACTTTAGCTCTTTCTAAAAATAAACGAAGTGAATTGTTCTTGGATCAAAAAGATATTTACGACAAAAGTTTATTTAGTATTAAATTTAAAAATTTTAGTATAATAGAACCAGAAGCTATATCGGCAGGCAACCCCTTTGATGAATTTCTGCAAAAAGTATTTTGGAATGCACCTACTCAACCCGAACTAAACTTTGACTCTTTCAAGATACCATTCAGAGCAGTAGCAACAGATTTGGTAAGTGGAAAATCAAAGACCTTTTCGACAGGCAATATAAGCAAAATAGTCCGAGCAAGTGCTACTATCCCGTTACGCTACACACCTATTAGAATAGATTCGATGATTTTGGTAGACGGTGGCATATTGTCTAATATACCAACCCAACAATTGATAGCATTACACCCTGATATAAAGCTTGCTGTAGACGCTACCTCACCTTTATATGATAAATTAGAGCTAACGAACGTATGGACAATGGCAGACCAAGTATTGTCTGTCGCCATCCAACATATTGCTGATAGTTCCAAAAAGCTGGCAGATATAGTAATTCAGCCAGAGTTAGGCAACATACGCAATGATGATTTTTCTAATATAGATACCCTTATCGATTTAGGTTATAGTGCTACCAAGCAAAGTTATGCCAGTATTAATAATCTGTATTTAAATAAATATAAGATTAAATTAATGGATAAATTTAAAGTGGAATTAAATACTATAAATAATTACCCGTTGCTCTTAAAATTAAAGAATTTCCCACAGAGTTTTTTGGATACTTGTCAAACAAATAATGCTATAATTGAAGATATCGACAGTCTATTAAATTTATTAGTAGGTCTTTTAAACTCCCCCTTACAATTTGAATACCTGCAAATCAATAATTTATCTAATACGCTTGAAATAGAATTTAATAGTAGAGCTAAGTTGAAGAATATTTCACTTGAATCAAATATTACAACAATAGACATCAACGAACTAAGAAAAGCTATTGAGAGTAAGGAAAGTAAATATAATATTTCTAAAAATACAGTTTACGAATTAAGATTAGATATTATCAAATACTTAAAAAACAAGGGTATTAATTATCCTAAGGTCAAGGTATTAGAATATAACGATAGTATTAAAGTACTTATTGATAAATATAAAATACATCGTATCATAATCGATGGCTCAGATGTAAGTGATTTTATCATTAAAAGAGATTTACAGATAAAAGAAGGGGACGAACTCACAATTGACAATTTATTAATGAGTTGGGAGTACCTAAAAAGCACTGATTTGTTTAGTAATGTAGAAATATATCCTTATCTTGATACTAATGCGAATATGAACGTAAGAGTCAAACTAAAGGACGGCGGCACTCAGGTAGTAAAATTAGGTGGACGAGTAGATTCGGAAAGAAATGCACAAGGTAGTTTATATCTAATACAAGAAAATTTATTTAATTTTGGTGCAAGACTTGGCTATAATCTAATTTTTAGCGAAACATATCTATATAATTATTTAAAGTTTGAAAATTCAAGATTTATCAATACAGACTTGAACTTAGCTTTAGAGCTTTATTATAATACTTGGCAAGGATTTGAATACAAAGTAGACTATAATAAAGATAATACTGCTTATACTTCTACACGAAACTTAAACTATGAGGTTAATACTTACGGTATCAAATTAACTGGTGGTGTGCAGATAGGTCGAGGCGGGAATCTCTATTCAAGTGTCAGATTTGAACAGCAACAATATTATAAGAAAAGCGATACTATTAAGATGGATTATTACCCAATATCTACAATAAAATTTGGTGTAATTTGGGATAATCTCAATGATTTATATTTCCCTACTAAAGGCAGAGTACTCAATCTATCTTTAGAAACAAACCTAATACAAGCTAAAAATATAGTAGGTTTTTCTAAGATTAGTACCTATTTTAATACGATATTCCCATTAAATAGCAATATATTTAATTTTGAACTGACCTTTGGGGCAGCAGATGCGACGCTCCCCTACCCTGAATTTTTTATGGCAGGAGGTATGAATTCTTTCTTTGGCTATAGGTCTGAAGAATTGTTAGGTCGGCAAATATTTAAAAGCTCATTAGGCTATCGAACTGACTTCCCAATTGATATTTTCTTTGATACGTATTTTTTTGCAAGATATGACGTAGGAAACGTTTGGGTAAATTATGAAAATATAGAACTAAACAATCTAAAGCACGGCTTTGGTTTAGGTTTAGCACTCAATACCCCTATAGGACCAGCTAAATTTGCTTGGGGTAAATCACTTTTTTTTAGAAAATATTTAAAAGAGCTTGTATTTGGGCAAACAATACTTTATTTTAGTATTGGAGTTAATTTAAATTAGTTTATAATTTGAGGACTAATATTATGGCAAAAATAGCAATTTTTGGAAGTAAGGACGTAAAAGCTAATTCTTTTGAGTGGCAGAGTGCAAAAGAATTAGGCAACATATTATGCAATAATGGATTTGACTTAATTTTAAGTGGTAATAGTGGTATTATGGAAGCTGCTTTTATTAATTGCGATAATTCAATTAAAAAGATTCACGTTATGATTGAAGGGGATTCACCTAATCAACATGCTAATGAAGTTATTAAAACAAAAGACTATTTTAGTCGTTTGATAAAAGTATTGGAATTGGCAGATGCGTATATTATTTTGCCTGGTGGCACAGATACTTTCTTGGGGTTTGCAGCAGCATGGGCATTAAGTGAACAGAGTTTAATTGTAGATAAGCCTTTGATTGCAGTTGGTGAGATGTGGAGTGAATTAGTCCAAACTATGGCATTTTACAACGAAAGTATTATAGAGCATTTTGATAAAGTTACTACAACTGAGTCCGCTGAAGACGCGTCATATTATGTTATAAATTATTTTAAGGATAGGTCTAATATAAATGGGACAGATATTTGATAGAATTTCGCGAATAGTAAAATCTGAAAAATCTAAATCATCGAACGATTATATTCACAATAATTTCGAATATCATCTAAATGAAGATGATGAATTAAAAAATATTATTGATAATTTAAACCAATCAAGCAACTCTAATAATTACTCAAATCAACAGAGTTACACGAATGATAACGGTGTTGAAAAAGCCTACGAATTATTTAATCTAACACATAAAGCAAGTATAGACGAAATAAAAAATGCTTATAAATCACGAATCAAAGAGTACCACCCAGATAAAACAAGTGGCTTAGGCGAAGATTTACAGAAACTTGCTCAAATAAAAACCCAAGAATTAAATGCCGCATATTCTCTATTAAAAAAAGTGAGAAATTTCTAAAATGAATAAAACCGTAAAAGAAATCGTTTATATATTAATCTTTGCTTCGGCAATAGCTATTGCTTATAATTTTACTTTACCTAAGCCATTATCTTTGTTAAAAGAAAATAAAGCCGTAGAGGTAGTAGACGATGCGTTATTATTTTCGGAGGACACGACTAATCATCCTGCAAATGATAACATAAAAAAAGATACATTAATAGCTACAAACAATCCTACATTACCTACTGATACCAATAAGATAAGTAAAAAAATTGACACTAATAAAACTAAAATAGCGCAGAACACAACTGAAATTGCACACAACAAAGAAAATGTAGCCGATGCCCACAAGAATTTAGCTAAGACTGTTAGTTATCAGCAAATGCTCAAAATTATTAAAGATAATTCATTTATAATTATTGATGCACGCAATCCGGATAACTTTGCTAGAGACAAAATCGGCGATGCTATCAATATCTTTCCTTATGGAGAGGAAGGTGAGATGATGAATCAAATAATGAATTTACCAAGTGATAAGAAAATTGTAGTTTATTGCGATGGCGGTGCTTGTGATGCCAGTCATAAATTAGCTGAAATAATTGTTTCTTTTGGATATGATAAGGTATTTATATATACTGGTGGCTGGGAAGAATGGATAATCAAACAAAAGAAAGTTTAAGTAAAGTATGAATGAAGTTGATTTTAAATTAGCCTTTCTCAATGAGATTAAAAGTAGGTTTGGTATAGTTGGTAATTCTCCTAAAATTTTGGAGGCTTTAGAAAAGTTATTGATGGCTGCACCGACAGACCTAAACGTATTAATAACGGGCGAGACAGGCACAGGGAAGGAAGTTTTTGCAAAGGCAGTACACGGCATGAGCAATAGGAAAAAGGAGGCTTTTGTTAGTGTAAACTGTGCCGCAATTCCTGAAAATTTATTAGAAGCTGAATTATTTGGTAATGAAAAGGGAGCATATACAGGCGCAGTAGAACAAAGAGTAGGTTTCTTTGAAGCGGCGAATAATGGAACTATCTTTTTAGATGAAATAGGCGATATGCCTTTACTTACCCAAGTCAAGCTACTCCGTGTTTTGGAATCTGGCGAATATACAAGGCTTGGCTCCTCTACTATTAGAAAAGTAAATGCGAGAGTTGTTGCAGCAACTAACAGAAATTTAGAAGCTGAAATTCGCAATGGTAATTTTAGGCAAGATCTATACTTTAGGCTAAATTCTGTTCAAATAGTTTTACCCCCGCTAAGAGAACACCCAGCGGATATACCGCTATTAGTTGAATATATCGCAGGCAAGACTTCAAAAAAACTCAACTTCTTATTTAAAGGTATTGATGCTGATTCTATAAGCATATTGCAAAGTCTTCATTGGCCTGGTAATATTCGTGAATTAAGAAATATGGTAGAAACTATCGTAACCTTAGAAAAAGGGGAATACATTACTCCAAAATTATTACAGAAATATATTCCTATGGCTTTGCCAGCCTTTGAGCAAAAGCTAACATCACGAGAGTATTCACTTGTAAATGTACCTAAATTTGATGATTTTAGTAATGATAACACTTTAATTTTTAAGACATTATTAGAATTAAAATCGGACTTAAATTATTTAAAATCTGCTTTTTCTGACATGATGATTGAACTACAACAAATAAAATCCTCCACAGATAGCATTAACTTGCACCGATATGAAGAGATAGATTTGAATACAAACGCTAATGAAGATGATTTAAATCTAGCCACTAATGAGAAAAACTTAATTCTTTTGGCACTCCGCAAATATAATGGTAACAGAAGATTAGCATCTGAAGCCTTAGGTTTGAGTCAGCGAACTCTATACCGAAAGCTTCAAGATTATGATATTAATTAATCTGCCAATAATTGTGTGCTTTCGTCTTCAAGAAATTGTATACTTTGAATTGAATGACCAGCAATACCTCGTAATGCACCATAAAATTCAACAGTACTAAGCAGCACGCTATCTAATTGCTTTTCTCGTTCTTTCCATATCTTTTGCATTCTTAATTTTTCATCTGAATATGATTTTTCAAGATTTCTGAAACCAGAAATTATAGACTCCAATTGATTATGAAACTCTATACTTGTTAAATAATTATATAGCAATTCCTTTTTACTTTCGCCCCCTTGCCTAATTACTTTATATTTTTGAATTTCTATAAGTGATTGCCTCAATACCATAATTAGAGGTTTAATTTCATTAAAATTACAAACCCATACTCCTGCTTCGTCGTAGTAATATTTAGTTTTCCCTTGTGGCATAGCTTCACTTGCTATAACTAAAATATCGGCCTTCTGTTCTTTATTATCTTCTTTTAGTTTCTTAATCCACTCGTTAGAAAAAGTCTTAGTCCTTTTACTTTCATAGTAGATTTGTCCACATTCTTGATAGAAATCATTTACTACAATATGTACTAAGTCTGCCCCACTCTGCCCTTTTTTGATTTCCATTAATTTATCATAAGGATAATTCTGTTTAATAATATTTTCTAACTCAAGCTCTTGGATTTCGCCTTGTAATTGCATAGACCCTTGTTCAGCTTTACGCTTCATTTCTTCAGCTAATTTAGTTTGATCTTCAAGTTTCTTTTCCATAGCTTTAAACTTTAAATGATACTGGCTTTCTATATCATTCGATAAACGGTGTCGCTCTTCGTCGAGCTTCTTATTAAATTCAATCTCTTTTTCTAAATTAATCTTTTGAGATTGCATTTCGCTTTCTCTTTTAATTTTTTCTATTTCTAATTTTAAGTTAAAATTTTCTTTTACTTGTTCATTCTTCTTTGCCAATTCTTCTTGTAATGATTGAATTTGATAAGAATTTTCTTCCTTAAATAATTGTATTTTACTTGTTGTTTCTTTTTCAAATTGCGATCTTAATTGCTTGTACATATTTTCTTTTTCTTTGATAATGCGTAAGCTAGTTTCTTCTTCAATTTTATCATTTAAAGTTGCTTTTTCCTTATCAAGCTCATGCCTTGCCTTATCAATTTTGCTTTGCTCTAATTCATAATAACTTTTTTGTTCATTAAGTTTCTTATCATAGTCTTTTTGAAGCGATTGCTTAGCTTCAGAAATTTTAATTTCCAATTGATTATTAACATAATGATTTACATCAATATTAGTTCCGCAATTTGGACAAGAAATAATTTGCTCCATTTACTTACCTTTATAAATTAATTAACATATCACCTGTTGTTTCTACAAGCCACCTAAAATCTTCTTCCCATAATAATTCCTGCTCACATTTAGGGGCTGGATTTATAAAACTGGCAATATATGGTATCCCATCTTTAATTGCAAATTCTACAGAATTAAAATATAGATTAAAGTATTCTGAAAGATACAATGTAACTTGTTTCATTTCCATTTCTAACTTAGAGTTTAACTTAGTTTCAAATAAATTATATCTTAAATGAATTGGTTTGATTGGGTTATAGGCAACTATCCTAACCTTATCTTTTCCTACAGCAAAAGCTCGGTAATAGCTATCATAATCAACACTTTGTTGTAAAATCATCGTTTGTTTGCCCGTTAAATCGTAAGCAGAAAAAAACTCACTTGGATTATATACCTTGTATGAATTATATAAATTATAGCCTTTATTTGGTTTCAAAACAGCAGGGAAGCCAATATATTCAAAAACTTCCTCCCAATTTATAGGATAGATTAGATTATGTAAATGTTCGGAATTAATACCATCAGGCAATTCCTTGCTTGGTAATAGAACAGTTTTAGGAATATTTAATTTACTTTTATATGCTAATACAGTATTAAAAAAATTATTATCAATACAATTAGTATGAGGACTATTTACAACCTTTGTACCTTTATATTGTGCCATTTTTAGGTATGATTTATACATTGGTACATAGTGAGAAATTCTATCATAAATAATATCATAAGGTACTTCATCTATATTATTGACTGCTCCAATCAGTGCAGATGATGCGTTTATTGTTTTTGACTGCTTATTGATATACTGAATAAGCTCTTCTGGAAATGACTTTTCAGCCCCAAAGAAAATACCAATATTTTTCATAATATTGCCTCCTTAATAAATATTAAAACGATTTAATAATCGAATTGTTAATATTTATACACTTTAATTGTGTTCTCATTAAAAGGGTTATTTAAGCCTGAAACAAATACTATATTATCTCCACTTCCTATATTAGGAATGATGTTTTTATTCTTTGATAAGTAGTCAAAAACATTTTGAAAAGAATTTTCGCCTTCAATAAGTATAGGTTGAACTCCCCAAATAATACTCATTCTTCTAAGTAACTCAATATTATTAGTAATACCAAGCAACGGAATTCTAGGTCTATATTTAGCTACTTTTTTAATTGCATTATCTATGTTACTTAAAACAACTATTGCAGAGGCATTAATCTGCTCGGCAATCGCAGTAGCAGCGTGGGCGATTGCATCCATAGTATTATTATCTAAATTCTGATACAGTCTGTCGCCAAACGGTATATTATAAATCTTATCCTCAACTTTCTTTATAATATTAGTCATATTTTCTAATGCAATAATAGGATACTTTCCTACGCTTGTTTCGCCACTAAGCATAAGCGCATCGCTACTATCAAAAACCGCATTAGCTACATCGGAGGCTTCTGCACGAGTAGGTCTTGGGTTATTTATCATAGATTCTAACATCTGTGTAGCAGTAATAACAGGCATGCCCTTCGTATTGCATTTGTTAATAAGATCCTTTTGTAATAGCGGCACATCTTCTACGGGATATTCCAGACCTAAGTCTCCTCTTGCTATCATCATAGCATCGCACTCTTCCATAATACTATCTATATTCTTTATTGCTTCTGGTCGTTCAATTTTGGCAACAATAGGCACAGAACGCCCAAATATCTTCATTGTAGTTTTTAGTTCTACGATATCGCGTCCGCTACTCACAAAAGATAAAGCTACCATATCTACGCCAATCGACAAACCAAACTTGAGGTCTTCTATATCTTTATCACTAAGTGCAGGGGCAGAAAATACAACATTAGGTGCTATTAAGCCCTTTCTATCTTTTAGTATTCCCCCCTTAATCACCTTGCAAAAAATATCTGTCCCTTCAATTTTTTCAACTTTTACAATTAAGTAACCATCATCTATTAGGATAGTATCGTTAGCTTTTAAATCATTTGGTAAATTTAAATATGAAGTACTTACGATTTGGCTATTCCCTAATTCAATCTCCCTTGTAGTAATTATAAAATCTTGCCCTTCTTCTAAATTAACAGCACCGTTCTCGACTTTTTCAGTTCTAATTTTCGGTCCTTGTAAGTCTTGTAGAATAGCAACATATGAATTGCATTCGTCGCATACTTGCCTTAGATTCGCAACAGTTTGCTTGTGTTTTTCGTATGAACCATGCGAAAAATTCAAACGCGCTATATTCATTCCTTTCGATACTAACAGTCTGAGGTTCTCTATACTTTCTGTAGCTGGTCCTATGGTGCAAATTATTTTTGTCTTTCTTGGGTATATCATATGTTTCCTAATATTCTAGTCATTAAATATAAATTAAAAAGAGATATAATAAAGAGTAGTAGTAGTGGAATTATTAATATTATTTTATATAATAACTTATTTGGCAATCTCTTAATAATAAAGGCTATAACTAAAAGGCAGATAATACTAATTAGAATAAACTCAATTTCGTTCCAATAAAATACATTAAGCTTAGTTTCAATTGTCTTAAAATCACTAGAATACAGCCTCATTTTTAAATCTGTAGCATACGTTTTGATACCTTTGCCGGAATTTTTATCAACAATTAATAAATAAGTATAGCTTGGTATTTTAAACGCATGAAAAAGCCTTAAGCTTGGCAATAATTCAATTTTTTGCAGCAAACTATTAGGACTTGCGAGCTTAAGTTTATTAAGGTAATATAGCTGATATGCATCTGTATTTTGGTTTACAGTATAAAATTTTAAATCTAATTTACTCACTGAATTATTGACTATTTCCAAATCAAAATTCTTTGTTACCTTATCAGATACTGAATTTTGGGCAGAATAGAATATATATGTCTTCCAAGAGAACATTAATAAAAAAGTTGCAGCAAAAGCATATAATATATATAATTTCGTTCTATAAAATTTAGCAATTGGATTATCAAACTTGAAAAACAAATTTGCAACAAAGATGATCCCTATTATACTATAAAAATATATCAATTTAAACCTTAGCTAAAAACTATTTATATAAAAATAAGCTAATTTTCTAAATAATCTAATTCTTTACCGTAAGTTTCTTCGATTTTCTTATTTGATATATATGATAATAAATAAAAAGCTACGCCCAAGCAAAGTCCTGCCCACCATAAACCAACGATTTGAGCAGAGTAATCTAACATAAGTGTAACAATTACAACAGCTCCGCGAACAAAATTCGGAGCAGAGGTCGTTACAGTAGCTCTAATATTTGTGCCAAACAACTCTGAAGACATTGTTATAAACAAGGTCCATAGCCCTCCCATTGGCAAACCTAACAAAAATATTATCGTATAAAAGATAAATGGTGAAGCATTAAACACGACAAAATATATACACGTTAGAATAAACATCACAACTAACGCTAAACTTATTGCTTTTTTTCTTGATTTCATTTTTTCTGATACATAGCTAAATATTACGCTACCTATTGAAGCTGCAAAGTAATGCAGCATCACAGCCACAGAGCCTTTTATTTGCCCGTCAATATTTATCATTGTATCAGCAAAGCTTGGACTATTAATAACTAGCACACTAACAGCATACCATGTTGGTATTCCGATAAGAATTACTAGAAAATATTTCTGAAATGATAATTTACTTTTGAAAAGACCTAAAAAATCCCCCGTTTTTATCCCTTGTCTTTTTACTTTATTATACATAGCGGATTCATGAACAATTACTCTTAAAAATAATAGTAGCAATCCCATTCCGCCGCCAAACCAATACGCACTTCTCCAATCTAACCATTCCGCCACAATAAAACCTAAAGCCGCCCCTAAGATACCTATACCAGAAACAATCCCAGTACCTTTACCCCTAGAGCTTGCGCTCATAACTTCAGCAACTAAAGTAATCCCTACGCCTAATTCCCCTGCCAAACCAAAACCAGCTATAAACCTTAATACGGCGTATTGCTCTACACTCGTAACAAAACCATTTGCAATATTTGCTAATGAATACAAGAGAATAGTTGCAAATAATGTAGACAATCTGCCTTTTTTATCTCCTAAAATTCCCCATACTACACCTCCAAGTAGCATTCCTAACATTTGCATCCGAAGGATATGATTACCAACACTAAATAAATCTTGTTTAGCGGTAATTCCTAAAGCTATTAGGCTAGGGTCCTTTACTATACCAAAGATAATTAGGTCATAAATATCTACAAAATAACCAAGAGCAGCAACAATAACAATTAAATTTATAGGATTACTTTTTAATTTTTCTTTCATGCAACTAATTAAAAATTTCACACATACGAAATGCAAAACTAACAATAAAATTTGGAATGTCAATACTTTTATATTAAGAAAAAACAATAAGTTTATGACAAATACTTTACTATATTTTAATATTTTTGAAGAAAGAATAAATACAAATTTTGGATATAGTATGGAATCACGTTATAAAAGCTATGTTTATATAGAAAATATAGGTCATTATGAGGGACAAGAAGTAACTTTAAAGGGCTGGGTATATAATAAAACAGGCAAAGGTAAACTAAACTTTATTATCTTAAGAGATGGCTCTGGTATAATTCAGTGCGTTGTATTCAAAAATAACGTCGGAGAAGATATATTTGAAGTATCTAAGGAATTAGGGCAAGAAGCTTCCATCGAAGTAAGCGGCAAAGTAATAGCATCTGAAAAAGCTCCTGGTGGCTATGAGATAGATGTTACGAATTTACAGTTAATCAATAACTCAAAAGACTATCCAATCACTCCCAAAGAGCATGGCGACGCCTTCTTAATCGAAAATCGTCATCTATGGTTACGTTCATCACGCCAGCATGCAATTATGCGAGTAAGAGCTGCCGTAATGAAAGCAATAAGAGATTTTTTTGATGGTAATGGGTTTAAATTAATAGATTCACCAATTTTGACGCCTAATGCGTGCGAAGGTACTTCAACTTTGTTTGAAACTGAATATTTTGACTTAGGCAAAGCATATTTATCACAGTCTGGGCAATTATATGCTGAAGCTACCGCTTTAGCTTTAGGACGTGTATATACTTTTGGACCTGCCTTTAGAGCTGAAAAATCTAAAACTAGGAAACATTTAACTGAATTTTGGATGGTAGAACCAGAAATGGCATTTTTTGATCTCAATGACGATATGGATTTGGCTGAGGATTTAGTTGAATATATTGTTCAATATTGCTTAAAAACTTGTCAAAAAGAATTACAAGTATTAGAAAGGGATACGACCAAATTAGAAAAAATCAGACGCCCATTTAATAGAATGAGCTATACTGAAGCAGTAGAATGGTTAATTAAAAATGATATACCATTAGTTAAAAAGGTTAATGGCGAAGATGTAGAAATTAGACCATTCCCTTGGGGTGAGGATTTTGGTGCTGTTCAAGAAGAGGCGATAATGGAGCAATTTGATAAACCATTAATAATACATCGCTACCCAACTGAAATAAAAGCATTCTATATGAAACGCGATCCACAAGACCCTAAGGTTGTGTTAGCTATGGATATGTTGGGAACAGAGAGAGCGGGCGAGCTAATAGGTGGCAGTCAAAGAGAAGACAATTACGATTGGCTATTAGAACGCATACAAGGAGAACAACTGTCTGAAGAAGAATATAAATGGTATTTAGATTTAAGAAAATATGGCAGTGTTCCTCATAGTGGATTTGGGCTTGGGGTAGAAAGAACAGTAAAATGGATAACTGGCGCTTCTCATATTAGAGAGACTATTCCATTCCCAAGAATGATATATAGGATTACTCCTTAATTTAAATGCACACTATAAGACAAACAAGCTTGCTGAACCAGTCAGTAAGCTTGTTTATTTTTTTTTAAATATAGTAATTATTATTTAACTGTAGCGCCAGCCCCAATTTCTTGCTCTGGGCTTACAAAAAACAAGTCTCCATCTTTTGAAGCTGCCAACATCATTCCATTTGACTCTTCTCCTATCAATTTAGCAGGTTTGAGATTAGCAACAACAATTATTGTTTTTCCCACAAGATACTCTGGCTCATAATGTTCTGCAATTCCAGCAATAATTTGCCGTTTATCATCGCCAGTGTCTACTTGCAATTTTAATAATTTTTTAGATTTCTTAATCTTCTCTGCCGACAAAATAACAGCAGTTTTTAGCTTAATCTTTTGGAAGTCACTAATATCAATTAGTTCTTCTTCATTAGCTTTGTTATTGTTAGTAGTATTTATATCTTCATTGGTATTTTTAATTCCCAATTTCTCTACTTGAGCCTTAATTACATCATCTTCTATATGTTTAAATAAAATTTCTGCTTGCTTAATTTGTGAGCCTTCGTTCAACAACGGCAATCGCGCCGATTCCCATATATTATCGTCAATTTGCATCTTAGCATCGCCTACGGCTTCCTGCAAGCCTAAATAACCATATAACTTTGAAGTAGTAAATGGTATTATTGGCGAAAATAGTATGGCAATGCTCCTTAGTAATTGAGAGCATACAAACAAAGTTTTAGTAGCATACCCATTATCACTTTTTATTCTTTTCCAAGGCTCTTCATCGTTAAAGTACTTATTAGCAGCACGTGCTACATTCATTATATTTAATAAGAAATCTCTAAATCTAAAACGACTAATTGCTTCGTTTGCTAAATTTATGTTTTTATTTAATTCACTTAATAATACAAAATCATTATTAGAATATTTCTCTATAAATCTATCTCTAAAATCTTCATCATTGCATCTAAGATTAAATACAGACCAATCCATTTTAATATCAGAATATATATTTGGTAAAGTAGGTACTTTTCCATCAAAATTTTTATATAAAAACTGAATTGTTCTATTAATGAAATTGCCAACAATCGATGCTAATTCATTATTATTGCGTGCTTGAAAATCCTTCCAAGTGAAGTCTGAATCTTTAGTTTCTGGAAAGTTCATAGCAAGAGTATAACGCAACGAATCGGTGTATTGCTTTTCTGGAAAATCATTTAGGAAATCGCGTAAATCTATAGACCAATTTCTTGATTTTGAAAATTTTTCACCTTCTAAGTTCAAAAATTCATTCGCTGGTACATTTGTCGGTAAGATGTAATTTTCTTGTTTAGCATATAGGAAAGCTGGAAAAATTAAAGTATGGAATACAATATTATCTTTTCCTATAAAGGCAATATAATCTGTATCTTCCGACTGCCACCAGTTTTTCCAATCTTGGTTATTTTCTTTTGCCCATATTTTTGTAGCAGTAATATAGCCAAGTACAGCGTCAAACCATACATACAGTCTTTTCCCAATAGCTTTTTGCGTATCTACTCCTTTTAATCCTTCAATTTTTACACCCCAATCTAAATCCCGCGTTATAGCACGTTCTTGCATCCCAGCTTTAAGCCAAGAGTTGGTTTGAGCTAAAACATTATCTTTCCAAGTATTTTTTTTAGAATCGATGTATTCCTCTAAGAAGGATTGAAATTCATTAAATTTAAAATACCAGTGTACAGTTTTTCTTACCTCTGGAGTTTTGCCAGTAATAATAGATTTAGGTTCTTTCAACTCGGTTTGATTATAATATGCTCCACACTTATCGCATTGGTCACCTCTTGCCTTGTCGTATCCACAATAAGGGCAAATACCTTCTACATATCTATCAGGTAAAAATAAATTAGCAGAGCTATCATAAAATTGCTCTTCCTCTTTTTCTGCAAGATATGATTTATTAAGAAAATCTTCAAAAAATTCGCGTGCAGTCTCGTGATGTTGTGGCAATGACGTTCTTGAATAAATATTAAAACTCATTCCAAATTTTTCGAAAGCCTCGCTATTAGCTTGATGATACTTATCAACTATATTTTGCGGGCTTGTCTTTTCTTTTTCAGCCGAAATTGTAATAGCTACACCATGCTCGTCAGAGCCACATACATATAATACCTCTCTCTTATTCAGTCTAAGGTATCGCGTATAAATATCAGCAGGTAGATAAGCACCAGCGGCATGTCCGAGATGAATATATCCGTTAGCATAAGGTAAAGCAGATGTAATTAAAGTCTTACTCATCTAATTCTATTAAAATATAAAAATACAAAAGTAAACTAATTGCCCTTATTTTGAAAATTAAATATATTGGCATATCAATTGCTTAATGCAACTGATTATTATATAGAGGTAAATATGAGAATTATCTATGTTTTATTATTATTTTCATTTTGTACGTTGCAGATGTTCTCAGCAATTCCAGTAGTTGAGGTACAGAATCCGGATTCCAAGCAAATACTTGAGTTATATGAAGATTCTGAAGAGTTATTTGCCATGAAAGTCATCGATTATTATAAGACTGCCCTTATGCTTGAAACACAACTAAAAGTATTAGGAATAGATACAAAAGCAAAAGCTATTCAGCCAACGATGGAAGAGTTAGAGGAATTAGATTACAAAGTCATAGTAAAATATTATAAGATAGCAAAGGCTTTAGAAGATGAAGTAATTGCAGCACCAATGTCAGACAGAGAGAAACTGCTTAAGCACATCAATCATTTGGAAATATCAACCAATGATAGCTTGGCTAATATGGTTTTAAGTAAAGGCGAAGAACTAAATTCAATTTTAGAAAAGTCTTTAGAGCGATTAAAGAGCATGGATAAAATGTATTCAAAGAATTTAGAATTAATTAGAGATTCTTATGAGAACAATTGCATGAATAGCTATTCATTAATATCTATCTCTGGCAAAGCTAATACTTTTATAGCTAATGGTGGTGATTATATGAAAAATGACCCTTGGTTATCTGTTAAAGGTACTCTTAATGCTGGTCGCATTAGCGGTTTCTGGAAGGATTTTAACGTATGGTATGAATATTTATCGCCTAACTTTATTACTGAATATGACAAAAATCAAGAGGATAGAGTTTATTGGAATACAAACGCACATGCCGTAGGTATTGGTGGCAAGATTCCAATGATGGCATCACAAAACTTTAAGCACGGAATAAATTTAGAGCTTGGATATTTTTGGCTAAAAAGCCATATAACTAACCTTACAAATAGTTCATCAAATTGGGACGGAATGAATTTAAATTTTGAGTATTATGCGGGAGTACCAAGTTGTAGATACCCATTTGAACTTTTTGTAAGTTTCTCAATATATCATAATTTTTCAAAGAACTTAAGGTTTTATACTGATAGACCGAATTATCCCGTCATTGATATAAACAAGACCCATATGGCAATATCGTTAGGCATTAGATATAATTTATTAGTAAGTGATTTGGATTAATGGGTATAATTATGAATAAAACAATCTTTATTTTAGCCTTTATATTTATAGGGCAATTAGTAGCAAAAGATAATAACTTTGACTTATCTGTCCGTAATATAAAATTAGGTAATTCTTACCGAGAAGCTAAAAATTATGATTTTGCTGCAAGGTTTATCAATGAAGGTTTATCGGTTGTTGAGAAAAAGAATAACTTTGATGGTAAATATTGGACAGCGACAGGCTTTGAATACTTAGGTTACTTATATCGCGATATGGGTATGTTGGAAGAAGCAAAGAAAAACTTTCAAAAAGCAGCAAATAAATTCAAGGAAATAATCAAGCAAGAAGACGGCAGTCAATATGCTATGATAGAAGTATTAAATGGTCTGAGCCGATCTATCGAGAATAATAATTTAATTGATGGTTCACAATCTAACTTGCATTCATTAAACTATGCACAATCAAAATTAAAAGAACTACCATCTGGTATCCCAGATAATATAGAATCATTAATACTAAGAAATAATAAGTTTTCTACCTTTCCAGATGGATTGGGCAGATATAGTCGTTTAGAATACTTAGATTTATCTAACAATAGAATTAAAAGTGTTTCTGAAACTATAAATAATTTGAAAAAATTGCACTATTTAGATTTATCAAGTAATAAAATAAACAAACTTCCAATCAAGTTTGATGGTTTGAATAATTTACGGGAATTAAATCTTTCTGACAACAAGTTAAAATCTATACCTGCCTCTATTTGCGAGTTAAAAAATTTGAAATTTTTGAATTTGAAGGGTAATAAGCTAAAATTTGAAGATGTCTTAAATATCGTTAAGTGCTTACAAAATACTAATATTATTTTTGACGAGTATCAAAAGGTAGACGAAGAGCAAGAGGAGATAATTCCTGGTATAGATAAATAAAGTTATTTAACGATTATGGAATTTGTGCTTAAACTTCGCACTAATATCATTAAAAAAGGTAGCCATTATTACGGCTACCTTTTTATTAATTCAATGGTCTGGATATTTTTTAGTCTGCGAGGCTTTCGAATAAAATCTCAGAAATATCTTTAACTTGCACATCTGCTTCTTTAGCTTTAACTCCATCGCTAATCATCGTCATACAGAATGGGCAATTCAAAGCAATAGTTTTTGCTCCTGTTTCTAATAATTCTTCTGTCCTTTCAATATTAATACGCTTACCTTTATTTTCTTCAAGAAACATTTGTGCCCCACCAGCACCGCAACATAGAGCTTTATCTTTGTTACGTCTTGTCTCTTTGATTTCTAAGCCCGGTACGCTCATTAAATCCTCACGTGGAGCATCATAAATACCATTATATCTTCCTGTATAGCAAGAGTCATGATACGTTAAGCCATCTAAGTAATCTTTGTTGTCTTTGAAAGCTAATTTACCTTCTTTTATCAAGTCCATAATAAATTGTGTATGGTGAACAACCTCATAATTACCACCAAATTCAGAGTATTCATTTTTCAATATATTAAAGCAGTGCGGGCATGTAGCTACAATTTTATTAAACTTATATTGCCCGATAGTTTCTACGTTAGCTCTAATCATTGTATCGGCTAAATATTCATTACCTGCACGGCGAGCAACGTCTCCATTACACTGTTCTTCAGTCCCTAATATAGCAAAATTAACTCCTGCTTTTTGCATAAGACTTGAAAAAGCAACTGATACTTTTTTTGCTCTATCATCGAATGAACCAGCACAGCCTACCCAAAATAATATATCAAATTCTTGCACATCTGCCGCTATCTGAATATTATGACCTTCTGCCCAATCAGCTCTTTCGCTAGCGGGAAATGCCCAAGGAGTACCATTGGTTTCAATATTGCCGAATGTAGTTTGTAAAGGCTCTGGGAAATCAGCATCCATTAATACTAATGAACGTCTCATCTCAACAATAGCAGGTACGTGCTCTATATTTACGGGGCATTCTTGCATACAAGCACCACAAGTAGTACATTGCCACAAGCCTTCTGGTATTTGATATTCACCAATAAATGCTTTTTCAAGTATAACTTTTTCATCTGGAGTAGGTTCATAATTGCTATCTTCATGTATTTTTAATAAGATAGGCATCTTGTCTTTTGTTCGTTCTCTAACTTGTATAATCACTTCGCGCGGATCTAATACTTTACCCGTAATATTTGCAGGGCAAACGCTCGTACATCTACCACAGTGAGTACACGTGTAGCCGTCCATAATTGTTTTCCACTTAAAGTCCTCGACGTCGGAAGCGCCATACTGTTCGTTGGTTTCATCTTCAAAATTTATAGGATCTAATGTATTTACAGGTCCGATTTTTGATAAAAAGACATTTGGCACAGAAGTAAGTACGTGCAAGTGCTTAGAAAACGGCAAATAATTCATAAAGGCAAGAATACAAACAATATGTATCCAAAAGCAAATATCGTGAATTATAGGAGCAGCACCCATTGGAATAGCAAGGGAAACTAAAGATGCAATAGGTCTTACAGCCCAAGAAGAATCCCCGCCCATAGTTATAAGGGACGCATTTTCAAACATTAAAGAAGTAACAATAGAGAATATCATCAAAAGGATAACAGCGGCTTCAATTGATTCGCCCTCCCTTTGCAAGCGTTTGATATGAAAAACATATCTTCTAAGCAAGGCACCGGACACCGCTACAATAATAGCTAACGTAAAGAGGTCGGTAAGTATAGTTATTAACGAAAAAATTGGACCTAAATAATTAAATAGGTGATTGATACCAAAACCGTTAAAAACTGAATTAGCCGCCGAGAACAATAAAATAAGAAAGCCCCAGAATATACTCGCATGTATAGCTCCCGCTTTTTTATCTCTTAGTAATTTAGTTTGTCCGAAGGCAATAACTAAAGTTTGCAAAATTCTTTCCCATATTCTATCAAATCTATTATCTGGCTTTGCTAATTGCAGGTATTGTATAAGCCGTCTTACATTGTAGGCAAAGATGCCAGATGCAATTAAAAAGATTATGATAAAAATGATATTCTTTACACCGAAATTCATATTTTTTCATTTTTTTTATGTTACAATAATTTGAATATAACAAAAATATATGAGATAATAGCTAATTGAATGAAAATATTTATTTATCTTTGAAAAAGTATTTAAACCTATCGTAATTATAATTGTCATTAAAATAGTAGTTATTATTTAATTTTTGGAGTTTAATAAAATGAAACAAATGAAGTTTTCAATCCTTGCTCTTATAGCGTTGGCAATGATAAGTTTAGTATCTTGTGAGAAATTTGACAACCCTGTAGGTGGTGGCAACGATGGTGGCAATGGTGGTTTTGACACATTAAGATTTACAGTTACAGACTATGATATAAATACATTAGACTTAACAGACGGAAATTTAGAAAGAGATTTATCTTTGATGCCTATTTTACCTGATTTCCCAATAGAAAATAATAAAATTAATAACGGTAAAGATAGAACAAAGTTATTAGATGATAGTAGAAAGAAACACACACCTTTTAATCCTATATTAAATAGATTAGAGTTAGATTCTAATCAAAAAGTTGCAATTTTAAATCATTTTATTGCTTATAGAGATTGTTCAGCAAAGTTGATACAAGATTTATATAACTCTCAAATGGAAATTTTGAAAGCTGCTAATGAGGAATTAAAATCAATTAGAGAGGCATATAAAGCAGGTGAATTAACTAAAAGAGAAGCTCTTAACGCAATAACCAAATTAAGCTATAGAACAAGAAAAGCATTACTTGAAAACCCAATGAATAAAATTGTTAAAGATGGCTTGAAGGATTGCTATGAAACTTTGATTACAAATATTAAGTCAGAGTTGAATGAATCGCAATTAGCTATTTTTGAGCAATGGTTAAAAAGATATATGAGAATAGGTTAATCTTATCTCTAATTTTATATCGAATCCGATACTAAATACTTAGCATCGGATTTTTTTTATTTACATTTATTCATTATTTTGGCAAACTTGTAGGTATTAAATGACTAAAATAGGTAAGTTTGTCGGCAAGCAATAGGATTAAAAGTGAGGCCATCTCTGGTCTATTATGGAATTTTATTGAGAATGGTGGCAACTATCTCTTAAATTTTCTTATCGGCTTAGTATTAATTCGTATAATCGATGCCCAGATATTTGGTATTGTTGGGATGATGTATTTTTATATTCTACTAGGGAATATTCTTGCCTCCTTTAGTCTTTCTAATTACTTAATACAAAAACCCGAAATAGATAAAAATGATTATTCGACCGCTTTCTGGATTAATCTACTATTATCCTTACTCATTTATTTGCTAATCTATGTTTTCTCCGATAATATAGCGAATTTCTATAAAGAATCATCAATAGCCTATTATATAAAATTCTTTGCTCTAAATGTAATCTTTAGTGGTATTTCTGTAGTCCAAATAGCTGATTTAAGTAAAAAAATGAATTTCAAGGTTTTAGCACAAATAAATTTAGCAGCTCTATTACTTTCTGGAATCATTGCAATAATATTATCTTTATTGAACTTAGGGCTATTATCATTGATTTTATTTCAGTTAACGAACTCATTTATAGTAATGATTTTACTATGGATAATTAATAAATGGGATTATGGTTTTAATTTTTCATTCAGCTCTTTAAGAAAAATAGGTAGGTTTTCTTCATCAATTCATTTAGTAAACTCATTAAATACATTATATACAGAAATTTACAATTTAATCATAGGTAGACTATTCGATGCACGTAATTTAGCGTATTATTTGCGGGGGCGGCATACAGCCGAGGTATTACCGATTCAATTTTCTAATAGTTTATTAAAGGTATTATTGCCTGTAATGAGTAGTTTACAGCTTGACAAATCTGGGTTAAAAAAAACTTATCACAAAGTATTATTGCTAACGGGGTTAATAAATATCCCTATATTAACTTTTTTAGCAGCCAATGGTAAGTCTATATTTATTCTTTTATATACGGAAAAATGGCTTAGTGCAGTAATTTATTATCAATTATTTTGCATTGAGGGTATGCTCTTACCTCTTCATCTTATAGGAGCAAACTTATTGATAGCAAAGGGCAAATCTAATCATTTTATGCGTTTAGAATTGAGTAAAAGGTTATTACAGACATTTATTATATATTTTACAATTTCCTCAATAGAATATATGGTAATTGGATTGATTATATTATCAATTATTTATACTTTAATCACATTTATTATTGTAAAGCAAGAATGCGATTATAAATTCTTTGAACAAGTAAAGTACCTTTTGCCCTATCTATTTATATCGGCTCTAATTTATATGATTAATGCAATAAATAACTCGCTAATGATAGATTATGGAACGCTTATGACTTTAATATTAAACTTTATCGTTAGTTTAATAATGTACATAGGAATTCTCACATTCTTCAGAATGGAAGCATATTATTATATTAAAGAGGTCTTAGTAGAGATAATAAAAAAATAAAATCATACTTTTTGCCTATGCTTTAAGAAATACATAGATATTTCGGCACTAAGTAGTATTATTAAAGCAGAATAATAAATCCATACCGCTAACGATATAATAATTGCATAAGTACCATAAAATTTGCCATAAGTAGCAAAGGTAGTTAAATAATAAGCAAATATATGCCTTGAAACTTCAATGCCAATAACGCTTATGGCAGTTGCTATCACTCTAATTTTGCGATCAACTCTTTGGTTAGGAACAAATCTAAATATAAGATAAAATATAACAAAAGAAGTAATAACTGAGACAAAAAACATAACGGTTTCAGAATAGTATTCCTGAATAAAATAAGGGAGAGCTCCACCGAATATATCTATAACAAAAGAAACAATCGGTAGCCCATAAGAGTATATTAAAATTAATAAAGAAAATAGAACAGTTAATAAAATGTCTTTTAATCTATATAATATAAAAATCCTTTTATCTTTTAGTTCAAAAGCTGTATTTAATCCAACTCTAATTGAATTTATTAAGGTAGATGAAATCCATAACAAGCCAACAATACCAATCACGCCAAAAAAAGTTGAATGTTCCGTAATATTTTGTACTTCGCTCAAAATTGCCTGTAATAAAGTTTCATTTGATTTAGTTGGCGGTAAGAAATTAAGAAATATCTCATTTAAAACTACATTTATCTGATTAATATCCACATATTTACTTAATATAAATATAGCTACTAACAACATTGGAATTACATAAATTAAAATTGTAAACGCAATTCCAGAGGCAAGCATAAATGTATGGTGGGAATCTAAAATATCAATAAAATTATATATAAGTTTATAAGTTTCCTTAATTTTACCTATACTAGTTCTCTTTTTTAGTAATTTGATTAGTAAATCTAACATACTTTTGTATTTTTGTAATAAATTATTCAAAAGTAAGATAAAGTGAATAGATTAAATATATTATTTTTAATATTATTTATGGTATCTTGTGCAAATATTCAGCCTCCAAGTGGCGGTCCTGAAGATAAGGAACCACCACAAATAATTGAAACAATACCTGCCAATAATTCTACTAATTATAATGAAGCTATTATAATAAATTTTGATAAATATATGGATAGAAATAAGGTAATTGAGAATATTAACATAATACCAGATGCTAAAATTGAAACTAATTGGAATGGCAAGGAGCTAACATTAACCTTTAAAGAGAAACTTTTAGAAAATACTACATACTCGGTTAATTTAGGCACAGAATATACTGATAATCATGGCAATAAGCCCAACAGTTCGTTTTCAATAGTATTTTCTAGTGGAGCCAATATAGATTCGGGCTTTATTGCAGGGCACTTAGTTTCTACAAAAGCTCAGGGTAAGTATATATTTTGTTATTCAAAGGCTCATCATAATTTTGATGCATTAAATTATCATACAACGAAAGCAGATTACAAAATACAGATAGGTGCAAACGGCGATTTTATTATACCCGGCTTAAAAGATGGAGTATACAGAATAATAGCGGTAGACGATATATTAAAAAACGGACTTATCGACCAAAATGATCCATTTAGTACCGCTTATAAGGATTTTGAAGTACACAACAGCAAATCTGATTTTGTCATAATTAAAGATGGCATTGCTATTGACAAAACTTTACCAGCTATATTCAGTATAAATAGTATTTATAGCAATGTACTTAATATAAGATTTACTAAAAAAATGAACGACTCGTCAGTTTATAATTCATCGCTCATAATTTATGATAGCACTGGCAAAGAAGTCTCATCTTCAAAGCACAGCATTAAAAATATTCAACAAGATAATTCTTATAATTATTTGCTTAGCGGAGCTTTGGATAGTAGTATGAAATTACTAAGTCTGAAATTTGACAAGATGAAACTGCCCTTAGATTCGGCTTATAATTCATTAGATACTAACAAAGCCTCTAAGTTCGCACCTCGCACTAAAATAGATACTTCAGCCTTGTTATTAATAGCAAAGCCTTTCGCAGATAGCGCAAATGCTATTTCTATTAGTCCAGAATTTCCATTTACTTTTAATAGCTTTATAGACAAATCAGCAGCAAAAGTAAATTATAAATTAATCGGTACAGTAAGCAGAGCAGAAATTCCATTAAGTATAATAGATACAAGCGAAAATATTTATCTTTTTAAGCCTAAGAGTAGCCTAAAAGAAAAAACAGGCTATCAGCTTAGTATAGATTTTAAAAATTTAATTAATTTGTCATCAAAAAAATCAATAGATACTAATATTATCTTAACATTTGCTAGCGAAGACAGGGGTAATTTAGGTTCGGTATCTGGTCATTTAATTTCGCATACACTAAGTTGCAACGATAATTTATATATGCTATTGAGTTCTAAGGATAAAATGTATAAAATAGAGATAAATAAAGATAATACATTTGAAGCCAAGGATTTGGTAAGTGATGAGTATCAAATTGAAATATTTTGCGATGAAAATCTGAATACAATTTATGACTTTGGTCAATTAGTTCCTTATAAGTTTTCTGAAAAATTTTATATCCATAGTAAAACGCTAAAAATAAAGGCTAAATGGTCAGTAGACAACTTTATCATCGAGGAGGGAAAATGATAAATTTAGAACAAATTAGGGAACGCTATCCTAAGTATTCACAGTATATAATGATAATAACTGGATTTTTTATATTAGTATCTCTTACAGCTATAATCGGTTTTAGATTAGATAATGAATGGATAAGTATCTTTACTTCAATTACGAGTATAATGCTGCATACATTTATCATTAATGAGCTTATCAAGTTACTTTTAGCACGCCATTATTTTACTCATATTAAAGAAAGATGGTACGAATTTATTATTATTGGTCTACTCTTTTTTCAATTAATATTCCCTTCTATATCTCAAAATATATTTGAAACAATATTACCGAACATTAATCCTGCTAAGATTACACTAATTTATATTGCAATATTAGAAATAATGATGCTATTCTTATTATTTTTAAAAGCAATACGAGTAACACACAAGCTATCTTCCATTAAAATACACTCAAGCGGGCTTCTTGCTATTAGCTTCTTAGCGATTATTCTTATAGGGTCTTTATTGCTTTATTTGCCACGTTCCTACAATGAAGGAGCAAAGTATTCCTATATTGATGCATTATTCACTTCTACAAGTTGCGTTTGTGTAACAGGTTTAATAGTTGTAGATACAGAGCATAATTTTACAGTAATAGGCAAAGTATTTATTATATTATTAATACAAGTAGGCGGGTTGGGAATAATGACTTTAACTACATTTTTCGCCTTATACCTAACGGGTGGTGTATCTCTACGAGCGAGAACATTAGTAAAAGACCTGATAAGTGAGGATAGCATAGGCAAGATACAATCTCTGATTAAGTCTATCCTGTTGTATACTTTTGTCATTGAAGCTGTCGGCGCTTTACTCTTATATTTATCAACGGTAGATAATATATTTGTGTACGACCCAATTTTATTTTATCATGCAATTTTTCATTCCATTTCTGCTTTTTGTAATGCTGGATTTTCGGTATTTTCAGATAATTTGATGAATGAATCGATAAGGTATAATTATTTTCACAATTCTGTAATTATGGCTTTAATAGTTATGGGAGGGCTTGGTTTTATTGTTCACTCAAATTTATATGGATATTATTTAAACAAACGATCTAATAGAGCCTTTAGATTAAAAATTCATACTAAATTAGTAGTAATCTCTACTCTTATTTTAATCTTTGGTGGCACCATCTTAATATATATATTTGGCTCTTTTCAATATCTAAAAGGCTTAAATTTTGCAGAACAAGTATTTCATGCTATGTTTTGGTCTGTAACAGCGCGTACAGCTGGCTTTAGCGCTTTGCCAATGAGTTCATTAAACCAAGCAGCGACATTGGTAATGGTAATATTAATGTGGATAGGTGCTTCGCCGGGTTCAACAGGCGGAGGTATAAAAACTACTACATTAGCAATTGTATCTATTGCGCTTTTTAAATATATAGTGGGCGTGGAACGAGCAGAAGTATTTAAGCGAGAAATTTCACAAGATAGTATTAAAAGAGGTTTTTTTGTTATTTTGGCATCAATAATTGTTTTAGGTTTTGCTTCAATAGTATTAATATGGATAGAACCTGATAAAAATGGTTTGGATTTAATCTTTGAAGTAACTTCAGCATTAAGTACTGTTGGTCTAAGTAAAGATTTAACATTTTATATGGGCAATGGTGGTAAATTATTATTAATTACTGTGATGTTTATAGGTAGAATAGGTGTATTATCGTTTTTAATGTCATTTCATAAACCGGTAGATGAACCGGATTATAGTTATCCAAAAGAAAATATATTAGTAGGTTAAATTATGAAAAATAATAAGTTTTGTGTTATTGGATTAGGTTATTTTGGTTTTGATCTTGCTTTGTATCTAACCGAGCGCGGTGCAGAAGTAATCGCAATCGACAACAAAGAAGAAAGAATAGAACTCTTAAAAGATAGAGTTGCAGTTCCCGTAGTTGCAGACTCTACAGATATGAAAGCTCTTAAGAAATTGGGAGTAGAAGATATGGACGCTGTAATAGTTGCTATCGGGGAAGGTTTTGAGGCATCTATCAATACTTTGTATAATTTACAAGAGTTAGGAGTAAAAAAAATCTTTGCTCGGGTAATATCTCCTATTCATGAGAAGTTAATTAAGTTAATGGATATCGATGAAATTTTACTCCCTGAGTCAGAAGCAGCCAAGCACCTTGCCAATCGGCTAATATTGCCGGGCTTAATTGACTTTATCGAATTAGATCAACACTTTGGCATCTTTGAAACGGCAGCACCAGCACATTTTATTGGGCAGACGCTCACACATATTGATTTAAGAAAGAACTATAATTTGAATCTTGTAACGATCAAATCAGACTTTAAGAAAGGCTTTTTTGGCAAGCACGAGTATGGCAATATAGTTGGTATACCAAATCCAGAATATGTATTTAATGATAAAGATATATTGGTTCTCTTCGGCTTAAATGAGGATATAGAGAAATTTTTACAAGGGAAAAAGCGTAATTAAGCAATCACTGATCATATTATCGTTTATACTATTAGCTACTCTACTATTGATGTCTTTTGATATTAATACAACGAGGTGGGGTAAGCCAACGCCTATATCAAATCTTAATTCTGAGTTAGATGATTATGCACCAGCTTATAATATTTATGACAGCTTATTATACTATTCTTCGGCAAAGACAGGTACTAGTTTGTTTTACACAAGCGACTATACCGAATTAGGTTTTAGTAATAGTAAATTACTAAAGTCTCCTATAAATCTTACTAATAAAAATCAGAATTATATTAGTTTTTATTCGCCGAATTTAGCATATTTCACTTCGTTTAGAAAAAGCGAAATGTATTCTAATTTATGTATATACAAGTCGTTTTTTGCAAAGAACTCTTGGTCGATTGGGGTAGTAGATGATATTTTAAACATTGGTAAAGACAATGCTCAATTAAGTATTTCTCCTGATAAAACGACAGCTGTATTTATTTCAAATAAGGATAATGATATTGAGGATACCGATTTATGGATGACGCAAAAAAACGACGACGGAGACTGGTCGAACCCTATAAAATTAGATGAATTAAATACAAGCTATCGCGAAATTACTCCTTTTTTAAAAAGTTCAGACACATTATTTTTTGCCTCCGATGGGCTGGGTGGTCCAGGTGCGTTCGATTTATATTGTTCTGTCAAGATTAATGGCGTATGGCAACGCCCTACACCACTATTTGATTTAAACACGGAATTTAATGAAAGCGATATCTGTATATTACCCGATAATATGTTGATTTTTTCTTCTGACCGTGCAGGTGGTAGTGGTGGCTTAGATTTATATTTGAGTAAGGCAGAAGAAACTATCTTCCACAACACAATAGCTGAAGAGCCTACCGTAAGTATTCTTACACAAACTAATACAATCCAAGCAGAACGAAATGTTAGCTCTACGGTGTATCCTTTCCCAATTTATATTCCAATAAGTTTCTTTGAAACAGATGAAAACAACGATTATTATTTATATTTGAAGCACTCACTTGATGAGCTATCAAAAAGAATGGACGACAACCCAAGTGCAATAATTCAGATAAGTAATTCACCATATAATTCTGTAATTGAGGAGATATTAGATAAAAATAAAAGATTGAAAGGGCGTATTATATTTTCTGGTAGCAATAATAAGTATATTCTATTAAAATCAACAAATAAGGCATTATTTGACTTTGTAGAGATGGCTAAATATGAAATATCATTAAAACCTCCAGCCTTAGATATAAGTATCAATAGTTCCAATAATGAGTTACTTACTCACCATAGTATTTTATTGAATTTAGACAATAATAGCTTAGGAATAGATGTGCACAACGATACTTTGCCTATTAGATTTATATATGATTTGGAGCCTTTTGCAAATAAGATATTTAATAGCGATTCTTTATCAATTATATTTAAGTATTCCTACTCTAATATAAATAATAGTTCATCAAAAAGAATGAATATTATAAAGTCTGAAAGTAAGTCATCACTCGTTCAATCTAATTTAGGTAAATACATAGATTATAATTTTTATTTACCAGATGGAGTTGATTTTAGCGATTATATTAATTCAAATGAAAACTATTTAAATAGAGTTAAGCAAGACTTAGATATATCAAGTAGAGTTCTTTTTTATTATTATACAAAAGATAGCAAAGTGAAGGCTTCACAAATTGTGTCGGCAATATTAAAAGCAAAAAAGTACATTGAACTTGGCTTATCGCCCAGCAATGAATCGCCACTCCCTAATGAAACTCATAATTTCTTTAAGCTGCGAATATTTAAGTATTAAATAGTTTATAAGCATGATATACTTATGCTATTTCTTAATAAATCTAGTTAAGAACTCCTGAGTAAACACTTCTGGCGTCTTTTCTAAGAATAAAGCTGCTTGGTGAAATGCTTTTTGTGCTATTTTTTCTTTTCGTTTATACAGTATTTTCTTAAACTTCACAGCATTTTCGTCATCTAATATTAGTCTTTCTTCAACAACAAAATCAAAAGTCATAACTAAATCATGGTAATCGCCTAACAAAGTAGATAGATGATGAATATTTTCGGCAAAATCTATATCTTCTTTGGTTTGCAAATTAAATATTAGTGCAACGTCCCATAATTGTTTTACTTTTTTTCTGAATTCGTGCATTAGAATATCATTTTCATTTATCAGATTCTTATAATATAATGTTCGGGTATTATTATATATTTTTCTTACACCTTTTTTTATATTCGATTTGATTTGTTGTGGCAGTTCAATGTTTTTAATAATAACTTCAGTTTGTTCAATGTCGTTTATAACATTTTCTATTTCTCTGGCAATACTGGCTTCATCATTATTATACCTAAATGAGTTAATCTGAATTTTAAGAGCTTCGATTAAAAGAATATTTTCTTTATTTTTTGCTTCAATTTTACTTAAACATTCAGCTATTGCATCAATATCTCTAAAATGGGATAGTCTTCTCCCTGCATCTCTCAATAGAGTATTTAATTCTTGGAAGACTTCGTCTTCGATAGCATATTTATAAATTCTGATTAAAGACCTTAGTCTTTTAAAAGATTTTCTTGCCTCATGAATAGAATAGTCCAGCCTTTCAATGTTGTTTAATGATGTTTTTGCATAAGCAAGCACATTAAAATATATCCGACTGAAAGCATCATTAATACTTTCGTTTTCTAATATATTTATAAGAATCATATATTAATATCCCACATATTCGTCTTATTGAGTATAACAGATAATTTTATAAATTATTTTTAAAAAATAATATTATTATTCGCTATTTGTTTGTTATATTTGTATTTATTGTAAGTAAGTATTTTTAAAAAGAATTAGAGGATATATTTGAAATCCATAAATATTTCGCAAACTTCATCAACTAAGGGTCCCCGCGACAGCCAAAGAACGCATAAAATCAATTTTGAAATTAAAGCTCCTCAATTACGCGTAGTTGATGAAGAGGGTGCCTTATTGGGCATTATGAGCCGTGCAGAGGCAATGAAAATAGCAGAGGAACGAGAGATGGATCTTGTAGAGATTGCACCTCAAGCAAACCCACCTGTGTGTAGAGTTATTGATTTTGGCAAGTTCTCTTACGAAATACAAAAAAAAGAAAAGTTACAGAAAAAAAACCAACAGCAACAGCAGATGAAAGAAATTAGATTCAAGTGGCGTACAGATACGCATGATTTTAATTTCAAGACTCGCCACGCAAAAGGGTTTATAGAAGAAGGTAATAAAATAAAAGCTTCTGTTATGTTCCGAGGTCGGGAGATGACGCATACAAATATAGGCAAAGAACTATTAGAAAAATTTGTAGAAGAGTTAAAAGAAATCGCGAAGATAGATTCACCTATAAAAATGGAAGGTCGTAATATGTCTGTAATAATGTCTCCTATCAAAGCTAAAAAGAAATAATAAAGTAGTAAAAAATAAGTAAATTACTTTCGCTACACTCAGTAATTAATTGAATATTAAAATAAAATATTTTTGGTACCCCTTATGAGTAAAGAATATACAAAGTCTCAATCGGCACAATCTAATAATAAAAATGGTAACTCTTCAATAATTGATATTACAGAATTGAGAACCAAGAAAATCGCCGAATTGACTGGCTTAGCAAAAACTCTCGGAATAAATGATTTTGCTGACTTGAGCAAGCAAGAACTAATATTAAAAATTGTAGAAGCACAAGCCTTAGCAGCACAAAAAGAGTTAGCATTTGAAGGATTAATAGCTGGTGCTGGCGTTTTAGAAATATTACCTGATGGATATGGTTTTTTAAGATCTGCCAATTATAATTACCTCCCTTCTCCTGATGATATATATGTATCTCCTTCCCAAATAAAAAGATTTGCATTAAAAACAGGAGATTTGATAAAAGGACAGGTACGTCAGCCTAAAGAAGGTGAAAGGTTCTATGCTTTAATAAAAGTAGAAAATGTAAACTTTACAGAACCAGACAAAATCAGAGAAAGGACACAATTCGATAATTTAACTCCGCTATATCCTAATAAACGATTACGTTTAGAGAAATTGCCAAGTGAATACTCTATGAGGATATTTGATTTATTAGTTCCAATTGGTAAAGGGCAACGTGGTTTAATCGTATCTCCTCCTAAATCTGGTAAAACAATTTTATTACAACAATTAGCTAATAGCATAGCTTATAACCACCCGGAAGTAGTTTTAATTGTACTTTTAATTGACGAACGCCCTGAAGAAGTTACAGATATGGAACGTTCGGTAAAAGCAGAAGTAGTGTCGTCTACATTTGACGAACCGCCAGAAAGACACGTTCAAGTTGCTGATATGGTGTTAGAAAAAGCAAAAAGATTAGTAGAAGCAAAGCAAGACGTCGTTATTCTTTTAGACTCAATTACTAGGTTAGCAAGAGCCCATAATACAGTTGTGCCTCACTCTGGAAAAATATTATCTGGAGGTGTTGATGCAAATGCCCTTCACAAGCCAAAACGCTTTTTTGGTGCAGCAAGAAACGTAGAAGAAGGTGGTTCATTAACAATAATAGCAACTTCATTAGTTGAAACTGGTAGCCGTATGGACGAAGTAATCTTTGAGGAATTTAAGGGTACTGGTAATATGGAAGTTGTCTTAGATAGAAAGATTTCTGAGAGACGTGTGTTCCCTGCTATTGATATAAACCGTTCTGGAACGAGACGCGAAGATTTATTATATGATGCTGATGAAATAAACAGAGTATGGATATTAAGAAAAGTCTTAGCAGAAATGCAATCCGTTGAAGGAATGGAATTTTTGTTAGATAGAATGAGAACTAAAAAAACGAATAAAGATTTGTTATTTTCATTAAATAGTTAATTTTCATTATACTGAATGGTAATAAGTCGTATATATGGCGGTATGGGTAACCAAATGTTTCAATATGCATTTGGTAGAGCTATTGCCGAAAAACTTAATACAGAGCTACAATTAGATATTAGAATGCTAGAATCTTATGCAACAAGGCCGAATATTACAACTAGAGTATTTGACCTTGATTTGTATAATATTAGTGCCAAGCTAAGCAACGATGATATAATAAAGACTCTTCCCATTTATTCTACTCGCTCCGATAGGTATAAACGTATAGTCAAGAATATTTTAGGGATTAAAACATTTTATAATAACTTTGAATTGATTACCCAAAGTCGTTTTAATCCAAAAAATATAAGCATAGGCAATAATTATCTTTTAGAAGGATATTGGCAGAAATATGAATACTTTAAAGATATTGAGAAAATTATTAGAGCTGAATTTAAACTTAAAGACAAGCCTTCAGATAAAATAATAGAAATTGAAAATTATATAGAAGGAAGAAATGCAGTTGCAATACAAATCAGAAAAACTGACTACCTATCCATAACTTCAAACAGAATAATGTTCGCAGAGCTAAAGCAAGATTATTTTGAAGCTGCCTACAATTTAATTAAATCTAAGGTAGAAAAACCTTTATTTTTAATTTTTTCTGATGATAATGAATGGGCAAGGCAAAATTTACAATTTATTAAAGATGAAATGTTGATTATCGAAGAGGAGTGGAAGGGGGATAAATTTCAATACTCTACATATCTAATGAATAAGTGTAAAAATCATATTATTTCTAATAGTTCATTTGGTTGGTGGGGTGCTTTTTTGGCAGATAATCCAGAACAGATAGTCATTGCTCCTCAAAAATGGTACAATATACCGCATAAGAATTTAAATATCTCTACCCCCCCAGCTTGGATTAGGATATAAATCTCCTTACACTTTAGTAATTTTCTATCTTTAAATTTTTCTTAATATAATTAATTGCTTCTTCTTGGCTAAGAATAGCAAAATCCTTATACCGAAGATGCACATCAATAATTTCATCTACTGCCTTATAAATGAGCTCTTTATTTTCCCAATTATTGAGATGCGATATAACTGTTTCTAAGCAACCCTTTTTATAAGATATTTGGCCCAAAACATGTATTAGTGTAGTTTTTACTCTATTAGTAGTATCATATTGTAATTCTTTAAGCAAAGGTAAAATATCCTGTGGATGAGTTCTACCACGCAATTCAATGCCATGGCATATTTCACGTCGAACTTCTTTATCGCTATGAAGTAAGTATTTTTTAGCCCATAATAAAATAGGAATAGAGTTTTTTTCACTCATTTTCTTTACGGAGCCAATTACTGCATTGCGTACGGAATGATGTGAGTCGAACAATGCAACGTCAAATAAATGTTCTACAAGTTCAAAATTATAAATTCCGACTTCTCCAGCTGCATTAATAGCTGTTTGCCTTACCATCTCAATATTAGATTGATATAATTTATTTAAAGTTTCAATAATTTTATATGTCAAATTAGTCTTATTTTTAAATAAGCGAGCAATAGTTTGGTAAGTAGCTTTGCGGATATATGTATCCTCGTTGGAACTATACTGGTATAAATTTTCTAAATTATTAGATTCAATAGCAGAAAGTATGTCAATATATATATATTCATTATACTTTTTTCGCTCGTCTTTCTTCATATCATAGTATTTCATATCTTCAGTTTTCACTTATCATTATATCATCATATCATCATTTGCTTTATTATAAAGAACTTGGCAGCGACTTACTTTCCCATGCAGTATCATCAGCCCGATGGAGCTTAACTTCTCTGTTCGGAATGGGAAGAGGTGTACCCTCCATAGTATAATCATAAAGCAAATTTAATTAAAAGAGTCAGTATGATATTTTTTTTATATCAATTAATATTTTTGTTTTAAAAACATACTCCAATCAATTGAAAAAATAATTAATAATAATAATATTACATTCAAAGCACTGGTACTTATCAGTAAAATATCAAAAAAGGCAATATCTACTTCTAAAAATCTACAAAAATATTTCAATAATGTAATTTGCAATAATAATGTGAAATTGAATAATGTAAATATATTAATGGTTTTTATTATTTTTATACTTTTGATTAATTTAGAAGTATTTATTAAAATATTGAAAAAATAGCAAGATAATAAACAAATAATACCGAACAAAAAGAAATTGATTTGTATACTATTAAATAATAAACTAAAATTATTAGTCGAAAATATCGCATCTATGACAAAAAGTAAATTTAAAATAATAATGTTTATAAAATTGATTTTAATACAAAAGTTTTTTAAGTTATTCATCATCTTTTATTTGAATAAGCCTTTCCAAAATTTAACAACTTCAACAACTCCAATTGCAGTAGAAGAAGCCATCACCCCTCCTACAACTTTCCCACGCAGTATCATCAGCCCGATGGAGCTTAACTTTTACATATATTATTATAAAAATAAAAATTTATAATATAGATGGTTTTAATTTATTAATTCTAAATTACTTCTTTTTAAATTTATCTATTATTTTTTGTGTAAAAAATGGCATTAAAGCAAATATTATTGAATTAACGATAGATATTATTATAGTTTTTGTATCAATGCTTTCATTAAAAAGTAAGCGAACTGTAGGAAAAACTAAGAACCCAAGAATGGCACTAAATAATATATCCCATATTTTTCTTTTGCTATTAATACGATTATCTTCTAAATCATATTTAATCACAACATAAGCATAATAACAAGATAATATTATGAGTGGTATCAAGTAAATTAAAGATAAAAATGGTTTATTTAGATACAATATAGTTAATAGTCCATAACATACTAATAAATTAAAAACAATTATATAGAACCATTTAAATGATATTGAGATATTTATAGATTTATCGTTCATAAAATTAAATAAAGTGCTCTCAAGATAATATTCTACTTGCAAATATAGTTTAACAGAATTAAATAAACAAAATTATTTTTATTAAATTAGAATTATTGAAGAATAAATTGAAGAAAGGGATGCAGATTATATGTTAGTCTAATAAACGACAAAAAGCTCATAATGATATTATGAGCTTTTAACTTGGCAGCGACTTACTTTCCCACGCAGTACCCTCCATGGCAAAACCAGTAAACAGTCTTAATTTAAAAGAGTCTTACTAATTAATTTAACATTTTTTTATTAAACTTTTTTTGTAATTTTAATATTAAATAAGGTATAAAAGTAAAAAATATTCCATTTAATAAAGATAATATTATAGT
>DAOMQA010000018.1:0-46512 GCA_035445085.1 Kapaibacterium sp. (SeqCode)
TCGTAATGAACGTAGGTGAAACAATCTTAACACAAACAATTACTGTAGTGAAATAGTTCACACCTATTATTTGTTTACAAGACTTAGAAAGCCCGGCCATATAGTCGGGCTTTTTATGCTTGAATGTTCAATCGCCTAAACAACGATTAATAGCGAGATTAGGTAAGATTGACAATATCATAATAGCAATTATAAATAATAATAAAGTTTATATATATTATAAAAATTACGGTGCAGGTATATGGTTTGTACTCTTTTTAGCAAGTATAGCTTTTGCTTCTCTGCAATGAAGATATAAACTTTGCGTCTCAAATCTAGTCAATAATTTGTATACTATTTCATTTGATGAGGTGTATAATGCCATTAAATAAATTAATAATCGTAAGCGGAGCTACTGGTTTGATTGGCTCTAAATTAAGTAAGAGATTAGTTGATTTGGGCTATGATATTGTTTCACTGACTCGTAATGTTGAAAAATCTAAGAGCGTTGTACCTTGGAGTAAATACCATTTGAGCTATACTCAATTGGAGCAGATAGGAGAGCTAATACCTAAAAGTCTTGCTATTATTAATTTAGCGGGTGCCCCTATTGCTGGGAAGCGTTGGACTAAGAAGTATAAGGAAGAAATATTAAATTCCCGTACTCAAACTACAAAACTATTAGTTAGTTTAATTAACAAAAGTCACAGAAAACCTCATTTGTTGATTAATGCCTCGGCTATAGGTTACTATGGAAATACTAATGATACAATAATCGACGAAGCATCACCAAATGGAAATGGCTTTTTGGCTGATGTAACAAAACAGTGGGAACAAGAAACAAAATGTATATCACCTGAAACAAATTTAATTATTGCTCGCTTAGGAGTTGTCTTAGATAGTGAAGGTGGCGCATTAAAAAAAATGCTCCTGCCTTTTAAATTTTATGTGGGTGGTGCAATTGGCACTGGCAAACAGTGGATGTCATGGATACATATTGCCGATTTAATAGATATGTTTGTATGGTGCCTAGAAAATAACCTTAGCGGTACTATTAATTTTACTTCTCCTAATCCAACTAAAATGATTGATTTCTCGAAAACGTTAGGGAATATTTTGCATAGACCATCGATTTTTAGAATGCCTGCATTTGCTTTAAACTTACTATTAGGTGAGGCAAGTACTATGATTACAGATTCATGCAAAGTACTTCCAAAAATTGCCTTAGACAAAGGCTACAAATTCAATTATCCTACTATTAAGTGCGCCTTGAGCCAGCTCATAAAATCATTATAATTACTATTTCTTAACAAAAAGCAAACAGAAGTCTTATACTATAAATTAATATTCAAAAATAATTTGCTAAGTACTTAAAAAATACTTAGTTTCAAAGAGCTAACATTGTAGATACAACAAGTAGATAAGTTTATAAAGACTTAGATGGGGTAAACTGATGAGATTTAATAGGTATTCACAATAGAAAGCTATTCCAAATACCTATTAGCTTTTAATACTAAATTATACTTTGTCCCCACTCGGAAATAAAGAAGTTCTCATCTAATGGGATTCTTGTGCGTTCTAAAAGTTCCTTTTGCATATAATCTTCATCTAATACACTCAAATCTTCAGACTGGTAACCTATCGCTATCATTGCCATAGGTGTAAATTCTTCAGGTATATTAAAATCAATTTTGACTTTATCTATATCAAAACCTCCAAAAGGATGCGCTATAAGCCCCATACTAACCGCTTGTAAATAAATATTTTCAGCCGCAGCACCAGTATCAAACTGCGCCCAACGGTTATGAGTTTTATACTTTCTAAACGTATCAGATGCTAATACGCAAATGATAACAGGAACTGTCCTTGACCAACGCGTATTCCCTGCATCAAAGCTTTCCCTGACTTTATTGTATGCTTTATCATTAGTATATTTATCAAAAATAAGAAATCTATATGGTTGGTCATTGCTACACGACGGTGCCCAACGAGCTGCTTCACATAAGGCTAAAATTTGCTCTTTACTCACCTGTTTGTTAATATCAAAAGCTCTTGCGCTCCATCTCTGTGCAATTATATCATTAATTGGAACTATCGTTAGGGCTGGCTTTTCAATCATAGTTTTTACTCCATTCTCTTAATAACTCTAATATCTTTGCGAAGTCTTCAGGTAGATTTGAATCAAACCTAACAAATTCTTTTGTTCTTGGATGTTCAAACCCCAAAGTCTTTGCATGTAATAAATGACGGTCAAGCATTGATAAACATTTATTGGCAATAAAGTTTATTTCGGGCATTCCTCCAGACAAAATTTTATCTCCTCCATAAAATGTATCGCCAAATACGGGGTGATTAATATGGGATAGGTGTACCCTAATTTGATGAGTTCGACCTGTAAACAGCTTTAATTTAAGCAGTGTTGCAAATGGAAATCTTTCAACAACCTTATAGCTCGTTTTTGCGTGTTTACCATCTTTCTTTACGACTGCATACAATTTTCTATTCTTAGGTGATCGCCCTATGTCGCCTTCTATAATACCTTCATCTTCTTTAAATTTGCCCCATACCAAAGCGTAGTACTCTCTCTCTGTTGTTCTATCGGCAAATTGCTTAGATAGCTGTGCATGAGTAATAGGGTTTTTGGCTATTACTAATACTCCAGATGTATCTTTATCTAGCCTATGCACAATGCCGGGTCTTATTTCATCGCCAGCAAAAATTGCGCCTTCACTTGTAAAATTCTCTTCCCCTTCTTCAGGTACATCTTCATCAAAATTATTTTCTATACTAATGCTATTCCTATGTCCCAAATGGTATAAGACTGCATTTACTAGAGTTCCATATCTATGACCAAAACCAGGGTGAGTACACATATTTGGAGCTTTATTGACCACTAATAATTCTTCATCTTCATAAATTATGTCTAACTGTATATTTTGAGGTAATAGTTCAATAGGAGGAGCTTTCATTATTTTACAAACAATGAAATTGTTCGGTTGCACTTTTTTTGAGGCTTTTGCTATTACTCCATTAATCGTTACACGTCCTTCATCAATTGCCTTTCGAACACGATTCCTAGTAGCATTATATATAGAATTAGTTAAATAGCTATCTAATCTTTCGGGGACCTTTCCCTTTGGCAGTTTAAATTCAAAAATGTGTTCAATATATTCTGGATAGTTATCTTGCTCTTGTATATTTTCTTCTTTTATCATAAATATTTAATTAATTATAAAATATATGTTCATCATTTTACAAAAAAAATAACCCCACTTTAGTTAGTGGGGTATAACTTTCTAAATTTAAATATAGTCTTATTTCCAATCAATCAGTAATGAAAATCGCATTGTGTTAGCTAATGGGTGATTTTCTTCAATTGTATTAATAAAGCTAAAATCTACTTTGAAAATATCATAACGCACTCCAGCGCCAAAGTTCCAATACTGACGGTTGCCTAATGCTGCTGGTTCAGTAAAATAACCTGCTCTTAAAGCAACTAAGTTTTCGTATAAATACTCTGCACCAAAAGACCATTCAGCACCCGGATTTTCCCAGCCAGTTATCAAAGAAGTAGGCAAGGCATCGCTACCTAAAGAATCTCTCTTTACTAATAATTTAGCAAAATCTACAGCAAACTTCAAATCGTTAAATTCATCTTTAGCTACTGTAAAAGCCGTTCCTAATCGCAACGTTGTAGGCAGTGGATCAGATTCTCGTATATATGTAACCTTTGGACCTACATTCTGTAAATTTAAACCTAATGATAACCTATCACCAATTCCTAAAAATTCTAAGTCTGTTGGCTTCCAAAGAACACCTAAGTCAAAAGATGCAGACACACCTACACCTGCACCATCACCTGTTTGAGCAGAAGCAGGGGTTAAATTAGATTGGATATATCTTAATTGAAATCCTACGCCTAAGTCCGGTGCTACAATTGTTCCATAGGATAAACCAAAAGAAAATTCGTTAGAAATAAATTTACCTAATACTTGACCATTATCCCAAGTACGAGTAAATTCACCTAAGTTCATAAATATAAAGTTAAATGCAACGGTACCATCTAAATCTTCAAAATACTGCCCTACAGTTCCATAACTGTAAAATAAATCTGCATTGAATTGAGGTAGCCACGGAGAAAAACTAAGAGCTACTTGCCTATATGGTACATAATTTTTTTCGTCGAATGTATTAGAATTATCAAAATAATCTAAAAAAGCTAATCCACCCGGATTCCAATAAATTGCATTAATATCATCGGCAATTGCTGTACCTGTTTCTCCCATTCCGCTTGCTCTGGCGTCTGGTGAAATTGATAAGAAAGGCACTGCACTGCCACCTGCCTGTGCGTAAAGGTCTATTTTCGAAAAAGCTGCCAATGTAATTAATCCTACAAATACGGCTGTTTTTTTCATTAAACTCATTATGAGAATCCTCCAATAAAAAATATTATTTTATCTTTACAACTTTACCAAATTTAACTATTTTATCACTATTAATATTAGGTAATTCTACTTTAAAAATATAAACCCCAATAGGAACCTGATTCCCAAAGTTGTCATTACCGTCCCAATTAACCTCTGATTCAAAATTTGTATTTATATCCGATTGCAAAAATCGTATAAGTTGCCCATTAATTGTATAAATTTCTATATTTGCTTTTGTTGGGATATTTGAAGTGTGCCTAAACTTAATGTTTGTAGCGCTTTCAAAAGGGTTCGGATAAGCTAACAACTCGTCTAAATAAACAGAATTTTTATTTATTCTAAACTTGCTTTCCTTTATTGAAAAATTATTAAAAATATCCCAAACTCTAATTTTTATATTATGTTCGCCGTCACTCAATCCGTATAATACTTTATTAACAGTACCGCTTTTAGCATCTATCATTGACGATACGTAATAATTTGTCAAATCTATAGAAGTTTGCGAATTGTCAATCCACGCTTCTAATCTATGCCCTATACCTAAGCCAGTTGTATTTATTCCAGACTCATCATATAAATCTAAAATTAACAAAGGGTTATTCGATACAATATCGCCATCGATAAACTTACGTGAATCAAAACTAATCGTTATTTCTGGTCCTATTGTATCCCTAACTGAATTGGTATTATCAAAACCAGTGATTTTTATATTATTATAAAATCCCTTAGCGTATTGCTTATTATTAGAATAAGCATAAGTAAAGAGTTTAGCACTTGAATCACTAAAACTAATATCCTTAGGTATCAAAAATTTAGCAATAAATTTGCCATTTTCTACTTGATATGACGATTGGTTTAGCGAAGAGCCTAATTTATTAAAAAAGAATAAACTACGCTGAGTGCCATCTACTACTTCATACATTGAAATCTGCTTATCCCCATCTCGTAATGTTAAGGATACAATACCATTAAAATCTGTTTGTATATTTTGCCCAAACCTGTCGTAAATAGCACCTTTTATAGTAACTTCCGACATAGCTTTTAGGCTTATTGTAGAGTCAATTTTGCTTATATCTTGACCGTTTATCTCTTCTATTTTTATTTCAAAATCCGGAATTGCAAGTCTAATTAATGGATCTCCCAACAAAAAGTATTTTCTGTCATTTTCTGAATATTTTGATAGCTTCACTTTAAGCATTGCATCGCCAAGGGTAGGGTATTGGCCACTTTTTTCATCTTTGGTTAATAAGATTTTAAAGAAAGTCTTAGCTAAAGATTCGTTCTCACCTGCATATACTACTCTGGTAGCAGAAAATGCTCCGATAGCTCCGCCATTTTTGCTAATAAACATTTCTTCGGCGCCACTCCTAACTTCTGGATTATCAAATCTGCCAAAATCACAAGTAGCAGCAGTAAGGAAAAATGGTTTGTTTTGATTAATCATTTTTGGGATAGTAATATCTCTCTCTAATATGTTCTCGTGAGCCCATACTCTTGGATTACCATGCCCAAACCAATTAACAATTAAAGCCCCACTTGTATTTATTTTTGTTAGTAAATCCTCTGTTACCTGTGGTTTACGCCGCCCGCCAGACGCAATAACTGATGGATATTCAACCATATATATTTTGTCGTATTGAAGCTCGGGAGCTGCTACGCTAATTACATCTGTTTGCAATCTTTCAGACGAAGCGGTATGCAACGAACCATCATAATCATTAGTAGTAGGACCATCGTCGGCAACCATCAAAATATTAGTTCTAAATTGATCTTCAGATAAATTATTTTCGTAATTCTTTATCTTATCAACTATATCATCGCCAATATCTGGTTTATCAATAGTTATTCTGCCTATTCTTATATCAAAATAATTATCATTACCTAACAGATCAGCATAAAAGTCATCGGTAGCATATCCATCGGTAATTTCACTTAATTCTATTGTGTCAGGATGATAGGTTTGGTAAGCTGGGATATAATTAGTCTTGTTTGTAGAAATATTTCTAAAATCATAATGCCCATCGCCCCATAATATGACATAATCTGGCTTGCCATTCCATTTCATTTTTAAAAATGATAAAAAATTTCTAATTGCAGTTATATCACTGTTACCCGATGCAAATTCATTATATATATGGTCCGTTCTAAATATGCTAACCTTATACCCTTCACTTTCTCTATACTCTTTGTATTTTAACGCACTTTGTAATAAATCCAAATGAGTAATTATTACAATATCTGCACTATCATTGTTATCTCTTAAGTTTGCCATTTCTACTTTCGATATCACTGGCTTTTGCAGATTAGAGCTCAAAAAATAATTTTGAAATGTATTGGCTTGTAAATCAGTTTTTAAAATAAACATACCGCCAGTAGAAGCATTATTTTGTAATAGCTTGGGATAGGCAAGGTTGCTAATATCAAAGCCATAGATTTGACCGCTAAAGCCATTAAAATTATATTGAGTAATGCCTGACTGCTCTAATTCTGGAATTAAATTGATTGTGTTATCAACGGCTATTAAACTTCTTGGGTAGTGGATTTCCATATAATCAAAATAAGAGGTAGCAGACATATCTTTGGAGTTTTTGTATTCCATTTTAATAATAGAACGGTTGTCGCCATTAATTATAGAGGCTGGTTTTTGAACTTCAAAATAACCTATTCTCGCTGCTTCATACTTTCCTGTTGGAGCAATGACTAATTTGCCTAGTTCTGCATTATTTTCATAAATTGTAAATTCACCACTATTGTTATTTACTCTATCCATAAAAGAATGATGAGCTAATGAAAACCTATATGTAATTAAACCAGACCTATCTAAATTATGTAATAAGACTGGACTGAACGGTACATTAAAAAAAGAACGGCCAAACCAAACTCTACCAGCGCCTGGCTGATAGGGGTTGGTTAAATCTTCCTCAAATAAATACCTATCTATATATGTATTAGGGTTGTTAATAACTTCACCACTTGGTACCTTACTTGCAACTGCTCGTTTACCATCAGTGCCACCCCAAGTAAGCATATAACTTATTTTACTATTATAATAATTATTAAAACGTCTGATAGCCTTATTTCTTAACTCAAAGCCTGAAGCACCAGAGCCAAAAAATACTATATTTTGCAGACTACCATCAGGGTTTGTATTTACTATAATTTCTTGTTCATTCATAGTTAGGCTGTTGGCAGAATCTACATTTTCGGAAAGTGGTTTGCCTCCAATTCCGAATATCTTAATGGTTTTAACCTCTTCGTTACTTAAATTATACCCTAATGATTTTAAATCATCAGCACTTATTTGATAAATACCATTTTGATTGATTTCTAATTTAAGCCAATTTCCGCTACTTAGTTCTGCCATTGACTTTTCTTGAGAGAGCAACTTAGGGGCATTATCGTTAAATATACTCCAATTAGGTGTATCATAGTAATTGAGAGCATTAGCGTAATTATAATTATTGTGTTTGTTCTTTATATTTTTTATAGGGTTCTTAGTTTGCTTAAATATAATTGTAGCGATTACATTTTTTAATAATTTCAATTGATTTTGCTTTGAAGAGAATAAATAAGGGGAAATAGTAATTTCTGCAATATACTTATCTCCAGCAATACCTTTATAATCGATACTGATGAATTTTTGAATATCATTATTTATTGTTGAAGCAGAATAATCATTATTATATTTATTATCTAATGTATATTTAAGGTCTATATTATTATTTAAATATAATTTTTCGGGGGTAGGGGCTAATTTAGTATATTGTAAACTAAACTCGCTTTGGTTCACTAATAATTGAGGAATTTGATTGTCTGGGATATTAATAATAAATTTATAAGCAAGTTTGTAAGGCTCCCCAGGTGAACTAACTAATATACAATTATCTATGTGTGGTTGCGAAAAATTGTTTCCATCAATGTTAATTGTATTATAAGTTGGGTTTGGAAATTGTAATTTAAATGAAAATTGACTTTCGTTAGAAGTTATGATTTCTGCATTACTAGCAAAAGAAGAAACGGAAGTTAATATAATGAATATTAACAAAATACTTGTCTGTATAACATTTCTTATTATCATATAATACTACCTATCCGATATTTATCGAATCTATAATTAAACATTTAATTTACGTTACTTAGTATATATAAGACAATAATCACACCAAATTGTTATACAATAATTTACAAATATAATGATTTATTTAAATTGTGACGAAATATTTTAGAATTAATTTGAGGCAAAAAAAATGCCTCGCTAACGGGGGGAACTGCTAGCAAGGCATGCAGCATAAAGAGGAAGTGACAGCTATAAAAAGCTATCGAGCGAAAGACGAGACTCGAACTCGCGACCCCAACCTTGGCAAGGTTGTGCTCTACCAACTGAGCTACTTTCGCTTGATTAGATACTGTAATTATATCTTGAATACAAAAGTAATAACTTCTCTCTTAACTACCAAATTATTTTTTGACTTTTTCAAAAATATTTCAAAGAACAATACAAAGATACTTAAAACAACGATAAGATGTTATCAAATAGCGTGCCAAAGTACTGTCTTGTAGAGGTGCTTATAATAAATGTTGAGCTTTATTTTTTTAGATATATCAAATATAAAGTGATTTATTATAAAATATAATTTGGGATTATTGATATAAAATGGTATGTTTGCATATATGAATTGTATTAAATAAAGGGAGTTAAACATAAATGGAATTTATTGAGATTTTAATTGTTTTGGTCGTATTTGGACTGTTTATTCTATTTTCTACTGTCAAAGTTTTACGTGAATACGATAGGGGTGTAATTTTTAGATTAGGTAGACTAATAGGGTTTAAAGGGCCTGGTTTAATTATATTAATTCCATTTATAGACAAGATGGTCAAAGTTAGTTTAAGAACTATTACGATGGACGTTGAACCACAAGATGTAATCACACGAGATAACGTGTCTATAAAAGTAAATGCAGTGCTTTATTTTAGAGTTATTTATCCTGATAAAGCAATTGTAAGCGTCGAAAATTACTTGTATGCTACTAATCAAATAGCACAAACTACATTAAGGTCTATTCTTGGTCAATCAGATTTAGATGAAATTCTATCCGAAAGAGAGAAAATCAATATTAGATTACAACAAATCATAGACGAACATACTGAACCATGGGGTATTAAAGTAGCTTCTGTAGAAGTTAAACAAATCGACTTACCTTTAGAAATGCAACGAGCAATGGCTAAACAAGCTCAAGCCGAACGTGAAAGAAGAGCAAAGGTAATTAATGCTGATGGTGAATTTCAAGCATCAATAAAATTGTCTGAAGCTGCCGAGCAATTAATGAAATTCCCAGTTACGATTCAATTAAGATTTCTACAAACTTTATCCGATATTGCCACTGAAAAGAACTCTACAATTATTTTTCCAGTGCCAATAGATATTATTAAACCGTTCCTTGATAGCACAAATTTAACAACTTTTGAAAAATTAGACGAATTAAAGGAAACTTTGGCAAATTTTAATCGTAAAGAGTAGTTTGTTTTTATTTATTATTTATTATAAGGAGCATTTATATGAAAATTATTAATTCACTTTTTGCAATAGCACTATGCTTAATAGTATGCTTTTCAAGCACTTCTGCTCAACAAAATCAAATGAGAATAGGCGGTGAGGTATCGTTAGCTCTACCAACGGGGGATATGGGAGATGCCAGTAGCACTGGTTTTGGTCTGACTGGTGTTTTTAGTTACTCATTAAATCCGCAATTATTGCTGACTGGTTCGATAGGATACATAACATTTGGAGAAAAAATTGCAGGTTTTTCATTTTCTACTGTTCCAGTAAATGCTGGTATTCAATATAGATTTAACCAAGACCCAAAATTTCAGCCTTATATTGGTGCCGAAACGTTATTATTCTTTAACTCTGCAAAAGTAAATACTGGATTTTTTGGTAGTGTTTCTACTTCAAGTACAGATTTTGGCTTTACTCCAATAGTCGGTGCAGCGTTTCCATTAAATGCAAACGTAGAAATTAGAGCTAATTTAAAATATCATATGATATTTACTTCAGGCAGTACGTCTTCTTTTGTTGGTATAGGTGGTGGCGTACATTTTAGAATATAAAATTAATTTATTATTAGTTTTATAATTAAAATGGCTAGAAGATGGGGTAATAAATTTAATGTATTACTCCATTTTTATTTCTATTTAAAAAGTATATATTTAATCGAGTAAGGTATAATAATGGCAAAGAATAGTATAAGTAGCCTAAAAGAATATCCATTTGTAGATACATTAAGCAAAGAATATCAAATTTACTGGAAATTCAAGTCTTTCATAGATGAATTAAATAAGAAAGACTTACCAGAAAATGATATTATCTATATCAATAATGTGATAAATAGCATAAATAACTTTCGTGGTAACGAAAAAGAATATTCTAAATATCTCAAGAAAGCGCTCAAGACTATTGCCTTGAAACTTGCAAAAGAGCTCAAAATAGTACCTAAAAAATATTATCAGACATATTGGATGATTCTGGGGATAGGGATATTCGGGACTATATTTGGTGTTGTTTTCGGGATAGCAATTAATAATATGGGAATGATAGGTATCGGCTTACCAATTGGGTTGGCTTTGGGCGCAGGATTAGGTGCAAATGAAGATAAAAAAGCTCTAAGTGAAGGTAGGCAATTAGATATCGAATTAGATCTATTTTAATAATTCTCTAAGAATCTTCTATATCTACCAAGGCAATTAGAAATCATTATTTTACTAAGTGCTATATAAAAAATTTAAATAATTTGCTTGCTGTTTATCAAAATCAAACTTCTTATAGGCAGCAATCGATTGGCATTTATCTAAAATTAGTTCTCTATTATTATATAATTGAAATATCTTTTCAAAAAAATGATTGTCATTGCAAAAGAAAGATGATACTGCAAAATCATCAATTTTTTCAAAATCATAATGAATTAACATCGGTTTAGCAAAAGCAAAGCTAAGGTTAAAAGTACCACTAATTTGATATTTCATATAATCATCGTAGTGCGCAACTCCAGGGTTTAACAACGGTAAAATGAGGTCAGACTGAGAAATATATCCCGCCATCAAATCCGGCATAATATAATTATCAAAAAAGACAAAATTATCTTTGTATTTTTTATTATATATCAAATCTTTAATCTTATGCGCATCGCTGTGTTTGGCATTACTACTACTAAGAAATAGAAATTTAATATTAGGTGGTATATCATTGCTTTCCAGATTATGTATTAAACCTAAATAATCTCTTCGTGAAAACTGAATATTGCCAGGAATAGCTATCCAAAATTCATCTTGAGCTTTGGCTACTTCAATGTAGGGCTTTTTAAAATAAATAGTATAAATTGATTGAAAATTAATACTTTCGATTGAAGGTATATGAGATATTAAATAATCGTTTAATACAAACATTTTTTTTACCTTCTTATTTATTAAGGATTGGCTAAACGAATGCTTGAGTTTCTTTAAACTATGTAGGAGACCAATAATTTGAATATGATTAGGTATTAAATATACTAATTTTGAAATAATTTCATTGCTTGCTGTATTTAATACAACTATATCTATTCTCTTCTTTTTTAAATACTTTTTAATTTCTAATAATTTTAGCAAGTCATTACTGAGCTTATTATTAAATTTCAATGAAAGAATATTTAAATTATCATCGTAATGCTTGATTCTACTTGCTAAATTATCCGATATAATAAAAAATACATTATTACCAGATTCTCTGATAAATCTATATTGGCTATATAGGCATTCGTCGTGAGAGCCACAAATTTCTATTAAAGCGATATTTTTTGCTTGCATTTTATATATTACCTAATGACAAAAGCTAATACTTATAAAAAAGATACAAATATAATCACTTTAATATAAAGGGAAGTTATCTAATTGCATAAAACCATTATTTTTATAATTAGCCTCAAAAATATAATGATTTAATCCATTACTAATTACCATATACTTTGCTTTGACAATCAAATTATATTTAGAGCTTTGGATTAATACTTTCTCGTTGATTTTAATTTTAGAGTTTTTACATTCAATTAACATAAATGCCGACATATCTTTATTATAGATAATTATATCGCAACGCTTAGAGTTTTTGGAGTTAATAGAACTTTCTAAGCTAAAAAAAGATTTCGGGTACTTTTGATGAGTTATTAAATACATTACTAAATTTTGCCTGACCCATTCCTCGGGAGTTAAAAATACATATTGGCTTCTTATTTCGTCCAAAATATAAAGTTTGCCTTCTATACTCTTAAATGTAAACTTATAGCTTGGTAAATTTAGCTTTGCTAACTTAATAGTATCCATTCAAGATTACCAATATTTATTGTCGCGTCTACGCTTGTTTGACATATAGCGTAAGGCATCTGTAGCTACATCTACACCAGTATCAAAGAGCACTCCTAAATTATTTGCTCTATTTTGCCGTATGCGCCTTTTGAAATACCGTTGAAAATCAGCCTCATCATATCTCAGTTTATTCATCCCATCAAAAAATATTGCTAAGCCCCAAGCTAATATAGGGAGGATAGACCAGCTAATAGTATGGCTAACAAATATATCTATCAATACTAAGAATGCATTTACAACGCAATAATTAACCAGATGTCCAAAAAAACTCTTTTTTCTTTTCCTGATATATTCAGCTCTTATATCATCTATACTACCTTGTAGGTCATACTCATTAATAGCATCTTGTACAGCCGTATTATCAATATTAAGTTCCTTTGCTATATCAAATATCGAATCTATTTCAACCGAAGCATCTGATTGCTTATTTCGCAAAGCAATCTTTATTATTTTTTCAACTTCCTCGCTAGTGTATTTTTTATTCATATCAAAAATTACTTAAACTATCCATTAAAGCCAATACATTTATATACGTACAGCGTAGCTTTAGGTTTCTAAATTAGTGAATTACTAAACTACTATTCTAATTTGTAGTTATTACCTAACCTTAAACTCTCTAAAGCTTTATCATAAATCTGCTTATAATAGTGGAATGTTAGCTCTGGTGATTGCATATATATAAAAATCAAATTGTTGCCGTATGCTATAGCATATTCATATAGCTTAAATGGCATAAAGTTTTCGCCTACTTGTAAATATGATTCGTTTAGTATCGACCCATGACCAAACCATTGATTATGCCGCTGCCAAATAACCTCATAAGATAAATAATCTTTATTAGTTTCGTCTAACGAACCTTTCCAAAAATCAAGTATATCAGGTTCATTTTTCACTGGGAACGAATGGCTCATATTTTTCATTATACCTACTGTTACGCCTATATGCATAGAGCTACTTTCTGGGTCCAATTGCTCTGGCGTAATAATAAATTGAATTAAACCATTTTGTTCTGGCAACGGTACTATATGCCAAGTATCTGGCAAATCAATAGATAAATCTTTTGTTTGATTAGTAAAGGTTTTAAATTTCAAGCTATCAACTGGTGTTAATATATCGCTATTAGCTTCAAGAATTTTTGAGCGGTCTATTTCTGCCAAAGAATCTAAACCCAAAGCCTTATAAGTGTATGCTCTATTGTTGAGGGCTTCCATATCATAAGGATTCAATTCTAATGATTGGGTATAATCTTGCAAAGCCTCTTTTAAATTACCTAATTTGAATAAAGAATTGGCTCTATTATAATAAATTTTGGAATTTTTAATACCTAACTTAATTGCTTGGGTAAAATTATCACTAGACTCCTTGTATTTATTGAGGATATAATTTAATTTTCCTAATTGAAAGTAGCATTCTGGGTTATTTGGGTCTAAAATTAAGGCAGTATCTAAATCATTTTTTGCATTTGGGTAATCAGTTCTTAAGATAAAAACATTAGCTCTATTTACATATGCTTCGCCAAATTTATTATCCAAACTAATTGCCTTGTCTAAATTACGGAGAGCTTCTAAAGTATTACCCAAATAACTATAACTTAAGCCAAGATTATTATATGCTTCTGGCATTGTGCTATCAATCTTGATAGTTTCACTAAAATCAGCAATAGCTTTATTAAATTCATTTAAATACAAATTAGACAAACCGCGTTTATAGTATGATAGCTTTAATTCTTTCTTATCGTTAATAGATTTGGTAAAATTCAGAACTGCTGCTTTATAATCTCGCTTTTTTAGTGCTTTGTTGCCAAGTTCAAAAGAACTATCCTTTTTCCCAAACAAAGCGGTAGCGTTCACCAATATAATCAATACTAAAATTTTGCTAATTCTCATAAGGTATTTACTTTTTATTGTCTATAAACTGCAATATATAACTATTTATAACAAACTTTATTTTTTAAATTTGTCTTTTAAATCTGTTAATGAAAAATTAGGTTCTGAGTTCTTTATCTTTTGAGGGATACCCTTCTTCATGGATAATTTAATTTGTTTTAATTTTTCATTAACATCCATCACTCTTACTTTGACAATTTGCCCAACTTTGACGATTTTAGAGGGATCTTTTACAAACTGGTCGGCCATTTCTGATATATGTACTAAACCGTCCTGATGCACACCAATATCCACAAAGCAGCCAAAATTAGTAATATTTGTTACCACTCCTTCTAATTCCATGCCTTGCTTTAAATGTGCAATTTCACTAATTTTATCATCAAATTGAGCATATTTAAACTCTTCTCGCGGGTCTCGTCCTGGTTTTTCCAACTCTAATAATATATCATTTAATGTAAATTGACCAATTCCAATATCGTTTAAGGTTTTAATATCTATTGTCTTTAATATATCCTTATTAGATATTAAGTTTAATGTTGTTGTAGATAATTGTTCCGCAATTATATTTACAAATTTATAACTTTCTGGGTGAACAGCAGTGTTGTCGAGCGGATTATTTCCATTGCGTATTCTTAAAAAACCGGCAGATTGTTCAAAAGTCTTATCGCCGAATTTAGCTACTTTTTTCAATTCCTCACGATTTTTAAATTTTCCGTTAGTATTTCTATATTCAACTATATTGTTAGCTACGGTACTACTGATACCTGCTACATAAGTCAAAAGCTTTGCAGATGCAGTATTAATATCTACTCCAACGTAATTTACACAGCTTGATACAGTTTCTTCTAATTTTTTATTTAATAGTTTCTGGTCTACATCATGTTGATATTGACCTACACCTATTGATTTAGGATCTAATTTTACTAATTCTGCTAATGGGTCCATTAATCTTCTACCAATTGACACGGCGCCTCTTACAGTTAAATCATAATCTGGAAATTCTTTTTGTGCTATCTCACTTGCCGAATAAATTGAAGCTCCACTTTCGTTCACAGTTATCAAAATTGGCTTTGTATGAAGATTTTCTATAAGTTTATTAACAAATTGGTATGTTTCTCGTCCTGCCGTTCCGTTGCCAATAGCTATAAGTTCTATGTTATATTTTTTAAGAGCATTTAAAATATCATGGGCAGCGCGATTTTGCTCATTTTGTGAGCTATGAGGATAAATTGTAAAATTTTCAAGCAACTTTCCAGTATCGTCAAGAGCAACGATTTTGCAGCCTGTTCTAAAACCCGGGTCAATACCTAACGTAGGCTTCAGACCTGCTGGAGAAGCTAAAAGTATTTGCCTTAAATTTTGTTCAAATACTGATATTGCCTGTTCATCAGAACTTTGTTTTTTTTCAAGCCTTACTTCAGCAATTATTGAATTTTTAATTAATCTATTGAATGAATCTTTAACTAATTTGTGATAGAGAGTTATTAAATCATCTTGAGAAGTTAGTATACATTTATAGTTTAAAAAAGATAGTACCTCGTCTTCATTAAAATCAAAATCAAAAGAAAGAACTCCTTCTTTTTCGGCTCTACGTATTGCTAAGTAAGCATGAGAAGGGGTGTCGAACAAAGATTTGTTGAAATTTCTATAGTTTTCGTATTTTGTACTACCTTCTTCTAAGTCTGCTTTGAATTTTGTTGTTATATTAGAATGCTCCCATAGATACGACCTAAACCATTTCCTCAAATCAGCATTTTCTGATACTTCTTCGGCTATAATATCAGCAGCACCTTGTAATGCTTCTTGATAATTATTAACACCTAACTCTAAGTTTATATACTTACTTGATTCACTTTCTAAATCCAACTTATCAGCATTAGCTACATTATATTGTTTAATTAATATCGATAAAGGCTCTAAACCTTTTTCTTTTGCTATTGTTGCTTTAGTTCTTCTCTTTGGTTTATAAGGAAGGTATAAATCTTCTAATTCATTCTTAAGGATACAGTCTTCTATTTTTTTCCTCAATTCAGGTGTAAGTTTTCCTTGTTCTTCTATGGATTTTAATATCGTAAGTTTTCTATCTTCCAATTCAGTGAAATAATCATATTTATCAAAAATATCTCTAATATAGTTTTCATCTAAATTATTTGTTACTTCTTTCCGGTATCTTGCGATAAATGGTATGGTGGCACCGTCAGATTTTAATTGAATTACGTTCTCTACTTGTTGTAATTTAATTTCTAACTGCTCGCTAATTAATAAATTTATATTTAACATTCTCTTCTTACATATTTATTGACAAAGCTTACAAATGTAATAGAAACAGACGTAACGCATAATAATTAGTTATCCACAGTATCTAAAATAAAAATTATTTTTCTTCTATTATTTTTTTGCTTATATTTACTTCCCAAAGTTATTATTATAGAGATTGTATGGGAATAGAAAAACATTTATCTGAATTAATTACTAATAATGTAATTGATGAAAAAATTGCTAGTGATATCAGTCAGTACTATATGAATAAAGGCAAAAATGTCAGTAATAATAAAATAGTACTTGCCTTCGCTATCATAGGGTCCGTGTTTGTAGGTTTAGGAACTATTGTGTTAATAGCTTATAATTGGCATTTTTTTAATAAGAGTGTCAAATTGTTTTTTTCCCTGTTGCCATTAATTAGTAGTTCTGCGTGTGGGCTATATGTTGTTCTGAAAAAGAATAAACAACAAATATGGAAAGAAAGTGTATCAATAATACAATTCTTTACTATCGGTGCATCATTAGCAATGATTAGCCAAATTTATCAATTACAAGGTGAAACATACCAATTTGTTCTCTTATGGGTAATTACTGCTTTGCCACTTTTATTCTTATATAATAGCAAAGTAACCACAATACTACTTACTTCATATATCACTTATTATGCCATAGGTTATTATTTTGAGAACAGCCTAAAAATGACTCCATTGTTATATTGGCTAATTATAGCAATTATTATATTTCACACTTATAAGTTTTATGATAAGAATAAAAATAGGAGATTACTCAAAATTATATCTTTTATAACAGTTATTTCAATTTCAATGATATTTGCAAGTATATTTACTAACGCGTCAGCAACTGAAACGACAATTATAAGAAGTTGGGCATACCTTATCTTCTCTTCTTTATTAATCACATTATCTAATTATTCAGAAATTATTGGACCATATGATAAAAAGAGTTTGCAAGTAGTAGGATATTTAGGAATGTTATCTACTTTAATAACTCTAAGTTTTGATGGTTTCTGGCAAATTCAAGGCGCATTCCCAAGAAGTTCCATCTTACAATTTAACATGGACTTATTGCTTGTAATAGCTATATTCTGTATGCAATCTATTATATCGTTAAATAGAATCAAACATCAAGGTATTGCTAAGATTGATTACTATGAACTAATACCTATTATATTTGTTCCAATATTTTTAGGAGGCATATATTTAGACGTAGGAGCTATCTTTACAAATCTTATTATTTTAGCTTTAGGTACTATTACTATTGTTGCTGGTAATAGACAAAATAATATCTTAATTGTTAATTACGGTATGCTTATAATAAGTATATTAATTATCTGTAGATTTTTTGATACTGAGATGCCATTGTTAGCTAAAGGTATAGTTTTTATTTTGATTGGTTGTGGCTTTTTCGTCTATAATTTAATTTTACAAAGAAGGAAGAAGAATAATGCAACGTGATAAAAGGCTACTGCTGATATTTATAATTACAACTACGTTTCAATTCGCCATTGCCTTATATCTAATAATTGATTCGGAATTAGTATTGAGCAATGGGCAAGAAATCAAACTAAGACTAAAACCTGTAGACCCAATTGATATATTTAGAGGTCATTATTTCCAATTAAATATTGAAAGCGCGGTTAAAATAGAAAATATTGATAATTGGAAGGTGGGAGATAAATGCTTCGCAATATTTGATGAAGATAGTCTTGGATTTTATAAACTAAAATCAATTAGCGAGCTTGAACCAAGTAAAAACAAAGTATATCTAAGCTCTAAAATAATGTGGATAATACAAAGTGATAGTATGGCTACGCTTCAACTACCAATTAATAAGTTTTATATCGAAGAAAGTAAGGCTAAACAATTAGAGAGTGAAATTAGTGGCATACCATCCGATAGTTTGAAAGCATATATTATAACAAACTACAACAATGGAAAAATTACAGTTAAAGATTTAATTATCAATAAATTATAATTATTAATATCATACAAAAATTATGCTTACTTTTGAATTATTATATACAAGGTGCATTAGATGGCACTTTTTTTGATAACTATTTAAGTTTAGTTGTAAATGTGAAATTTGTAATTTTGAGATAATATGCTTGATAAAAATGAATTAATGATGATTGGCATTGATGGAGGTGGTACGCATACTCGCGGTGCAATCTATAAAGGTAATAATTTAATTGCTCAAATGAAATCTGGAACTACCCGTATAGGAGCAGTTGGGGTAGGCGAGTCGTCTGAAAGAACACTAAATGTAATAATGGAGCTTTGCAAAAAGGCGGAAGTAGAAGCAAGTGAAATAGATGCAGTAGTTGTTGGTGTTGCAGGTGTATGGTTAGAAGAAGAGAAAAAGCGATCTCAAAACTTAATTCGCACCTTAGCACGCGGGCAAAAAGTTGTTCTTAATGATTTAATGGTTACCAGCGATGCCGAAATAGCTCTACAAGGTGCTTTAGGGGATGACAACGGTGTTATTATTATCGTTGGTACAGGCTCTATATCCTTAGGGAAATTTGGCAACGATATTATCAGATGTGGCGGTTGGGGTATTGAATTAGACGATGAAGGCAGTGGTGCTTGGATAGGAAGGGAAGGCTTAACTGCTGTAGTTAGGGCAATTGATGGTAGGGGAGAAACAACAGTATTGATAGATAAACTATCGGAGTTATATCCTACTATTAACTTAGAAGAGCCACGTACTATTGTTAAAGCATATGCCGAAAGAGCTTTTGAATACCAAATGCTAACTCCATATATTATGCAAGCAGCAGAAAATAATGACGCTGTATGCTTAGAAATTATCCAAAGGGCGGCCAAGAGATTAGTTGAATTACCTAAAGCAATAAAAAAGAAGACTGCAAAGAAAAGCATTAATATTGCCTTATTAGGTGGCATAATAGAAGCCAATACATTATTAAAGAATATACTTGAAGATGAGATTAAGAAGATTGAAGGACTAGAGTTAATAGAGCCTAAAGGTACGCCGATTGACGGTGCTATCTACTTAGCTGGAAAAATGATTGAGCAAGAAATTCAGTAGTTGGTCTTTTGGTCTCAAAAACAAAAAAGTCCTCAAATTGTTTCTGATTTGAGGACTTTTTTTATTTACTATAAAGGTTTAATCTATTTATATTGCCTTATATATTCTAATCTATCTTGTAATTCTGATACGGGTTTTAATAGACGTGCTTTGTCCATAAAGGCATCTTCTTGACTTTGGAATACTAAATCATAATCCTTGCTCATTACGATTGCTTCTTCTGGACATACTTCTTCGCAAAAACCACAATAAATACAACGCAACATATTAATTTCAAACTTCACAGGGTAACGCTCTTTATCATAATTTGTTTCTGAGGCTTGTACCTCAATAGCTAAGGCTGGGCAAACTCTTGCACATAATCCACAAGCTACACAACGCTCAATTTCTTCTTCTAATACAAGAACGGGACGACCGCGATATGAGCCTTCAGGATTCCACTTTTCTTCCGGGTATTGTCTTGTAAACTTTGGCTTCAACATTTCTTTAAATGTAAGTCCAAGCCCGCGAGCAATTTCGGGTAAATAAATTCTTTCCCAGAAGGTTAGTCTTTCTGCTTCAGTATTTTTCGTGTTATTCATAGCTTATTTCTCTTATTTAAAATTTTCTTATTTTTCAATTTTACTTAACAAACATTACAAAAAATGCTGTAATAATTACATTTAATAATGCTAATGGTAATAGTTTCTTCCAACCTAAATCCATAAGCTGATCATACCTGAATCTTGGCAATGTCCATCTTACCCAAATAAAGAAAAACAACATTAAGAACACTTTAATACCAAATACTACAAAATGAGTTAATGCTAATCCTATCGAACCATCTGCCAAACCTAAGGCACTGGCATCGAATGGCAAAGCCCAACCACCTAAGAATAATAATACAATTAGTACAGCGGCAGTTGTCATATTTGCATATTCAGCTAAGAAAAACATACCAAACTTCATTCCAGAGTATTCTGTATTATAACCGCCAACAAGCTCTGGTTCTGCTTCAGGTAAGTCGAAAGGTGCTCTATTCGTTTCTGCGAAAGATGCGGTTAAAAATATAATAAATGCTAAAGGCTGAGTAAAGATATTCCATCGCCAACCGCCCCAACCTTGCTGATAACTTACAATATCATTTAAAGTAAATGAACCTGCTAACATGACAATGGCAATGATAGATAAACCCATAGCCAACTCATAGGAAATCATCTGCGCTGAAGAGCGAAGCCCTCCAAGCAATGAGTATTTGTTGTTTGAAGACCAGCCAGCCAATGTGATACCGTATACACCAACCGAAGTCATTGCTAATACAAAAAGAATTCCAATACTGACATTTGGTGCAATACCTAAATAAATTCTTCTATCACCAATATCTACATAACTTGAAAAAGGAATTACTGCCCATACAGCAAAAGCTATACCCATTGATATAATTGGAGCTAGCGAATGAAAAAATCTATCTGCACCCTTAGGCACTAAATCTTCCTTCATAAATAATTTGAATACGTCGGCGAAAGGTTGTAAAGTACCCCATGGACCAACTCTATTAGGACCAATTCTACCTTGAATAAAAGCCGATACCTTACGTTCCATATATACATTAACAGCTGCCATTAATTGCATAATACCAACTATTGCTAATATTTTTACGGTTGCTTCAATTAAAACAAAAACTAAATCTGACATAAATTATTCCTTATCTTCTTAATATTGTGGTTTCATTGAATGAGATTTATAATGAAGAATTTTAGGATCTGGGTTGTTACCCATATTTAATTTAAGACCTCTAAATTCATCTAACTTGTCATAAGTCATATACTTGAACGATTCAATTTGTTTTACTATTTCTTCAAATACATCTTCAGAATCACTAAACTGGAAGTTTGTTCCAATGTTTTTGGCAATCATAGAAATTATCTTCCAACTTTGCTTGCAATTTCTCATTTCATGTTGAGTCCATTTGTCATTTACAGCACCAAACTTATCCCAACGGCTCATTTTCATTCCCATTATTCTAAGGTTATCTTTGGTAACCAATGCGGGCTCAAAATGTTGCACTCTCTTATCTTTGTTTATAAAAGTTCCCTCTGACTCTGCAAACGTTGTTGCAGGAAGAATAATATCTGCTTTTTCACTTATGGCATCGTTATTATAAGCTAAATAAACTAATAATTCAAGTTTATCAAAGCTATCAATAATACTCTCATAGCCTTCAAAGTTTTCTTCCATAATAAATAGAGCTTTTATTTTACCACTATTTATATTGTTTGCTAATTCGTTAGCTTTCAGACCTTTACCGATATAATTTGCAGATACTTCTTTCAAGCCTATTGTATTAGGACGCCTATCAGCTACTCCTAAGAAGTCATCAACTTTGCTATTATCAATATGCTCTAAAAAGTCAATATTATGGGAGCCAATAGTATTCCTTGCAAACTTTTGGAGAACGTAATTATCCTCCGTCGTAGCCTTTCCTGAAGATATAAACATTATTTCACTTGGTTTAAATTTCTTCAAATTGTTTGCAGTTACTTCGTATGCTTCTTTCCACTCAACTTTTTGTAGAACACCATCTTTTTTAATTTGTGGTTCAACTAATCTGTTTTCGTTGACATAATCTATATGGTTTACTCTAGCGTCATCGCTTAACCAAAAGCGATTCACATACATATTTGCTCGTGGCTCAACTCTAAGTATCTCATTATTACGAACGCCTACAAAAGTGTTAGAACCAGTAGCGTCAGCAACAGAAATGGAAGGTGTGAAACTCATTTCCCATACTCTTGCCTTAAATCTAAAATCTACACTTGTTAGAGCACCAACTGGGCATATTTCAATTACATTCATAGAGTAAGGATTATCAAATGATTTACCTTCTGCTACACGAATAGTTACATGGTCGCCTCTTTGAACAAAAGATAATACATCTTGTTTAGCTACTTCTTTTGCATATCTAATACATCTTGAACAAGAAATACATCTTTCTGCATCAAACATTACATGAGGACCCCATTGATAACGCTTACGTTTGTGATTCTTTTCTTCATCAAAACGAGATTCTGCGGTAGAATGCCTAAAAGTATATTCTTGAAGTTTACATTCCCCAGCTTCATCGCAAATAGGACAATCTAAAGGGTGATTGATAAGCAAAAACTCCATAACGGCCTCTTGAGCTATAACGGCTTTTTTATCTTTCATTCTAACTACCATACCATCAGCAATCTGTGTGGCACAAGCAATCTGTAATTTAGGGAAAAATGATATTTCTGGTTTACCTTCAGCATCTAATACATTAGAACCATCAGGGTTTTTCTTTGGCATACCTACTTCAACTAAGCACATTCTGCAGTTTCCAGATACAGATAAGTCTGGGTGCCAGCAAAAATGGGGTACCTCTATACCATTTTCATAACAAGCTTCGATAATTGTCTTACCGGGTTTAGCTTCTATCCTCTGTTTGTCTACGTAAATGTGAGGCATTAATTAAACTCCATAATTTATTATTATCAGTAAATAATTTTTTACAATTTTGTATTATAAAACATCGAAAAATACAAAAATTATTGATGACTTTAAAATAAATTAAAATATATTTAAGAATTAGTCTGTATTTTCTAAATCAGATTCGATTATACGCCATATTTTTTGACACGAAAATGAGTTCTCGTATATTGGTTTACCCATTACGATAGAATCTATTTTTTTATCTTTGTATTTATTTAGCTCTATTAACTTTTTATAATCAAATACATCGCAAGCAATTGTAAGCCTGATATTATACTTAGATAATTTTAAACTTAAATCATCTAAGATTGGAAATAAGCTATCTGCATAATTAGAATCAAATTTAAGCAAAATCCTATGTAGTTGATAGTGGTCAAGCTCTTGCAAAAGTTCGTCAAAGTTAATATGATACTTTTTGGAATTTGTACATATCATACCATCTTCATAATTGAAAGATAAAGAAATTCTCGAACTTTTATATTTATTCAAAATTACTTGAAATAGCTCAATATTTTCAAAGTATATATCAGATAGCAATAAGCGATAGATACCAGCATTAAATATAAAATCACATTGGGTAATATCTAAATAATTAGCTTCCAACTCTAATGGTATATCTATGCAATTACCTACCAATTGAATAAGTTTCAAATTTAATGTATTATCGTTACCATTAATAGAGTCCATATCAGATATTAAAAGGGTTTTTGAATTTTCCTTTCTTAGGACCTTCAATAGCTTTATTGGGTCGTGGCAATAACTTAATTCTCCTTGATTATTATAATCTTGAACTAAGAAATATGTTTGCCCATTTATTAATTCAATTTTGGGTATAATTAGTATCATTTTATTGCAAATCTTAAAGCCATTCTAATTAAATTTTCAACTGTTAATTGATGATTGTCTAAGTCTTTGGCAGCTTGTTGTACTGACTTTTCTGCGCTTTGCTTTGAGTAACCTAACGATACAAGAGCCATTATTGCTTCTGAATGTACTTTATTAGTTGTTAGCTCAAATTTATTTGTTGCGTCATAAACTACAAATGATAAAGTTTTAATCTTATCTTTTAACTCAAAAACTAAACGTTCAGCTGTCTTTTTGCCAATACCTTGCATCTTTTGCAAGGATATTAGGTCTTCGGAACTCACCATGTTTATAAATTCATTTGAATTTACTGACGAGAGTATTAAAAGCCCTAATTTGGGACCTATACCAGACACTGTAGTAATTAATTCAAAAAGCTCCCGCTCTGCTCTATCAATAAAACCATAAATTTGTATATCATCTTCTTTAGGTTTAACAATTGTATATAGCATTAATTTGGTATTTAGCTCTGGTAATTTATCAAAACATTGTATCGATATATTTAATTTAAAGCCAATACCTGAGATATCAATCACGGCAATATTACTATGTTTATAAACTAAAGTTCCTTCTAAATAATCAATCATTTTCCTAATTCTGAACTTTCATTACTTTAAAAATGTTACGACTTTGATCATATATTATTTCAAAAATATATAATCCCTGTGAATAATCAGTTAAATCAATTTGAAAATCATCCAAGCCCTGAATAGTCGATTGTACTACTTTATTGATTAATCGTCCATTTACATCATAAATATTTAATTGCAACAACTTATTTTCTGGAGCATAGTATTGTAATGTAACAATATTCTTAGTAATACTGGGATAAAGATGAACATCAAAATCTACGTCGCCTTGATTTAAACTAATAGTATCAGAGTAGCTAATACAATAGTCTTTATTTACAAATTTTAAGCAATAATTACCTTCGGCTAATGCTAAAAATTCGTTCTGCCCAAACAAAGTATCTACCCCGTTAATATTCCAGATTAAATCTATACCTTTTAAGTCTTCATTATCATTAACAATCTTAAAAGTATGATTTTGATAACTGAAAAGAGGCTTTGGTGGATAATCTGAATAATATATACGAAATATATCACTAGTATCATAGCAGCCATATTTATTAAGCGAAACCGCAAAATAATCTCCAGCATTTTCTAATTTAATTGTATCACCAATAAACCCATTTGACCATAATATTTTGCAAGAATCTAAACTTTCAGTTATTGCCGTAATATATATAGGTTCACCCTTACATTGTGGATTTTTGCTTAAGGCGATTAATTTTATATTACTTGTTTTAAAATGATTTAGCCTAACAATATTAGAGCAATGAATACAATTCAATGAATCAATATAATATGAAAAGTAAATTTGCTTTTCATTTGTATAATTATATTTGCTATATATACCGTCCGACCACATTAATTCCCTGTCGTTGGTATTTAATGCTTCAATTTTGTAATTCGTATTTTCGCATACAAAAAAATCATTATCAACATTTAATTTAATATCAACATAATTACAACTATTAAAATCAAGCTCCCAAATTCCCTTCCCAAAAGTAGCAGCATACATTTTGCCAGTAGTTTGATTAAAACTTATATCATTTACTATGGGGGAGCCTATATTATTAGTCAGATGTATCCAATTGGACGAAGACTTATTAAGTCTGTAAACTCCTATATCGCTTGCAATATATAAACAACTGTCAAAAGTATTTAGTATAATCTTACTTATTGGAACATTAGGCAAATTATATGTTAAATTCTCTATCTCCAAATCTTTATTTAATTTAATTACTTTAAGAGTATCATCAAAAGCACCAAATGTTATATATACGGCGTCATTATAATAAAAACAAGAGGAAATAAGCTCTGGAAATGAAGCAATATGTGATAGTGAGTCCGTACTTTTAAGAAATATTTTATTACCTTTTGTGATAATAATTTGGCTCTGTGATATAAGTGCAAAAGATGTTATAAAGTCATTGTTCAAACTATCAAAGTTTGTTAGGGGAGACCATGATTTACCTAAATTTTGACTTTCCCAAAGGTTACTGAATCCGATGATAATTCTATTAGATTGACTATCTAAATGCAATGGCGATATCCACGTCCGATTTTCTTGAATGCCATTAGTGATATTGGTCCCTTCAAAAGTCTCACCATAATTGTTGGAATAAAAGAGTTGCCCATTATTAAGGACTGCAAAAATTCTATTAGGTCTTTCAATATCTACTTGAATGCCTGTTGCATCGCCCGTTAAGATATGGAAATTATTTTCTGGAACTAACCTCATTAAGCCATTATCTTGCGCTCCAGCATAAACTAATTCTGGGTGGATTGTATGCCCACTAACGCAGTAAAATTGAGTAATATTAAGCCCCGTACTAATATTATCCCAAGTATTTCCATAATTAAAAGAACGATATACTCCACCATCATTGGCTAAATACATTGTGCCATCGTTCGACATAATTATATCGTGCTGATCAACGTGTAAATCTGCACTAATATCAGTCCACGACTCTCCGCCATCTAAAGATCTAAAAAGCGGGACACCACCTACAAAAAGCAAATCATAATTTGATGGATGAACAAAAATTGTTAAATTATAAGAACCCTGCCTTTCTATTAATTTTTTACTTGAATTTTGATCTAATAAACTTTTAAAGCTATTTCCAGAATCTCTTGATATGAATAATTGAGACGTTGTATCTTGGTTGATACCGTCAGCTAACACAAATAAGTAATCTGCTTGACTTTCTGTTGTAGCTAATTCAACTCGATTGGAGTTATATATCTGATAAGTTCGTTCAAAACTTTTCCCTGAATCAATAGATTTATAAATAAAATTTGTACCCTTGTTGGCAGTTGAAACATATACAATATTGGGTTTTAAAGGATGAAACTCTATATCTGAAATATAATCATCATCTATTAATAAACGGCTACTATCGGTCCTACTATTGTAATAGTATAAACCTTTGTTGGAGCAAACATATAGTATATTTTTATCAGTCCTACTAACAATAATCTTCTTAATAAAAATCATCTCATCTGTTTTGATGGGCGATATCATACTGAAGTTTTTACCGTTATCGGTACTTTTTAATATGCCGATAGAATACCCCCTAAAAAGCTCTCCACCTCTTGCATCTCCAGTAGCTAAATATACATAGTCTGGATTAGTAGTAGAAAATGCAATTGAAGATATGCCAATAGACATAAAATCGGTATCCGTTTGTATATGCCACGTTGAATCTCTAATACTATATATCCAAAGACCTCCACCAGCACTTGCAGCCCATAATTCATTAGAATCTAATGGGTTAATTACTAAAGAATTTATCCTACCGTACCCATTGTTTAATGTTTGTTCGCTATTAAAATCAGTAGGACCTAAGCTTTTCCAAGAAGATGATAAAAATTGTTCAGAATTATTTTTGTTTTTGGATATATTATATAGCTCTCTAATATTGAGATACTGATGAGTATAATTTGTTCTATATTTGTTAAAATATAGTTTTCTGCCTTGCTGTTTCTCTTGATTATAATTAAAATGGTTAAACGATAATGAGCTATAACTTATAATTACAATCCCAATTATGATTAACCATTTCATAAATTAATTCTATTTTATAATTTCAATTATTTAATTTTTATTATTTTCTCAGAGTATTTTTTACCTTGATTTTCAATAATAATCATATACATACCATTTGATAGCTTGCTTAAGTTTAGCTTTTGTGCATTAGAAGTACTAAATTCAAAATCCTTAGATATTAAAGTTTGGCCTTCTAAATTTTGAACAATAACCTTGGTGTTACCTAATAAATTTTTACCACTAATCTCTACAAAATCCTTTGTCGGGTTAGGGGAGATTATAATATTGGAATTTACTAAATCTTGGACTGAAGTTGTAACTTTTATAACATCAGATAATGTAGAACACGATGTTTTACTAAAAACTTCAACTTGATAATCTCCATTTTGACTTATTTCAATTGCATTCGTGTCAGCAACGTTCATAGTTGCACCGTTATAATACCAAACATAGCTATATCCGGAATCGGTAATTAACATATTACCTAATTTTTCAATGATAGGTTTAGCAGGTATTTCCCCTTGTTGAATGTCAATAATTTGAGAGAATAGTTGGCAACCATTTGTAGCAGTAGCAGTAGCATAATACTTGCCGGGCTTTTTCACCCAAATTTTACGTGAAGTTTCGCCTGTATTCCAAATATAATTCTTAATTCCTATTGGTATTGTTAACTGCAAAGAATCTTTGCCACATAAATAACCATTATTTTCTACGATTACATTTATCTGGTCAGCGTCTTTTACATTTACATCAATTACCTTACTTCTTGCACTACAGCCACTTTCGTCTGTGATAGTAACATAATATGAGCCAGAGTTATACACTGTAATGCTTGGAAGAGAATCTCCGTTGGACCACAAGAAATTTTTATAATTACCTATTAGGCTTAGCTTTACACTATCTCCATAGCAGAACTCTAATTTTCCATCTGCTTTGATTTCAGGTTCTGTTATTTGACAGCCAAAGATTTCATTTTCAAAAATCCCTCTACCAAAAGTAGCAGCATATATTTTCCCTGTTGTATAGTTTACTTCAATATCCGATACTAACACAGGAGGCATATTGGATCCTAAAGTTTTCCACTCCTGCGAAATAGGTTCTTTATAATAAATACCAATATCAGTACCTATAACTAATTTTCCTGCCGAATTCTTTACAGTTATAATTGAAGTAGCTGGTAAGGCTGGTAGATTGTAAGATATATTTGTTCTATTTTTACCATTAAATTCAAAAACTTGGTTATTTTGCTGGAAAGTACTTACAGCTACCCAAAATCTACGAGGGTCGTCATAATCTACCGCTATACCTTGAATTGCACCAGTTGCTACCCCAATAGTTTGCCAATTTGAGCCACCATCATAAGTCCCAAATATTGTTGAACCAACTATAGCATAGATATAATTAGAATCAGTAGGGGAGTAGGCTAATAGGTTGAGTGGTGATGATAAGCCAAAATTAGAAATCTTATGCCACCAACTACCATTATCATAACTCCTATAAACATCTTTATATCCAATTATTAATGAACTTGGTTTTTGGGGGTTTAATTCAAACGGGGTTACCCAATCGCCTACTTCATTATCAAAATTACTTGGTGAAAAAAGGTATTGAAAATTCATGCCTCCGTTATTGGATCTATATACACTTCCATTTTGTGTTGTACAAAAGACTATATTGGAATTTAATGGGTTGATATGTGTTTCCATTCCATCGCCGCCATTTACATTATACCAGTTGCCACCAGATAATAAATGTGTGCCATTATCTTGTGTGCCACCGGATATCATTAAATCAGGCGAATTAGCAACAGAGATTCTATAAAATTGTGCAATACTCAAACCATTGCTTAAATCGTTCCAAGTAATACCATTATTCGTACTAACATACAAACCACCATCGTTTGCTGAATATAAATTCAAATTAGTAGGGTTAAAGAGTAAATAGTGTTGGTCAGCATGGACATAAGGTTTATTAACGCCCATCCAATGGTTTATTAAAGTCCAATTTTTACCTCCATTGGATGATTTCCAGATATGAATACCTCCAATGTAAATTTCTTCAGCATTAACAGGGTTTACTGCGATAGTTAAATCATAAAATCCCTGACCATAGTTGCCAGCGCCGTTAGCGTCGATACTCAAAATATTAGGAGAATTAGACATTAAATCAAAGCTATTACCTGCATTATTTGAACGCCACACACCTGCGTAAGAACCACTACCTTTAGTGGCTCCAAGTAAATAAACATAATCTGGATTTGCTGGGCTAATTCCAATTTCTAAACGATTTAAATTAGAATCATCGAAGATTTTTTGCCATGTTTCACCACCATCAACAGACTTAAAAAAGCCAGCGCCACCATGATAGCTATACAAACCACTCGAAACGCTATATATTATATTTTTATTTGTAGGGTGATATTCCAAATCTCGATAGAAACCATTGATTTTAATTTCCCAATTTGCGCCTCCGTTGCTTGACTTCATTATCCCACGAGATGTCGCAACTATTAGCTTATCAGGATTATCGTTATCTACTAAAATTTTTGTGATTAAAAATGATTCACTCTTTTTTGCTTCTAAACTTGTAACTGACCAAGTTTTACCGCCGTTAGTACTTTTCATTAAACCAATTGAGTACGGATTATTTTGAAAATGTCCATCTTTATCACCAGTAGCAGCATATATTATATTAGGGTCTGATGGAGCTAAAGCAATGTCACTAACTCCAATAGACATAATATCAGTCCAGCCCATTTTACTCCAAGTCTTGCCTTTATCGCTACTTTTCCACACTCCACCAGTTGCGGCACCTATCCAAATATCGTTATCATTATTAGGGTTGATTCTTACTACATTTATTCTTCCTACTCCTGAGGAAGAATAAGAAAGTTTGCTGGTAGGAATTACGTTAGGACCGAGTTCTTTCCACTCTTTTTGCTGTGCTAAGAAATTATCTTGGTTTTGATTCTTTAAAAATTTTAAATAGCTTTTATACGCTTCTCTTGCATCAGGGAAATTCCCGTCCTTATCTACTCTGTATCTCCAAAAATATTCCCATCTTTTGAATTGTTTATAGCCTGTGCCTTTTTGATAATCTTTACCACCCCATATATCGTAAAATGACTTTTGAATGCTAAAGAAATTATTCGGGTCCTTTGCCTTATCTAACCATTCTTGTGAAAACAAATCAGGGTTTATACAAAAGGAAACTAAAACTAATGCAATTATAAAGTGTTTCAATATGTTCTCCGATATGAATTAATATAATTTATAAATAAACAATTATATGTATCATTTGGTTACAAAATATTGTATAGTGATAGAAAATTACTAATAAAAAGTCATAAAAATATTGATTTATTTAATATTTTAAAAAAATACTTTATAAACTCAATTTTATTTTATATTTTAGATAAATGAAACTGATAAAAGGATAATTTATGACAAAAGCTAGAGAAATAATTGAAACACAAGAATTTGCTACTTTACCTGCTGTAGCTTCAAAAGTACTATCTATCCTTGAAGACGAAGATGTGAATATTAGAAGTCTATCTACTTTAATAGAAACGGATCCAGCTTTAACTATCAAAGTTTTAAGAGTAGCTAATTCCCCTTTATATGCTACAAGCTCCGAAGTTAATTCTATCAACCAAGCAATCGTTAACTTAGGCTTAAATCGATTGACTAATATCGTTCTTGGTATTTCTATTTTCTCTAAGTTCTTTATTAATACTAACAATGAGCTATCAGCATATATAAATAAATTCTGGTGGCATTCATCTTCTACTGGTATGATTGCTAAGTCTTTGTCTACAAAATTGAATAAATTCTTCAAAGAAGCTGAATTTATTGGCGGTTTAATTCATGATATAGGCAAACTTGCTCTACTTCAGTATAGCTTGAAAGATTTTAGAGAAGTCTTAATGCTAGTTGAGAGCGGAAACTCTGATATTGAAGCTGAAAATATGGTATTTGGCACAAATCACAATGAAATAGGCGCCGAAATTGCAAAATTATGGAAGTTACCTAAGGATTTAACACAAATTTTACAATACCATACTAATCCGCAATTAGCAAATTTCAATAAGGAATTAGTAGCATTAGTGAGATTAGCAGATCAATTCGCAGAAATTTGGGGCGCTGATTTCTATGAAGGAATTACTGAATTGTATGTTGAAGAAACAGAATCTTGGAAAATTCTTGTTGCTGCATATCCTGAATTGGAAGATTTGGATATTGAAATGTTTACGTTTGAACTAGAAAATGAATTTTATAAAACGACAGAGTTTTTAAAAATTGTTAAAGAGTAATATTAGTGTTTATATTTCCTAACGGCAGAATAAATTTTAATATTCTGCCATTATTTAGAACCACTTACGCACGAAAAATATATCAAAATAGAAAAAAAACAATTATCCTGGCGTAATATATATAAAAGATAGTAATTTTATTTACTTAGCTATTATAGGATAAATCATATAAACACAAAAAAGGTTGCTATTTTTAGTAGCAACCTTTAAAAATTAATTATTTCAATCTATTTAAAACTTGAAAGAAGCAACAGACTTGTCAAATACTGGTAAAAAGTCTTTCTCTTCTCCTTTGAACCAATTTATTGTTATTCTATATAAATGGTTATTATTTACAGCATAATAAGCCTTACCTTTTACTTGACCAGAAGGGCTATAATTAACTACATAAGCTTCTTTACCGCTTAAAGTAGTCTTTTGAGCTGGGCTTGCACCCGGTAATGACCCCTTTAAATCTTCTACAATTTTCTTTAATTCCTTACCTTTCGCATCAAACATTTCTATTTTTATATAGCTATCACCTCTACGCTTACCTAAGAAACTCCATGATTTCAGAGCGCTTGCAGCCTTGCCGATATTTTCTTGAGAAAAGTTATCTGGTATGCCAATTGTAAAGCCATCGCCTTGTCTAACATCTAAAGTTTGAGATGGCGGTTCAGCTTCTGTAACTTGTGTTGTAGTATCTGGAGCATCTTTTTCAGTTGCAACCGCTAATTTAAGACTTGCAATAATTTCATCTATCTGTGGCTTGTAACCTTCGTAAGAGCCAGCAAAACATTCAATTGTTAATATAGTAGCACGCTTGTTGTCTTTTGTGGCTGCTATCATTACACCATTAAACATCCCGTCATTTAATTCAAATGAATATACTAATTTAGTTCCTTCTACTCCATCTACTGTTGTTTTGGCTGTTTCATAAATCTTTGAATCAAAATATTTCATTCCTGAAATAATAGAATCCATTGTCTTGACGGAATCGATAGGTAATACAACAACATCGACTTTAGCGCCTGGAAAACCTTCAGGATCGTACTTTGCAAATCTACTGGTTATTGAATTATGTGAGTATGCTATAAACCTTGCACCAGGTGTTGATTTGTGTATCCAATTTTCGGGATACTTTATAGAGAATTTTGTTACACCGTCGGTATATGTAGCTAAACTTTTAATTTCAACCGGTTTTGGTCCAGTATCACAAGCATAAATAAATAATGCTAATGTAGTTGTCAGAAATATCTTGAATAAATTTCTTATCATTAATACAACTCCTTAAAAAATAATAAATAGTCAATATCATTATTTCAAATATAATATTATAATTTTTATCCTCAAAAATTATAAATTAGTTTAATCATATTAATTGTTTTTTGCACCTTCAGCAACCCACATCCTCATCCCTTGAATATGATTATTGGTAATCTGTGACCTTTCAAAATAAGTTGTATGAGGAATTTTATTCTCAATTATTTGATTTAATAATGATTGGTCTGGTTTCCCCGGTATTATCAAGCCAGCAGTTTTGAATAATTCAAAGTAATCAGTTAAAACAATACCGCCCGCTGCACTATACCCATGACAACCAGAATATCCACATGTATAACGCAAAAATGGATCAACTTGGCTTATGTAGCTTACATCTTTACTTGGAAAAATAATATCTTGTACCGAATTAAGTGAATTTTCACACCCAATAGAAAGGAAAGTGATAGCTAATAAAATAATACTGGCTATATATTTCATTAATAACTCTCCTTGATAGATGGAAATTCACTATTTCTTACATCGTCGCCAAATTGTTTTACTGCATCTTTAATCTCATTATTTAATTCGGCATATTTCCTTACAAATCGTGGATTAAAATCAACAGTAAGCCCAAGCATATCTGTATATACTAAGATTTGTCCATCGCAATAAGGACCTGCACCAATACCGATTGTTGGGATGCTTAGGGTTTCAGTTATGGATTTGCCAAGTTCGGCAGGTATTTTCTCTAAGACTACAGCGAAGGCACCTGCTTCTTGAAGTGCCAAGGCATCGTTAAATATTTGTTTTGCCTCATCTGGGTCTTTACCTCTTGCTCGATAACTTCCATACTGATTTATTGACTGAGGTGTTAATCCTAAATGACCCATGACTGGTATTCCGAAACTTGTCATTTTATTTACTGCTTCTGTTACTAATTGCCCACCTTCTAACTTGATAGCACTACAACCAGTTTCTTTCATTATTCTGCCGGCATTTTTAAAAGCTTCGTTAGCCGATACCTGATACGTCATAAATGGCATGTCGGCAACAACCAAAGAGCGAGAAGCGCCTTTGCAAACTGCTTTAGTATGATAAATAGTATCTTCTAAGGTTACTGCTAAAGTAGTTTCATTTCCTTGAACTGTATTGCCAAGTGAATCACCTACCAAAATAAGATCTACGTCTGCATCATCAAAAATCCTAGCCATAATAGCATCATAAGCTGTCAGGCAAACTATTTTTTTATTAAAACGCTTCATCTCTCTTAGGCGTTGAGTAGTTACTCTTTTTTTATCATTATCATCTGTTTTAGCTAAGCTCATCAGTATCCTAATTATTTTAAGATTATTTTCAGAAATATTAATACTTTCGTATTATCTTGAATTTTATTTGTAAAAATATGTATAATATTTTAATAGATAGGAATATAAATTTACTTTTTGATAGCCTAAGTCCTTATGCTAATTGTAAACTATATACTGGAAGAGAATTGACTAATAATGAAATCATCGACTTTCAATGTGATATCCTATTTACTCGTTCGCAAACTAAAGTTAATGAAGAGCTATTAAAAGATTCAAATGTAAAGTTACTTGCAACTGCCACTTCTGGAAGTGAACATATTGATAAAGAATATTTGAAGCAAAATAATATACAGTTTTATGATGCACGTGGCTCTAATGCTAATTCGGTAGCTGAATTTGTAATTTATTCTATTTTAGATTGGGCGATTGAAACTAACATTCAATTAAATGATAAAATAATAGGTATTATTGGTTACGGTTCTATTGGAAAAATCATTGCATACTATGCAAATAAACTAAAGTTAAATGTGTTAATAAATGACACACCCTTATTAGATAATTCTTATAAGTTTCCAAACTACGTTAAATATGCAGATTTAAACTATATTTTTGAAAATGCTGATATAATAACAAACCATATACCGCTAACTAATTTCGGACAATATAAGACTAATAACCTTATTGATGAGAATCTAATATCTAGAATAAAGGCTAATTCTCTATTTGTGCACCATTCTCGCGGTAGTATTGCAAATGAATCTACCTTAATTAAGTATAAAAAAGAAAAAAACTTATATTTATCCATTGATGTATGGGAAAACGAACCCGAGTTTAATATAGAGTTAGCAAAAATTTGCGAAATAGCGACTCCACATATCTCTGGGTATTCTTTTGATGGCAAAATGAAGGGTACTAAGATAATGTTAGATGTTTTTCAAAGATTTACCAATATTACGCCAAATTTTGATTTAGTAGTCGATGAAATGAAAAAAACTAAAAGAGCAGATATAGCTACATATAATAATCTATATGAGTTAAAACAATTTATTAATAGAAATAGAAACTTTGATGAAGATATAAAACAATTTAAAGATATTATTAATAATAGTAATAGAACAGAAGAGTTCGATCTGCTTAGGAAAAATTATCCCACTAAAAGAGAATGCCTTACTTTTTCTTTATAAAATCACAATTGGCTAAGGGTAAAAGTTCAGAATTAGGAAATCTTTCTTTCAATTCCACAAAATACTTTACCGCCCCATTAATATCTTTTTGTAAACAAGATAGCTGACCCAATCTTAATATAACCTTCTCTGCAAGCTCTGCTTCTAAAGAGCCTGTATTATATAGTTCATTTAAACTTTTCTTTGCTATACTAAGTTGCTTCTTAGCAATATTGCATTCTGTTAAAAAGTATTTTGCTTTATTATAATATACGTTGTTGCTGTCTATAGTTGAAAGAATTGAAATAATTTTCTTTTGAGCATTGTCTATCTTATTTTGCTCATATAAGCCAATTGCTATGTCTAATTCTTTACTGATAAATTCTTCTTGAGATTCTTTTGGTGGCTTGCTTCCAAATTCTTGCCCTGCCATAGTTTCTTTATTACTTTTATCGATATTAGGTTGGGGCTTACTAATAACGTCTGGCATTTGAATTACTAAAGTATCATTAGGATGAGTAATAGCCTTTGTACGATTGTCTATGGTGTTTTTATCAGATTGCGCATTCTTGCTTGCAGTTGTATTGTTGTGCGAGCCAACCCTTGCCGACTTACTAATAGGGCTACAAGAGGCAATTAGCAATATAGAGGCGAATATCAATATATATAATTTAATCATCGTAAATCAATTATTTCAATTTTGTCATTTTTATTAAACTCAAAGTATTTATCGTCCAATTTCTCATTAAGTTTAATATTACTTACCGAATACTTTTCAGATTTATAATTTTTCACTAATTCTATGCCAATAATTTGAAATATATCATTTAAAATCAAATTGATTTGATTATACTGCTCACTTCGATTATCTTTGGCTTCCAATTCTAATACTGAACTATTCTTACCTTTAGAAGTATGGTTTTTTGTGAATTTAATTGGCTGGTAATTTTTAGCAAAATCAAAGAATATCTGCTCTAATGAAGGACTTTTTGAACTCTTAACATTGCTGATTATAACGTTTTTGTCTCTTACTGAATAATTCCAGATTGTTGTTGAATTACAAAATATCTCTCTATCATTAGTTGAAATTCTATATTTATTACCTCGCTTTGCTGTAAAAAACGTCGTTTGGCTATATTTACCATCACTTTTAAACTCTAAAGAAATGGTTTGCAAATCATTATATTGGCTTTTAAGTTTATTATATACTTCATTTTTATCTAAAGAATAAATCAAATTTGACTGCAAAAATATAATGAAGAAAATTACCAATAAATTATTTAATTTTTGCATTTAATGGTCCCCTCAAACCAGAATACTTAGTTAATTTAGCTTCAACAAAGCCGATTGGGATTTTTGTAGCAACTTTTACGGGTATCTTTCTATCATCGTCGCTCATCCACACAAATACAGAGCCTTCACTTTTAAATAAACCACCTTGAACAATCATAGGTTCAATAACAACACATTTAAAAGTACCTGCCTCTACCTCTATCGTTTGCTTGCCTTTTATTCTTACGCCTAAATTGAAAGTTGTGTCGTCAAAGAAGTTTTTTAAATAGAAAATAGAGTCCTTCCTCATATTACCTATATCCATTGTTCTAACATAATAAAAGGCAGATACAATATCGTGGACATATTCGGGTATTTGGAATGTTTTATCGTTAGATTTAGCGATATTATTTGTTTGGTCGAAATATGCCTTAGCATCGCGTCTATAGTTTCCTTCACGAATAGTTTGCTCAAACTCCCAAGGGAAAATACCTGCAACGTCCAAGACTGTTCTATATTGATCTCTTACCCTATAAAGCCAATCCAAAGACTCTAAAGATTTTACTTGAAATCTAACATCATAGCATTTCCTACCATTTCGGACTATTGCTTCCGGCATAATTTTAAAATATCCAGTACCAGCTGTAATAAATTTGTAGCCCACATCATATTCTAAATTCTCGCCAAATCCATAAGCTTCATTTTCTACGTAACGATAACTCTTACTACTTGGTAATAATTCCTCCGTAAAAGTTAAAAATATAGATATAATTGTTAAGCAACTTATTAATCTCTTCATCTAATCTTTTATTAAATTATTATACTAATTTAATTGACGGAATACATTATCTAAAGTTGCTTTTTATATTATAACATTTCTTGTGAAAATATTCTTGTAAGAATTTGCTATGTATAAAAATATAGTGCATAAAAAAAGCTACCCATTTTATTGGGTAGCTTGATTAAAATCTATTTAAAGTTAAATTATTTTACAACATTTAACTTTGTTGTTAATATAGTGCCTTCAACGCTTACAACTACTGTGTAAACTCCATTAGCTAATTTATTTGCATTGATAGCAAATGAATTAGCACCCGCTTGAATATTGCCGTTATAAATATTCATTACTAAATTGCCATTAATATCAACTAATGATATTGTTGCATTATGAGCTTTAGTTGAATTTACAACAAAGTTAGCTTTATCATTTACTGGGTTTGGAGAGATTTCATTAATTGTAACATCACCATAAGTACCGTCTAATGTTACAACTTTTTCGTCGCTAAATTTGAACTCACCATTTTTATCGTATATCTTTAATCTGTAGATATAAGTATTATTTGCTGATACTCTATTATCGATTATTGGACCATAATGGTTAATAATTGTTGAATTACCTGCGCTTAATACTGTTTCAATTGCTTCAAAGTTAGTTTTGCCAGTTTCGTTTAATTGTGATTTTTCTACAACAAATCTATCTGAATTTTGCTCAGAAGCAGTTTCCCAGTTTAATTCAACTCTATTAGCTACGGCATTAGCTTCAAATGAAATTAAATTTACTGGAACTACATAACCTTCATAATATGTTAAGTAATCTAATGTACCTCTTAAGAAGTCATCAATATTACCCAAATGTCTCCATTCTACACCAGTATAAATAACATTATAATCAACGTACGTAGTTGGGAAACATGCTATTCTTTCTGCAGTTGGGACATAATAATTAATACCAGGTAAATCGCCTAAGAATTTAGCATAAGTCATACCAGGTTCGGTAATACCTTTACCAGAATTATTAACTGTATTTGTTGCTGGGTATGGTAGTGCATCGCCTACAAAATCAGTAGCTCTTACTAAGAATTGCTTTTCTTTACCTACTAATAATCCTTTCAAGTACTCTCCATTATAAGCAACAGCATCGCCTAATGGTGAAGTAGGGGTAGTTTTAGGTTTAACTGATAACACATTAGTTACCCAATCTGGATAAGTAGGGTAGTGGTTTTTAGCAATGTCTTGACTTGCTACAACTAAGTTCTTTTTGCTTGATATTGTACCAGAAGCTAAGAAATTTGTAACATTGTCTCTATCATATCTTGTTAATCTGTAAGGAGTACCAGCAACATTATCATCTCCATCAACCCAGAATAATGATCTGTAGATAGGATAGTTAATTGAACGTGGTTCCCATTGTTTTCTATCAAAAATATCAATATCAATTCTTGGGTCTTCAAGCTCTAAGTTCACATACCAACCTAATCTCTTAAATCCAGCAACTAATGTATCTAAATTCAATTTGCTAGCTATAGTATTTAGTGGACTTAAGTCAGAAATTGGTGATGTTGGTATATCTGCAGCAGATACCATCAATCTTACTGGAGATTTTCTGATATAGAACCTTACTACTTTTTCAACTTTATTATTTGCATTGTAGTTGTCAGTTGGTACTTCAATCACAAATTTATATAAAGGAGTAACATTTGCTTCCATAGCTTTAAATCTATCTGGTATTGTATATCCATCATTTCTTAATTGACCATAAGTCTTAGGGAAGAATTCGTAGTTGTCGCCAGAATTAATACCATCATCAGTTAAGAAGTCGATTGTTTTATCTTCAGAGAATAACAAATCTTCGATTGGACCATAAACTACTGGACCTTCTTGAACAAAATCACCTGCTGGTGTTTCTCTCATAATACGTAGAGTAGCGTTAATTGAAGTTGCTATCAATAAACCATTATTTCTAACGATAGAGTTTACGCCTACTGGAGATGTAGTCATAATATAATCAGCATCGCTAAATGGAGCTGGAGCGGTTGCTTTATACGCACCTGGTTTAGGCATTACTCTTGTTTCTAAATCTCTAGATTGTAATCTACCTTTAAATTCAACAGCACCTATATCGTATCTCTCTCCTGCTTCGCCTCTTAGTTTACCATCAATATCAATTTGATTTAAATCTGTAGCAGAACCTCTATTATTTAATAAAGAGCCTAATGGAAGTGGATTGGTATTAATTCTAAATACGAATGGAGCTAAACCAGTTCTAATATAGTCCTTAGTAAAATCACCATATACAGAGTTCCAATCTTGCTTAGTCCATTGTTGCCATTGGTCTAAAGTAACAAATTCTCTTCTAGAGCCTATTTCTGCTATTCTACCTTGAGCATCTAATTCAATAAATCTATAAATAGCTGCATTTGTGTTAGTTACCCAATAAGCATTTCTATCAGTATGAATACCATTTAATGATGGATGAATACCATAATAGAATACAGCAGCAGTAGCTGGATTATTGGCATCAATATTATTATCATCAATTGTTAAAGCATTATTTAATAATTGTGCCCCAGTTGTATTTAGGATTGCAGTAGCAAAAATAACACCTGTATTAGTGTAGGTATCATTCATCATAAATACAGTATTATTACTGATAATATCATTTCTCGAAGAATAAGTCTTGTCAGCTTGTTCAAATTCCATTGCTGTCCAATTATTGTTGTTCTTTCTTGTAGTAAACAACGCTAAACCGATCATATTAGCATAAGCAGATTCTGGCTCAAAGCCCCAGATAATATTATTTACTAATCTAATATTTTCATCTTTGTCTGGGAATAAATATACGCCATCAGGAGTAATGATTTTGGCACTAGATTGTTCAACTTTGATACCGTATAAATTATTAGAGCCTTTTACAGCACTAATTTCATTACCAGAAACTTGAACACCAATATTATTATAACCAAAGTAGCCAGCTCTAGTATCACCACCTAAGATAATACCAGCATTATCTGCACCACAAACGCCGTTTACATTATAAACTCTATTACCTATAACTTCTGATGATTCTTCAAAGCCTAAATATATACCTGCCCTAGAAACCATGCTGATAATGTTATTGTTAATTTTATTGTTCTTATTATAATAATTGATATAAGCTTGTTTGCCTACATTATTTAAAGAACCTAAACCAAGAGAAACAACACCGTAACCAAACTTACTAATTTCGTTACCAGTAATATTGTTATTATTACTAGTTAATGTATCTAACCCAAATAAATTTATACCTAAAGACTTCACAATAGGAACAGTATTTCTGATAGTTATACCAGCAGAGAAAGTACCACCTAAATTGCTGTTTTCTTCATAATCATATCTATCGAATGGTTGGTTATACACTGTAAGAGGTATTCTACATGCGTAAGAAGGCGATTGTAATATCCCGTCTTCGATTAAACAGTTTTTAACTGAAATATGGTGTGTGCCATTTCCTAAATAGAAAACTGAGCGGAATGAATTGTTTGTGCCAATTGTGAAAGAAAGTGCTTTCTTAACGCCACCGTCAAAAGTAATATAACCATCATTATTAGCATAGTTTTTAAGCATACCATCAGTTACATTTAGAATAGCAGCGAATGTATTGCCAGGTATTTGAGATTGACCAAAATAAACGCCGATACCAGATGCACTATATAAATTGATTTGTACTGCACCACGGTTAGCTATTAATGGGTTCACAGTAAATGTAATAGGATTAGCTGCGCCACTACCGATGATTTTTGTAGAAAAATCTAAGGCTGGAGCATTAGATAATACATTACCTTCGTTAAATATTGGATCGCTTAATAAGAAAGTTACAGGTCCATCAACACCCTTGTTATATAAGGCATTTACGGCTTCAGTAATTGTTGTGAAATTTCCACTATTTTGAGAAATAGTATAAGTTCCTTTTAACCCAGCATCAACATTGATAACTGTGTTGTATAAATTATTTGAAGGGACTTCATCTTCTTCAGCAAAAACATAAAAAGAAACTGAATAATTTCCTGATTTGTAAGGAATAAATGGCTCTGGCCAAATGATATCTGATGTATTAATAAATCCACTCGGAATTTCTTCAACTACCATTGTATCATTTTTCACTACAATACCATCTGGATCAGTAATTATTACTGATGCCCAAGTTTGTGTAATGTTCGATACACCATTATTCTTTAATTTGCCACCTATTCTTATAGGTTTATTTTTATAAGTGCTTATAGCCGCAGGCAACATCGAGAAGAATTGAGCTTCTACAATATAAGCTACCTTGAAATTTTTGTTTGGATCACCAGGACGAGGAAATACATTGTTTGCTAAGTATTTGTCTTGTGTTGGGTTACCAAAATTAACTTCTGCCACTATATGAAAAGTACCAGTATCTTGCGGATTAAATTTTTGTGAGAAATATAATTCTCTTGTGCCATCAAATGGGATTGGGTTGCCAGACAAATCAAATTCTTCTGCAAATTGACTTACAACAGTACCACTTGCATTATAAACTTTATAGCTACCTACGAAGTTTGATACTGGATTAGCACCTTGATTTTTAACTAAAATTTTAACTGGAACATCTACTCCTTCAACTGGGTAAATTGAACCTAAGTTATCTACTGGCTCAATAATATCTAAAAGAGCTATATCACTTGGGAAAGTAATAGTAAATTTAGAACTTATTGAGTGAGTGTAAGGAGTACCATCTAAATACTCTAATGTTGCATCAACTCGGTATTCACCGCTTGGAAAATCAGGTATATTAGTTAAATTTAAAGCTCCATCGCTTAAACTACCAGCTAAACCTTTAGAATGTGGCATTTTAACTTTGATGGCAGTTCCAGCTGGTTGTGGATCTGGATCCACTTTTTCACTTGAATTAATATCTGCTTGATTTATTGCAGTATAAATTACTTTAGAATCTGGTGTGCCCAATGGACCAGTAATTGTATATCTAATTGTGATATCTTTTTGGTCTAAAGAACGGCTTACTCTTACTGAAGGATGTTGGTCTCCAGAATATAAATTACCTGAAGCTAATAATGTGTTGTTTTCTGGGTATATACCTGATAATTTAGGTACTGATGTTAAGGTAAACGATCTACCAGAATAGAAATACTTAACAATATTACTTGTTAGGAATGGAGTTACATTTGGATTAACTGTAGAGTAATAATATGTAGATGGTTGTAATGGATTATTTGGTTTAATATTAATGTAGCGTGCATTAATACCAGAATAATTACCTGCAAAATATAAATAACCATCAACGCCAGCTCCACCTATACCAGTATATTTGTTATAAATGATTTTTACTTCGTTTGTAGTTTCATAAAACTTAACTTGAACATCAAACACTTTGCCAGATAAGTCAGTTACTACACGTGCACCCAACTGTTGTACCGTTAATACTCTAAATGGTGCAGTACCAGTTACTTGATACGTAAAGGTGCCAGTTGTGAATAAATTTCTTCTGTACCAAGAAATAATCATGTTGTCTTGCGGGAAACGTGGTAAGCTATTGCCATCAGGGCTATATGCTTTATTCAAAGAGATAAAGCCATTACCATAAGCATTGATAAAACTAATATTAGTATTATCATATACAAACGCAAACGGCATAGTAATTTGCCCCCAAGGATCGTCTGGGTCTGGACTAATCGATATTGGATTGTCCAACGGCTTCCAAATTTCTATATCTTCTCTGATATTCGAATTTGTAAGTAACTGTGAATATACACTGCCACTAAATGCTAAAAACAGTGCCATTACAGCCAAAAGTAACTTGTTTGTTCTCACACAAACCTCCATTAACTTTAAAAATTAAATAATTATCTTAAATTTCAATGTTATATAATATAAACACAAAATGTTTGCACCTCGCAAAGTGCAAACCAAACCTAATGTTTTTATATTTTTTATATTTTCTATGATACAAAATTAATAAAAAATATCCACAAATTTTTACAATTTGCCTAAAATATCAATGTGAATATAATGATTTTTTACTATAATTTAATATAAAATTATTCCACATTTAAACTTGATGACGTTTTAGTTAAATATTTTACTTATTTTTGTTCGATTGTGTAATATTTTTTAACATTGAGAAATATGTTACACATAATTGAAAAAGTAATATGAAAAATAGAAACGAAAATATTGACCCTAAAGTAAAAAACTTAGATGATATAGAATCTTCTCTAAGACCTAATTCCTTTGATGAGTTTACTGGGCAAAAGAAAATTGTTGATAATTTGAAAGTTTATATCAAAGCAGCTACACAAAGAGGCGAACAATTAGATCATGTGTTATTAACTGGTCCTCCCGGATTAGGCAAAACAACACTTAGTTTGATCATTGCTAAAGAAATGCAAGCTAATATTAAACTTACATCAGGACCTGTTTTAGAAAAACCTGGAGATTTAGCTGGCTTATTAACCAATCTTGAAGAAGGTGATGTTTTATTTATCGATGAAATTCATAGACTAAGTAACGTGGTCGAAGAATACCTATATTCCGCTATGGAAGATTTCAGAATTGATATTATGATAGATTCTGGTCCTTCAGCAAGGACTGTACCAATACATATTGCTAAATTTACCTTAGTGGGAGCTACTACGCGTGCTGGCTTAATAACAGCACCTCTACTTTCTCGCTTTCAAATCGTAAATCGTTTGGATTATTATAATATAAAAGATTTAACTTTAGTAGTTTTAAGGTCTGCTAATTTACTCAATATTGATATAGATGAGGACGCAGCGTTTGAAATTGCTTCTAGAGCAAGAGGAACTCCAAGAATTGCTAATAGATTGCTTCGCCGAACAAGAGACTTTGCTCAAGTAAAGGGTAATGGTAAGATAGATATAAATATTACAAAAATAACACTTGAGGCTCTTGAAGTAGATGAGTTTGGTCTAGATGATATGGACAAAAGGATTCTATTGGCAGTTATTGAAAAATTTGATGGAGGACCAGTAGGGATTTCGTCTATTTCTGCTGCTGTTGGCGAAGAAAGTGGCACTATCGAGGAAGTTTATGAGCCATTTCTTATACAACAAGGATTTATGCAAAGAACATCGCGAGGTAGAATAACAACCAAAAAAGCCTATGAGCATTTTAATATCACTAAGTCTGGCTTAGAACAATTTTTGTTTGATTAATGAAATATAAGAATAATTACTTACTCATATTTTATTTTTTGTTCTTAGTCTTAATTTCTATAATTGAACCTATTCGTAATCCAACGAATACTTTGTATTACTTAAGTGTATCAACTTTACTATTAACAAGTTATATCGCTATAATATATTCTCAACAGAATGTTACATTTACAAAACTTGTAATATTATATATACTTACTAGAATTATTATTTTCCCAATGCAAGCGTGGCTATCTGATGATGTATTTACATACCTTTGGCAAGGTAAATTGTTTGCTCATGGCATAAATGTTTATGAGTTTATGCCTTTAGATATTAAGTTAGATATATACAGAGATTTGAATTCTTTAAGGATGGGAAATTTGACTGTACCAGCAATTTACCCTCCACTATCAGTGATAATTTTTTCTTTGAATTACAAACTTGCGAATATATTTTCTTCTAATGAACTTTTACAATTCTATACTTGGAAGTTAATACTATTATTATGCGAAATATCTACTCTTTTACTGCTAAAATTTAAACTCAAAGTTGATAATTTAAAACTAATATTGTATATATTGTGCCCATTGCCACTGATTGAAATAATAGGGCAAGGGCATAATGATGCCTTGTTATTACCAGTGATAGCAGTATTATTGTTAAACTTTGAAAATAAAAATAATAAGCTGATAAATAGCTTTTTGCTTACCATTGGTACTCTTATTAAAATGGTACCCATATTTTGTTTTCCTTTAATTGTGTTTAAAGATAAACTTAAATACAATACATATAATTTAATATTAAGTATATTATTGCTAATTGTTGCTTTAATAGCCTCATATATTATATTTTTTGATTCGAAAGTAGCTATATCCAATTATCAATTAGGAATGAATTATTACAATATAAGAGCATCCTTTTTTTCTGCTCCGTTAGAAACTGTAAAGTATGTTTTGCAATTTGCAAACGTTGCTAACTATTGGGAGATAGCACCTTATATTGTATATTATTCTAAGTTTCTTGGAATAATAGCTATATCTATATTTTTCTTCTTTAAAAAGAATGCTGATAAAGTCGATTATATTACTTTTATTTTATTAGCTTCATATTTGATTGCAAATAAAGTACATACTTGGTATTTTGTACCGATTATTTTATTACTTACTATAAAGGCAGATAGAACTCTAATAATTATTCTTTCCATTTCTATATTATCTTATACCAAGTTGCGTTCTAATATAGAAGAAAGAATTTGTTTTATATAAAAATA
>DAOMQA010000019.1:0-42916 GCA_035445085.1 Kapaibacterium sp. (SeqCode)
TACAAAAATTACTGGGGGCTGAGGTTCTCGAAGCCCAAAATAAGGTACAGTGGAAAACGCTGGGGGAAGTGGCGGATTACGAACAACCAACAAAATATATTGTTAAATCAGCAAACTATTCTGATAAATTCCCTACACCCGTTTTAACTGCTGGAAAAACTTTTATTCTTGGTTATACCGATGAGGAGATTGGTATTAGAGAAGCTAGTAAATCACCAATTATTTTGTTTGATGATTTTACATCTGCAAATCGTTGGATTGATTTTGATTTTAAAGTGAAAAGTTCGGCTACGAAAATTATTACTGCTAAAAACGAAAATGAAGTAATAGCAAAATACATCTATTACATTATGCAAACTATGCAAAACGTGGGAGTATATGCAGCAGAACATAAACGACTTTGGATAAGTAATTTTTCTCAACTCCTTATCCCCATCCCACCCCTTGCCGAGCAAGAGCGCATTGTGCGGATATTGGATAAATTTACGGAGCTAACAGCGGAGCTAACAGCGGAGCTAACAGCGGAGCTAACAGCCAGAAAAAAACAGTATCAGTATTATAGGGAGAAATTATTGTCGCCTGAGGTTCTCGAAGGCGAGGTTCTCGAAGGCGAGGTTCTCGAAGGCGAGGCTATCGAAGCCCCAAATAATATACAATGGAAAACGCTGGGGGAAGTGGGAGAATTTGTGAGAGGAAAACGATTTGTAAAAGACGATATTATTTCAGATGGTATTCCTTGTATTCATTACGGTGAAATGTACACTCATTATGGTGTTTGGGCAACTGAAAGCAAATCATTTGTTAGTAAAGAATTAGTAAATGATAAGAAATTAAGATTAGCAAAAAATGGTGATGTTGTTTTTGTAGCAGCAGGTGAAACAATAGAAGACCTTGGCAAGGCAACTGTTTGGCTTGGAGATAAAGATGTTGCTATTCACGATGCTTGTTTCTTTTATAAAAGTTCATTAAACCCTAAATATATTGCATATTTTACTCTTACAAAACAATTCCATGACCAAATAAGAATGCATATTTCTTATGGTAAAATAGCTTCTATAAATGCAAAAGGTTTAGAAAAAACAAAAATCCCCATCCCGCCCCTTGCCGAGCAAGAGCGCATTGTACGCATATTGGATAAATTTGATACCTTAGTTAATTCCATTAGCGAAGGTTTGCCACGGGAGATAGAGCTAAGGCAAAAGCAGTATGAATATTATAGAGATAAATTATTAACTTTCCCATTGTCTGCACTATGATTTGTATGATTATTATGATTAAAAAAGAAAATTAAAAAAATGAATTACAACCTAAATATTCATCATCGTAAATCCATCCGATTAAAAGGATATGATTATGCACAGGCAGGATTGTATTTCATTACAATATGTTGCCAAAATCGGGCGAATTTATTTGGTCATATCGAAAACGGTAAAATGATATTGAATGACGCTGGAATAATGGTTGAAAACGAATGGTTGAAATTACCCGAACGATATAAAAATATCCAATTACACGAATACGTGGTAATGCCCAACCATTTTCACGCCATTTTGGAAATCAACACACAAAACGAAAATATAACGGTAGGGGCGACCAAAAATAAAACCGTTGGTGATATGGTGGGTGCGTTTCAATCCATTGTTACGGTGAAATATATTCATGGGGTAAAACAAAATAATTGGGAACGGTTTGATGGTAAATTATGGCAACGTAATTATTTTGAACACATAATACGAAACGATAAGGCATACCAACAAATTTCGGAATACATTATAAATAACCCACAAAATTGGGATAACGATAATTTAAAATAAAAAAAATATGGAAAATACATTTCAATCATACAACACCATCGCAGAATCGAATAATTTTATCGTTCTCGATAAATTCATCAAACATTCTGAGATGAATGAAGCTCCTGCTGTTTACCAAACAGAGGCAGCGCTGGAAAAAGAATTTATTCAGGACCTCATAAATCAAGGGTATGAGAACCTGAAAAACTTAAATACGCAGGAAGCCCTCTTGGCGAATGTAAGAGTGCAATTGCAATTGCTTAACAACATGGAATTTTCGGATGGAGAATGGTCTCGTTTTGTGGAAGAATATTTGGATAAGCCAAGCGATAACCTTGTTGAGAAAGCTAGGAAAATACACGATAATTACATCTACGATTTTAAATTCGATGACGGGCACATTCAGAATATTTATTTGGTAGATAAAAGAAAGCTATCAAGAAATAAAGTACAGGCAATCTCACAATTTGAACAGGAAGGCACGCATGCCAATCGTTATGATGTTACTATTTTGGTGAATGGTTTGCCACTGGTTCATATAGAATTAAAAAAACGAGGTGTAGCCATTCGCGAAGCCTTCAATCAAATACACCGATACTCCAAAGAAAGTTTTAACAGCGACAATTCGTTATTTAAATACATTCAGATTTTTGTTATCTCCAACGGAACCGACAGCCGCTATTTTGCCAATACCACAAAACGTGATAAAAATAGTTTTGATTTTACCATGAATTGGGCAAAAGCAGACAACACGCTGATTAAAGACCTGAAAGATTTTACAGCAACTTTTTTTCAGAAAAAAACGCTTTTAGAAGTATTGCTAAATTATTCTGTTTTTGACACCAACAATACATTACTTGTGATGCGACCTTACCAAATTGCAGCCACAGAGCGTATGTTATGGAAAATAAGAAGCTCGTTTGAAGCTAAAAACTGGAGTAAACCCGAAAGTGGTGGTTACATTTGGCACACCACCGGCTCAGGAAAAACACTGACCAGTTTTAAAGCAGCTCGTTTAGCTACGCAACTCGATTTTATTGACAAAGTGTTTTTTGTGGTGGACCGTAAAGATTTGGACTATCAAACCATGAAGGAATACCAACGCTTTTCGCCCGATAGTGTAAATGGTTCGGACAGTACCGCAGGTTTGAAACGAAATATTGAAAAAGACGACAATAAGATTATTGTAACAACCATACAAAAACTCAATAACCTGATGAAAACCGAGGGTGATTTAGCCATTTATCAAAAACAAGTGGTTTTCATTTTCGACGAATGTCATCGTTCACAATTTGGTGAAGCACAAAGAAACTTGAAAAAGAAATTTAAAAAATTCTATCAGTTTGGTTTTACTGGTACGCCGATTTTTCAGCAAAATGCTTCAGGTGCTGAAACTACAGTTAGTGTATTTGGTCGTGAATTGCACTCTTATGTAATTACGGATGCTATTCGAGATGAAAAGGTATTGAAATTTAAGGTAGATTATAACGATGTTCGACCTCAGTTCAAGAGCATAGAAACAGAATTGGATGAGAAGAAACTGAGTGCGGCAGAAAACAAACAAGCACTGCTCCACCCTACTCGTGTTAAGGAAATTTCTCAATATATTTTAAATAATTTTAGGATAAAAACTCATAGAAATCAGGGAAGCAATAATGGTTTTAATGCTATGTTTGCAGTAAGTAGTATAGATGCTGCTAAATGTTATTACGAAGAATTAAACAACTTACAAAAAGGCAGCGACAAGCCATTAAAGATTGCAACCATTTTTTCTTTTGCACCCAATGAAGAACAAAATGCTATTGGCGAAATAGTTGACGAAACTTTTGAGCCAAGTGCAATGGATAATAGTAGCAAGGAGTTTTTAGTAAAAGCCATCAACGATTACAACACATTATTTAAAAGCAATTATAGCGTGGATAAAGGATTTCAGGATTATTACCGCGACCTTGCCAAACGTGTAAAAAGCAAAGAGATTGACCTAATTATTGTAGTCGGTATGTTCCTTACTGGATTTGATGCTCCTATACTCAATACCCTTTTTGTTGATAAAAATTTACGTTATCATGGATTGGTGCAGGCTTTTTCACGAACCAACCGTATTTACGATGCTACCAAGACTTTCGGCAATATTGTAACATTCCGGGATTTAGAACAAGCAACGATTAATGCTATTACACTATTCGGTAATAGAAACACCAGAAATGTAGTACTTGAAAAAAGCTACAAGGAATATTTGGCGGGCTTTACCGACCCTACTACTGGCGAAGCACGCAGAGGTTATGTAGAAATAGTAAAAGAGCTAAATGAAAAATTCCCTAACCCTGACGCAATAGAAAAAGAGAGCGATAAAAAAGAATTTGTAAAACTATTCGGAGAATATTTGAGAGTAGAAAATATTTTGCAGAATTACGATGAATTTAGCCAGCTTAAAGCATTGCAAGAAATTGACATTAATGATAGTGAAGCTATTGAAGAATTTAAAAAAACTCATTTTGTGACAGATGAGAATATTGTCGCAATGCAAAAGATTGAATTGCTCAAAGAAAGAACAGCTCAGGACTACCGTTCTACTTATAATGATATACGTGATTGGTTAAGACGAGAAAAAGCAAGCAACGAGAAAGAAAATTCAACAATCGACTGGGACGATATAGTATTTGAAGTAGACTTACTAAAATCGCAAGAAATTAATTTAGATTACATTCTGGAGTTGATTTTTGAGTACAACAAGAAAAGCAAAGACAAAGCCACTTTAATTGAAGAAATCCGCAGAATTATACGTACAAGTCTTGGCAACAGAGCAAAAGAAAGTTTGCTTGTTGATTTTATTAATGAAACTAACAACCTTGATACGCTTGAAGACATAGCGGCTGTTATAGAAGCATTTTATACTTATGCTCAAAGCAAACAGAAAGAGGAAGCCGCAAAATTAATCATAGATGAGCAGCTGAATGAAGAAGCCGCAAAACGGTATATTTTAACCTCACTAAAACGAGGATATGCCAGCGAAAACGGAACAGAACTGAATGACCTTTTACCAAAGATGAGCCCATTAAATCCGCTGTATTTGGCAAAGAAACAAAGCGTTTTTCAAAAAATAGTAGCCTTTGTGGAGAAGTTTAAAGGTGTTGATAGGCAACTTTAGCTAAAGCGATATTAGTAATAGCAGAAACTGCTTTGGTTAAATATTTAGTTTTTCTGCTATTCGCCTCAATATTAAGAAAGGTAGCCTCATAACAAAATCTATTTTGAGGCTACACTCAAATCACACCTTTTTATAATTATAATGCGTAAAATCATATTAAATTTTGTGAAGTAGTAAAATCTTTGTTGTAGGCTCAATGTAGTATTCTATTAGTGCTCCCTGGGGGATTCGAACCCCCGGCCCAATGATTAAGAGTCATTTGCTCTGGCCAACTGAGCTAAGGAAGCACTACAAAAGTATGGCTTTTCTTTCAATTTACCAAAAATTACTTCATTGTTTCATCAAATTTGTATAAATTTGTATCATTGAGTAAAAGTGAAATAGAAATTGATATGGTAAAATCTGGAATACGGAAAAAAAGTATAGCTGTAGTAGCGCAATTCGGTGGTCCTACTTCAGTGATTAATAGAACATTGTATGGTGTAGCTAATGAATTAAGAGACAAAGATGTTGAAGTCTGGGGTCCAATTCGTGGAATTGATGGTGTAATGAAAAATGATTTTTTAGTTTTAAGTGGTTTAAGCGATTTAAAATTAGAAGATATAAGGCGAAAGCCCGGCTCTTACTTAGGCACTTCTAAATTTAATGTAAATGATGATAATGCCATTGAGATAGCTGAAAAGTTAAAGCAGTACGGTGTAAATTACTTTTTTATGATTGGCGGGGACTCTACTGCAACAATAGCACAAAAAATACTAAATGCCGCTCATTCTATGAATCATGAAATTATTATTACTCATTTGCCTAAGACTATAGATAATGACTTGGTTGTAACAGACCACTGTCCCGGCTATGGTAGTGCAGCTTTAACAGTAGCAAAAGTAGCTTTCGGCTTAGACCAAGAAAATCGTTCACAAGGTGGGATACATTTACAAGTAATTATGGGCAGAGATGCTGGTTTTCTTACAGCCGCCTCTACATTATTGCGAGAAGAAGGCGGACCACACTTAGTATACTTGCCTGAAAGAAATTTCAATATAAATTACTTTTTGAGAGATGTTGAAGACGTTCTTTCGCGAACATCTAATCCAAGTAGAGCTTATATTGTTGTATCCGAAGGTTTACGTATGTATTACGAGGTTGGTGGTGAAATGCAACAAAAATTAGTTGCTGATTTGGCAGCAGAAGAATTAAACGAAGAAGTAGAAAAAGAAGAAAATTTAGGTGGAACAAGTCTTAGTGTAGGAAGCTCTGTCATGGCACGCTACTTAGCTATGAAACTTCAATCGGCGTTTCCAAAAGAGAGAGTTAGAGCGGATGTATTAGGTTATGTAGCTCGCTCTTATCCAGACGTATCAACTGTAGATGCTATGGAAGCTGAATATGTTGGTATACAAGGGGTAAAATATGCACTATCAGACAAAGGAGCAGGCTCTGTTGTAATCAAGAGAACAGGACACTTGCATACTTATTCTATCAAGACTGACTATGTAGATTTATTAGCAGTAGCTGGTAAGAATAAATCTATGCCTCAAAATTTTATTGGCGCTTATGGCAAAGATATTAGCGAAGATTTCTTATATTATGCAGGACCATTAATCGGTCCAGTAGCAGGATTTGATTTTGATCATCTTTTACCAAGTGGCTGGGAACCTCGTTTTGAATTTTAACAAAGTATTGATGAGCAGAATTAAACTATTAATAAGCTATTTTTGTCTCAATGACTTTTTAATAAGAAATTTTATTTAAATACGATAAATAATATGTTTGTTTCAGGATTTTCTTTTATAAGAAATGCCATTAAGTTTGACTATCCAGTAATTGAATCTATTAAATCAATTCTTCCTATTTGTGATGAGTTTGTTATTGCTGTTGGTAATTCCGAAGATGATACTAAGGAGCTAATAAAATCGATTGACTGTGATAAAATTAAAATAATTGATACTATTTGGGACGATACGTTAAGAGAAGGTGGCAAAGTCTTAGCAATAGAAACCAGCAAAGCCTTCAAAGCAATAAATAATAGAGCGGATTGGGCATTTTATATACAAGCGGACGAAGTAGTTCACGAAAAATACTTACCTTTAATTCAAAAAGAAATGGCAATACACTTGGATAATAAACAAGTTGATGGGTTACTCTTTGCTTATAGGCATTTTTATGGCTCTTATGATTATATAGGAGAATCTAACCGTTGGTATAGGAATGAAATTAGAATAATACGAAATAATAGTAAAATATATCCTTACCGCGACGCACAAGGCTTTAGAAAAGATGAGAATCAAAAGCTAAATGTTAAGAAAATTGATGCAGAAATTTATCACTATGGTTGGGTAAAACATCCAAAATACCAGCAAGCTAAGCACGAGGAATTTTACAAACTCTGGCATACAGATGAGTGGATGAATCAGAATATTGAAAAGCGAGATGAATTTGATTATTCCAAAGTTGATGCCTTAGACTTGTTCGTTGGCTCTCACCCCGAGGTTATGAAAGATAGGGTAATGAATAAAAATTGGAAATTCGACCATGATTTATCGTTTAAAAACTATAGAAATAAAGAAAAAATACAGAGACTTATCGAAAAAATTACTGGCTATAGAGTTGGTGAATATAAAAATTATAAAATAATATAGTATAATAATCACTATTATACTAATATATCATTATATACTGTTAAGGTGAAATATGAGACCATTTAAAGTATTAGGTATACAACAGGTTGCAATTGGTGGAGAAAAAAAGTCAGACCTATCTAATTTTTGGATTAATCTTATGGGCTTAGAGCAAGTTGGCTCGTTCCGCAGCGAATTAGAAAATGTAGATGAAGATATACTCAGGATTGGAAACGGCGCACACGCTATAGAAATCGATATAATGCAGCCTATTGATGTTAATAAAAAACCTAAAGTTAATGAGCCGGCACTTAATCATATAGGCTTATGGATAGACAACTTAGAGCAATGCGTAGACTGGCTAAAGGAGCAAGGAGTTAGATTCGCTCCCGGTGGAATTAGAAGAGGTGCGTCTGGCTACGATGTTTGCTTTATTCACCCAAAAGCCAACGATGAATTTCCTCTTTCATCGCAAGGAGTATTAGTAGAATTAGTGCAAGCTCCGCAAGAAGTTATTGATTTTTATAATAAATAAACTCTGCTATTTATTATCTAAGTAAAATTTTTAGCTTGTATAAAAATACTATTTCTATATACCCTTCTATATAATGATTTAAAAGTATTAATATAAGGTTTTCAAATGTATAAACTTGGTAAATTTTCAATTAAGTCAATTGATACATGTATATTCGGCTTAGATGGTGGGGCTATGTTTGGTGTTGTACCTAAAAATTTATGGTCTAAAAAATACTCTTCAGGAGATGAACAAAATAGAATCCCATTAGCTGCTAGACCCTTATTAGTAGAATATGATGACAAGAAAATATTAATTGATACAGGTAATGGAACTAAATTTCCTGATAAATTAGCTAAAATCTACAATATTGATTTAGAAAAATCTAACATCGAAAGTGCTCTGAATTCTCAAGGATTTAACCCCGATGATATAAGCGATGTGATTCTTACACACTTACACTTTGATCACGCTGGAGGCTCTACAAAGTACGTCAATAACGAATTAGTACCAGTGTTCAAAAATGCTAAGTATTATGTGCAAAAGGAACACTTCGATTGGGCAATGAACCCCACAGATAAGGATAGAGCTTCATTTATGAAAGATGATTATCTATCTCTCAAAAGCGATGGACTGTTAGAATTAATTGACGGTCCCGGAGAGTTGTTCCCTGGTATAGAGTTAATCAATATTTATGGGCATACTAAAGCCCTACAAATGGTCAAATTACAATCTGCAGGACAAAGTTTATTATATTTAGCGGATTTATGCCCTACTAATGCTCATTTACATTATCCTTTTATAATGGGTTATGATAACTATCCTCTAACAACCTTAGAAGAAAGGAAAAAGTATTTACCAATTGCTTATGAGGAAAATACCATTTTATTTTTTGAGCATGATGCCTTTATTAAAGCTGGAAAACTAAAGGCTAACGACAAAGGTTTTGAACTTGGTGAAGTAATAGAAATATAGTAAATGAACGAAATATATATTGATGGTGTGAAATACTTAGAAGTTTGTAATTCTAAAGATGTAGTTGAGAGTAAGGGTACAAAAATTCAATTACCAGATGATGATGATTTTCAGGTAGCTATTTTTAGAATTAATGGTGAATTAATTTGCTTAGACAATATTTGCCCTCATAGACATGCCGACAAAATATATGATGGTATAATTAAGGATAATAATGTAACTTGCCCTTTACATGGTTGGACTTACTCTTTACAAACAGGCGAAAATATAAATAAAAGCCAAGGGCTAAAAAGTTTAAAGAAATATCATTGCTTTGAACAAAGTGGGAAAGTGTATTTAGAAGAACCAATTTTTGAAGTACCCAAATGGCGACGATGTTAGATTTTAATGCTCTAAAGTTATCTATTAATAAGTATGCGCAAGAGCTTGGTTTTATACGAGTTGCTTATGCGAGCTATAGCCACCTTGATACAGAGATAAACCATTATAAGGAGTGGATAGCTAATTCATATAATGCTGATATGATGTGGATGGATAAAAATTATGAAAAAAGAGAAGATGTAAATTTAATCCTTGAGGGAGCTAAGAGTGTTATTGTTTTAGCTCATAGTTACTTTACTAAGCAAAAACATAATAGTAATGAAAATAAAATATCTAGATATGCTTGGGGAGACGACTACCACGATATATTACTTAATAAAATGAATAAGTTAGAAACATTTATTAAAGAAAATTATCCAGACTTTAAGTCGAAGGCATATACCGACACTGGTCCAATTTTAGAAAAACAATGGGCTGTCCGTTCTGGTTTAGGCTGGCAAGGCAAAAATAGCTTAATACTAAACAAGGACTTTGGTTCATACTTCTTCCTTGGCGTTATCATTAATAATATTCCATTCGAGAATGATAATACCGAGATAGATAGATGCGGAACTTGCACAAAATGTATAGATGCCTGCCCAACTCATGCTATTATTGATAATAAAATTGTTGATGCTAACAAGTGTATTTCATTTTGGACTATCGAAGCGAAGCCTTATAAAGATATTCCAGAAGCAATACAAGAGAATTTAAATGGTTGGGCTTTTGGTTGTGATATTTGTCAAGAAGTATGCCCTTGGAACAGGCACAAACCAGTTATTACAAGTGAATTGAATTTTTTCCCAAGGCTACAAGAAACAAACTTTGACAAAGAGAAGTTAATAAACTATACAGATGAAGAATTTAGGCTTCGCTTTAAAAACAGTCCAATAAAAAGGACTAAATTAAAAGGTATTAAAAGAAATTTAAAATTATTGAGGTATGAAATGGTAGGCTTTGGCTATGATATTCATCGGCTAACTTTAGGACGGAAATTAGTTTTGGGTGGAGTTAATATAGATAGTGAATTAGGGACAATTGCGCACTCTGATGGAGATGTATTAATACACTCCCTTATCGACGCTCTACTTGGTGCGGCTGGCTTAGGCGATATTGGAGAACACTTCCCCGATACCGACGAACAATACAATGGGATTGCAAGCACAGAACTATTAAATAAAACTTTAGAGTTATTAAATTCATACAAAATTATAAACATTGATTGTATGATAATTTTAGAAAAGCCCAAAATCAAAGAATACAAGCCATTAATTAAGAAGAACTTAGCAAAATTACTTAATATTAATGAAAGTAGGGTAAATATAAAAGCAGGCACAAACGAGAAGTTAGATTCTTTAGGGAATAATGAAGCTTGCGCAGCATATTCCGTTGTATCAATTGAGAATAAAATTTGAGATTAATATGTTTCATATTTATCTTCTGTATTACTTCAAAAGTTTGGAGTAATGATATATATGCTTTAAAATTAAGTAAGCTAATACAGTACCCAGACAATATTATTGACAATTTAGACACTAATGATAATGATATATTTCTTAGTAAAAATGAAATCTTAAAGCCAGGATTTACAATAAGCAGGTATAATTTACTTAAAGCTGAAGTAAATAAATCATTATATATCAATGGAATGTATTTGGTAGATGTAATCGCAAATGATTCTATTGTTTGCTTACTTAATAATAAAAACTCTGTTCAATTGATGACAATTGATAAGTCTCTTCAGAGCCATAAAGAATATACGCTAAATGAGAGCTATAATAATTTAGATTATAATAAGTATAGAATTATAAAATATGATAATAGCAAGCTAATTTTGCAGCTAAACAATAAACTAATAAGCTATGATTTATTCCAATCAAAAGTCATTAATGAACTACACTTATATGATAGTGATAGTTTAGTAGTAATCAATGATAATTTATACCTAATGCGTATCAATGATGTTAAATCTCAACTGTATTTACTAAGCAATAATTTACAATTAAACTACCTAAGCGAGTTTATTGCTTACGATAATGTCAAAGTAATTGGCATTGATAACTTTATTTTCTTTCTTACTTCTACTAATATAGCTAACGAGTCGTTAATTCAAGTACTTAATCTGCCATCTATAACTATTGATGCTAATTATTGGGTAAGCGCAAGTATCAATAAAATAGATATTTTTAAAGAGGACAAGTTGTTATATTTAATATATTTAAGTACGCGTAACAATCAGAATACATTGACTCTTAACCAATTAAAGTCAGCTAAGATAGATAAAGTTATTAATCAAATAGAGTTAGACCCATATTATTTTGCCTTAACTAACTTAGCATACGTTAATTCCAATATCATACTTATTTATAAGAATGCTATATTACAGTTAAATAAAGAACTTAGTGTGCTTAGTGAAACTAAAATTGATTTAGAGAATTTCACTAACTCAAGTCTAATAGATATATCCAACAACATACTATTAATGAGTAATAAATCAAACTTATATATATTATATTTTTCTAACAATAATATGATGTATATCAACCGAATATGGAATTTTCTCACTGATTTCGGATTCACTATTATTCTTATTTTTATAGTAATCGTAACGTTAATTAAATATAGGAATAAACGAAGATTTTATTTAGAAATATTAAGGCATCCAGCTGTTGGTAGCATTTATTATATAGATCACAAAACCAGATTACGCTTAGCTAATAATGAAGGTCAGAATTATTTGAAGTTAAACAGCAATATCCCAATGAAAAAGACTTTTAATTATTATGCTAAATCTGAATTAAGCAAAAAAATATCCCATATCATTGACCAATCATTCGAAGCGAGGAGCAACATAAAGGAAAAACTTTTAATCAATGACAATGGTATCAACAAAGATTGGCTTGTAAATACGTTTATTATTAGGAATGTAGCAGGTATTATTAAAGGTATGGTTGTTTCTGCAACTGATATTACTGAACAATTAGAAAGGCAAAGACTTACTAATTTGGCTTCTTTTGCCCACGATATGCAAACCAATCTTTCAACTATTCGGCTAAATGCTGAACAAATAGACAATAATATAAGCCAAACTGAAATTAGAAAAAAGAAAATATTATTTCAGGTAAATCTCTTGACGCAAAGAGTTAGAGATTTGTTAGCTGTAGGCAGAGACGATGTGCTTGATATAGAAGAAACTGCATCTAACGAGCTTATCGAAAAGGTTTACGCAGAATTTGATAGAGACTTAAACCCCGGAATTGTATTTATGAATAGTGCTAAAATACAAAAAGTAGTCTGCGATAAAAATAAGATGTCGAGGGCACTGCGTAACGCAGTCGAAAATAGTATTAAGTACTTGCCTAACAAGGTTGGTATCATTAGCATTATCATTGCACTATCAGAAGATAAGCAATACTATGAATTTATAGTTCAAGATAATGGTATTGGTATGGATGTCGAGGTTAAGAAGAAAGTACTAACACCCTATTTTACAACCGCTAGGAAGAGTGGAGGTAGTGGAATAGGGTCTATTATTATGCAAAAAGTGGCAGAGTTACACCAAGGTTGGATAGAAATTGAATCCACTCCAAATATTGGCACTAAGATAAAGTTTGTTATTCCACAGCAGACTATGAAGATATTGAAAAATAAAGGGAGTAGAGTTGTTAAATAAAGCTGATTTTGATAATAAGAGAATATTATCTATTGATTATGGTCTAAAAAGGATAGGTTTTGCCTATACAGATGCTTTGCATATATCTATTAATTATCTTCCATTTATGGAAAATAATGATAAATTTTATAATAACTTACAGAGAATTATTAAAGAGTTCAATATTGAAGCAATTCTTATTGGAAAGCCACCCATAATATATAATAACGATGAGTTTAGTAACTCATTAGAAGGATTTATAATATTTGTTAAAGAAAATTTAGATGTAATCGTTACAACTTACGATGAAAGTCATTCGACAGAAGAATCATATAAATTATTTTCCGAAGCTAAAGTAAAGAAGAGTAAACGAAAAGAAAATAAAGATTCATTTGCGGCTGGGGTAATTTTAAGAAAATTTTTGGAAGAGTGTTAATGTATAAATTATCATATGTTATTCTAATATTGCTTATAGGTATTGTAGTTGCTAAGGCACAAAAAAATAAAAATGACAAAAGCGTATACTTTACCTACGGAGTTAATTTATACACAGATGCCTTGATAATCCCTGATATTAAAAAGGATTCGGCAGAAGTTTATATTATATTTAAATTTGTATACGATGCTTTGCAATTTACCCAAGTGAATCCACTTGAAAATCCAAAACCATACAGAGCTATTGCTGAATCAGAAATAATATTTACTGACGAACAAGGTATTATACGTGGAAGATTGCATTGGAATGATACTCTATTTGTCGATACTTTTGAAGAGACGAACGCAAAAGATAAATTTTTATTTGGTCAAGTCAGTAAAAAATTAGTATCTGGCAACTATAAAGTCTCTGTTGAACTACTTAATAAAGTTAGACAAGACAACAACATAAATAATTTTGATATTAAGATACCCGCCTCTCAACATGCTAATATATATAAGCCAATTTTTGGTGATTTTAAAGATATAAAGCAAACTTGTTTTACTCCATTTATTTGGGATAATAAAATTAACTTCTCTTCAAAAAGTGCCTTTGCTATTATAGCTATATCGAACACAAAGTTAGGTGAACAATTTTTCTTTACGTTAAAAAGATTAGAATCAAAATATATAGATTTTGAAACTGATTCAATAGACTTCACTAGCTCCGCTACTGTTATTGATAACAAATCACTAACCTTTGATAGAAATACGAATTGTTGGAATTTTCTACCAAGCCAAGATTTACAAGACGCCTATCTACTAATAAATTTACCAAGCAATAAATTTACTCCAGGTAAGTATAGTCTTACTATATTTTCGGAAAATGTCAAAAAAGAGTTTAATTTTAATGTTGAATGGATAGATATGCCTTATTCTCTGCAAGATTTAGAATATAGTTATAAATTACTATACTATATTCTTACTGACCAACAATATGATGAGCTTACAAGCGGGAATGATAAAGAAATAATGCACAAATTATCAGATTATTGGAAAAGTAAAGACCCTACAATTGGAACGCCATTTAATGAAGCTATGTATCAATATTATCAGAGAGCAGATTATGCTTTCTTTAATTTTCAAACAATTCAAGAAAAGGATGGAGCAAAGACTATACGTGGTAAAATCTATATTTTATATGGAAAGCCAGACGCGATAAAGAATAGTTTTGTGAGTGCGAAGTCCCAAGAAGTTTGGTATTATAAAAAAATAAATAAAAAATTTATATTTGAAATTAAAGACAAAGGTATTTTTGAATTAATCTCTATCGAAGGTTGATTTAGGCTCCCAATCCTTGCCTTCACAAGGGATATAGTCCTTACTAATATGTTCGTCGTACAAAGAGCACATTTGTGATTCTTTTCTGAAATGCACACAAGAGCCACATAAAGTATCTTCTTCTAATTCATCAATACGGTTCTGAAATATTTGGTACTGTTGATAAGCAGGAAAGGCAACAAAAAACCAAATGGCAAAAAAACTAAACCACCAATAGTCTCTAAACTGTGGTATAGTTAATAAGGCTGATACGACAACAATTACTATCGTTGCCCTTAAAATTACTCCCCAAACAATTGACCCAATTGTAACGATAGGAACTTTACCGAAATTATCTCCCTCACTCCCTAAGCGAAACATTAGTAAATCGATTATTTTGCTTTCAATCATACATCTTTACTCATTTATACTCGATTAAGACAAATTAATCATTATAGTATTATATTATGAAACAAAAATATATTAAATACGTAAACTTACTATTTAAATAAAATATGGAGAAAAATGAGCTTTTTAATTATTGACTCTATATCAAAATCATTCGGTGATTATACAGCTGTAAATAACATCAGTTTTTCTGTGCCTAAAGGCATAATATTTGGGCTTTTGGGTCCAAATGGAGCAGGCAAAACCACTACGATCCGTATGATTAACAATATTATTATACCCGACAAAGGTAGTATTTTATTAGATGGCAAAAAAGTTGATGCCAATACACAAAATATAATGGGCTACCTGCCCGAAGAACGAGGTTTATATAAAAAACTAAAAGTAATCGACCAATTAGTCTATTTTGGGCGATTAAAGGGATTGGACTCTAAAACTGCAAAAAGTAAAGCTATACAATGGTTAGAGAAGTTAGGCGCCAAGGGTTGGGAAGATAAAAAAATTCAAGAACTTTCGAAAGGTATGCAACAAAAAGTACAATTTATTTCTACCATGCTTCACGACCCCCAATTCTTAATTCTAGACGAACCATTTTCTGGATTTGACCCATTAAATACAGACCTACTCAAATCTATTATCTTAGAAATGAAGAAGTTGGGTAAGACAATAATATTATCTACGCACGTTATGGCGCAAGTAGAAGAGCTTTGCGATGAGATATTATTAATTAATAAAGGTAATATAATTTTAAACGGCAAAGTTAATGAAGTGAAACAAAAATATGGCAATAATTCATTTCTGTTAGAGTTTGAAGGCGAAGCTAAGAACTTAAGTGAAGTAGAAAATATTAAGATACTAAAATCTAATAATAACTATATTGAATTTCAAATTAAAGATGGCTTGCCAATTAATGATATTTTAAAAGCATTAATTGAAAGAGTAGATATAAAGAAGTTTACGAAAGTAGAGCCTACTTTACATGAAATATTTATTAGCGAAGTGGGTAAGCAAAATATTAAATCTAAGGAAGCAAGCAATGAATAAAAATTCAAAAATATGGACAATTATTAGCCATGAATATATATCTAAAATTACTTCTAAAGGCTTTATTATTGGTACATTGGTTGCGCCATTGGCTATTATACTTATATATGGTGTAATTATCGCTGTAACTATTTTAACGCATGACCAAACTGCACTCAAATTTGCAATATTAGATAAAACAGGCGAAGTTGGCAAAGAGTTAGTAGATCGTGATACTTCAAAATTTTACTTAGTAAGTGAATCCGCCGATGTTTTAAAGAAAAAAGTCTTAGATGAAGAATTAGATGGCTTTGTTTTAATTCCAGAAAGTTTTTTGCACGATGCAAAAATTGAAGTATTTACACGTGGCGGCGGTGGCACTGGCTTTACAAATCTTATCGAAAAAAATAGTTATGATATACTTCTCGATAGAAAGATGAAAGAAGCAAATGCAAGCCCCGACTTAGTAAATTTAGTAGAGAAGGGTGTAGTAGTAGAAACAAAGAAAGTAACTGAAGAAGGCAGTAAAGATGATTATTCTCAAATATTTGCATTCTTGGGTTACTTTATGGGCTTTGTGATTTATGGGCTTATGTTTACTTATGGTGCCTTTGTTATGCGGGGTGTAATTGAAGAGAAAGCTAATAGAATTGTAGAAGTTATTGCTTCTTCAGTCAAACCATTTGATATTATGTTTGGAAAAGTTGTAGGTATTGGTGCTGTAGGGCTTACTCAAGTATTATTCTGGCTATTAATTTTAGTGATTCTATTTGCCGTTGGTGGCACTATAGCAGCACAATTTATCTCGCCTCAAGAGATTTCACAGCAAGCGATGGCCGCATCTCCTCAAATGCAACAGATGTCTGACCAAAATGAAATGTTAAATTTAATTCAAAATTTTAGTATATCGCCTTGGTTAATTGTAGCATTTTTATTCTACTTCTTAGCAGGATATTTTATTTATTCGTCACTCTTTGCCGCTGTTGGTTCGGCTGTAGACCAAGAACAAGATGCAGCGCAATTGCAATTACCAGTAAGTTTGCCGATAATTATTCCTATTATGTTTATTTCAAGCGTAATGGCTGACCCCAACGGCACATTAGCTACTGTATTGTCGCTAATTCCATTTTTTAGCCCAATTCTGATGATTGCCCGGATTGCAGCGGCTGAAGTACCTATATGGCAAATCGCTTTATCGGTCGTGTTATTAACAATTACATTTTTTGCTTGTTTATGGTTTGCGGCTAAGATTTACCGCGTTGGAATACTTATGTATGGTAAAAAACCTACTTTCAAAGATATTATAAAATGGTTTAGATTAGCTTCATAATAAGATATATTAGAGAAATCTTTAAATAAGTTGTCATACATTTATGGCAACTTATTTTTTTTGTTGAAAACCTGGCTCATCAGTCTGTTCTAACCTTTTGCCAAATGACTTTAAATAGTCTCTTATAGCCAGATATTCATCAATATTTATTTTTAATGATTCCACTGTTTTATTAAAGATATTAAAGACATGATTTTGTCCTTTAAATCTAGAACTTCAACATGATCTTTTGTCATTTTTGTTGTTATTTTTTTTGCTAAATTTACCTTGTCAATATCAGATTTATATCTTAATTTATCCTTATAAAAATCATTAATCAATTCATATTTACCAAAATTGATATTGTTTATTGGAGTTACATTTTTAATTTCATCTTCAAAATACTTAACTGGAATATAGTTTTCTATAGTCCTACCTTCTGTAATCCATAATCTATTTTCATTATCATTCAAATATTCTTTAAACTTCATCAGATTTGGTTTTAATTTAGCATCCTCATTTCCTTTGTCGCTGTCAGCTACCAAAAAATAGTTAGGATTAATTTTAACAATATCAATGAACTCTTTTATTTTGTTATCCTCAGGCTTAGAATCAACAATAAAGTGTTTAATGCTACTACCACCATAAAATATAAATTCATAATGCAAACCTTCAATAAATTTAAAATCCTCTTCGCTAAATATTTCAATCCATTTATTGAGATAAATTCTATCAGATGGACCTTCTACCCATATAATTCCATTAGCTATTGCAATTGAACTTGGACGTACTCCAATTAATTCATAAAGCATTTTATTATACAAATCCATAGGATTAATTTCAAAATAATCCTTACTTTTTTTATCTATAGCGAATAAATTAACCTTTGATTCAATTCCTATGGCATCTATTATATGATTTGAATGTGTATTAATAAAAAATTGAAAATTTCTACTGCGCTCATGAGTTGCATATATTCTAATTAATTGTTGTTGTAACTTAGGATGGATAAATAATTCAGGTTCTTCTATAAAAATTATACCATTGTCATAATTAAAAAGAGGCCAAGTTAAAATAATCATCATTTGAATACCTGTTCCAATATCATACATCTTTAGATTATGGTCCTTGCCGACTTTTATAATTAATTCTTTTTCTTCATCTATTTTGTTTGCTTCCTCTCTTTTATATTCTCCTGGAGTTATTGAAAAGCCAACACCCTTAAAAAACTCTTTACTAATAAATTCTTCAAATTCCTTTAAATCATTTCTTGTATCACTATCTATTAATAATTTTTGTTTGATTTGATCATAAATATTTAATCCAGTAAAATGATGTAAATAATTTGGAACTTCAGCATCATTTTGTTTTATTTCGATTTTTTTATAGTTACCTTCACCATCTTTAACAAATTTATATATTTTATTAAGATATTCAATATAAGTACTTTCAACTATAAGATTATTAGAAGTATTTCGATTTGTATTGATAAATATTTTATTAAGATTCCTTACATGATAAAGTTTTGAATCAAAAATATCATCTATTTCATTTAAGGATTTGATATAAATTTCTGAATTAATCTGGGGTTTGGATTTCTCAAAATGTCTTGATTTCATGTCTATCCAATACGAATAATATTTGTCTATGTTGCCATTAAGAAAGTGGACAGATGGCTCATAAGCATTATCTTGGTTATGTATTAGATTGAACATATTATGTATCATGCCATCAATTTTCTTAAGCTCATCTTCAGATAAGGGCTTATTTAGCTCATGGTTATCTTTTATGATTTCTCTTAACAACCAACTTTTCCCGCTATTGTTTTTCCCTATAAATATATTAATTTTATTTAATGACAATTTGTGCTTATTTTCACCAACTTTAGTATAAAAATTTTCAATTGCTTTAGGAATGGAAATTTCAGGTAATCTAGTATAAAATTCAACACTCATCCTCACTCTCCCTCCACCACTTTTATTTCTTCTTCGGTTAAACCGTAGAGTTCATAGACAAGTTGGTCTATTTTTTTGTCGATGGTTTGGATTATGTTTTGTAATTCATTTACTTTGGATTTGTAACGGTTATATCTTTCTATCCAATCTTCTTTCATTTCGCCTGAAAGGGTTATTTTCAGTTTCTTTAATTCATTTACAAAGTCTGTCCAAGAAAGGTTATACCAACTTTCGAATTTTGTATTTAGCTTTTCAATATTAAAATCTGCTTTGAGTAGTTCTTGAAATCTGCTGTTCATTTCATGCAATTCTTTGTTTTTGTCAAGCATTGTATCGGCAAGGGTGATGAAGGGTTGTTGAGCATTTTCATTATCAACCAAAATTTTGGGAATTGGAATTCTTGAGGTTATTGGATTATCAAATTGCATAGTTCTAATTGCTTTACCAAGAATAAATCTATAAGAGTACCAATTAATTAAATTTGATTTTAAAATACACCAAATAAACTTATTTGAGAAATTTTCATTAATTGTTATTTGGTTTATTGTATCGACAATGATAATACTACTGACATTAGGAATACAAGCAATTATCATAATATGATCAACTGGATTTTCAATATGTGCAATTATTCTTTGAACTAATATTGAATTATGATGAATATAGGCATTTTGGTTTTGAATTTCCCGCTTCTTAATCTTTCCTTTTATACCTCTAATCCCAAACTTATCAATTTCTGCTCCACCAATAACTTGAATTTCATCATTATCTAAACTTGAATAATCTGTATCAATGAACTTTTGTAAAATCCCACCTCGTTTATTTGTTGAAATATCATTTAAAGTTATTGAATTATCAACTATTTTACTTGCAATCCCAACTTCATTATCATTAACACCATTTAAGAAAAAATCAAACTTCTTAGCAATATTTTTATCGATTTTGCCAATTTCCATTATCTCCTTGTTTTTTAGAATTCCAGCCATGTAATAATCACAACTATTATTGCCAATTCTAATTATAACTTGTTCTAATAATACTTCTTTCCATACTTTTCTACAATCAATAATTGTATAAATTTTATCCCAAACATACTCTCTTATTTTTTTATAATTCGATGAAAAAGTAAAAGATTTTGGAATAATAAAGCTTAATTTTCCTGATTGATTCAAAATCTGCAATGATTTCTTTATAAATAGTATGGCTGTATCTGTTGAACTAATATCATAAATTTGATTTAAATATTTTTGCTCAATACTTGTTAATTCAGCTCCATACGGCGGATTCCCAACTACAACATCAAAGCCACCACGAAGAACAACTGGAGCAAATGCCTCGTCAAGTGGAGTAAGATTTTGGAACTTGTATTCCAATTGACTTTGCTCATGCTTCAAATGATTGTTGCTAATATAATGAATTGTATTCAAATAGTGAGACTCATCATTGAGATAAGTATGGCTGTAGCCCTTTGCCCAAAGTTTCTTTCTTGTTCCATCTGAATACTGTGGCTGATCAACCATAGGGTTAACCCTATGGTTGACGAGATCCGTTGTTGCATGAAACTTATAACTTGTGAAGCCCTTCAATTGCCCCACAATTTTTGATAAATCTTCTTCCTTACACACCACGATACAATGAACATGGTCTTTCAATACATTTATTGCAATTACTCGATAATGCTCTATTCCAATTTTTTCGTCTAAATATTCAGCTATTTGATTGCGAGTTTCATCATTTAGAATTATAGGCGAACCATAATTTGTAAAGCCAACTGGACGTGAATTAAAAGTCGCCCAAGTTACGTGATATGCTTTCAAGCCCTCATTTATCACCTTATCGTGTAATATCTCAGCAAACTCCTTACTCCAATCAAATGCTTTATCCCCTGCTACTTCAGGATAGTCAATTAGTGAATTACCACATTTTATATTATTATCTAATGAGGTTAATTCTGCACTTTTGTTTGCAGTTTTCAACCATAAAGAAAGTTTTGTTATTTCTACAGATTCTAAATTTATGTCTACCCCATATATATTATTGGATAATATATGTTTATCGAGTTGGAATACTTCGTATTGACCGCCGAGCAGTTTAGCAATTGTATCATTGACTTTCATGCCTTCATTATAAAGGAAATCGAAAACTTGAATCAGAAAAGCACCACTACCACAAGCAGGATCAACAACTTTAATATTCATCAGTCGTTCACGATAAGCATACCAAAATTCCAAATGTTGCTTAATTTTGTCATTGTAAGTGAGCTTGCCACGATTATTTATGATTGACTTGTAATCTTCGTCAGTCAATTCAAGCAAATCATAGTAGCCAAGTTCTATGTTCCTATCTTCGAGCCATCCACCAACCGCTTTTTCGACAATATCCCTCGTAATATATGCTGGTGTGTAAACTATACCATCTCGCTTACGTTTGCTCTTACTTTTCTCAAAGACTTCACCGTTTATATTTGCTTTAATTTCCTCCAAATCACTAATTGATTGTTCGAAAATATGCCCTAAGATATCGATACTAACTTCACTTTCAAAATCATATTCAGTAATTGCCCCCAATTCTTCAATACTTTGGTCTGTGATTCGCAAATTATCTAAAACTTCATCAGTAGCAAACAAACCGCCATTAAATTTATTTATATTATGACTTGGTGAGCCATGATTTATAGCAACAAACAGCCCTTTTAATTCATTCCATACTTTAGTTTCATCAGTCGCAAATGAGGACTTAGCAGTTTTTAGTATATTTTTAAAAATCAACTCTGGCAATAGTCTATTATCTTCAGCAAAGCAAATAAAAATAAATCTATCAAGTATTTTTTGAGTTTTTTCAAGTAATATATTTTCGTTAATAGTTGGGTTATTCTTTTTAAGCTGATCGAAGAAGTTCAAGCGATGTCTTTTAAAGGCAGCATAAAAGGTTTTCGTAATTTCTTGTTCCTCTTGCTCATTGCTAATAAAAAGATCATCGATTGCGCTATTGCCATCCTTGGAAATTAAATTATCTTTCCCTAATAGGAAAAAAAAGTATTTTAATTTTTCATTATCATATAAATCTTTAATATAGAATAGCTCAAATTCAATAGAGGACGAGTGATGATAAAGCCTTATTTCGTTGAAATTGCTTACAATTACCCATTTACAATCTCTGCCTATACTATGTTGATAGTCAAAAGCCTGTTGCACAGGAGTTCTGTTATCCTGGTAACGGTGTTGTCTTTCGTCAAGATTAGTATTAGGATTTTTCAACTCTATTACTACACGAATCACCTTATTTTGAATATTATAGAAACCAAGCGAACCATCAGCAAACTTTCCACCAATAGTAGTTACTTGTTCCTGGTTTAAATTCCACTCATCTGGATTCTCAAGTTTTGATGAATAGCCTAATATTTTGCCAAATACATCAAATAAAAATTTACCTTGTAATTCTGTTTCTTTGGATTGATAAAAAGAAGCTGAGTTGGTAAGTTTTACCCATTGATTAACTAATTCTAATTTACTTTGAGAATCATCAATATCGTTGAAATTAATCTTTTCAATATATTGTTTCAATTTTTTACTATTTAAAATCGACTTTTTAATTTGAGTCATAATAAAATTTACTGTAGTCTATCACGAATGTACAAATATAAACATAGACTATAAATATCAAGTAAAAATTATGTCTTCAGCAACGGTATTTTATTTAAAATTAAGTTAAAGATAGATTACATTTATACTACACACCCCAAAATTAGTTAAATAATTTTTGAGGTGTATACCCAATTTATATAAATAGTATAGTAAACAGTTAAATTATTCCTGTTCAGTGTTTAATTTCTTATATGTATCTATTAATTCTTGCTGTATATTTGGTGGAACAGGCGCATATTTAGCAAATTTAGAATTAAATGTAGCACGAGCTTGAGATATAGAGCGTAGCGCTTGAGAATATTTATCAACTTCTGCTAATGGCATCTGTGCTTTAATTATTTGGTATCTTCCATCGGAATCAATCCCTAATATTACTCCCCTTCTTGCAGGTAAATCACTCATTACATCACCTACAAAATCCTCTGGTACTCTAATTTCTACATCATATACTGGCTCTAATATCTTTGGGGACGCTTGAGTAAAGTTCTCTTTAAATACCATCATTCCAGCGGTTTTGAAGGCAGCTTCATTAGAGTCAACTGGGTGCATTTTCCCGTCATAAACAGCAACACGAATGTCTCTTACATAAGAGCCGGTTAGCGGTCCTTCGTGCATTTTGTCCATTACTCCTTTCAAAATTGCAGGCATAAACCTTTGGTCAATGACCCCACCTACAATACAATTTAAAAATTCTAATTTGCCCCCCCACTCCATATCGTAAATTTCTTTACCACGTACTTGAATATCAGTTGGATTAGGCAATCCTTCATACCATGGTTCAAGTAGCATATGAACTTCGGCAAACTGTCCCGCTCCGCCAGATTGCTTTTTATGTCTATACGAGCCTGTAACTTTCTTTTGAATTGTTTCACGGTAAGGAACTTTTGGAGCAATAAACTCTACTTCTACCTTATATCTATGCTCCAATCTCCATTTAATAACTTGCAAATGAAGTTCTCCCATAGCATGCACTATTGTTTGTTTTAATTCGGGCGAGTGTTCTACGTATATTGAAGGGTCTTCTTGTTGCAATGAATTTAGCCCAATGCCTACTTTTTCTTCTTCTCCTTTTATTTTCGGAATAATAGCACTTCGTATCTTCGTATTTGGATATTGAATATTTGGGAATTTAACATTAAACCCTTTTTCGTGCAAAGTATCATTAATTAGTACTCCTTTTAGCTTTACTGTTCCTCCAATATCGCCAGCATAAAGTTCGCTAATTTCATCGCGTTTTTTGCCATTAATAACATAAATTCCACCCAGCCTTTCAGTTGAACCCTTTGTCTCGTTTACTAAATCCATACCTGAATGCAATTTACCAGACTTTACTTTAAAATATGTTAAGTCTCCTAATTTCTGGTCAGAGTACATTTTGAAAACAAATAAAGATAGCTTTGAAGCTGAATCGCAAGCAACTTTCACGCTTCCTTCTTCTATTAATGTAGGTATTTCGGCAGGATTAGGTACAACATCAACAATAAATTGTACTAGACTATTAATTCCGACAAAATTTTTGCCAGATGTACAGAATACGGGGAATATTTCACGCTTAATATAGGCATTCTTTAAACCCTGTTTTATTTGCTCCTCATTTAAATACCCTTCTTCAAAGTATATGTTCATTAGCCCTTCATCACTTTCGGCAATGCTTTCTATCAACTCACTTTTAAGAGTTTCTGCTTTTGATAGCAATGAAGCAGGTATATCGCTTATTTCTGGTTCATTATTACCTTTATAAGTAAGTGTTTTCATTAAAATTAAATCGATTATTGTATCGAAGGAAGAGCCGGGATTGACAGGGAATTGGAACGCTGTTATTCTATTCCCATATTGACTTTTAAGTTCTTGAAGTAATTCATCGAACTTAGCTTGTTCATTATCTATTTTATTTATAATAATAAAGGTTGGTTTTTCTAATTTTTCAGCATAAGATAAGCCGTTTTCTGCACCTAATTCGATACTATTATTAGCATTGAGTACGACAGCTGTAGAATCACATACTTGTTGGGCAGCAATCATTTCACCTATATAATCATCATATCCAGGGGTATCTAATAGATTTAGCTTACAATTATTTAATTCCGCAAACAATAGGGTCGAAAATACAGACGACCCTCGCTCATGTTCAATTTCATTATAATCAGAAATAGTATTTCTATCTTCAATTGTTCCTTTTCTAGTAATAGCACCAGATTGAAATAACAATGCTTCAGATAAAGTAGTTTTACCTGAACCAGCATGCCCCACTAATGCAAGATTTCTGATGTCTTTTGTCTCATATACCTTCATTAATTTTTCTCCAAAACATATTTTATGAAAACTCACTATTCGTAGATTATAAATTAATAAATATTTAGGATATAACAAAGAATTAACTTAAAATAAATAAGAAAGGTTGCCAATTTTTAGCTATTTATTGGCAACCTTATACAAAATACAAACATTTATATTATCGATTATCTAAATTAATCATCAATTTTCTTAGTTTATTATAATCTTTCGAATCTTGCTTGGAAGAATCTTAAATACTTAGGCTCATAAACCATTTTTAAACCTTTGGCATTATCTCTATGGTGATAAAGTTGTTCTACACTATAAGCAACAATATCAATATGAGACTGTGTATAAACTCTACGCGGAAACGTTAGTCTTACTAATTCAAGTTTTGGTTTATAGTTTTCCCCAGTTTCTTTATTACGCCCAGCGCTCACGATACCTCTTTCCATAGAACGCACTCCAGATTCAACGTATAGGTTAGCGGCTAATACTTGAGCTGGGAACTCTTCTTGTGGTATATTTGGATAAAATCGCTTAGCATCTAAAAATATAGCGTGCCCGCCGACTGGTTTAACAAAAGGAATGCCTGCTTTATCTAATAATTTTCCTAAATATTCAACTTGTCCAACTCTAGCTTTAATATTGTCATTTTGCACAGACTCTGCCAAACCAATAGCCATCGCCTCCATATCACGTCCAGCTAATCCACCATAAGTATGCAATCCTTCGTACACAACAACCATATTTCTTAATTCTTCAAATACATCCCAATCATTAACAGCAACAAAGCCACCAATATTCACTAATAAATCTTTTTTGCCACTCATTGTAGCACCGTCAGTATACGAAGCCATTTCATAAAGAATTTCTGCTACCGACTTATCAGCATATCCAGCTTCTCTTTGTTGAATAAAGTAGGCATTTTCGACGCCACGAGTAGCGTCTAAGATTACTTTAATTCCGTGTCTGTGAGCTAAATCATGAACAGCTTTTAAGTTAGCCATAGATACGGGTTGTCCGCCAGCCATATTTACAGTTACACCTACTGTAATATAAGGGATTTTATTAGCTCCAACTTTATTTATAAGATCTTCAAATTTCTGTAAATCAACATTACCTTTGAATGGATGTTCAGATTGAGTGTCATGAGCTTCATCAATGATAACATCAATAAAAGTAGCTCCAGCTTTTTCTTGATGGAATCTGGTAGTAGTAAAGTACATATTACCAGGCACATAATCACCCGGTTTGATTAATACTTGCGACAACATATGTTCCGCACCTCTACCTTGGTGTGTAGGAACTAAATGTTTGTAGCCATAGTACTTCTGCACAACCTCTTCTAAGTGATAAAAATTCTTGGACCCTGCATAAGCTTCATCGCCCAACATCATACCTGCCCATTGAGCATCGCTCATTGCATTAGTACCACTATCTGTTAATAAGTCAATATATACATCTTCTGAACGTAAAAGAAAAGTATTATAACCGGCTTCGGCTATTGCTTTTTCTCTAAACGCTTGAGTAGTCATTTTGATTGGTTCAACTACTTTAATTTTGTATGGTTCTGCCCATGGCTTACTATCGAATATCATATAATCTCCGTTTAAATATTTTTAATTAACATTGTTAAGACAATAACTTTATATTAATTATAACAAAACACCAAAGTACAAAATTAGTAATTATTCATAAAAATTGCAAATAATACTATTAGTATAAAGTGTGTTTTAAATTTAGTGGATTTATTATTTTTACTAAATTTGCAATATTGAGCAATTATATAAGGTAGCATACTTTATTAACAATAAATCACCCCAAAAGTTTTAGCTTGTGGGGTGATTACATAAAGTAACTATCTAATCATTATAATTCAAAATAATTTATTTTAAATTATCTTTACCTTGCTTTTTTAATTTTTGCTCCCAAAATATTCCAAATAGCAACATCAACCCAACAAGTATATTAGAAGCAATACTTAGAGTTTTGCCTGTTTCAAATCCTTTACTATGGTAAGTCAATTCAATGGTATGCTCTCCTTTTGGTACTACAATGGAGCGAAAAGCATAATTAGTTTTATTTATTTCTATATCTTTGCCATCTATTTTTGCAGTCCATAATGGAAAATATATTTCAGATATAAATAGCAGGTTATTTCCAGTAGCATTCACTTTAATTTTCATCGATTCATTTTTCTTTTCGATTATCTTTGCCGAAGCACCTTCTTGGATTGGCTCAATTTGTGTATTTAGAGATTTTTCTAAATATGCTATCTTTTTAATATCAAATTTACCTTCTTTCATTAATTTGAGTATTTCTAATGGCTTTTCGACTGCTACGCTATCCACAAAGAAAACCCTTTCTGCCATAGCTGGATTTTGATAAACGAAAGCTCCAAGCTGTTGCGACTGGAATACTGGCGGAGCTTGTAGCTGTTGGTCGGATACGATATACTTTACATTTAATAAATTCCAAAGAAACGGATTAGTTACATAACTTGTCGAACCATTATCTGCAACATCTAATAAGTCTTGATACACACGTAATTTGGCAGGATGATAGCCACCCACGCTTTCTAACCTAAAATATGCAGGCATATTAGGAGAAGATTGAGATAGAACGAAATCAGCTATTCTAAATATCGACTTGTCTTGTTCTAAGAATTGCACCACATCAGTCTTTTGGAACGTATCCTTTACCGTATCACGCTCGGATATTTCTAATGGTCTCCACCCTACTCTCCACAAATCAACAAATAACAATAATATAATAGTAGAATAAAATAAGTTTCCATTAATCTTTTTATGATAGAACATATATACTATTAAAGCAAATGCAAGCAGAATAAAGCCATTTATCATCCAATCCCCTATCATTGCACTCCACACAAATTCCTTAAGCCCGACAATTTGTTTTGCAACATTTTGGAATGTCTGATTGCCTGTGTGCGTTAAAGAATCTATATAAGTTCCTTTTGCAGTTAGCATAACAATAAAACCAATGCCTAAAAAAGTTAAAGAGGTATGCAACAACGCAGTAATATATTTCTTACTTTGCCTATCGGATGCTTCCATACACTCTAATACTGCTTTAATTCCGTACCCGGCTAAGATTGGGAATGCAAATTGCATTACTCCTAATGCCATACTTGGTGCTCTGAATTTATTAAATGAAGGAATATAGTAAAAGAAAATATCATAAATTACAGATAAATTCTTGCCGAACGATAGAAATAGCAAAAATATAGATACAGCAAATAAAGACTGTACAAACACATCTTTTCTATAATAAACAAAACCAAAAATACCCATAAAGAATATAAATATTCCCATATACGGAGCAACATCTTCAAATACCTTCTGCCCCCAATAAGTAGGTACTTTATATTCCTTATTTCCAGTTTCTGGTCCAGAATATGGTAATTTGCCAAAGCCATAAAAATTAGGCACTAAGAAAGTAACCATTTCTTGCGGACTAAATGACCATTCGGTAGCATATTCATAAGTATTCCCACCTTTATCATCGGCTTTATCTCCTTGCAAATGCGTAATCGGCGACGAACCACGCACTGAGTATGGCGTATATTCTTGGACGGCTAAATACCTATCTGAAGACATTAAGAAAGCTAATCCACCCGCTACAAGCAAAACTCCTATAACTCTAACAATAGACATAGGTTCATTCTTTGTAGCAAATCTGTTAATTAATTCTAACGCTATATATATTCCAATTGCCAAAGCAGAATAAAACATCATCTGAATATGTACAGATTCAAAGAATAGATGCACCGCAATAATTAATAGGACTGAAAATAAGATTGAAAACCTTTCCCTTATTTTCTCCATCAATAAAAATATAAAAGGCAACATTGCAATGGTAATTGGTTTTGTATTATGCCCAATCATAACCCAATGTATAATGCCCGTCGAAAATACAGCTGCAATAGCAGTAATAAAAGCAATCTCGGAATTAAATTTCTTAGCGCGCATAAGCAAAAACATACCAATCCCGAAGATAATATAGAATTGAATTACTCTTACGGAATCGTTAGCAAATATTTCACCCATAAATTTTGTAAAGCCAAAAAATATCATTGGTGCAACATCCCAATACCTATCTCCAGTTATCAACATTGAAGAATAGGAAGGCATGCCTGAAAAAATATATGGCACCCATTGAGGGAATACTCCACTCTCATGAGCATCTTTGAGATATGTTTTGAAACTGATAGATGCAAAATTATCAGAAGCTGCAATTTCGTAGCTTGTAACTACTCCACCAAAAAAAACAAATACAGATATAATTATTAATCCGATGAAAATATAGTCTTTATATTTTTCGGGAAACAATGTAAAATTAGCATTAAAGTTGCTCTTTCTATTAAGATTAGAATTAATCTGCTTAGACATATTTTCCTTTCTTTAATTCTTGTTAAACTAAATTTTAATTAAACTACAAATTTAATACATAAAATTGATATTAGTAATAATTAATTTTTTTAATTTAATTATTTGACCCTTATTACGTTAATTATCTTTTTAAAAAGTGGAGAAAATCGAATTGGAAAAAAAAGCTAACAATTTGATAAATGAACTTAGTCCATACTTATTACAACATGCATATAACCCAGTAGACTGGCACCCTTGGAATAATGAAAGTATAAAAAAAGCCCAAGAGCAAAAAAAACCAATATTTTTATCTATTGGGTACTCTTCTTGCCATTGGTGCCATGTTATGGAACGCGAATCTTTTAGCGACCCAGAAGTAGCCCAAATGATGAATGAAACTTTCATCAATATCAAAGTAGATAAAGAGGAACGCCCCGATATAGACCAGATATATATGACAGTATGCCAAGTAATGAATGGGTCAGGCGGTTGGCCTCTTACTTTGTTATTAACTCCCAATTTAAAGCCTTTCTTTGCTGGAACTTATTTCCCAAAAGAATCAATGGCTAATAGAGAAGGTATCAAAGATATTATCAAGCGTACCCAAGAAGTATGGAGCAAGCATTATAACGAAATTTTAGCATCAGCAGAAGAAATTACTGATCAGAGTAAATTTGAAAGAAATATAGGTGATTTAAATAAAATAAACGAAATTATTGTAAAAAAATGCTTCTATGAATTAGCAGGTACTTTCGATAATGCTTGGGGTGGTTTTACAAAGAAACCCAAATTTCCTATACCCCAATATTATTATTTCTTAACAAAATTTTATAAAGAATACAATAATAAAGAATCTTTAGATATGGCTCTTTACACCCTTAAGAAAATGAGATTGGGTGGTATTTACGACCAAGTAGGAAAAGGATTTCACCGCTATTCAACCGATCAAGAATGGGTAGTGCCACATTTTGAAAAAATGTTACACGACCAAGCTTTGCTTACAATAGCATATTTAGAAGCCTACCAAGCAAGTAGCGACACTTTTTATTCAGATACTGCTAATGAAGTATTAGAGTATGTAAAGAAAAACTTGTTAAGCAAAGAAGGCGGGTTTTATGCTGCTGAAGATGCCGACTCGGAAGGCGTAGAAGGAAAGTTTTATTTTTGGGACATTAGCGAAATTAGAAAAACAATGATAGGCGATGTCGATTTTGTGACAGATGTATTCAATATCAAAGATAAAGGTAACTTCGTTGATGAATATACAGGCGAGTATACAGGCAAGAATATTCTCCATATTATAGACAATTATGAAGATATTGCCAAAAGATATGATTTAAGTGTAGAGCAGTTTAAAGAAAAACTAAGCGAAGTTAGAACTAAGTTAAATGCAATCAGAGCTAACAGAATCAGTCCCCATAAAGATGATAAGATATTAACAGATTGGAATGCTATGATGATAAGCGCCTTTGCTATGGCAGGGCGTATATTAGCTAATAATGAATATACTGAAATTGCCAAGAATGCCTATTCTTTTATCAAGAATAACCTATGTATGGATAATGGGCAGTTACTTCATAGGTATAGAGAAGGCATAAGTGGCATAAATGGAATGATTGACGACTATGCTTATACAATAAATGCTTTAATTGAATTATTTATTACTACATCGGATCCATATTATATTAAAGAAGCAGAGTTGTTATTTAGTATCTCTTTAAAAGAATTTTTCGATGAAAAGAAAGGTGGATTCTTTTTTGCTCCTAGTGGTGCTGACGACTTAATAATACGAAAAAAGGAAATTTATGATGGTGCTACCCCTTCTGGTAATTCAATAATGCTATTAAACATGATTAAGCTGTCCTCATTAACAGATAATTTAAACCTATCTGAAGTTATTAATAAAACTTTAATGGCTTTTGAAATTTCAATTTCTGCGGTCCCATCAGCTTATTCTTATACAATTAAGGCAATCATGTCTTACTTGAAAGGTACAAGTGAAATTATAATTAGCGGTACCGATGACGATAAAAAAAATACTGCTTTCGCCCAACTCAATAAACTTTATTTAAGCGATACTGTAATCATAAAACTGGATAATCAATATAAGTATGATGAGCGATTTGCCCCATATTTAAAAGAGGGTTATGATACCCCTATCAAATTATATTATTGCAAGAACTTTTCTTGTAATGAACCGACTACAAGTTTAGAGCAACTAATGCAAATTCTTTAATAAAAAAATAATCGCGGAATATCAATAATAATCATTATAATTAGAATTGATATTCCATGATTTTGCTATTTTTAGAAATACATCAAATAACAATTATCCTAATTCAAATGAAGTAATACCAAATATTTTATTAATATCCATAGGTGGTTGATATTTATTATACATTCTAGCAGTTTCGAAGACTTGTTTCATTTCGTATTTCTTGACTAACTCACTACTTTTAATGTTAGCTTCAGGAATATCTAAATACACTATATCATCGGTAGCATTAGAAGCTAAGGCTTGATAAATTTGGTCGGCAATTTCTAAATTATCTGCAAATAAAGGTCCTATTTTATAGCCTTTTTTACATGGTCTAATTACTCCAAAACCTTTTACACCATTATCATAATATACGTAAGAGTGAGCATTTAACATATTAAGCCATAAAGGTAGGAATTTAGTTCTTTTAGTAGGAAAGCATTTTGAATCATATTCTAAAATTTCATCAAAATTAACAATATTGGAATTAAATACTTTTTCTGAAATTGGATAATTATTTCCTATTCCTTCAAATCTAATATTTTTATAAGCAAGTTTAAAACCAATATTTGTATAGTTAGCTACCCTATTAATCACACCATCAATCCCAATGTTGCAATTTTTTAGATAATTTAATGCTGTAAGAGCTAGTTTGGTACCTGCGGGAGAGTTCCTATATTCATTCTCGACAATAAAAAAACCTATAAATCCAAAATCTTCACTATATTTTACAGCCGAAATACACCCTACTACCCTATTATTAATTTCAGCAATAAAATAGCCATTAGTGTCAGTATTATAGAAGGCTATGCCATCGTTTAAGCCCGGGTTCCACCCTTCTTTATATGCCAAATAATTTGCAATTTCTATTTCGGCTAATTCCATATTTCTTACTTTGCAATACATATTTACCTTCTTGACTTCAAATGATATGCAATTTAACACTATTTTGGATAATTTATTTTATTTTTATATATTGCTTTCTTGAATTTTTCAACTTAAAAATAATCTATCTGTAATAAAGTCTACTTGTTTTTGAGAGGTATAAAAATGAATACTACAACTATAAGAAAGCTACTATTAGAAGTATGCGACCCTGAAATTCCAATTTTAACAATTGAAGATATTGGTATTCTTAGAGACGTTAGTTTTCAAGATAATACTTATAAAATCACAATTACCCCTACCTATTCTGGATGTCCGGCTATGTATCATATTAGAGATAGAATAAAAGAGGTATTAGATTATCATCATATAGATAAATACGAAGTAATTACACAGATATCTCCTGCTTGGACTACAGAATGGATGAGCGAAGAAGCTAAGCTAAAATTAAAGGAATCGGGCATAGCACCACCTCAAGGTGCTAATGAAAATGATAACTTTGATGTGAATGATTTGTTAAAAGTATTAAAATCACCCAAAGCAATCCAATGTCCTTTTTGCGACTCAATAGATACTAAATTAATTAATAAATTTGGATCAACTGCCTGCAAGTCTTTACATTATTGTAATCATTGCTTGCAGGCTTTTGAGCATTTTAAGTGTCATTAATTATAATTTACTTACTTTATTAATTTTAATGATTAAATTATTATCTGTAATTGTATTATTTTTAGATTTGCTTTTAGACTTAGTCGCTTTTGGCATTGGCGAATTATCGTGAATGATATTAACATTTCTTTTATTTATTTTTAATTCTGCTAATTTGGTATATAGTTCTTCTTCTCTTTCTGCAAATAACTTTTGCCTTTGCGCATCAACGCTTAGTTTAACAGTCTTTGTTTTACTCTTGCCTTTTACTTCTACCTTTACCTTTTCGCTCTTCACTTTAAAGTTGTTATCATTAGTTTTAATGATAAAATCAAAAGTAATGAATGCTCTTTGTGATTTTGTCAATTCTTTTAAATTATTTAATTCATTTATAGCTTTATTGCTTAGCTTAGATTGATTTGATTCAAAGGCACCTAAATTTGCTAATTCTAAACCAGCATCTAATTTAACCACATTAAAATCATAAGTTAATTCTTTATAATCCTTAGAAGCCGCTATATTAATCTGATTTGCTTTATTATCCAGCAAATAACCTTCAAAGAATACATTGTATTCTTTTCCAGAGTTAAGAACCTGTTGATAAGTTCCATCTTTATTAGATTTTAGTTGATAGTCTTTGCCGTCCGCGTCCACAATTCTCAAGTCTGTTCCTATTGGAGTTCCAGCAAATTTTATATGACCTGTAATTAATATCGGAACATTGCTTTGTGCCCATAAAGAAAGAGCGCTTGCTATTATCAATATATTTATGAGCGAAATTTTTAATTTATTCATTCTTATAGTGTTAATTATTATTAAATTTACATATTACGATTTTTTTTGCTTCACTTTCAAAGAAGTCAGCTCCTAACATCTTTATATCAATTATATTGACGTTGATTTTTGGAAATTTTGATTTTATCTGAGAAATCTCCTCAGCTAAATCACCGCCTTTCAAAAATATATATGTACCATCAGGTTTTAAGAGCTTATAGGTCCAAGGGATTATTAACTCTAATTTACCTACTGCTCTTGCAAATATATAATCATATTTTTGTTGATTAGCCCTTTCGTTAACCAATTCTTCAACCCTTGTAGATATAGCTTTAATATTTCTTAGACCTGTATGTTTGGCAAACATATCTGTTATTTTAACTTTCTTCTTTATAGAATCTACTAATAAAAAGTTAAGATCTGGCCTTGCTATCTTTAGTGGAATACCTGGAAAGCCACCACCAGTACCAAAGTCTAAACAATGAGCTTTATACTTTAGATCAACATACTTTAAGATGGATAAGGAATGCAAAAAATGCCTTTCAAATATATTATCTTCATCTTTACGAGATATTAAATTGACTTTTTCGTTCCAATAACGAAGCTCACTTTCAAATCTCTCAAACTGCCTTATTTGTTCCTCTGTTAATACAATTGAATTAGAGGAGGAAATTGTCCAAAACTTAACTAAATCCATATCCGTCTTTAAAAATTATGAGCCTATTGACGAGTAAATATGAAAATCCTTTTTTCACTATTATTATTACTACATATAATAGAAGTGATATAGTTTTGAACGCCGTTCAGTCGGTCTTAAATCAAACCTATGATAATTGGGAATGTATTATTATAGACGATGGTAGCAATGACAATACTTTTAACAAGCTAAAGGATATTATTAAGCAAAATGATAAATTTCGATACGTATTTCATAAAAATAAAAAACAAGCATACTCCAAGAATGTAGGTATATTAAATTCAAGTGCTAAATATATCACATTTCTTGATTCTGATGATTTATATTTACCTAACCATTTGCAATTAAGATATAATATTTTGCAAGATATGCACATTGATTTATTGCACGGTGGCGTTCAAATTATTGGCAGTGAATTTGTTCCAAGTATTTATAATTTAAATGAGAAAATATCAATTCATAATTGTGTTATTGGTGGTACGTTTTTTATTAAATCAGAGCTGATAAATAATATTGGTCGCTTCGATATAGTAGATTACGGAGATGATACTTTTCTTTTTAGAAAAATATTAGAACATAGAGCAGTCATTGCTAAAACAAATCTTCGTACTTATGTATATAATAGACTTTCTTTAGATTCAATTTGCAATAATATGAACAATGAATAATACATTTTCTAAAAGCATTCAAGGTAGGAAGGAAAGAATGGCAAATATTATTGATATTCTTTCAGATATTTATCCTAATATACAAATTCAATTAAATTATTCTAATCCTTTTGAATTATTAATAGCAACAATGCTATCTGCCCAATGTACAGATGCAAGAGTTAATTTAGTAACGACAAAGTTATTTAGCAAGTACATTATACCAGAAGATTATTTAAAAGTACCTATTGAAGAACTGGAAACTGATATTTTTTCGACAGGCTTTTACAAGGCAAAGGCTAAGAATATAAGGGGTACCTGTGAATTACTTATTCACAAATTTAATGGTAAAGTACCAGAAGTATTGGAAGATTTAATTTTATTGCCGGGCGTTGGGCGTAAAACGGCAAACGTAGTTTTAGGCCATTGTTTTAACACTCCTGCAATAGTAGTTGATACACATGTTACAAGAATTAGTAATCGTTTAGGTTTTGTTGCCACAAATGATGCTTATAAGATTGAATTAGAATTAATGAAAGTAGTACATAAAGAGCAATGGATAAAATTTACTCACCTAATGATAAATCACGGCAGAAATACTTGTATTGCACGCAAACCAAAATGTAACATATGTAAGTTCAGCCACTTATGTGAATATTATAGGAATTATAATTACAATCACGCTAACAAATAATTCTATCATTCTATTCCAAGAATATTATTTATGCTATCTTGTAATCTTTTTCGCACTTCTATTGTATCTTTATTAGCAAATAAGTATTCATATGAAAAATAATAATCACGAGACTTGTATCTAACAAATAAAACTGGAGTATTCTCGCAATCATACCCTAAAAATTTGATAGGTTTATTATAATCTCTTGCCTTACTTTCTACAAAAATTAAATCATCGTATTTAATTAAATTATTTATATGTTGTTCTATAATCTTCACATTACGGCTTTTTCTTGGTGATTTTCGTACTACTATAGTTCTCAGTTTATTATTCCATAGAGTTTGGCTCTTGATTATTTTATCCAAACATTCCTTGCAATACAAATCATTTACAACTATAAACGCACAATTATTATAATCACCTAAATTAATATTAGTAAGATTAATATTAAACATCAAAGTTAAAAGGATAATTAAGCTATTTGTCGCCATATTCCACCATGTTGAGCTTATATATATCATTTTCGAAGCTACTGAATATTAAAGTATTATTTAGAATTATATAATTAGCACTTAAATCTATTTTATACTTTTCTAAAATTTTATCGCTTGCTAAGTCTTTATTTTTTAATTGCCAAGTCTCCCCTTGCTTTTCCCATATATCGTAGAATAAATCAAATATTTTGTCTGAATCTTCTTGTCGATTAGAGTAGCAAACAAGTATAAGAGAATCACTCAAAAAATTAACTCTATGAATTAGCGTTTTAGTGTTTGCATCACTACTTAGTACATCTATAATTTTCATTGGATGCCAACCACTAAACTTATAATTATCATAAGTTGTTGCCTGCCAAAATGGTAGTTCCCTATCTATTTTACTAAGCAAACTATCATTGTAATCATATATTCTAATCTTATATTCAGTAATATCAGTAACAAGGTAGCTTTTCTTGCTAAAGTCAATAATATTTCTAGGCTGATAAACAGCCCAATAAAGCCCAGATGGGTAATCAATTTTTTTGAATTTTTTAATAGAATTGTCTTGTAAATTAACCCTAAAATAATATAGCATATCATTCTTATCTAATGTTTTAGATATAAATATATCAGTATATCCAATTAAATTTGGGTAATCCAAGAAAATATTACGTGCATAATAAAGTATATCTTGATTAAACATTTCATCTAAATTAGTATGGCTTACAAATTCAATACTATCTGTCGTGCTATTATAACAATACTTTAAAAACTCCTTAGATGCTATAAAGAAAAGTGTGTCCTTATATGCTGTTATGTTTGAAATAGGCATTTGATTGCAAAGATTAAAATTATTATAATCTTTATTGATATGTAAAGTATATCGTTTAGCTTTGCTATGCAAGTAAATGTTACAATCTGTATCTATGAAATTATCATAATACATAAGCTCATTATTAAGATAGCATACTTTGACATCAGGATTCTTAGTTCTACTGATGCTTGAATCTATATTAACATGACGATAATCATTAAAAAATGAAAACATTAGTAATAACATTATATTCATATTTTTCCCAAATTTTTCATATCAAAAAATACCATTCCATAAGTAAGTTCCCTTACTCTCTAAAAGATAATCAAAAGAGCTCTCTAAAGCCCAAAAGTGTGGGCTGCTTTATTAATGATAAAAACATTCTTTTATTCAATATTTAATTTAATTTTATTTTAGCTATAGTAATAGATTTATTTTCATACTTTGAACATAAAATAAATTTGTCACTAATATAGAATGGTATTAAGCCCATTTCTAGATTTATTGTTTTTATTATATCACCATTAAAGTTGAAAATTATTACTTTATAAGAATAATTGTAATCATTAAAATTATTATTTATAAAATTTAGCTTAAAAGATGTTAAAGCATACACTTCAGGCGATAATTGGTATAAATTTTGGCAATATTGAACTTTTGAAAACATATCGATTTTAGTTCCTATGTCGTCTCCTATATATAAATCATGTTCATATTTATCAATATTATTATTTTGATTATTTAATGAAAATTCTTTTTCTAATGAGTAATTCTGTAAATTCCAAAAAGATATTTTATCATCATTATTTATATTGGTGAGTAACAATTTGTTAAAATTATCATATAAGAATGTTGAATATAAAAATTGAGACCCCTTAAATTTCTTATAATATTCAGGCAATTTGCCGAATGTGCCAAATTTATTATTTGAAATTCCCATTCTAATAAACGGCTCAAATTTATCATCTAATTTTATATTTTTCATTGTATAATTAGTAGTAAAAATTTGATTTAATTCTTTTGAAAAATAAGTTCTATAATGTAATAAGATTTCAGAAGCTTTTAAGGTATCATAATTGACTGTTAATTGAGTAATTGCATTTGTTCTAATATCATAAGTTAAATACTCCCTATAATTACTATATGAGTTATTTACAAAAATAAAACTATATGGCTCTTCATACCAATCTGGGTCATAAAAAGAAATATTGCCTTTAAGCGGTATATGTAAAGAATCTACCAATTTACCTTTATTTGTATAAATGAGCAGCACCTGCGGACCAGGCAACAACATATAAATATTTTCACTAATGGGTGAATAAAGCAAATATCTTGATTGAGCATAAATAAAGCTATCATTAATATCAAGTTCCATTTTACTATTTAGCGGATTATTATCTTTCTCTTTGTTTATATTATTCAGTATATTTAAAATACTTTTAGCATCTAACTCGCCCCCTGCCTTATCCATAGCAACAATCGTCCCAATTTCATCTAACACATAATAAAAAGGATATTGATTTACTTTAAAGTATGACTTATAGGCAAATATTTCATCAGATACTATTTTCCAATTAGAAGGAAATTGGCTTTTAATCTTTAGAATATCCTCATTGCTTAGAGCACCTACAAAGAGTATAATTTCTATATCATAATAAGTTGATATTTCATTATACATTTCTTTAATTGAGCTCATACATAAACTACAAGAATTAACATCAGCAAATAAATAAAGATGGTAATTCCTTCCACTTTGGGTTCCATCTGGTTTGATTAATTTAATTGTATCGCCTACATGAAATTTTTCAGCATTAGATAATTCTACTATTGAATAAGCTTTCAAATTATAAATTATCATTACTAATATTATGATCTGTATAATCTTCAAGTGAATCTCCTTATAAAAATCGCGGGTAATTCATTAGCAATAAGAATTACCCTATAAAAATTAAAATCTAACTGTATAATTACCAAGTGAACTTGCTAATATACCTGCTATTGATATAACTGTATTATCTAGCCGAGGATATTCATCACTATGTAGTATGGTTAAAGTTGTTCCATTAGGAAAAACAAGGCTTCTATCACTTAAGACAAACTGATTAGAACCGACTTGACCAATCATTGGACCAGTATTAGCATTTATAACCCAATCACCAGTGGCATTATCCATAATTATTGGTGTAGTAGTAGTTGTTGTTACTGTAGTTTGTATTGTACATCCAACTCCCGCAAAAGGGCAACTTGTAAATGGAGGGGACCCTCCTGGATCTGCTCTTGTTACAGTTATTGTTGTAGTTGTTGTTACTGTAGTTTTTGAAAATAACACACCACTCATCATTATCAATAATGATAAGATTAAAATCAATTTAAGATTAATATTCATGACTTTTCTCCATAATTTAATTAAAAAACAATACAACTCTTCTAAATACTAAGAAAACAATACTTCTTTTAATTAAATTGTCGGACCGCGTGCCCTCCTCGGAAATTCCAGTTTAAGTTTGCTTTTGTTACAATAAGTGTGATGCAGTGCGTCTTCATCGAAGTATCGAAGTATCGAAGTATCGTGTTAGAGTTATATTATATTTATTCAGTTTAAAATACATTTTTATAAATCTACAATGTTAGCTTCTTGAAATTAAGTATTTTTTATATAAGTACCAAATTATTTTTTATATTTTTGAAAAATAATTTTTAAGCTGTTGTATATATAGGTTTTAAGGAAATAATGGGGCGATTGCCCCATATCTAAATCTTTATGAATTTCTCTACCTTATCACCTATTTTAATGAAATAAACGCCGGGAGTAAGATGTGAAACATCAATTTTTAATCCATCATTAGTATTTATAAAGTTTACTATATACTTTTGACCAAAAGTGCTGTAAACAATTACATTTTCAATATTGGAAATAGTTGATGAAGAAAATACTATGAAATCTTCTGCTGGATTAGGATAATTGTAAATTTCTTCCTCAACAATGTTACTTTCTGCAACAGGTGTTAGTGAGGGACAGTATAGTTTTGCGAACATACACTTGTCATATTGATTTGGATAAATACTTTTTGTTTTAGCAGGATTAGATTCTGAACTCATAACCCCATCAATTGGAGGATAACAACCTATAAATGGTGGTTCAGATGAATCATCATAGTGATCAAATCCTAATATATGACCAGCTTCATGTAACATTACATCAAAAAAATTATATACTTTAGAATAACCATCATTATAAACTTTGGAAATAGTTGAAGTTGTAATAAAGTCATCATTGATGAAAAATCGATTAACGTTACCAGAGGCATCTTTCCTAAAGCTAGTTGTATTATTAAGCATAATCAATGATTCATCGCATTTAAGATTGCAAAAAGGAAAAGTGGATTTTGTTTTAGCATATGCTAGTTCACCATCGAATTGGAAATCTTCTTCCAAATCAGAAAACTTTACTTTAATGGAACAAGAGCAAGGTTCACTTTCTTTACCACATATACAATTCCATGAAAATGCTGCTCTATTAATTTCATCAATTGCTTTATTTTTTGAAAAGACTACATTATCCAACGGCATAGCAACCTCTACAGGTATTGTTGTTAAATCAATGTCAAAACAAATTGGCATTCTGATTCTACGAATAGCATAATCTATACCATATCCTTGAAATCCTGGAATGTTATATGGGTCTTCAGCACAAATAACGTGTATTTTAGATACAGGACTATTAAAATCGCAAATATAAAAAGGATACTTTATTCCTGGTGGACAATAAACAGTAGAACCGCATGTCTGACAAATTATTTCCATTGTATTAATCACAATTAATATCATAAAAAGAGTATTAAATTTTATTAGCTTTTTCATATTTTGACTCATGGTAAGTAGTATTTAATTTGATTGATTAATGTCTGTAAATTTTGTTTGAAAATATCTACTGGAACATACTCACCTAACCCAAAATCATTACCAATATCATGCACTAATCCATCCTGAATTCTATACATTCCAAATGATTGTGAATGATTTCCTATTGGGTACATTGATATATATGAATTTGTTGAATCGTTGCATATTATTCTTGGCTTTAAGAATAATATATATTCAAAATTTGGCAATAACCAAGCATTACCATTTCCATCATTTAATTCAACTTGATTTATTCTTTCCCACTGATTACAGAAATTGAAAATAAAAATATTTCCAGTTGTTTGTAATTTGGGACTATTCTTAGCTGCTATATTGTTCGTCCCACTTTCTAACATAGGTATTACTTTTCCTTTCAATGTATCAATAACTTGAGAAGATACCACAGTCATATTTTTGCATCCATATCCAGTCCAATTTACATTCTCCACATTAATTGTATCAGAAACATATACATGCAAAATATAATAAGATTCGCTTATAAGGTCTAAGGCTATACTTTTTGTAGACTTCCATATTTGATGATTTAAGTCCTCCTCTATAAACCTTGGTTTTAAGTAATTCTGCGGGGAATTAATAGTATATTGAAGGAAGACTAATGGATTATAGTCAACCATCCAATAATAATATTTCATAAAGTATTTAAGCGTATCGTTAAAAGTTAATTTTTGGATAAAACTATTTAAAGTATCAGCTCTAAATGTTTTGCAAACACTATCGCTTACAATATACCCAATAATAGTTTCGTATGGCATACCAGAATTAATTGGTGGATAATTCTGCAAATGTGGTAAATAAAAGAAATAACTTATTGTAGAAGGTTGACATGGTGGCTGCCCATCCAAGTCCACTTTTGCTAATAAAAGTAAATGAAGCAAAAAAGTAAATAATAAAATTTTCGTTTTCATTATAAAACTCCAAAATTTAGAAATTATTAATTAAAATCAAAACAATAAATACATAGAAAACAGTAATAAAGATAAGCAAAGGAAATTGTGCTGAGTTAGATGTATATTATTGCTCGACCGCGTGCCCTCCTCGGAAATTCCAGTTTAAGTTTGCTTTTGTTACAATAAGTGTGATGCAGTGCGTCTTCATCGAAGTATCGTGTTAGAGTTATATTATATTTATTCAGTTTAAAATACATTTTTATAAATCTACAATGTTAGCTTCATAAAGTTAAGTATTTTTTATATAAGTACCAAATTATTTTTTAGATTTTTTAGATTTTTTTTAAGCTGTTGTATATATAATATTTAATGAAAAATAGGGGCTGTCTCATAAGTCAGTCTCTTTTAAAAATATGTTAAATATCGTTAATAA
>DAOMQA010000020.1:0-42468 GCA_035445085.1 Kapaibacterium sp. (SeqCode)
TATTTTTATATAAAACAAATTCTTTCTTCTATATTAGAACGCAACTTGGTATAAGCTTGAAGAGAAAAAATATATTGATTAGAGAATGTTAATAGCTCCATATATGCTAATCTTAAATCGTACTGGTAGTAAACATCCATTACACGCCCAAAATTTAATTTCATAACACAATTACTGTCAAAATAAGATAGTGGCTTAATATTATGCAAATCTTGATCCTTCATTTCCTTACTAAAATTTGAGACGGCAACATAAGCATTAATATATGGGCTTGTATAAACAAGTAACTGTGTACGAATCGAGTCTAAATACGGTAGTTTAATGTCAGTAAAAGTATTATTATCTATATCACAACGAAGATATGTATTAGAAAACGTGAAGTCAGGAGTTTTATCACCAGATAAATGCAAGAATATAGTTTTATCATCTTCCAGCCAAGATATTTGTTGGCATGTTATATTGTAATATTTATTGAACTGCGGAAACATTATATAATTTATTAGAGCACCTGTTGAATCAAAAATATTCAACCTAAAACCCTTAGTATCAGCTATATAGTATTTGTTATTTTTCTTTGAATATAGACCTTTCGCGTATCTATTTGCAGCAATTGGAGAATTATTTTTTGCAAACTTGATAGTTTTAATTTCTAAAAGTTCTAACTTAGTTGAATCTTTATTATTAATAAATGTTTCTATTGTATTACTTTGCAAGTTATAAATATCACCATTATCTAATTGTACACCCTTACTATCAAGAAAGATGTACGTATTGTTAGCCTCTATTTTATATTCTCGAAAATATAGACCCAACGGATCGGCGACTATTTCAAGAGCGTCCTTATATTTTGCTTGGTATTCTTCAATTACTGAATTCTTTGCACCACTTAAAAATAAAGTTATACGACTTTTTTTATTCACATTCAGATTACTTAATATTGTGTTCAAATCTTTAGTGCACGAGGAGCATGAGTTATAATTTGTAAATATATATAAATAATATTCGTAAGCGGAGCTTTTATTATACAATTCAAATTTATTATTTTGATTTGGTAATTCTTTTGCATTTAGACTTATGTTAATAATATTAAAGACATAAAGTATTAGCAAAAAGACATGTTTTTTATAATTTAATATTTTCATAATTTCCTTTTAAAATTAAGAGGGTGATACTTAAATCACCCCCCAACCAAATTCATCAAGATTAAAATGGAATATAATAAAATAAGACCCCATCCTGATTTGTTGTTAGTCCGCCTATTTCAAGATTAAGTCCAATCAAATTAGAATCATCACAGTCGCTTATACGTATTGAATAAGCATCTGGAAAAGTGTGTAATTTAGCATCTGTATTGATTGAATAAGGCGAATATTGTGTGTCGTCTGGCGTAAAATTGCTTTATTAAATTTTATCATTTTTTCTCTTCTAAATTTATTATTAAAAAAAACACAAAAGCAAACATTTGCCTAAATCATAATTAATTGCTCATTCAACGATTAAAATGTTGGACAACGTGGCTTTCTTGGATTTTTGATAATTAATTTGCTTTTAGAACAATAGTATATAGGTAAAATTCGAGTATTCGAGTATTCGAGTATTCGAGCAATTTAAATTATTTCTTTTAGACAACATATTTAGCCTTTAAATACTACTTATTACAAATACACAACAAAGAAGCTATATATAACAAACAAAAAAGTAATTTTCTAACATTTAACTCACTCTGAACAAAATAGTTTCCATGATTACATTTAAACAAGCTTAATATTAATTTTTGGGATGCTATTTTATGATACAACAATAATTTATAAGGACTAATAAGTAAATTATACTTAAATTTGTTACTATTGTATATATATTTTCTATAAAAGTTATGAAAAAGTTTTACCTTATTATTTTAATTACGCTTTTATGCTGTAATTTTGCTTTTGCCGATAATGGCGGCAGAGCAACAAGAACATCAACCTTAAGTAGTGGCTGTGGCTCTTGCCATGGTGCTCAAAAAAATTTAAGCACGATGGTATCGTTCCTCTCTGGGCAAACAACAGTAGAACCTGGTTCTACTAACAATTATTCGATTCGGGTATATAGTTCCTCAAATGTTAGTTCCGGAATCAATATTGGTGTCAAGACTTCTATTACTGGAGATGCTGATGCAGGTATATTATCGCCTGGCACAGGTACCAAAGCAATGCTTAGCGAATTAGTTCACTCAAGCCCTAAGATGGCTCAAAGTGGCAATGCTGATTTTGATTTTACCTGGAAAGCACCAAATAACCCGGGCAAATACTTTATGAGAGCAGTAGCTACTGCGTGCAATGACGATGGCAAAGTTAGTGGCGATACTTGGAATTGGATGCCAGTTCAAGAAATTATCGTTCGTGGAGTGGAGTTAGTTTCACCTATTGGTGGGGAAAATTTCTGCGAAAACAATACGATGCAAATCAAATGGAATGCAGCAGGTATTGATAAAATTAATATAGATTTATCTTTTGATGGCGGGGTAAGTTACTCCTATAACGTTGCACAGAATCTGACCAGCTTGGGGGGTAGTTACGTATGGAGCATTCCCAATGGTATCCAACAGAGTTCAAACTGCAAAATTAAAATAAGTGTAGTAGGCGAGCCCAATAAGTTCTCTGTTTCAAAGAACGCCTTTGGCATCTACGGACTATTTACTATTACCTCGCATCCTATTAGCAAAGAGTTGTGCGAAGGTGAATCGTATACTATGAAGATTTCGGCAGTAGGTACTGGACTTAAATACCAATGGAGAAAAAACGGCTCTCCTATAATGAACGCCAATGGAACAGAATATACAATAAAACAAGCAAAGCCAGGCGATGAGGCAGTTTATGGGTGCGTTGTATCATCTCCTTGTCAAGGTAACGTTTCGAGTAATGAAGCAACTATTAAAGTAAGAGCATTAGTAAAAGTTAAAATTCAACCACGAGATGTAATAACTTGCCTTGGAGGGCATGTTGCTTTCGATACGCAAGCGGAAGGACAAGACCTTAAATATCAGTGGTATAAAAATAACGGCGCAATCGTAGGTGCTACAACATATAAATTAGAAATATTAGAAGCAAGTGATAATGACGCCGGCAAATATTGGTGTAAAATTACTGGTTTTTGCCCACCAGCAAAAACTACAGATACTGTAACCCTAACAATAAACAAACCCGTAAGTATTACCAAACAGCCTGTAAATATGGAGGTATGCGAAAAAAATCAAGCTACATTCAGCATAGAAGTAAGTGGCGAGCAAGTAAACTACCAATGGTTTTTTAACAACTCATTGATGTCTGTTCCTAATCAAGCAACTTTGGTCTTAAATAACGTTAATCAAGCCAATATTGGCTCATATTACTGCTTAGTAAGTAATCCTTGCGGACAGGCGGTCAAATCTGATATTGCAGAATTATCCATTAATTTATTACCTAAGATTAAATCATTATCTCCAGATCAAACTAAATTAGTTGGGGAGAATATAGATATAGTGTTAAGCACTGAAGGAACGATCACTTCCGTTCAATGGTATTTTGAGGGCAAACTCATTAAAGATGCAGATAGCACAGTTCTCTCACTTAAAGATTTACAAAAATCAAATTCAGGCAATTATTATTGTATCTTAAAAAATAATTGTGGCGAGATTAAATCTCCAAACATTAAACTTACCGTTGTAGATGTGATGCCAGGCCCTCGCCTAACTTTAGCTACTGATATTATAGATTTCCGCAATGTCTTTGTAGCGGGTATGCTCGATAGTAATTTTTCTCAAATAATACTAAATAGTGGCGACGAAGATTTGGTGATTAATGATATTGATATATCTAACAATCAAAACCAAGAATTTTCGCTTCTAACAACTGTTCCAATTACTATTAAACCAAAAGAAAGTATAGATTTGAGAATAGTATTTACACCTAATTCATTAGGGGACAAAGAGATAACATTAAACTTCAATAGTAATTCTATTACATCTACAGTATTAACCGTTAAAGGCAAATCTTGTAACTTTAAAATTATTAACGATGCCGTAATAAACTTCGGCAGCAGTGATATTGAAAAAGAAGCCAAAGTTATAAAGAGTATGGTTTATAACAATAGCAATTATGACGCTACATTAACTAACGTCGAGTATACTTGCCCAATAGATAACCCATTTACCTTAAAAACTTCACTGCCTGCAATAATTGCATCAATGGATTCATTAGAGTTAGAATTTGTATTTACTCCTTATAGTACTAGTAATTATTTATGTAATGCAACCTTAATATTTACAAATCCAGACACTTCAAGTACTATTACTTTAATAGGCGAAGGGATTACAGATGTATACGAAGGCTTTGGTAACTTATCAGTTTTCCCAAACCCAGCATCCGACAAATTGATAATTGAAAATTTAGAAGCAGGAATCAATATTATAACTATATATAATCAATTAGGTAACGAAGTATTTAGAAATAATATTAATTCTAATCAATTAGTATTGAATTTAAGTGATGACAACTCAAAGCTATCGTTAGCAGGGGTTTATTTTGTTAAAATTGAAAATGGAACAAAACTGAAGGTATTTAAGATAGTAAAAATATAAGTAATTTAATAAATATTTATATGAAGAAATGGCTACATACTACAATATGCAGCCATTTCTATTAACAATCACTCTTTGCTCATAATATCAACAGTTAATTTCTTATTGCCATCAATATTATATCCCTTTATAGCGATTATATTATTATCTTTTAAATAAATATCTTTTTGTAAGAGAATTAATTCTGATTTTAGATTTTTTATATAAATCATATCAATCTTTTGACTAACTATATCAATATCTAAGGCAACGCCTCTATCTATAGATTCCGTAATTGTATCGCTCGCTGTTACGATTTTTACTTGCAAGGGTGTAAGTTCACCAGATAGGTTAATAATTTTGCTCCACTTAGCTTCCGACAAGCCTTGTTCTATCAATAATGTTTCGATTGAATAATCTTTGCCATAAGCACACAATATATACTTCTTATCTTTTCTAAACTTAATTGGTGAATTATAAATTATACTTAAAGAATCATTTGCCTTAATTTTCAGATAATAATTACCTACCTTTACTCTCTTATATTCAAATTTTGATTGACGGTAACTTATGTTCCCCGATATTTTAATATCATCTGTTTCTATATAAAGGCTTTCATTATCTTCAACCCCATTTATAAATATACAATCAGTACTATTTTCAGGAGTAATCTCCTTAGGAGTATCTAAACCCGGCACGCACTCACAAGCATAGATAAATAAAGTAATAATAAAAAAAAGTAAAGTTCTTTGCATTTAGAAAGTATATACTAAAGTTCCAACAAAATTAATTTTTCCGCTGTTATAGATTTGCTTGTTTACATTATAGTAAAGAGTAGAGTACTCTATCCCTAACTTAACTCCCACTTTGTTATATGCGGCTACTGTAAGCCCTGATTCAAATTGTACAATAGGTCCAATAGAAGTTGCGGCAGCATTTACTTGACAATATGGAATCGTTTCTAACGGTAACTCTAAATTATACGCAGTATAATTAAAGCCCAAACCCAAGTAGTTTAGCACAGGCATTTGGGAATAAATTAAGCCATCTTTTGTAGTAAAGTTTTGCACAAATGACTCTCTGCCTACCTCTACACCCAGACTAATAGAATAATTTAGTTTATACCATAATGTTAGAGCTAAATTATCATAAATATTTGATGAATAATTTAGATTATTATTTGGGGAACTACTAACATTATTTTTCAATTGTATATCCAAAGCAACATTATTATTAGGCAACCAATTAAGTATACTTGCTATTGCTGGTTCAATATTAACAATATTAACTGCATTGAGGTTGCTGTGTGTATTTATTCCAAATAGTGAATTCATATCGTTAATAGTACTTCTATTAACGATAACTTGCTCCGTTATCGATTCACCTTGCTTACTATTTGCACTACTTAGTATGCTATTGTTTCCTAAATTAGACACAATCCTATCTAATGGATTGATAGCATCATGATTATTAGCATTAGCTGTAATACCAGATTTATTAGTATTCGTTGCTGTGCTATTTTTAAAGTTATTTACTTCCGATTTACTTGACAAATTATATTTATTGCCATAGATAATACTATTATCACTATTATTTGTATTATTTGAGCCATTCTTGTGCTGTTGGTCTACAAAGGATTGATTAGTACTATTCGCACCTTTTCCACTTAATACATTAGAATTACTGCTGAATATATTTTCTCCGTTACCAAACTTCTGATACACAAAATATGAAGTAGGTAATACAAGCAATAATAATAACGCTACGGCATATCTCCAGAAAAATACTTTTCTTTTACTAATTAGCTTATTAGCATCATTTATTGGAATACTATAATTAAGTCTATTAAATAGTGCTGCCGTAAGCTCAGCAGGAGTATTCGTTTGACTACTATCAATTCCTATTAATCGATTAATCTTCAGTTGTAGCTCCAATTCCTCTCTCATTTCCGGATCATTTTTCAGTTCATCAAAGAGCATAGAGCTTTGCTCCTCTAATAACTCTCCTTCCAAATAATCGTGAATCATTCTATCGTTCATAATATCAACTCTTTTTTTATTTAATTTTCAATTTCTTTGTTTATTTCTTTTAAGTATGGCGCCAAAATACTTTTAAGCTTATACTTCGCCCTATAAACCATATTTTTTAAAGTATTGTAAGGAATACCAGTAATTTCAGTTAATTCCTCATACGATAGACCATCGTAGTATTTGAGCAAAATTAACTCTCTTTTATCTTCATCTAACAACTCTAAACCCTTTTGCAATACCCTTACTAAATCATTCTCATCTTTATAACTATCTTCGGCTATTAACATTTCTTCAATACCATCAACATAGCTTTCAGTTTTTTTCTTTTTGTGATTCAGGCAAGTATTTCTGGCAATTACTATCAACATATTCCTAACATTCTCTAAACTAACTCCTTTCTGGATCATATTAATAAATTTTAAGAATACATCTTGAAACAAATCATTTACAACCTCACTGTTATTTATAATTTTGGAAATATACAAATAAACATGTCTATTGTATCTATTATAGAGTTCCAAAAATGCTTCTTCTTGTATCCTCTTTGTAGAAGATTGCATCGCCTTAATTAAATCGGCATCATTATATTTTTGATATTTTCCCATTATTTAATAAAGCCGTAAGTAACATTATTACTAATTAGAGTTATAGCAGTAGATTGCACACTCGGTTCATACTTAATATCAGCCAGCATCAAAATATTATTTCCTTGATTTGCATCATTTCTCCTCATTGAAAATAACACCTTATTGGCGTCATTCGACCAGCGAGGTGCGAAAGATATATAAGCAGCAGGTAAATTGCTAATTTTATAAAATTTGTAATTATCTTTAATCAAATGCACTAGCCATATATTACCGTCAATGTTTGAAAAGCACGCATACTTAGAATTAGGTGAAATCACAAAATCATAAAACTTAATATTCGCAGAAGAAAAACTTATTTGTTTTTCTTCTTTAGTTGTCAAATCAATTTGATAAATAAAAGAACTATCTGACTTATTTAGTGCAAAAAACAGATTATTACTATTTTTATCCCAACTAAAGAAATTTAAAAAGTTCGTATTGTTATCATTAATTGGATAATTTTTCTCAAAAAGTGTAGCTATTGAGCTATTATTTTTTGCATCAATTACTTTTACCTTAAATAAATTTGCATTAACCTTTTCAACAAAAGCCATCATCTTGCTATCTGGCGAAAATGATACATTAGAATTAACGTGAAAATTAGTACTAATTAAATTAAAAGTAGCAGCATTGTTATTGTTATAAATAATTAGCTTGTCGTCGCCAGAATTTATTGCTATAAGGGAAGCATCAGGTGATAAAATTGGACTATAAAGACCAAATATCGAACTTTCATAGGAAATAAGTTTTGTACTACCATTAGTTAAATCAAATAGGTATAAAGCTTTCTTGGTATTATTGTTTATAATTTCATTACTTAGATATGCCATATACCCATTATCAGACGGAGTAGAATATAGGAAAGCACTATCTAATAATAAAGATGTTTTCGTTAGGTTTTTGTCTATCGTATAAATAGCCGAAGAACTGTTATTTACTACTATTGCAGAATAATAGATCTTGTCGATTACCTTAGAACCGTTTCCATTTGTACCAGTATCGCAAGTATCGCAGGCAATACCCAAAAACAGTAATATTAAAATTCCCAATATGTAAATTACCAATTTCATAAAAAGTTTTTTAAATTTTGCAAACCCTCTACTTATATAGACAACTAAAGGGCGAAAATTCCTCACTTTAAATTATCATTTTCTTATTTTTTTATAAATTTCTTCAAAAAGTTATCAACAGCATCTGCAACTTCGATAGAATGCAAGCCGTTATCGCCATCTTTCGAACGAATAACTACAAAATCATCAGAAAGAGGATAAAACTTATTATAAAAGAAATCACTATTGCTATAAAGGGCAAAAATGCTTTTATTAAAAGCCGCAGCAATATGAACAATAGAAGTGTCTGGCGTTATTACATAATCGCAGTAAGCAGTAATCGCCATTACATCTCTAATATTTGATGGTTGATGTAAAATTATCTCCGGGAAGGCAGACTTTATACTTTGTGCTTGTGCGTAATCACGTGGCATAAAATTTACTACTAAATTTTGCTTGTAAATACCTGTTTGCTTAACAAACTCTATCCATTTATCTACCTGCCACATTTTATGCTCGCCACTCGCAGACAGATTCAGTACAATATATTTACTATTTTGCGAAACAATATTATTTGTAGTTTTGCTAAACTGTTCATTTTCCCAAAAAAATAATTCTGGTCTTATGGGCGAATCTGGTAGTCTTATTCCTAATTCACCAAGGGCATTTACTCCAATTAACGAATGATGAATTATTTTATCAATAGTTTTTATATCTATGTTAAAAATACGCTCTTTATGAGCTTCGTTAAACCCGATTTTATTTTCGGCACGTGCTATCTTGCCTAATATTCGACTTTCTGTAGAAAAGTGATCCCGCGGGTCTATCCAATATTTATAGTAATCTTTTCTAATATTATAAATGGTGGCGAAAATTTTACTTGGGGATTTATCAAACTTTATAATTCTATCAATATATGGGTTCGCCAATACTACTTCATAATTTTTCCTGCCCGCAAGTAAATGTAATTCTATATTAGGATACTTTTCCTTAATTAACCTAAAGGCTGGAGTAAATAGAATTAAATCTCCAAACCTACCAAGTTGCATTATTAAATACTTATCTTTATTCATATAATTTATATTCAATCACAGCTTCCTCAAAACATTCTATTACTGCGTCTAAATGTATATTACTTAATGAATTCGTACCGGTTTTTATGACTTTTGCTGGAGAATGATACGGGGTCCATGGCATACCAGTTTCTTTTGTTCCACTAAATTGATACAAAGCAATACAAGGCACTTGAAAGGCAGCAGCTAAATGAACAGCGGCAGTATCAGGGCTTAATAAAATATCGCATTCTGCTATCATAGCAGCATAAACATTAAAATTCTCTGTAATAGGAGCGTTAAGGCTTGGAATTACATTTAAAATCTTCGCTACTACTTGCTTATATTGATTAGTATGAAATAATACTATCTCAAAGCTCTTGTATGTTGTATCTAAATATTTTATAAATGAAATATAGTTATCAATCCCCCAAAATTTTGCTGTATTAGAGCCTGCTAAATTTATTCCTATTCTATATTTTGTATTTTTGTGCCCTAACAAGCTATTTGCTTCATTAACTTCTTGTTCTGCAAGTAAAAATTCTATATTTTCATTTATTTTATTACTTTCTATATCGAATGGGAGTAAAAGTTGATTTATTCTATCCACTATATGTACTTTTAACTTTGGAGGTAATATAACTTCAAGATTATATTTATTCGTTTTTGCCTTTCGAAAGCCCAAAGAATATAAGGGCTTAATAAATTTGATTATAAAAGCATTAGTAGTAGATGGATTGTCTAACAAGTCAATAACTAAATCATATTTTCGCTTTCTAAGCGAAAGAATTAATGGAATCATTTTCGAGAGTTTTTTAATATATATATATGTGTTATTTACAAAATTATCGCTACTTCTACGTGCAGCTATATTTTTGTCTGACAACAATATATCAATCACAACATTTGGATACTTCTTCCTTAAAGTTTTTAGTAATGGAGTGCTGACTAATAAGTCCCCAATTCTATCATTGCGAATTAATAAAATCTTAGAATCATCAAAAAAGGCAAAACGCTCAATTTTCTTTTCAATTAAAACTGAATGTATATCTTTAAAAATAAAACGCTCTAGAACATCTTTAAAAAAATATTCTATCCTCTTTATTAACTTGTCTTTAGATTTTTCCAAAACTTATTTGATTTATTATTCTTCTTCTTTGCGAGCTTCAAGGGAAGCTAATGCCTCTTCAACATTATCATAAAATTCAAATACTTCATCAATTTTGGTCATATTCATTAAAGATCGCACAAACTCACCCACACCAACTAAGGCTACCGGAATATCATATTCACTTAACTGCCTATTTGCTAGCAACAAAGCACCCAATCCAGAGCTATCTATGGCTTCAACACTAGACAAATTAATAATAAGGGCATCTATATCTGGTTGCGACATTATTAGCATTCTTGCTTTTAAATCAGCAGAGATATTCGATTCGACCGTCTTATTTTTCAATTCAAATATTACTATATTATCTTTGTGTTCAATTGTATAATTCATATTTTTGTTAGAGTAATTAATTTAAAAAAGCAAATATATGAAATTTATAACGTTCGATAAAACAACAAAAGTAAAATTTCTGATTATTAGGCTATCATCAATGGGTGATATTGTTCTTACTACTAAGTTAATTAGAAATATTAAATTGAACTATCCGAACTCAGAAATATATTTTGTTTGCAATCATGAATATATAGATATACTAAAATATAATATTTACATTGATAAATTAGGTTCTTATACAAAAAATAGTAGCGAAAATATCACTAAGCTAAAAGATGATATTGAAGCTTTTGCTCCAGACTTGGCTATCGATTTGCAAAGCAATACAAGAAGCAAACACTTATTAAGCAACATTCATCATATAGTATCTTACGACAAGCGACGGTTATATAAGCTAATGTTAGTTTATACAAAGCATATAAATCAACAATTAAACATACCTATACCAGAAATATACAGCAAAGCTATTAAACTTGTATTGCCAGACTTTGAAGAAGACGATAAAGGTTTAGAATTTTGGATAGAAAGCGATAAATTAAAAGAGCAGTATACACCATTTTATAAGAATTATAGCGAGATTAAGCAACTAAGAATTGCTGTTGCGCCAGGAGCACACTTTAAAACAAAACAATGGCTACCAGAATATTTTATTGAATTAATAAATTTACTAAAACTCAAATACGACTGCAATATTATAATACTTGGTGGGAAAAGTGAGTACGATTTGTGCACATATATTTCAAACAAAACTAATAGTCCCAGCTATGCGGGGCAAACAAGTATTTATGAAAGTGCTAAGTTAATTGATGAGTGTAACTTGATGATTTGTAATGATACTGGACTTATGCATATAGCCGCAGCACGGCAAATTCCCGTAGCAGTATTTTTTGGTTCATCTGTTCAAGAATTAGGGTTTACTCCATACAAGGTAGCAAATATCATTCTCGAACAAAAGCTTTGGTGCAGACCTTGTAGCCACATTGGCAGGAAAAAATGTCCACTCTTACATTTTAATTGTATGAAAAAAACGACTCCTAAATTTGCTTTTGATAAAATAATACGTCTAATTAATAATCTATACAAGATTGATTAATAGCTTATTTAAAATATATGTCTGATAATAAAAAAGTAATATCTATCAAAGGTGCAAAGGTTCACAATCTAAAAGATGTAAGTATTGATATTTACCGAAATAAACTTACAGTTATTAGTGGCGTGAGCGGTTCTGGTAAATCATCTTTAGCTTTTGATACATTATACGCCGAGGGTCAAAGAAGGTTTGTAGAGTCCTTATCCAGCTATGCAAGGCAATTTTTAGAACGCATGGCAAAGCCAGATTGCGAATCTATTATTGGTATCCCACCAGCAATAGCTATACAACAGAACACATTTGCACGTAACCCGCGCTCTACTGTTGGAACAACTACTGAAATATATGACTTTTTTAGGCTGCTCTTTGGTCGTATTGGGCAGACGATATGCTATTCTTGTGGCAAAGTCGTAAAAAAAGACAATACAAGCAATGTCTTGAAATCATTAGAGCAATTAGAAGATGGCGAAAAAATATACATATCATTTGCAATTAATAATAAAGACTATAATTCCGAAGTTTTAGCCCAGAATTTAAAAGAAAAAGGCTTTTTTAGGGTAATTAACAACACTGATTATACATTATTTGAAATTGATGAAATTGAAGACGATATAAAGATTAGCTTTGAACATTTTTGGGTGCTTGTAGATAGAGCAATTTATAGAAATGATAAGGAAACATTAAATAGAATAGCAGATTCACTTGATTTAGCCTTCAAGAATGGTAATGGCACAATACAAATAATTCGATTAAATACTCACGAAGTATTGAAATTTTCATCTGCCTATGAATGTGCAGATTGTGAAATAATTTATGAAGAACCAGACCCTAAGCTATTTTCATTTAACAACCCTCAAGGTGCCTGCCATAAGTGTCAAGGATTTGGTAGAACTGTTGGGATAGATGAAGATTTAGTTGTTCCAGATAAATCAATAAGTATTCGCAAAGGGGCTATACATCCTTTCAAAACTGACGTAGGAACTGGTTACCAGCGAGATTTATTAAACTACTGCCTAATAAAGCATATTGACCCTGATATTCCTTATTCCGCACTTACTGATAAGCAATTAGAATTAATATGGGAAGGGGACAGCAAGACCGGATTTAATGGTATTAATGGATTTTTTGAGACAATAGAAGACAAAAGTTTTAAGCTGAGCTATCGTGTTATTTTAACAAGATATAGAGCATATACAAAGTGTAGAAGCTGCGGAGGTTCTAGGTTAAGGACATCAGCAAGGCAAGTATATGTAGCTGGCAAAAACATTCCAGAGTTAGTTGAGCTACCGCTTGGCAAATTATTTGATTTTTTTAGAAATATCAAATTAACTGAATTTGAGAACGAAGTGGTTGAACAGTTGTTAAGCGAAATTAATTGGCGATTAGGCTTACTTGTAGAAATTGGTTTAGAATACCTTAATTTATCCCGCTTGTCGCATACACTCTCTGGCGGAGAATCTCAAAGAATAAATTTATCTACAGCCTTAGGTTCGTCGTTAGTTGGAACATTATATGTATTAGATGAACCTTCAATAGGCTTACATTCACGAGATACAGAGCGTTTACTAAACATTCTATTTAAATTAAGAAATTTGGGCAATACAGTAGTAGTAGTAGAACATGACCCAGATGTAATTAGACGGGCAGATAGAATTGTAGATATAGGTCCAAAAGCGGGAAGTTTTGGCGGAGAAGTAGTATTTGATGGTACTTTTGACGAACTATTACAAAATACAGACTCAATTACTGCCCAGTATATAACAGGTAAGAAAAAAATTGAGAAACCCAATAAAAGAAGAGTAGGCAATTCGAAAAGCCTTGCTATAATAAAAGCAAAAGAAAACAACCTCAAAATCGATAGAATAGACATACCTTTAGGAAGGTTAGTAGTCGTTACAGGCGTTTCTGGTTCAGGCAAAAGTACCTTAATCAATGATATTCTTTATGCTTCACTCAAAAAAATGAGAGGTGGCTATCAAGGTACAGTAGGCAAACACGAGGCAATTTTGGGATACACCTTTTTCCAACATATAGAGATGGTAGACCAGACAAAAATCGGCACTTCTTCGCGTTCTACGCCTGCTACATATACCAAAGCCTTTGATTATATTAGAGAACTTTTTGCAAATACACAAGCTGGGAGGCAATTAGGTGTAAAAGCGGGATACTTTTCTTTTAATGTTCCGGGTGGGCGTTGCGATGCTTGCGAAGGCGAAGGCGTACAAACAATAGATATGCAATTTTTGCCCGATGTAACGCTACTATGTGATACTTGTAAAGGTAGCCGATACAAAAAGGAGGCAACTAATATTCTTTATAGAAACAAATCTATAGTTGATGTATTAGAGATGACTATTGATGAGGCGATTGAATTCTTTGCAGACCAGAATAAGATAGTTTCTAAACTGCAGACTTTAAACCAAGTAGGATTGGGGTATCTAAAACTGGGGCAACCTTCGTCGATGCTTTCGGGTGGCGAATCTCAAAGGATTAAATTAGCAGGGCACCTAGACATTAATGATAATGAAGAAACTTTATTTATCTTTGACGAACCGACTACTGGACTACATTTAGACGATATTGCAAAATTAATAGATAGCTTTAATAAATTAGCTGATAATGGTCATTCATTAATAATAATTGAACATAATTTAGCAGTAATTGAAGCGGCCGATTTTATCATTGATTTGGGACCGGAAGGTGGCATAGGTGGAGGCAAGGTAATAGCTACTGGCACCCCCGAAGATATAATCAAAAAGGATACTTATACTAGCATCGCTTTACGTGAATATATTTCAAAATTATAAATATATAAGGTTATGGATAAATCAGAAATAAAAGAATTAGCTAAGGCTATAGTCTTAGAAATGGACGATATGCACTCCGCAGAGCTTGCACCGAAATGGGAGGGTAGCTCTCTCTTTTTTGTGCCTAAAGATAAAAACTTACAAGACCAAGAAATGCCTATTGACAGGTTACTACACAAAATAGTAATGGTACGCGACAACTTACGTGTTTTAGAACAACAAATCAACTCAAGTAGCTCGTTAAGTGAAGGGGAAAAGGTTAAATTACAAGGGTATATTACCAAATGTTATGGCTCGCTTACTTCTTTTAACTTTCTTTTTTATCAAGATTACGACAAATTTACATCTAAATAGGAATAAGCAATATGAACAAGCATTTATTAATCGCTATTTTTAGTATCATTGCCATACTAGTTCCACTAAACCAATTAAGCGCTCAGCAAGAAATAATTGATAAAATGCAAGCGGATCTAACAAGTTATAGCAAAGCCTTTAATGACCATAATTGGGTTGAATTGGTTGAATTTTTATATCCTAAACTTTTTGAATTTAATTCAAAAGAATCTACTATTGCAGAAATGTCTAAGCCCGATAACACTGGATTAACGATGAAGATGAATGATATGAAAATTATAAAAATATCTAAGCCGATACATAATAATAATGAAATTTTATATCACCTCTTTTATAATGTTACTTTAAATGTACTTATCGACGCTTCTTTTATACCACAGGTAGAGATGATGCATAATATGTTTAAGAGCGAGTACGGCAAAGATAACGTAACATTTGATAAAAATACTAACCGTTTTAAAATTAAAGCTACTTTAAGAATGTTAGCAATCACCCAAAATGAAGGTAAAAGCTACTATTATTTAGACAATGAAAAAGGGAATAATGAATTTCTTAGCACCCTTTTCGACAAAACAGTTGTACAAGAAATTTTAAAAGCAGAAAAAGAGTAGTAATTTATAAATATTTAGTTATCTAAATGGTACTTCGTTATATACCAAAGGCTATCAATTTTTTTGGTGTATACCGTCATATATTTTATTAAATCTAATTCTATCTTAAATTGAACTATCATATCATTTAAGGTGTCAGCTTTTATATTAGTGATAGGTATATTTTGTATATTTCGCCTTAGCATATCGACATTATAAGACAGCAAATATCTATCATAAGCTAATATAGTAGTTCCTTCGGGATTAGCTAACAAATCACTTGCAGCATAGGCGTTATTACTATCAATTTCTGTTTTGAATAGTAAGTAAGCACCCAGAGGGCTTTCTTGGTTCTGGTTAATCACAACCTTTTTTTTGATTGGAAATCTATTGCCGATAGTAATAATTTCGCAGGCACTCATTGAGAGCAATACTAATATTAATAAAATTATATGTATATTAATCTTCATTAAAAAAATCTAAAGTTTTATTTACTAAAGAGCGTAAATATTTATTTTCACCAACCAACGGGTGCGACGCCGAAAAAGTATGCCCCGTGCCTTCGATGACGAATAATTCTTTATTATCTTTATAACTACCAGCATCGTAAAGTTGCTTAGCATCCGTTAATTTAGCAACCATATCATTTTGTGCTTGTATTACAAGGTATTTACCTTTGTATTTATTTATACTTTCCAAAACTATATTTTGTGGAAAATTCTTTTCTTTATCATCAACATAGCTATAGTTTAATTTCAATATTTGCTCGCTTCCATCCATTCTAATTTCAGTAAAACCTCTTTCTCGCCAAGCCAGTTTTTGCCTTTCAGTATTTCTTTCAAACTGGGAAACAGCTGCTAAGCTTACTATTTTATCAATGTGAACTTTGCTACTCAATAGATAGCTTAAAGCTCCTCCCATAGAATGCCCGATACAAAATATTCTGTCGTCCCAAATATCTTTAATATTTACATCATTGATGAAATTCTCTTCACAAACATATTGGTATATATTCTGGCAGTCTTGGAAGTGGGATGAAATTGTTTGATTGGCAAACGTTTCACTATCATAAATTAATTTATCAGAATCAATAATTCCATTTTTAGAATAGTCGATATTTATTACATTGTAATTATGAAGGGCTAATTTATCGCAGATATATGGAATAAAACCCCAATTACGAAAAACCTTAAAGCCGTGAAAAAAAAATATAAAGGGCATTTTACTGCCCTTATTATATCTTAAATCACCTTTAACTTTACCATTGTCAAAGTTAAGTTCAAAATATTCTTTTATCATTTGCCTGCTTTTACAGAAAGTTTCACTTTAGTTTCCATTTCTTTGTCATTTCGTAAAAATTTAACGACCACAACATCACCTGGATTTTTATCTTTTAGAGCATACATAAAATCATATAAATTCTTGGTGTCTATCTGGTCTATCTTGACAATAATATCATCTTTCTGCAAACCAGCAGTTGCAGCAGGACTACTGGGCGAAGCACCACTAATTTTGCAGCCTTTTGGGCTTTCACCATAATCTGGAATAATGCCAAACCATACTTTAGACCCACTACCATGGGATACTTTTCTATCAGTTTTTGCTACTTCTACATATTCAGGCTTGTCTTGGCTGTTTCCTAAACTATTAATGATTTTTGCAGAATATTGAATGATATTTGCCATACCGTCATAATTAATCTTGTTCCAATCATCCTCTGGAGTATGGTAATCTTGGTGTACTCCTGTAAATATCATCAATACAGGTATCTTTTCTGCATAAAAAGAAGAGTGATCACTTGGACCGTAAGCGTCCGAAGCCTTTACTACTTTCAGAGTTTGTAAAGCCGTAATACTATCAATTAATTTTTCAAAATTTTTAGCAGACGCATAACCAAAAACTGTAAAGTCTTCTTTCATTCTACCAATCATATCAAAATTAATCATACTAATTATACTTTCTTTTGGTATTGGCAAATTCTTTACAAAGTATGCAGAACCTAATAAGCCCATTTCTTCAGCAGAAAAAGCAACCACAAGAATGGAGCGATTAGTAGGATTGTTTTTGAAATATTGAGCTAATTCTAAGATACCGGCAACACCTGAAGCATTATCATCAGCTCCATTATGAATTAGTGCTTTCTTGCTTGTGCTACGTGAAGATGGTCCACCAAATCCAAGATGATCGTAGTGAGCTCCTATTACAATGTATTCGTTCTTTAGCTTGGGGTCATTCCCTTCGATATAGCCAAAAATATTGTAGGTAGCTTGCTGTTTAGGAGTTAAACTTACCGTTATCTCTGCATTAGTATTTGGAATAAGAAAGCTATTAGGCTTTTTATTTTTCTTGATAAAGTCCTCGACTTCTACTAAAATTTTATTTTTAGGAAAAAATTTACTTATTGATTGTCTTTGCGATTGGACGGCAATAATTCCAGAATTTTTGCCAATATTAGCAAAATCTAACCTTTCAAAAACATTCATTGAGTCGCCTTGAATCTTAATCATAATTATCCCGATAGCGCCCTTGTTACGTGCATTACTTGCTTTATATCTTATATCTGAATATTGAGCAAATGGGCTATCTTTTTTGTCTCCATCAGGCGAATCAGACATAAGAATCACGATTTTATCTTTAACATCGATACCTTCATAGTCGTCATATTTTAGATCTGTAGCAGAAATGCCAAAACCTACAAAAGCTAATTCTCCTTTAATAGTGCCATTTTCACTAAAAGCCAAAGGAGAAAAATCCGTTCCCATTTTAAATGGTTGGCTCATTTTAGGCCATTTTTCTTTGGGAACGCCAATTCTTTGCACGAAAGTCTCTATCGACATAGCGCAATTATCATTGGCAATCAGGCCAGTTGTAACATCGAAAGATTGGCGGTAAGAGTTGTTATATTTTTTTAAGCCAATTTTTTGAAATTCTGTTTCAATAAATTTAGCCGCTTGTTCGATACCGTCAGTTCCAGGGAACCGACCTTTCAGTTCATCAGAAGCCAAAAATTTAACTGATTCTTTTATTTTATTTTTGTCAACAATTAAAGAATCTTGAGCATTTACATTAATGAATGTAAGAATAGAACAAATAAATACAATTTTTAAAAAATTCATAGTAAATCCAAATTATAAAATCATTTTTTGCATAGGATGCTCTCCCTTTAAGAAAGATTCGCATTCAAAAACATCTTCCTTGCTTCCTAATATAAGTGGAGTACGTTCATGTACATTTTTAGGCTTAAGGTCTAATATCCGATTATTGCCATCGCTTGCCCTACCTCCTGCTTGTTCGATAAGCATAGCTAAAGGATTAGCTTCATATACCAATCTCAATTTCCCATTAGTATATTTTTCATCTTTTGGGTATATAAATATACCACCTTTTAGCAATGTTCTATGAATATCTGCAACACCTGACCCTATGTACCGCAAGCCATAAGGACGCGTCTTATCTTTAGATGGTGTTTTTAGATAATCTATATATTGCCTTAAATTATCGTCCCATTTATAATAATTACCTTCATTAACACTATAATAGCTACCGCGACTTGGCATTTTAATATTTTCTCTAATTAATAAAAATTCTCCGAGAGTAGAATCCAAGGTAAAAGCGTGAACCCCTTGACCAGTAGTATATACGAAAATTGTAGAGCTACCGTATAGAGCATAGCCTGCAGCTACTTGCTTGTAACCGGGCTGCAATAGATCATCTATTGTAGGAGGATTATCTAAGTCAGGGTCAAGCCTTCTATACATAGAAAAAATAGTCCCAATAGTAACATTGACATCGATATTTGTAGAACCGTCTAGAGGATCAAAGGCAAGAACATATTTAGCATTAGGAGCGCTTTGTACAATAATTGGTTCGTCTTCTTCTTCAGACACCATCATCGCTATATTGGCGCTTCTCGTCATAGCTTTTTTAAGAACTTCATTAGAATAGGCATCTAACTTTCTTACTTGCTCACCATGTATATTCGTAGAATGAGTAATACCCAAAATATCATTTAATCCAGCTCGGCGAACATCTCTTGATAATATTCTAATAGCTAACTGTAAATCGTTTAATAAATTTGTAAATTCACCAGTTGCCTCTGGGTGCAAATTTCTTTCATCGTTAATATGATGAGTAATTGTAGTTAATCTGCTTGTATTTAATGACGGCATGATATACACCTATTTTTTAAATATAATTATAAAAGAATGCAATATAATCAATTTAGCGGTAACGAGAAAGTAAATATTGAACCCACACCAACAGTACTCTCAACTTCTAATTTCCCACTATGTTTTTCTAAGCTATCTTTTACTAATATCAATCCTAAACCAGTGCCACGCTCTCCAGCTGTCCCCACTCGGGTCTCCTTTTTACTTAGTATAAATAAGTTCTCAATTTGCGGCGCACTCATACCCACACCAGTATCTTTTATACTTACAAGTACTTCTTGGCTTGTCTTATGAATATTTATCGACACTATTCCCCCTATATGAGTAAATTTGAGGGCGTTTGATAATAAATTTAAAACTACAGATTTTATAAGATTATAATCAAAATCAAAATAGAAAGGTTCGTCATAAATAAACTCTACATTGATAGATTTAGTAACGGCGGCCGCTTTGTGTAATTCAATACATATATATATTAATTCAGCCAAATCATTTTCTGTTTTATTTAATTTTACGTCATCCATTTGTGATTTTGCCCAAACAAGAACATCTTCTAATAAGTTGTATGTATTTATAGAAGCATTTTTAATAGAAGTAATTATCACTAATTTTTCATCATTATCCATGTTATCATAATAATTAATTAACTCATCAACTAAAAGCTTAAAACTACCTATAGGGCTTCTTAAATCGTGTGATAGTATAGAAAAAAATTTATTTTTTTCTGAATTAGAATTATTCAATTTTTCATTTAATTTCAAAAGTTCGATATTCTGATTATTTAATTTGTCTTGCTGCTCCTTAATTATCTTGTTGCTTTCGTACTCTCTAATATTTTTTGACCAATTTATATATGAAATAACCAAAGACAGTATGACAGTAGCATTGGCAGCAAACGATTGATTAATTAAATTTATTTCTATACTTTGAAACTTAGGATACAGAATTAAAAAGACTATTTGAGCAAGAATAGTATAAATTAGCGAAAACTTAAAATTAAGCGTTATGATTAGGGGTATAAACACTAAGGCTAAGAAATAGACTGTAATATTAGACGTAACTATTTGGTCGTAAAGAGCAAATGAAATTGTTGAACTAAATCCAACTATGTATATAAAATGGGGAATCAGTTTGAGATATTTTTGTAATGAATTATTGCTCTTACATGCATGTAGTTGAAAAAGATAGATAACACTTGTAAGCGAGATGAGTATTGTGTAGTTAATATTAATTGATTCTTTCCATTGAGCATTAATACTGGTATCATTTACAAGTATAATATTAAAGACTACAAGCTGGAAAAGACACAACAAAAGAATAACAGGTAACAAGACATTCGATGCTCTTAGATTTTTAGATAAAACTTGCTTTTCTAACTCAGCATCGAATGTCTTGAATAAGAATTTTATATAATTATTATAAATTCTATTGCTCAAAACGACCCTCCTCTTTCCACGCTAAAATACGAATTATATCGACAACTTTACATAAAAGTTTATGTATTAAGTTCAAAATATCATATAAATTTGTTATTTTTGTATAGTTTAAGTTTAACAGAATGAATCAAAATAATGAAAAAGTCAAGAAAGTATATCCTTTTAACCTTCTATAAGTTTGTGGACTTAGAAAATGCCCAACAAATAGCTGACGAGCATAAAAGTTTTTGCAGTGATATTGGCTTGATGGGTAGAATTTTTATAGGTGAAGAAGGCATTAGCGCTACTGTAAGTGGTTTGCCCGGACAAATAGAAGCATATAAGCTATATCTACAAACCAAAGAATATTTTAAAGATATTCCAGATATAGATATCAAGGCTACGATAGTTGAAGCTCACCAATTTGATAAATTAATTGTTCGTTATAGAAAAGAAATTGTAGCACTTGGCGAAACATATAAAGCAAGCGATATTAAAAAGTATGAATATAGAATGAATATTGATGATTTTAAATCTATAATCGACCAAGGTAACGACGACTACGTAATATTAGATATGCGTAACGACTATGAATATGAATTGGGGCACTTTAAGGGCGCTGTACCTGCTGGGACCTTCCATTTTAAGCAACTAAGCGGTATCATTGATAGATATAAAGAAGAGTATGGAAATAAAAAAATTGTGATGTATTGCACTGGTGGTATCAGATGCGAAAAAGCATCGGTCATGCTCGAAAAAGCTGGTTTACCCGGGGTCTTCCAATTAGATGGCGGAGTTGTGAAATACGTAAATACTTTCAACGATGGCAACTGGCTTGGAAATTTATATACATTTGATGGTAGAATCAGTACAGAAGTTGGCGACAGCCAAACCCACACTGTTATTTCGTCTTGCCATTATACTGGCGAACCTGCCGAAGCTTTCTTTAATTGTAGGTACTCACCTTGCAACTATCATTTTATTGCTAAACCTGAAGAATATAAGAACCATTTTGGTTTTTGTTGTGAGGAATGCTTCAATAAAGCAAAAGATGATTTATATATCAGAAATGATTTTGACATAGACCCCTTAAACTATAAGGAATTGCGTGGCAATATCAAATCAAAACCAGAAATAAGAGCAGATATTAAGGAAATGATAAATTTACACTTAAACAAAATGACGAAGGGATTGCAATTTAAAGTAAAGGAATGTAAAAAGGTGAACTTTTATTAGAAATTATTTAGGACTTCTTTCAGAGCGAAGGAAGTCCTAACATTTCTTATACGACACATGCTCTCTTAGAACGCTTTGCTATGCACTACGCCAATAATAGAATCATACTCCCCTGAATCAACTTGCCGATAATATACAAATCCTATTATACTATGGTTTGCATATATAGTGTTACCTTCAAAATAATCATAAGAAAAACCTTCAAAGCCATCAGTATCCGCATTATAAGAGCCTACTCCATATAAATAATCATGAGTGCCACGCCTTACCCAATTTACAACTCTATACAAGCGGCGTTCTTGGTCATAATTCATCATCCAGGTACGGTCTGCTTTCCAATTATTAAAAGAACCAGCAACAAAGACATCTTTATCAGGCAAGGATAGCCCTGGATCTAAGACAAATTCCACAAGAACATAGTCATCAATAGAATTACCAATAAAATCCGTTCTCATTACTCCATCATTATCTCGCTCATAATAATTTCCATTCCTTGCTATATCCATCATCGGAAGACGCACAGGGTCTTTAGTACGAGGAAAGAGGGCTGTATTACTCATATACAATACTCTATAGACGTTTTCTGTAGGAATGCCCTCTATACGAAATCTCTTTTCATAAGTCGAAAAGCCTGAAATCATCGAGATTAAATCAAAGTTATACAAGTAAGAATATTTATTGACGCTTGCGTCATTACTACAAACATACGGCTCATAAAACCTATTATTTCTATAATACACAACGGAGTGCATTCTATTGTCAAAAAACGGCTCTTCACTCCACACAATTGTCTCTAAGGTAAGTCCGCTATTAGTAACTTGATATTGTGAGTCATAAAAGCTACTAAATATTCTCATTTGGGTATTAGCTTGAGGCATTATCACAAAAAATCTCTGCTCAGCTAAAACTTGCCCTGCGTCATCTGCTGAATATATCTTTGCTTTATAATTACCAGAGTATTCAAACTTAACAGTAGGCGACGGTATAGTTAGTTTCCCGCGAAAACTATAATAATCATCTAAAAATGTAGAAGACGTCCATTCAACCGAAGAAGAGCGGTTAAAAATATTATTTTGTATAATAGCATTATCAGTCTCTTTCCAATTTACATCACAATGAACAAATTTAATTTCTAAGTTTGGAGGTAGGTCAGAATCAACATCAAATTCTAAAGTCAATTTATTAAAACCAGTATTACTTATATATTTATTGCTGTTATTTTTATTTTGGATTAATAAAATTGGAGGGTTACGCTCGTCATTATCACCATAAATCCTAAAGAACCAGAAAGTAGGAGGCACTTCAAAGCTATTACTATCTAAGCCTGCCCTTTTGAATTTTTGGCCAACGGCACAAGAATCTAAGCCAATTACAATAACTATAAATAATACGCTCATCAATACTTTATATATAAGATTAACAAACATTTTACTTGACAGAATGTTGCAAATTATATAATTTTGAATAAAATCCATTCATATTTATTAATGCTGTATGAGTACCTCTTTCTACAATCTCGCCCTTATCAAATACGATAATTTCATCCGCATCGATAATAGTTGAAAGCCTATGAGCTACTAATATTGCGGTTTTGTTTCCTAACGATTTATTTATGGCTTCCTGAACTATTTTTTCAGATTCTGCATCTAAAGCGGAGGTAGCTTCATCAAAAATTAAAATCTCTGGTTCTCTTAATAAGGCTCGTGCTATTGCTACTCTTTGTCTTTCTCCACCCGAGAGAGTAGTTCCTCTATCTCCAATCCGCGTATCAAATTTTTCTGGTAGCTTCATAATAAAGTTATAACAATTAGCCTTTTTCGTTGCCTCTATCAACTCTTCATCACTCACATTTTCTAAGCCATATTTTATATTATTAGCCAAGGTATCATTAAATAATATATTTTCTTGGCTCACGATACCAAATAAAGAACGATATGCTTTGATATTATAATCTTTAATATTCTTACCATCTATATTAATTTCGCCATTTGTTGGGTCATAAAATCTAATAATCAGGTCCAGCATAGTGGATTTACCACTGCCAGAAGCACCAACAAAAGCAATTTTTTTAGATTTCTTTATTTCTAAATTAATATTTTTAAGAACTAAGTCGTTCTTATAAGAAAAGCTCAAATTGCTAAACGTTATCGAATTATTAAAATTCAGATTGCTTTCGTTGCCATTCTTCACTTTTGGCTCTGAATCAATAATACTAAAAATTCTCTCGGCAGCTACGATACCATGCTGAAATCGAGAAAGTGAGTTAAATACAGTAGAAATAGGCGACATAATAGAAAACAATGAGAACAGAAATAACATTAGTTTTTCTGGTTGCATTTCACCAGATAAAACTTGCCCCCCTCCGATAAGTAATACAACGGTAAGTGCAATTATAGCAAACATCTCGTTAATTGGAGAGATTAATTCAATAACCTTTTTGTGTTTTATTGCGGAACGTACATACCTATAAGTATCTTGCATAAACTTATTGCTTGCATTCTCTTCGTAGTTGTATGCTTTTACTACTCTAATACCAGTTATAGACTCATTCATTGTAGAGGTGTAGTCTGCCATCGCATTTTGCATTCTTTCAGCATATTTACGTAGTATTTTTACTGCAAATTTAATAAGAATAATGCTAACAATACTTGTTGAAAAGGCGGTTGCTGTTAATAATGGTGAAATAGAAACAAGTAGAAACATAAACAATATAATTTGAATAAATTCCCTTATAAAAACTGTAAAGCTATTTAGTGTAGTACCATTTACAACACCAACGTCATTGGTAATAATAGAAATTAAATTCCCTTGGCGGCTTGCTGTAAAATAATCTACCGACTGTCCTAATAAATTAGAAAAAATTTTATCTCTAATTGACTTTATTACCCCCTCTTCTAACCTTGTAGATGTTACTGCACTTAGGTATTTAAATAGGTTTTTAAAACCAAAGACAATTAGTATAAGAACACCAATATTGAATAAAGTTGCTAAGGTTCCATCGGCTGACTGCACTAATTTAAATATAAAATTAAAAAAGTTATCTGTTAGGCTATTCATTGGGCTGGCAACTACAGAGCTTGATTTCGTTTGTTGAGTATTAAAGATTAGCTCTAAGATTGGCAAAATCAGAGTAACTGAAAATGTGCTAAAAAATGAGAATGCTGTATTTAATAATATTTGAAGTATAAGAAGAAATTTAAAGGGTTTAATAAATGCAAAAATCCTCAGCATCATTTTTACATCTTTAAACTTATTTTGCTTATTTTCTGGCATAGAACATATAAAATACCGTATATACTACAAAGTTAGTAAATTATTTTCTATATGAACATAATATAGCAACTTTAGATATAAATTCCACATAGTTAGCTGAATAAAACAAAAGAGCTTGCCATATTTGGCAAGCTCAAAAATACTAAGTTTATGAATGTTATTACTTAACAATAATAACAGGAACATTATTTAATTGACCGTCTACTTTTACTGATAAATAATATGCACCAGCAGAATAATTAGCAGAATTTAAGTTCAAATTATAAACTCCGTTACCAGATATACCATTAAATAATTCGCCAACGTTATTGCCTTGAGCGTCAATTAAGTTAATTGTTAGATTAACTGGCATATCATTATTAATTTCATATTTAATATTAGATACCGATGTTACAGGGTTAGGGCTAACATTCAAATAGAATTTGCCGCCAATTTCACCAACGTGAGATGGGTCTTCGCCAATACCAGAAAGAGCAACATTTAAATTACCGCCATTAATAGCATCAGTTTTTACGTTAAGCTGTGCATTGTAAGTTTCACCTGCTTTAGGTGCAAAAGTAACAGCTACGTCTAAAGAAGCACCTGCAGCAAGAGTTTTAGTAGTGCTACTTGCGCCCAAAGAAAACACACCCTTCGTATCCCCAGTAACAGTGATTGCAGAAATATTCATTACTGCATCGCCAGTATTTTTGATAGTAACGACTTTCTCAGAAGTGCTACCCATATTTACTTTGCCGAAAGATAAAGAATTAACACTTAAAGAAACTTTTGGTCCTTCAGCAGCAGCAGACATAAACCAGTCAATAGTTTTGTTATACAAGGTCATTAAATTCCCAATTTCAAAGCCAGCAGAAGGAGCAGAAATATAAGCTAATTTGCCTTTGCTTGGGTTTTCAAAACGAATACCAACAATATTATTTGTATTATTGTCCGCATATAAGAAAGGAATAGCTTTAGAATTTGGTTCTAATGTTATTAAATCTGTGAATACACCATAGAATTGCCCTTGTTGTGCATAGCTATGGGTATTGCATATAAAGCCTAAACCATTACTGATTGGATCGTTGGCAACACCAGCAACAGGGTAGCTAATTATACCTGTAATTTGTCCTTGCTGATTTGTTTGTACTCTTATTGTATTGCCAGAAGTAGCAATACCTAAGTCTTGTTTAAAGAAATTTTGTCCATTAGTAGCTTGAGCATTACCAAAAGTAAATGCTAATTCATTTTCTGCAAAAATCAAAACGTCTTTACCAGCATCTAAAGCTTTTTTAATATTTGCTCTAATTGCAATAGATTGAGTATAGTTGTTTCCTAACAAACCACTAGCTTGTTGAAGTCCAAAGAAATCAAAATTATAAATAGTAACTTCAAAGTTATCTGCTGGATAAGCAGCCATTGCGTCCACATCTAAAACAGCTAATTGGTTCGTGACATTTTTATATGATGGTGACTGCGTAGCAACTGCACTTAAATAATCGTCAAATCGACCCATACCAATATAATTTACAATTTTTGTAGCTTTGTGGAGTGCATTGACAGTGGCAGAAGCATAGCCACCTAATTCATTATTAGCAAGGTTAATCGGATACGCATCTACGCCAGCAGCTACATAAGCTAAAGTAGTTCCAGCTGTAATAGTAACATTTACATCGGCAGAGGCACCAGCAGCTAAAGTTACTTCCTTTTTGTCTAAAGTAGCAGTCCAGTCGTTAGGTCCAATAAAGTTTGGAGATAAGCCAATAGTAACTTCTTTGTTGTTTGGATTAGTTACTTTCATAGTTCTAACAGAAGACTTGCCAGTTTCAATAAAGCCGTGTTTTTGGCTTGCATCTACAGAAACTTGCACAGGTACGTCTTTCATTTTACTTATATCACTCATAGTAGGAGACTCTGAAGCTCCCGCTTGAAGTACTTCCTTTGAAGCATCATCTTGAACAAATGCAACTACATACATTAAAGGAGCATGAACTGATGGATGAATGTCATAGGTATAAGAATAATCATTACTCGCACCTGCAGCGATATTGATATTTACCCCATTTTGTGTTGGTAACATTTCTCTAACAATATAATAAAATTCAGTCTCACCATTTGTACCAGCTTGGTTTTTAGCATATTTATGATATGCTTCAACAACTGCTGTTCTCAATACTTTATTACTAATTGCTTCAGTAGTTGCTACATTTACATTTATCTTCATAGTATTACCGTTTAAAGTAAATGCAGGTGTTATAGAAATTGGCGAAGTACCGCTAGTGTACTTGGCAATTTCTTGCTGTAAGCCTTGAGTATTACCAGGAGCACCTTCATACGAATTATTTGATGCTGGGTGCATTTTTCCATTTGTCCTAGCTACTGGCACACCGTCAACAGAGTAATAATTACGTCGTGCATCATACATCGTAGTATTGCGGTCGTACATAATATCACGACCCGGGAAATTTGTCCTAAATATTATAGGAATTACATTATCCAAATTACTTGTAAGAAAGTTTTGGAAACTTGGGTTCTGAGAGGCACAAGGACCACAAGAGGCATTCGTAAATTCCTCAATTAGTACCCATCTTTTTGCAGCGAAAGACTCACTAAATGAAAATAGCGAAATCACTACAAGCATCATTAACACAGAGGTCAATCTTTTCATTTTATAATTACTCCGAATATTAATTAAATTAAACTATATTATATATAAACACTATTATTTTAGAAAAGTTACAATATTCTAAAAAAAAACTTAAAATACCGCAACGCACATATGTAAATTAGCTAATTTTTAGCACATTTCATAATGATAAATTAATATAATTCATAATTTAATTAACATTTAATTCAATACCTGCAATTATCGTCCTTCCATTTAAGCCAAATTGTGTTACAGCAGTATTATATGGAAATCTTCCTTGGTCTCTCATTATTTCCATATTTTCGTCTGGGTATACATCCATTAGATTCTGGACACTCAGCTTAACAGCTAAGCTATTCAATATATTATATTTTACCAACAAGTTAGCAATCCACTTACCGCTGAATGTTTGGTCTAAAGCCGGATTTTCTAATTTATGCATTACTTCGCCATACCTAATAAAGGCAATATCAACGTTCAAATCGCTTACTGTATAATTTAATGAAGCTAATATCTTATTATTAGGCTGACCGTTTTCCAATCTTGCAATTTCTTCTCTACTAAAAATCAATTTAGTATATATTGAATCTGATAGTTTACTTGAAGACTGAATGCCCCCAAACAATGAAGTTTCAGAAATATTAGCAGCAAGAGTTAGATTTAAATCTCCATATTTTTTAAAATTGAATTTATGGTTAAATACCAAATCTATTCCCTTAGTACGAGTATTAATAGCGTTCGTAAAGAATTGGAAAGCATCTACCCCGGGCAAATCTTTTATTAAGTCTGCAATATATGAATCAAATTTAGTAAAATATCCGGATAACACAATTCTATCTTTAATTTCTATATAGTAGGCATCAACTGTTAAAGTAGTATTGTCAGTAATCTTAGAAGTAAAACCTAAAGAGTAATTCATAGATTGTTCTGCTTTTAGTTCAGGAAAGCCTAAGGCTTTGACGATAGGATTATCATTCGTTAATGTCGCAATTTCCACAGGGAAGAAACCAGAACCAAAGTTTACAAATTGAGTATTATTCTTGTTATAATATCTTTGTTGCAATGAAGGCATTCTATATCCACTACCAACGGAAAATCTAAGATTCAGATAATCATCATATAATTTATACAAAGAAGCTATCTTACCTACTAAGGCAGAATTATCTTTGTCATAATTTTCAAATCTACTACCAATATTTAAGAACCATTTATCTGTAATATATGTCTCTATATCTAAGTATGCGGATAGCGATAAAGCTGATTTATCAATTACATTTGTGGGAGCAAATCCCGGAAATACTTGAGCGCCCGGTTCAAAAGCTGGGTCTGGGGCAGCGTACGAAGAAAGTTCACCCTTAGCTTGAGCATAATTTTCATATCTAATTTCAGCACCAAAATTTAAGAAGCTCTTGTTTAAGCCAATGATTTTATCCATATTTTTTGTAAAATCAATATTAAATGAGTTCTGTAAGTAAGACAAAGAGCCTGCATTGAAACTCGTTGGAGTAGAATCACCATAAGCACGGTTTAGTGAATTTTCTACAGAAAAATCAAACTTATTATAGCCTAATGTATTACTAATATCTACATACCAAGTTTCGGACAAATATTTAGAGCCAACTGCTATCGAATAGTCTGATATTTTAGAACGTAGAAACGGCAAGAAGCCATTTGGATATATATTTGTATCGTTCCTATTGTCATTCGGTAAACGGTAGTAGCCAGGTGCTTTGCTATCTCTATAATTAATACCACCAAAGCTATATAATTTAAAGTTTTTATCTATAGGTAATTCTGAATTATACATTCCTCCAATATTTAGCACATCTGAATTTCCAATTCTCAAGTTAAAGTCGGAACGTTTCAAACCCTTTTCGCTTAAAATTTGATTATCTATAACTAAATTTTCTTCGTAAGTTTTTCCGTCTTGGTCAGCACTACGAAAAACTAAGCCATTATAGTCTCCGTTTCTGTTAGTAGGTTCGCGCCTTTGCCCCTCTAAACTTAAATTAAAAAAGCCGTCTTTTGGTAATTTAAAGCCATAATTCAAGCCAATATCATTAAGGAAGCCATCTCCTTTTGCTGTTATTCCAGAATTTGCATTAATTGAAAGGTCATCGGTAGATGATTTTAAAATTATATTAATAACCCCAGCAATAGCATCACTTCCGTATTGAGTTGCAGCGCCATCTCTTAAGACTTCAATCCTATCAATAGAACTTATTGGAATAGAGTTGAAATCAACTCCAACACTACCTCTACCTACTATTGGAGTAATTGTAACTAACGACGTTCTATGCCTTCTTTTTCCATTGATTAAAACCAAAACCTGATCGGGTCCTAAATTACGCAAAGTAGCAGGGTCGCTATGGTCATTTCCATCGGCAAAAGTTTGCCTTTGGCTCGAAAATGAAGGAATGATAAAATTAATTAATTGAGAAACTTCTATTGCTCCACTCTGAACAATTTCCTCTCTGCTAATAATATCTATAGGTACGGCACTATTTGTAATAGTGCGTAAACTATTAGATTTTGAGCCCATTACAGTAACTTCGGAGATAGAGTACGATTTAACCGTATCCTTTTCGTTAGTATATTCTGATTGAGCATTTGAGTTATAAAATGAGAGTGTTAAAAAGGTTAGTATAAATAATGAGAAATATTTGTTCATAATATTACCCCTAAAATTAAAAAAAATCATAAATACAACACCTTTGAATCTTATACAAAAAAAATATTGCACTCTTTATACTTGCAACTTAAAAAAAATACCAATTTTAGTAGATACAAGCAAGTGAATACCGCATTAATATGCAGTTAGTTTTGACTTGCATGCCCTTTTTTACTTATTTTAGCTTAAAGTATTTTATATCCAAGCTAACAACGACACCAATTTATATATTATCATTCAATTTGAATTATAATATATCGTCATATACCTTTTGTAAAAAATTAAGCTAATTATGAACAACAATAATGATGTAGAGCAAATCAAGCAATTATCTTCAATAATTAAACAAGTAAAAAGTGAAATTGGAAAAGTTATTGTAGGACAGCAACATACAATTGATGAATTAATCATTGCATTATTTGCTAAAGGACACGTTTTATTAATAGGGGTACCTGGGTTAGCTAAGACCTTACTAATAAAGACATTGTCGCAAGCTATGGATTTAAAATTTAGCAGAATACAATTTACACCAGACCTAATGCCTGGTGATATTAGTGGTTCAGAAATTATTGAAGATGATGTGAGTACTGGAAAGAAAAACTTTAGATTCATCAAAGGACCTATATTTTCCAATATAGTATTAGCTGACGAAATAAACAGAACTCCTCCTAAAACTCAAGCAGCTTTGTTAGAGGCAATGGAAGAGCACTCCGTAACAGCGGCAGGCCACACTTATAAATTAGACAATCCTTTTTTTGTATTAGCCACACAAAATCCCATTGAGCAGGAAGGAACTTATCCTTTGCCAGAAGCTCAATTAGATAGATTTATGTTTAACATTTGGTTAGATTACCCAGATGCTAAAGACGAAGTAGATATAGTTAGGTCTACCACTGCACTAATAAAGCCAAGCGTGCAAAAAGTTATCACTGGCGTACAGATTAATGAATTTCAAGATTTAATTAGAAAAGTTCCTGTAACTGACAATGTAATAGAGTTTGCTGTAAAATTAGTAAGAAATACCAGACCAAATTATTCAAATTATGATTTTATTCAGAAATATTTAAGCTACGGAGCAGGCCCTCGTGCGTCACAATATTTAATTTTAGGTGCAAAATCAAGAGCTGCAATTAATGGAAGCTTTTCTCCAAGCATCGACGATGTAAAACAAGTGGCTTTATCAGTGATGAGACATCGTATTGTTACAAATTTCAGTGCCGAAGCGGAAGGAATTAGTCCTGGAGATGTTATCAAAATGCTTGTCGATAAAGTATAGTTAGGATTATATATCCTCATATCTAAAAAATTAAAAATCCTCAAAATTAGTGAGGATTTTTTTATAATTTATCCGAATCTTTTAGTAAGTTTGCATAAGACTAATTTTTAATTTTGCAAGCTGATTTATTAATCAATATCTGGAGGATATATGAAAAACAAGCTATTTATTTCTGCATTTTGTCTTTTATCTTTAATTTCCGTTGCTACTGTCGCAAGTATTAGCCAAGATAAAGAAGAAGAGGACGAAAAGCCAGTTAATCTAAAAGTTTTGCCCAGCGACTTGACCGCTGACCAAATAGATCATATTATGCATGCTTTTAGCGAATCTTTAGGTGTAAAGTGTGGCTATTGCCATGCACCGAAGAAAAGCGGTGAAAAAGGTTTAGACTTTGCAAGCGATGAAAACCCTAAAAAAGACGTTGCAAGGTTTATGATAAAAATGACCAATGAAATCAATGATGAGTATTTTAAAGAACACACAAACGAAGCAGGCAACTTATTACAGATTGGTTGCAATACTTGCCATAATGGTAGCGCAAAACCAAGCATGAGAGAGATAAAAAAATAGCACTCTTTACTATATATTTATATTGGGATGAATTTTTATCTAAATTCATCCCTTTTTGTTTTATATAAATTGTTAATCCATTACCAACATCATCAAACAAAAAAAAGAGGCTGTCATGAATTAACACGGCAGCCTCTGCTATTCAGATTACCTTGATAGTTAGTTACTCATCTTTTACATCTACAAGAGGAGTTTTTACTAATACTTGAACAGTTCTATTATAGAATCTACCTTCTGGCAAATCATTTGTATATAATGGGTCCTCTTCACCAACACCGTGGCTTGATAACACTCCATATTTGCCACCTGATTTCTTATTAATACCATTTCTTACATATTCAGAACGGCGATCAGATAATTTCTTATTATGGTCGTACATACCAATAACATCTGTATGCCCTACCACTTCTACTACCGAAGATTTGAACACACGTCCATAAACATAATCATTCATAATTCTTTCATTAATAGCTCCAGCATCACTCTTGTCAAATGGGAATAAGATAAGGTTATAAACTTCTCTTGTGCTATCAGCAGTAGATTCAAATCTCATTTTATCTGTAGATATTTGAAGAACAGGTATAGTTACAGGGTCTGATTTACATTCAGCACCGCTTTGAGTAGTTACTATCATTTGCACGGTAAACGGTTTTTCGTCTATTGGATATTTAAATTTCTTATTTTTCCAGTTCCAATTAGCTTTGCTTTCAGTTAATCCTATTTCTGTTAAAGTATTCCATTCGCCTGCATCAGTTTTTATTTCAATTCTACGTTTAGCAACTAATTCATCTTCAATACCATTTTTAAGTACAAAATCCATATCTACTGGTTGCGGTTCAGTTACAGAACCAACGTCAAATACTGGTTTAGCAACGTCCCATTCTGTTGTAATAATCTCAACACGGCGATTTTCTTGAATCCCAATAGAATCAACCTTAGTGTTTGTTGGTAGGTCTGGTTTATTTTGGAATTTTAACTCCATTCTATTTTCAGCAATACCCCAAACATTTTTAAAGTAATTATATACATTTGTAGCTCTTTCTTTAGATAGTTCAGTATTACCTTTTTCAAGTTTAGACTCGCCATCGTTACAGCCTACAATTTTTATCTTTACATTTGGGAATTTATTTAATCTATAGCCGTATATATTTAATAAATGATAATATTTATCTAAGGTACCGCCATATATTGAAGTATCGGCAAAAATCTTTGTATCTGTTGCATTATCAAATAATACATAACGTTCTGGAATGTTAGACTTACCTTCATCAAAGAACACATAGTTTAATAATGGATATAAATTTCTAGTTATAGTTTCCTTCATTACAAGACCTCTAAAATCTGCAATTTTAGGATTATTCTTCTTGGCAAGTTTTACGTATTCTGACTCATCTATATCAGGTGTAATCACAGGGCGCTGTCCCAAAGTTAACTTAACTCGTACTTCATCTGGCTTAGAAGCTTCGTCTGGATTTTCAGTTATTCCCGGCTTTTCAATACGTTGCGTTACTAATTTTCTACCGTATTTAGGATTTTCAGCTAAGATTTCTAAGTCTACATATTCTAAAGAATCCTTAGGGTTGCCATAGTCGGTATTTGACACGATAAATTCAAATTCAGGTCTATTAGAATAAACAGAATCGACAACAACTCTATTTATTAATGAATTTTTAACAGTAATTTTTGCAGGTATAAATTCACCCGAACATTCATCAACCACAGTAACAATTAAATTAACAGCTTTAAAGAAAGAAGGAACAAAAGCCATAAATACATCTAAATCACCTTGATAACCACTTAAGTCTGTTCTACGAGATGAAAAGTAAATAATATCTCCAGATGCTGGCAATGTAATAAACATTTCATCATCCTTAGTATTAATCGGCTCCCCTAAGTTTATTGGTTTGTCCCAAGAATTTGTTTCTGGGTGGAACCTAGTATAATAGAAATCCATTCCCCCTACAGATGGGCTATGACCATTTGAAGCAAAAAAGAGAGTTTGATTATCCGCAGCAATAAATGGAGAAAATTCAGTACCTGAAGTATTAATTGACTCTAAGTTCTTAGCTGGCAACCATTCGTCTGTGTCATCATCATAATCAGAGTACCAAATATCAGCATTCTCTAAGATAGGTTTACCATCACTATTAGGTCCTTTTCTTGTAGAGACAAAATATAATCTTTTCTTGTCTGGGGAGATAGTTGGTTGAGTATCAAAATTATCAGAATTTACATTCCTTCCTAAATTAATTGGACGGCTCCATTTATCGCCTTCGATTGTAGATTGATAAATATCACAATCCCCTAAGCCATCAGGTCTATTACAAGCTGTAAAAAACAATGTTTGGCGGTCGGCAGCAATAGAAGCAGCACCTTCATTAAACTCGGTATTTACATTAAGATAGTTTAATCCAGTTAAAGTATCAATATTATAGGGAGTAGAAAATACTGTATCTAAGCGGTCTTTTTTCTTTGCAGCCCAGAAATCGTGAGACAAATCACCGTTTGGTTGCAAACGACTACCAGGTCTATTTGATACATAAAATAATGTCTTACCGTCAGCACTGATTGTAGGAGCGTAATCTACTCCTTGGTGATTTATTACAGGACCAAGATTAATTATTCTTATCCTTGAATTATCCAATATCGACTTTCTATCATCTTGGCTTATATTGGCAACAATTTCTGCCGCCATCATATAGATTGTATTTACATTAGAAGGCGTTTCGTTATTAGAGGCTTCGTTTTTTGCAATCGTTGTGGTGAGCCCTGCCATCCCTATTAATATTATTAGCAGGAAAATATTCGTAAATTTTTTAATCATAATAATGTACCTAAATTAAGTTAATTTCATTTGTTAATATTCTGATATTCAAATTAACTATTTTTATCCAATAAATAAATTATTTTATTCAATTTTAATGAAAATTATTAATTTAAAATGAATTTTTTTATACTTTTTAGGTTATTGTGAACACAAGCAACAATTGTTGTTACGAAATTACCATTATTTATTGTTTAGAAGCGTGCCATAAATTCTATTGTTATTTTATCAGAGAGTTGGTCAGCAAGCCCAGTAAAGGTATAGTTTTCATAATCTATTCTAATATGAGATTCGTAAATCTTTGTTAAAGTGAATGTTAAGCCTGCTGTAAGGCGGTTCGTATTTTGTCTAACAGGCACGTAATTTTGCTCATAATTATCGAATCGCACACCGGGAGTAATATACGTGAATATAAAATTATCAATTGGAATATGCTTTAATAAATATATGAAGTAAGAATAAGTATCTAAATTAACGCTATCACCTTTTGATTGGCGTAGAGCAAATTCTCCATCTAACACGAATCCTTCGTACTGCCAATCTAATCCACAATTAAATAGCTTTACATTTAGTTCATTTATCGTGCCATCATAGTAACAGAATGATAACTGCAAATCTTTAATAGGTTTGCTTTCAATTCTTGCGGCTATATTTTTAAATTCATTGCGAGTTGGGGTATTAATCCCATAGCCATTATAAACGCCTAAGTACAATTTAAAAGGTGCTACTTTCTTCATATCGTAAGTAATCATACCACCTATATCCCTCATTGATGAAGACACCCTTTTAGAGATAAAAGAGCGGTTCGAAAAAGCGATATTATGTACTGAACGCATATTATCAGTCGAGAATGGAACTTTCATTTGCCCTAATGTCAATGATAAGTTTTCAATAGGCTTAAAATTGACGAAGGCATCAAGCATTTTGATTTTGCCTTCGTCTGATAAATCTATCTCTGCTTTATAATCAAATTTTGGATTAATATTGCCAGAGACTTGGTAACGAGCGTTTCTAACTACAAACGCAGATGCATTTGTATCTAAATTGTACTCAAATTTAGTTCTAATTGTTCCTACAATAGAAAAATTAGAGTCTATATTAATAGAAAAGCATAAAAAATTACAAGCTATTAAAAGTATAGAAACAAATAGAATTAATCTCATCAATCGCCCTTTTTAAGAAATAGATGAAATACTTGGAATTAAAATAGGCTCTAAAGATAAAAAAGCTTCGGCATATTTAACGCCACATAAGCCCCCGTAATACCGCGCCTTTGATTCTAATTCTTCCATAAACTCTGGACTTGACAAGTTTGTTTTAGCCTCATTTTCATATTGCCCTTGTACAAATACTTGCGAAGAAAACGCTCTGATAGCCTCAATTTTTAAAGAATGTGTTTCACTAGTATCTACAAAGAAGTCTGGATTACGTGGAAACTGGTAAGATTGTTCATAACAGAATAATTTTTTAGTTCTATATCTATCTTGCTTTTTGCCTTCAAATTCAGTTTCATACTTTAATAAGCCACTCTTAAAAATAGAATCCCGTAGCAAATTATGGGTATTTTGGTGATCCGGATGTCTCTCAAAAGGAGGATTAACAATTATAGCACGCGGTCTGAATCGACGTATCGCTTGAACTATTTTATAAATACTATCTTCGTCGGTTCTAACAAATCCATCGCGAAGCCCAAGATTAATTCTATCATTAACCCCTAAAATTTTCGCAGCTGCTTTCGCTTCTTTTAGTCTTATTTCGTTAGTACCACGTGTCCCCATCTCACCTTCAGTGCAATCAACAATAACTACCCTTTTATTTTCTTTTGTTAATTTAGCAATTGTACCTCCACAAGCTAATTCGGCATCGTCAGGATGGGCACCTATAATCATACAATCATAATCTGATGGATATATATTAGTCATAATATAAACTCCTATTTTTTAGTTTTTCTTAAAAATGCTCTTAAAAGATTTTCTACATCTTTTGAATTTTTTAATTCTAAGCTATTATTTTCGCTATTTTTATTTACATAATCTTCATCGCTATCAGTCTTACTATACATAACTGTAACAGCATAAGTAATCAATACAGAAAACTCTAAACCTAAAGCAAAAAATACCATAGACGGTTGAGTAGACGGAATAAATTTAAGCCCTCTCATACCAATAATAATAATCAGAACAGCAGCGCCGATATATACTAATCCGAGCATAGTATTGGCATATCTTTCAGTAAAGTAAGAATGTAAATAAAATTCTAAGCCACTGAATGGATGCATTAGTTTATAAATTATTGAAGAATTTTTCCATAGTAAAGCCTTATGCAAGTATTTAATCTCTTCTTTATTTACTTGATACTCATCAGCTATCGAATGTAATCTCCTTTCGTCGGCACGTAAAATTTCTTGCTCTAAATCTATATTCATTTTGTCAGAGTAATAACCCATTTTAGTATAATGAATTTTATCTACTTGATTTATTATCTCTCGCTCTATTTTTTGCCGAATAAACCCTAATTGAATAGGTAGGATGGTAGATAACTTTAAAGTAATAATAAAACATAATAAGGCTATTGGCATTGATAATGAAATAATTGGGTCTATCCAATAACGCGCTTCGCCAGAAGTACCAATAAACACATCTACAGCCCAATTCCCATAATAGTTAGTATTAAGAAGAATTTTTTTATCTTCTTCTGTGTATGGAACCGCTCTACCATCATTATACACTTTACCTTGCAAATAATCTTCAATAACGAACTTTTGAATTGCAGGCAATGTTATACTAAACACTAATACTAACAATACAATAAAGGAGCTAATAAAAATAAAATATTGGGATTTATTGTGCCTTACTAAGCTATAATACAGCTCTCTTTCATTATTATCTATCATAACACCTTAAATATTTTGTATTTTTGTAAAAATAGCAAAATTAATCTTTTTATTGTATATTTGTTTTAACTTTTTGATATTTTGCCTTATGATTTATTTAAATAACACAGCAACAAGCTACCCAAAACCTATATCGGTGATCAGTGCCTTGAATGATTATTTTAATAATCCACCCACTAATTTTGGTAGAAGTAGTGCACAGTCCTCTCTTTCTATAATTGGAAAAATAAGAGAACAAATCATTGATTTTTTTGGCGCAAACGATGATTACAATGTAGTATTTACATCTGGAAGTACCGAAGCTATCAATTTGGTTATCTTTGGTTTAGATTTAAGCACAAAAGAGCTTATTATTACCAGCAATGAGCATAATGCCGTTATTAGACCACTAATGGAGCTTAAAAGTCATAATAAAATTGACATAAAAATTGCCGATTGCGATGAGAATGGGCATTTAGATGTTACAAAGATTGAATCTTTAATTAATGAAAATACTGCCTTGATAATTGTTAATTATGTATCGAATGTTACGGGAAATATTCAAGACGTTAAAAGTATATCGCAAATAGCTAAAAAACATAATATCAAACTATTAGTAGATGGGTCGCAGGCGGCAGGCAATATTCCAATTCATTTAAATGAAAGTCAAGTAGATTTTTTTGCTTTTACTTCACACAAATCACTATACGGAATACAAGGCTCTGGTGGCTTAATTATCAAGAAAAATTTAGATATAAAACCCTTAAAATATGGTGGAACTGGCTTTAAAAGCACCATGCTTACACAACCTGACGAATTCCCATACAAATACGAATCTGGAACGCAAAATATACCCGGGATATTGTCTATTAGCAAAGGCATAGAGTTTATAAATGAAATTGGTTTAGATAATATTATTCTTCATAAAGAAAAACTAATGAAAAGAGTAATACACGACTTATCAAGCATTGAGAGAGTCAAATTATACTTTGATATACAAGATTATTCTAATAGTGTATTAAGCTTTAATATCGAAGATTATACCCCCGATGAAGTTTCCTATATTCTACAAAGCAGTTATGGCATTGAAGTTCGCTCTGGGGTTCATTGTGCCCCATTAGTGCATCATAATTTAGGTACATACCCAAGTGGCACAGTAAGAGTAAGCCCATCGTATTTTACTAATGATAATGAAATTACAATGTTTTTAGACGCAATCCACAAGTTAGCAGCAGAATAGAAAATGCGAATTTTATATTTAGAAATGATTGAGACCTGCGTCGAGGCAAAAAGTGCTTATGATATATTTTTTACAGATATTATTAAGCAGGGATTTGTGGAGAAATTTTCAGACTTAGGAAAAATCATAATAAAGAGTAATTTAGATAAGCCTTTTTTTAAGGTTATAGTACGCGGAAAATATACAATCAAAGGTATTATTGGTAATGATAACTTTCGTGTATTAATGGCAGACAATTCAGGTATTGAAGAATTGAATGAATTAAAATATATTATCAACGACCTTTTAAGGTAGCCAAATTAAATTACTATCCTAAGTAATCCTAAATTCTTGGCAACAGAATGGACAAAATACAAGCAACAGCATACCTATTTTATCGTTTAACCTAACTTAAAATATATTTTTGAAATCAATTTATATTTTGCATATTTGTACACTTAAGATTCAAAAAAAAACATTTAATTATGATCTAGGTACAATTAATGACTCGGATAATACTACTTATATTATGCATAATCTATGCTAATTTACACTTAACCCTTTCTGCTACTTATTCCGGTGGTGATGGTTCTTTAATTACTCCTTACCAAATAGCAACTACAGCAGACTTAGTAACGCTTTCCAATACCAGCAGTGATTGGAGCAAATATTTTATTCAAACAGCTAATATAAGCTTCGATACTGATTCTTCTACAGTAGATTGGGACGGCGACGGCGACAATAGCTGGGATGCTAACGACCAACTTGGATTTTCTCCAATAGGAAACAACGGTACAAACTTTACTGGTAACTACAACGGACAAAACTATACTATATCTAACTTATATATAAAAAGAGAATCTGCCGACTATATTGGCTTATTTGGATATTCAGCTGGTACTATTACTCACTTAGGAATACTCAATTCGTTTATCAAAGGTAGGTACTATGTTGGTGGAGTAGTGGGACAAAACAACAATTCCATTAGTTATTGCTTTAATTATGGAATTATCAGCGGCAGCTTAGGTGTTGGAGGTATAACTGGATATAATTATTGGAGCAATATTAGTAACAGCTTCAGCAGAGGGAGTGTTAGTGGTAACGGTAATAGTATTGGTGGACTTGTAGGGCTTAATAATAGCGCTAGCATAAGTAATTGTTACAGTAGTGCTATAGTTAGTGGTATAGGCGATGGCGTTGGCGGACTAGTAGGAATCAATTCATCTGGAACTGTTAATTATAGCTATAGCGTTGGCAAAGTCATTAGCAACGTTAGCACTGGGGGATTTATCGGCAAAGATAATAGCGGCTCCTATACATTCAATTTTTGGGATACGCAAACAAGTGGACAAAGCAGTTCTGCAGGTGCTATAGGCATGACAACAGATATAATGCAAATAGCTTTAACTTATATAAGCTGGGATTTTACAAGTACTTGGCAAATACAGTATGCCCCTCCATACTATTCATATCCATATTTGCAAGGTTTTACTTATGATACGCCTGGAACTGACCCAGCTATAAATCCAATACCGGGATTAGACGATAAAGCATACTCTGGTGGTATCGGGACAAGCGATATCCCTTACCAAATAGCAACAACAACCGACTTGATAAAGCTATCAAATACAAGCGGAGATTGGAGCAAATACTTTATCCAGACAGCAGATATAGCCTTCGATGCCAACGAATCTACAGTAGATTGGGACGGCGACGGCACTTTAGAATGGCTTGGCGACGACCAATATGGCTTTTCTCCAATAGGAAATAATAGCACAAACTTTACTGGCAGCTACAATGGACAAAACTATACTATATCTAACTTATACATAAATAGAACATTTTTTTATTATATTGGCTTATTTGGGCAAACTGATAGTGGCAGCACAGTCAGCAATATCGGGCTACTTGATGTATATGTAAGCGGGAGTTACTATGTAGGCGGGCTCGTGGGATACAATAACAATGGCATAGTCAGCAGCAGCTACTCTAACGGCAGTGTTAACGCTAGTGATAGCTATGTCGGCGGACTCGTGGGTTGGAATGTCGGCACAATCAGCAGTAGCTACTCTACGGGTAGCGTTAGCGCTAATGGTAGCCGTGTCGGCGGACTCGTGGGTTGGAATGTTGGCACAATCAGCAGTAGCTACTCTAACGGCAGTGTTAGCGCTAGTAGCAGCTATGTCGGCGGACTCGTGGGAGAAAATGGCGGCACAGTCAGCAGCAGCTACTCTACGGGCAGCGTTAGCGGGACTTATGAAGTCGGTGGGCTCGTGGGAGCTAATAGTTATGGCACAGTCAGTGGCAGCTACTCTACGGGCAGCGTTAGCGCTAGTGGTGGCAATGTCGGCGGGCTCGTGGGATATAATAGCGCCAGCGGCAGCGTCAGCGGCTGCTACTCGACAGGCAGCGTTATCGCTAGTGGTAGTGCTATCGGCGGGCTCGTGGGAAGTAGTGGTGGCACAGTCAGCGGCTGCTACTGGGACACAGAAACAAGCGGACGAAGTACTTCGGCGGGCGGCATTGGCAAGACTACTATTGAAATGAAAACTCAAGCTACTTTCTCTGGCTGGGACTTTACTAACACAGGTACTTGGAATATACAAGATGGTTCTTCATATTATTCATATCCATACTTG
>DAOMQA010000021.1:0-41852 GCA_035445085.1 Kapaibacterium sp. (SeqCode)
AATGAACGTAGGTGAAACAATCTTAACACAAACAATTACTGTAGTGAAATAATTCAACACCTATTATTTGTTTACAAGACTTAGAAAGCCCGACCATGCGGTCGGGCTTTTTATGCTTGAATGTTCAATAATAGTGTTTTTACAAAAATTTTATTTAATGTATTATAGCTTATCCTTAGTTATAAAGATATTGCTAGTAGTAACCAAAGGGAGATGGGTAAATAGGTATAATAAATAGGACCTATTGTAAAATATATCTTACGATGAGATAAGTACTTAACCTATATTTGGGCAAGCGTATATACTTGCCCAAATATTTAACGAACAGCAATTATTTCCGATATAACAAACGATAAAACTAAAATGATCACTCTATTTTATATTCTAAAAACAAATATCTTTAGAATGCTTTGTTTGCTTCTTCAAATAATTTAATTAATTCTGAGTTGAGAGTGAAACCCAAATCGCCTTTTCCATGTTGTCGCAGGGAAACTCCATTAGCTTCTACTTCTTTTTGTCCTATTATAAGTGAGTAAGGTACTTTCATTTGCTCTGACTCGGCAATCTTTCTGTTTACTTTCTCACTTCTATCGTCCAGCTCTACTCTATAACCTAATTCCTTTAAGTTATGATAAAGTTTTTTGGAAAATTCATTTTGATTTTCACCTATTGGTATTACTGTTGCTTGCACAGGTGCCAACCAAAATGGGAAGTTACCAGCAAAATGTTCTATTAATATAGACATAAATCGCTCCATAGAGCCAAATGGCGCCCTATGAATAATTACAGGTCTGTGCTTTTGGTTATCTGAACCCATATATTCTAATTCAAATCTATCTGGCATGACATAATCTACTTGAACCGTCCCTAATTGCCATTTCCTACCGATTGCATCGCGAACTATAAAATCTATTTTAGGACCATAAAAAGATGCTTCCCCTAAACCAATAAAGTAGTTAAGTCCCATAGTATCAGCTACTTCTTTGATTTCTTTTTCTGCTATCTCCCAAATTGCTGGGTCGCCTGCGTACTTTTCTGATGTATTATCGCGGAAAGAAAGACGAGTAGTAACCTCCATACCAAAGGTTTTAAAGACTAATTGAGTTAAATCGATAGCATTTATTAACTCATCTTTTAATTGCTCGTGCATACAATAAATATGTGCATCATCTTGAGTAAATCCTCTTACTCTTGATAAACCAGAAAGCTCGCCAGATTGCTCATATCTATATACAGTACCAAATTCCGCTAACCTAAGTGGTAAATCCCTATAACTACGTGGTTTAGAAGAGTAGATTTGGTGATGGTGCGGGCAATTCATTGGCTTTAGCATATATTCTTCATCTTCAACTTGAATAGGTGAAAACTGTGACTCAGAATAATATGGGTAGTGTCCAGAAGTCTTATACAGATTCAAATTACCAATATGAGGTGTAATAACCTCTTGGTAACCACGCTTGAGTAGTTCCTTTTTTAGGAAGTCTTCGAGTAATCTTCTTACTGTTGTGCCTTTTGGTAGCCAAACGGGTAAGCCACCACCTATAGTTGGAGTAATCATATACAACTCTAATTCTTTGCCTAATTTGCGATGATCTCTTTTCTCTGCTTCTTCACGTAAATGTAAGAATTCTTCTAATAGCTTTGCTTTAGGAAATGTAACCCCATAAATTCGAGTCATCATTTTATTATCAGAATTACCTCGCCAATATGCACCAGCTACCGATAATAACTTTACTGCTTTAATTAATCCCGTATTAGGCAAGTGTCCGCCACGACACAAGTCTATAAATGTTCCTTGTTCACAATAGGTTATTTTGCTGTCTTTCAAGCCTTCAATTAATTCTAATTTATATTCATTATTTTCTTTAGTATAGTATGCTTTTGCCGCTTCATAATTCCAATCATGCATTGTAAATACAGAATTATTTTTAGCTAATTCCAGCATTTTCTTTTCGATGATAGGCAAGTCATCTTTAGAGATATTTGTACCTTCTGGTGGCTCTACATCATAATAAAATCCACTTTCAATAGCGGGACCAATGCCAAATTTAGTGCCAGGGTAAAGCTGTTGCAATGCCTCAGCCAATAAGTGGGCTGACGAGTGCCAAAAAATCTCCTTGCCTTCATCATCGTTAAAAGATACAATTTTTAAAGTACTATCTTCCAAGATTGGTCTATCTAATTCTGCTAATGTATCGTTTATAACAACACCAACAGCATTGCGAGCTAATCCTTCAGAAATAGATTTCGCTATTTCTAAGCCACATACACCTGCATTATATTCTCTAATTGAGCTATCGGGAAATGTTATCTTTATCATAATTATCTTCATTAATTTATTACAAACAGCAAAAATAACAATTTATCAGAACTATTATTTTATTTATATATGAATTTAAATAATTATATTTAAGTAACGTGTATGCTCTTTATTATTTATCTAAATTAATAAGATTAATAATGAAACTTTTTGTATTTTTGTTGCTTATAATATTAAGTTCAAGTTCGTGTAATTCAGAAGATAAGAATATGAATAATTATTCTGGTGAAGGTCATAGCTTCGAAAATAGTAAAAGTAAAGAAGCATGGAAGGAAATTCTAAAACCTGAAGAATACAAAGTTCTTATTGAGAAAGGGACCGAATATCCTGGCACTGGTGAATATAATTTCTTTTTTGAAGATGGCGTGTATAGATGTAGGGCTTGCGCTAATAAGTTGTTCAACTCTGATACCAAGTTCAAATCGTATTGCGGTTGGCCTAGTTTTTATGACATTGCAGACAAAAAGGCGATTATTGAAATTCAAGATACAAGCCATAATATGATAAGAACTGAAGTTGTATGTGCCAAATGTGGCGGTCATTTAGGTCATAAGTTTGATGATGGACCAAACCCAACGGGATTGAGATATTGTATTAATTCGGTATCTATAAAGTTTGAAAGTAAAGATAGTTTAAAATCTGAGATAAAATAATGGCAAAGAAAGTAAAAGTAGACGATAACCCCAAGTATATTGAATATATTCAAAATATAATTGATAAAAAAGCAGATTTTGATGAAAGCAAAAAGCTATTAATAGACGGCATCAAAAAATTTATGCCAGATTATAACCCTACAACCTTAAAATCTGTTAATTTTGATAGGACTCTAATTGAATTTGAAAATTGGTTGGTACAGACCATTACAAACGACCCTATTCCAAGTTCTGTCAAATCTATTTGGTTTGGTTTGAATGATAACTCCAAAGATGAGAGTGGGGGACTTCCAGAAATTCAGCTATTAATGTGCGGTTCTAAATTTTTACCGGAAAATAAACCTAATGATTGGTACAAAAACGATCTTTGGGACGCTACAGGTAAAAATTCTGAAATAAAAGCCTTAAAGACTATTTCTAACACTATCAAAAATTTTCAAGATTTGCAACCTTTAATCTTAAATTATTTATTATTAGCTCTCACCGTTATATTAGTTCAAAATGGCTTTGATTTAATTAAACATGAATTTTTGATTTATCAAAAAAAGTTAATTATAGGCTGTGGCTTTGATAATGGCACTAATTTTATCGTAGGATATTTAACGGAAAATGGCATCAGCAGTCAAGAAAGTGAATGAAAATTTTCTTGACTGGGTTTTGCTAAGAAGCTATTTTTTATTCAATCAATTGAAAATCAATGTTTATAGGTAGTTCAAATCTGCTTTGTGGTATTGTTATGTTTTCTTCTATCTTAACTGCTTGCTTGACAGATTTTATATCATAAAAATTCGATTCTGTTTTTAGAATTATTCTTTTATACATCCAATACTTCGTGCCATGTAGTTCATAAACATAGCATGTTTTGCCTAAAATCTTGTCTGTGTCAAACCAAGTTCCATTATTATCTTTTACAAATCTTTGCATAGTATTAAAATCATTAGTATCATTTTCGCTGAAAGTTGGAGCCATTGCCATACCATAATTCATCCCTATGCCCACTAAATAGCCTATGTATTGTTTGGTGCCTATTTTTTCACTCATATCTGCACTATAAAGCGAATCTGGTGTTGTAATTATGATACTCTCGGAAGAATCTAACTGATTGTTATTACTGATGTCTATGCTATACTCCTTTGTGTGTGTGTAAGATAATTTACCATAATCATCTAACCAGAAAGATTCGCTACCATTACCATGCTCTGCGCTATCGCCAAGCGTAGAAATATATTCAATATGTATTGACTTAAATTTGTAATTTTTATAGTCTTGTGATAGTAAATTGAGACTGCTTAAAAGTAATAAGGCGATTATCCACATAAAATTATAATCCTATTATAAGGTACTATCAAATATACGAAAAAATCATTGAATTATAAGTGAATCAGTTGAGTGTTATAGTTAAAATTATTACTACTTTTGTAATTATGTTTTATAATATTTATATATATGGAACACTTTTTTGAAAAGTTTGGTTTTGTGCTATATTACACAGTGGTTACATCGCTATTCTTACTTTATTATTCATCAAAATATAATATAAATTTATCGCGTATTGGTAAGATTACGGATAGATTTGATATAGCAAATAAAGGTAAAAAGTTTTGGCTTGTTGTGATTATTGCAATAATACTTCTCATGTCTATTCCTTCTATGTTTTTTAGCTCTAGATTTGAATACGATTGGGTAAGAGTTACATCTCAAGTAATATTAATTTGTATAATTATTTATAGATATACTATTGTTGCTATTCATTTTGGTGATGTAGGTATGTATATGTTTGATGACATTATTTATTGGGAAAATGTGAAATCTTATGAATTGGTTGAAAGGAAAAATAGCATACAATTGATAATGGAGCTTAAAGATAAGAAAAATAAAGTAATTGATTTTCCAAAGTTTATAGAGAAAAGTTTAACCGAAATCTTAAAAAAGAATATATCAAAGTAAAAGAAGCGTATAAGCTAATAAAATTAAACCCTTAAAAGCAATAGTTTTTAAGGGTTAATTTTTATATCAAATTTAAATATTATTTTTTACGTGTTGCATTCAAATAATCTTGTGGTTTTACGCTCATTACTTCTACATCTTTAGATGTAAGTCGGCGAGCTCCGTAGTATGCTTTTTTGTAGTAAGAACTTTCTAAAGATGAAACCGTAACGCCATAACGAGATGAGGCATGAGCAAATAAATTATCACCTAAATAGATACCTACGTGAGAGGCAAATCTTTTGGAGTAAGTTAAAAAGAATACTAAATCACCAAATTGCAGGTCATTTCTTTTAACTTTCTTGCCAACATTCACTTGCTCGCGTGCTACTCTTGGCAATAAAACATTGGCCGCATCTAAAAATATACGCTGAGTGAATGCCGAACAATCGATTGCTCGGTCTGAAGTGCCACCGAATAGATAAGGAGTTCCTAATCTTTGCATAATTTCGTCCATAATTTCGGATTTCTTAATGCCAAAGTTTGTGAACTGTGACTCTACAGATTCGTCCATATAAGACATCCATAAGTTATTAAATTCATCCATGCTTACAGTAACATCATCTTCTTTTTCTAATTCTGTAATATCTTCACCATGGTCGCCAGCTGCATCTAATATTTCACCTTCATTCTGTAATATTAATGAATTTGCATTGTTAGAATCTAAATTTGCCTCGATTCCTACCATCTCACTAATTGTTTCAGAACTAGAGCGGATAATATCCATTGCTTGCTGCTTGGTTACGTTAGGATTATATACTCTATGGGATTTTCGTTTTGATGATTTTTTGGTTCTGCGACGAGCAGAAGCATCAGTAAATGTAGTTACAAATATTATTATTATTAAAAAAATATATATAAATCTATTAATTTTAACTGATTTTTCAAAAATCATATTATACCTTTTAAAGTTAAATTAATTATAGCATTATTTAACATTCTGGTGTGTAAGATTATTTGCACACTCAAACATTGCAAAATAACACTTTTTTGTTTTAAAACAAAATTTACTTATGAGAATTTTTCCAAATATCGTATTTTTTATAACTAATATTTCTATCTATAGGAAGCTCTCGCAATGGCTCGCATTCTCTAAACGTATGATGATATTCGATGGGTAAGCCTTGATACAAATTCGTTCCTGCTGATTTCCAATCAATCATTTCATCACTGACATCTTTTAGTATCTTTGCCGGGTTGCCTACTACTACTTTCCTATCGGGTATTATCATCTTAGACGTAACCAAGCATAAAGCACCTATAATACATTCATTACCGATTACGGCTTCATCTAAGATTATGGCGTTCATACCTACCAATGTATTTTTGCCAATATTGGCGCCGTGAACTATTGCGCCATGTCCTATATGAGAATCTTCTTCTAAAACAACGGTTACACCAGGGAACATATGTACTTGACAATTTTCTTGTACATTGCTACCGTCTTTTATAACTATACCACCAAAATCGCCTCTAATCGAAGCACCGCTACCTATAAATACATTTTTTCCAATTATTACATTGCCAATTATTGAAGCTGTTGGATGTATGTAACTTGTTGCATCTATTACTGGTTTTATTCCTTCAAATTCGTATATTGCCATTTACTTATTTATGTTTTATTATTAATAAGGTAATATCATCGTATTGTACATTGCCATTTACAAAACGTTGCACATCGTCTAATAGAGCAATACCTATATCTTTTGATAGTTGTTGCTGATGGTCTGTGCTTACTTTTATGATTCTTTCGTCTCCATATTCATTGCCTAATTTGTCCCTAGCTTCGTTTACTCCATCAGTGAAACAAACTATCACTTGACCTTGCTCTAATATAATCTTTCTTGATTGATAAGAGGGGGGATTAGGCATAAAACCTAATATTAAGCCACCATCGTTTAATGTCTCAATATTATTATTTTTAATTAAGTATGGAGGGTTATGACCAGCATTAAGAAATTCAACGCTACTTTCGTCGTTATCTATAATACAAAAAAAACCTGTTACAAACTTATCTGCCGAAGTATTTTGGTATATTAAATTATTAGTATTTCTTATTATTTCGCTTAATGGCAGTTTGCTATTAGATAATAAATGCAAAGCTGCTTGCATATTAGCCATAATGAGGGAGGCAGGAATACCTTTGCCAGAAACGTCAGCTATTGCCAATAAATATTTATTAGCAGATAGTTGTATATAATCAAAGTAATCCCCTCCTACATGTCGCGACGGAATTGTAGAGCCATAAATATCAAAGTTTGATAATATTGGCTCTGATTTTGGCAGCAAATTTCTTTGTATTTCTAAGGCAATATTGAGTTCGTTTTCTAATTTCTTTTTCTCAAGCTCTTCTCTAAAAAGCCTTTCATTTTCTAAGGCTGCTATGGCAGTATTCCCTAAGGCTTCAATAAATAATAAATCATTATCACTAAACTCCACAGCATTTAATTTCTTGCCTATGAGCATCAAGCCTTTTCGTATGCCTTTTACTTTCATCGGTGCGACAATACTTATATCCTCGTCTACTTCCACTTTCGATGCAAGTTCTGAAGTACATATTTGTTCTAAAAAAGCACCATCAAAGCTGCGTGAAAATCTATTAACTAATTCTGAATGTGTATTATTTTCTTCGATATAGAATATAGCGAATCGCGATACCATTAGCTGCCCCATTAGATTTAGGGTTAAGGTACGTAATATCTGTTCTTTATTTATAAAAGTCGAAAAGTCTCTGCCTACCTCAAATAAAGTTGATAATAATTGGCTATGGCGCTCGGCTCTTTCTTTTGCTACTTTAAAAGAATTTATCGTAAGGGCATTTTTGACCGCAGTGCTACATATTGTAGAAACTAACGATATATAATGAATCTCATCATCACTTAAACTATGTTCTATCAAACTCTTACCTAAAAAGAATACAGCATCTATTTTACTATCAATGACAAGTGGAATAATAAAATTAACGCCTTGCTCACAGAATATACAATTTTCTCTTATTTCAGTCAAGTCTGTGATTGTATTTGGCAAATCACTATTATGAAATTTTATCTCAAAATTACCCTTATGAGTTAGGAGTTTATATTGATAATTTCCGGACCTTATGTATATAGATGCTTTGCTAATTAACAATTTACCCATAAAACTAAGCATAGTAGAATAAAGAATAAACTCTTTATCAGTGGATTCATTTAATTTATTACTAAGGTTTAAAAGAGAATTTAAGCTTATAATACTATTTTGTTGCGTCATTTTATTGCCAAACCAATATATTTTGTATTTTAAATGGTGTTTTTATAGCTTTTTGTATTGACCCTGTTTTGCTACTTGCAATAAATAAATCGTTGCTTGTAGCAGATTCTCCAGTTAATATCAAGCGTGAATTGATGTCATCATTTGTAATGCTTGTAAAGCTCTTTTTAATAATAAATTTTAAATCTTTTCTTGTTCGTGCGTCGGCACGGAATAAGGCAGTCGTTGAAGCAATATAAATCCATTCTGTATTTGTAACGACTACCCCAACAGGTTGAACATCCATTGCTGAAATAAGACCTTCACCAATTTCTATTGAGTTTGCCTCATTCCTATTTAGAACGTTATAAAAAGTAAGCATTGCTGGGCTTTTGGGCTCGTCCACGGCTAATTTCCCTCTACCAAGCGAAATAATACCAGCGTATAAGCCATCTTTTGTAATGATTGAAAATGAAGGAAGTGGACTTGATGGCATATTTGCTTCTTCTGCTCTACTTCTTGTATCTACTATCGAAAGGCTATTATCTAAGGAATTAGTTATTATTAATTGATTGCCATTGGCAATAATTGAATTGGGTGCATTACCTACTTTTACCTGCTTGGCTACTTTAAATACAGTAATGTCTATTATGCTAATATAGTCTTTATTGGGGTGAACCACATAACAATCGGTAGAGTTAGGAAACACAAAATCGCCTACCTCCGCTTGATCTTTAGAAAAATCAATAACTGTTACTAATTCTAATGAAGATTTCTTTAAAATAATTAATTTATAGTCCTTTTGAGCTGCTAAATATAGATTATCTCCATAGCTTTTCATAAACGTTATAGGGGAGTTTAAGGTGAAATCTAATTTGCCTGCTAAGATATCCGAATTTAATATTTCTAAATTAGGCAAAGACACTATTTTTACTGTTGCATCATCTTTTGTAGAAACCAAAAGTTTAGAGCTTTGTTCTTGCGGGTTTATAACTCGTTCTTCGCTACTACAAGATAGTATTGTAAATATAGCGATGATAATTAGCAGGATATTTTTCATAATTTCCAATATAAATTTACTTACGAATTTTACTATTATTATATTACGAATTTATGTACAAATATTTTTAGTATTCAAAAAAAATACTTATTTACGTCGTTATTTAAGGGGTCAAAATTATATATACAAGTGTATATTAGTACCTTTTCCTAATTCGCTATCAATTTTAATTTCATATCCCAGCATCTTGGTGTATTCGCTGACTATTGATAATCCTAAGCCGCTACCTTCGTGCGACCTTGATATAGATAAGTCTGCTTGAACAAATCTATCAAAAACTTTATCAATCACTAATGGACTAATTCCAATACCTGTGTCTTTTATATAGATTTCAAGAAGATTTTCACTTTCTTTAATCCCTATAGATATGCTGCCGCTATCAGTAAACTTAATAGCATTAGTAATCAAGTGATACATGATACGTTCTATTTTTTTTATATCACTTATGATTTTAGTTTTATTCTCTGGGAGTTCTACGCTTATTTTGTATTGCAAGCCTTTGTCGTGGGCTTGTTGTTCAAATACTTCGGCTATTCTTTGTATTTCCTCATCAATATATATTGTCCCTAAATAAACTTCTTTGTTGCCTGCATCGATTTGAGAAATTTCAATTATATCTTCTAATGTGTTAATTAAACGATTGCCACTCGATTTAATTAATTCAATGTATTCATCTAATTCGGCTTTTTCTAAGCCCGGTAGCTTCAAAAGATTTAGAAAGCCGAGTATTCCATTCATAGGTGTACGTATTTCGTGGCTTAGATTTGCTAAAAAGGCTGATTTTAATTTATCACTTTCTTGCGCTTTTGCTATAGCTTCAATCAAATAGTTATCATTTTGTATCTTTAAGGTAATACTAACAAGGAGGTATGAGAATATTCTTAACATTTGCATATCTGTTTCGGAATATAAATGGTATTCTCTTACAAAATCAAAGCCAACAAAACCAATTGCCATTCCCTCATTCATCATTGGAATAGCAATTAAACTCTTAATATCTTGGGCGTCTAAAACCTCTCGTGTATAATCATCACTAATTTTCATGACGTCAGGAATATATACGATATCGTTATTATCAAAACTATGGGCGAAATAGTCACTTAATCTAGTATTCTGAAGCTCGCTGATTACTGGATTTATGCCCTCGTTACAATATTCATAAGTGTTGCTACATATACGCGTAGTACTATTATAGTCAAAAATATATGCCCTATCAGCATTGACAAAATGAGCCATAACCTCTAAAGAATGTGCTAATTCACTATGAGCTTCTTTGGGTGATAGATTAATAAAATGAGAAGAAATATCTACTAATAACTGTCTTAATTCATTTTGTTCTTGAAGTAAACGTAGGGCTTTAACTTTTGCCGTTACATCTCTCATTATACCTAATAGCTGCTTATTATTATTTTTAGTTATTACCACAATTGAAGCTTCTAATATTTTTATTTCACCAGATTTAGATATAATTTCTACTTCATATTTCCCTGAAATATTACTTTTATGCTCCCAATTTAGTATTATATCTTTTAGCTTTTCTCTGCTTTCGTCAGTTAAAAGCGATAAAAATACAAATTCCGAAGAAGTTAGCTCGTGAAACGAATAGCCTACAATGTCGCAAAAACTTTGATTAACATATTCGTATCTTTGATCATTCAATATAAAAATACCATCAAAAGCATGATTAAATAGTAAATTTGATTGAAGTTCTACATTCAATAGTTCATTAGATTGTTGTTCGTACGCATCTTCGAGTTTACTTTTTTCTTCTTGTAATAGTTTGTTAAGAATATAATTACGCTTCTTATTTAATTCCACTGTATAGGCACCTAAAGCGCATATTAATACTAATGAAGAGAAAAAGAAATTATAGGTAATTAGGTGATAACTTTGTATTTCGGAAAAGGAGATTAGAATTATATTAATAAGAATCAAACTTATTATTGAGGTAATCGTTGAGAATAAATATTTGATTCGATACAAAAAAATACCAGCAGGATAAACTAACATCATACCTAAAGCATATGCGTAGTCTTCAGACTTATCTATCATCATACCTAACAAACCGTACCCAATAATTAAAAAGGTGAATGACAAAATATATTGATGATATTTTTTAAATATTTGTGAATAACTTAGCCCTATCATTAAACTTAAAAATGGAATAATAGTTGATAAGCTAATTATTTGCAAACGCACTACCTCTGGGTTAATTATCATATCTATTACCTTTCCTATCAGAAAGAGTATAATAGTAATGAATAAAACAACTCTAATAGATCGAATAGAGGTATGTATAATATTCTCATCATATTCACTCTCCAATTCCTTTGGGAATAGAAGTGTGAACTTATTTAAGCCGTACTTATTGTTGATATCTAAGAGTTTATTAAGCATTAAGAAATAACTTAGTAAAATATAAATTTCATTAACAAAAATTAATCTTTAAACAGTTTCAAGGTTGCGAAAGTAAGCAAAACTAATCAATTAGTCAAATTTAACTAATGAATTAATGCTTTGTTACATAAGGCTTTATTGTATCATTAAAAGCAAAAGCTCCAAGAATATTGCTATACTTGGAGCTTTCGTAATCTTAATTATAGAAAAATTATTTTACGACAAATGTACCATTATAAGATTTATTGCCTACAATTAAAGTATAAATATATAATCCCGGATGAAATGTATCTGCATTGAAGCTAATTATATGATTGCCATTGCTATAATATTTAGGGGCAACGCTATATACTTCTTTGCCTAACAAGCTATGAATTTGTAATTTAACGTTCTCGCCTTGCTTTAAATCAAAATTTATACTTGCATTACTTGATACTGGATTTGGTCTTATATTGATATTTACAAAGAGTGGGTCGTTGTCTTCCACAGATGTAGGGTCAATAGTTTTGAAAGAGCGTACTAAAGAATATGGGCTATAACCTGCTTCATTAAACCCGCGTACTCGCCAGAAATATTCAGTATTATAGCTTAAGTCATTGACTTTTTTGTATAAGTTATATACCTTTTCAAAGCTATACACTGTAGATGCTTCAGTAAAGTTTGTATCAGTAGCTATAAATATGTCATAAGTTTTAGCTCTGGGAATAGAGTCCCAAACAAATTCTAATGAAATAGGCATATTTTTAGCGTCATCTTCAGGAGCAACTAATTGAACTATATCGCTTGGTTTTATATCTTTGGTTCTAAATTTAAATGTAATACCCCAATTGCCTGCTCCTCCTTTGTTAATGGTACGCACTCGCCAATAGTAATAAGTAAAAGGAGCTAAACCTGTTATTGCATAGCTTGTGTCACTTCCAATAATATTTGCGCTTGCCACCATGTTGGTAAATTGATTGTCGCTTGCAAGTTCAAAATCATAAGAAAGAGCACTTGCTTGAGAGTTCCATATAAATGTAAATTCAAAAGGGAGACTTACTTGGCTATTAAAAGGCACTAATTTGTTAGGAGCTCCAACAGCTTGCTCTTGGATAGTAAAGAAGCTAAATTGAGACCAAAGTGATTTCCCTTCATTATTCTTTGCTCTCACCCTCCAATAGTATGTTGTTTTCTCTTGAAATGGGGCACCAGCAAACGACATTGTATTTTGGACTAAAAAGTTATCATACTTATATAAGCTAGTGAAATTAGAATCTAAAGATACTTCAATTTCGTATCCTGTAGCATCTTCTACTGTATTCCATTCAAATATTGGATATAGTACTTCAACGATTGCACCTTGAGCGGGTAAAATTAATTCAGGAGAATTTATTAATGTTTTGAATTGAACTACTTTTGACCAATCGCCTAAGCAAGCCCCTGTTCTAACTCTTGCACTCCAATAATATGTAGTATTATTTGTCGGAACAGTCAAATCAAAATAGTTTGTGTCTAACAAAGTAGTATCAACTAATAAATGCTTCATTTCAATGTCGGAAGCTACCTTTAAATCATAATAAGTATTTGCTCCGAAGTTTTCCCAAGATAAAGTTAGGGCTTTTTGTGAGCCATAAGACGAATCCGCTGGAATGAAACTTGAAGGCGGTCTTTGGGTAGTCTGGAACTTATAAATAGAAGACCAAAGCCCAATATTCTTACTATCTTCACCTCTCACCCTCCAATAATACATTGTAAGAGCTTTATCTAATACTATTGAAGTTTGTATTTCATTAATATCCTTTACTTGGATTATATTGTTTACAAAATTACTATCAGTAGTAAACTCTATAGAATATTTGGTTGCACCGGGAATAACTGTCCATTTAATTAGATTATTTCCCATAGATACACATAATTCATTATTCAATGGTAATGTTGGAGTAGATTGTATGTATGGTGTCCTTAATTTAAAAGGTTCAGACCAATAAGAAACGCAACCATTAACAGTACTACGCACTCTCCAATAAAATAAAGAATCGTAATTAGAAGCTAAATTTAAGTCATAACTTGTGTCAGGAATAGACGCTTGTGTGAAAAATGTTGTAAAGTTTGGACTATCAGATACTTGAATATCATATATAGTAGCATTTTCTGTTGTTGCCCATTTTAATGTTGTAATAAAAGGAACTGCATTAAATAGTTCGGCACCTTTTGCCCCATTTGCAGGTAATAATAATTGTGGACTATGTTGCTTGCTGGTAAATTCCCAACGCTCTGACCAATCTGTTAAGCATAATCCTTTTTTAGCAGCTACTCTCCAATAAAATTTGGTATTATAAAAAGGAATACTTACTGCTACACTTGTATCAGTCAAGTTGTTCTTGTTGTAAATAAAGTCTGTGAATAAAGAGTCAGTTGCAATTTGCAAGGTATAAAATTCAGCATCTGCCTTTTTCCATACAAATCTCGCATTAGTATCTACGCAGTTTATTTCGTTTGGTACAGATACCAAGACAACGGGTGCTTTCTTAGTTTTAAATATCCAAGCTTCTGATTTGCCTTCTGTGCCACCAGGGAATACAGAATACACTCTCCAGAAATATCGTTGCTGCCAATCATTCAACACTATATTTAGTTGAGTAAGTGTAAGGTTGGCTTGGTTGATAACAATATTTTGAAAATTTGATGTGTCTGATACTTCTAACCTATATGATATAGCATTAGGTACTGCCTGCCATTCTAAAGTCAAAAATCTTGACTGGCAGCTATCAAAATTCTGCGGATATACCAACGTTGGGGGGATTTGTGCCATCAAATCCATTTTACAACAAGTAAGTAATATCACTGCTATAAGTGAAAAAAGTTTAAATTTCATAATTGAACTCCAAAAAAATTATTGTCATTGTTATTGCAATATAATATATATAGGATACAAATGTAATATATAACGTCCAAGAACTGCAAAAGTAAAATACGAAGCAAAGATTTTATTATTTTTTTATACTTAACCATTCTTTATATAAATCAACGAGTTCATTCAAAATCATTGCCGTTGCTCCCCACAGAGGTACTAAATTGTGTACATTCCAATATGGAGTTACTACTTCATTGCCATCAATATTCTTAATTGTTGTTTGAATAATATCGTTCTTAGTAAAGGTGATCATATCAGAAAAGAAAATTTCTTCCACTTCATCGGGGCTTGCTCTATAATGCTCAATGCTTTCGGTATAAGCTATAATGGGGGTTATTATGCTATTAGATGGAGGCACAAAAAGCTCCGACAACTTACCTATTATTTGGTTTTTATCTACCATAATATCGGTTTCTTCATAAGTTTCTCTAATTGCTGCCTCAATACTATCTTCACCTTTTTCATTCCTGCCTCCAGGGAAACTAATTTGATTATTATGATGGCGTAGGTTCTTGCTTCTTAAAGTAAATAGAATCGACAATTGCGTCTTACCCGAGAGAAGTAACATAATTGAACTTTGGAAGGCATCTTGTGTTGGCTTAAATTTTCTAAACAAAAGATTATTAACTTTCATTGCCATATTTATTTGGGAATCTATACCTGGTAATGGTTCTTGAAGCCTTAATTTCAAAAAATCAATGAATTGAATATCTGATGATAGCATAAATTAATCTACTTTAAATAAAAAATATATAGAAATAGTAAAAAAACTATTAAATTGCATACTTTAGTTGTAATAAACGAAAATAAATTAATCATAATTTAGTTTTTAGAGTTTTTTTACTTGCACAATGTCGATAAGATTTGAAAGATACTAATATTTATCAAAAAATATACGAACTTGTAAATGAAATACCTTGTGGTATGGTAAGTACTTACGGAGCTATAGCTCAAAAGATAGGAATGCAATCTTCGGCGAGAATGGTAGGCTATGCCTTAAGCGCAGATAAGCATAATTTTATTGCACCTTATCATAGGGTAGTTAATCGTAATGGTGACTTGACAGGAAAGAATGCTTTCCCAGGCGACACAATGCGAAAACTACTTGAGAGTGAAGGAATTGAATTTGTAGGTAACAGGGTGAATATGAAAAAACATTTCTGGAGACCGTGAGTAGTTTTATTTAATAATTATTGGAGAAATTAAGTGGATTTATTTCAAAAATGTTTTGATTTTACACGTGCTGATGATGTAAAAGCTATGGGATTATATCCCTATTTTCATTCGATAGAAGAAAATGAAGGTCCTGTAGTTACAGTAGAAGGAAAGAAGATGATAATGGCAGGCTCAAATAATTATCTTGGGCTTACAGCTAATGAAAGTGTAAAGGAAGCTGCTATTAAAGCTATCGAAAAGTATGGTACAGGTTGCTCTGGTTCACGATATTTAACGGGTACACTCGATTTGCATATAGAGTTAGAGCAAAGATTAGCTAAGTTTTTGAATTTTGAATCCGTCTTACTGTTTAGCACAGGATACCAAACAGCTTTAGGGGTTTTATCCGCTTTAGCTCAAAAAGGTGATTATATTATTTCTGACAAAGAAAACCACGCTTGTATTGTTAATGGTGCAATGCTAGCAAAGGGTGCTTTTGCGGAGTTTAAAAGATACAAACATAATGATATGGAAGATCTTGAGAGAGTGCTGCAACATATTCCCGAAAAGGCGCCAAAATTAGTGGTTACTGATGGCGTGTTCTCTGTTACTGGCGAAATTGTTAATCTACCTGATATGATAAAAGTTGCCCATAAATATGGAGCAAGAGTAATGGTAGACGATGCCCATTCTGTTGGGGTAATAGGAAAAGGTGGTCGTGGTACAGCATCTCATTATGATTGTGAAAAAGACACAGATTTAGTTATTGGTACTTTTTCTAAAACATTTGCTTCTTTAGGTGGCTTTGTTGCAGGTCCAGAGCGTGTTATTAATTTTATGAAACATACTTCACCTGCTCTTATTTTTAGCGCTAGTCCTACGCCAGCTTCTTGTGCATCTGCCTTAGCAGCTTTAGATATATTAGAAAAACATCCCGAATTAGTAGAGCAATTATTATTTAATGCTAAGTATGCTAGTGATGGATTACATAGCAAAGGCTTTACTGTTATCCCAAGTCAAACAGGTATAGTACCTGTAATTGTTGGCGAAGTCGATAAAGCATTTATTACGTGGCGAAAATTATTTGATAGAGGAATTTTTGTTAATGCCTTTATTCCACCGGGAGTACCTCCAAATATGAGTATGATGCGCACCAGCTATATGGCTACTCATAAAAAAGAACATCTTGATGAAATCATTCATCAATTTGAGGAAGTAGGCAAAGAGTTAGGCTTAATATAATAGTATTAATTAAATGTCAAAAGTAGAACAATTATACAAGCACCATTGTCAAAGTATACTAAATGGTGTTTGTATAGTCTTTGTTTAAAAGATATAGTATGGTGTCTTTTTTCATTATTACAATTTATAAATATCAATTCGTATGAGATTTCTTTTTACAATATTGTTCACACTCAATATACTCGTCGTTAGCTCATGCCAAAATGATAATTCTAAGGAGCTAATCAAAACGGATTCAACAAAGATTGACGAAGTAATTGATACCAATAAAATTATCAAGCAACTTGATACATTCCCTATAATAAATTATAAAAAAGTATATGTAGAATCTCAAGCCCACAGGAGTAAATTATTAAAAGAGTTTGCTTATGATTCTGCCAATCCCGCAATTAATAAAGCTGTTAGGACTATCAACCGTAAAGAACTAAGGTATATGCGAGTAGGTGACACAATATTAGTGCCAGATAAATATATAGAAGATATGATAGCGTACTCTGTGTTTCCATATTTTTATCCAGCGGCTCATAAAATTGCAAAAATAATTATGGTGTCAAATAAATGGCAATCCTATGCTTGTTATGAATATGGAAAATTAGTAAGATTTGCTGCGGTAAGCTCCGGAAAGGAAAGAACACAAACTTACGCCGGAAGATATTCTTTAGTTTGGAAAGATAGACTAAGGCGATCATCTTTAGATTCATCTTGGATATTGCCATATACTTGGAATTTTCATAAATATGCTGGCTCTGCTTTTCATAAGTTTGATATGCCGGGCTATCCTGCGTCCCACTCGTGCATTAGACAATTTATGGACGATGCAAAATGGTTGTTTACTTGGGGGAAAGGGGCAAAATACGATACTAATAAAGTTGCTTTACCATTTTCGGGTACTCCCGTCATAATAATTGATTTTTATGATTTTGCAAAGGGGCGAAACGGAGATTGGAAGCATTTAAATTCTAATAAAGATTTTTATGTTTCTTTACCAGAGCAACCTATGAAAGTTGAGGAAGCATTGATACCTATATCTCAAATACCTAAAAATTCGCGGGGAGCTTTACCAAACAGAAATAGATACCTATATGCTGAAGATAGCTTACGTGCAAATGGGCACATTAGGGAAGGGGTTCAAATTACACCTTCTGTAAACTTTAACGTTCTAAAGAGACAAAAAGCTGCAGCAAAAAGGAAGAAGGATTCACTTAACAAAATACATACTAAAAGCGAATAAAATAAATTAAGAGAATTTATAAATAATTTTTTAGAATAAGGGGTAGATGTGGGAGAGCAATTAGAACAAAATGATCAATATGATCAATATGATGAGAATAAGTCAAGCATTGATAATAGGGGCTTGGCGATATTGGGTCTTTTTATGCTTATGGGTGCTTTAGCAATAAGCTACGGGTTAATGTCGATGAACGGAAGGAGTCCTAGGGTTACAGTAAAAGGGTATGCTGAGAAAAATGTCAAAAGCGATTATGCTGTGTGGCGTATAATAGTAAACGCTAACTCAACAGTATTAAGTGAAACTTTTTCTATATTAAAACAGAATAAAGAGAGAGTATACAAATTTTTAAAAGATAATAATATACCGAACGAGCAAATGGGCGAGACCTCCCTATTTACCGAAACAATAAGCAACTACGATAGAAATGATATGCCAACTGGTGCTGCCAAAGCGTATCGTATGAATCAATCAATAGTCATTAATTCAAAAGACCTAGATAAAATTCAACAACTATCGCTACAAATAAATGATTTATTGTCTGAAGGAATCGATATTAATTCCAATCCACCTGAGTTTTACGTGTCAGATTTAGGAAAATACAAAGTAGAAATGCTTGGCGAAGCCCTAAAAGATGCGAAATTAAGAGCAGAAGCTATGGCAAGTAAAACAAATAATTCAATAGGGTCTATAGCTGATGCACAACAAGGTGTATTCCAAATTACAGCTGTCAACTCAAATGAAGTAAGTGATTGGGGGATAAATGATATATCAAGTATAGAAAAAACAATCAAATCAGTAGTAGATGCTACCTTCTTTTTGAAATGACAATTAGAAGAAATATATAGAGCATAGAATCTAATATATAAAACAAAATAATAGTAAACTTCTATAAAATAAAAACTAATTAATTATGTTTAACCACTATAGAAGTTTAATTTTTTCAGAGGAGCTAAAATGTCAGCATTAGTTTTGAACTTGCACTACAAAACACCAGAAGCAAATAAGATTGATAAAGTGGTGAACGCCTTAAGAGACGGTGCAGTTGTATTGTATCCAACAGACACTCAATTTGCTCTTGGTTGTGCTTTGTCCAACAAAGAAGGTATCGAGCGTATACGTAGCATGAAAGGCATGAATGAAAATCAAGCAATGACCTTTTTATGCGATTCATTATCTAATATATCAGAATTTGCTAAAATCAACGACGAGGCGTATAGATTAATTAAAAGGTTAATACCTGGCCCGTATACTTTTATTCTACCTGCTTCTAAGCAAGTACCTAAATTTGCTCAAAATGCAAAACGCTCTACTGCGGGTATTAGAGTGCCTAATCATTTGCTATCGCAACAAATACTAAAAGCTATGGGAACGCCTATTATTGGTATTTCTGCTCGTAGCAAAGAACAAAGCCCTAATTTAACTAATGATGAAATAATTGAAAAGTATTCTAAACTAGTAGATGTTGTAGTTATTTCAGATGAATACAACTATGTAGGCGAATCTACAATTTTAGATTTAACAAATGATGAGTTTGTTATACAAAGAGAAGGCGCTGGTATGGAAAAATTACAGGAATACGTTAGAGCTTAAAATGGCAAAGGAAAAATATCCTATTACGCCTGCTATTCGAGAGCTAAGGCAGTTTAATATTGAAGTTGAACCATTTGAATACGAATATCAAGAAAAGGGCGGCACACATCAGACCGCCCTTGAATTAAACGTTGAAGAACATAGCGTAATCAAGACACTTATATTTAAAGCCGATGGGAATCTAATTTGTGTCTTGATGCATGGGGATAAAGAAGTGTCTACTAAAGAATTAGCTAGAATTATTAATGTAAAAAAAATAGAACAAGCTGACGAAAAGTCGGCAATAAATACTACAGGTTACCAATTTGGTGGTACATCGCCGTTTGGGCATAGAAAAAAAATACCTACTTATATTGAACAATCTATTATGAATCTTGATAATATTTATATCAATGGTGGCAAAAGAGGGTTCATTATAAAAATTAAATCTTTAGACTTACAAACTGTTTTAAAACCAATTTTGGTAAATATTGCAATATGAGAAAATATATCTTTCTTACACTTATTATTTTAGTGATTTCAAACCTTCATTTATTGTCTGCAGAACATAAGCCCTTAGCTGCTTTCAAGATTGACTCTCTATGGTATGTAATTGATGAACAAGGCAAAACTATCTTAGACCCAGTGGAATTGAAGTCGATACGAGCATATACAGAAGGTTTTTATTTAGTAACTTTAGATTATGAAGGCAAAGAAAAATTTGGTTTTATGACTAATACTGGTCAAGTAGCTGTGATGAATTTTGATGAGGTAAGACCGTTTAGAATGGGTATGGCTGTTGTTGGCAAGGATAAAGAAGTAGCTAAAGATTCTATTATTAGATATTTTGGTTACATTAATAACCAAGGGCAAATGATTGTGAAGCCCAAATATTTAGAAGCATTTGATTTTTATGATAGCTTGGCGTGGGTGATGAATTTTGATGAAAGAGGATATATAGATAATAATGGTAATTTTGTATTAATGTTTCAATCACACGGTTTTGGGAATAATTTTAAGCAGGGTTTTGCTTCATTTTCCGATACAAGCGGTCGCTTTGGCTTCATTAATAAACAAGGTAAAATAGCTTTTAATTTGCAATGGGACGATGCGGGTGATTTTGTAGAAGGTAGAGCAAAAGTAAATAAAATGGGTTTGTACGGTTTTATTGATACTGCGGGGCATTTAATTGTAAAACATTCTTATGACTTTGCCAATGACTTCTCTGGAGGATACGCTTTTGTGGGCATACCTAGCGAAAGTGCATATAAATCACTTTGGTCGTTAATAAATACAAGTGGAACAAGGATGTTTGATTTTATGTATGGAGAAGTAAGAGATTTTTCCGAAGGAATAGCTGCCGTAATGCTTAATAAAAAATGGAAATACATAGACCCACAAAATACTCAAATTATTAAAGGAGAGTATGATATAGCCGAGTCATTCCATGATGGTTTAGCATATGTATATAGTGCCGAAAACAAGATAAATGGATTTATTAACCCATTAGGGGAGTTGATTCTACCTATTCCAGACGAGGCAAGTGAAATAATAGACTTAAGAACCAATAAGAAAGTAAAATAATATATTTTTTATAAGCTATGAAATATGCTTATTTTTGTAGTATAATAAATCATCAGAGGTAAAAAATGGAATTATATTTAGATTCAGCTAATATTGAGCATATTCGTCATTGTGCCGATTTAGGTTTTATTAGCGGTGTTACTACTAACCCATCACTTTTAGCCAAAGAAGACCCTACAGTAGATATCAAACAAAGAATATTAGATATTCATGAATTAGTAGGCGGGCATCTATCGGTTGAAGTGCTTTCAACAGAGACTAAAGGAATGTTGAAAGAAGCTGATGAAATATTAAGCTGGTTCCCAGACGCTGTTATTAAAATTCCAATGATTCCTGCTGGATTATCGGCGGTAAAGGAGCTTGCCTTGCAAGAAGTACCTACAAATGTTACATTAGTATTTAGCCCTACGCAAGCGATTGCTGCTGCAAATGCTGGAGCTACTTATGTATCTGTATTCATGGGAAGATTAGATGATATCGCTATTGATAGCTATGCTATACTTAATGATATTTGTGAAATATGGGATGTACAAGAATACGAAGCCGCCATTATTGCCGCCTCTATTCGCACACCAATTCATATGATTCAAGCAGCAAAAGCTGGAGCTCATATAGCTACTGTACCATATAATGTGCTAATGCAATCGTTATATAACCCATTAACGGAATCTGGATTAAAAAAATTCTTGTCTGATCATGATAAAATGATGACAGAAAAGCAAAAAGCTACATTTATGTAATTTAGATAAAGTTTAAAATTGAGCTTTTTGTTTCCAAACGAAGTACTTACTGCATATAAAACATCGTTTTTTCCGATGGCAGATATAGAAGACGGGGCAATATTTTGGTATTCACCAGAAGTTCGCGCTATTTTTGATTTAGATAAAATCAATTTTGATAAAAGTACCCTTAAAAAAATTAAAAAGGGTACTTTTAGCTTTTCTATTAATAAGGACTTTGATTTTGTAATACGTTCCTGCTCCAACAGAAGCAATACATGGATTAGTGAAGAAATTATTGATATATATACCGAACTACATAATATGGGGTATGCTCATTCAGTTGAAGTGTGGAGTGAAGGAAGTATTTGCGGGGGGCTTTATGGCGTTGCGATAGGGGGGGCTTTCTTTGGTGAGTCGATGTTTAACCTAATTAGCGATGCTGCTAAAGCAGCTTTCTATTTTTTAGCCGCTCATCTAAAATATCAAGGGTTTATACTCTTAGACTCGCAATATATTAACCCATTTACTAAGCAACTTGGTGCTTTTGAAATTCCTAAACAAGAATATTTAGAACTATTGGAAGAGGCTATTGAATTAGATAGAACGTTTGTGTAAAGTACTGATAATAAAATTTATAGCTTAAACGATACTCCATTCATGAAAAATGCTTGATAAAGATACGCTTTAATAAGATTTTAAATATACGAAGATATTGTTTATATTTGTAGCACATATACTTAAGGCTCGCCCAAGTGTACGAAAGTATTAAATTACAAAAGTTAGTAAATGATAGGTATTGATGGAATTTCAAGCTAAAACAGAAGCAAAACACTTCCAATATGAAATACAAAGCTATCAGGAGGACTGTGTTACAAACATTACCAGTCTTTTTGAAAGCCTTCGTCAAAAAGTGAATTTTTGTGAGGTGCTGACAGCACACCACAAAAAGAACAAATACAATTTTCCTGTTCAAGACACTAAAAACATTGACATAATGATGGAAACGGGAACGGGCAAAACCTTCACGTTTATAAAAACCATTTTTGAACTGAGTAAGCATTTCGGCTACAAAAAATTTATTGTTCTTATTCCGACAGTTCCAATCCGAGAGGGAACAAAAACAAACTTAGAGGACACCAAAGATTACTTTAAAAGCTTTTACGCCAACGAGAAAGAAAAGGAAATTGAAACCTTTGTTTATGAAGGTGGAAACATTTCATCCGTAAGACAATTTATCGGCACTTCGCATTTATCGGTTTTGGTAATGACACCAAGTTCATTCAGCCACAAAGACAATATCTTAAACCGACCTTTAGAAAAAGATATTAACACACCTGAATTATTCCTAAACAATCAAGAACCGCCAAAATCGTATTTGGAATGTTTGAAACGCCTAAATCCAATCGTGATAATGGACGAACCTCACCGTTTTGAAGGTAACGCTTTTAAAACCTATTTTGAAGGGTTTGAAAATTACTTTTTGCGTTTTGGTGCTACATTCCCCAAAAAGAAAGACAGTCTGCCTTTATCCAATGTAGCGTATGTATTAGACAGCATTTCTTCATTCCGACAAAGTTTGGTTAAGAAAATTGTGGTTTATACGCAAGACGTGGTTGAGAATACAGACACACTCGTTGGAATTGAAAAAGTTGGTTCTGTTTATAAAGCTCTGGTTGATAGATTTATTAACGGGGTTACAATAAGACTTAGAGATAAAGATGCACTAGGAGTTGGAGCAGTTTTCAACGGAAAAAACATAAAGAAAATAAACAAAGACACGATTGTTTTGGCGGACGATACGATTGAAAAAGTAGATTATTCTTTGTCGGACGATTCATTGCGGGCAATGATTAAGGAAACAATCAAAATTCATTTTGAAAAAGAAAAAGGATTGTTTGAGCAAGGCATAAAAGCTTTAACCTTATTTTTTATGGAGAGCGATACCAGTTTATTTCGTGGAAGCAATCCCAAAATCAAGAACTTTTTTGAAGAAGAATACAAAAAGCAATACACAGAAATAGTAAGCAAACTTGACCAAACAAGCGACTATTTTAAGTTCTTGCAGAACGATTTTGACAGTGATAATACTTTGCAAGTTCACAAAGGATATTTTTCGGGCGACAAAGGAAACGCAGACGAAAAAATAAAAGCAGGTGTTGATGAAATTCTAAAAGACAAAAAGAAATTGCTTTCGTTTGAAAGCCCTACTCGTTTTATTTTCTCTATTTGGGCATTACAGGAAGGTTGGGACAATCCGAATGTTTTCACAATCTGTAAACTTTCCAATCAAGGAAGCGAAATATCAAAATTGCAACAAATTGGTAGAGGGTTACGAATATGCGTAAATCAAAACTTACAGCGCAACACGCTTAAAAATCTGAATGATGACCAAGAAGCATTTTGGAAAATCAATAACCTTGATGTAGTTGTATCAAGCAAAGAACACGGTTTTGTTGAGGCAATTCAAAATGAAATTCTAAGCAATTCATTCCTGGTTGCTGAAACATTCACCGAGCAAGAACTCATTAAGATACTCAAAGAAAAATCGGGCTTTGATGATGATACGGTAGTTACTTTAGTGGATGATGTTTTGAAAGAAAAGAAAATGATTGTCCGCAAGGCAATTGTTGATGGACAAAAGATTTATGAAAAATCACCTGAATTTTCCGCCATTCTCAAAGAACAAAATTTACCCGAAGTACAAGTAAAAGCTATTGAGAGTTTGTTTGCAAGCGATGCCAATCAATATATTCAAGATGCCAAAAAGGTAAAACCCAAAAAGAAAGTTTTCATAAAAGCCACTCACTTGCAAGAATTTCAAAACTTGTGGAATACTATTAACAAAAATGCTTTCTATGTTTTAGAAACTTTAAGCGCAGAACAGGAAAGCCAACTGATACAAAATATTAAAACGCAAATTGAAGCCGTAAACATTGAAGAAATTCTGTTACAGACCATTCGTGCAGAACTAAACGTAAACAAACTTGACAAACAAGATGCCATTACAGAAAAGCTAACCGATACCGTTTCATACAAAAGCAAAGTTGATTATTTGGAATTAGTTCGCACTTTGTCTAACAACACCAAAACACCTATTTCATTTGTGGTAAAGCTTTTTAATGCTTTGAGTAATGATTTCAAAACTAAAATGCTCTGCAACAATCCCGAACAAGCACAAAGAGAAATTTCCGGAATAATCAACAAGAACTTAATTGCTATGCTCAAAGCAAACATTAAGTATGACGGGATTTCGACCGGCTCAATCTCCGGAATAGGTTTGCCAAATGTATTTAAGACCGAGTCTTCGACAGGCTCAGACTTCGGGAAAACATATTTAGATATAGGAAGCGTTGGCAAATTTCAAAAAGATATTGTAGACGATTTCAATTTGAAAAGCAAATGGGTATTTGAAGAAGTGATTGAATACGATAGTGATTTTGAATTGGAAATTGTGGAGCAAGACCCAGACATTGATAGCATTGAAATTTTCGGCAAACTTCCACGCCTGAAAATCAAAACGCCTTTGGGAGATTACAACCCCGATTTTTGCTATGCTATCAAAAGCACCGAAGGCAACAAAATATTCCTTGTAGTGGAAGCCAAAGGCTATAAATCGTCAACCGCAATTCCAGTAGATGAAAAAGGCAAGATTGACTTTGCTAAAAAGTATTTTGAAGCATTGGGCGAACACTACAAAGACCAAAACATTAAAATTTCATTTAAAGAACGTATCAATAAAACGCAATTAGCAGCATTGATAAAATCATAGTTAAGAAATATGAAAAAAGAAATTGTTTATAAACTAACCGAAAACTTCGAGGATTTTTTACACAAAACAGAAGATGGAATAGAATTTTGGTTAGCCAGAGATTTACAGCATTTACTCGGTTATGGCAAATGGGATAATTTTCAAAATGTTATAAGCAAAGCAAAAACTGCTTGTGAAATATCAGGACAGGATATTGCAGACCATTTTGCCGATGTCGGGAAAATGGTTGAGATTGGTTCGGGAGCACAAAAAGAAATTGATGATGTAATGCTAACTCGTTTTGCCTGTTACTTAATTGCTCAAAATGGTGACCCAAGAAAAGAACAAATTGCTTTTGCCCAAACTTATTTTGCCATTCAAACAAGAAAAGCTGAACTCATTGAGCAAAAAATATTAGAAATTGAAAGGGTACAAGCAAGAAACAAATTAGCCGAAACCGAAAAAGAACTCTCACACGTTATTTTTCAGCAAACAGGAGGAAACGAAAACTTTGCTTTAATCAGAAGCAAAGGCGACCAGGCTTTATTTAATAGAACTACGCAACAAATGAAGGATAAATGGGGCATAAAGAACAAACCTTTAGCCGATTTTATGCCAACCATTTTGCTAAAAGCCAAAGATTTTGCTACCGAAATTACCATTTTCAATGCCAAACAAAAGCAAATGAAAACCGAAAATCAAATTTCTTACGAGCATATTACGAATAATAAAACGGTTAGAAATACCTTGATTTCTCGTGGTATTGTTCCCGAGAACTTGCCACCAGAAGAAGATGTGAAAAAGATTGAACGCAAATTAAAATCCGAAGAAGTTAAGTCATTAAAAGAAAACAAAGGATTTAAAAACAACAACGAAGAATAGTATGGCAGAACAAGATTTTATAAAAGCAGGATTTACGGTTGTTGGAACAGAAAACAACGAAAACAAATTGTTGAGTTTTCTGAAAGAGAACTACCCCAACGTAATCCGTGACACCGAAATAAACTTAGAAGAACTAAAAACCGTTTTGGGTTTGCCCATTGACGAAAAGGTAAACGGTTACGGACTAAACTTTGTAGGCAGAAACTTTGCCCGAGCTAAATATGCTCAAAAAACAGAAAAAGAACTCCGCTTGAACAGGTCATTGAGCAAGAATATTGACACTTCGACTTCGCTCAGTGCAGGCACTCAAAACTTAATATTGAAAGGCAATAACCTCGACAGTCTTAAAATCCTAAAAAACCATTACAGCGGAAAAATCAAATGTATCTACATAGACCCGCCCTACAATACCACAAGTGATGAATTTGTTTATCCAGACAAATTCGACAAAGAAGAAGCCGAAGTATTAGGTTTAGCTAATTTAAGCGAAGACGACTTTGCAAGAATGGATTTTAGCTTTAAAACCAAAAAGAGTCACAACGGTTGGTTAGCGTTTATGTATCCTCGTTTGTTATTAGCAAGAGATTTATTGAGTAAAGATGGTGTTATTTTTATAAGCATTGACGACAATGAGCAAGCCAATTTGAAATTGCTGTGCGATGATGTATTTGGTGAGGAGAATTTTGTAGCGAATTTGCCAACGATTATGAATTTAAAAGGTAACAATGATGAATTTGCTTTTTCAGGAACTCACGAATACACCTTGGTTTATTGTAAAAACAAAGAACAAGCAAAATTTGGAGAGTTTTCTATAAAAGATGATGAAATTGAAGATTGGGAAACAGATGAATTAGGTTATTATAAAAAAGGTGCTAATTTGAAAGCAACAGGAACAAACGCACCACGAAACAAAAGACCAAACTTGTATTTTCCACTTTATATTACTTCTACAAATGAATGTTTTACTTCGAGAACAAATGAAAATGACATTGAAATTTATCCGATAACAAACAATGATGAAATGTCTTGGCGTTGGTCAAGAGAAAAATTCAATAATGAAAAACACAATTTAATTGTAGTTCAAGATGGAAGAAGTTTTTCAATTTATAAAAAGCAAAGACCAAGTTTAGGTGATATGCCTTCAAAAAAACCTAAAACAATTTTCTATAAACCCGAATATAGTAGTGGAAATGGGACACAACAAATAAAAGATTTGTTTAGTGATAAATTGTTTACCAATCCCAAACCTTTGAATTTGTTGAAAGATTTTTTTGAAATTGCAACCGACAAAAATTCTATTATCCTCGATTTCTTTGCAGGTTCAGGCACAACAGGACACGCAGTAATGGAGCTCAATGCAGAAGATGCTTCGACAGGCTCAGCACCCGGCAACCGTAAATTTATTTTGTGCCAAATAGACGAGCCTATAAAAGAAGACAAATCTGCTTATAAATTTTGTATTGATAATAAGCTGCCACCGGTCATTAGCAGTATCACTATAGAGCGGCTAAGACGGGCAGGGGAGAGAATCAAAAATAATCTGAACCATGATTTACCTGATTCCCGTGATTCAAATGATTTGTTTTCCGATAATCAAGGTAATCAAACTAATCAAAACAATCATAGTTCAGACAACAATCAAAAAAATCATAGTTTAGATATTGGCTTTAAAGTGTTTGACAGTGTAGAAGCACCAACATTAAAAGTTGATGAAACAACAGGACAAATTTCAATAACTGAAAATGAAACAGACGCTTTAAGTCGCATTTACAATATGATTTTCACGGTTGGTTTAGACGAGCCAACACAAGTTCCCGAAGAAGTTGTAAAAGATTGCATTTACCGTATCGGCAATCATTACTACATAACTAACAGCGAGAAAATTGCAAGTAACGATTATTCCAATGCTATTAAGGCTTCGGCAGGCTCAAACGGTAAAGTATTTATTGATGGTTGGACAGCCAGCCTAAATGGAACTTTGCAGAATTATAAAGAAGATGTGAAAATTGTGTTTTAAATTATTAAGCAATAAAGCGTCTTAAACTATGATGTCTGAACTATGATTACATATGATTTTTATGATTTCGGTGATTTACAAATGGCAAAAAGAATTAATTAAATGGCAAATAAAAATATACAATCAGGGCAATCAAACGAATCAAAAAAATCATTGGTTCAGACGGCTTACAAATACTCAGAACTTACATCTAAAATTATTGGCTGTGCAATGACAGTTCATAAAAGATTAGGCAACGGCTTTCAAGAAGTAATCTATCAACGTGCTTTGGAAATTGAAATGAGATTAGAAGATTTGGAGTTTAACCGAGAGTTTGAAATGCCAATATTTTACAGAGAACTGCAAATTGGCACTCGAAGAGTAGATTTTTTAGTTGAAGGAAGTGTTTCGGTCGAATTAAAAGCCATAACTAAACTTGAAGATGTACATTTTGCACAAGCAATTAATTATTTAGAAGCATACAATTTAGAAATAGGTTTACTTATCAATTTTGGAGAAAATAGTTTGAATTTCAAGCGACTAACTAATAAGAAATTTAAATCGCCTAAACAATGATTCATTTGATTTATATGATTGCAATGAAAGAATTAATAAATAAATCAGAGTAATCAAGTTAATCATAAAACAAATCATAGTTCAGACAATGGAAGATTTTATAAACGCAGGATTTACGGTTGTTGGCACAGAAAACAACCCACTACCACAATTCAACAGCCTACGTGAGTTGCAAGATTTTATCAGAATGAATAATCTTGATGACGAGGCTACGCTTGAAAATCACAGTAATCAAGTTAATCATAAAAAATCATAGTTCAGACAATATTAACCCTGCCAGAATCCGAAAAAGTAAACGGTTACGGCTTAAACTTTGTAGGCAGAAACTTCGCCCGTGCTAAATATGTTCTATTAGCCCATACTAAACTTAGATAAGCAGTATGATGCAAAGAGCAGATTATAAGTTAAAAAAACACCAATTATATGTATTACTATGTCGTTACGTCTGAAGATTTTATAATTATTAAACCCATAAGCAATTATTAGAGATATTGGCGCAAGTAATAACAACAAATACCTACCTTGTGCTTGCGCATAAGCAAAAGCAAACCACGCAACTAAGCCTAAATTGGTAATTATAGTTAGTATCATTGTAATTAAAAATTCCTTTTCTTGTCTTTCAAGGCTGTGATAGCTACTTAATACTTCTTTCCTATATTTTATATATCCGAATGCAGAGAACAAAAATATTATGCCACCTACAACCCCAAATCTTCCTCCAATGTCATTGAACATTCCTGCAATAGACCAAAAAGAAATTTGTAAGTAAATCATCGAAGAATAAATACACTTCCAAATCGAATCCCAATAATACGGCACGTTTACAACATCTGCCGCTGTGAGGCTGCCATATATAATTAAATTTCTGACTATCATAGGTATCCAAAATATTATCCCTATTGCAATAGTAATGAATGTGTTTGTAATGGAATTCCAATTTCTATTTTTCTTAAAGAATTTGTACAAAAATATAAGCCCAAAATAAACGAAAATTATTGCTGCTAATAGTTTTGTAAGTATTGCTAAGCCCAATATAACACCCATTAAAATAGCATTCTTCTTAGTGGACTCTCTTGTAGATAAATAAAGTAAAATATTAGCAAACACTATAATTAGGTTATCATTATTAATAGTTGAACTGATAAAAATATAAGTAGGCAAAAGAGAGAATATAGTAATTGTTAATATCTTAATAGCAAAGTTGTTGAACTTAATAGTTTCTATAAATTTAATAGAAAAGTATGTAGAAATAAACCAAAAGAAAACAGAAGTAATTCTTAATATTTTAACCGAAGTATTTAAGTCAGCCCCCATAAGTGTAGAGATTTTATAAAAAGGAGCTAATATTATATAATATAAAGGCGGTTGATAATACTCCCATTCATTGCTGATATCTCCCATTTTAACTGTATGTATGGGTAATGCGTAGTGTTCTGACAAGTATTTGACAAAATTAAAGTGAGATTGTGCATCTGGTGCCCAAAATAAAGGAGTAAAGATTACATATATAAGATGTGTCGCTAATCCAATTGTTAGAATAGTAACAATTAACTCTTTGTATGTATAGTTTTTTTTTTGATTTCTTCGATAAAGTAAATACCATATTGTTGCCGAAACAAATAAGGCAAGTGAGGCATAAGTTATTGTTAATATATCCATTTTTAATTATAAATTTAACATATTCGGTATTAAAGCATGTAATATAATACAATATAATACAATTTACAAGTAACAGCCCATAAAATAAGCTTATTTTATTAAATCTTTACATCACTAAATCTATTATTATCATAGATTTGTTTAATAAAAAAAATGTAAAAATTTTGTTATTTAAGATAAAAGTATTATTTTTGCTGTTCTGTATAGGATTTTTTTGAAAATAAGATTTTAATTATTAATTGGTATATTAAATGGATCTCTCGAAAGTAAGAAATTTTGGTATCTCTGCCCATATTGACTCGGGCAAGACTACATTGAGTGAAAGAATATTATTCTTCACAGGTAAAATTCACCAGATAGTAGAAGTAAGAAGTAAGACTGGTGCTGGTCCTACAATGGATTCTATGGATTTGGAAAGAGAAAAAGGTATTACAATTCAATCTGCTGCAACTTATTGTACGTGGAAAGATTATCAAATCAACCTAATCGATACTCCAGGACACATCGATTTTACTGTAGAGGTAGAACGTGCCTTAAGAGTATTAGATGGTGCTGTATTGGTATTATGTTCTGTAGCAGGTGTGCAATCGCAATCTATTACTGTAGACAGACAAATGCGCCGCTATAATGTGCCTAGAGTAGCTTTTATTAACAAAGCTGACAGATCTGGCGCAAACCCTGATAGAGTTGTAGAGCAATTAAGAGATAAATTGCACCACCATCCTGTAATGGTTGTGATGCCTATCGGTGTAGAAGAAAAATTTGAGGGAGTGATAGATTTAATTAAAATGAAAGCAGTTTACTACAAAGGTGTTAGCGGTGAAGACCTTGTAGAAACTACGATACCAGACCATTTATTAGAAGAAGCTAAGAAACGTAGAGCTACTATGATTGAAAGTATCTCTGATTTTGATGATGTAATTGCAGAAAAATTCTTAGGTGATGAAGAAATTTCTATTGACGAATTATATGCTGCTATCAGAAAAGCTACTATTGATTTGCATATTACCCCTGTGTTTGTTGGTACAGCAAAAATGAACAAAGGTATTCAAACATTATTAGATGGTGTAGGTCATTTCTTACCTTCTCCACTTGATGTTAAAAATTATGGCTTAGACAGAGATAAAAATGAGGAAAAGATAGAATTATTGTCTGATCCTAATGCTCCAGCTGTTGGTTTAGCTTTCAAATTAGAAGATGGGCGATATGGTCAGCTTACTTATATGAGAATTTACCAAGGAACAATCAAAAAAGGTGATTTTATAGTAAATATGAGTAATGGCAAAAAAGTAAAAGTTCCACGCTTAGTAAGAATGCACGCAAGTGAAATGCACGATATCGAAGAAGCAACAGCTGGCGATATTATTGCTACATTTGGTATTGATTGTGCTTCTGGTGATACTTTTACGGATGGTTCTGTTAATATCTCTATGACATCTATGTTCGTTCCCGCACCAGTTGTGGAATTATCGGTAGCTCCAAAAGAAAAATCAGGTTTAGTGAATTTTTCTAAAGCTATGAATCGATTCCAAAAAGAAGATCCTACCTTTAGAGTTTCACGCGATGAAGATAGTGGCGAAACAATCATTAAAGGTATGGGTGAACTTCACTTAGAAATTTATATCGAACGTATTAAAAGAGAGTATAATTGCGAAGTGTTAGTTGGACGCCCTCGTGTAGCTTACCGTGAAGCTATTGGTAGAGCTGCAGAATATGACTATACTCACAAAAAACAAACAGGTGGTTCAGGTCAATTTGGTCGTGTAGCTGGTAGTATAGAGCCACTTCCATTAGATCAGCAAGAAACTTATGAATTTAAGAATAATATCGTGGGTGGTGCTATTCCTAAAGAATATATACCTGCTTGCGATAAAGGTTTTTCTGAACAAGTACAAGAAGGCTTCTTAATTGGGCAACCTCTCGTTGGTATTAAAGTAAATTTAAATGACGGTTCGTTCCACGCTGTGGACTCTTCTGAAATGGCATTTAAAACTGCTGCAAAAATGGCTATGAGAGAAGCATTAGCAAAAGCTAATCCTATTATCTTAGAGCCAATTATGAAATTAGAAACTTCTGCCCCAGATGAATTCCAAGGCGTTGTTATTGGACAGATAAACCAGAGACGTGGTATTATTCATAATACAAAATCGGACGCTGGTTATGTGGTTGTAGAAGCTGAAGTACCTTTAAAAGATATGTTTGGCTATTCAGGTGACTTACGTTCAGTAACACAAGGTAAAGGCGAGTTTACTATGGAATTTTTCAAATATCAAGCTGTGCCAAAAAATATTCAAGAAGAAATTATTAAAGAATATAAAGAACGCGAAAACAAGTAATTGTGGCGTGTAAAAGTTAAATGGGGTAATCAGTATTATTGATTACCCCATTTTTTTTGTTCAATTGAATGAATATTGTTATAAGTGATTATTTCTAGAAAACTCCATTTTTTGGGCAATTCTATTATAAACAGTGTCCATTGTTCCAGTTCCATCAATCTTAATGCTACCGTGAATTTTGATATATTTATTAAAAACTGGTATTGTTTTCTGTTCGTGTTCTAATAGCCTTTGGATAATCTTTTCATAACTTAAATCATAATTACGACTACTGTCTGATTTTCCTCTTCTTTTTAATCTCTCAATTAATAGAAGAGTAGGTACTTCTATTTCAAATACTTTGGTAAATGTAGATGAGTGCTTTTTTAATAAGCCATCTAAAATGTAGGATTGTACCATTGTTCTTGGGTATCCCTTAAAAATAAAGCCTTTCTTACCATCAGGATTAGCTAATCTTTTTTCGATTAATGGTACTACTAATTCATCAGGAACTAACTGACCTACTTTATCTTTCTGTAGTTGTCCATTTTCGTATAGACTTAAAATCTTTTTGCCAATATCAGACTTTATTTCAACTTCTTTTTCTAATATATCACCAGTAGAAATATATTCTAAGTTATAGTTTTGGGCTAATTTCCTGCCTAAAGTACTTCTACCTGAGCCCGGATAGCCAAATAATACTAAATTAATTAATGTTTTACTAAGTTCAAGCTGAAGTATCTTACGTATTTCGTTTTGCACCTCTTCAATTGACTGCCTACCATCTATCTTAACTAAATTACCACGTTCTCTAAAGAAATTAAGTACAGGCAAAGTCTTTTCCTTATATTCATCTAAACGATTTCTTATAACAACTTCATTATCATCACTACGCCCCGAAGTTTTGCCTCTATGTAAAAGGCGGGATACGGCTTCTTCTTCTGGAATATCTATATCTATTAGGCAGTTTAAAGAAGTGTTTAATTTTAACATTAAGCCTTCCAAAATATATGCTTGCACATATGTACGTGGAAAACCATCAAAAAGAAAGCCATTATAGCCACTATTCTCGTTTATTACCTTTTCCATTATCTGTACAATAATTTCGTCGGAAACTAAACCACCTTGAGCTATAATATTTTTTGCTTCACGCCCAATTTCTGAATCTGAAGCTATTTCTCTTCTTAATAAATCTCCTGTTGAAATATAAAATAAACCATATTTCTTTACTAAAAACTCGGACTGTGTCCCTTTGCCAGCTCCGGGAGGACCGAATAAAGCAACATTTAACATAAATACTCTTAAATTTGAATGTTCATAAATTATATAGCTACCTAAGATAATTGTATAGCCAACATTATAAGTGTAATTTAACTAAAAATTACATAATTTCAAAAACAAAAGTTTATGAATTGCAATAAAATATGTACTAAGGTGAAAGTTTTGAATAAAGCTAAAGTGATGTAATAAATAGTTAAATGAGAAATTTAAACTTGGGGCGAAAGACGGGGCTCGAACCCGCGACAACCTGAGCCACAATCAGGTGCTCTACCAACTGAACTACTTCCGCCATTTTTGTTAGTGCAAAAGTAAGGAGAATAGTAGAAATAAAAAAATAATAATTTCATTATTAAATTGGCACGGCTTTTTCAATTAGCTATAGTATGATTAAGAATTTGAAAATATATGACACTTATGACAATTAATTGACAGAGTGGCATCAAATTCTAAAGTATGACAAAATTACATATATATATATTAATAAAATAAATTCAAAAGGAGTAAAAAGTTATGAGTAAAATAATTGGAATAGACTTAGGTACTACCAATTCTTGCGTTGCGGTAATGGAAGGCACCACCCCGGTAGTAATCGCCAATAGTGAAGGAGCTAGAACTACACCTTCTATGATTGGCTTTGCTAAATCAGGCGAAAGAATGGTAGGGCAAGCTGCAAAAAGACAGGCAGTAACAAACCCACACAATACAGTATATTCTATTAAGAGGTTTATGGGGCGTCGCCTAAGCGAAGTTGCTGAAGAATCTAAAATGGTACCATTCAAAGTTGTTGCAAGCGATGACGGCGGTTCTATTAGAATAGATATAGATGGAAAGAAATATTCGGCACCTGAAATTTCTGCTATGGTATTGCAAAAAATGAAACAAACCGCCGAAGATTATCTTGGACAAAAAATTACTGAAGCTGTGATTACAGTTCCTGCTTACTTCAACGACTCACAGCGTCAAGCGACAAAAGATGCTGGCGAAATTGCTGGTCTTACTGTTCGTAGAATTATAAATGAACCGACTGCTGCCGCTTTGGCTTATGGCTTAGATAAAAAAGGTAAGAATATGACCGTTGCTGTATACGACTTAGGTGGCGGTACATTTGACGTGTCTGTATTAGAAATAGGTGATGGAGTATTTGAAGTAAAATCTACAAACGGAGATACACACTTAGGTGGCGATAACTTTGACCATAGATTAATTGACTTTCTAGCTGATGAATTCAAAAATCAAGAAGGAATTGATTTGAGAAAGGACCCTATGGCTTTGCAAAGACTTAGAGAAGCTGCAGAAAAAGCAAAAATTGAATTATCTCAAATGTTGCAAACAGATGTTAATTTACCATTCGTAACTGCCACTCAAGATGGTCCTAAGCACTTGAATTTAAATATTACTCGTGCTAAATTTGAAAGTTTATGTTCTGATTTATTCCAAAAATCATTACAACCATGCGAACAAGCCTTAAAAGATGCTAAATTAGGTCCTCACCAAATTGATGAAGTTATCTTAGTAGGTGGCTCTACACGTATACCTAAGATTCAAGAGTTAGTTAAACAATTCTTTGGTAAAGAACCATCTAAGAATGTTAATCCTGACGAAGTAGTGGCAGTTGGTGCTGCTATTCAAGGGGGCGTGCTTTCTGGTGATGTTACAGATGTATTGTTATTAGATGTTACACCTCTTACATTAGGTATCGAAACATTGGGTGGAGTGATGACACCGATGATCCCATCAAATACCACAATACCTACACGTAAAAGTGAAACATTCTCTACTGCTACAGATAACCAAACTTCGGTAGAAATTCATGTTCTACAAGGTGAAAGATCAATGGCAAAAGATAACCGTTCTTTAGGACGATTCCACTTAGATGGTATACCTACTGCTCCACGTGGCGTGCCACAAGTAGAGGTTACATTTGATATTGATGCCAATGGTATATTATCGGTGCACGCTAAAGATAAGGCTACTAATAAAGAACAAAATATTAGAATAGAGTCTTCAAGTGGATTAAGCAAAGACGAAGTAGAAAAAATGAAAATGGACGCTCAGCAAAACTCTGCCGATGATAAGAAACGTAAAGAAGAAATAGACTTACGTAATCAAGCAGATGCTTTAATTTATTCTACAGAAAAACAATTAAAGGAACTTGGAGATAAAATTACACCTGCTAATAAAGAAAAGATTGAAGTTGCTAAAGAAAGATTAGCAAAAGCTGTTAAGGAGGATGGTAGCGATTTACGTGCTGCTATGGATGAATTAAACAATATTTGGAGTGCTGCTTCTACTGAAATGTATCAAAATACTGGAGGAACTGGCAACCCTGATGCAAACCAACAAGATGGTAGCCATGAAGCTCCAAAGAGTGATAATGTAGAAGAAGCTGAATACACTGTTGTCGATGACGACAAGAAATAATTAATACAGATAAAATATTATAAAGAGCTATCATACAAAAGAGTTTGCTTGTACCATAAGCAAACTCTTTTTTTATATTAGCTTGTGGAGAAAGCAGAAGATTAAGAGGTCAGCTCTTGGAAAATATCTGTGTTAGCTTTTATATTATTTATACAAAATATCACCGTTGTTCCTTTGCCTAAATCGCTCTGAACGCTAAGCTCCCCAGATAATTTATATAAGATTTGTTTGGTTACTGCTAAGCCTACCCCCATGCCTTCGTAAGAACGGCTAATTGACACATATCTACTTGCTTGAAAGGCTTGCCTATATTACTTATATGCTCGTTAGATATACCTATACCAGTATCTGTTACAAATATTTCTAAGGATTCATTTTCATATTTTGTATTTATTGTAATTTGCCCAGTAGAAGTAAATTTTACAGCGTTGTCTATTACATTTTTTAAAGCCTTAGATAAAGCAACGCTATCTGTATCAAAAACTAAGTCATCAATATTACCTAATACAAGATCTAAATCCTTATTCTTCGCTGATTTTAAATATTGATAATAAACTTCATTGATTATATCGGGTAAATATGTTAAGCTAAAATGGAATTGATAATCATTCGATTCTAATAAAGCTAAATCATTTAAGTTGCTAATTAGTTCGTATACTCTTCTGCCACTAACTTCTACTAAATCACTATATTCCTTTAATTCTTCGTCGTCAATTTCATTACTTCTTTTTTTAATTAATGATACAAAACCAAGCAATCCGTTGAACGGGGTTCTAATTTCGTGCGTCATATTCCTAATTATAGCAGATTTAAAATTGTCTGATTCTTCTATTTTTTTACTTGCAATGATTAGTTCATTTGTAATACTTTTATTTATATCTATCTCATCTTTTAGGCTGTTGGAAAGCTCAAAGTTTTTTCTATATGACTTATAGTATATATAGGTGAATGATAGAAGGATGATGATTATTATCACTGCAGCTATAATAATGAACACTTGTATGTGATTTTGGCTGTCTTTGCTTTCCAATAGCACTTTTTGTAATTCAAGTTCTTTTTTGTTAAGTTCATAATTAAATAGAACTTTTTGACCTTCTTCGTTTTGTTTGTATGTTATAGTGTTGTTTAGTTGATTGATGTATAAATTATAATAGTGCACCGCACTATCCATACGATTTGTTTTACTATAAGACTCTGCCAAGCCTTTATAAATATTAATTAGGTAGTCTGATTTCTTTTCTGATTTGCTTTTATATGGAATAGCTTGAGTATAAAATTTAATAGCTTGCTTATAATCCTTTTGTTCCATCTTAATTGCGGCCATATTATAAAAAATGGTAAATAGATATGTATTGGTTACTAACAGCTTGCTATTAGTTAAGTTGTTATAAAGTTTATATGCCTCATCTAAATTACCTGCAGCTTTATATAGTTGTGCTTGGTATAATATATTTAAGCCCGAAACAAAGCTATTTTTTTTAGTTTTGTTCATATCTATGCTCAAGTTTAAGTATTTCTGGGCATTGTCGAAGTCTTTTAATGCAGTGTATGCCTTTGACATTTGTAGATATGCAAAGGATAAATTTGTATTTACTCTGAACTTATGCACAATTTCTATAGCTTGATTACCATACTCAATAGTTTTATATGGGTCAAAATCTAAATTGATCAAACCTAATATTGTAAGTGTAGAATACACTCTATCGTAATGGTTATATTGTTGGAACGTTTTAAGAGATTTTAATAAATATTCTATTGCTGTTTTGTTGTTACCTTGTTGGTAATAAGTCATACCGAGTTGGTTGTAGGCATAAGCAACCAACAAGTAGTTTTCTGTCTCCCTAAATATTACCAAAGACTCTTCATAATTATATATAGCTTCGGCGTGCATATCTTCTAAACTACTTTTGAGCCCTTTAAAGAAATCATACCAACCGAGAATTTTTTTATTTTCACTCTTGTTATAAATTTTCATAAGGGGAGAGAGCATGCTATCAATTCTTTTTAAATCTGAATGCCCATATCTCTGGTAATATGCCAAGCAAATAGAATCTAATTTTACTGAATTATTTTCATTATCTATTAATTCTTTGCTAATACTTTCAGCAACATTATTATTATCAGAAAACATAGGGGTAGCACTTAGCGCTATAAGTAGAACTATAACAATTAAAAGCCGATTAATATAAGGTAGAAAATAATTCAATTTACAATATTCTTAACAGTCAATATACTAATATAAGCAAATATATTAAAATAATTCTTTAATTGTTAAGGAAATTTAACAATTCCAATGATTTTTGTATATAAGTATCATTCTCTAATATCTTATTATATCTATCCCTGTCTAAATGCTTAGTATTTTTTTCGACGCCAATTTTTTCGATTAGCTGAATTAATTGGGGGACAGCCCTACTTAGAGTATTAATATAAGCTATTAACTCTTCTTTATTGATATTGCTATTTCCTTCGATATTTAGGAGCTGAAGTAATTTTAAAATAGTAAATGTTATATCTTCTTCTATTTTTTTTAAATTTATATTTGGATGTTTTTCGTCCATATCCACCGTAAGTTTGGTTCCAATTTTGAGAATTTAATATATGATTAGCATCCCTTCAATAGAGTTATTTAACAAAGCTATAAATGAAGACAAAGCTGTGCTTTTTTATTTCTCCAATGATGCTTGTTCTGTCTGTAAAGTACTAAAGCCCAAAGTAGAGCGATTAATTCAAGAACAGTTCCCAGCAGTAAAATTGTATTACATTGATACTAATATTACGCCAGAAATATCAGCACAATATGGAATATTTTCTATACCAACAGTGCTTTTGTTTTTTGCAGGCAAGGAAACTTATAGGCTGAGCAGAAATTTTGGTATAAATGAATTGTCCGATATAATTTCAAGACCATATTCCTTACTCTTTACTTAAAATTTGCTCGTCAAAGTCTTCATTTTTCAGCCCATAAGTTCTTTTCCAATATTCTTTGCTTAATTTGATACCTGCGTTAAATAGCTTAATATCTCTGTCTATTCTACTAATATTGTCTGCGTCATTAATTATATGTATAAATCTTGGGAATTCATTCCCAAGATTATTAACCTCAATAATATATTGTATTAATGTATTAATGACTTTGCGTATCATTTGTGAGTCGCGTTTTATTAATTCTTTTCTTATCTTATAATGTACTTCTGCTGCCGCAAACGAACCGCCTTCCATTTCCGTAGTTAATGTCTCGGATAAAATAGCTTTAGAAATTTCGCTATTACAAAATTTAATTAATTCTTTAAAAAGCTCTACTGAGGCAGAGCGGTTCGATTCTGCTATGTCAATTTTATAATCCGATGGGCTAACAATTACCGAATCCTGACTCATTCCAGCTAACGCATCTGCTAACTTCTCCGCCTCGTCTTGCGAGGCACCCCTCTGAAATTGAGCTAATAGCATTGGAGAGCCGTATTTTTCGGCATAGTTAATCCAAAATCTACTCGTACCATTTTTGAATAAAGCATACCAATAGCATTTACTTAAAATTGCCTCTCCGTATGGGTTTCCATTATTAGATTCATTAATTGCTAATAGGTATTTGTATATAGGGGCTTTTTCTAATTCGTTCCCAATAGTTTTAATGAGTAACTCACCAGCTTCACCAAAGGCAAATAGTTCTTGTTGCTTCGAAATTAATTTTTGAGGTAATAAATACACAGAATCACCAATATATTGATAATCCCAAATAATTTCTATTACCTGAAAACCAAAAAATATAGCCTCTAATATATTATTCTGGAGTGAATCAAAATCTAATCTTGTTAGTACCATTTCTATAAATTTTGATAGCTCTTCATTGTTTGTATTATTTTCAATATAATGCTCCAAAGCTAAACTGCCGCTTTTGCGTGATTGAATGCAACTCCAGATATGCGCATCTGTTTTTAAATCTCTATATGCTTCAAAATTAGACCCTAATCTTGTTAATAGCTTGTCTGGATTAGGCAACAGCCCCTTGTTAATAAAGCTGCTAATAAAATGATTGTTGGCGTAGCCACTAAATAATGAATCAAACATTATATACTCCTATTTTGTAATTAAATATGAAAGACCAAAACCCGCCACAAAATATACTATACGCTCGTACCATTTTTGTTTGCTTTCCTTATATTCATAAATTTTCTCAATTCTAATTGAATCCTTGCTTGGGAAATACTGCATACTGAATAGATTTTCTGGAAATTCATACTTAAGCCAAATAGTATCCTTTTTTATTACAGTGTCTATCTCTGCCACGAATGGTTTAGATGCAATAATTGTATCGTGCTTGTATATAATTTTTGGTACTACTCTATCTATCGTTACGATATGCTTTTGATATGTAACGATAGTGTCCTTCTTGATAATGTATCTATTAGCTATTATAGGCTCTTGCTGCACCAATAAAGTATACAATAAGTATGCGCAAAATACTGATAATACAAAGCTGATTAATTTATATTTTTCCATTTCTTTTGCTCTGCTTTAAGTTCTAATCTAATTTTGCGGATAAACTCTTCACTTACATCTAACCTACTTGCCAAGTCTTTGTTGCTGATTGAAGAACTTTCGTTCTGAATAATTCTAATAAAAACACTTCTAAAGCTACTGATTTTTGGGATATAAAATTGCAACCCAGAATAATTCTTCATTAATAGCCTAACGCAATCAATGCCACATAGCTCACTTAACATCTTAAGGTCGTTTGATAAATCTTCTTCTAATAAGTGCTGATATAAGTCAATTTTCTTTACCATATATTTAACTCCTCTGCAAGGTGTTTGTTAAAGAACTTATCTAAAGTATACCCTAACTCTTCGCTAACTTCCAAGGTCAAATATCCCAGCTGATACCAAGTTGCGTTCTATAATGCAATATTAAGATGTGGAAAAAAAGTCATAGAT
>DAOMQA010000022.1:0-41797 GCA_035445085.1 Kapaibacterium sp. (SeqCode)
ATTCATTTTTTCTATAAAAAAATAAGAAGCTGTATCATTGTCATGAGACAGCTTCTTTTAATATATATTTTCGTATAGAGACTTTATATATTTTTGCGGTCCCGAGAGGACTCGAACCTCCGACACCCAGTTTAGGAAACTGGTGTTCTGTCCAGCTGAACTACGGAACCTTAGTTGATTGTTTCGTTACCTAATAATATTTTTCTTATAGGAGAATTGAGTTGATTAAAAGCATCAAATTTCACATTAGCAATAAATACCTTTATATCATTACTATCTATTTTTGTATACCCACTTACAGCATATCTATCTAATAAGTTTTCTATATCTTCATTTTTTAGTATTCCTAATAAATTATAATGTATCAAATCAACAAAAGCTTCAGGGGTGAAATACTCTGTTTCATGAGGCGTAAATATTCTAAAACTACTTTTATTCTTAGATAATTTTGGACTTTGATTAACCACATCATTGAAATGATGGTTATCAGCAATCCAACTAATTGCAGTGGAAATTTCAGAATCACTATATCCTAATTGAACAAGTTTTTCAAAATTTATATCGTCAAGGCGTTTGTCTTGCAATTCAGATATAACATAAATTATTATTTCTATAATTCTTTGAAACATAATTAACCTACTATTTTCTGAAGATAATAATCTTCTTTAGACTTCATGATATCTCTTGAAATGTCATCACTATCGTTATAGCCCACTATATGTAAAGCTCCATGAGCGGCTAATCTAAGCAATTCATTGCTCAAAGTAACTTTATAAAAATCAGCATTCTTTTGTGCCGTATCTATACTTATATACAATTCACAAAGCAGAGGCTCATCTTCAATAGTAAAAGTAATTATATCTGTTGGATAATCGTGCTTTAAATACTCAACATTTATTTTATGAATATAGTTATCATCACAATAAATAACATTTATAGTAGCATTATTTATATTATTATCGTCTAACACCAATTTAATTATATTGTTTACTTTTTTTTGTGGCAATCTATTTTTATCGCTTTCATTAAAAATAATAACCTTATTTGAGAGGACGTCTTTATTCATAGTATCTTTTAATTTTCTAATATAGATTCGGTAATAGAAATTTGCATTGCTGCCATCAGTGTAGCAGGGTGTAAGTCTGCAAAGTTCATTTTTAATAATTCTTTCTTTATATTAGAGAATAGTGAACAAGTAGAATTTTTGCCAATTATCAAACAACTTATAAATTCCTCACTTTCAGAGATAAATATTACTTCATCAGGCTCGAATGCTAAGAAATACTTAATATTGTGAAGCTCATAATATCCGTGCCTAGATTGAACTGAAATCAAGCTATTAACAAGATTTGTTGGAGAATCTATAATATTATATAATGATATAATTAATGGTTTTTGCCCATCTGGATCATTTATATGCCACGACCAAGAATCAGCGAAGCTTTTTGCTTGTTGATTGAGAATATTACTTATCGTAGATATATCATTATCAATAAATTTAAATGCCATTTGCCATCGTGATACTTTTAGATTACTATTTTTACAATACAATTATACTAAAATAAGATATTGGGAGTTAAAATAAAAATGAATTATTAAAGTTTTTAAATTTGTATATTTGAATTTAGTTAAATCGTTGTAGTAGAATTTATGTTTGAAGCACAAAAATCATTAATCGAAGACTTACAGGATAGAAACGAAAGCTTGTGGAGGTTTCTTTGACATTGAGAATAAAAAAGTACGCCTAAATGAATTAAATCACTTTCTTGAAAGCGATAATTTTTGGAATGACCCTAATCATGCAAAAAAAGTTAATAAGGAGATAGCTAATTTAAAAGATTGGGTTAATGAATGGGAGGCTGCTTCACTTGCTATAAACGATGCCAAAGAGATGTGGAATTTAGCAAACGAACTTGCCGATTTATCCATTGAAAACGACATTAACTTAGAAATTAAAAATGCAAGCACATTAATTGAAGAGCTTGAGCTCAAAAATATGCTTAGTGGCAAAGATGATGATAAAAATGCCATAATGAATATTAACTCTGGTGCTGGCGGAACCGAAGCTCAGGATTGGGCAGAGATGCTTATGAGAATGTATATTCGGTGGGGTGAGCGAAAATCTTATAAGGTAACTTTATTAGATAGTTTAGAGGGCGATGGTGCTGGTATAAAATCGGCAACACTTGAATTTGAGGGTAAAAATGCTTTTGGTTTATTAAAGGCAGAGAATGGGGTGCATCGTCTAGTTAGAATATCACCATTTGATTCTAACGCTCGGCGCCATACATCTTTTGCTTCTGTGTTTGTTTATCCAGAAATTGAAGATGACATTGAAATAGAGGTAAATCCTGCAGATGTTGAAATGGACACCTTTAGAGCGGGTGGTAAGGGCGGTCAAAATGTGAATAAAGTAGAAACAGCTGTTCGCCTTAAACACATTCCAACGGGTATAGTTGTTTCTTGTCAGCAAGAGAGGTCCCAGCTTCAGAATAGGGAACGTGCAATGAAGATGCTCAAATCTAGACTATATCAAAAAAGAGTAGAAGAAGAAGAGGCAGCAAAGGCGACAATCGAGGGAACTAAAAAGCGGATTGAATGGGGGAGTCAGATTAGATCTTATGTCTTCCAACCATATACCATGGTAAATGACCATAGGAGTGAAATGAAGAGAACGGATATTAATGCAGTGATGGACGGAGATTTAGATGATTTTATCAAAGCATATTTGTTATTATAAGAGTTTATAAAATGGAAAAGATACTATTTGTCAATATTAGCTCATTAGTTACCGTAGATTCAAAGGGTAAAGGCTTTAAAGCTGGTGCCGAGATGAATGACGTTAATGAAATAAAAAATGGCGCCATATATTTTGACAATAAGATACTTTGGTATGGTACGACAGATGAAGCACGGATTTTATTAAGCAATAATAAAATTAAACCTATGCAAATAATTGATAAAAGTGGATTTACGATTATGCCTGGCTTTGTCGATTCGCATACACATATTGTATTTGCTGGAGATAGGGCTGCGGAATTTGGACAACGTTTGCGAGGAGCAACCTATAAAGAAATTGCAGAACAAGGTGGCGGTATTCAAACAACCGTAAAATCTACAAGAAGCGCTACTAAAGAGGAATTATTTGAAAATGCCCAAACTCTATTAAACTCATCTTTGAGCTACGGTACAACAACTATAGAGATTAAGAGTGGATATTCGCTTAACACTGAAGGAGAACTCAAGCAATTAGAGGTAATACAAGAGCTTAGAGACAAAAATAAGCAAACGATTGTATCTACATTTATGGGAGCGCATGATTTCCCTCAAGAATACAAAGATAATCCAAACGAGTATGTGGATATATTATGTAATGCTATGCTACCAATAGTAAAAGAAAAGGAATTAGCTACATTCTGTGATATATTTATTGATGAAGGATATTATACAGTAGAGCAAGCCAAGAAAATACTTAAAAAAGCAAAAGAGTTAGGTTTTAAGTTAAAAGTACACGCTGATGAGTTAGTTGATAAGTCTGCTGGACAATTTGCTGCAGAAATTGGAGCGATATCGGCTGATCATCTCTTGTTTGTAAATGATAATTCTTTGCACACTATGAAAGCCTCAAATACTGTTGCCTGTTTGCTACCTGGTACGGCATATTTTATTAGAATGCCTTATGCAAATGCTCGTAAAATGATAGATTTAGGCTTGACTGTCGCAATTGCAACAGATACTAACCCCGGTTCTAGCTTTACTGAAAATATGCAATTGATTCTATCTCTAGCAGTAATAAATATGCAAATGTCTGCAGAAGAAGCAATTTGCGCTGCTACTTTAAATGGAGCCAAAGCAATAGATTTACAAGATAGCAAGGGTAGTTTAGAAATTGGAAAAGATGCTGATTTTATTATATTAAATACATCAAATTATTTAAATTTGTTTTATCACTTTGGTATTAATCACGTCAATGATGTTTGGATAGGTGGGAAAACAGCTTTAAACAAAGATTAAGGAGATTGTGAACTATGATTTATGAAATGACTGGAAAGTTATTCGAGAAATTTGATACTCAACAAGTAAATGATAATTTTAAAAAGAGAGACTTTGTATTAGAACAGGTTACTAGTATCAATGGTAACCAGATAACTGATTATATTAAATACCAACTAACCCAAGATAGGTGTAACTTTTTAGATAATTTTGAATTATTTGACTTGATTAGGGTGAATTTTAATATTAAAGGTCGTAGATTAGAAAGAGATGGCAATGTTAATTATATAATTTACTTGGATGCTTGGAGAATTGAAAAAATTGATGATTTGGATACTAAACCATTTGATGATAATTTAGTTATACCGAAGGTTAATGATATACCATTCTAAGTGAATTAACAAAATATCATATGCTTTTATTCTGCAACAACGAATAGAGCTTTATATATTACTATTTGACCGCTATCAGTATCTGTTGCTTCTAACAGCAAAATATAAGGTTGCGGAGATAATTTATTATTCTTTAAATCATTAGGTCGTAAAGTTACTGCACTAGATTTACCAATGAATTGATTGTTAATGGGATATGCAACCATGTAGCCACTTAAGTCAAATATTTTTACATTTAATTTGCAACTAATATAAGGGACTTTGTACTCTAATGTAATTACATCGCCGGATTTGGTTACAGAAAATGGATTTGGCTTAATACTGATATTATCTTGAATATTGACTGAATCTAAATAACTATTTTGCCTACCCGGAGTGCCTCCATCGATATTTGTGCAACTACTCCAATTGGTAGATATATTTGAAATAGTCAATGGATTCACTTTTTCTAAACTAATATCTTTGGTATAATCAAGTTCTGTATTATGCCAATTGTTATAATAATGGATAGAGTCTATTAAACTATCTCTACTATCCATTAGCACAATTAAATCACCATCATTATTTAAATTTAGTTTACTTTCTGAATAGTATACGTTTGTTGAATCTAATAGATATGGGAATTTATTAAATAACAAGGTATCCCAAAATATAACTAAATATGAATGAGCTTGTAATATTACATCTTTATTGATAATTATTCCCTTGCGTGTAGCATCATAAACTTTACAAAACCTTAGGTTAAGGCTATCATCAGAATAGTTAAAAAGCTCAATGTATTCCGCATTTGCGTCAGAGCAATCATACATTATTTCATTAATATATAAATTCAATTTACCTATTGGTTGTTGCGTGTTGGTACTACTATTTAGCTTACCCGGTGTTGCACCTGTTGCATCACGTGATACCATAATATTTGTATTATTAATTATAGGCAAGTTTGGATCGATACGTTCAAAAGATTTGCCTTTTTCCCCCCATTTCATATCATAATATACGGAATCTAAAATAATAGAATTCCAACTTAGAGTCAAATAATCATTAGTATTATTCAATATTGGTAAGTTGTGTTGTATTAATTTTGCACTGCTATCTACTATCCTTGCTAACTTAAGTTTAATTGTATCTGATGTTATAATGCAATAAGATTTTGAAGCTAAGTAAAAATTAGAGATTGCAATAGTTTTTGAAGGGTCGGAGATATTTAAAGTATCATACAAGATATTATCATCTCCACGATTATATAATTCTATCCATTCTGGCTCTGGCGAATTAGGAGCTGGCATTAACTCATTAATAATTATGCTACATATGGCAATATGCGGAAGTAAAAAATAAGCAATAATTAGATACTTAAACATTATAATATTGCACGATATTATCTAACTTTGTTTTGCTAAGAAAAATACTAAGTAATAAATTAATATCTTCTTGTAATTTAGTATCAAATCGGGAATATATAGAGCTGTCAATATCAAGTACTCCTATAACTTTGCTTAAATAAGATAGTGGTATTACAAATTCGGATTTAGATGCTGCATCGCAAGCTATGTGTGTGTCAAATTGATTTACATCATCAATAATTGCAATTAGATTATTAGAAAAACTATAACCACATACTCCTAAATGGTAAGGTATTTTAATACAAGCAACTTTACCTTGAAAAACCGATAGTATAAGTTCTTTCCCATTATCAAAATAGAATCCACACCAATTTATATTTGGGATATTTTCAAATATAAAAGCAGTAAAATTAGATGCATTAGCTATAAAATCATCAGTTTCGCTTAATAGCTCTTCTAATTGTCTTGTTGCTATACTTATATCTTCCATAAAATTCTACGCCTTAGGTTCAATTGCTTTTAACACAGTTATACCTATATCTTTCTTTTTATTACTTAAATATTCACTGAGTTCTACGTCTATTAATACCTCTTTCTTTGCCGATGAGGCATGAAAAAATCTTAACCTATTTTTATCATCTCGATATGCTAAGCCAGTGTGAGAGTAATCTAAACCAGGAATATTTGTTGCTAAAGCTAAAATATCTCCACTCTCAATTAAAGATGTAGCATTAGATATATCCGATGTTGGCAAATAATAAAGTGTAGATTTATTAATTTTACCTTCTATTTCCTTTATAGTTTTCACTAGTTCAGGTGCGTCCTTCAGTTGCTTATACTTTTCTGGATACTTAGACATAAAAAACACATTTGGATGAAACTCCAATCCGCCTATGATTTCAGTCTTATCAATAACTACATTTTTTTTAATGTTGTCAATTATCCAGTCGCTCGTATAATGCAAGCGTGATGTATAATCTCCTAACTCACCATCCCTATATCTTGTAAAAGTAAGCTCTTCGTATAAGTCTTTAATGTTTAATTTACCTTTTTTAATTATCCTTGCGAAAGCTAAAGAATTTTCAAAAAAAGTTACACAATCTAACCCTTTCAAATTAATAATACACTTCTCTGAATTATTAACATCTAAAGTACCACCTACATAAGGTGTAGCAATAAATTCTTTAGCTACTTGAATAATAACTTCATTTATACTAAGTTTATGCCAATTATTTTTAACGGATTTATCAACTATTATGTCAAATAGTATAGCGCTATCATCTACAAGAGTTTTAGCAAGCATAGTATTTAAACTACAAAATGATACACTAACTATTAAAGAATTTTTTATTAACGTTCTTCTATTCATTATATCTCCTTTAAATAATTGGTATCAATTTTCAAATTACTACTTGCGGCAGCTTGCTTACAGAGAACATCACACCTTTCATTTTCAACGATACCAACATGTGCTTGCACCCATACAAACTCTACATCGAAAATTGATAATAATTGGTCAATCTCTTTCCATAAATCTATATTTAGAACAGCTTTTTTATCTGATTTGACCCAATTGTTTCTCTTCCAATTCTTTAACCAGCCTTTATTAATCGTATCGACAATTAATCTCGAATCAGTGTGTAGTTTTATTTTATATTTACTATCCTTAATTGCTTTTAAGGCATTAATTATAGCCATCATTTCCATTCTATTATTTGTAGTTAGTTCGTAACCTTCGCTTAATTCAGCTCTTTTGCCTTTATAAAGTAGTATTGCTGCCCAACCTCCTTTACCTGGATTTCCTAAGCTTGAGCCGTCTGTATATATAATTATTTTATCCATAACACAAAAATACTTATTGTTTTTGTAATTAGTGAAAATATTCTTATATTAGCCTACCGGTAACGGGGGGAAATTAATTTTTTTATTTAAATTAAGGTTACTTTATGGAAGTAATTGATATTATCTTATTTAAACCAAGCTCTGAAATAAGCTCAAAAATGCCTTTTTTTGAAATGTCTGTCTCGGCGGGAATACCTATTCCTGTAGATAATGATATTCAATCAGAAGTTGATTTAAACGAGTTCTTGGTGGAACATCCTGCTACTACTTTTTTTGCGAAAGTAAGCGGTCTTAAAATGCAGAATTACGGGGTTAGAGATGGAGATATTCTTATTGTAGATTCATCTATTGTGCCACATGACGGTCGCTTAATATTAGCTTCTATGGGGGAAGAATTAACTGTTAAGATTTATAGAGAGATAGACAATGAAGTTTACCTTGAATCGGGTAATCAGAAGTTTTTACCTCTAAATATTGGTGAGATGGAATTTAATATCTTAGGAACAGTTACAAAAATTATACATTCTGTGTAAAAGATGAAAGTTAAGAAAATGGTTGAGCTTAGAACAAGTTTTAGTTTTGAAGCTCCAGTTGTGTCTAATGACAATAACAAGTTAAAATCACCTGCTCAAAATTTAATTGATTTAAATAAATACTTAGCTCCAATAACTAAGGATTATTTTTTAGTTAAAGTAGCAGGTGAGAGCATGATTAATGAAAATATTTATAATGGTGATTTATTAATTGTTAAGAGGACAGAACAAGCACAAGATGGCAAGATTGTAATTGCAGCTCTCAATGGTGAAATGGCTGTAAAAACGTATAGAATAAAAGAAGATGGCATATACCTTTATTCCGCTAATGAGAAATTTTTGCCTATTGCCATAAGTCCCTTTTGGAATTTTAAAATTCAAGGGATAGTTAAGCATATAATTCATAATGTATAAAAAAAGTCCGAAAGTAATTGACCTTCGGACTTCAATAATGATAATATTAATTATTACCAAATATCAGCTCTAAGCTCTGGCTTTAAATACATTTTATCTGTTGCTTTGATACCGAATGCTTCATAGAATTCCGGAATATTTACAACACCGCCATTAACTCTAAATTCTCCAGGTGAATGCACATCGCTCTTTAATCGATTGATTAGCTCTTCATCTCTAATATTTTGTCTCCAAATTTGAGCATAAGACAAGAAAAACCTTTGTAATGGAGTAAAGCCATCAATTTTAGGAGTAGATAAATTACCTTTTAAAGCCATTTTTAAAGCATCTAAAGATACTTTAAGACCACCAAAGTCTGCGATATTTTCACCTAAAGTTAATTCGCCGTTTATGGTCATATCATTAATAACTTTAAACGAATTATATTGATTAATAAGTACTTGAGCTTGTTTTGTGAAATTGTCTGCGTCCGTTTTAGTCCACCAATCTTTTAAGTTACCGTCTGCGTCAAAGCTTCTGCCTTGATCGTCAAAACCATGAGTTAACTCATGCCCTATAACAACGCCAATAGCACCATAGTTTATTGCATCATCGGCATTAGCATCAAAAAATGGTGCTTGTAATATTGCTGCAGGAAAAACAATTTCATTACCATTTGGATTATAGTAAGCATTTACTGTTTGAGGAGACATATGCCATTCGTCTTTGTCTACTTCTTTGCCTATCTTACTTAAATTATCATCTAATAAGAATTTTGATGAATTCATTATATTTTGGAAGTAATTATCATTACTGATTTCTAATTTACTAAAGTCTTGCCATTTGTCAGGATAGCCAATTTTTACTCTAATTTTAGCAAGCTTTTCTAATGCTTTTACTTTAGTTTCTTTCGACATCCATTTTACATTTTCTATTCTATGTTTAAGTGCTACACGTAAATTTTCTACAAGAACAATCATTTTATCTTTTGATTTTTGAGGAAAATATTTTTCAACATATATTTTGCCTACTGGTTCTCCAAGAAGCCCATTAACTGTGTTTAATACTCTTTTCCACCTATCTTTCATTGTTGGAACGCCACTTAAGGTTTTGCCATAAAAATCAAAATGTTCATTAACAAAATCACTGCTTAGGTAAGACGCAGATTCATTTAATAATTTCCATGTTAAAAATGTTTTCCAATCTTCAACAGAATATTTATTAAAAATACTATTGAGACCTTCAAAGAAATCTGGCTGTCCAATATTAGCATCTTTTGGCTCTGATATTCCCAAATTCTTAAAATATACTTTTAAATCAAAATTTTTGATTAAACTCTGAATAGGCTGCATTCTTAATTTATTATAATTTTTTTCAGGGTCACGAAGTGCAACATTAGTCCTTGAAACCTTTGCTATTTCTGTTTCAATTTCAAGTACTAAACTGCCTGCTTTATCAGCTGCTGTGTTATCATATTTAATTAGTTTAAACATATTTGCAATATGTTTTGTATAATGTGTTCTAATTTCTTTCATTCTATCAGTATTTTCTAAGTAGTAATCTCTCTCTGGCAAAGATAAGCCACCTTGATAGAAACTAAAAATATTCATTGAGCTATTTTTGTCATCTGGTCCTACCCAAGAACTAAAGAAAGTTCCTACACCATAAGAATTTAGGTATGATGAAACGCTTACTATATCGTTAAAGTTTTTTGCATGATTAATTTTATCTATATATTTCTGAATTGGTTGATATGAATGCTTTTCTATTAATTCAGTATTCATACCAGACTGATAAAAGTCTCCAATTTTATTCCATATATCATCTTTATGCCTCTTTGATGAGGCTTCTTCCATCAAAGTTTTTAATTTATTTTGGTTTTCTTCATTTAAAACATTAAAAGCTGACCAACGAGACTCATCGTCAGGAATTGGATTGTTTTTCATCCAAGTACCGTTCACATATCTAAAAAAGTCTGCTCCAGGACTAACTGTTTTGTCCATATTACTTACATCAAAAGCCTTCTCTTGTGCTTTCTTGTTATTAGGTGCTTTTGCATTAATTAATAACACCGTTGCAAAAAATGTTGCTGGTATTAATGCTGCTAAAAATAATTTCATAATAAATCCATTATTATATTAATTATAAAAAAATAATTACAAATATATGCAATAACGTCTAAATGTATGTTTAGTTTCATAACCAAATAGCAATATTACCATGCAGCAATATTATGTAATTATAAACGTTTTTAATTACCGAAAGAGGTAAGTTTTATTCAATAATATTTAGGGTTAAGATTAATGAATTTTTTATCAAAGCAGGAATTCTTAGATAAAGTTTTTGATTATGAAAATAAGCAAGAGTGGGAGTTTGCAGGTAGCAAACCAGTAGTTATTGATTTTTATGCTGATTGGTGCGGTCCTTGTAGAATGCTTTCTCCAATTATGGAAGAATTAGCAAAAGAATTTGAAGGTAAAATTGATATATACAAAGTAGATACCGAAGCTGAGCAAGAGCTTGCTGCTGCTTTTGGCATTAAAAGTATACCGTCAATCTTGTTTGTTCCAATAAATGATAAACCAGTAATGGCAGTAGGCGCTTTACCAAAACAAGAATTTGTTAAAGCATTTAGCGATATTTTTGGTATAAGTAACGAAGTAAAATAATAGCTATGAACTTCATTTTAAAATATAAAATTGTATTAATAGCTGGCTTAGTAGGAGGTATTTTAGGCTATTCATATTATTATTTTATAGGCTGCAATTCTGGCACTTGCCCAATAACTTCAAATTGGCATATTTCTACTCTTTATGGCATGCTTATAGGAGTTGTTGCATTTTTCCCATCTAAAAGCAAAAGAGATGGAGTTAAATAATTATTTTATATAATTAATAACAAATAAAGTTAGGGCTTTTTCTTCATAGTGAAAAAGCCCTTTCTGTTTATTATTTAACTAATTTTTTGTATTTTATTCTTTTAGGAATACTATCACCTAATCGTTTCTTTTTATTCTCCTCATAATCTGTATATGTGCCTTCAAAGAAGTAAACCTTAGATTCGCCTTCAAACGCTAATATATGAGTTGCTACTCTATCCAAAAACCACCTATCGTGCGATATTATAACGGCACAGCCTGCAAAATCATCCAATGCTTCTTCTAAGGCTCGTAAAGTATTAACATCTATATCATTTGTAGGTTCGTCAAGCAGTAAAACATTACCTTCTTTTAATAGCGTCATAGCTAAATGTAGCCTATTTCGTTCACCACCCGACAAAATGCCACATTTCTTTTGCTGATCACTACCACTAAAGTTAAATTTTGAGATATATGCTCGCGTATTTACTTGCTTACTACCCATATACAGGATATCATTACCACCAGAAATTTGCTCATAAACTGACTTTTCTAAGTCTATGTCGCTATGTTGCTGATCTACGTGTGCCAATTTAACAGTGTCACCTACTACAAATTCTCCACTATCTTGACTTTCTATACCCATTATTAATTTAAAGAGAGTAGATTTTCCAGCACCATTAGGTCCTATAACGCCTACAATCGCATTTGGCGGCAATGAAAAGCTTAAATCTTCGAACAATAACCTATCTCCAAATGATTTGCTAACAGAATGAGCATCTATCACTAAATTACCTAATCTAGGTCCATTAGGAATAAATAGCTCTAATTTTTCTTCTTTCTGTTTTACATCTTCATCTAACAACTTTTCGTAAGCTGATAATCTTGCTTTAGATTTTGCTTGTCTAGCCTTCGGCGACATTCTAACCCAATCTAATTCTCTTTCTAAGGTTTTCATTCTCTTTTCATTTTGCTTACCTTCTTGTTCCATTCTTTTAGCCTTTTGATCTAACCAAGAAGAATAATTTCCTTTCCATGGAATACCTTCACCTCTATCTAACTCCAATATCCATTGGGCAACGTTGTCTAAGAAATATCTATCGTGCGTAATAGCGATAACAGTTCCTTTATATTGATTTAAATGCTGTTCTAACCAATCTATTGATTCTGCATCTAAATGGTTAGTAGGCTCGTCAAGCAACAATATATCAGGTTCTTGAAGCAATAATCTACAAAGAGCAACTCTTCTTTTTTCACCTCCAGATAATACCTTAATAGGAGTATCTTGTTCTGGGCACCTAAGTGCGTCCATCGCTCTTTCTAACTTATTATCAAGATTCCAAGCATCCATCCTATCTAATATTTCAGTTAATTCGCCTTGCCTATCAATAACCTTTTGCATTTCGTCATCGTCCATAGGTTCAGAGAATTTAGCACTTAAAGCATCATATTCTTTAAGTAAATTTGAGACTTCACTCACGCCTTGTTCTACAATATCTCTTACTGTCAAATTATCGTCTAACTTAGGTTCCTGAGGCAAATATCCTATTGAATATCCGGGTGCAAATACAATTTCACCTTCATAAGATTGCTCAACTCCAGCAATAATTTTCATTAAGGTTGATTTTCCAGACCCATTTAAGCCTATAATACCAATCTTTGCCCCGTAAAAAAACGATAAATATATATTGTTAAGAATTTTCCTATTAGGCGGAATAGTTTTAGAAACGCCTATCATAGAAAAAATAATTTTATTATCTTCTGCCATATCTTTATTAATATTAGTTAGTAAATTATTTACAAATGTATGAAATATCAAACAATATTTTTGAGGATAATAGATAATTAATTAGAAAATATTAAGTTTAAGCATTATTAATTTTGCTAATAGCAAAAAAAGAACTACTTTTGCAAAGTTATTATTTACAATTTTTAAATAATTGGCGCACCGCAATCATAATACAATGTATTGTAGGTGATTTTGTTAAACTATTATTTTTCCTTGGAGGACATTTATGTCAGACAATTCAAACAATTTGGAAGGGAACCAAACTTCCGCAAACACCCCACTACAAAGTATGCAACAGCCCAAAAGACGTTCCGTTGAAGCTTTAGCTGAATTAATTGAACACGGCAACTTTACTTTAAATGTGGATGACAATACAATTAGATCTTTATATGAATCTAAGATTCAAACAATTAAAGAAGATGAATTAGTAAAAGGTAAAATCGTAGATATTTCTAAAGATGAAGTATTTGTTGATATTGGCTTTAAATCTTTAGGCGTAGTTCCTAAAGCAGAATTACTAAACGCAGAAACTTATAAAGTAGGCGACGAAGTAGATGTCTTTGTTGAAAAAATGGAAGACACTAATGGACGCTTGATTTTATCAAGACGTAGAGCTGACTTTATGAGAATTTGGGAAGATATTTTAGCATTGTTCGATAAGCAAGATGTAGTAAAGGTTAAAATTCTTCGTAGAATTAAAGGCGGTATGGTTGTAGATTTGATGGGTATTGAAGCATTCTTGCCAGGTTCACAAATTGATGTACGCCCAGTAAGAGATTTCGATGCTTGGGTAGGCAAAAATATTGATGTTAGAGTTGTTAAAGTTAATCATCCAAGCGAAAATGTAGTTGTTTCTCACAAAGTTTTATTGGAAGAAGCTCTATCAGAACAAAGGGGACAAATTATGTCTCGCTTAGAAAAGGGCTTAGTATTAGAAGGTGTCGTAAAGGCAATTTCAGACTTTGGTGTATTCGTAGACTTAGGTGGCGTAGATGGTTTAGTTCATATTACGGATTTATCTTGGGGTAGAGTAACACATCCGTCTGAAGTAGTTTCATTAGATGAAACGGTAAAGGTTGTTGTATTAGAATTTGACGAAGAAAAGAAGAGAATTTCTTTAGGAATGAAGCAATTAACTCCACATCCTTGGGATACTATTGGTGATAAATATGAAAAAGGTGCTAAAGTAAACGGTAAAGTCGTTAGCTTAACTGATTATGGTGCATTTATAGAAATAGAGAAAGGTATTGAAGGTCTTATCCATATTAGCGAAATGTCTTGGACACAGCACGTAAAACATCCATCACAAGTTGTTTCTATGGGGCAAGTAATCGATGCCATCGTATTAAATATAGATAAAGAAAATAAGAAATTAGCTTTAGGAATGAAACAATTAGAACCAGATCCATGGGAAGATTTAATGAGAAAATACCCTATTGAATCACGCCACACTGGGATTGTTCGTAACTTAACCAATTTCGGAGTATTTGTTGAATTAGAGCCTGGTGTAGACGGCTTAGTACATATTAGCGACTTATCTTGGACAAAGAAAATTCGCCACCCAGGAGAATTTGTAAAGAAAGGTGAAAGATTAGAAGTTATCGTTATTAGTATTGATTCTGATCAACGCCGAATTGCTCTTGGACACAAACAAATAAATGATAATCCTTGGGATATTTTTGAAAACAAATATCAAATTGGCTACGAAACTGCAGCTAAAATCGAAAGAATTATTGAAAAGGGAGTTATTGTTGAACTACCTGATGGTGTAGATGGTTTTGTGCCAGTTTCTCAATTATCTTTTGCACCTGTTAAATTCATTAGTGAATACTTTAAAGTAGGGGATGAGTTGCCATTGAAAGTGGTAGAATTCGATAAAGAATCAAAAAAGATAGTATTATCAGTTGTAGAAGCATTGCGTAATAAAGAACAAGCTGTTATTGATGCTTATAATATTAATCACCCTGTACCAAATGCTGATAAAGCATCTCCAGCTGACATCACTTATGATAGCTCTCAAGCAGATTTCTTCAACGAAGAATATAATCCTGATTATAAAGCTATAAAAATGAAAGCTGAAGAATTAAAAGCTATGGCTTTAGGTTTAGAGACAGTTGCTAACAATGAAGAAGAAACAGAAGCACCAGCAACAGAAAACGAATAATTGATATTTATTTTAATTTTATTAAAAGGTAGTTCGCAAGGACTACCTTTATTTTTTTTAAGCACTTGATATATAAAGTATCGCTATTTGTATAATAACAAATAGGTTGTAAAAAACATGCGAATCCTAAATATTAATTGCATTGAAGAACTAATTAATATATTAAGAGCTTATAATATATATGAACCTTACATACTAATCTATTAATTTTAAAATCTGACCTATTCGCTGCGGCTATAAAATCAAGACAGTTATATCAAAGATATCTTATTTCATATTGCGAGAGTAACAAGATGCATTTGTGAATAGACGCTGATTCAAAGCTAATGAATTTAAATGGCTTAGAGAAGTATTTTAGTGTAGGGAATTTTAGTTGCGAACAACTACGTATTATAAAAGTAGATTTGAGCAAACTTTATTATAATACATAAATAGGATTGTCTAAAAAGACAACCCTCCTTATATTTATAACACTATTTTAAAGATAATATTATACACATTATGCAAATTATCTAACTATCCTTAATGGGAAGTTGTAGTAGTTATTATTTAAATTAGCAATAAGCATATAAGCGCCAGTACCTAAGTTACTAACGTCAATCATTTCATTAGAATTAATATTTAAAGTTTTAACTAATTTACCGCTATTATCAATAATTTGTATATTCATTAATGTATTTAAGCTATTTTCCTTAGTTTCAATTCTAATATAATTTGTACTTGGATTCGGATAAATATTCAATTTATCGTAAGAAACTGCTTGGTTCTCTTCTACACCAACCAGAATTTGTTTATAAGTAAACAATTCATTATTAGGTATTGTTGCACCATCTTTCAAAGGTGAGCAAATTGCTAAATTTAACTCAGTATTTCCAATGTTATATACAAACCAACCGTCAGCATTTAAAGGTAATATTGTTTCAAGTTCATTTGTCTTCGTATTGTAGGTTCTAATATCAGAATTGAGTGAAGTAGCGTATAAATAATCACCGTCATTGTATGCACAAGTAGGTCCAAGTTGTGGATTATTTGTAGCATAATTATAGTATTTTACTTCTTTTGTATTAAAATCTACCATAGTTACCATGCCAGTTGTGTATGAGGCAGTAGTTATTTTACCTTCATTGATTGTCATATTGGTAGGTGAATCGATTACTATTTGGTTTTCTAACTTAGCACCGTCTTGTTGTTTAAGTTCGCCATAGTTTAAAGTATATTCATTTGTTGCAGCATTATATGCAGTATAAGCTAAGCTCAGACCTACATTAGATGTATATAGCTTTAGATGCAAAATGTCGTCGTTGCCATATACTTTTTGTAAAACAGTGCCGTTTAAAGCATTAATAACATAAATCGAATCTGGTGCATTTTCATTATTGACAGCAGCGACTATATAATTACCAGCGTAATCAATAAATTTAGAGTTTATACCTGAATAAATTTCAGCTACATGGCTAAACGATTCATAAGAAAATGATTGGATAGAATTATTAATATTCACCATTAAGACTTTATTTACAGTGTCTATCGCTGGAATTAGGAAACTTTTATGTGTGGCAAAAGCAAATTCAAGCATTTTTGTAGGAGTACCATTTTTAATAACCCACCAGCTAGAATTTTCGTCTCCTTCATCCAATTGACCGTTATTATTTAAATCTACACCTTCGCAGATTACGTGTACAACGCCATCTAAATTTGCCGTCCATACTGGTACCATACCTACTTTGTAAGTATAGAATGGGCTTTCAAGCGTACCAACACTATAAATTTCTACTTTATTAGCAGCAGAATAGTCGTTATTATAAATTCCAGCTACAGCTACTGTGTTATCGTCAATTTTAGTTAATCCTTCTAAATCTAAATTATTTTTTGAATTAATAATTGATACTAAGGCGTTTGTTGCTAAATCATAAATTCTAAAATCTTCTGAATAAGTAGTTACAAATAATTTACCATTAATAACAGTAGATTCACGAGGACCATTATAAGCGCTTGTACCTGTATATAAAGTTTTAACTTCATGGGTTGCCGGATCGATTTGTTTTACATAATGCGACATATTTGTAGTAGCATATAATTTCCCGTCTGAATATTGCAAATGATTGCCAGTATTTCCTATTACAACGCTATCAGATAATGAAAAATCGAATTTATGGTCTATTGCTCCATAATATACTGTTGAGTTGTCTGATCCAAATGCTCCTACGCATAATGCAGCAATACTAATCCCACTCGCACCTGGATAATAAATTGTTTCTTGTAAATTGATACCAATATTAATAGTTTGAAGTTCTTGGTTATTACTTAAATTAACGACAGTTAATTTACCATTACTATTTGCATCATTATAAGATACTAATAAGTGCCCAGCAACATACTCAACTGCATTTGCCGATATAGAACTAATATCATCATCTATTAGTGAAAAATCCTCTAAGCTAAGAGAAACAATTTTATGCTTTAATGGCACAAATAAAACTTTGCCCTTACTATCTAAGCCACATCTTAATGAGAAAAATGGGAAGTTTGTAAAGTCATCAAAAGTGAATTTAAGTTCTGAAATGTATTTACCTTCACTATTTTTAGTTACTTGCCACACTGATGGATATTCATCCCCATCATCAAGATTAGCATCAAAATCGGCATCATAGCCACCACAGACAACAAAAAAGCCATTATCATCTAAAGTAAACACTTTACTTGGGCTTTTTCCTACATTTACTTCACTACTAAAATTATAATGAGTAAAAGAATCAATGCTATATAAGCTATTAATTGAAATAGCAAATAGCAAAATAGAAAGAAAAATTTTCATCAAATTTGACTCCAAAAAAAATAAATAATCAAGCGGAGATTTAGACCGCTCATTTCGTTTGTTTATTCGCAAACTACACTGCTCTGGACAGTCGAGCCATATTTTGCAGGTCTTCTGGCTTTGAAATCAACCTTTTCTGCAGCCTTCCCATAATTCTAAATTACAGTGACTACCTTTCGGTGTGCAGAATCGTCATTCATTACAGCGGCGAAACCACAGAAGATTTACACTTCTTTTCCTTACAAACTTGCTATATAATAACAAATTTTACAAAATATATTGTTCAAAAACGTTTTATGAATAAATATAGTGATATATGTTATAAAAAAATATTAATTTTGTTTTTATTTAATTTAGTATTTAGGGCAAAAGATGACGAAAATTAAAATAATTGGTCTTCTGGTAGTGTTTTTTATTTCATTTAATGGAAGTTTGGCAAAGAAAAGTTTTACTTTTCAAGATGCAATGAATTTTAAGAGTGTCTCAGGGCAAAAAATATCTCCTGATGGTAATTGGATACTTTATGTAGCTAATCCTGATAGAGGCGACGGAAACTTATATATACAATCGGCGCATGATACCACGAAGATTATTATTAATAGAGGCAGCAATGGTGATTTTAGTGATGATAGTAAGTGGGTTGCCGCTAGGATACTGCCAAAACAACTAGAAGTAGCAAATGCTAAATCACCTTCAGATGCTCCAAAGAATAGCTTAAGTTTGACAAATTTAACTTCAGACAAAAGTATTGACATAGAATCTGTAAAATCATTTAAATTTACAAATGATGCAACTTGGCTAGTTTACCAGAAATTTGAGAATAAAGATGATAAGAGCGAAAAATACAAGAAAAAGAAAATTGGTAGTACCTTAGTGCTTCGACACCTAAACTCTGGGACAGAAATTCCTATAGAAAATGTTACTGAATATATCATAGATTCTAATTCTAATTATGTCTTTTATACAATATCGTCTGCCTCTGGAAAAAGAGATGGTATATATGCCAGAAATATAAAAGCAAACTTTGCACCAGAAATTGCAATCAATACAGCCGAAAATACTTTCTTCACATCTATGACTTGGTTAGACAAGCATGGTAAACTTGCATATGTAACTGGTAGTTTAAGAAAAGATGGTACGACTGATAATGGAAATGTTTATTATTGGTTAGCAAATAACCCGGGCTTGAAAAGAATCGCTTTGAATAGTGAAGCAATAGACAAAACATATTTCATTCCTTCTATTAATAGATTGCAATGGACTGATGATGGAGAGAAATTATTCTTTGGATATAAGCCTTTGTCAGAAAAAGATACAATTGCCAATGATGATATTAAGTTTTCTGATTCTACATTTTTTAATATAGATTCTATTTTATATAATGCTGATAATCAAGTATGGCATTGGAAAGATGATAGAATAGGTACATACCAAAAAAAATGGTGGGACGAAAATAAAGATAGAACTTTTACAGGCATTATTGATATAAATAAAGGTACTCACTTATTATTAGCGTTTGATTCTGCCAACGCCGTAAATTCTATTCCTTACACTGACAATTCAAATTTTGCAATAGGATACGATGAGATTAAGTATAGCAAGCTAATTCTATACGATGGATGGTATTATGATTTGTATACTATAAACTTAGCTACTGGGGAAAAAAAGCTTATTGCAGAAAAAATTGCTGAACCTGCTCATATTTCTCCTAAGGGCTCTTATATAATATTCTTTCAAAACAAACAATGGTATGTGTATAATAATATAAATAATACAAAAACATCTCTTACGGCTGAAATACCTACAGTATTTTATGATGAAGATAATGACTTACCTAAGGCACCTGATAGTTATGGAATAGGAGGCTGGTATGCCGATGAGAGATTTGTGTACATTTATGACAAATATGACATCTTCCAACTTGCACCCGCTGAACCAGGTACGTTTGTGAATTTTACAGCTGTAGTTGGTAGAAAGCACAAAGTTCAATTTAGATTTGTAAAACTAGATAGAGAAAAGAAATATATTAATAGTGCAGATACTTTATTTGCAAGTGGTTATTATGAAAAAGATAGGACTTATGGCATATACTTTTTTGAAACTAATATTGCTGGCGGTATTAATTTAAATAACAATAATGTTACAGACTTGTCAATCAAAAAGGATTATACTTTACTTGGTAGGTCAAAATATACTAATAATTTAATATATTCAAGAGAAAATTTTGATGAATTTCCAGATATATGGTACGGAGATTTATTTTTAAACACCGTTAAAAAGTTAACGGATATTAATCCACAGATGAAAGATTATATATGGGGTAGGACTGAAGCTATGCAATGGACTTCTGCTTTAGGCGATACAATCAAAGGTTATTTAATAAAACCAGACAACTATGACGCAAAAAAAGCATATCCCGTACTTGTGTATTTCTATGAAAGATTTTCTGAATATACTAATAAGTTTTATCAGCCAAGAATAAACCACCGCCCAATTTACCAAACGTATTTAGGAGATGGCTACTTAGTATTTGTTCCTGATGTGATATACAGAGCAGGGCGACCTGGACAAGATGCCTATGATTGCATAGTCCCAGGTTTGGACTCATTAATAGCACGCGGTATTATCGATAAAAGTAAAATCGTTATTCAAGGACATAGTTGGGGAGGCTACCAAACAGCTTATTTAGCTGCTACAACTAATTTATTCGCAGCAGCAGCAGCTGGCGCCCCCGTTGGTAATATGACAAGCGCTTACAGTCAAATCAGAACTGAATCTGGGTTAGCGCGTCAATTTCAGTATGAAAAATGGCAAAGTAGAATTGGTGGAAATTTATGGGATTCCCTTAATAGTTATCTTGCAAATTCCCCAGTATTTAGGCTAAAAGGGGAGACTTCACCTTTATTAATATTACACGGTAATGTAGACGAGGCTGTTCCTTTTGCTCAAGGAGTAGAATTATTCTTAGCATATAAGAGATTGAATAAACCAGCAGTATTGGTAGAATACGACAAAGAACCACACCATCCACGTAAATATGAAAATAAATTAGACTGGCAGATTAAAATGAAAGAGTGGTTTGATTATTTTATTTACAATCGTACCGAGCCAAAATGGATCAGCAAAGGTATGCCCTATCAAGGGAAATAAAGGATAAATTATGAGTACAAAAATAATAAATATAGAAAGTAAAGCAGAACGTTTAAGATTTGTTAAGTCTATGTGGAATTTCTATAAAGATGACAAGAATTTCGTGCCACCTATTATTGTTGATAGAATGAAATTGATTGATACCAATAAAAATGCTTTTTATCAACATGCTAAGATTAAGCTATTTGCAGCTGAGCGGGATGGAGAAATAGTAGGTAGAATTGCTGGGATAACTAATGAGCTTCATAATCAAATACATAATGATAAAGTAGGCTTTTTTGGTTTCTTTGAATGTGAAAATAACCAAGAAACAGCAAATATGCTATTTGATTCAGCTTCTCAATGGTTAAGAGAACAAGGCATGGATGTAATTAGAGGTCCTCTAAATCCATCTATTAATGATGAATTAGGATTGTTAATTGAAAATTTTGACGAACCACCAATGATTCTTATGACATATAATCCCCCATATTATAGAGATTTAATTGAGGAATATGGCTTTTTAAAAGCTAAAGATTTGTATGCATATAGATTAAATTATAAAGATTTTGCTTCAGAAAAATTAAAAAGAATGGTAGGGATTATTACTGAACGTAATCAAATTACCTTTAGAAACGTAGATTTTAAGAAAAATTTTAAACACGATGTCGCTCTAATTAAAGAAATATATAATAGAGCTTGGCAGCCGAATTGGGGTTTTGTAAAGCTAACAGATGCCGAATTAGATCAGTTAGCTAATGATTTAAAGCAGTTAGCTGAACCATCATTAGCTTTCTTTGCTTATGTTAAGGGACAATTAGCTGGCTTTCACTTAGCTTTACCTAATTTTAATCAAGTTTTTATCCATAACAAGAATGGAAGTTTGTTAGGTGCTTTGTGGCAAATATTCACTAAAAAGAAAACAATTTCACAGTTACGAATTATTATTTTAGGTGTCTTGCCAGAATTTCAGAGAACGGGGGTAGACGCTGCAATATATGAACAAAGTGGATACCGCGGTCATCTTAAAAACATGGAAGATGCTGAAGCAAGCTGGATACTTGAAGATAATGAAATGATGAATAAAGGTCTTACCGTAACTATGAACGGTAAGTTATATAAAGTGTATAGAATATTTGATAAACAATTATGATTAAATTAATAACAATAGATTTTTGGAATACTTTGTATGACTCCTCTAATGGTATGAATAGAAATGCCCTTAGACAGCATACTATGTTTGAGGAAATCGCTAAGCATGGCTATAATGTAAGTAATGAAGAATATGAACAAGCACTTAATGCCTCTTGGGAATTCTTTAATGATTTATGGGTTAATCAACAACGGACCCCGCTAACAGAAGAAACGATAGAGTTTTTCTGGCAATACCTAAACTTACCTTACGATGATTATAGTATTGGTAGAATAGCAAAAGTATTTAAGGATTCAATTTTGGACTACCCTCCAAAGCTTATGTCTGGTGTTAAGGAGTTTTTGGAACAATATCATAATGATATGAAATTTGGTTTGATATCTGATACTGGCTTTACCCCGGGTTCAATTTTAGTAGAGTTAATGGAAATAGACGGTATTGCTCAATATTTCTCCGCGTTTAGTTTTTCTGATGAAACAGGTGTATCTAAACCTAATCCAATTGCCTTTAACAAAATTCTTAATACTCTCAACATTAACCCTGATGAAGCTTTACATATTGGCGATATTGAGAAGACCGATGTAATAGGTGCTAAAGAAATTGGTATGCGTACAATTAGGTTTGATGGGGACAAATCAAGTAATATGATGAAAGATAATCCCAAAGATACAATCGCAAACTTTAGATGCAATACATGGTATGATATAAATTTTATTATTAGTAGAATTAAATAACTTTTACATTATACCCAAAAAAATAAGCCCTTAGAAATGATTATTTTAAGGGCTTATTTTTATTTTGAACATTATATATTCCGCAAGAATGATTTTAAAAAATCATTCTTACACCCTTTAATGTATTTTTCAAGTTTGTCTTTTCGGCATCAGAAATTGGATTATCTCTAATCATTATTACCTTCAGACCTTTCATATCCTTGATAGAAACAGGAAGTTTTTCAATTTTATTATTATCTAAATATAACATTCTTAAATCTTGCAATTTAGATATATCTTCTGGTAATTTCGTAATAGAATTTTTATTTAAATTGAGCGATATTAAGTTTACTGCATTTACAATATTTGGATCAAAAGTAGTAATTTTATTTCCAGATAGGTCTAATGTTCTTAAATTTTCAATTTTATTTAAGCCTGCTGGGAACTTCGACAAATTATTATCCTTAATTACTAAGGTTTTTAATTGAGTTAGCTTAGCGATAGATTCCGGTATTTCGCTAAAGTTATTATTGTCTAAATATAATTCAGTTAATCGTACTAATTCAAATAATTCGCTTGGAAAGCTTTTAAATTTGACATTATCTAACCTCAAAGATTGTAGCCCTTGCAACTTAGATATATTTTTAGGTAATTGTGTTAAAGATGTTTCTGAAATATCTAATTTTTGTAAACTTTGTAAGTTACAAAATCCATCTTTGATTGTATCAATAGGGTTCTTTGAAATATTAAACATTTTTAAATTAGCTAACTTTCCAAAATCATCTTTAAGAACATTAATTAAATTGTTTTGAAGTTCTAAATTAGTTAAATCTTTCATTTGACTAATTTTAGGGCTGATAGCTTTGATTTTATTATTACTTAAATCTAAATTTTTAAGGCTAACTGCAGTAGTCAAAGATTCAAAAAACTCACCTATTTCATTATTTTTTAATGAAATTTCAATTAGTTCACCCATCTTAGAAAAATCTACATCTATCTTTTTTACTTCATTTTTATCTAATATTAATTTTTTCAAATTAGTTAAATTAGCTAACTCTTTAGGGATTATATTTATCTTATTATCAGACAAATCTAAAACTTCTAATGATTTAATTTTAAAAATTACATCTGGTATTTTAATTAACTTATTAGAACTTAATTTTAGAGATTTTAAATTTTCGAGTGAAGCCAATTCAGCTGGCAAGTCTGTAAGTTCATTTTTAGTTAAATCTAATCTTTCTAACTCTTTTAAATTCTTGATATTAATGGGTAGCTGCGTTAATTTCTGGCTGTTAAGGCTAATATTGGTAATACCTTTTGGATTTTTGACTGCTTCTTCAAAACCTTCTATCCCTCTTTTTGAGGCAGGGTTCTCTCTTTTCTCTTTGAATCTTTGCTTTATTGAATCCAAAGACCTAGAACCTCTCTTTATTTGTTTTGGCTCTAAGGTAGTAGTATTATCCTGAGCTATACCTTCACTAGCTAATATTGCGAACATCGCAACTATCAACATAAACTTTCTCATAATTCTCTTAAATTAGTTTACAAACAATCTTATGACGTAATACAAATAAATTCGTTATTTACTTTTTAACTTTTAAATTTATTATTTTTTAATTTTTGTTCAAAATACTTAGACAAATTTACAAATGGCAAACCTAGTATCAAATAAACAGCAGCTATAATGAGCCCAGTACCAATATAATCATAATATGTAGCACTTAATTGTGTATATAACTTAGTTAATTCAACTAATGTAATTACTGATACTAATGATGAGTCTTTAAGTAATGAAATAAAGTCATTGGTCATCGGTGGAATAACTATTCTAAAAGCTTGCGGAATTATTATATACCTTAAGCTTTGCCTTCTATTTAAACCTAATGCTAAGGCTGCTTCTAATTGACCTTTTGGTACTGCGTTTAGCCCTGCTCTATAATTTTCTGCCTCGTAAGCTGCATAATTTAACCCTAAACCCAAAACTGCTGCAACAAAAGGGGAGAGGCTAATTCCAATTGATGGCAGAGCATAAAATATAAAAAATAATTGAATAAGTAATGGTGTTCCTCTAACAATTTCAATATACATAATTGATATAATTGATAAGGGCTTAGGTGAATATATCCGAATAATTGCCAGAAACAAACCAAAAACTACTGCTAAAATCATAGCAATAATAGATATATTCAATGTTAAAACTGCAGCTTGCAAAATTAAGGGCATAAACCCAATGTATCTTGTTAATCTTTCTTCCAAACTAACATCCTTAAGCTGCGATTCTATAAAATAGTTATACATACTTGGAGCGGAGTCGGAAGGTGTGTAATCTTCAGTATAGTCCTGCATTTGCTTATTCCAAAGATTCCATCTTATTAGTATATTTTTAAGTTCTCCATTTTTAATTATTTGATTTAGTGCTAAATCTATGCTATCTTTTAATGATTTCTGATTTTTTCGTATAGCAATTCCATATTTTGCCTCTCCAACTTCAGGGTCTAATATTTTTAGGCTTTTATTCCAACCAACGTAGTACAAAGCTATTGGTGCATCAGCTAATACAGCATCAATTCTACCATTTTTCAAGTCCTCAAAAGCATTGAATTCACCTTCGTAAGTCAATGTTTTTAGTTTATCATTAGCTCTAAGAACTTTCTCTGCTAAAGAATTTTTTAATGCCCCTACCTTTTTACCATTTAATAAAAAGTAATTTTTAATATACTTTTCATTGCTTCTAACCAAAATTTTTAAATGTGTGATATAATATGGCACACTAAAGAGTATTTCTTTCTCCCTTTCATCTGTAATTTCTAAGCCATTTACCGCTATATCATAGTCATGTCGATTTAAACCGGGTATTAGCCCGTCCCACTGATTTTGAATAAATATCGGTTCTAATTTTAATTGACGTCCAAGTACTTTCATCAAATCTACTTCAAAGCCAATTAAATTACCAGGTTTGTTTGCGTCTTGAAAAATATAAGGTGCATTTCCCTCAGCGTCTGCTGCCCATTTTATATTTTTTGAAAATGAGAAGAGTATGGAACTTAGAAATATAAATAAAACAGTATAAATGGATTTCATTAGCTACTCTATAATTATTTTGTTCAAATATTTAATAGTGCGGGCATCCTTGGGTCTTGATAATAAATCATCTGGGGTAGCAGCCTCAATAAATTCACCATTTTCCATATAGTATATTTTATCAGAAACTGCTCTTGCTAATCCCAAGGCATGTGTAACAATCACTTGTGTCATGCCATCTTGTTTTAGCATATTCATTATATCTATTACATCTTTGACTAATTCTGGATCTAATGCAGAAGTAGGTTCGTCATAAAGCATAATTTTGGGCTCTAAAACTAGAGCCCTACAAATAGCTACTCTTTGTTGCTGGCCTCCAGACAATTGATTGGGATACCTATCTTTAAAAGCCACTATACCAAATTTATTAAGAATTTTAATTGATTTTTCATTAGCTAAATTATCAGTAAGTTTTAAGGATAACTTTAGAGCAAGTTTTAAATTTTCTAAAACAGTAAGGTGAGGAAAAAGATTATATGATTGGAATAAAAAGCCTATAATTTTACGTATTGTATAGACTTTCTTTTTGAGCTCTGCATTAGATAATAAATCTGAATGATCGTTAAAATTCTTCGAAAAGCTCTTTCCAGTTATCTGGTATTTAGTTAATTCTTTACTATCTATTAAAATATTGTCTAATTGATAGCTCCCTTGAGAAAATAACTCAAGAAATATAAGTGAGCGAAGCAACGTTGTTTTACCACATCCAGATCTGCCAATTATAGAAATTGTCTCTCCTTGATTAATATCTAAGGAGAGATTATTTAGTACAATATTATCTGAAAATCTTAATTGTAAATTTCTTACACTAAGTATTTTTGATACTTGGCTATTTAGCAAATTAAAAAAACCTTTCTATCATTTATTATATATCAAATTTATTAAAAAAAAATGATATAATAAAACAATTTATTGGTTTAGTAATTATTCTTGCTCTTGCAACCATCTTTCTGCATCTATTGCAGCAGTACAGCCTGAACCAGCTGCTGTAATAGCTTGTCTATAAACATGGTCTTGAACATCACCACATGCAAAAACTCCAGCTAAGTTAGTATAAGATGATTTACCTTTAGTAATTAAATATCCATTATCATCAATATCTAGAATACCTTCAAATAATTTGGTATTTGGAGTGTGTCCTATTGCTAAAAATGCCCCTCCCGCTTGATGCACACTTGTTTCGCCTGTAATCACATTTTTTAAACGAAGATGAGTTAATTTTTTAATTCCATTTTTTTCTTCACCTAAATATTCATCTACAATATGATTCGTAATAATATTAATCTTAGGGTTCTTTTGTGTTCTCTCAAGCATTATTTTTGAAGCACGGAATTCATCTCTTCTATGAACTAAAGTAACTGATTCAGCAAAACGTGTTAAATAATTAGCTTCTTCCATTGCTGTATCACCGCCACCGATAACAATAATTTTCTCGCCTCTAAAGAAAAATCCATCGCAAGTTGCGCAAGCCGAAATCCCTGCTCCCCAATAAGTTTGCTCACTAGGAATTTCAAGTAATTTTGCTTTTGCTCCTGTTGCAATGATAATGGAATCAGCGGTATAATCTCCGCTTTCTGAAGTTAATCTAAAAGGCTTATTCGTAAAATCTACAGATTCAATAGTTTCATACTTTGTTATTGCACCAAACTTTTGAGCTTGCTTTCTTAGTATTTCCATCATTTCTGGACCTTGTACACCATCTGGGAATCCAGGATAATTTTCAACTTCTGTAGTTATTGTTAGTTGCCCTCCAGGTTGCAATCCTTCAAATACTAACGTACTTAAATTAGCCCTGCTTGTGTATAAAGCAGCAGTAAGACCAGCCGGACCACTACCTATAATTATTACCTTAAAATGCTTTGACATAATATTTCCCTTATATTTTTTAATTTTATAAATATTTTATTTTTCTTTTATTTTTCTGCATACATTGCCAGCGAGTAATATAGACGTTGGTTTTGAAGTAATCATTTATTTTACTCTGTTCTTATGCTTTTATAAATATTTATCACGCTAGCTTTATATGACGGATAAAGCGCAGCTAATGAGGAAAGCAACATAGATGCAAGCACAATAAATACAATTTCGGCTGAATCTACCTTAAATGGAATAGCATCAATAATATATTTATGTGAATCAATACTAAAGATTTTATAATTTTCTTGTAAATATAATACACTTAAACCTAATATTAAACCACATAAAGTACCTAATATCCCAGTAAAAGTTCCCAAATTAAAGAATATATTATAAATATTAGATTGATTAGCACCTAAGCTTCTAAACACTCCTATATCTTTTCTTTTTTCGTATACCGTCATAGTAAGCGATATGAATATATTAAAAATTGCTAATAAAACTATTAACCCTAATATGCTAAATGTAGAAACCTTTTCCATCTTCATTATAGAAAAAAGTACTGGATTTAAATCCTCCCAAGTCTTTATTTTCAGCCCTTTAGGCAATATTCGAGCAATTTTTAACTTAATATCATTTAAATCATTGATGTTTTCTAAACGTACATTGATTTGATTAATTTGTTTAACTTCAGGATTGGTTAATAATTGAGCATCTTGCAGGCTTATAAATGATAAGTTCGCATCATAATCCTTAATATTGGAATTATATATTTCACCTACCGAAAAGGAATAAGCATCATTAAAATCACTACCTGCAATTATATTGTCTAAATCCTTTAGAGGTAATAGGGTTAAAGTATCATTATATCGTAAATTCATACTATTAGCAATATCTATCCCTATCGATATCTTAGGTAAATTTGTATTTTTAATCCTATTAATATTCCTATAAATATTACCCTTAATTATATAAGTATTATCTGAATTAATCTCAACCTTTCTAATTTTACCAGATTTAAACAACAACCCTTCAAAACTAATACTCTGCTGAATACTTTTTATCCCACTTATCAATTTTAAGTTATTGCTTAAATTGGAATCTACCGAAAAAAAATTATTATCGTTAGATAAGATTTGTATATGAGGGTCAAAGCCTAAGAATTGCTCTTTTGTCAAACTTTGAAAACCATTAAAAATAGAAGTAACTACAATTAAAATTGCGACACCTATTGCAATACCTAAGAATGACAATAAACTAATAATCGTAATAAATTGAAACTGCCTTTTGGCAAAAAAATACTTCTTAGCAATAAAAAAACTAACTAACATGATAAGAAGACTTAACTTTAATTTTATCTAAAAAGTATTTTTGAGCTGAAACGGGCTTTTCGCCTACTTTTACTTCTCTCTTAATATAATCACCATTTTTAGATAATTCCCATGAATTTAGATTATCTGACCAATAAACATCTAATATATTCTTTAATTTTCTTTGAAGCTTTTTATTGTTTACTTTGAACATTAATTCAACTCTTTTGTGCAAATTCCTACTCATCCAATCAGCACTAGATAAATAATATTCTTCATTACCGCTATTTTTAAAATAAAATATCCTAGAATGCTCTAAAAATCTTCCTATAATAGAACGAACTTCAATATTATCTGATACATCTTTTATTCCTGGCTTTAAACAACATATCCCACGAACTAATAACTTTATTTTTACACCTTTTTGGGAGGCCCTATATAAGGCTGGTATTACATCTCTATGAGCTAATGCGTTCATTTTTGCTATAATCAATCCCGGATTGTCCGGAGTATGTAGTTCAATTTCTCTATTAATTAAATTAATAATATTATCTTTTAAATTGATTGGTGCCAAAATAAACTGTTTCCAACCTTGATGATAGGAATAGGCAGTTAGATAATTAAATAAATATGTTGCATCATTTGCAAAATCAGTATTACTCGTAAACAAACTTACATCAGTATACAGCCTCGCTGTTATTTGATTATAATTTCCAGTAGAAAGGTGTAAGTATGTTTTAAGTTCATCGCCTTCTTGTCTTACTATCATTGCAATTTTGCAATGTGTCTTTAGCCCAGGTACACCATAAACAACATGCGCGCCAACCCGTTCTAAAGCTTTTGCCCATATTATGTTTTTTTCCTCATCAAATCTAGCCTTTAGCTCAACAAATGCTGTGATTATCTTGCCATTTTCCGCTGCTTTTTTTAATGCCTCAACTATCCCTGAATTTAATCCAGTTCTATATAAAGTAATCTTAATGGCAACAACTTTATCGTCGCAAGCTGCTTCATTTATTAGTTTAAGTGTTGTATTGGTAAAAGAGTCAAAAGGATGATGTAATAAAATATCAGATTTAGATATTTCTTCAAAAATATTCTTATCATCTTTAAATTCCGCTGGAATAAAAGATTGAAAAGGGGTATCTTTAATACTCCATAAATCTAATTTATAAAGTTGCATAAAATCAATTAAGTTCAAAGGTCGGTTATGAATATATACATCATTTGGTTCTAATTCTAAAGCATTCATTAATAAATTTACTAAGTAATCTGGCATCCTAGAACTTACTTCTAATCTTACCGCTGCTCTTTCCCAATTTCTCTGTTTAATTTGTTCTGCCAACTCCGATAGCAAATCATCTGCTTCATCTTCCGCAATTTCTATATCTGCATCTCTGGTAACACGGAAAGTACTAGCTACCTGAATTTCAAAACCTGGGAACAAATCATTTGAAAAGGCTTTAATTATATGTTCTACAAGTATATAATCACCAGTATTCCCCATATCTAATTTAATGAAACGTTGTAGAACGGCTGGTAATTGCACAAATGCAACGTGCCGAGATTCGATTTTACTGCGTTTATCAATCAATAAGAATGCTATATTGAGGCTTCTATTGATTAGACGAGGAAATGGATTGGTCGGTCCCAAGCTAATTGGAGTAAGAATAGGCATAATTCTTTTGTAAAATATATCTTTAACTTTAGCTTGATTAATACTATCTAATTGTTCATATTTATAGAAATTAATTCCATTTTTTTCTAATTCTGGGAAAATATTATTTATAAGTATTTCTTCTTGCTGTTTATAAATTGGCAAAAGTCTTCTGCGAATTTCTAATAATTGGTTAGTTGGTGGCATTCCATCATACGACAACTCTATCATATCACCCGCCACTTGACTTTTTAAGCCAGCTACCCGTATCATAAAGAACTCATCTAAATTTGAACTCACAATAGCACAAAATTTTAAACGTTCTAATAGAGGTTGCTCGGGTTTAAGTGCTTCGGATAAAACTCTTCTTTGGAATTCAATTAAACTGAGTTCCCTATTAAAGAATAAGTCTGGATTATTATCTAACTTAATTCTGTCAACAATTATAGTATCTTTATTATTAGAATTTGTCATCATCTTTAAAAAGTCATTTCAAAGAATGCAAAATAATTAAAAAGTAGATAATAAAAAAGTGGTATAAATTTTGACATAATTATTATATTGCGGAAAAGGAGGGATTCGAACCCTCGGTACCGTTACCGGTACACACGCTTTCCAGGCGTGCCAGTTCAACCACTCCTGCACCTTTCCGTAAGCCGAGTTACAAAGATAGTATTTTTTTTTGAATTAGAGAAGTGAAATTTAGTGGACGAATCGAAAAGAGAATTGCTTAGAAACATTGGAATTGTTAGCACTAGCTTGATGTTAGGCAACAAATTAATTGCTAATGATTATATTGAAGACGATGGTAGATTAATAAATTACCGCGATACTACTTCAACATTGAACGGTAACAGCTTGGTAATAAAAGATATTGTCAATTTAAGACCTTTAAAAATAACTCCTAAGGGTTTAATAAAAGGTAGCAAAATTGCATTCACCTCACCTGCAAGCTCTACTAGTATGGGAGAAATTGCTTCTACGGTGAATTTTTATAAAAAGATGGGTTGTGAAGTTGTAATTGGAGATACTATCAAGTTACAAAAAAATAATTATAGATATTTTTCAGCTCCAGATAAACAAAGAGCAGAAGAATTTATGAAATATATTGAGGATAAAACTATTTCTGCTATTGTTTGTGGGCGCGGTGGCTATGGATCAGGTAGAATTTTGCAGCACCTTAATTTTGATATAATAAAAAATAATCCTAAAATTATCATAGGATTTAGTGATATTACTATTTTATTGTTGGCAATTAGTAAGCTAACTGGTTTAGTTACCTACCACGGTCCTGTAGCTTCAGTAAAATTAAATAATTTTACAATCTCAAATTTATTGAATTCGATTTTTTATAAAGAAAAGTTTGATGACATTAAATTATCAGATATTAAAATCATGAATGATGGGATAGTTGAGGGTGAAATAATAGGGGGCAACTTAACAATGATAATTTCCTCTATGGGAACTCCATATGAAATTGATACTAAAAATAAAATCTTATTTATTGAAGATGTTTCTGTTAATGCTTATGAAATAGACAGAATGCTTACGCAGCTGTATAATGCAAATAAATTACAAGAATCACATGCTATTGTATTTAATGGTTTTAAAAATATTAATACAAGAAGACCTTTTTACCCTAACAAAGGGTACTCAATAAAAGAAGTTATAGAGCAAATTGTTAAGCCCTTAGGCAAGCCCTTAATATATGACTTTGAGTTTGGGCATGAAAGCAATATGGTAACCTTGCCTATTGGTATTAATATAAGGTTAGACTTAAATAAAAAGCTTTTATCATTTTTAGAAAGACCGACTACCTGATGATTTTTTTTGGCAACTTTAAAGAACTAAGAACTTACTTTATATTTAGACTATAAATTATATATTATCAGATAGTTACGTATATTTCCTACATTTTACTAAATCTTATCATGTTTTGCATAGTCTATATTAATCATACTAAGAGCTTCAGATACTATTCTTCGTTGTTTAATATAAATTTATAAGTATTTTTTTTAATTAATAAATTGAATTTATTAATTTTATTCTTAATTCGTCAATTGTATTATGGAAGATTACAGAAAATACTTATTACCGGAAACAGTTGCTCAAATGTCTAATCTTGAATTAATTGCAAGATTAGTCGTTGAGGGATTTATAACAGGTTTACATCGCTCGCCTTATCATGGATTTAGTGTTGAATTTGCCGAACATAGGCAGTATAGACCAGGGGATGAAACACGCAATATAGATTGGAAAGTTTACGCTAGAACTAATAAATACTATGTCAAGCAGTACGAAGAGGAAACTAATTTACGTTCAATGATTGCTATCGATACTAGTGCTTCAATGAAATATAAATCAACAAATAATATTTCGAAATTCGAGTATGCTATTTACTTATCTGCCGCGCTTGCTACTTTAATGATAAAACAAAGAGATGCCGTAGGAGTAGCCACATATAATGATGGCATAAGTAAATATTATCCTCCTAATTCAAAAGCTTCATATTTAACTGAAATTCTTAAAATGCTCTCTGAAGTGGTACCCTCTGATATTACTTCAACTTCAAAAGCATTAGACAGTTTAGCGGAGAGAATTAAAAGACGTGGCTTAGTAATTATAATGAGTGATTTTTTAGATGATTTCGATTCAGTAATTAATGCACTCAAGCATTTTAGGCATAGGAACCATGAGGTTATTGCTTTCCAGATATTAGACCCTCGAGAAATTGATTTTAAATTAGGTCAAGGTAGCACCTTCAAAGACTTAGAAACAGGCGAAGAAATAGTAAGCCACCCGATTCATATCCAACATTCATATTCACAGCAAGTAAAGGAATTTACTAATAAAATTAAAAACGAATGTTTTAACCATAATATTGATTATAATCTGATAGACACTAGCACGCCTTTCGATAAAGCTATGCTGGGGTATCTTACAAAACGTAAAAAGATGTAATTATCTTTCGCCTATCATCAAAGTAGTATCAAATGGTGTTTTTACCTTAACTATATTTCGGTACCACGCCTCGCGTAACATTATCCATAAATCAGTTTCTGTATATGTATCACCACCATTAGAATTTAGTAACAAACTCAACGACCACATCACATGTTGCATTGGAGAAGTTCTATCACTATCTAAAATTGTTTCATTTATAACTATATGACCGCCGAAGTTAGTCGCATCAAAGCACTTCTGAAGTAGCTTAACATTTTCCCAAATGGAATAATGTTGTAGTACTCTCGAAATGAAAATTATATCATATCCTTTACCAATATCATCACTTTGAAAATTACCTTCAACTACTTTAATTTTATCTTCTAACTTCCATTCACTTATATTTGCTTTGGCTTGAGTAGCAACTATAGGAATCTCATAGAGAACAACCTCCGCATTAGGGTTTTGCTCCGATAAAGCTCTCGAATAGGCGCCCATACCACCACCCAAGTCCAATATCTTTTTAGCTCCACTATTTTTAATTAATCTAATAATATCATTTGCTTCAACATTTGCCCGCCAGAAAGCTGCCGCTGAATAATTATTTATCCATTTTGCCGTTTGCTTATTTATTGAAATATTATTCAATGATTTACCAGTTTTAATGGTTTGAGATAAATTACTCCAGACGTCCCAAGTGCTTGCAATATATTCTAAATTTCCAAGAAATTCGTTGCTACCGTGAACTAAATGCTTCATAGAAATCGGAGTATTATAAAATATACCTTCCTTTTTCGTTAATAATTCTAATCCGCAAAGTGCATTTAGTAACCTATCTGTTGCTGTTTTATCTGTATCTATTTTATGAGCAATTGACTCGCTTGATAAGCCTCTCTCTCCAATGATGCTAAATATCTCAAACTCACAAGCAGTTAATAATACTCTACTTCTTTGAAAAGCATAAGAAATATCCAAAATAAAGTCAATGGTGTTTGCCTTATGGCTCATTTGTATATTTTTTTGCATTTAAACTCCGATTTTGAAACAAAACTTTTTTAAATCCTTTGTTTAAAAAAAATAAAACTAATAAAAAAATTATTTAAAATCAAATTATATCTCATAATTTATAAAAAAATAGCTAATTTTTAATGAATTTATTTATCTCACATTATATTTTAATTAATGAATTTAAATTCATTTAGCAATAATTTAATCATTGTTTCTAAATTAATATCTCAAATATAAGTAATTATATGTACTTTTAATTTTTTAAAATTTCAATATATTTATGAAAAATAATTTAACTGTTAAAACTTTATTTGGTCTTGAAGAATTATTAGCAAGCGAGCTGAAAGAATTAGGTGCTGACAATATTGTAATTGGCAAACGTAGCGTAAGTTGTGAAGCTGAAGATTATACTTTATATAACATTAATTTACATTCACGGTACAGCATTAGAGTCTTGAAATTATTAAACTCACAAAAAATTAAAAATGAAATTGAACTATATTCTTTTATAAAAAGTATAGAATGGGAGAAAATATTCAAAAAGCATTATACTTTTGCAATAGATAGTACTGTTCATTCACAAAATTTTAATCATACAAATTATGTAGCATTAAAGGCTAAAGATGCCATTGCCGATAGACTTAGGGATAAGTGGAGTTTTAGACCAGATATAGACAAAGAAAACCCAGATATTTTAATACATATCCATATAAGCATAGACCAATGCAATGTTTTAATTGACTCGACGGGGGAATCATTACATAAAAGGGGGTGGAGAATAGCACAGAATGATGCACCTCTTAATGAAATATTAGCTGCTGCAATGATTAAATTTAGTGGCTGGAATACATCCCAAACTCTTATTGATGGAATGTGTGGAAGTGGAACTATATTAATGGAAGCAGCATCGATGGCAACCAATACGCCTCCTGGTTTGAATAGAAGGTTTTTATTTCAGAAGTGGATTGATTTTGACGAGAAAGTATTTGACAAAGTAATATACGATGCTAAAAAGTCTATTGAATCTGATATAAATATTGATATAAGGGGGATAGAAATATCTTCAAAGTCTTTTCATATATGCAAGAAGAATATTAACCATTCTGGATTTAGTAAATATATCAAATTAAATAAAGGTGATTTCTTCGATATTAATCAAGATATCAAGGATTCTTTAATCATTCTTAATCCACCATACGGACAAAGAATTGAAGTTGATGACGAATTAAACCATTTTTACAAACAAATTGGTGGAAAGCTAAAGTATGATTATGCAGGAAATATTGCTTGGGTACTAAGTTCAAACTTTATTGCGATGAAATATATAGGTCTCAAGCCAACAAAGAAGATTGTTTTATATAATGGCTCGTTAGAATGCCGCTTTTCTAAATATGAATTATTTGATGGGAAGCTCAAAGATAACAAACTAAGTTAATTTGTGCAATATAGATAAAAGTTCATTGCCATTTTCAAATGCTGAGGGTCTTACCCTCAGCATTCTTTTTCGATATTTAAACTTAATCTTAACAACTGAATATTTTCGGCGAGTTTTATAAATTCGCTCTTTGGTAAACTTAATAAATTCAATATCTGTGAAATTAAATACTTTTTTTCCAAATCTGCTAGAAAAGGTTATTTGATTTTCAGAGATAATTATTACTTTTTGTCGATAGTAGCGAGATATTAATGTAAATAATGAAAATATTAAAATAATACTCAGTAGAATAACTATTGGGTCAAAGATTTTCAAGGTAATATTACCTTGTTCCCAAGTTCCTACCAAAAGTGAATATAAAATTAATACAAAGCCATAAACGGCACTCGTTTTCCAATATAAGTCTATTACTTGTTTAAATTCTCTATTATTTTCTTTATTTTCCATTATTCTCTATATATTCTAATATATTCTTGGCAACTAATTCCGCCGCATTCTTTGTTGCAAATTTCTTAATTGATTCTGATAATTTGTTTAAATTATCTTCATCAAATATATTCAATTTTATTGTATCAAGAAGCTTAGATTTTAAATTTTTATCTTCTAATAAAATAACGGCTTGATTATCGGCCAAGACCTTAGCATTCAAATACTGTTCATTTGTAGATGCTGAAGGGAGCGGAACTAATATAGAAGGCTTTGCTAAAGCAGCCAATTCGGCAATAGTTGTTGCACCCGACCTTGATACTATTAAATCTGCAGCAGCATAAGCTAAATTCATGTTATCTATAAATTTTAATATTCTGATATTATCGTAGTTTTTTTCTTTTAACTCATAATTATTTCCCGTTTGCCAAATCACATTTATATTAAGTTCACGTAAATTATCTAATATAGCTTCCATAGCTTCATTTATAGACTTAGCACCTAAACTACCACCAAAAACTAAAATTGTCTTATTTTTTGCTCTAAGACCAAATTTGCTTAAGGCAGTTTCTTTTTCATAATCTTGAAAAAAAAACTTCCGTAATGGATTACCAGTATAAGTAACTAATTTCTGAATTTTAGGTTCAAAAAAATTAATGGTCGAAGGGAATGAAGTGTATATTTTGCTTGCATACCGTGTTAATAATGAAATAGCTTTTCCTGGATTTACATTAGATTCTAATAAAAATAATGGAATATGATTTGTTTTGGCGGCTAATCCAGGTGCCAAACTAATATATGCTCCCGTGCATATAACTGCATTAATATTTGCTGTTCGTATCAGTTTGCCCAATTTTCTTTTAGCGTTCAAAATTTTAATAGGCAATGTAAAAGATTGAATCGATATTCCCGAAAAACCATCTACATTAATAGGAATGAATGGAAGACCAAGCTGTGGTATTATATTCCCTTCAATCTTATCTTCTCTGCCTGTAAAATAAAACTCACTATCTGGTCTTATTTCTTTAATCTTTTCCATTACTGCTAATGCAGGAAATAAATGACCACCAGTACCACCAGCACCAATTAATATTTTAATTCTTTTCATTTCTGTAATTATTTTTTTACAAATTTAATCAGAAATTAAGTTTTTTAATAAAAAAATATTATTTTTATAGATTAGTAACTTGCAAATTAAGGGGGAAAAGTGAAAAGTTTGCTATCAATGTTTTTATTAATTATATTTGCTTCAGGGACAGTCTTTGCCCAAAGAGATGAAGTAAACAAATATCTCTTGATGGTTGCACAAGGTAAAACCCAACCTGCAAAAGATAAAATATTAGAATTATTGGCTAAGTATCCAGATGACCCTGGTGTAAAATTGCTTCATGCAACAATTATTGAAAATGCATACTTAGCAATGGATATATATAAAGGAATCATTAAAGACTATTCTAATAGCGAATGGGCTGATGATGCTCAATGGCGCATAATTCAATTTTATTCTATTGTTGGCGATACACTACAAGCAAATAAAGAGCTTAGTTTTATGAGAACTAATTATTCTAATTCACCTTTTTTAGGACCTGCTAACGACGTTGTTCGTTTAGCGTTAGGAGTTGCTAAAAGCGAGATAAGGCAAACTATGGACTTTAATCGACCAGTGAAGAATAATAATTTAGAACTCAATACAAATAAAGTCCCAGTTGAGTATGTTAAAAATGAAACTACAAACAACGTTAAAACTGATACTAAAGCAAAAATTGAAGACAGTTTGAAAGTTATTGAACAAAAGGCTAAAGAAGAAATACCTTCAAATACTAAAAATAGCACAAAAGTAGAAGAAAGTATATTCTATGGATTACAAGTAGCTATTTTTGCCGATAAAAATACTGCTGAAAATGAAAAAAATAAATTTTTAGCGCAACGTATGCGAACTCAAGTAGTTGAAAAAAATATTGATACTAAACAAATGTATGCCGTTGTTATTGGTCATTATTCTTCGATGGAATCCGCTGAAGCTGCAAAAATTATAGTTGCACAACAATGCAAATGCGATCCTATTATATATAAAAAATAAATTAAATATAAAAACATCTATAACCTTTATAAATTTCGAATAAGAGGTTGTAGATGTTTTCTTTTTTTAAGGTATTTTTACCTACCCTAATACTCTTTGCTTCTTTAGGTGTTTTCATAACTTATGCTGAATTGAATAAATCTGATTCGATATATAACTATAAATTAAAAGATATTGATGGAAAGATTATAGATTTTAATCAATACAGAGGCAAAACATTACTTATCGTTAATGTTGCTTCTTATTGCGGTTATACCAAGCAATATGCTGCCCTTGAGGATTTATATATTAAATATAAAAGTCAGGGCTTTGAAATACTTGCTTTTCCTTGTAATCAATTCGGACAACAAGAACCAGGCACGAATGAAGAAATTAAGTCGTTCTGTACAAGTAATTATAAGGTAAATTTTACTCTATTTGATAAAATTGAAGTGAATGGCAACAATCAATCACCTATTTACACATTCCTCAAAGCCAATCAAAGTAATAAAGAAGATATTAAATGGAACTTTACGAAATTTTTGATTAGCAAAGATGGGCACAATATTCAAAGATTTGAATCTAAAATAACGCCTGAACAATTAGACAATACGATAAGTAATTTAATAAATACTAAATAAGGATTTTTATGATCAAATTTCTCTCTTATGCGGCATTTTTTTTAACTATTTTTGGTTTACAAACAATGGCTAACCCATTATTAGAACAATTTAATACACCTTATGGTGTACCGCCTTTCGATAAGATTAAAAACGACGACTATTTGCCTGCCTTTAAGCAAGCAATGAAAGAACACAATCAAGAAATAGAAGCTATTATCAGTAATAAGCAGTCGCCTACGTTTGCAAATACAATAGAAGCTTTGGAGTATAGTGGCTCTTTATTAAATACGGTAGCAACAATATTCTTTAATATAAATTCGGCTAATACTAATGACCAGATTCAAGAAATTGCTGGTCAAGTAGCACCAATGCTTTCTGCTCATTCCGATGAAATAACAATGAATGAGAAATTATTTAAAAAAGTAAAATCTGTATATGATAGCCAAAAAGAATTTAATTTAAATTCAATTGAAGCTAAATTATTAGAAGATACTTATAAGCATTTTGTGCGGGAAGGTGCTAATTTATCTGTAAAAGATAAGGAAACATTAAAAGAAATAAATAAAAAACTTGCAACTCTTACATTAAAATTTAGTCAAAATGTATTAGGCGATGTAAATAAGTTTCAATTAGTACTAACAAATAAAAAAGATTTATCTGGTCTTCCTCAATCGACTGTTGAAGCTGCTGCTGAAACAGCAAAACAAAAGGGATTAGATGGTAAATGGGTATTTACATTGCAAAACCCAAGTGTTATGCCGTTTCTACAATATGCTGACAATAGGCAACTAAGACAGAAGATGCAAAAAGCCTATGTTAATAGAGGTAATAATAACAATGAATTTGATAATAAATCTACAATAAATCAAATAGTAAATTTGAGACTTAAAAAAGCTATTTTATTAGGTTACAAATCACATGCAGACTATTCATTAGAAGAAACTATGGCAAAAACCCCACAAAAGGCTATAGATTTGTTAATGAAAATTTGGGAACCAGCATTAGAAGTTGCAAAAAAAGAAGCTGCTGATATTCAAGGTATGATGGACAAAGAAGGCAAGAAGGAAAAACTTGAAGCATGGGATTGGAGATATTATGCTGAAAAAGTTAGAAAAGCACGTTATGATTTAGATGAAGAACAAATTAAACCATACTTGAAATTAGAAAATGTTAGAGATGGTATTTTTGATTTGACCAAAAGACTTTATGGAATAACATATAAAGAATTGAATAACGTACCAAAATATAGTGATGAAGCTCATGTTTATGAAGTATTAAAAGAAGATGGCTCTCATTTAGGTATTTTATATATGGATTTCTTTCCAAGAGATAACAAAAAAAGCGGTGCTTGGATGACCAATTATAGAGAACAATACTATAAAGATGGTAAAAACATCACCCCAATTGTTAGTTTAGTATGTAATTTTACTAAGCCAGCGGGCGATACACCTTCTTTATTAACTTGGGACGAAGCAGAAACATTCTTCCATGAATTTGGGCATTGCTTGCACGGCTTGTTTGCTGATTCTAAATATAGATCTCAATCCGGCACTAATGTTTCAAGGGATTTTGTTGAACTACCTTCGCAAATTATGGAACATTGGGTATCTGAACCTGAAGTTTTAAAATCATTCGCTAAACATTATAAAACAAATGCAGTAATACCAGATTCATTAATAAATAAACTTCAAAAAAGTAGTTTATTTAATCAGGGTTTTGCTAATGTTGAGTTTGTTGCATCTGCAATTTTAGATATGAAATACCATTCAATCGAGAAAAAAACTACAATTGATGCGGAGGAATTTCAAGATAAGGTAGCTAAAGAGATTGGTCTCATTCCACAAATCGCTTACAGGCACGGTAGTACACAATTTAGCCATATTTTTAGTGGAGGCTATGATGCTGGTTATTATAGTTACTTATGGGCTGGTGTATTAGATTCGGATGCATTCCAAGCGTTTAAAGAAGCAGGGATATATAGCAAAGAAACTGCTAAAAAATTTAAAGACAATATTTTAAGCAAAGGTAATACTGAAGACCCTTTAAAATTATATATTAAGTTTAGAGGTAAAGAGCCGAGTATCGAACCGCTTCTAATGGATAGGGGATTAAAATAATATTTACAAGTATATTAAAAGGGGAATAAAATCCCCTTTTTTATAAACTTAGTGCGTCGTCCTAAAAAATGTTTACATAAAAGGAGTAAACAATGTATTATGAGCAGCACGAAGAGTATGTTAAGCGTACTCAAAAAGATTACAGTTTGGCTTTTAAATTGCATG
>DAOMQA010000023.1:0-41313 GCA_035445085.1 Kapaibacterium sp. (SeqCode)
AATTAAGTATTTTTTATGTAAGTACCAAATTATTTATTAGATTTTTGAAAAATAATTTTTAAGCCTTTATTATTAAGTGCGCTTGCAATATAAGTTGAGGCTATAATTACCTCGCAGCTCTTCTTGTAAAATTCGTTATTTGCTATTATGAACATAAAATGTACACGTGTTTGTTCTGTTTAATTAATTGATTTATTTTATGCTACAACTATTGATTAATCTTTATATAAAAAATTAAATTATTATATTTGTAGCCTTAAAATTGATTTTTTTTAACAAAATACAGTAGAATTTTATGTCAGGTCATAGTAAATGGGCAAATATTAAGCATAGAAAGGGAAGGCAAGATGCAATACGTGGCAAAGTCTTTACTAGATTAGCAAAAGAAATAACGATTTCAGCAAAAGAAGGCGGTGGCGATCAGAGCGCTAACCCACGGTTGAGATTAGCGATTACTAATGCGCGTGCGGTAAATATGCCAAATGATAATATTAGTAGAGCAATCAAAAAAGGCACTGGCGAGCTTGAAGGTGTAAATTATATAGAATTAACTTATGAAGGCTATGCACCTGCGGGCGTTGCAGTAATAATTGAAACTGTTACTGATAATAAGAACAGAACAGTTTCAGACGTAAGAGCGATTTTTGGTAAGCAAGGAGGTAATCTTGGCGAGACTAATTCGGTTGCTTGGAATTTTGAAAGAAAAGGCGTTATAGGAATTAAAACTAACGGCAAAAGTGAAGATGAATTAATGGAAGCTGTCTTTGAATCTGGAGCAGAAGATTTAGAATTTGATGACGATGAATCACGAGTAATCTGTAATATGTCAGACTTTAATAGTGTTTTTAAATACTTTGAAGATAATAAATTTACTTTAAGCGAAAGCAAATTAGAATATATAGCACAAAATATTACAAAAATTACAAATCTTGATGATGCAAAAAAAGTACTTAAATGTATAGATGCCTTTGAAGACAATGATGATGTACAAAACGTATTCCATAATATGGAACTTGATGAAGCAATTGCTGAACAGTTAGATTAATATGATTATTTTAGGTATAGACCCGGGCTCTATTATTTGCGGCTATGGTGTTATCGAATCAGAGTCCGGTAAAATATCATTGATTGAGTATGGCGTCATTAAAGCAAAAAAGAAGGAAGAAAATTTTCCCTTGCGACTAAAAGAAATATTTGAAAGATTGCAATCGGTAATAGACAGAACCTTGCCAGATGAAACAGCGATTGAATCTCCATTTTATTCCAAAAACGCACAGACTTTAATCAAACTTTCCCAGGCAAGAGCCGTTGCAATGTTAGCATCTACTTTAAAGCAAATCCCCATCATTGAATATTCTCCAAAGGAAATTAAAAAAGCTGTAACAGGCAATGGTAATGCAGGCAAAGTTCAAGTTCAGTATATGGTAAAAAAAATGTTGAATATACATGAGACGAATGAGTTTTATGACTCTACTGACGCTTTAGCTACAGCAATTTGCCACACATCCCGAAGAAATGTATCAAATTCTACAATTAAATCATGGAAGGATTTTATTGAAAGTAATCCACAAAAAATCTTCCGCAGCTAATCCATAATATCTACCATATCTATATAAGAGCCTTTTAATTTGCAATAATCAATAAATTTATTATAATCGGAATTGCTACTTAAAATATTAGCATTGCCTAACATAACTATATGCTCTTTAGCGCGTGTTAAAGCAACATTTAATTTTCTATCAATATCCATTCTTTCACTGTACGATGTAGCTCTCTCTAATAAAACTGTCGAATTAACAGCCATAGATATAATAATAATATCCCTTTGACTACCTTGGTAGCACTCTACTGTGTCTACTGTAATATATTTTCGTAAATTAACCTCTAAATTATTATAAATATTATTACATTGCAATTTAAACGGACTAATAACCCCAAGAGTTGTAGTATTATTAATCTCTACTTTTTGATGAACAATATTAATGATTTTAATAGCTAAATCTGCTTCACTATCATTTTTTTTGTTTTCTAACTCGATTGGGCAATCAATAAATGTTACGCGATATTTAGATAACAATCTCTCTAATAATTGTTTAGAGTTATGCTTAAACAAGCTTTGTTGCCTACGTTGCCTTTCATACATTACATTAAGCTGCCCCTTGTAGTAATTATTATTTGGAAACTCCATAATTTCTGCGTGCATCCTTGCCTGATCAACTAAAGTACCAAATGACTCTATACATTGTCTTTCCCTTAACAATAGTATCATTCGTTCAAAATAAGAATTTTTTAAATTATATATTCCAATTGATTGTAGTTCTTCATCATTAATACAGCCTGCATTGTCATCTTGTAAAGTTACTGCTGGTAGTTGGCATTCGTCCCCTATCATTATAAATTTTTGAACTCGGCTAATGATTCCAATAATTTGAGTCTCTAAAATTTGAGCTGCTTCATCAATAATAGCAATATCAAATTGTTTCAGACTAAATATCTCACTATTAGTATATAATGATGAAGTAGTTGATATTATTATTTTGCAATTATCTATCTTATTGGATAATTCTCTTATTTGCATTTGCTTGGAAAGCTCTGACACTAGTATGCTATCAGACGCAGAATTAGTAAGCATACCAATTCTCATAATATTGTCTTTATTAATGAGCTTAGTAATTGATAAATATATTTCTTCTACAGCTCTATTAGTATAAGCACAAACAAGAATTGTATTATTAGTATTCTCGAAGTAGTATTTTACTAAAGACGATAGCATATATGAAGTTTTGCCCGTACCGGGAGGTCCTTGAATAAAGAAATAATTTTTGCTATTTATTGCTTGCTTAAAGACTTTTAATTGTCTCTCATTTAAATTAAATTCCTTGATTGATAAAGACAAATCAGGAGAGCTGTCTGCAAGTTCTTGCTCATTTATATTGTTATTTTTTTCTTGACTTGTAATGCCCAACAGAATATTTTGCTTTGCTTTGTCGCACTTTAGTAATTCAAAGATAGAATTATATTGATTCTTTGTATTATTATCCGAGCTATCTAACTCTATATTCCAATAATCATTTAAAAGAAAGCGACTTTTATTTATCTTTTTATTTCTAAGGCTTATATAAATATGTTGGCTATCAATCTCTTTAATATATCCCTTATAGATACAATTCTTTGTTGCTAATTGATTATTGTTAGGATAAAGAATAACTAAATCTCCTTTTTTAAAAATAGCACTATGATAATCTTCTACAAGATTATATACTATATGTGTATTATCTAAATTTGATTCTATCACATCGAACTTTAAATTCTTTAATACTAATTTGTTCTTTTCCTTTTCATCTATGTTATCAAGCCATAAGGCTGCAAAGCCATTTTTACTTATATTTATTTCCTTAGAAATAAAGTTGGAGCATTGCAAGAACCATTTTTTTACAATATCATCAGTACTAGAGTATGATTTCATAAAATCTTCTACATCTGCCTTTGCGAATCTTCCAATAGTACTTTGCTTGTTATTGGCAATAATATTTTCAAGAGTTTGAATTATTTTAAAATCTCCAGAATTAATTTTCATTTCTAATGTAACAAGAAGATTTCTTTGTACAAGAAAATTCATCTGTACCAAATTATCAATTGTTACGTTTCTAATAGGAGACCTTATATCAGAAGAATAAAGCAAACAAGTAATGCATCTATCTGAATCGAAAGCGTAAGCTAACAACAGATTATACCCAGCAATTTGAAATAAATGCTCACCCCATACCCCAGCCTTTATTTTCTGCTTTCCCATTACTACTAAATAATCTTTATCTGGCGCCTTACCTGTTTTTAATTCAATAATTATATTTTTATTTTCATTTTCATCAGTATTTTCAATAAGCAGGTCAAGCCTACCTTGTATACCAAAATCTGGAGCAATAAATGTTGCTTCAGTAGAATAATCGCCTTTTTCTAATTTAGAAATAGTTTGCAGTATATTATTATAATATATCTGTATTTTAGTGCTAAACTCTTTATAACGAAAATTGTCATTCTTAATAAGTAGTAAGAAAGACATGAGCCTGTTCTTTACTGAACTTTCAAGTAATTCCATAAATGGAATGCTACTATCAACAAGAAGCTCATCAAACATATTGTTTACTATATTACCTACAAGAAGAGCTTCGGAATTATTATTTTTTGAAATATATCTATTTACAAAATAATGAAGAAAACCATTTTCTTCGGAGAATCGCGACACATCTGTTATATCAATTAGATAATCGGGCTCTACAACTAAGTACGCAAATTTATCACAAACTACAACTATTTCATCATCTTGGTTAATAATTTCAACCTTAAATAGATTTAATCGTAAATTGGGAGACAATAAAGGCGCTAATCTGACCCAATCATCTTTTAATTTCAGCTCAAATTCTCCAAAATAACTATCAATAGCAATAATCCTTCTATCATTATTTATTTTTTCATTTGATGTTATTATTGATAATAATAAGTCCTCCCGCTTAGCAGGCATTTGAGATATTTTATGGGAAAAATCATTTATAATTTCTAATGTATCTTGTTCGATATCGCTGTTTAGAACCTTTGATACCAATGCTAATGCAATATGGTAGTATTCATTTACAGTGCTTTCAGGAATTTCACTTGTACTATCAGCTCTCAGATTTTTATTTTGCCAATACAGCATCCTCAAAAATTGCAAGTATACTTTATCTATTCCAAATTTCTTAAAAATATATAGAAATATAGAATATACCGAGGTATTATCTATACCATTTGCATAAATAATCTTATGAAAAAACGATTCTACAATCTTATAAAATAGATTAATTTTTTCAAAATTTGCAATAGTGCTATCGTAGAATACTTCTTTGAGAGTAGCTATAACATCAATATCAACATCATTATCATTATTTATATCAGGCATTAGTGCTTATCTGGCTTAATATCTCTAATAAATAATTGTGGTGATTTATGATTGTTATAATTAGACATTTCTAAATTATATAGGATTGAAAATGGTTTGCCATTAGTGCAAAAGTGTGCTTTATCTGCTAAATTAATACCTAAGGCATCGATAACAAAATTATTTTGTATAGCTCTAAATCTAATATTATTATTACCAATCATTTTTATTCCATTAACTGATTTCACGCCTTTAGAATAGAATACAGGCTTATTATTTGCAAAACCGTGCGGAGCAAATTTATTTAATGTACTCAAGAATTGTGGCGATAAGTCGTTCAAACGAAGTTCAGCATCAACAACTATTTCCGGTTTTAACAGTTCGGCTGGAATATTTTCGCGAGCAATAATTTCAAATCTTCTTCTAAATTCATCAATATTTTCGACCTTTAAAGATAAGCCCGCAGCGTGCTTGTGCCCGCCAAATTCTAATAGTAAGTCCTCACATTGTTTTAGTGCTGTATGAATATCAAAATCACTTATTGAACGGGCAGAACCTTTAGCTATGCCATCAATATTAGTAAGCAGCACGCTTGGTAAATTATATCTATCGACTAATCTTGACGCCACTATACCAATTACACCCGCATGCCAATTAGCACCATAGACTACTAAGCAGTGAGGTTTTGACTTTTTAATAAAATCATCTGCTATAGGAATTGCTTCTTCAAATGTTTTCTGGTCAAAGACACGCCTTTTTCTGTTCTCATCTTCGAGGACTTGGGCAATTCTAAATGCAGAATTTTCATCGTTTTGTAGCATCATTTCTACAGAACGTTTAGCATCTCCTAAGCGTCCCGCCGCATTTATTAATGGAGCTACAGCATAAACAATATTAGAAGCAGTTATGTCGCCTAATTTAAGTCCTGTGCAATGAATAAGCCCGTGCAATCCTGGCCTAGGATTTTCATTTAATAATTTCAGTCCAAAATGAACAAGGATACGATTTTCGCCAACTAAAGGCACCATATCAGCAGCTGATGAGATTGCTACAAAATCAAGATATTCATATGCTTTGTGTTGTATATTTAATTTTTGTGTTATTGCTTGAATCAGTTTGAAAGTTACGCCACACGCAGCCAATGGCTTAAAGGGATAATGGCAATTTGGTTTGAATGGGTCTAAAATTGCGTATGCTTGTGGCATTGTAGGTCCGGGTTCATGATGGTCGCATACTATTGTATCAAGACCTAATTCCTTAGCATAATCTAATTGCTCATAGGAAGTAATACCAACATCAACAGTTAGTAGAATTTTGGCACCTTTATCGTAACCAAACTTTATGCTTTTCTTGGATAAGCCATAACCATCTTCAAATCTATCAGGAATATAATATTCTATATTTCCGCCAATTTCTTTAATAAATCGACAGATCATAGAAGTACTCGCTGTACCATCCACATCATAGTCACCATGAACCCAAATAAGTTCTTGATTTCTAATAGCTCTAATTATCCTATCAACTGCTATCCCCATATGGTCCATCAGGTATGGGTCATGCAAATCATCTAATGACGGTTTAAAGTATTGTGCAACGTCATGGATATTAGTATATCCCCTAACAGCTAATACAAAAGCTAAACTCTTAGATATTTTTAGTGATTTTGCTAATTCTTGGACAGTCGCTTCATCATTATAATTCCTAAAACTCCAACGATAATTCAAAATTATTCAAATGTTATTTAATATTTTCAACAAATATATGGTATTTTTTTATTACTTTCAAATAAAGTGTGTAACTTTTTTCACAATATTTAATTTTTTTTACATTTTCCCTTTATGAGTAAGAAAATATCAGATTTTGAATCAGCCCAAAAGCGTGAAAAGCTAAAAATTTCGACAAAAAGCAAGTTAGTACGCAATGTAACAAGTAAAAATACCTTTTTGCTGCGGGGACGAGTAATATCTATTATCGGCAAATCTGTTATAGTAGAATTAGAGGATAATCAGCAGACTATATATACTTGTGTAGTTTCTGGGCGAATAAATTCGCCTCATAAGAAATCAACTTTAATTTGTGTTGGCGATTATGTACGTTTTATGGAAGATGAAGCAAACGATTCCCAATTATCTGGGAGAATAGTAGAAGTTGAAGAAAGACTAAAAAAATTCTCTAGGAGAACGCCAGGTAAGAGTTATGGTGAGCATGTAATTGCTTCGAATATTGATTATGTAATTTTTTTCTTTTCTGTATTCGACCCAGAATATAATAAAAGATTAATTGATAGGATGTTGATTGGAGCGGAGATTGGTTTAGTTAAGCCTATTTTATGTATTAATAAGATTGATTTAGCCGAAGGTACGAAAGAAATAAAAGTAGACTTAAAAGCATATACTGATTTAGGAATACCTATTTTCCTTATATCGGTGGAAGGAAAGAAGGGTATAAAAAAGCTTACAGACTATATCTTGAACTCAACCACCTTAGTATTTGGACCTTCTGGGGTTGGCAAGTCAAGTTTTATTAATTTATTACTTAAAGATGAAGTACAGAAAGTAAATGAGATAAGTGAAAAAACGGGCAAAGGCTTACATACTACAAGTTTTGTTAAATTATTGCATTACAAGCAAAATACAATTATTATTGATTCACCTGGAATTAGGGAATTTGGATTATGGGATATGGATAGACAAAATTTATCTTTCCATTTTCATGATTTTGATAAATTTTATTTAGATTGTAAGTTTTTACCATGTACTCATATTCATGAACCCAGTTGCGCTGTAAAGCAAGCAGTTGAACAAGGCTTAGTTGATTATGATAGGTATCAAAGCTATATTAATATCTTTGATACCATAGATGACGATATAGATTTTGTCTAAAATAATGCTATTGATTATGAAGTTTAGCATAAGCGTGGCAATATCATTCTTTGAATGTTCATTCTATATAGAATGAATTACCTTGTATAAAAAGTATATAAAAAATGAAAAATATTTTTGTTTTTTTCATTTTTTATACGTAATATTGCTAGGGATATATGTGTATAAATGAAAGATTTGTGAATAATATACGAATAATATTACTTTTAGTTTCAATTGTAGCTCTGAATGCTTGTCAGGAGCTTGTGTCTCCAGATTTGCAAGAAAAAAGCAATATAGTAAAAACAGAAACGAAATGGAGCGTTAGTTTAACGTCTAATAGTAAATTATTTAAATCTCACTATATAGAATACGATAAAAAGAGTAAAATTCTCTTAAATGAAGAGTATAATACATTGGGACTACTTTACTCACGCTCATTATATACACACGGCTCTAATGCAAGTACAGAGAACTTACAAGTATTTAATGAACAAGGTAATATTATTAATCAACAGACAATTATATATGACTATGATGCTGGTGGTAGAATAATAAAAAAAATTCTTTACAATGATAAAGGTGTCATTATTTCTACTTCTAACTTTGCTTATGATTTTAACGGCAATATAATCAGTAAGATAGAAAATAATCCTCTAAGCGGTAAATTAACAACAGATTTTTCGTATGCTTATAACACCTCTGGTAATTTAATTGAACGAGTTACTTTGTCTGAAGGCACTACCAAATCGCGAGATTCTTTAGTTTATAGCCCAAGTAACAAAGCACTTACAATCTATTCTTTTAATAGTTCAAATACTATTATTAGCTATGAAGTATTTAATTATAATATTGATGGTTTAGTAATTGAGCAATTAAAATACAACCAGTCTAATGTTCTTACTCAAAAATTTATTTACGAATATACATTTTATAATTAATTAAATTTTATAGCTTTTAGTATCTCTGACTTAGAGGCAATATATGCTGGTAGAAATGCAACTACAGTTCCCAAGAATATAGTAAATATATTAACCCATAAAAAATATGAAAACTTAATTGATACTGGTAATGCATCAATATAGTAAATACTGCCATTAAGTTTAATAAATTCATATTTGAACTGTAGGAATAGCAATAAGAACGATATTAAATTACCAATTAGTGAGCCAATAAGTGTAATTTTAAATCCCTTTTTCACGACTAATTTTAATATTTGGCTACGAGATATACCTATAGCCCTCAGAATACCAATAGATTTAACTTTTTCTAAAATCAACACTAATAGCGTCGTAATTATATTTAAAACCGCCACTATTGTAATCGAAGCTAAAATAATTGGAATTGGCTCTTTTTGTAATTCTATCCAAGAGAAAATCTGTTGATTCATTTCAAATATCGTATATGAGAAAAATGGATATTCTAAAACTTTGTCAATCTTTGATGTCAGATATGTGGCTTGATATGGATTTTTTAAATATATTTGTATAAAATTAGCTTGATTCGTATCCTTACCAATTAAGTTAGCCACATCATAAAAGTTTGAATAAACTATGGCTTCGTCATATTGTGTCATTCCACTATGGTATATAGCTTTAATATTAAATTTTTTAACTTTAAAATCATTAAAACTTGCCTCGTTAGCTCTTGGCAAAAAAACAATAAAATTATCACCAACTTTTAAATTTAATTTATCAGCTAAAGGCTTCCCTATTATAATTTCGTTGTCGTTTAGATTATTAATATCAAACTCTTTATCAAGTATAAATCCTTTAATAAATTGGTACGATTTCTTATTTATTGCTCGCAATGAAATACTCGATATATTAGATTTTGATTTGACGATCCCCTCTATTGATAAGCCTTGTACTATAATTGAAGAGTCAGGTAATACTGACTTTAATCTCGTAACTTTATCTTCATTAAAAGCAAAGAATGAGTTATCTATAGTTGCAATAGTAATATGTGAAGAAAATTTCATAGAAAACTCTCTTAACTTAGAATCAAAACCGTCTAATATCGACAATGCTAATACCAATGCCAAAGTACCCAAAATAATACTAGCAACCGCCACAATTTCCGTAAACCTATTGAAAGAATACTTATTCGACTTTAATAACTTAGATAATAATGTTGCAGTCTTTAACATTACTTTAGTAGTTCTCTAGCTATAACTAAATGTTGAATTTCTGAAGTACCTTCATATATTTCGGTTACTTTTGCATCCCTCAACATTCTTTCAACGTGATATTCCCTAACATAGCCATAACCACCATGTATCTGCACAGCTTCCCTTGCTACTTCATTTGCAATCGTCGAAGCAAATAGTTTAGCTTGAGATGCTTCTTTGATATGGTCTAAGTTATTATCTTTCAGCCAAGCAGCTTTAAGTACTAATAAACGTGCTGCATCAATTTTCATACTCATTTGAGCTAATTTGGCTTGTATTAGTTGGTGTTCGCTAATATATTTACCCATTGTTTTCCTTTCTTTAGAATACTTTAAAGCTAATTCAAAAGCTCCTTGAGCAATTCCTACCGATTGCGCTGCTATACCAATTCTTCCACCATTCAAGCCATTCATAGCTATATAAAAAGCTTCACCTAAATTTCCAATCATATCGTTATCGCTTACTTCTACATTAGTTATACCAATTGAAGTAGTATCGCTTGACCTCATCCCCATCTTATCCTCTTTTAATCCAGGTACAAAGCCATCCGTATTTTTTTCGATAACAAAACAAGCAAAACCTTTATGTTTTAATTCTGGATTTGTTTGAGCAAAAACGACATAAATATCAGCATTTTTACCCATAGATATCCAATTTTTAGTACCGTTCAAAACCCACTTATCTCCTTTTTTTACTGCATTAGTAGTAATACCGCGAGCATCAGAACCTGCCTCTGGTTCACTTAGGCAATAAGCACCAATTAATTCGCCACTTGCCAATTTAGGGAGATATTTTTCTTTTAGATAGTCTGAAGCATAAGTTTCAAATATCCAATTAATTAATGAATTCTGCACTGATATTGTAATACCAATCGAAGCATCTACTTTTGCAATTTCTTCTAATGCAAGTACATAACTAACCGCATCGAGGGCTACTCCTCCATAATCTGACGAAACCATCATACCTAAGAAGCCTAAATCACCAAGTTTCTTTAAAATCTCGTTTGGGTATTCTGCCTTTATATCTCTTTCTATTACAGAAGGTAATATTTCTTCACGAGCAAATTTACGCGCCATCTCTTGTATTTGTAATTGTGATTCACTAAATTCAAAGTTTACCATTGCTTCTACTCCAATTAAATTATATAATAAAAGTAACATTTTTTTTTCATTTCTATGTAACTTTTTAATATGTATTTAGTCTTAATTTCGTAAGTTTGAAAATTAATATTTTTTACGTCATAAAATTATTGGATATATTATGAAAAGATTAATCTCATTTTTAGCTGTTTTGGTATTGGCATCAACTTATATGTTAGCTGGACCAAAACTTGAGATAGAAGGTGGCAACACTTATGATTGGGGTAACACAAAACCAGAGCAATCACCCCTAAAAGCAGACATCAAGCTTTGGAATAAAGGCGACGAAGTTTTACATATTAAAAATGTGAAGCCGGGTTGTGGCTGTACTACTGCTCCTTTAGATACCAATATCATAGCGCCAGGTAAATATGCTACATTAAAAGTTTCCTTAAATTCTGGCTCTTACAGCGGGGCTGTAACTAAGTCAATTTCAATCTTTACTGATCAAGCAGATAATGATCATCAATTATTATTTATCAAAACCAATGTTGTTCGTCCAATTACTATTTTTCCATCGTATATTACTTTTAATAAAGCCGAAGTTGGTCATGAGACTGAAGCAAGTGTATTAGTAACAAATAATACTAAGGAAGATATTAAATTAGGACATATATCTATTAGCGATCCTTTAGTAAAAACAAATATAAGCGAAGGTCAGGTACTAAAGCCAAATGAACAAACAAAATTAGAGTTTAAGGTTACACCAGACAAACCGGGTCGTATTGATTTTAGTGTCAAAATAGATACTGATTGCAAAGAATCACCAGTATTAAGCCTTAGAGGTTGGGGTAATGTAATTGATGCTAACAAGAAGTAAGCAATAACACATAGAATAATGTTTAAAACTAAGGGCTTTCTTAATTGAGACTCGTTCTCAAATAAAAAAGCCCACTTTTATTTTAGAAAATTTAGAAATTAAGATAATTAAGAATATTTTTAGATTATATTTGTCTTTATCAAATTACGAACTAATACAGATATAGATTTTAAAGGAATCAACTTTATGTTAGATATCAAAGAATTAAATGAGAAAATTCAAAGAGAAAGTGCCTTTGTAGACTTATTAATGATGGAATTAAGCAAAGTCATTGTAGGTCAGAAATATATGATTGAGCGTTTACTTATTGGATTATTATCTAATGGACATGTTTTATTAGAGGGTGTACCGGGTTTAGCAAAAACGCTTGCCATCAAAACGTTAGCTGCCTCTATTGATACTAAATTTAGTAGAATACAATTTACACCAGACTTGTTACCAGCCGATTTGACTGGTACAATGATTTATAATCAAAAGCAAGAAGAATTTACCGTTCGTAAAGGACCTATATTTGCAAATTTCGTTTTAGCAGATGAAATAAATCGTGCTCCTGCGAAAGTTCAATCCGCCTTGTTAGAGGCGATGCAAGAAAGGCAAATTACTATTGGTGATAAAACCTATAATCTTGATGAGCCATTTTTAGTATTAGCTACTCAAAATCCAATCGAACAAGAGGGAACATATCCTTTACCGGAGGCGCAAATAGATAGATTTATGCTAAAACTAAAAATAACTTATCCGACTAGAGACGAAGAAAAAGGGATCTTACGCCAAAATATAGCACACGAGTTTCCAAAAGTTGATAAGATAATTGCACCTAGTACTATAATGAATGCACGTGAATTAGTTAAAGATGTATATATGGACGAAAAAATTGAACAATATATATTAGATATAGTGTTTGCTACTCGTTACCCCCAAGATTATGGTCTAAGTAAATTAAAGCAATTAATAGGATTTGGTGCTTCTCCTCGTGGTTCTATCAACTTAGCTTTAGCGGCTAAGTCATATTCCTTCATCAAACGCAGAGGTTACGTAATACCTGAAGATATACGTGCAATCTGTATTGACGTATTGAGGCATAGGATAGGAATAACTTATGAAGCTGAAGCAGAAAATATCAGCTCCGAAGATATAATTAATGAAATTTTGAATACAGTTGAAGTTCCATAAAGATTAGTGTTAGTATGGAAACAAGTGATTTAATCAAGAAAGTAAGAAAAATTGAAATAAAGACCAGAGGATTATCTAAACATATATTCTCTGGCGAGTATCATAGTGCCTTTAAGGGTCGTGGTATGGCATTTAATGAAGTGCGTGAGTACCAAGTAGGAGATGACATTCGAAATATTGATTGGAATGTTACTGCTCGTTATAATGCCCCCTATATTAAGATTTATGAGGAAGAAAGAGAGCTAACAGTGTTTTTATTGGTTGATATTTCTGGTTCGCAATTTTTTGGAACTCATAATCAATATAAAAGTGAGTTAATTACGGAATTATGTGCTGTTATAACTTTTTCTGCAATTTTGAATAATGATAAAATTGGTATTTTATTTTTTAGTGATAAAATTGAAAAATTTATACCTCCCAAAAAAGGGAAAGGACATGCACTTAGAATTATTCGTGAATTAGTAGAAATGCAATCTAAAGGTAAAGGAACAGACATAGCTGGCGCTTTAAAGTATTTTAACAATGTAATTAAGAAAAGCGCAATTGTATTTTTATTATCAGATTTTATAGATGATAAATTTGACGAACCTTTAAGAATCGCCTCTCGTAAGCACGATACTATTGCAATACAAGTATGCGATAAGTTTGAAGAAAATTTACCAGATTTAGGCTTAATACAATTTAAAGACTCTGAATCTGGCGATGTTCGGTGGTTCGATACCTCAAATAAAAAATTAAGGCAAAATTATAATAACTGGTTAGATACCAAACAAAAGAATATAAATTCAATATTCACCCGAAATAGAGTTGATATTATTAAAATTTCTACAGACGAATCCTATATTAATCCGTTAAAGAATTTCTTTAAGAAAAGGGAAAGTAGAAGATAGAATAAATTAAGGAGTTTTTATGAAAAAATTATTATTACTTATTTCAATTGTATCATTTTTTGTTGGAATAATGTCATTAACTATATTTAAGTTATCCGAAAAAGTAGGGCATAAACAAGTAGAAAATGATATTTCACAACCTGTATTTACTAAAGAGAAATTTCGCTACCAATACGAAAGGTTAAGGGACCCCAATACAGGCAAGATACCCGATAATATACGTAGTAAAGAATTAAATTTCATAAAAAATACATTCAATCTAAGTAGCTCTAAGGTGGGAAATAAATTCCTTTCTTCGTCTGAGTGGACCAACAGAGGACCTTTTGAAATTGGCGGACGAACAAGAGCCTTTGATTTGGATATAAGAAATGAGAATATTTTAATTGCTGGAGGTATTTCTTCTGGTATGTGGAAGTCCACAAATGGCGGTGCTGATTGGACAAGAACATCGAAACCATATCAATTGCAATCTGTTTCTTGCTTAGCTCAAGATAGAAGACCGGGTAAAGAAAATAATTGGTATTATGGTACGGGTGAATATTGGGGTAATTCTGCTGATATTTCGGGCGACGGTATATATAAATCTACCAATAATGGTGATTCTTGGGATGTATTACCTTCTACCCTATCTAAGCAAATCAATTCTTGGGATAACCCTTTTGATTATATTTGGAATATAGCCGTTGATAATACAGCACCATTAAATAAAGATGTAGTATATGTAGCTACTACAAGCTATGGAATATATAGAACTACAGATGGTGGGAACATGTGGGCAGCAGTATTAGGTGGAGGCGATGGAGCTACTTTCAGTGATATAACTATAAGCCCTAAGGGTGTTATCTATGCTACGCTTAGCTCTAACGGTAAAAATAACAAGGGAATTTATAGGTCTACAGATGGTATAAACTGGACTAATATTACGCCAGCAAACTTCCCAAAAGATTATAATAGAACGGTCATTGGTATAGCTCCCTCAGATGAAAATCAAGTTTATATTGTATCAGAAACACCGGGTGCAGGCAAAGAAACAACAGATTCACAAGGTAATCGCTTATTTCATAGTTTATGGAAATATACATACATAAGCGGCAACGGAGGTGGTGATGGTGGTGTGTGGGAAAATAGGTCAGAAAATTTACCAAAACCAGAAGCAACACGCGGTCAAATGAATTCACAGCGAGGCTATAATTTAGTGATAAAGGTAAAGCCAGACAACCCCGATGTCGTATTTATTGGCGCAGTTGCTGTTTATAGATCAAACTCTGGCTTTAAAAATTATGATTATGCTTGGATAGGAGGCACTTGCCCAGACGAATCTTGCGATTATGATTATAGATATACAAACCATCATAGCGATGTGCATGCACTATTCTTTTCACCAAATAATCCTAATATTTTTTATACTGGCTCTGATGGAGGTATACATAAGACTTTAGACGCTATGTCTAATAAAGTAGAATGGATTTCATTAAATAATGGCTATTTCACAACACAATTTTATACAGTTGCTCTATCGCACGGCTCACATAATTCTACTGAAGTAATTGGTGGCTTACAAGACAATGGCACATTATTAACAAGAAACGAAAAGTTAGATGAAAGATGGACTAATCCATTAAAAGCAGATGGTTTTTATTGTGCTATCTCGAACGATAATAGATTTTATTATGCTTCACAAAATGCTACGTGGCAACCTCATATCAAGATATATAGAGTAGAACAAGACAAAAATGGCAATAATATTAAACAAACAAGAATAGACCCTGCAGGAGGCAAAGACTTTATTTGGAATACTCCATTTTTATTAGATCCTAATAATGATAATATAATGTACGTTGCTGGTGGTAAAATGGTATGGAGAAATAATGATTTATCGCTCATACCTAATGAAACAAAACACGATTCAACAAATATTGGCTGGGATAGTTTATCCAAGACAAGAATTGATTATAAGGAAGATGTTTCCCCAATAGGTGAAGTAATTACTGCTTTGGGAATTTCTACGAAGCCTGCTAATGTATTATATTACGGTACGAATGTAGGCAATGTATTTAGAATTGATAATGCAAATCAAGGTAACCCCACTCCAATTAATATTAAAGGGCAGAGTTTTCCGGGTGGTGCTTATGTAAGTTCAATTGCAGTAAACCCTGATGATGCAATGAAAGTTGTAGTCTCTTTTAGTAATTATGGTGTAATAAGTATATATTATTCTGATAATGGTGGCAATAGCTGGACTTCAATCAGCGGTAATTTAGAAGAAAACCCTAATGGTACAGGTTCAGGTCCAGCAGTAAATTGGATTGAAATATTAAAGTATAATGATAAATATGTTTATTTTGCAGGTACTAGTACAGGTTTATTTTCAACTACATTTATTAACGGAGCAAATACAGCTTGGCAGCTTGAAGGTAAGGACCAAATAGGGAATATGGTTATTGATATGATAGATGCCCGCCATTCGGACAAATATGTAGCAGTAGGAACACACGGGATAGGTGTTTTTACAGGGTATTATACTAATAATACTACTCCCCCTGAAATTACAAGTTTAGTTTCTCCTGCTGATGGTAGCAAAAATATTTTGCCCGATATTAATTTTCAATGGGAAACAGTAGCCGATGCAGTATTTTATGAAGTTCAGCTATCTACAGACCCTAATTTTAATGACAATGTTATTATATTAGATGGTATAAGAGAAGGTAAAGCTAATTATAATGATATTACGCAAGGTAAATTAAAATATTATTGGAGAGTTAGAACTGTAAATGCAGGTGGTGCCAGTCAATTTACTCAAGCATGGTCATTTACTTCAGCGATTGCTCCTCCAGAATTGATTTTCCCAAGTAATAACCAAACACAAATTCCGACAACTACTACACTAAAATGGCAGGCAGTAGATGGAGCAAATAAATATAGACTACAATATAAACGTAGCTTTAATATTGATAATCCAAGCATCGATACTATACTTACTACAAATGAATTTAGTATGAGCAACTTAGAAGCTGGCAAATCACATGTTTGGAGAGTCGCATCTTTAGAAAATGATTTTGAGGGTATTTTTTCGCCTACATATAGATTTACAACCGAAAAAGTAAATAGTGTGGAGGATGAGCAAAGTGTAAATAATTTTGAAGCTAAATTATATCCAAATCCAATAACAATAAATAGTAAATTAGCAGTAGAGGTATTAAGTAGCGACCTAATAGATATTAAGGTATATGATTATACTGGAGCTTTAATCAGTATATTGAATAATAGTTTTCTAAATCAGGGGACTTATAACTTTAGCTTGCCATATAAGCATTTAAATTCCGGAGTCTATAATATTGTGATATATAATGGTAAGATAAAACAAATAATAAAATTTATTAATAAGAAGTAATTAAGATGAGAATTAGTAAATTAGTGTTAATATTTTTCTTTTGTATCGCCTCTTTATCTTTTGGACAAGATGTAAAGAGTAGTATAGCAATAGATACAAATAATTTATTGATTGGAGAGCAATTTACATTAAAATTAGAAGTTGAATCAAAAACTGGATTTATGTTAGTATGGCCACAATTTACCGATACTTTAGGTAAATTTGAGATTATTAAAAGAGGCAGTATTGATACCCTAAAAAAGAATAATCAGCTAATATTAACTCAAAAGCTAAAATTAACTTCATTTGAAGCAGGCACTCATATTATTGAGCCTTTTACTTTTGTATATGAAAAATCTGGCAGTGGAAACTTAATGACTACAATAAGTAATTCATTGCCTGTAACGTTTACGACTATGGCTATCGATACAAGTGCTGATATTAAGGATATTAAAAAGCCTATCGAATTTCCTATTACTTTTGATGAAGTGCTACCTTATATCATATATACGGCAGCAGCAATTATATTGCTTATCGTAATAATATTGGCATATAAGAAATTTAAAAAGAAGCCTAAAGAAGAAGTAATTAGATATGATGCGACAATTCCAGCAGATTTGGAAGCATTAGAGGCTCTAAAAAGCTTGAGTAACGAAAAGCTATGGCAAAAGTCTTTGTATAAAGAACATTATACCAAACTAAGTGAAATACTACGAACATTCGTACATAGACGCTATCATATAAGTACGTTTGAAGCTACAAGCGATGAAGTGTTGAAGGAATTAGAAAGCAAAGATGTACCGTTAGATGCTGTAAATTACCTGAAAGAAATATTTTATTTAGCAGATATGGTAAAGTTCGCTAAAATGCAGCCAATAGATATTGAAAATAATGCTGCTTTAGAAAATTCTTATAAATTTGTGAATATGACAAAAGAAATGATAGAAAATATTGATATTAGCCAAATTGGGGACATTAAGTAAAATGAAATACCACTTTGCTAACCCAGAATTTTTCTATTTATTTATATTAATTCCAATTTTTATAATTATATATATATTAAAAAGAAAAAAGTTAAAACCAACTTTTACGATACCTACTTTTGAAGGTTTTGAAAGAACAAAACCTTCAATAAAGCAAAGGCTAAGGTATTTATGGTTTGTATTACGTTTATTGGCTTTTTCAGCTTTTATTATTGCCTTAGCCAGACCGCAAACTACATCGCAAAAAGAAACTGTATCTACCGAAGGTATAGACATTATATTAGCAATTGACGTTTCTACATCTATGTTAGCTGAAGATTTGAAGCCAAATAGAATTGAAGCCGCAAAAAAGACAGCTATTGACTTTATAAAAAAACGTGAGAATGATCGTATAGGATTGGTCATCTTTTCTGGAGAAAGTTTTACTCAATGCCCTATTACAATTGATCATCAAATTTTAATTAATCTCTTAGAGAATGTAAAATCGGGAATGATTGAAGATGGAACGGCAATTGGCAACGGATTGGCAACGTCGGTATCGAGACTGAAAGATATTAAATCTAAAAGTAAGGTTGTAATATTACTGACTGATGGCGTAAATAATATGGGAGCTATTGCACCAATTACAGCAGCAGAAATTGCTAAGTCTTTTGATATTAAAGTATATACGATAGGTATAGGTACAAAAGGTATGGCGCCGTATCCAATCAAAACGCCTTACGGCATTCAATATAGGAATGTAGAAGTTGAGATAGACGAGCCTTTGATGCAAAACATTTCAAAAATGACTGATGGCGTATATTATAGAGCTACAAATAATAAAAGCTTAGAAAATATATATAATTCAATAGACCAATTGGAAAAAACTAAAACCGAAGTTGCTACATTCAAGAAAAATAAAGATGAGTTCTACCCTATTGCCTTATTAGGCTTTGCAATACTAATCTTTGAAATTTTATTACGATATATATTTCTAAGGACATTGCCATAGATGACGGTAAAAGATGAGCTGTTGAAAGCATATGAGAGTAAAAAAAATAAGATTGAAAATAAATTAAATGTGTTCAAGCAAGTAAGCAAGGATGCTTATTTTTACGAACTATGCTTCTGCTTCTGTACTCCTCAATCAAAGGCAAGAGCGGCTATGTTAGTTCAAGAAAAATTAGAACAATTAGATTTTAAGCATACAGACTTTGACCCAATAGAAATTTTATCGGATAAACAACATTATATTAGGTTTCATAGGCAAAAGTCTGACCGATTGATGTTAATGAAAACGCAATTTGATAAAATAGAAACAATAATATTTTCAAATTTGGATAAATATTCAAAAAGGAATTGGTTGGCAGAAAACGTAAAGGGTATAGGATACAAAGAAGCATCTCATTTTATGAGAAACATTGCTTATACAGAGTTAGCTATTTTGGATAGACATATTTTAAAGTATTTAGTTAAATATAATGTATTTGAAGTAATTCCAGATATATCAAGCCCTAAAAAGTACCTTAGTGTGGAACAAAGTTTTTTAAACTTTGCTAATAATATCGGTATACCAATAGACCATTTGGATTTACTATTTTGGAGTGAAGGAGCGGGCGACGAAATACTAAAATAATTAGCCTCCACAATATATTTAGCATTCTTTTTAGAATTACTTTGAGACTATTATTTCCTTTTGCTATTTTTCGGTTTCTCCTTTGTAAAAAGGTCTGCCGTATATTTTTCGTACAAGTCAAATAAAAATTCCATTCTGTTGGCTTCACTTGTAAATGCTTGAGAACGGTAAGCCAAGTCCACCGCTTTGTCCAACTCGCTATGTGCCTTTACTAATGCTGGTGGCATTGTTAAAGGGTCGTAAAGGTCGGCAAGTGAGCTATTAGGAAATTGCAACCTTGCATCTAAAACAGCTTGTGCTTTTTCTTCTATCGATTTGATTTGTTTTTCAGTTGGATTTTCTGGCCAAGGGTAGTTGTTGTAAACAATACTTGCCGAATAACGATAATCACTTTTCAATCGACCGCAAATGTATTTAACCCAAGACATGTGCATAGTTGAAGTCAAAACGCCAAAATGAAAAAGTGTTGCGTTGGGCATTATTAAATTGCCATTTGTTGAAATCGTATTTTTATCAATAAAACCCATTGGTATATAGTTTCTTCTTTCAGAAGAAACTACGGGTATTACAAGACATTTTTCAGGATTGTTTGTTTCTCGAAAACGTGTAGGAGCAAGGTTTTGTATTCCTTTATCTGTACTTTTTAATCTATCTTCTCTTACACGATTTACACGCTCCATTACCAAAGGCATTTTTCGTAATTCATCAGGTGGACAATCAACCAACCAAAGACAATATCGCTTTCTGTTATTAATAAATTCGTCTGCACCAATTAACAGTTTAATCCATTTTTTTGCATTGGGTTCATTCGTAATTAAAAAATCTAAACCTTCCTCTTCTACGATAAGCCCTTCGCTTTTAGCATAGTAATTTCCTTTGATAATATTAGGAACATTACAAATTGGATTAGAACTTTTGTTTATCAATAAATCCTTTGCATCCACCAAATACGGATTGATATTTTTAGCTTTTATTTCGTGGGCTTCGCCCTTAATATCTTCATATTCAAAAATGCTCTTGTTTGTGGTGTCGTAGCTGGCAAAGCCAACTATCACACAATAAACTGCCGCATTTCCTTTGGCTTCGTTGCTCCATTTAAATGTTCGGTGGGCAAAGTGAATTTTGATATTGTATTTATTCAGCATTTGTCCCCACAAAATACTTGTTTGCTCTCCTTGCACAATAGAGTTGGTAGAAACAAAAGCTACTTTAATTTTTGTGTCTTGAATATATTTAGCTGCTTTGATATACCAACCTGTTACATAGTCAAGTGTTCCGCCACCCGCTGCATTATCAAACTCTCTTACAATTTGGTCACGTTGATTTTGCTTCATAATATTAGAACCAATAAAAGGCGGATTACCAAGAATAAAAGAAAGTTCATTTTTAGAAACAATATTTTCCCAGTCAGTTTCTAATGCATCACCGTGAACAATTTTAGCAGATTTTTTTAACGGTAAACGCACAAAATATTGTCCAAATTCACTACTCACCAACATATTCATTTGGTGGTCGATAAGCCACATTGCCACTTCGGCAATTCGTGCAGGAAATTCTTCGTATTCAATTCCGCTAAATTGGTCTACATTTATCCAAAGTATTTGGCTAACGTCCAAAAATGCTTGCCCAGATTTGTTTAGTGCTTTCAACACTTCAAATTCTAACAATCGTAATTCTCTGTAAGTAATTACAAGAAAGTTGCCGCAACCGCAAGCAGGGTCAAGGAATTTAAGAGTGCTAAGTTTTTTATGAAATTCTTTTAATTTGGGTGCTGAGGCTCTCGAAGCATCAAATTCTTGCCAAAGTTCATCAAGGAAAAGCGGTTTGATAAGTTTTAAAATATTGGTTTCGCTTGTGTAGTGTGCCCCTAAGTTTCTGCGTTCTTTCGGGTTCATTACACTTTGGAACATTGAGCCAAATATTGCTGGCGATATTTTGCTCCAATCTATATAACAGCAATTTAATAGGGCTTGTCGCATTTTTGTATCAAAACTTGCCGTAGGTAAGTTTTCTTCAAAAAGTTTTCCGTTTACATACGGAAAGTCGGCAAGTTGCTCGTCAAGATTTTTAAAGCGATTTTCTTTTGGTGTGTTTAATACTTGGAACAATTCTTGTAATTTGGCTGCAAGATCGCTTCCGTCTTCGGATGTACGCTTTTCTATATATTCCTGAAATTGTTGTTTGTTGAAAATTGTTGTGTCTTCGGCAAACAAGCAAAACAGAATACGAACCAAGTAAACTTCTAATGGGTGTCCTGTATATCCAATTTCTTCAAGTCGGTCGTGAAGTTTACCCATTAACTCGGCTGCCTTAATGTTTGCAGGGTCTTGTTCTTTATAAACTTTCTTTTGGTAGCCAAGTAAATAACCGAAATGCTGAACATGATTTACAAGGTCGTTGAGTTTAAATTCTACGGTTTTATTCTCTTCAAGGTCATAGAGTCGGAAGTTCTCAAAGTCTGAAATTAGAATATATTTTGGAAGCTCGTGTTCTTTAAGCCCGTGAGTGTATTCAATAGCTTGTCCGTAAGCTTTGTCAAGGTTTTTGCCTCGACTCTTCATTTCAATTAAAATCATTCCCTTCCAAAGTAGGTCAATGTAACCATCTTTGTTGTCCAATTTTTTCACTTTATGCTCAAAAGTCGAAACCCGTTTGCTTGTAATGCCAAACACATTAAAAAACTCAACCAAAAATGGTTTTGCATCTGCTTCTTCATTATAAGTGTCTGCCCATTCTTTTGAGAATTTTAATGCTCTATCTTTTATTTCATTCCAGCTTAATATCATTTTGCTTTCTTTTTTTTATTTGTAGTAATACTTTATATTACAAATAACTCTTATGTATGTTAGCAATTTTTATATAGCTCCCTAAGACATATCATTCTCATAGTGAGCTAATAGTTATTACAAAAATTATTTCAGATTTAACCTTATACCAGCGGTAAATATTCTACCATAAGATATGGCACTTGAGCCTAAACTACCGCCAGTATGTACGCCACCACTTGACGATTGTGAATTTGCAACATTTACTACATCGAATACATTTTTAACTCCCAAAGAAATATTTATCTGATTATCCCAAAAGTCCTTTGAAACACTAATATCTGCCATATGGTAATCATTTAATGTAAATTCTTGATAATCAGTATCAGTAATTAACAGAAATTGATTTTGTCTGCCATTATATTTGTAGAATACATTAAATTTAATATCATAGAAGCCGCTTGTCCATATAATATTTGCCATAATTTCTGGGCTTAGATTAAACTTAGGGTCTTTAGATTCATAAGAATTTGCAGAGATAGAAGCACCAATTTTGCTACTAAAATTGTGCCTCATATAGCTTAATGTTATATTATAGCCTAAGCCTTTAAATGTTCCTATATTCACATAAGAGTACATATTATTTACAATATCAGTATTAATTAAGTAAATTAAATCATTAATATAGTTATAATAAAAGTTATTCTCTAATTTAAAAGCGTGCTTTTCACTCTCGGCATGAATATCAACACCAATATTGAAATTATGTGATTTTTCTGCTACAAGCTCTTCATTTCCCTTAATATTGTGATTCACATCTACAAATAGTAAGTATAGTTCTTTAAGAGATGGGGCTCTAAATCCCTGAGCATAAGACATTCTTAGGGCGAAAGCATCGCTTAATTCGGCGCGTATATTTAGTGATGGTATAACTGGCGCTTTATATTTTGAATTATATATATACCTAACGGCGGGTTGAATTGTAATTTCTTTTATAGGCAAATACTGAAAACTCACAAAAGCAGCATAATCATCTATATTATCTTCTTTATTTTTAATTTTAGCACCCGACCCGCTTTGCAAGTTAATATCAAATCCAATTTGATAGCTTAGCTTTTCGAATGCATTGTCGTGGCTATAAGTTCCCCTTAGCATCCAGCTTTTAAAATCTGATGTATCTTGGTCGGTTGAATCGGCGGTCAATACTTCCTTTAAAGTAACTAAATTCTTGAGGAAAGTATTTTTTCGGCGTTCGTAAGTAGAATAATCAGCTTGTACATCGATATATCTGCCTTCTCCTACTTCTCCTTTCACGGATAGCGTATTTGATAATCGGTATGTTTTGTAATGGTCATCAAAAGCAAATTCATTGTATGGCTGAACAGGCGTTCCTCTATTTAGAATATAATCATAAAAATATTTACCACTATATCGTATAGTCATCTTATCGCGAAAGGCATTAAATTGCCAATCCGTAAAATATTGTTCTTTAGGTTTCCATAGCTTATAACGGGAGGTATCTACGGGCGAATATCCGGCAAAGAAATTTCTCCCCCCATTAAGCAAGATATTATACTTTCCAAGATTGTAGCCAATACCACCATCAAAATTAAAAGTGCCAATAGATTCATAGTAACTATTAGCATTTAGGAACACTTTTTCATCAAAATAATCTTTGCTAATAATATTAATTACTCCCCCAGCGGCATCGCTACCATACATTGTAGACATAGGTCCTTGTATTATCTCAACTCGTTCAGCATTATTTAGGTTAATTTGGGAAAGGTCAATATTACCATTTTCTCTACCTATCACAGGAATTCCATCAATTAGAATCTTTACATTTTGCCCAGATATTCCATTAATAGAGATAGACGAGCCTAATGTAGGGTCTTGTGAAAGTTTAACATTCATTTCGTTTGTCATTAAATCGCGTAAGTTAGTAGCGTTATGAGCTTTAATCTGCTCGGAAGTAATAGTCTTTATCTGATAGACAGATTTTTGGGAGCTACGCGGTGTATATTGCCCAGTAGTTACAATTTCGTCTAAAATAAACTGTTTACGGTGCAACTTTACAATTAATTCATCACCTTTTGCAAAGGATTTAGCTGTTATCTCGTAACCTAAATGATTAATTTCTACTTTGCATGGTAATTCTAAGTTTAGCTTAACTAAACCTATTTTATTAGTTAGCCCAAATTGCAAGCTATCTATACAATTCTTATCTAAACATTTTCCAATTACTTTTACATAAGGGATAGGTTCAGAGTTTTCATCATCGATAACTTTAATTTGAAGTGAAGAATAGGATATATTAGTTAGCACTAAGAGCAAGAAAGGAATAAAATACTTCATAAAAAACATTAAAATATTATAATAAGAAATACCTCAAAAATACTAATTTTTTTCCTATTAAAATTTAATTTATGAAATGATTTTCCTTATTTTTAAGTGCTTCGAATAATTGTTTTCTAGCTCTAAAAAGATGTACCTTAACTGTACCAAGAGGCATATTTAATTTATCCGCAATTTCTTGGTATTCTAATTCATCTTCGTGCCTTAATTTGATGATAGTTCTATAATTATCAGGCAATTTGTCAATAGCACTTTTTAGTATTTCGCTTTTCTCTTTGTCAGAGTACGTTAAGTCAGGCTGGTAATTTGTATCTTTTATTTCAAAGACTGGGTTTTCGTCATCTCCAGAATATTCATCAATATATACAAAATTAAACTTTCGTTTTCTGATAAAATCGATACAAGTATTAGACGCAATCCTATATATCCAAGATGTAAATGAGTATGTATATTGAAAGTTAGGCAAAGCGTTATAAGCCTTGATAAAAGTTTCTTGTATCAAGTCTTCTACGTCGTCATCGTCTCTAATCATTTTACGAATCAAATTACTAATAACTTTTTTATATCTTCGCTGCAGTATACCATAATGTTCTTTATTTCCATCTAATATACTTTTAATAATTTCATTGTCAGTATTTTTTTCAAAATCTTTTATGCTACTACCTGTAATTAATAACTTTTCCTAATTTAGCAAAAATAGAAATATTAAAATAAATAAATAAATTGAAATTGGTATAAATTATTTGCTTTTGCAATTAAGCTACTTATTTGCTTTTAAGAGGCAGACTTACTATAAATTTTGTACCTTGTGTATATTTTGGGTCGATAGCAATATTGCCACCATGTAATAATACAATATGTTTTACAATTGACAGCCCTAAGCCAGTGCCTTCTACTTTTTTGGATCTGGATTTATCTACTTTGTAAAAACGTTCAAAAATTCGTGAATGATGTTGCAGTGGAATACCAATACCAGTATCCATTATTTCAATAAATAATTCTCTATCTGAACTGTAAATATTGACCTTAACAAAACCCATATCAGTGTATTTAATTGCATTATCTATAAGATTTATAAACAACTGCTCTATTTGGAAATGGTCTATCTTTATTTTTGAAATACCATCATTTATCTGCAAAATCAGTTTCAGCCCCTTGTGGTTTGCCTTTGATTCAAGAAGATTTATAACATTATTTGCAATTACCCTAATATCTATTTTGCTAAGGTTTAGTTTATTATGGCTATTCTCTAATTCCGATAAAATTAAGAGATCTTGTACGATATTTATTAATCTATCGGTATTTCGTCGAATAATTTCAAGGTATTTTCCGGAGTCTTCATTTATTTCATCTTCTAAGGTTTCAACGTATCCTTTAATTGAAGTTAGAGGCGTTCTTAATTCATGAGATACATTTACTATAAATTCTTTTTTTAAAATATCTAACTTTTTAATTTCATCAATGTTATATAATATAAAAATTATCTCTTCTTTCGATTCCGTTAATGTGGCGGTGCATTGGTAATATATATTATTAATTTTTACTTCTTTTCTTGTTTCAGATTTTGTTTTAATTGTTTCTTTCACAAATTGCCTAAACTCATCATTAAATACACTGTCTCTTAAGTTTGCTTCTTTAACCAATTCTTTATCAAATATGTTCTTTGCTTTTTTATTTGCCATATGTATAAATCCATATAGGTCTGTAACAATTAGCCCTTCAGATAGGGACGTTATCAAAGTAGTATACGAATCCTTTTGCACTTTCAATTCATTAAACAAGCTACTTAATCTATCTGTCATTTGATTAAAATATATACTTAATTCATTTATTTCATCATTACTATGTATTTTAATTTTGTTATTAAAATCCCCCATTGCTATTTTTCGCGATGCTAACGTAAGCTCTTGTAAAGGTTTTGTAATTCTATTTGAAATAAATATAATTATAAGAATCGAGATAATAAGTGCAATTAATGTAATGCGGATAATATCGCGTATAATTATACTATTTTGCCTATCTATATCTTTAACGAACATTGAAAGCCTAGATACACCAATCAATTTCCCATTAATCAAGATTGGCATACTTAAATATAGCATATCATTTTCTAGAGTGCTACTTAAGCGTACGATACTTGAGGTATGGTGATTTTGAATAACATCTTTGACTTCTTTCCGGTAAAAGTGATTATCCATAGTTTTATAATCCCTTTTAGAGTCCGCAATAACATTCCCTAAAGAATCAATTAATGTAATTCTAATTTTTAGTTCTGCACCCAGCCTTTTAATATAATTATTTAATGAATCTCTTTGATTATTAATTATGAATGATTGGGTAAGAGGTATGGTAGTTAAATTTAAATTTCTTAGATTATTTTTTAATAAATTAATATAATTATTGCGTGTAGTTTGATATGAATAAATAATAATACCGCTAACCAATGCTATAATTGTTATAACATAAATTAATATAAATTTACTTCTTAATGATTTCAACATTAAACTTCTATTTTATATCCAATACCGCGAATATTCTTTATATACTTGCCTGCTAAGCCTAATTTATCACGTAAATTTTTGATATGAACATCTACAGTGCGGTCTAATACTCCTTTGTCTTGTGCTCCTAAATAATCAAGTATTTGCTCTCTATCGTACACCCAGCCCTTACGCTCTGATAGAAGTCTTAAAATTTTAAATTCTGAGCTTGTTAGATCTATTTTTTTGCCTTCAACATGTACTTCATACTTTTGTACATCAATTTCAAGTACATCCGAAATTCTTACTTTATTGTTATTAGTATTTTTTTCTTCCCTACGTAGAATCGCTTTTACCCTAGCAACCAATTCACGTGGTGAGAATGGCTTTGTTACATAGTCGTCAGCCCCTAACTCTAGCCCTAATACTTTGTCCATTTCATCAGATTTTGCAGTTAGCATAATGATTGGTATTGCTGCAAATTTATCATCTCTCCTTAGCTGTTTACAAATATCAAAACCATCAATGTCTGGTAGCATTAAGTCAAGAATGAACAAATCTGGTGTTTTTGTTTTAATATAATTAAATAAACTATTAGCATCTTCAAAGGTTTTGACTTTAAAACCAGATTTACTAAGATGAAGAGCTATTAGCTCTAATATATCTTTCTCATCATCTACAATAAATATTAGCTTTGATATATTTGTTGCGTGCGAATTAGCTTTATCTATATTATTAATTTCCATAAACTACACCTCTACACTTTAATAATATACAAAATTAACAAATGAATGTTAAGAATATGTTAATCTTTCAATTTAATTTTTCTTAATCCAATTTGAAATATCTAAAATTACCTTAGCATCTATATGGTTAGGTTTATAATAGTCTTGCGGCACACTCTTCGCAGTAGAAGATTGCATAAATAAGTGATTTAGGCTCGGGTAAGCTATAAAAGTAGCTTGAGAATTATTTTTCAGAGCTTCCTTCCAGCCTTCAAAGTCTTCCATAGTTACTTGATAATCAGCTTCTCCTTGTAATACTAATATTGGTTTGCTTATTGCGCTTGCTTCACTTTTAGTATTAAGCGATCTAAAATCAAGCCAATATGTACCAGATAAATTGAATGGAAGTGAATCTTGTGGAGTATCCTTTGATAGATTAGGAGATAAGGCATTTATAAGTTGCCGTTTCAACTCTTCAAAGCCTTCCTTTTCGGTGTCATCAAAAGTGCTGTCTAAATTATATAAATATTGCGTTTGTTCTATAAGCACTTGGTCAATTGTTCTTGTCATACCTGCTAAAGAAACAAATCCACGGAAATCATTAGATTTGTTATTAATTCTAGGTAAGAGTGATGCTCCTAAGCTATGTCCTATAACGAATACTTTTTTTGTATCTATATTTATCTTTGCCCCATTATTTGCTATATATTTCAGTGCATAAATAACATCATCAATAGATTCAATATTTAAATCCAAAGTATTAATATCTAATTTGCTACCATATTCTAATGTTCTTTTTTCATATCTAAATACAGCAATACCTTGACTGGCGAGTCCCCCAGCTAAATCCTTAAATGGTTTATTAGGACCAATGGATTCATCTCTATCATGAGGACCGCTACCATGTACTAAAATGGCTATAGGCATAGACTTAGCATTTTTAGGTATAGTTAGAGTAGCGCCTAAAGGAAAGTTTGGGTCACCAAATTGTATATGAATTTCCTCATATTTAGTAGAATCATTATACGAAGGATAAGAATATTCAATTGACTCTGGTCGCATCGATAAGAAGAATCCACTAATTTTGCCAAATAAATTTACTGCAATTTGTGCATTTAAAGCACCATTCTTAAAAGTAATAGGATATACTAATAATGTAGAAGTACTCATTTTGCTCGTTTGTGGCTCTTCTATATTTACGATATCACCATACTGACCTTTTATTTGAGTCCAAACTTCTTTTAATTGCTTTAATGAAAACTGAACAACAATAGTTGAATCAAAGTTTTGGTACGCTTTATCAAAATTTTCGCTTTGAAGTTCTTTCAGAAATTCATCAGCAATTTGTTGTGAATTTTCTTGAGCAACAACTTTCAAACTACTTAGTAACACAAATAATATTCCAATCAATATGGTGTTTGTCATATTCTTAACCAATAAGTATTTATATATTAAACATCTAAATTTTTAACATAATGAGCATTTCTTTCAATAAATTCTCTTCGTGGCTCCACTTTGTCTCCCATAAGCGTTTGGAATACTTTAGTGGCTTGTGAGGCTTCTCCAAGTGAAACTTGAAGCAAAGTTCTTGTTTCTGGATTCATTGTAGTCTCCCATAATTGCTCTGGATTCATTTCTCCAAGACCTTTAAAGCGAGATAAAGTAATACCGTCTTTTCTGGCTTCCATAATTACTTCACTTTCTTCTTCATCGGCCAACTCTATATCCTCAGTTGGTTCTTCTTCTAAGATAACAACTTTATTTTTAGGTAGTTCCTTACGAATTCTATCTAAAATTTCATCCCTTTCTTTATCGTTAAAAGCATAATACTCTAATTTCCCTCTCTTTATTTTATATAAGGGCGGTTGAGCAATGTATAATTTTCCATCTAAAATAATATCTCTCATATAGTTAAAATACAGAGTAAGTAGAAGCGTACGAATATGAGAGCCATCTACGTCGGCATCCGCCATTAGAATAACTTTGCCATATCTTAATTTTTCGGAGTCAAAATCTTCTCCAAATCCAGCTCCTAAGGCAGTAATAATAGTTCTTACTTCATCATTTTCAAGAATTTTATCAATTCTTGCTTTCTGAACATTTAATATTTTCCCTTTAAGTGGTAATATTGCTTGGAATCTTCTATCTCTCCCTTGTTTTGCAGAGCCTCCCGCAGAATCGCCCTCTACAAGGAATATTTCTGTATCTTGTGGGGAATTCATTGAGCAGTCTGCTAATTTGCCTGGTAAAGTTGATGACTCTAAAGCATTCTTTCTTCTAACTAATTCCCTTGACCTTTTAGCTGCTAAACGTGCTTCGGCAGCTAAGGCAGCTTTTTCAATAATTCTACGTGCATCATTTGGGTTAGCATCTAAGTATTGTGTCAATTTATCACTTACAATTTGCCTTACTATCCCCTCTACTTCGCTATTACCTAACTTCGTTTTAGTTTGACCTTCAAATTGTGGTTCGGGTACTTTTACAGAAATAATCGCCGTAAGCCCTTCACGAAAATCGTCACCTGTTAATTGGACCTTAAGATTTTTCTTTTGATTGGCTACATAAGTATTCATAGTACGCGTAAAAGCAGACCTAAAACCAGATACGTGAGTGCCTCCCTCTAATGTATTAATATTATTTACATAGGAAAGTACATTTTCTGTATATAAATTATTATAAATAAAACATACCTCAGCTTGGGTTTCAAGACCATTATTAATATCACTTCCACTAAAATAAGCAGGAGAGGTTAATGCAGTATTATTGTTATCTAAGTACTTAACAAAATCTACAAGCCCACCTTCATAATGATATTTTTCAGTAATATTTTCTCTTTCATCAATAAATGTAATGATTATTCCATTATTTAAGAAGGCTAATTCTTTTAAGCGTTCGGCAGTTCTATCATATTTGAAAATAGTCGTATTAAAAATAGTATTATCTGGCAAGAAGTATGTAGTTGTTCCTGTCCCTTCAGTTTCTCCAATTACTTCTACTTGAGTAATTGGCTCCCCTTTTGAGTACGTTTGTTGAAATACTTTCCCTTCCCTTCTTACAGTTACAACCATTTTTTCAGAAAGAGCATTTACGCAGGATACCCCTACACCATGAAGTCCACCAGATACTTTATAGGTATTTTTATCAAATTTACCGCCTGCATGTAGTGTACACATTACAACTTCCAAAGTAGATATTTTCTTTTCGGGGTGAGGACCAGTAGGGATACCACGCCCATCATCTTCAACAGAGCAAGCTCCGTCATTATGAAAAGTTACTTTAATATTTTTACAATATCCAGCTAAGGCTTCATCTATCGAATTATCTACAACTTCTTGTATTAAGTGGTGTAAGCCTCTTTCGCCAATATCACCTATATACATTGCGGGACGTTTTCTTACAGCCTCTAAGCCTTCGAGTACTCTAATACTACCTTCGCTATACTCACTTCCATCGTGTAATTTTTCTACTTCTTCAGACATTTTTCTCTTTTAATATAACTATTTACAAACTTACAAATATACGAAATTTCAGCGTAATTTCAGCTCTTTAACTACATTTTTATTGAGTCTGTGGTTAATTAAATTAATTAGTTTGTCATTTCTTAATTTAATCTCTTCTCGCCATGCGGCAGAGTGCACCTTTATTGTTAGAACTTGATTTTTAAGTTTGTAGGGAAAGCAGTGTTTTGCGAAATTATCCCCAAATATATTATTCCATTCTTTAATAATTTCCGACATTATTACACTTTCTTCTAATCCATTTTGTCGGAACAGTTTAATTATAAACTCGTTCATTATTTTAGGGTCTTTAGATAGCATTAACCTTCCTTTGTTATAATTCCTTTATGTACGCTAAAGTAAGAGCTTTTTGAGGCAACGTTGTCAAATTGTTCAAACCTTTCGCGATTGGTTACAGTAATCATAGTTTGACAATTTAAGTCGTTTATAATTTGATTAATATTATGCGATCGCTCCAAATCCAATTCAGAAAAGATATCGTCAATCAAAAATATTGGGCTCTCGTTGCGAATATTTTTTAAAATTTCATATTCTGCAAATTTGATGCTTAATAGCAATGATTTATGCTGCCCTTGCGATGCAGTTTCTTTAGCTGTTTTGCCAGAAATTTTTATATCTATGTCATCTTTTTGTGGTCCAAAGAGGCTTGTCCCTCTGAAAAATTCTTTTTCTTGTATTTGCATAAATCGATTTTGATAGATTTTAATAATATCGTTTTTATCAAGAACACTTGTAAATATGGTTCTATCTATTGAATCAGGCAAATAAGCTATCGATACGACTTCATTATTATCAGATATACGTTTATAATAATCCATAAAATATGGGCTAAAATCATTAATAAATTTACTCCTTCTACTTATAATTTCAGCAGCAGACAAAATAAACATTTCGCTAATAGCATTGAATAGATTATTGTCTATTTTTCTATTTGTTGCATAGTTATTTAGTAAACTATTTCGTTGTTTAAGAATTTTCTTAAATTTAATGGCTTCATCTATATAAATTTTGCTTGATTGTGAAAGCACGCTATCTAAGAACTGCCTTCTATCTTGCGGTGCTCCGAATGTAATTACTTTATTATCTGGAGAAAGAATTATAACTGGTATTTCCCCAATAATATGCTTTGGTAATAAGTTATCGCTAATACTTGAATTAATTAGCTTGCGCCCGCTACCATTATATTTTATTGAAATATGATAAGGTATAGTCAAGTCATTTTCGCATTGACAAGATAATTGGTAATAGGATTGTCCATTTTGAATTAATGACGTTTCGAGTGAAGGCAGAAAACTTTTACTAATCGATAGTATTGAAATTGCTTCTAATATAGTTGTTTTTCCAGACCCGTTTTTACCATAGAATATATTTACTTGGTCGCCTAACTTTAAGTTTGTAGAACAATGGTTCCTTAGGTTATTAATTTGTAGTTCTTTAATTATCATTTGCTGGTTTTACTTCTATTTTTACTAATTCAATTTTTCTCTTATTAGCCTTTAATATTCTAAACGTATAAAATTCTGTATCTATGCTTTGCCCTTCTGAAGGAATACTTCCCGTAATAAATAATAGGTAGCCACTTAACGATTCGTAATCCTCACTTTCTGGTATCGAGTATCGTAGTACATCATTTAATTCACCTATGCTAATAATTGGATTTATAGTATATTCATTGTCGTTCATTCGCTCGATTAGCTTTACTTCTTCATCAAACTCATCATTTATTTCACCAACAATTTCCTCTAAGATGTCCTCCATAGTAATAATACCACTAGTACCACTAAACTTATCTTGCGCTATTACAATATGAACTTTTTGGCTTTTCATTAACCTTAATAAATTATCAATAGGCTCATCTTCCTGAACAGATACCGCTTGTCGCAGTATATCTCTCAAATTAAACTGTTCATTCTTGAAGTAGTTTGTTAAAAAATCTTTAACATTTACCACTCCGATAATATTATCTATTGATTCTTCATAAACTGGGTATCGTGAATATCCTTCTTCATTTACCAAATCGATAAAACTCTCAAGATTACAATTAATCTCTAAGGCTTTTATGTCATTTCGAGGCGTCATTATATTTTTTACTGTGGTTTCAGCAAAATCTATTGCATTTTCGATAATATCCATTTCTGATTCGTCAAATGCACCAAGTTTCGAGCTTTCTTCTATTAAAAATTTGACTTCATCTTGAATATGTTGTTCTCTTTCATCTTGGTTAAAACTATAACTTAATAATCTTTCGAAGAACATCTTAGATATTTTAGTTATTATTAGAAGAGGAAAGAATAAATAATAAAATACCAAAACCATTGGCGATAGTAGTTGCGATACCTTGAGTATATTATTTGCAGCAATAATCTTTGATAGTACGTTTCCGAGTATTACTATAACAAGTATAAAAACTATTTCGCTAAGTACTAGAAATAGGTATTTCATTTGATTTATAGTATCTATATACAGAGATTTTATAAAAATATCATTTAAAATAGCTAATATGCAGAGTTGCATCATCAGCAGCGTAAACATTCTACCTAATATAAATACATACTCATACTTTTTAAATTCTAAAGAAATTTTCTTACTTATTTTATGAAAGACACTTTTTGTAAACAAAGTATCATCTTCAGCATAGCTATTATACCTAAACAATGAATGCTCTGCTATCACAAACGCAGAGTAGAGTATGAATAATAATAAGAACATTATATAAACTATTATCATAGTAAATTAGCCGATTTTAATGAAAATTTACGTTCTAAATGAAAGCTAAAAAATCTAACCCAAAAGTCATAAAAATATTGAGTAGAGCTTTTAGTTAATTTATATTCAATTACATTTTCTGTAAAAAACAAGTTATAAAAGTAAGTAATTTCATCGTAATTAAATTTATAATAGTCTTTACTTATCGGGCGTTCGTTAGAAATAGAGGCGTCTGCTAAATCTATAAAATAATCCGCATTCAAGGGTAATATCTCAAATCGATTGATAGCAAAGCCCATAATTTGTGATAAGTTAAACATAAATAAGTTAAATAAATGAAATGGTTCATTTTGACAATCATTCAATTTGTATATCAAATCCTCGAATAATTGGTATAGCGTGCTATTAATATTCCTTTTTTCCTGTGTATTATTAACAGCTTCGGCAGTCATTAAGCCAGTTAATAATTTTCCATTATCTTTAATGAGCTTAACATTACTTTTTATAATATCAGCATTTGATAGCAACAATAAATCAGAATTTACCTTGTTATAAAATGTGAATTCGGAGATTGTTAAGGCTTCTAATGCAGCACCAAACTTACTCTTAGTATTTCTAGCCCCTTTAGCAATGAAAGCTAATTTACCATAATCTTTTGTAAAGGCAGTAATAATTTTACTTGAATCTCCATATTTAATTGAATTTATTACAATTCCGGTACTTTTATCAATCATAGCTTTAAAAAAAAATAAAAAAATTTTCACTTTTGTAAAAAATCATTTGGCAATGTAGTAAAAAATACCTACTTTTGTAAATGTTAATTTTCCTGAATAGCTCAGCTGGTTAGAGCATCTGACTGTTAATCAGAGGGTCGGGGGTTCAAGTCCCTCTTCAGGAGCTTAAAAAATAAAAGGGGTTTCGGTCGAAACTCCTTTTTTATTGCACTTTTTCAAAGAATGCTACTTTTTTCTAAACCTTTCTAAACTTCTCAAAAATACTTCTAAAATGCTCTAAAATGATTTGAAGTTTTGTCGCATTTTTGTTGCAAGAATTATATCTTATATTTTTGTATTACTTTATTTTGGAATTCGTTTAATTCACTTTCGTAAATTTTGGTGTAATTCTCAATGGTTACCTTGATATTACTATGACGCATTAGTTTTTGGGCAACTTGCACAGGAGTTTTTTCATCATAAAGGTTTCTAAGGTAGGTTTTTCTAAATTCGTGAAATGATTTATTTGTTTCAATGCCTATTTCTATAAATGCAGCGTGCAAACGTCTTACCAATCTTGAATAACTTGAATATTTCCAACGAAATACATCGGAAGAGTTTTTATGTATACTTAATAATTCGCTTCTCAATTCACTACTAATTATTACCGTTTCTTGTTTTTTTGTTATTTTATTTCCTAATATCAGAACATTATCTTTTATATTTTCCTTTTTCAATCTCAAGCATTCACCTATTCTCATACCTGTTGTTAGCATCAAAATAATTAATAACTTAAATTCATAATCTTTGCTATGAAAATAATCTAATAACTTATTAATTTCATCATCTGAATAAATTTCGATTGCTTTTTCAGTAACTTTTTTCTTATACTTTTTGTAAATCTGCAAATGTGGAATATACTTTTTATCGTAGCAAAAATTTAAAAATATCTGAAATGCTCTAAGATAAATATTTATAGTGTTATTTGATAGCTTCCGATTGCTCTGTATAAAGTCAATTACCATTCTCTCAATATTTGTATCAGTTAATAATTGATCCTTTGTTACGACCCTTCTAAATGCCAATTCGTAGTTTTCATAAGTTTTTAATTCAATGTTAATGCAATGCTCTTTTTTAAATTCTTGCCAAGTTTCTTTTATATTTCTACGGCTTGATATGATTTTCTTTTCTTGTAATCCCAAAGTTTCTAAATAAATTTCTAACTTTATTTTTTCTGCAATTTTCCTATTTTTTTCATTATCAATCAATCCAGTATATTTTCTAATATTTTTATATGCTACTACTAATTTATTTGTTCTCTTATCCACAAAAATAGAGCCGGGAACAGTTGCGGGATCGATATTTTTGCTTATATCAGCTTTCATTTTTTTGCAACAGAAATACGACGTAAATCGTTATTCAATTTCCAATCCTTGATTGATTAATTCTTGTTTAATTGTGTTTAGAAATTCTAAAGATTTTTTATAATTATTGCTATTGGTTTTCAAAAATAGATTTTTGTTATTAATACCTTCGTATCTTGATTTAATTGATAAATCATAAAGCAATTTGTAAGCTGTAAATGCTTTTGGTTGCAATGGAATTACTCCATCAGAGTTATTTGGGTTAATATTTTCAAATATGTGGCTATGATTTCTTAAAACTACATTTTGTTGCTCTGTATAATGTTTCATATAATGCAATGCCGTGTAAAATATTGTCGTTACCTTCCAATCGAAATAATCAGAGCTAGTATTTTTGTCAAATTCAATATTGTGAAAACTTTTGACTAAATATTGATCATTTTTCATAAATTTATTTCTTTAAAATCATTTTCAAAATCAGAATTTTCATAATCGGAAACATCATACACATTGACAGAAATATTAAATTTTTGCCCAACATAAGTTAAATTAAAGTCAATTATTTTATCCATAATTTCAATTTCTTTATCAACAGTCCAGCCCTTGATCAATACATAAAATTCCAATCCATTATTGATTGACTGATAACATTTTTCAATTAAGCCCTTTTTGAACTTTAAATAATTAACTACATATTGGGTTAGTATATCCTTTATATCATCTTCATTATTTCTGCTAATTTCATTGATAAAAGTTTCTGTAAAATCCATATAAGTATTTATAAATTCCACTATATTATTAGAATTGCTTATACTTTTTATAAATTGATTGCCGGAATAATCTATATCGAGATTATGCCCTAATTCCATATTTTCTACTGCAAACTTCAACATATTGATAATTTCCTTGCTTTTATTATTCAAATCATTATCAAGACGTATTTCGGATTCTTTTTCTATTGTCATTTTTTACCTCATCTGCACGCTTTTTACTTTATCGATTTGCTAATTTGAATATCAATTCGTCTGCATAAGCAAGTTTTGAACGAAGATCTCTAACTTCAGCGTCCAGACTTGCAAGATTTTTATTGTCTTGACCCTCCAATATATCAATTTTTTTTATAGTTTCTTCTAATTCTTTTATTTTATTCTTTAAACTTTCTACATTTTCTATATATGGTTCACCGTCGCCGGTTAAAATATAGTTTATATTTATGTTATCATTATTGCAAAATGCAATTAATGCAAGATAATCAAGAGTATTTCTATGCTTCCAAATACTTATTGTATTTTTATTTAGTTCTAATTTATCATTAAGGTCAGTATCAGTCTTAATTTTTAAGACTTTTTTTAATCTTTCTAACACTTCACTAACAAAAATTTCTTTCATATCGCTAATATATTTATTGCAAAACTTGCAAATTGTAAGTACATTTACATATTAATAATTCATAATTGTTAATAATACTTATTAAATCTTATTAAATTTTAATAAGATTTAATAACAAATATAACGAAATTTTGAATTGATTATAACAGATTATTAATTTAATATTTTATGAATATCGAAACTATGTTATTACAAATGATAGAGAGCGGAAAAGAAAAATATCAAACAAAATTTGATATTTTTAATTCTAAAATCGAAACCTTAAAGTCACTAGACGAGAAATTTGATTTTGATAGATCGCCAAACAAGAATTTTACAAACATCATAAACAAAGAGCTAAAAGAATACAATCAAAGATTAGAGCAACTATTTTTTGCAAAAAAAAATAGAAAAACATTTTGAATATAAAAAATAAGTGTAAGATTACATATGAAAATGACTTTGAATTACCATTGTTTTGGAAATGGTAAAATAAAACCAATATTCATAAGTCAAAATTTAAAAATGAAAAATGAAATATGTTAAAAGATTATGCAGAGGTTACAAGGTATTTTGATAATGCAAAAGAAGCGTTATCAAAAACTAAGATTATTGAAAACGGCAGAAAATACGAAGATGAAAAATATGTAAAAACCGCTTGCGGTGTAGCATATAACGGAGTATTGAAAGCCCTTGATATTTATTTTGCCAATAAGGATATAATGTCCCCACGAGGGCGAAAAAGTGTTGAATATTATATTAATAATTTAGCAAAACAAAACAAAAAAGCACTAAGTATTTTTGATGATGTGTATAGACTGCTTCATTTATATGGATATTATGACGGAACTACAAACGTTAAAGTTATAAAGGAAGGTTTCGAGAGAGCTAAAGAATTAATAAATATTCTGAAAAAATAAATAATAAAAAAAAATAGAATATAGAGCCGTTAGTCCGATGCTAACGGCTTTTTTTAGTTATTTTGCTATCTTACATTTTGTAATGTGGTCAATTATATTTAATTTTGTAATTATCAATTAGTTAAGGTAGAAAATGATTTATTTATGTATTGTTGCAACATTAATACTACTTGTATTAAGTGGTATATATGCTAAATTATCTGTAATAGCAAGATTATTGTCATATTTGGAAATGCGAGATACTCACACACACTATTTAATTTTTCAAATATCGGAGATTACAAATGATATTAAATTACTACTTGATAGTAAAATTAAAATGAGGTAACAATGCCACGTAAGCCAATCAAGATAATTGAATTGAGATTAGCGGTTATTCAGTCAGTAAATAAATTGATTGAGACTGGAGTTTATCACAGCCAAAAAGCGGCTTTGAAATATATAATAGAGAAAAAGCCAGAGTTATCGGGTTTTAGTCCAAAAATAGAAAAAGCATATAATCAGTATAGATATTTTAAATCAAAACAAACAAACAGAAACAGACAGAAACAAACAAAAACAAACATGCAAAACTTAGATTAAATCAATGTTTAATTAAATTTCACTAAATATTTTGACCTATATATGAGATACAAAGATTCCTTGAATGTGTTAAAAAAAATACGTGAGAGAGAGAGGCAAATAGATAAAGAAGAAATGCAGCTTGAAGAAAAAATGTTATCTACTCTCTCTCAAAGTTTAAGGGAAGAATATATAAAGTTAAAATATAAAGGCGAAATTGTATTTAACAGTAAACCAAACGGCAAGCTTAAATGAAATAGCGGTTATGCAAGATAACCCAATGTATGACATTTATATGTTGGGAGCAATGATAATCGGCATTTACTCTATGGAATACACAAAAGATTGCTTCACAGTTTACGAAAGAGTAAATTACAATATTCACGGTTGGAAAACCAATATACCCTTTGTAGAAAGCGTTACTATTGTTCAGGTAGAAAGAGTAATAAACGCATATCAAAATATAATCTTAGGAAATCCCCAAATCGAGCAATGGTATCCACCTGACTTTAAAGAAAAAGGACAACAGTCTCTTTTCGGTTTAATTCAAAAAGCAAGCGGGGTGAGTGCACAATATACTAAAATGATTATGGATGAATTATATTGGGCAGTCAAAGACGGTAAAATTGCAAATGTAAATTGGATAAGACCGAGAGAGTTTGAGGAATACAAAGAGTATAGAAAGCAAAACACAAACACAGAAGGGCATAAGATTTTAGAAACCTCTTTTGATTGGATAAAATGGTTATTAATTATTGGTAGCGTTGGCGTTGGTGCTTATTTGCTTTTTAATTTGATACAAACAGGAAAGGCAATAGGCAAATGATAGTAACAAAAGAAATATTAAAATCAGGAGATGCCGGAGTTACTCAAACAATGCAATTAATGAGATTTTACGTTTTGGAATATGCAAATAACACGCAAATTAAACAGATAGTCAATAAGCTAAGTGTATCAGGTACTTGTAATGCAAAAATGAAAACTATAAAAAACATTTTTAATTATGTAGTTGATACAATTAAATATACTCCAGACCCAAATAACATTGAATTAGTTAAATCGGCAAAACATACAATTTTAGGCAATATGAAATATGGCGATTGCGATGATCTTAGCGTTGCACTTGCTACATTATATAAAGCAATAAGTTTAATTGTGGTTGGCATTTATGCAATTGTTCCTAATTAATTAGGATAACTTAGTTCTTTGATAATTTGGGAAAAATATATATATTTGTTCTTTCGTTTATATGGAAAATGAAAGAGTTAATTATGCCGAAACTATTGATTTCAAAATGTATAGAATATTTTATTTTCTCAGGCGACATTAAGGAGGCGAAAAAACATATCCATATATCAGTAAAGAAGGGCAGAAATAGGCAAATTGCTAAGTTTTGGTTAGAGCCAAAAGTCGAGGTATTTGATAAAGGCAAATTAAGCGATAAAGAAATAAACGAAATTATTAAAGATATTAATAAAAACTATTCTATTCTTATCAAGCAATTAGATAAGTTTACGAGTGGCGAGAAAGTAAAAGCAATAGAGGTATAAAATGGAAGGAATTTTTAAAACAACTCCCGAAATTAAAAAATTATCTTTTCCTGTGCCAGGCAAAATGGAAGTCATTTTTAGCGATGGCAGGGAATTAAGAATACCGATTAAATATTTTCCATCAATAAAAAAATTGAATGGTGAACAGCGTAAAAAATGGTATATTCTCGGTGGCATCGGCTTTTCTTTTGATGACTGCGACGAAGTTTTTCACGTAGAGCAACTTCTCGGTAAAGAAATTGATTATAGCAAATATTAATAAAAAAAGGGAGCATATTTCCCCCCCATTGTTTAGTTTGCTTGCGCCGTCCTAAAAAAGGTTTACATAAAAGGAGTAAACAATGGATTATGAGCA
>DAOMQA010000024.1:0-38615 GCA_035445085.1 Kapaibacterium sp. (SeqCode)
GTGGTAAAGAATGCTATAGAAATAGAGAGAAGTACAGCGATAATTGCCAAGGTTAAAATAAGTGTAAAGGCTGTATTGTATTCAATATTTGTTTGAGTTGCTACTTTAGTAAATTGAGCGTTCTCATATTCCTCAATATCCTTTGTGGCTTTTAGGTATGGCAACCTAAGTGCATTTAACTTTTCGGTATTAATATTAGTGTTATTAACTCCATTTTTTAAGTTTTCTTGCAGCTGCTTAATTGTTGCTGCTTCTTCAACTAAGTACTCATCGCGTGCCTTATAAAATTTAGATAGTAATTCTTTCCCTTGCTCCGAGTTTATTCTTGCTTTTAATGTGTCCACTGATGCTTGTATCGCTTTATATCCATTTTCAATAACGATAAATTCTTCTCTCACAAGATCGGGGTCCTTGGATTTTATCGCCATTTCCAATGCTATAAGTTTAGCACTTATTTCAGTATTGTTTTTAATAGCATGCACAGCGGTTGGATACCAATGCAGGGCTAAGTCATTTAAACTTTCATTTAACTCTCTTGCCGTATTTAGCCCCATTACAGCAATAATACATATCAGAACTGTTCCTACAGCAAAGCCAAGTTGCAGTTTTGCTCCTATTTTCATAAAATTCACTCCTATTATTTCGTAAAAAATTATTATCACACACAATAAAAAATTAATTTCCTACAAAATTAGAAAAAATAGCCACCAAAGCAAAATATAATTTAAAAAAAATAGCCACATACTTAAATAAGTTTTAAGAAACAAGCTTATTAACTTATTTTTTACTTGCTGAGATATGTATGAACAAAGTTAAACAACAAAAGGAGCCTTTAAAAAAAAAAAGCTCCTTCTGTTTTTTATTTAATACTCTCTTACTGTTATGATTTAGATACTTGCAAGGCTACTATCTGTGCTCTATCTTTATATTTTATATTCAAGATTACAACCTCGCCGTCTTTCTTTGAATCAATGATATTCTTAATATCGTTTGTAGATCTAACTGCTTGCCCATCAGCTTCTATTATTATGCAATTAGGAAACAAGCCTCTATCAGCTGCTATAGAGTATCTCTTTACATCGCTAACTAAGACGCCTTTTTCTACACTAAATTCCTTTTTTTGATCTCCAGTTAAAGATTTGACAGAAAAACCTAGCTTATCAAAATTTACTGGTTCATTAGCTTTAGGAGTATTTTCGCCATCATTTTCTGAACCACCCTTTACAGTTGAAATATCATTACCATCTTGAGATTTTAATGTAACTATCTTATGTATTATTTTACTATTTCGCCATAATGTAACATCTACTTTGTCGCCCGCTCTATAAAATACAATTTTACTTTGTAGTTCAGAAGGCGAGTTCACTTCTTTACCGTCAATCTCTAATATAACATCACCACTTTGTATGCCAGCTGACTTTGCGGCACCATTTTCTACAAGGTTTTGTACTAATACTCCTTGCACCTTAGGCAAATTTAATCCCTTTGCCAAAACCTCATCTACTTCATCAATAGCTACACCAATATAGCCTCTACTTATTTGCCCATCGTCTATTAAATCGCTAACTACTGCTTGCATTAAGTCTATTGGTATAGCAAAGCCATAACCCATAAAGCCACCATTTTCTGTTGCAATTGCGGTATTAATTCCTACTAAGGACCCATTAATATCAAATAAACCACCGCCACTATTTCCTGGGTTTATTGCTGCATCTGTTTGAATATAATGCTCTATATTTAAACCTTTCTTCTGAGAAATAGAACCACGACCTATTGCACTTACGATACCTTGAGTTACAGTATGACTTAATCCAATAGGATTACCAACAGCTAACACAATAGAACCAACCTTTACCGTATTAATATCGGCAAAGTGAGCTACTGGTAAGCCTGTAGCTTCAATTTTTAATAAGGCTAAGTCAGTATATTCATCTTTTCCAACTACTGTAGCTTTGTATTCTTTCTTGTCGAAGGTTTGAATTGTAATGCCTTTCTCGGTTGCATTTTCAACTACGTGATTATTTGTAACTATGTACCCATTTGCTGAAACAATAACGCCCGAGCCTGAACCACGTGTTTTCCAGCTCTTTTCTTGATCTTTTGGTGCAAAGAATCTAAAAAAGTCAAACCCGTCTTGACCTTCTCCGCTATTACCTTTTATTTCCGCTTCTACTTTAATATATACAACTGTTGGCAATATTGCTTCGCTCGCATTTACCATAGCTTGATTAAGTGCAATAACAGATTGGGCAGGGGTAACAGGCGCAGAGCTACTACCAAGTTTCATATCTTGCGCAAATATATTAGAGATACCACTTAGCGAAAAGTTAGATACTAACAGAATACCAATAAACATTCCAGTACCTACCAAAAGAGTTGATAAAATCACTACTTTTTTCATTTCTTTATCCTTTATTTAATTCAACTTTATAAACGAATTAGTAACGATTAGATTTATAAATACTCCCTTTTAAACTTCTTCCAACTTTTAGAAACATTGACGGATAAATAGTACAAAAGTTACATAATTTATATTACAAAGCATAAGTAGGGCTAACTTCATAAGTTACTCCCTACCTTAGAAATATCGAATATAATTATTTTTGTACTTTCAGTTTATTTATTGCTTCTTGTGCAGCGTCTAATGTTGGTTTAATTGATAAAGGTGCTCCAACTGCTTGGGACATCCAATATAAAGGAGTTAATCGCCCTAATGAAGTAATTCTTTCTACTTCTTTTCCAAAATCTCTATTTTTAATGTGCTGTTCAATTTGAAATTCGATCAAGTGCCCTAAAGGATAAGCTGATAAGTATAACGGATAACTAATAATATGCGAATAAATAGCTAAAACTGGAGAATTCTTTTCGCCTAATACATTTGCATAATATTTATTCCACACTTCTTTGGCAATTCTAACAGAGTTTTGTTTTAGTTGTTCGCTATTGGCATCTGGATTGTCATATAGCCATTTCCAAATATACATATCAGTTAATGCTACTCCCATTATTTCATACGCCGACCATAAATTATCTAAAGTGTTGTTATATTCAGAATTCGGGTCTTTTGATTTAATGCCAAAAATATCCAAATCTCTTGCTTGAAATATAAATGCAAAAGCTTCAGTAAAAGCATTACTTGGCACGCCACTCAAAGAGTAATAATCTATATTATATAATGAAAATGTTTGTTCTACATTATGCCCAAACTCATGAATAGCAATATTATAACCTTTGTAATCCATACCATCTTTGCCAATTCTTGTTCTTAAATGTGCTTTATCATTCCTTGAACGACTTCCAGAAGCATGCCCAGCTCCGCGAGAAGGATCTACGGCAATTTTATCTGATAGCCAGGCGGCACGCTTCTCTGTGAACCCCAATTTCTCTAAAATATTAGGTAAATCATTGGCAAAAGTACTGGCGTTAGGATATTTCTTTTTTAATTGTTCTGTAATGGCGTCTATATCTATATTACTCCTATCCTTAAATCCATCATACCAAATATCAAAAGGTCTCAACTCTCTTTTTAGCTTACTTTTTATAATATCAGCAGTTTCTTTAATTTGCTTTGAAGTAATAAACTCAATAAACATTTTTTCTATATCATTGTATGATATTTCTACAGATTGGTCAAATTGCCTTTTTATATAAGTATCATAAATTGGATTGAATTGATCCATTTCTTTTAGTGCTTTAAAATTATCTAATAGTAGTTGGTATCTTGTATTTGGCTCTGCTTTTACATCAATTTGCTTGTTGTTTTTATATACCTTATTAGAAAATGGTTCCCAACTTAAGTCCGTATTATTTATTATATCATTTGGTATTTCTTGGTTGATAATTCTAAGCATAATTTTATAAATAATCTCTTGCTTTTGTAGTCCATTTTTTTGGGGATAGTTTGCTTTTAGCTCATCTCTTAAATTCCAGTGCGAAATTAATTTCATATCACTTGGAAAGCTAATTAGATTATCTTTATCAATTATATTACCCATCATTATATTATAATTGCTAATATAATTATCTGCTTTTGAGTTTATTGCTGTAAATTTTTGCACGATATTAGCAGGAACTCGCGAAGTAAATAAATCCCCTACTCTTGCTTTTGCCCAATCCCTCCTTGACCAATTTTTACCTAAATTATTTTTTTCTTCTAAAGTATAGCTTGGAAAGTTTAATAGTATAATAAAAGCAATTTTGTTTTGAAAATAATCTTCACTAACATGGGCGGATGGGTTATAGGCAGCAAACTTGTAATCGAGTAAAGTGGGCTTTTCATAAACCTCCACGTCAATTGGGAATCTTAGATTAAGCATCATATTGTTAAAATTACCTTCAACGTTTTCTAACTGTTTTTCTAAGGATTCAAAATTTTGTTCGTATTCTAATGAGTCTACAAGAAAATTATCCAAGCAAAACTCTGTAAACTCTTTATTAGAGCCGTCTTCTAAATGCCAGAACGCAGCTACTTGTTTTACGCCTTTCTCAATCCTAAATTTGTGAACACTACCGTATTTATTTACTAAATCATTAGTTGCCTTACTAATATCATCTTTACTAATATTAGTATATATATTACTTGTTCCAATCCCTTTCATATCTGAACCATAAGCAAATGTAAAATAAAATATTACTACAAATATTGTGATAATCTTAGACATAACTTAAACCTCTCATTAAAAATGATTAAAAATAATAAAAAAAACTTATGTAAATTATAAATATTTTGTATGTTTGTAGTTTATTATTTGTAAAATGCGTTTTTAGTGGAAGCTGGGAATAGAAAAAAGATAATCAATAATTTAGAGTGGAAGGAGATAGATTTTCTATACTTCATTTATGAGCAATTACAAGAAGGGCTTATTTTTTTAGATATTGATGATAACATTATCTTAGTAAATAATAAGTTATGCGACTTGGTAGGATATTCTCGTGAAGAACTAATCGGTGCTTCTGCTTTTGATACTCTTTATTTAGAAGAAGACAAAGAGATGATGAGAAGCCGAAACGTTTTTAGACAAAAAGGTGTAAATGAACTCTATGAATTTAGATTTAAAAGAAAAGATAATAGTGTGATTCATTTACTTATTAATGCGAATTCCGTAAAAGATAGTAATGGCGCTGTTCGTGGTTTTATGGCAAGTTGCATAGATATTTCTGCACGAAAGGTTGAAGAAGATAGGAATAAAAGGCTATTTAATGAACTCATCGAAACAAAATTACTTTTAGAACAGAATTTAACTCAAAAAAATAAATTGATAGATGAATTAATTGAAATAAAAGCAGAATTACAGCTATCAAACGCCGAAAAGGATAAATTTTTCTCAATAATTACACATGATTTAAAAAATGCCTTCTCTGGGCTAATTAATTATATAAAGTTATTTTCCGACGATTTAGGGACTTTTACTCTTCAAGAACTTGCGGAATTTATTAAGCAAATGCAAATTTCAGCAGAATCTCTGTATAAATTATTAGAAAATTTATTAGAGTGGTCTAAAATAAAAAGAGGTGCCATCAATTACCATCCTATGCTTCATAACACTAAATTTATTTTTAATCAAGTTGTTGATATTCTTAAAGTTAATGCCTTAAATAAAAAAATACAAATAATCGACAAAATAAGTAAAGACACTGAGGCTTATATTGATCCACAAATGTTTAATACGATTTTTAGGAATATAATACAAAACTCTATCAAATTCACACCACATAATGGGACTATAGAGATTGGATATCTTAGTAATGAAGATTGTGATATTTTCTACGTAAAAGATAGTGGAATTGGTATGGATCCCGCAATAAAAGATAATTTATTCAAAATTGATAAAAAGATTTCTCGTGAAGGTACGGACGGTGAGCCTTCGACTGGTCTTGGTTTGTTACTTACAAAAGAATTTGTAGAATTGCATAATGGAAAGATAGAAATCGAAAGTGCAAAAGGAAAAGGAAGTACTTTCTATATTTATTTTCCAAAGCATAAACAGTAGATAGTAGCATATCTAAAATATAATCGCTTGTAGCAATTTTTCTTAAAACATCTTAATAATACCTACACTCATGCCGATATTCACAATTATATTATAGAAATATATTGTATATTTGTTAATCTGAATTAATAAGTTTTTGTAAAAGAATTATTCTAATTGTACATGATAGAAGAAAGTAAGAATAATGATGATATTATAGAGGTTTTAAGCTCACAGCTAGCAAATAGTTATTACCAATTCGCAGGTATGCTCAGCACTATTTCAGAAACAACTGAAAAATACTATGATGGTGGGCACTCTCGGTTTGTTGCAGATAAGTCCGCCATAATAGCGGAGCAGCTTGGAATGAGTGAAGTTGAAATCGTTGAAGTAAGGATAGCAGGCATGCTGCACGATATTGGCAAACTTGGTTTCCCAGATCCATTATTATTTAAATTTCCAAATGAAATGACTCAACAAGAATATATACACTATACTAAACATGCAGAGTTTGGATATAATATACTTAACCAATCTTCACTATTTAAAAATATAGCAGAGATTGTTTATCAACACCACGAAAAATTAGATGGTTCAGGCTTTCCAAGACATTTAATACGAGAAAATATACATCCCGCTGCTAGAATTATTATCGTTGTCGATTATTACCATAATCAAATCTCAAAGATAAAACGCACAAGGTTTGAATCAAGCCAAAGCATAACAAATACAAGTTCATATATTGAAAGTACGAAAGATAGGGTTGTAGCAACTATGAATTATTTGCATAAAAAGAAAAATATTCTTTTTGAGGCAAAAGTAGTTGATGCTTTTACTGACGTTATGGAAATTGAACGTAAAGTAATGGGGGCAAAAGTCGTTATGAAATTGCCTATTAACGTGATTGAACCCGGCATGATTTTTGCGGAAGATTACTATACTAGTTACGGCATGTTAATCGCTGCTAAAGGAGAAAGAATTACTAACGATTCTTTCAAAGCTTTGCAAAGATGCATAGAAAATGGTGAAATGCCTTCAAAGATATTGGTAATTAAATAATATACATTATGAATACAGAACATCAAGTGATTGGATATTTAGATAAACTTGTACTAATATGCGATGATGAAGAATCGTATACAAAGTTTCTGAGTAAAATTATTGATAAATATTTAAAAGCAAGAGTATTAGTAGCAACAGACCCAGGGGTTATGTTCGAAGTGCTAAAATCTGAAAATCCTGATTTGATTATTCTTGACCTTCAAATGCCTGTCATGGACGGTGAGAAGGCGCTTAAGGTTTTAAGGGAAGACCATGTCCATAATTCGGTACCTGTATTAATATGTTCTGCCTTAGGTTTTGAGTCTACTATTGTTAATTTAGCAAAACTGAATATCGATGGATTTATAATCAAGCCTTTTGAAGCTACTACAGTTATTCAGAAAATTCAAACTATCCTTGATAAGCAAAGATAGTTAGCTTATGTATACTACGTTTGAAGATTATAGTACTAATATTTCTTTGCATAATGTTTATATGATTTTTGGAGAAGAAGGTTTATTAATAGATGATCTGATTTCTAAAATTCAACAATTTATTTCTAAATACCCAAACTCTACCTACGATTATGAAATTATTGATACTGACAAAGTAAGTATAGATAAAATAAAAGATATATGCTCAAGCTATCCTCTTGTTTGTGATAGAAAATTTGTAATTATTAGAAATTTTGAAAAATTAGTTATAGGAAAAGCAAGCAAAAAAACAAGTAATGATTTTATTCTTAAAAATATTATTGAAAATCCACCTAGCTTCCTAAATTTAATAATTACAGCTAATTTAGAAAAAGTCAAAGACTTAAAGAAAAACCTCAAAGGAAAAGAACTAAGCGAATCGGGAGTATTAAAACTCAAGGATATTAAGTATCCTTTCGATTTTATTATTAAAAATAAGAGTTGGATTGAGTTCCCAAGAGTGTATGAGAAAGAATACCCAAATTGGGTTATAAATAAAGTAAAAGAAAACAGTAAAATCATCAATTTAAAAGCTGCGCAACTACTATGTTTGCAAGTACGCTCATCCCTTAGAGATTTAGACGCCGAAATTGAAAAATTACTTTTATATTCTAAAGACAAAAACGAGATAACTGAAGATGATATTTATGATTTAACAGGTACTACTAAAGAATATAACGTATTTGAATTACAAAAAGCAATTGCTATAAAAGATTTGAACAAGTCTATTACTATATTAAATAAAATTCTTTCAAATGATGAACAAGAAATATTGATTGTTTCAGTATTATTAAAGTTTTTTATCAATATGTTCAAGTTTGTAGATTTATTTTCCATGATAAGCGATGAGAATGTGCTAGCTAAAGAGATGGGTATGCAAAAATGGCAATTAAGTGATTATTTAGTTTGTAAAAATAAATACCAATCTTACGAAATAGATAATGCAATTATTGAATTAACTGAATGTGATTTTAAACTAAAAAGTACTAATACTAACACAATAGCTCTTTTGCAAAATTCAATAATTCGTATCTTAGGTAATAAATAAAAAAATAAATATTAATGTAAAAGGTCTATAAACAGTTATATTTGAAAATTACGGAAATCTAAACTGAGTTTTTTATGAGGCAATCGGGGTATTTTATACCAACACTAAAAGAAGCACCATCCGAAGCACAAATAGCTTCGCATTCACTAATGTTAAAGAGTGGGTTAGTTAGACAATTAGCATCAGGCGTATTTTCTTTCTTACCTTTAGGATTAAAAGTTTTAAATAATATTATGGCTATTATCCGTGAAGAAATGAATGCAATTGGCGGGCAAGAATTTCTACTACCTGCACTCAACCCAATAGAGATATGGGAGCAAACAGGCAGAGTTGAAGCAATGGGCGATGTAATGTTTCATATTAAAAATAGAGAAGGCTTAGTTTTAGCTCCAACGCACGAAGAAATTATAACTTTTCATGCAAAACAACATATCAAATCTTATAGAGATATGCCACAAATATGGTATCAAATTCAAACTAAATTTAGAAATGAACCCAGACCGAAAAGCGGTGTCTTACGTGGGCGACAATTCATTATGAAAGACGCCTATTCTTTAGATACTACTTGGGAAGGTTTAGATGTTAGTTATGATAAACATGATGAAGCATATAGAAGGATATTTACCCGCTGTGGGATTAAATTCTTTGCTGTTGGTGCATCAAGCGGTGCAATGGGTGGCTCAAAGTCGCAAGAATTTATGGTTGAATCGAATTCTGGTGAAGATACTTGCGCTATTAGCGATGCAGGATATGCAGCTAATATTGAGGTAGCTACTTCTAATATACCACCTATTGGTAGGATTGAAGCAGACTTAGCATTGGAAAAATTTGCTACTCCAACAGCAAAAACTATTGATGATCTAATTAATCAATATAACTTAGCCGAAGAAAGATGCGCTAAATCTGTCGTTTATATCGTTGATAGTGAGCCAATTCTAATTTTTATGCGTGGTAATGACGAGCTTAATGAATCGAAGCTACAAAGCAAATTCAAAACTAATAATGTTAGACCAGCATTGCCTGAAGAGTTATTTCATTATACTGGAGCCAACCACGGCTCAATAGGTCCAATTGGCTTAAAAACAAAACTAAAAGTATACGCCGATAACTTATTAAAAGATGCAAATGGTTTAGTAAGTGGGGCTAACGAAGATGGATTCCATTATAAAAACATAGATTTCACAAGAGATTGCCAAATAGATGAGTATGCTGACTTTAGAACTGTACAAGAAGGCGAACCTTGTCCAATATCTGGCTTGCCACTTAGGGTAGTAAGAGCTATTGAATTAGGACATATATTTAAGTTAGGCACAAAATATTCGGATGCTTTATCGGCTACGTTCTTAGATTCAGAAGGCAAGGAACACCCAATTATTATGGGGTCTTATGGCATTGGTGTTGAGAGAGTAATGGCTTGTTATATTGAACAGCATTATGATGAAAAAGGATTGGTATGGACAAAACCACTTAACCCATTCGATATTCATATATTAGGTTTAAACGAAGTAAAGTTTCCAGCAGTAAAAGATATAGCTGAACAATTATATAATAACCTAAAAAATAAATTTGAAGTGCTTTATGATGATAGAAATGAATCGGTAGGTATTAAATTTAATGATGCTGATTTAATAGGTATTCCTATTCAGATAATTATTGGTAATAAAAATTTAGAAAATAATAAAGTAGAATTTAAAATTAGAACTAATAATCATAGAGAACTAATTGATATTACAGAAGTAGAAGCAAAAATACGAGAGTATTATAATATATAAAATGAGAGCAGACCTTCATACGCATACTTTATTCTCTGATGGTATTTTATCACCAGAGCAGTTGCTAATTAAAGCTGCCGACAGGGGACTTAGCGCTATTGCTATTACCGATCACGATACAATTGAAGGTGCTGTAGAAGCTCAAAAATATGCAGTAAAATATAATTTAGATGTAATAATTGGTTGCGAATTTAGTTGCTTTGATAATGAAAAAGAGTATCATATACTTGGGCTTAACTTAAATCCACATTGTGAGAATTTACTTAATCACCTCAAAAATTATAGGAATGCTAGACTATATAGAGCTAAACAAATTCATAAAAAATTAGATATGTTAGGTATAAAGTTTGATTTTGATGAAATTGTACAACTTGCAGGCGAGGCCCCGATTACACGTCCGCATATTGCTCAAGTATTAGTAAATCATAATGTTGTTTCTTCTCTTAGAGAGGCATTTAATAATTATATAGGAGATGGATGCCCAGCATATCAGCCCAAAGCAGTATTTCCTGTAAAAAGTTGCATAAATTTAATTAATAGGGCAGGGGGGGTTGCTGTTATTGCTCATCCACGCAATTATATTGAACCGACTACATTATATAATTTTATAGAGCAAGGCTTAGATGGCATCGAAGTTTATCATCCTTCCCATACAGATGAATTTGTAAGGTATTATCACTATGTTGCTTCCCAATATTGGCTCTTGGAAACTGGTGGCTCTGATTTCCATGGTAATAGAGATTGGGATGAGAATAATTTTGGAAAATATACCGTTGATATAAGTGTTGTAGAATCGATAAAGTATCAATCTGCCACGAAGGCTCTTTAGGTATTTTTTTTACTAATCCTAAGCATAATCAAAGTTTCATTATATCTAAAATAAATAAAAGATGGGCTACTGAAATAGTAACCCACAATTTATTATACTTCTTGTTAATATTATAAATTAACCTTTGATAGCCTTTACTTTTTCAGTAAATTTAGGTAATACTTCAAATATATCACCTACAATCCCATAGTCTGCAACTTTGAATATAGGGGCATCTTTGTCTTTGTTTATTGCTACAATAACTTTTGATGACGACATACCAGCTAAATGTTGAACGGCGCCAGAAATCGCAACAGCTATATAAAGCGAAGGAGAAACAGTCTTACCAGTTTGACCAACTTGTTCGCTATGAGGGCGCCAGCCAGCGTCGACATTTGCTCTTGATGAACCAATTGCACCACCCAAAATTGCTGCTAAATTATCTAATAAATAATAATTTTCAGGACCTTTTAGCCCACGTCCACCAGAAATTACAATATCAGCTTCTGAAACATCAAGTTTACCTTCATTTAGCTTAGTTTCTAATACTTTTGCACCAAAATCAGCATCGCTTATTTGAGGGGTAAATTCTTTAACAGACGTACTAACAGCTACATCAGATTTTACAGCTGTAAATACATTTGGTCTTAAAGATAATACTTTTATTGGCTTTAAAATTTTGTTTGTAGTGAGAGCTTTGCCCGCATAAATTGGTTTTGTTATTATCAATTCACCATTTGAATATTGTAAACCTGTACAATCTGCTATATAGCCAGCACCTAATTTGGTTGCTACCCGGGGGGCCAATTCTAATCCTGTTGCATTCGCAGAAAATAATACTATATCCGCTCCTTCTGCTTTAGCTATTTGTTCAATTACTTTTGAATATGCAGTAGAAGAATGATTAGCAAGCAATGGATGAGAAATTGAAATAACTTCCTCTAAGCCATATTGACTCACTATCGATTTAATATTTTCGGCATTTCCAAAAAATATACCTGCTACTTTAGAGGCATTAACTTTTGCCAAATTATTAGCTGCTGTAATTAATTCTAAAGATGATCTTTTTAATGTTTCTTTATTACTTTCTAATAATACTAAAATTTTTCCCATTTCCTATTTCCTATTAAATTACTTTTGAGTCTTCGTGTAACATTTTTACAACTTCACTTATCTCTGCATCGCTATCACCAACAATTTTACCAACACGTTTTTTGTCTGGTAAATGTATTTCTAAGACTTCTACCGACTTGCCTGAATCAATAAAAGCTACTTCTTCAATTGGTTTTTTCTTGGCTTTCATAATATCGGGTAATTTAGGGTAGCGTGGCTCATTAAGCCCCTTCTGAGCACTTATTAAGCATGGTAGATTTAGCGATACAACCTCTTTACCGCCCTCTACTTCTCTTTCAGCAGTTACTTTGTTGCCGTCTATAGTCAAATTCACTACTACAGAAACAGATGGAATATCTAATAATTCAGCCGTTATTGATGGAACTTGTAATGAATCGAAATCAATACTTTGACGCCCCATTATTATTAAATCTGGCTTTAGATTCTTTGCAACTGCTGCTAAATTCTCTGCAACTTGATAAGAATCTGGGCTACTATTTGTTTTAATATGTATTGCTGTATCGCAACCCATTGCTAAAGCAGTTCTTAGTATTTCTTGCGACGAATCATCTCCAACAGTAATTACAGTAACGTCTCCACCTGATTTTTCTTTAATTCTAATACCTTCTTCTATAGCAAATTCATCGTAAGGATTAAGTATAAACTTTATCCCTTTGCTATCAATTGACTTTTTATCAGCCCCAACAGCAATCTTTGCAGTTGTATCGGGAACTTTAGATGCACAAACAAGAACTTTCATCAATTCTCCAAATATGATTTTAATATATTACGTCTACCTAAAAACGAATAAACTATCGATTTATTAAATTCTAGCAACAAATAAAAGTGCTTCAGTGAATTTATTATATCTCTTTATTGCGCAAGGGGGTAAATTTTGCATTTCTCTTAATGTAGGTATGTTAGGTCTTAACTTCCTATCACCTTGGAAAAAGTCAATATGAACAATACCGTCGTAAATAGCTACATCTTTAACGCAACATAATACTTGCCACGTTAGAGCATGTTTGTTGATTAGTTTTGTATCTCGCTCAATAACTATTTTAGTTTCTTCACCATCTTGGCAACCAATCTTCCATGTTTTTAAATAGTTTAATGATTCTTTTTTGTATAGTTTAAACTCTGCACCTACTACTAAGCCCTCACTAGCCTTCAAGACTATCGAAATTGGTTCATTAGTCATCTCATAGGGTAAAAACCTCTTGATTTGATTAAAATCAAACATTTTTTAGCTCCGACTTTAAGTATTTACCTGTTAAACTCTTTTTATTTTTTGCTACCTTTTCTGGTGTGCCTTCTGCTATAATTTCGCCACCATACTTACCGCCTAATGGGCCTAAGTCAATAATCCAATCTGCTGATTTAATTACATCTAAATTATGTTCGATAACTACAACAGTATTACCCTTATCTACAAGTTTTTGAAGTAAAGACATTAATATATTTATGTCTTCAAAATGCAAGCCAGTCGTAGGTTCATCTAATAGATATAGAGTTTTACCTGTACTAATCTTTGATAACTCGGTTGCAAGTTTTACTCTTTGTGCTTCGCCACCTGATAGAGTTGGGGCTTGTTGTCCTAATGTAATGTAACCTAATCCAACATCATTTAGCGTATTAATCTTTTTAAATAGCTTAGGTATATCTTTAAAGAAATCTACTGCTTCTTCAACAGTCATACCTAATACATCCGCTATCGATTTACCTTTAAATTGAATTTGTAGCGTTTCTGAATTGTATCTCTTTCCTTCGCAAACATCGCATTTTACGTAAACATTTGGTAAAAAATTCATCTCGATTTTTTTAATACCAGCTCCCTCACAATTCTCGCACCTTCCTCCTTTTACATTGAAGGAAAAACGACCTGGTTTATATCCCCTAATTTTGGATTCTGGCAATAAAGCAAATAAATCGCGAATTAATGTAAATAATCCTGTATAGGTCGCAGGATTGCTTCGAGGTGTACGCCCAATAGGTGATTGGTCTATTTCTATGACTTTATCTATATATTCTAAGCCTTCGATTGTTTTGAAAGGCATAGGAATTAAACTGCTTCTTGAATTAAACCTATTGGATAGGATAGGAAATAATGTCTCATTGATTAAAGTGCTTTTACCTGAGCCACTCATCCCAGTAATGCAAATTAACTTAGCTAATGGTAATTCTAATGTAACATTCTTTAAGTTGTTTCCCCTAGCTCCAATTAGCTTTATAGAATTACCATTGCCATCTCTTCTATTTTTATTAAACTTGATTTTTTTCCTATTTAATAGATATTGAGCTGTAACAGATTTTTCTAAAATTTTGCTGTCTAAATTATTCAGTTTATCTGGCGATGTATTGAGTATAACTTCGCCACCATGTATGCCAGCTCCAGGTCCAATATCTACTAATATATCAGAACTTTCTATCATCGCTTTGTCGTGTTCTACAACTATAACAGTGTTGCCTAATTCTTTTAAATTCTTTAGAGAATGAATAAGTTTATCATTGTCGTGTTGATGCAAGCCAATACTAGGCTCATCTAATACATAAGTAACACCAACTAACTTAGAACCAATTTGTGAGGCTAACCTTATACGTTGAGATTCACCGCCAGATAGTGTATTTACTTGCCTATTTAAATTAAGATATGATAAGCCAACTTCATCGAGGAAATTTAATCGTGAAGCAATTTCCTTTAGTATAATATTTGAAATTAATTTTTCTCTTTGGCTTAGCCCATTTTGTAATAATTGCACTGCTTCAATAGTATCAGGTATGTCCATTTTTACTAAATCTGCAATATTATAATTTCCAACCTTTACAGCTAAACTTTCTCTTTTTAATCTGGCGCCACCGCAATGTTCACAATCATAATTTTTAATCATATATGAGATAATATTTTTCTCATCGCTTTCTTCATATTGCCTAGCGATTTTCTGTAAAATTGGAGCTAAACCATCAAATGTTGAATTAATATTTACTGAAAAGCTACCAATTTGGATAGTTTCTACTAACTCTTCAGTTTTCGAAGCATTCAATAAATTATCTAAGACATTTTTAGGGTATTCGCTAAGCGGTATATCTGGGTTTACTTTATTAATACGCAGATAATTACCAATTTGCTTAGTGAGCCAATTAAATGTGTGTAAACTTGTATTGTCTTTGTCTTTTCTATTAAGGAAATGAATTGCCCCCCCAAAAATAGGCCTATCAATGTCTGAAATTATCAAATCAGTATCAATATCCTCGTAATATCCTATGCCACCGCATTTTTGGCATGCACCATAAGGAGAATTAAAAGAAAATAAATTTGGTGCTAAATTCTCAAATGATTTTCCACAGCCGGGGCAGGAGTTATTGACACTATATAGTTCTATTATATTTTCTCGGTCCTTATATTCAAGTAAAATAGAAATTGCTCCTTCTCCGCGGTTTAAACCAAATTCAAGAGATTCGCTTATTCTATTTAAGTTTTCGTTATTGACTAATATTTTATCTATTACTAAATCAATATCGTGAACCATGTATCTATCTAATTTGAGACCTGACTCTAAATTAATAATTTCACCATCTACATATACTTTACTAAAGCCTTGTTTTAATAGGGTTTCAAAAAGCTCTCTATAATGACCTTTTCGTCCTACTATAAGTGGTGCTAATATTACTATACTTTTATCAATATACTTAGTATAAATGTCATTTAAAATCTGATCTATAGTCTTTTTCACAACTGGTAAATTACAATTATCACAATATTGAAGACCAATTTTTGAGAATAATAATCTTAAATAATCATATATTTCTGTAGTGGTACCAACCGTTGATCGCGGGTTGTGCGAAATAGACTTTTGTTCTATTGAAATAGCAGGCGACAGACCTTCAATTAAATCAACATCTGGTTTCTTCATTATACCCATAAATTGTTTAGCATAAGGGGAGAGACACTCTACATATCTCCTTTGCCCCTCTGCATAGATAGTATCAAAGGCTAATGATGACTTGCCCGAACCAGATAAGCCCGTTATTACTATAAACTTATCACGCGGTATTTTAACACTAATATTTTTTAAATTGTGTTCACGAGCACCTAAGACTACAATGTCGGTCAATTCCTCGTCGTGATTTTTACTAATATTTACTTCTTTTCTTTCCATAACAATTAGAATCAGACGAAATAGATTGCTATTGCTTTTTGGAAAATTTTGATAATTGCTTGTAGTAGTAGTCCGACTTCTCTTTTAATCCTGCATTTTTATATGATTCTGCTAGATATTTCAAAACCTCGGGATTTTTAGGTTCAATTTCAAGTCCTTTCTCCATAGTTCTAATTACTCCAACATTATCTTTGATTTTAAAAAAATATTGAGACCAGCTATAAAATATATCAGTAAAGATACTTTTTTTATATCCTTGCGTAATTCTTTCCTTTGATATTGCTAAAGCCTTGTCATATTCCTTTTCGTTAATAAGCAAATTAATTAAATCTATATAAGCACTTGGGTACTTTGTGGTATCTTTATAGTATTTATCTAAATAGTATATAGCCGAATCAACTTTTTTTGACGCAAGATATGTATCTATCATTAATTTTAGTGATTTCTCGCTACTATCATTTGTAAATATAGATACTGCATTGCTAATTGAATTGTCTACTGCTTTAGTTGTACTATCGTTAAGAAGTGCCCCCGTACTATTATCGAATGCTTGCCCAATCTTTTGAGAATTATTATCTTTAGTTTCTTTTTGGTAGCGACTAACAATATTAATCAACAAGTAAACTGAGGCTATTAGAATAAGTGCTATAACTATATATCTTAAGGTTGTTTTCATATATATTTCATTATTAATTTTTATTAAACTCCTAAAATATTGAAAATCATAAAATTATTCTAATTTTATAATCAAATTTTATACTTTTGTAATTCATTATTAGAATTGACTATTATAAATTATGATTAAATTAGATAATATAATCTCACTTGCAAAACGTAGAGGCTTTGTGTTTCAAAGCTCTGAAATTTATGGTGGGCTAAATGGATGCTGGGACTTTGGACCTTTAGGTGTTGAACTGTTAAATAATCTTAAAAGCTCTTGGTGGAAATCAATGACGTACCGCGATGATATCGAAGGGGTAGATGCGTCTATTCTTATGCACCCACGCACTTGGGACGCTAGCGGTCATACTAAACAATTTAGCGATCCAATGATAGACAACAAAACTTCTAAATCTAGACATAGAGCTGATAATTTAATAGAAGACTATATTGATAAATTATTAAAGAAAAACAAGACAAAAGAAGCAGAAGAAATATCTAAAAAATTATCAGAAGTAAAAGAAAACGCCGATTATTATAATATAATAATGGAAAATTCAATAAAAGACCCTATTTCTGGTACTATGGATTGGACCGAAGTGCGTAATTTTAATTTAATGTTTAAAACTTTTGTAGGCCCGTTAGAAGACGAATCTAGTATTGTATACCTTAGACCAGAATCAGCGCAAGGAATATTTGTAAATTTTAAAAATGTTATGGATTCTGCCAGAATGAAAGTACCTTTTGGTATTGCTCAAATTGGTAAAGCATTCAGAAATGAAATAAATACTAAAAATTTTCTTTTTAGAACAAGAGAATTTGAACAAATGGAAATGCAATATTTTATTAAGCCCGGCGCTGAAAAGGATTGGTTTGAATATTGGAGAGAGCAACGTTGGAGCTGGTATTTAGAGAACGGGATGAATGAAAGTCAATTAAGATGGAAAGCACATGAAAAATTAGCTCATTATGCTAACTTTGCCTCCGATATTGAATTTGCATTTCCCTTTGGCTGGGGCGAAATTGAAGGTATTCATTCAAGAACTGATTTTGACTTAAAAGCACATACGGAGTTTTCTGGTAAAAAATTAGAATATGTAGATACCGTAAATGGCGAAAGATTTACTCCTTATGTAATCGAAACTTCTGGGGGAGTATCGCGTGGGGTGATGGCATTTTTATGTAATGCATATACTGAAGAAAATATCAACGAAAATGGTAAAGATGACCTAAGAACTGTATTAAAGTTTAGTAATAAATTAGCACCCGTAAAAGCAGCCGTTTTCCCATTGGTAAATAAAGATGGAATGCCGGAAATTGCTCAAAAATTATATTTAAATCTCCAAAAGGATTTTAAAGTACAATATGATACATCAGGGGCAATTGGAAGAAGATATAGAAGACAAGATGAAATCGGAACGCCTTTCTGTATTACAGTTGATGGCGAAACTGTATCTAATAATACTGTAACAATCCGTGATAGAGATACAATGGTGCAAGATAGAATTGATATTTCTAAGGTTACAGAGTATTTAAAGAGTAAAATATAAGATGGGATATAAAAAATTAACTTATACTCTAATAATAATATTGTCCTTAATTATTATGGGCTTTACGAATGATATTTATTTTCAAATAAGTAAATCATTTGAGATTTTTAGTAGTATCTATAGGTTAGTTTTAGAAAATTATGTTCTCAAGATTGATACCGAAACAATGTTTAGAAGCGGTATTGACGGCATGCTTAAAAGTTTAGATCCATATACCGAATATTATGATGAAGCCGATACCGAAGATTTGGAATACTTAGCAAGCGGTGCTTATACAGGATTAGGAATATCTGTGTCTACAATAGACTCACAACTTACTATTACAAGAGTCTTAGAAAATTATCCGGCTTATAATTCAGGGATTAGAGTAGGGGATAGGATTTATAAAATTGATACTAATATAGTTCTAAATATTAGCTCCGAAGATTTAAGGAAATATACAAAGGGTGAGCAAGGTAGCAAATTGACTATGCTTGTGATTAATACTCTAAATGATACAAGTAGCCATATAATAACTCGTGAAATAATACAAACAGATAATATCTCTATTGCTGAAGTTTTAGACTCAAATGTTGCTTATATCAAATTAGATAAATTTACGCGAACATCTGCTTCTGATGTAAAACAAACAATTTATACTCTAAGAAAAGGTAATAATTTACAAGGTCTAATTTTAGACTTGCGCGATAACCCTGGCGGACTATTAGATGCAGCCATTAAAATTTGTGAATTATTTTTACCAGAGAATTCATTGGTAGTAACTACCAAGCGCCGAGATAATGAAAAAATTGGAGAGTATACAACCTTTAATAAACCATTAGAACCTGATATACCGCTTTGTATATTAATCAATGAAAATTCTGCCAGTGCTTCCGAGATTGTTGCTGGCGCAATTCAAGATTATGATAGAGGGGTTATTGTTGGCAAAAAATCCTTTGGTAAAGGCTTAGTCCAATCTATTTTTGATGTTCCTTATAATGGGCATATAAAAATGACAACTTCTAAGTATTATACACCATCAGGTAGATGTATTCAACGCTTAGGGTTTGCTGAAAAATACCAAAATAAGTTTGTAAAAAATACCGAAGATACTATACAATACACAACAAAAAATGGTCGTAAAGTATATGACTTGACTGGTATATTACCAGATTCAATTATAAATGAAGATTATGATTGTCCGTTATTAGTTGATTTTCTTGATAATTCTTTATTCTTTAAATTTGCTAATGACTACGTTAAAAAGTATCCAGTTTCCAAAGCTGATCTTTTCAATAAAGATGATGAATTATTTGGCTTATTCCAAAAGTTTGTTGCAAAAAGTGATATAAAGTATACTAACAACCTAATAAAAGCATTTAATGAGACAAGTCAAGAACTAGAAAAGAATAAATTAAACAAACAATCTATTGAAGAGTTGAAAAAATTAGAAAATAATGTGAAGTCATATTTAATTAATAATTTAGGAGATTATAAAGAGCTGTTGCTCCAGTTTATTAAATACGAACTTTATATAAGAGTTCTAAATGAAAACGATGTTAGGAAAATATTAATTAAAAACGATCCTACGGTGATAAAATCTGTTAATATGCTCACAAATAAATCGTATAAAAAACTTTTGTCTCCATTATATTAATGTATTCAATTATATCCTTCCTACTTAGAATAGTATACATACTTCGTTAATAACTATTGAGAACGTCATAATAATAATTTCAAGACAGAAAAATACTTAAGAGTTATAACCCTATCTAAGAATTACTAAATAAAATTTCTTATTTATCGTTAATTACCAATTATAAAATTGGAGTTTAATATAATTAATGAGAATTACCAAACAATATACAAATCGTGAGAGTCAGTCTTTAGATAAGTATCTTCAAGAGATTGGGAAAGTAGAATTGCTTACTGCTGATAATGAAATTGATTTGGCACAAGCTATACGTAAAGGTGGATATGATGGTAATAGAGCTTTAGAACGATTAGTTAAAGCAAATCTAAGATTCGTTGTATCGGTTGCTAAGCAATATCAAAATCAAGGACTTTCTTTAGGTGATTTAATTAATGAAGGTAATTTAGGTTTAATTAAGGCTGCAAAGAGATTTGATGAAACTAGAGGCTTTAAGTTTATTTCTTATGCTGTTTGGTGGATTAGACAATCAATTTTACAAGCATTAGCGGAGCAATCGCGTATCGTAAGGTTACCTCTTAATAGAGTCGGCGCATTAAACAAGATTGGTAAAAAGTTTAGTGAATTAGAACAAGAATTTGAAAGGGAGCCTACTGCTGCAGAGCTTGCTGAAGAACTAAATATGAGCGTTTCAGAGATTTCGGAAACGATAAAAATTTCTGGAAGGCATTTATCTGTAGATGCTCCATTTGTACAAGGTGAAGATAATAGATTACTTGATGTTTTACCTAACGAACAACAGCCACCACCAGATTCAGGCTTAATGCGAGAATCACTGAGGGTAGAAGTTCAACAAGTACTCTCTACATTGTCTCAACGTGAATCAGATGTTATTAAATTTTACTTTGGTATTGATGGAACTTTGCTGACATTAGAAGAAATCGGTGAAAAGTTCAATTTGACAAGAGAAAGAGTTAGGCAAATTAAAGAGAAAGCAATTAGAAGATTAAGGCATACATCTAGAAATAAAGCTCTTAGAGCTTACTTAGGATAATATGATAGAATTGATACTAAGAGGTATACACTAAATATTAGTAAATTATCAATAAAAAGGCTACTTATTAAAAAATAAATAGCCTTTTTGTTTATAATGAGATATGAATAAAAGTTAGATTAATCTGCTAAAACTTTTTCAAATTTACTAATAGCCCAATCTATTTCTTCTTTACTTATAACTAAAGGTGGAGCAATTCTGATTATTACTTCATGAGTATCCTTGCATAATACACCTTCTTCTTTTAATTTTTCACAATAAGGACGTGCTTTTTCTTTGAGCACTAAGCCTATCCATAGCCCTACACTACGTACTAATTCAATTTTACTTGATTTAATTTCTCTTAATCGTTCAGTAAAATATTTACCCATTTCAAAAGAGCGGTTTATTAAATCTTCCTCTTGTATTACTTCTAAGGCTTTAACTGCTACGGCAGCTCCAAGAGGATTACCACCGAAGGTAGAACCGTGTTCTCCTGGGTGAATTACTAACATAATTCTCTTATCTGCTAATACAGCTGATACTGGATAAAATCCACCGGAAAGAGCTTTACCTATAATTACGATATCTGGGCGAACATTCTCGTAATAGTGAGCGAATAATTTGCCACTTCTACCTAAGCCAGATTGAATTTCATCACAAATAAATAAAATATTATTAGCTTTACATACTTCTTCTATTGCTTTTAAGTAACCTGTAGGAGGAATAACAATGCCACCTTCACCTTGGATTGGTTCGATTAATATTGCTGCTGTGTTTGGAGTAATCTTAGATTTTAAATCTTCAATATCACCAAATGTATGGAATGGAAAAGCCTCTCGGCAATATGGGCCAAAACCATTATTGGAATCAGGATCGTCAGAAAAGCCAACAATAGTAGTTGTTCTACCATGAAAATTACCAGTAGCTACAATTATTTCAGCTTTATCTTTTTCTATACCTTTTACATCATAAGCCCAACGGCGTGCTAATTTGATCGCCGTTTCTACTGCTTCTGCACCAGAGTTCATCGGCAATGACATTTCATAGCCAGTCATTTCGTTTAATTTTTGATAAAACAATGGCAATCTATCATTGCGGAACGCTCTTGAAGTCAAAGTTACTTTTGCTGCCTGTTCAACGAATGTTTTATATATCTTTGGATGGCAATGCCCTTGGTTTACTGCGGAGTAGGCAGCCAAACAGTCTAAATATTTTTTACCATCTACGTCGTAAACCCAGCAACCCTCTGCATGGCTAACAACTACATCTAAGGGGTGATAATTATGAGCACCCAACTCATTTTCAATTTTTATATATTCTTGCGAAATCATTTACTTATCCTTATTAATAATTAATCAATTACTCTTCATCAAATAATATTGTTAAAAGCGCCATTCTTACAAATAATCCATTGCTCGCTTGCCTAAAGTAGGCTGCTCTTGGGTCATTATCTATTTCTGGGTTAATCTCGATAGAGCGTGGGAGTGGATGCAAAATTCTTGCATCTTTTTTCATTAATTTTAAAATATTTGTATCTATATTATATTTAGAAATATCGATATTATGCCCTTGCAAATATTCCTTATCTATTCTTGTTTGATAAATTATATCAACTTTTTTTGCTATGCTTTTAGTAGAATTTACCAAATCATAACTTACGTTTCTTTTATCTAAATAATCTAATATATCTTGTTTAATTTGCATCTCACTTGGTGCCACAAAATATAATTTTACTCTATCATACTTTGCTAATAAGTATGCTAAAGATCGTACTGTCCTACCAGTATCTAAAGCACCTACAAAGGCAACCGATAAGCCATCTAAAATGTTGCATTCGTTATATATAGTATATAAGTCTAATAGTGCTTGAGTAGGATGTTGCCCACCAGAGCCGTCGCCTGCATTAATTATAGGTATCGGAGATACAGCTGCCGCTCGTTTAGCCGCTCCTTCTTCAAGGTGTCGTAATACTATTACATCGGAATAATTTGCAATAATTCTGATAGTATCTTCTAATTGTTCCCCGTGAATTTCGGAAGAAAATTCGTGAGCCTGCTCTGTATTTAATACTTTGCCACCTAATCTATACATGGCAGATTCAAACGAGAATCTGGTTCTTGTAGATGGCTTATAAAAAAGATTAGCCATAATTTTATTGGAGTAATCTTTAGTGCCACCTCTTTTAACAATTCGTTTCATCTGTTCAGTTCGTTCAAATAATTCCATTATCTTTGGAACTGTGAACTGTTGCGATTCAACTATATGCTCTAAAATCATTTAATCCTCAAATTATATTCTTTTTCAAAATTGATTTAAGAAATATCGATAATAATTTCTTATTAATACTCAACTCTTAGTTATAAATGTGCGTTCCAGCTCTTCCTTCTAAAGCTTCGTCTAAATACTCATAAGAAGTAATAATTGCGTGCTTACCGCCATTTTTAATATATCTTACAACGGACTCTACTTTAGGTCCCATACTTCCCTTAGGAAATTGACCATCTAAAGCAAGTTGTTCTAATTCATTGGTATTTGTTTCAGGCAACCCTTGTTGATTTTCTTTTTTATAATTTATATATACTTGGTCTGCATCAGTACTAATTATAAATAAATCAACATCTAAGCTACTTGCTAATAAGGCAGATGAACGGTCTTTATCAATAACTGCTTCTATACCTTCTATTTTGCCGTTCCCTTTGTCTAATATAGGGATACCACCACCACCTAAGGCAACTACTAACAAGCCCATATCAATAGCTTTATTTATTATGCCTAATTGTAATACTTTTTTGGGTTCTGGCGATGGGACGACCCTTCTATAACCACGCGAAGCATCTTCAACAATATTCCAAGCTAAAGTCTTCTTTTTTTGCTCGGCTATAGCCTTAGTATAAAATGGGCCGATTGGCTTACTTGGGCTATTAAAAGCAGGGTCGTTAGCATCAACTACTACCATTGTAGGTATAGTAATTACATCCTTATTAATACCAAATTCAAATAATTGTTGCCTTAAAGCTCTTTCTAATACATAGCCTATTTCGCTTTGAGTAGTGGCAACGCACATATCCAATGTATGGGTATATACTTCACCAGCACCACGTTCAGAGCGTATTAATGCTGCTCCTGCTTGTGGTCCATTTCCATGCGTCAAAACTACGTCCCAACCCTTCTTTAACATTTTTACAACGGCTTTAGCAGTTTCATTAGCATTATGAAACTGCTCTTCGATAGTTCCGCGTTCTCCTACTCGTATAAGTGAATTTCCACCTATTGCTATGAGGGCTTTCTTTGCCATTATTTGTTCTTCATTAGTTGATACATTACTGCTTTTTGAGCATGTAATCTATTTTCTGCCTCTTGGAATACAACAGAATTAGGTGCATCGATAACAGCGTCTGTTACTTCATCACCACGGTGGGCAGGCAAGCAATGCATAAATATTGCATCATCATTTGCTGCTTTCATTAAGTTTTCATTTACTTGGTAAGGCAAGAATATTTTTCTTCTCATTGCTGCTTCAGCTTCCTGTCCCATAGATGCCCATACATCTGTATATATTACATCAGCATTTTTAACTGCCTCATAAGCGTCATTAGTAACTTCAATTTTACAATTGTTTTCTTTAGCAATTGCAGTTGAAAGTCTCCAAGCATTTAAATTAGGTTCATAACCAAATGGACAAGCAATAGTAACGTTTACACCTAACCTAGCGCCTGCGTCCATTAAAGAATGTGCAACGTTATTACCATCACCTACATAAGTTACCTTCAAGCCTTCTAATTTACCTTTAACTTCTAATATTGTTAAATAATCAGCCATTGCTTGACAAGGGTGAGAAAAATCTGTCAAGCCATTAATTATTGGAATAGAAGCATATTTAGACATATTTTCAACAATATCATGACCAAATGTCCTAATCATTATACCTTGAACCATACGCTCTAAATTTTTTGCTACATCATATACTGATTCTCTTTTGCCTAAGCTGATCTCTGCAGGTGATAAATATAAAGAATAGCCGCCCAATTGCTGTATTCCAACATCAAATGTCGTTCTTGTTCTTAATGATGGTTTCTCAAATATTAGCGCTAAAGTTTCTCCTTCTAATGCTTTGCTATATTTTCTACGATCTTTCTTCATATCTAATGCTATATCAAAAGTATCATGAAGCTCTTGTCTTGAAAAATCACTTACCATCAAAAAATCTTTTTTCATTTTAATTTTCCTTTTTATATTTTAATTAATAATTATTACACAATTACTGCAAAAATAAGAAATAAAAGCATATTTTTTATGTTACAAAAATCTTTTTTAAAATACTTGAGAAGTGCTATTTATTTAACTTCTCTTTGATAGATTTTTTCAACAATTCAATCATCACTGATGTTGATTTTTCCCAAGAAAAATTATCTGCCCAATCAATAGATGTTTTGGATAAATTTATCATATAACTATTGTTGCTGATTATTTGCTCAACTTTACTTTCTAAATCTTTGATATCTGCGTATCTATAAAGCAATCCCGAAACACCTTCTTTCACAGAATCTCTTAATCCTGGCACATTAGCAGAAATAACAGGCGTACCACAAGCGTTTGCTTCTATATTAGTAATACCCCATCCTTCTTTCATTGAAGTATTTACAACTACCCAGGAACGTGATAATAGTTCTATTTTTTTACTATCATCTACAAAACCGTGAAACAAAACCTTATCTTTTATATGCAATTTCTCTGATAATGTTTCTAAAAATGGTCTAAAATCCCCACGCCCTATAATTTCTAATTTTGCCGTTGGGAATTTCTCTGATAAAGCTGCAAAACTATGAAATAAATGATCAACCGATTTATATTTCTTTAGTCTTCCAAAGTAAGTGATAACTGGAAATTCAGCTTTCTGCGATACTTTCATTGGGAAGTGTTCTTTGTCAAAGGCGTTATAAACTAACGAAAACTTACTTCTATCAAAGCCACGGTTGATAAATTCACTTAATGTACTATCTGATACGACAGCAAAATTTACTTTTTTATAAACAAAGTTCACTAAAAATTCAGATATATATACATATAATCCAAAAATAAAATTTGTCTCTCTAAAAATACTATAGCCAAAGAAATGGTGACTTATAGCTACAATTGGCTTTTTTATGTATAAAGGTGTATAAAAAGGTATTTTGTTTATATCATCTATAATTATATCAAAATTTATATCTTTAAAGTGCTTCGTATAATACGATGGGACGGTAAAATTAAAAGTATTTCTGCCACCTGACCTAATAATATTAATGCCATCAATAACTTCGTTATTAGGCAGACCATCAACCTCACAAGAAAAGAATGTTACATCATGACCTTGAGCAACTATACGCTTAAATATCTCGTGGGCATGGACTTCAGCGCCACCTCCATTTGGGTTTTTTATATCTTGCCAATTTATTACTAATATCTTCATTGATAGCTTATCTTCTGTATGGCACAAACTTTGTCTTAAGACATAATTATAGAAAAATTTATATCAAAAATACGGATTAAATGCGATATGTGCTTGAAAAAAGAACAAATAAGAAAAAATAGTTACTGTTCAATATTAAGCAGTATAATAATATTGTTCACCATTTCTTTTCTATTGCAATCATGTGCTGGTATGAGGACTGTTAGAAATGGAAATTTATCTGCTTATAAAAATATTAATTCGACGAGCGATTATGATTTGCTAAATCATAAAGAAGGTATAGAAAATATAGAAGATAAGAAAGTTAGTGATAAGATTAGTAGCTTTGAAAAGAAAGTATTAGATAATAAACATAAGATAGTACAAGAAAAGGAAACTATTAGCCCTAAGATGAATGATGAAAATGTAGCTGAAAACCTACCAAGTATTAGCCAGCAATTAGCACAATTAAAAAGTGAGCAAGATAAAGCAAACACAAGGATTGATGGGGTTGAGCAACGCTTAGATAAAATTGAAAAAATACTACAATCTATGCAATATGATATAGATAGATTGGTAGATAATGCTAATCAAACTCCAATGACTGGAGCAAATAATAATGAGTCTAAAAAGAAAGAATTTACTTTTAAGCCAGATAATAGCAAAAGCTCTAAAAGTGAAGATATAGAAAATGTAGCTGAAGACGAAACATTTTTAAATGAAGAATCAACGCAAATTGTAAAAAAAGTGAAGAAAGCTCCTAAAAAGAAGGTATTAAAGGTAGAAGCTAAAAACCAGAATATTATAAAAAGTAACCATGAGGTAAGCGACATTTCACAAAATGTTCAAATTCAAAAGGGTATTACTGAATTTAGAAAAGGTAACTTTAATGAATCAATAAAGTTATTAAATATAGCAAAATCTAAAGAAACAAGTAAAAAGACTCAATCGGAAATAATATTTTATTTAGCACAAGCATATTTTAGTATTGGAGACTATAATAATTCAAGTTTAAATTATAATAATGTAATACAAAATAACAATTCATCGTATATTGCCGAATCGCAATTAAAATTAGCGGAATCTAATTTACGCTTAGGGAAAATTGACGATGCAAGAGATGCATATCAAAAGCTAATAGCAAGCTATCCAGAAAGTCGATATGTCCCAATTGCACGCAAAATGTTACAGCAATTATAAATTTTATTCAGAAACTGGAGTTTCTATCACAATCTGAACGGTACGGCAGTAAAACCTTCCCTCAGGGGTATTATTAGGGTATAATAATGATGATTCACCAATACCTGTAACGAATTCTTCAGGTATACTTAGCCTTTTTGCAACTGATTTTGCTCTTTTATCAGATAATTTTTTATTATCCTCCTCTTCGCCTATACTATCAGTATAGCCTTTAACATAAATTTTTGAATCTTTAGAAATGCGCCCTTTGATTAAATCAACAACACTTTTATGTTCTTTCCTAAGGTCGGATTTACCAAAATCAAAAAGTATCAATGAGTAGTACTCAAATTCTTTGTCTGATATTCTTTCTAATCTCTTTTTATCTATTGTTAATTGTTCGATGGGTAGTCTATTCTTAGAGCTAATAGCTGTTTGTCCTAAGTTATCAGTAACCGTTAGGTAGTAAAAGATATTTCCAGAATTTTTTAATATTTTACTATCTTCATCTAAAGTCCAATTGATTGTTGAATCAGGTGTGCCTGAACCACTTTTATCAAAAATATTCTTATTATCTAATTCTGCCTTTAATACCCATTTATTAATTCCTACATCAGATTTCCACGAATTAACAAACTTCATATCATATGTTTGCACTGTTCTCATTGTATCGGTAGTAGTAACAGGTGCCATAATATTGTCATTCTTCGTAATAATTTCGACCCTTCGATTTTCCTCTGCACTTGTGCTGTCATCACTTTTTGATGGTTTGCTTGGTAAATTTTTAGAAATAATTTTCATTCTTTCGTCTGCTATTCCCCAGACTTCTGCCAAATAATCTCTAACTGCTAAAGCGCGATTTTCCGATAATCTTTTGTTGTTTTTTTCATCGTCTATATTAGAATTACAACCAACTATATCAACTGACGTGCTCGAATCATTTTTTAGCCTATAACCTATTATATTTAAAACTTGGTAATAAGTTTCTAAAGCATTTAAGTTTTGTAATTTCTTTAATGAAAATTCATTAGCTTCTTTATTAGTAAGTCTTTTATACCTATTAGGTATAATATCTTGATTGTAATCAAAAAAAATATAGTTTAATAAGGGTCTCATATTTAAAGAAATAAAGTCTTCGATTTGTAAACTAAAGTTTTTATTTAAATTCCCAGCCGAATCAACCTTAAACAACTGAACATCAGCAGTTAGCTCTGGAGGTGCTTCTGGTAGCTGTGGATTAGGGAAAGGCGGTCTTATCGGTGGCGGTGGCGGTGGCGGTGGCGGTTGAGACTGCCTATATTTTACAGCTAAACCTAATTTAATTGAATGAATATTCCAATTTATACCGCTAACAACGCTATTAAAATTATAAGCATAATTAATTTCTGGAGCTAAAATTAAAGAACTATCTTTATTTAGCTTTGTTTCGTAGGATGTACCTATTTGAAAGCCATAAGATACGGATGATATTGATGGTATTTCACCAAAACTTAAGTCGTGCTTTCTAAAGCCATCTGTAAACGTTCCTCTATCATTAGGTGTAATTATCTCTTCTGATTGGTAATGGTCAGAATGGCTTGCAAAACCTAATGTAAAACCAATATTTGTCCAAAAATTTGGATAAAATGAATATAAAAACATTGGCTCTATCGCTAAATACGCAAATTTGGTATCTAAATTAAATGCAATCTTGCCATCTTGTGTTTTGCCATCAATAATAATTGGCTTTGTCTCGATAGATGTAAAAGTTCCATTATATAGATTAAGGCTTAATCTGCCTCCAATTCTCATTTGATTATTTAAGGAGTGCTCAAACAATGCGCCAAAAGATAAACCTTTATCGGTGATACTACTATATTGAGGGCAACAAGTATTAATCCCTGGCAAATCTTGAAAATTTGCACTATGAAATAAAAAATTATAGTTAAAAAATACTCCAAATCGTGGCTTTAATGTGTAATCAATACTATTAGTTAAAGAGTCATAATCTTCAAGATTTTGTGACAAAGAGCAATAAACTAATGAAATTAATAAAATGATATAGATATATATAATTTTCATTTTGTAATATTTAATTCAAAAAATACAAATATAGCAATATTTGCTATATTTGATGTAACTTACTATTGTTGCTCCTTATAAATTTAACGCCTGATTTTGGCAAATTGATGATAAATAGTTAATTTACATCCAATAATTTTACAAATTTTAAAAAAGTTTTTGGTGAATTGATGGAAGATAATAAGAATTTACATTTTGAAACTAAATGTATACATGCTGGGAATAAAGAGGATGCAGCTGGAGCCGTTGTAACTCCAATATACCAAACTTCTACTTTTAAATTTAAAGACGTTGAGCATGGAGCTGGTTTATTTAAAGGTGAGCTTGACGGCTATATTTATACGAGAATGCGAAACCCTACTGTAGAATCTATGGAAGATGCCGTAACTGCTCTTGAAGGAGGCTTCAAAACAATAGGTTGTGCGAGTGGAATGGCAGCAGTCCATTTAGTTTTTGCTGCAGTGCTAAAGTCTGGCGATCATGTTGTTTGTAGCGATTCTGTTTATGGACCAACATTGGTTATTTTGAAGGACTTTTTTAGTAATTTTGGTGTTGAAACTAGCTTTGTAAACACGTCTAATTTAGACGAAGTAAAAAATGCTATGAAAGATAATACTACATTATTATATTTAGAAACGCCGGGCAATCCTACACTATCAATTGCTGATATTGAAGAATGCTCAAAAATTGCTAAATCTTTCGGTGCTAAAGTATGTGTTGATAATACGTTTATGAGTCCAGTTTACCAAAGGCCTTTAGAACTTGGTGCCGATTACGTGCTTCATTCATTAACTAAGTATTTAAATGGACATGCCGACGTTATTGCTGGTGCTGTTACTGTAAAAGATCAGGAAGAATATAAGAAATTTAGAAAAGTATCTAATTTGGTAGGTGGTGTAATTGACCCATTTAACTCATTTTTAGTACAACGTGGTATTAGAACTTTATCTCTAAGAGTAGATAGAGCTGCACAGAATGCTATGGAATTGGCTCTATTGCTAGAAAATCATCCTAAAGTTGCTTGGGTAAGATACCCTGGGTTACCAACTCACCCACAATATGAAATTGCTAAAAAGCAAATGCATGGCTTTGGCTCTATGTTAGCAGTTGAATTAAAAGGTGGATTCGAAGCCGGCGTTACTTTGATGAATAATATTAAAATATTTCAATTAGCTGTCTCACTTGGTGGAGTAGAGTCATTAGTACAGCATCCTGCCTCAATGACGCATTCGTCAGTACCTAAAGAGCAACGTGAAGCATGTAATATTACAGATGGTTTAGTACGTGTAGCTGTTGGTATTGAAAGTATTGAAGATTTGAAGAAAGCATTCTTAGACGCTCTCGAATTAGTATAAAAACAGATAACATATATAAAGCGTGGGCTGTCTCAAAAGTACAGCCCCTTTTTGTTTTAAAGAACTTGGTAACGACTTACTTTCCCATGCAGTATCGTCAGCTCGGTGGAGCTTAACTTCTCTGTCCTGAACTCGAAGAGATGTACCATTCACAGTATAATCGCCAAGCAAATCTAATTAAAAAAAAATCTTATTAATGAATTTGATGTTTTTTATTAAACTTCTTTTATAATTTTAATATTAAATAAGGCATGAAAATAAAAAATATTCCATTTAATAAAGATAATATTATAATTTTTGTATTAATACTATCATTAAACATTAAATTAACTATAGGTAATACTGAGAAACCCATAATGAAGCTAAATATTGCCCTCCATATTTGTTTTCTTTCAATAATATTCGTTTTATTTTCATATTGCACATTATATTTAGAGAATAAAGCTGCATAAAAAATAGAAATTAGAATTAATGGTATTAAAAAAATCAATGATAATAAAGGTTTATTTAAATAAAATATGGTAATTAATCCATAAAGAACAAATAGATTAATAATTATGATATATAATATTTTAGTATATTTTAATAACTTTTCTAAATCTTCACTCATAATACTTACTCGATTAATTTGTAATTATAAATAAAAAATGTTAAATCTCACTAATTGCAGCTGCTGCTGAAAATCCAAGAGCACCCACTGCCGCACCGCCAAACATTGAATTAAGAAAACCACAATAAGCACCAACAAAATCAGCTGCCGCAATTTTACCTGCTGCTTTTTGTCCTGGTGTTGTATGGGAAGCACCTTTATTAGCTACTTTTGTCGTAGCCTTTTTAGGTTCCATTAAAATTGGATATTTATCCTTGTATATTTTTGAAGGTATATCTGTAATGTTATTTTCTACCGTCCATTCAAACCAATGCACTAATGAATATCTCGCTACTGATGAACAAATGAGCAAGCATTGTTTTTCTGTAGAATTAAGAGCATTACTTTTGGAATTCTCAGTTGTAAGCGATGATTCGTTACATGAATTTAGCAATATTAGAAATATTACTAAAACAAATATATTATTAATTTTGTACATTATAACATACTTCAAAAATAGTTTAAATATATTTAATTATCAAAAATATTTTTCAAAAGAAACAATATAGATAAAATATACAAGGGTAGTAATACCAAGCAGCGTTCTAATAAGTAACATCAAGATGGGGGAAGAAGTCATAGATTTGATAAAATCCTCTTGAGCTTGAATGTCCTTTAGCGGATGGCTGGGCAATGGTACTATTTTTCTCTAGCTTGTACGTTCTAAGAGTCTATATATACTTGCTTTACGTACACTCTTACCAATTCTTTTTGCATAAGCTTCCTTTATTTGATTTACTGTTGCTATTTGGCCTTGCATTGCTTGGGTAATCAAAGTATCCATAAATACCTGCTCTTCCTGTAAGGTCGAGTAAGAATGATGCCTTCCGCCTTTACCTTTGCTTCCGATAGATGAAATTTCTAATCTATGATATTCTGATATAGTTTTATTGACACATGGCTTTGAAACAGCTAAATGTCAGCTATTACCTTTGAGTGCCGGAGATGATTTAAAGCATTGTGGATGATAAGCCATCTTTGTACACGCCAAAAGCCAACGGTGGACTTAATTTTTTGTAATCTTCATCATGTATTGAACCGCCTTTGTTATATAAAGCTACTTGTAAAACACCTTTTGAATTACGTAAGTTTTCTACTTCAATTGTTAAACCGTATTCATCTTTTATACTTAAAAATAAAGAAAGAAATAGGAATGAAAATGCCGAAAACTGAATAAGTATTTGTTTCATTTTAAATTAATTTTTTGTTACTAAATTTCTCTTTCACTTTATCCACCACATAATATACCATTGGTACTAAAAAAATGGTCAATACCAATGAAGATAATAAGCCTCCAATAATTACCCAAGCCAATCCGTTTTTCCATTCGGCTGACGTTCCGGTAGCTAATGCAATGGGTAACATTCCGATTGCCATTGATAAAGTTGTCATTAAAATAGGTCGCATTCTGCCTTTGCTGGCTTCTAAAATTGCCTGACGATAGGGCTTTCCTTCGGCTTTGAGTTGGTTTGTGAAATCTACAATCAAAATGGCGTTTTTGGTTACCAATCCCATCAACATTATCAACCCTAACAAGGCAAATAAACTAATATTACTCAACGATAAATTCAAAGCTAAAAAAGCACCGATAACCGCAACGGGAATACCAAACAAGGCTACAAACGGATAAATATAACTATCGTACAACGCTACCATTATCAGATATATCAGAATAAACGAAATCAATAAAACAGAACCTAATGCTCCGAAACTGTCGTTTTGCCTTTTAATATCACTGCCCCAAGTCATTTCAATTCCACTCGGAAGCGGATTATTTTTAATATATGCCACCACATCATCGGCAACTGTTCCCGAAGGACGACCCAAAGCATCGGCAGTGAGCGTAACTGCTGGTTGTCGGTCTTTTCGTTCTAATAAAGATGGTGAATTGTCTTTTTCAATTGTTGAAAACTGCGAAACTTCAATTGGAACGCCCATTGGATTGACAATATTCAAATTATTAATATCATCATAATTTTGACGGCTGAATTTATCTAACCAAATTCGTACAGGATATTCTGTTCCGTTTTCAGTTAGGCTTGCATCATCATTCCCCGAAAATGCAGTACGCAAATTCATTCCTACATAAGCAATATTCAAACCTAAGCGTTGCATTTTATCTCTGTCGGGCATTACTTTTAACTCCGGACTTCCTACTTCAACAGATAAGCGAACATTGTCGGCACCGGGTATTTTTTCAATTATTGTTTTTAAATTTTGAGCCGATTGCATTACCTGATTTAGCTCTGAACCACTTAGCGTAATTTCAATAGGTGCCGATTTAGGTATCAACCCTAATGCACTAATCGAATAATTAATACCAGAGAATTTTGTTTGCAAATCCTCACGCAAATCAATCATAAACTTTTCGGTGGAAAGATTATTGATTTCCTTTTTGGGTTTTAATTGAATAGTAAATTCCGATTTATTCGCAGAACCTACGCCCAAACTTCCAATACCAGTACTCGGTCCACCAACATTACTAAACAAAGTGGCTACTTCGGGTTGTTGTAATATGTAAGTTTCAATTTTTTCTGAAATCAAATTGTTTTGTTGGATAGAGGTGTTTTTATCGAACTCTAAACCTAAACGGAATTTCCCTTGGTCACCTGTGGCAATGAGCTCTTTACCAATAATTCCTTGTTTCATCATTCCAGCAGTTCCAATAAATAACAGAATTAAAAAGCCTGTAAAAATGAGTTTATGTTTTAAAACCCAATCTAATTTACCGCCATACCAAGCAATAAATTTATCCAACTGATGTTCAAACCAAAGTAAAAATCGATTAAAGAAATTGGTAGGTTGTAGATTTTCTTTCTCTCCAATTCGGGAAGCCAACCAAGGTGTAAGTGTAAATCCAACCAATAAACTGGTTAAAACCGTTACAATAATAACGACCGAAAATTGTTTGAGCATATCAGCCACAAAAACCTGTAGAAATAAAATAGGGACAAAAACAACAACATCAACCAAAGTAATTGACAAAGCAGAAAAACCTATTTCCATTCGCCCGTCCATTGCGGCTTGTCGTTTGTCTTTTCCTATATCTAAATGGCGTTGGATATTTTCTAAAACCACCGTGGCGTCGTCCACCAAAACGCCGATAACCAAAGACATTGCAAGAAGTGTCATTAAATTAAGCGTGTAACCCAATAACCACATAGTTCCAAAAGCAGTGATGAGCGAAGTAGGAATAGCAACTGCAACAATCAAAGAGTTTCGGTAGCTTCTTAAAAATAAAAGCATTACGATTGACACCAAAATAACCGCCAAAATCAAATCAAACACTACCGAATTTACGGCAGCAATGGTATTATCCGTGCTATCATCTGTAACTACAAATTTTACATTATTAGAAGAATTGTTTTTTTCAATCGTTTGAAATTGCTCTTTGATTAATTTGGAAACATCAACGGCATTGCCATCGCTTTGTTTTTTGATTAAAAGCCCGATGCCATTTTTACCGTTGTATCTGCTAATGGAACTTGTTTCTTTAATTCCGTCCACAACATTTGCAATGTCTTTCACATAAACAGGGCTGCCTGGTATTGGCATTACAACTTGTACATTTTGAATACTATTAAGGTCATTGAATTTACCCACTAAACGCACCGAGCTGTTTTCTTGGTCGGTTTGAACTTTTCCGGCAGGCAAATCAATTCCCGAACGATTTATCGCTTCCACTACTTGGTACAAAGAAATTTTATAAAGTTTCAATTTATCTTTGTCCACCTTTACTTGAATTTCTCGTTCTTCTCCACCTAGTATGGTAATTTCTGCTACTCCTTTTAATTTCTGAATTTGAGGAAGATAATCATCCTTCATTTTTTGATAAAATTCAGTCGGGTTTAAATTACTTGTGGCACTTACTGACATTATCGGTAAATCGTTTGGCGAAACCTTACTCATTACCGGATTTTGAATATCTTTTGGTAAATCCTTTTTGATATTGTCAATGTAGCGTTGAGCGTCTTGCATTGTTTTGTCCAAATCAGTACCGTATTTCAGGTTGGCAATAATGATAGAAGCATTAGGTAATGATTTCGTTACCAAATAATCTACTCCTTCCAAATTAGAAAGAGCATCTTCAATTTTTCTGGAAACCGAAGTTTCTACTTCATTTGGTTCTGCTCCAGGATAAACTGTTTTAATTACCACAACGGGTTGATTAAAATCGGGCATTAATTCATAACTCAAATTCTTGTAGCCGATAATTCCCAATAGTGCAAACACGCTGAAAAGTACGATAATCAGCGAGGGGCGTTTGATTGATATTTCTGTAATGTTCATAGCTTGCTGATTTTATTTAGTAAGGATATTGGCATTATCAAAAAGATTGATAAATCCGTTTGTAACGATGATGTCATTCTCTTTCAAGCCACTTGAAACAACTGTTTTGTTCCCAATAGTTTTAGTAGTTGTAATAGTTTGCAATACGGCTTTTCCGTTTTTTATGAGATACACTTTTGCTATTCCATTTTCTTCTGAAATGGTAGATGTCGGAATAAGAATACCTTGCTCTTGTTTGCTTTCAGAAAGACTTACTTTACCAAACATTCCCGATTTGATACTTAGATTTTTGGTGTTTGCAACTTGAAATTGAATTGGAAAACTATTGCCCATATTGGCTTTGCTTCCTATCATTGTTATTTTGCCTGAAAGAGAAATGTCGGAATAAGCATCAGCACTGATTTTGTAGGTTTGATTGTTTTGAAATTTTACCAAATCATTTTCGGGTACATTGACTGTAAAGCGTAAAGTGCTTATATCCGTTATTTGCAACAAAGGAACTCCCGGTGCTGCAAAACCACCTTCTTCATTGAGTTTGGCTGTTACAATACCGTTGAAAGGTGCTTTAACTGCAGTTTTGTTGATTTGCTCCAATAAAGTTGCTCTCTGAACTTTTGCGGATTTCAACCCTAATCTTGCCTTTTCCAACTGTACACCTTGAACGGCATCTGCTTCCGTTAAAATTATATATCGTTTTACATCATCTTCCAAGCCCTCAATTTGCACTTCAACCGTTTGGAGTTGTAATTTCAATAACGAATTATCCAGCTGAATAAGAGTTTGTCCTTTGGAAACATAGCTCTCAATATCTACCAAAACCGCATTGATTTTTCCTTGTATATCTGCACTTATTTTTGTTTCCTTATTCGGCTCAAAAGTACCTGTATAGTTGACTGTATCTACAATATTTTGTAGCCTGATTGTGTCAACATTTACCGAAATTGGCTTTTCTTTATCGTATTGATATACTCTGTTTTCAGTTGTCTTTTTGTTGCTCACCAATTTAAAAATCGCCAATCCAACAATGGCAACTCCAGCTATTATCCAAATTATCTTTTTCATTTTCTCTATTTTTAATTCTTAATTTTTGATTGATGTAATTGAACCCGTCAGTTTTTTAAGTTCCAAATCAGCTTTCAGATAATCTATCACTGCCGACAGGTAGTTTTGCTGTGCTTCACGAAGTGCATTATCAGCCAATAAGACATCGGTAAGTGTTGCCGTACCTTGCTTTTGTTGTAAAATGATTTGTTCATAAATCGTTTTGGCTAAAGCAATTTGATTTTCGGTATTCGTGATGGTTGACTGTGCGATCGTTTTTTGTCGGATAGCATTTTCAACTTCCATATCGTTTTTTTCTGAAATCAATTTTGATTGTAATTCATTGTTAGTAATCTCCAATTTCTTTTGATTGATTTTTCGTTGAGTAACCGTTCCATTAAAAAGAGGGTAGCTTAATTGTATGCCTGCAAAACCGATAGGGTAGAATTTCAAGAAATCGTTAGGCTTTTTGTCATAACCAAAACCAGTTGTCCCGTAAGAAGCAATTAAGTTTAACGAAGGCAAAAATCTTGATTGGTTAAGTATCTTTAAATCACTATGAAGCAGTTGGTTTTGTTTTTGAATAATTTTCAGCTCCAATACATTTCTTGTATTACTTTCTAAGGAAATTTCGTGTTGGATTTCAGAAACAACAGAAATATTCAGCTCCAATGAAATTCCCATATTCAATTTCAGTATATTCAAAACCTGAATAAGTTTGTTGTTTATATTTTGCCTTTGTGTATGGAGCTGTTCAGCTTGAAGTTTTACTTTGCTCACATCGCTACCTTTTGCCAAAAGTTGGTCTTTCAAGAGTTGCATATTCTTGAGTAGTTTTTCGGTATTAACAATATTGCTATCCAAAAAAGCCAATTGATGTACGATGATTTGAGCATTGTAATATAGTGTGGTAATATCAAATAAAACTTGCTCTTCTGATTTTTGAAACTGCAATTCCGTAATTTCTTTGGCAATTTGTGTACTTTGTATCGCACCATAAATCTGTGGGCTATACAAGGGCATAGCTAACTGCACATTTATATTGATGTTGTGCGGAACACCAAATTGCAAATTCCTGAATTGTCCTTCGGGCGATTGCGGATTGAGGGCATTTATCGGCATTAATTGCGTGGGTAATTCCATAAAGTACTTGTAATCGGCATTGGCTGTAACTTTTGGAATGAGGTTAGCTTGTGCTTCTTTTTTCCGTTGTTCGCTGATATTGATATTGTTTCGGCTGATTTGCAAAGTTTCGTTATGTACTTGTGCCGTATCAATACATTGTTTTAAAGTCCAAACATCTTGAGCTTGGGCTACATTCCAGCCTGATAAAACTATCAAGCTAAGTATAAGTT
>DAOMQA010000025.1:0-34555 GCA_035445085.1 Kapaibacterium sp. (SeqCode)
TTTATTAACGATATTTAACATATTTTTAAAAGAGACTGACTTATGAGACAGCCCCTTTTTTATTTGTCTAACAAACAATACTATATCTATTCTTCTTTCTTTATATAATCTATAAATAATTTTCCATTAAGGTGGTCCACTTCGTGTTGAAAAATAACCGCCGTAAATCCTTCGACCATTTCAATAACATTTCTTTTCTCAAAAGTATCATATTGGATCATAATCGCGTACGCTCTAACATTTAATGTATCCATTATTATTGGAATAGATAAACAGCCTTCACGGCATTCTTGTTTCTTTTCAGTATATTTCAAAATTTTAGGATTAAAATAGTATTCAAATGGCTCCCCTTGTTTATCAAACCTTTGTACCCATATTATATTCTTAGTAATACCTACCTGAGGCGCAGCAATACCTACCCCTAATGAATTTGAATCTGTAACTGTAGCATACATTCTGTCAAGGAGCAATTGCAATATTGCTTTGTCAATATCTGGGTTGATGTCAGAGCATTGGCTACGTAACAATAAGGAATCTGCTAAATTCGTTATTTGTGTTACCCTCATAGGCATATTAGAATCTTGACTTTGGATTAAAGTAGTTTGTTCTTCAACAAAATTAGAAAAATTTGAGGCTATAGCCTCCATAGACACTAAAAAGAAATAGAATATCAATATTCTGAACATAATTAGAACCTTAATGAATTAAAAATATCAAATATACTTAAAATATATATACTTAATTCGACTCCTTGTAAATAATTATTGTTTGTTGCACATTCTATCTCACTGGCAATAATATGCAGTGATTAAGAAAATAAGTATAATTACTTAAAAGATTGTATAGCATATTATATATATTTGTACGCTAAGTAGTGTAATGGTTTTATTTATATTTAGAGTTCTATTTAATACATAAACTTGGCACTATTGTTGTAAAGAATAAAAAAAATATTGGTAATTATTATGTATAAAATTAGCTATAAAAGTGTAACGTTATTATTAATCTTGAGCGTAATTGCTTTCTACCCAACTTATGCACAAGATAATGTCGGTATTGGAACAACAACTCCAAATGCATCGTCTATTTTAGAGTTATCGGCTAACAATAAAGGCTTATTGATGCCTCGACTTACAACAGCACAAAGAAATTCAATTATTAGCCCTGCAACAGGTTTAATAATTTATAATACAGATTTAAATACATTTGATTATTATAATGGTGCTACTTGGATAAATCTCTTTTCAGGTGCATTTTTACCTTTAGATAATGGTAAACTATTTATAGGTAATGCCTCAAATCAAGCTACCCAAGTGCTAATGAGTGGCGATGCAACTATCGATAACTTAGGTGTTCTAACGATAGGTAACGATAAAATAACTACTACTAAAATATTAGATGCTAATGTTACTACATCTAAATTAGCAGATAATAGTGTAAATGGAAGTAAAATTGATTTAACTGGCAATGCTCATGGCGATATAATGTATTATGACGGTAGTGATTGGGTTAGATTGGCTGCTGGAACGGCTGGTAATTTATTACAAACTAATGGCGTTGGAAGTGCCCCAACTTGGATATCACCATCGGCATCAGAAATTGATCCTTTATATAATGCAGACAAAGCAAATATTGTTTTTGATGGAGATTTAGCTGGAGGCGACTTAACTGGTACCTATCCAAACCCAAGCATAAATAATGGTGCTGTTACTAATGTTAAGTTAGCAGCAGGTATAGACGCTACTAAAATTGCTAATGGTACAGTTAATAATACTGAGTACCAATATTTAGATGGAGTTACTTCTAATATCCAAACACAGATAGATGATAAATTATCTAATCTTTTACCAACTGCCTATATTTTTGTTGGAAATAGTAGCGGATTTGCTCAAGCTGTGCAACCAAGCGGAAATATTGGTGTAAGTGTATCAGGAACATTAAGTATTAAAAATAATCAAGTATCTACTCCAATGATGCAAGATGGTGCTATTTCTACTGTCAAATTAGCAAATAATAGCGTTGATGGTACTAAAATTAATTTAAGTGGTAATGCCACTGGCGATATGATGTATTATGATGGGACAGATTGGGTCAGATTAGCGTTAGGTGCAAATAATCAAGTTCTTTCCTCAAACGGTACTGCTCCAACTTGGTCTAACGGCGGAACAATTCCTTCTGGAACTGACAAGCAAACACTTAGATATAATGGTACAAATTTAGAGGCAACAAGTTCCCTAATTAATGATGGTACAAATATTGGTATTAATATTACTTCACCTGCTTCAAGATTACATATAGATGGGGGAGATGCGACTGCTGTTTATACTAAATTTACAGCTGGCTCAACCACAGGGCAAAGTTCTGCTGATGGTTTTGATGTAGGAATTGATGCTAATGGTAATGCAGAAGTAAAGCAATATGAAAACCTAAATATGTCCTTATTTACAAATAATATCAATAGAATGAAGATTTGGAACGATGGACAAATTGGTATTAATAAAACTGACTCATTTAATGATTCTTTACGCTTGTGGGTGAATGGCGACGCTATTATTGACGGTGATTTAGTTGTTACTGGTACTATAGACCCAATTGCTCTTCAACTTATTCCTCAAAATACTCCGCCAGTAGGGACATCTGTTCCAGGTTTTTTATATTATGATAATAATGCTAAAACTATTAAAATAACTGATGGTTCTTCATGGTCTGACGTAGGCTCTAATTTATCAAGTAACTTGAATTTAAAAAATACTGATAATGTGGCAAAAGAATTAAAGTTTTATGAACCTTCATCAAGTGGGAATAATTTTACTTCTTTTAAAGCAGATACGCAATCAAGTGATGTTACTTATACGTTGCCAGCAAAAGACGGTTCTTCTAGGCAAGTTTTAACGACCGATGGAAGCGGAAAATTAGATTGGTCTTATAGTTTCGTACCAAAATTTAGTATACGCCAAATTACAGGAAATAGTCCTAATGTACTTACGAGTGACGAAATTGTTGTTTGTTCTGGACCTGATTTCACTGTTCAACTTCCAAGCGCATCTGGTTTAAAGGGTAAAGTAATTTGGATTAAAGCAGAAATTGGTACTTCTGGATCCCCTCTTATATTCTATAAACTTAAGTCTTATGGTGCGGAAAAAATTGAAAATGTATTCGCAGATTATACAATTCAAACGAAGACTGGTGGAGGTAAAGTACAAGGTGTTCAATTAGTATCTGACGGTAGTATATGGTACGTTGTCGCTACTATTACATTATAAACAAATTAAAAAATAAAATGTATATTAGATATTTACTCATATTATTTTTAATACTTGTATTACCTTTAGAGAGTATTAGCCAATTAGTTAATGTTAAAGGTAATTCGACGATTTTCCTATCGCAGGGTGCTGTATTTCAAATAAATGGAGGCATAAGAGTTGATAACACAAGCTCTTTAGTGCACCAAAATGGAGCTATAAGTAATTTATATATATCTGGAAAGTTTGAAATATATGGTACTTATACACAAAATTCCGATGGTAGAATAACTTTTAACAAAGGATTAATAGATACAATATCGGGTAATTCATCAATTACTTTAGCAAGAATATACATTGATAAATCTAATAATAATAGGGTAGTATTAGACCCTACTACAACTTTAACAATAACTCAATATTTATATTTACTTAATAGTTCTTTAGAAATAGTAAATAGTGATTTATTATTAAATGCTTGGGCAAAAATCTACTCGTCTTTATCTAACGATACTACATTATCTTCGTTTAATTCAAATAAGTGTATTATTAATTCTGGCAGCTCATCAAATGTGCTGTTAGGTGGACACATCGTTCGGAAATTTCCGAATACTTTGTCTTTACCGCAAATGTTTCAATTCCCTATTGGCACTCCAGGGTATTATTCTCCTGCCGAAATTGAATTACGAGCTAGTGGCGCTACATTTGGTAGCAACCCAGAAATATCTATTAAGCCCGTTGATAAAGAACATCCACAGGTTGAGGTCAATAATAAATCTTTAACAAAATATTGGGTTGTTAATTCTAATGATATAAATATTAATGGCTCTGGTGCTAATGTGTTTTTTCATTATAATGCAGGCGAGGTCAATGGCAACGAGGCAGCGTATGATGTTTTATACTTCTCACCATCATATAATAATCCTTTAGGTTATTGGAGATTAGACCCTGGTAACGATAATGATATTGTCGATTTTAATCAAAGATTTTTCTATTCTATCAAGGTAGATAGCATAAAAGGGGATTGGAGCGCTGGAGAACCAGAAGTATCTAGTGCTATTTATTATAGCCGTCAAAATGGTGATTGGGACGACCCAAATACTTGGTCAAAAGTAAATTTCGGTGGCGTTGCTTCAAATACTATACCTAATAAGCAATCTGATAAAATTAGAATAAAAGGAAATACAATTACTATTGATGCTCAACCAGCATCATTCCGCTCATTATCTTTAGAAAAAGACGCAACAATTTCAAAACTAATAATTCAAGGTAATTATTACCTAACGGGTGATTCAACGATTGTTCAAGATAGTACCTATTTATCTTTTGCCCATCAAGATGGTATTGCACCTGTGCCTACTATGTCTGGCTGTATCAGGACAAACCTTAGAACCTTATCTTCCAATGCTACTTATGAATTTTCTGGTAGTGGTAATCAAAATTCTGGTACTGGAATTCCAAATATTGTTAAAAGTTTGGTTGTAAATAAAAATTCACTTATAGATACTGTAACTATCCAGAAAAATATATCCATTGGTAATAGTTTAAATATTAATCAAGGTACTATAGATGTATCTTCTTTTGCATTGAATGGAGCTGTTGCAGGTAGAGCTATAACGATGAATGGAGGCGAACTAATTTTAAGGGCATCATTCCTTACAAATTATAATGCTCCGAGTTTTTATTTTGGCAAGGTAACTTTTGCTGGCACTGGTAATACAATCGTTCCATCAAGTACATCTATACCCGCAGTTAATCAATATAATAATTTAAAGATTGCTGGGAATAATCGTTCTGGTAACATCACTTTTCCAAATATAGGGCTAATTAATATCAAGGACTCTTTAGATATAGCATCCCTAAGTTTTACTAATAATTCTTATAAATTCTTAACAGATGGTTCAACTGTTGTGTTTAATAAAAATGGGGGTAGCCAATATATTCCACTAAAACCACTTGCACCATCAGATTCAGTTGTTTATTTAGAATATTTTAACTTAATATTAGATTCAGCTGGCTCTAAATTATTGCATTCAACAGGCAGTCCCACATTTAAGGTTCGCAAAAATTTAACATTAAGAAATTCATCAAACTTTAATACAAATAATTTTAATTTAGAAGTTCAAGGTAAATGGACCAATGAAAGTGGTGCTACTTTTACGGCTGGTAATTCAACTGTCATTATGCGTTCAACAGTTGCTATGGTAACTGAAACTATAAGCTCAAGAGACACGACGGATAATACTTTTAACAATCTATTGATTGCTGGACCAGGTATTATAAACGCATTAGATAATATAAAAGTTATTGGCAACCTTAGGATTGATACTCTCTCTACATTTAGCTTAAGTAGCAATCAATTAAGTCTGTATGGGGATTTTATTGTCAATGGTGGGACACACCAGTTTGCTACCTCAACGGTGAAACTGTCAAATAATATTACACAGAATATTATAAGTTCTTCTTCAGATGTACCATTTTATAATTTAGTTATTGATAATCCGCAAGATGTTGTTGCAACAAGTATTGGTGGTGTAAATAATGGATTGATAATAAATAATAATTTAGATTTAAATAGTGGTAATTTAATCGTACATGCTGGTAGCACTTATAGATATGCTAAATTACTTAATAATTTAACTAGAATAGGTGGTGGGTATGTAGATGGTGAACTAAGAAAGAGAGTGCCAATTAACACCGCAAGTATTACATACGAGGTTGGGCATCTAAAGTCATACACTCCTATAACATTAGATTTTATAGGTACTGGTGGTACAGAAGGTTATTTAGGTATTTTAAGTGATACCCTTGGTGTTAGTTCAACGCCAATACAATGGACTGATGCTATTCCGTCAGATATTACACCTGCAGGTTCAACTATCAATATGTTAAAGCATGTGGCAAGACAAATTGGTATTATCAAGCCATTGTCTTCTACTTTTGCCTTAGGTACTACAAGAGAATATAATATAACTGCAACATATATCCCTGGTGCGTCGCCAAATGGAGATATTAGAAATAGCGCCGACTATAATAACTTTGTTGGTAGAATTTGGAATGGTTCAAATTGGATTTCTCCGTTCTATTATGGTAGCAAGCCCGTTATAGGTTCGCTAACACCTACAACTTTTCAATATTCTCAATTAAAAGATTTAGGTACTCTCATTTTTGGAGAACCCGGTTTAATTACCTACTACACAAGAGCAAGCGGGAATTGGGACGATATAAATAATTGGTCTACACAAGGTTATGGCGGTATTGTTGCAACATCTTACCCAAGCCAATTAAGCAATAATTTTAAAGCATATATAGGCAATAATAACAATATCAACTTAAATCTCAATATTACAGCCGACAACATTAGTGGAGATTCATCACTTGTTCAAGTTGATTCTACGGGTACTTTAATGCTGCAAGATTATATAATTAGTGGCAGTGGAGCTTTCCGTTTAATGAAAAATTCAGTAGTTGGAATTGGCAATAGTAACGGTATTGTAAACGCACCAACGAATAGTGGAAATATAAGAACAGGGACAAGAAATTATAATTTTTCTTCGCATAATTTAGGAACCTTTGTTTATACTGGTATTGGTTCACAAAATACTGGAAATGGTTTACCTTCTAATTTAGATTCGATACTAAAGTTAGTTGTAGATAAACCATCAGGAACCCTTACATTAAATAGTAGTAATAACATATATGTCAAGGATAGTCTTTATATCAAATTAGGTGATTTTAATTTAGGAAGTATAGATGTATATTGCTTTAGAAATATACGAAAGGGTAGTGGAGCTTCTTTAGTACCTAATGGAAGAACTGTTTATTTACGAGGTGATAGCTCTATTTATATCACTAGTGATAATTATAATGAGCTCGTCAATTTTTATAATCTAAATATATTAAAGGCATATAATACTGGTGATATTATTTTAAATCCACTAACAACTTTGAATATATCGAACAATTTAACATTTGCAGCTAACAACAAAGCTAAGATAGATGCTACAAGCAATTCTAGTGAAGCTCAACCATTATTCGTGCAATTTGGTAATTCGGCGTCTGTAAATGGAGCAGGCAATATTAACTTTATTGAAAGTGGTGGCTGGGTATATGGTGAAGTACGAAAGAATATTCCATCAGGGAATGCACCAGATGTGCAGTTTGAAACTGGAACACAATTGTATTATTCGCCGTTTTCTATAGACTTTGCTACTGGCTCAGGTACAGCCGGCTATCTAAGTGGTAATGCTATTAATGGAAATCACCCTAAGTTATATAGCGACCCACCTTCATTGTACCCTATTAGCCCAAGCAGGAATATAACAGTATATTGGAGGCTAAAGAAACCAGCAAATTCTACATTTGATAGGGGAAATAGGAATGCTGATTTTACTGTCTATTTTGCAAATCCTGAGCAGCAAATTAATACTGATTGCTTTGGTTGTGCTGATTTAACTTTTTTTAGAGGTGGAGATTCGCTAAGTTGGTGGCAAAGAATGCCTCGAAACAGTACTTATGATAACTCTGGTTTAAATAATGTATGTGGTGATACAAGATTAAATATTGGTACTCCTACTTTTAATTACAATGGTGATCCATGTGGCTCAAATGCAAGCTTAGGTAGAATCAAGGTGTTATCAGTACCATCTACTTATCCTTTAGGGTCAACAGACTACTATGCTAATGGCGATACTCTTTTAGCTGATTTTGTAGCTGGAAATCGTAATACTTTAAAATATTACAAATTTTATTCCATAAAAGATGGCAACTGGTCTGACCCTACTACTTGGTCTACAGAATCATATTCTGGAACGATAAATGCTGCTGCTAGCGACCTTGACCCACAAATTAGACCAATTCCTTCACGCCAATACGACAATGTATATATTGGTAATGGCAAAAAAGTAACTCTAGATGTGAATATTGGTTCTAATAGTTATAGTAGTGGGTCATTTGCAAGTCCATTTGTTGGACCTTCTGTTTTTGTAGAAAATACTGGTACCTTAGATTTTGGAACATCTGTACTAAGAGGTAATCAATTTAATGCAAAGTCTGGTTCTACATTAATCATAGGCTCAAATGATGGTATTATTAATACAAATACTGGTAGTTTGACTGGGAATGTACAAATGTTTTATAATGGTTACCCGCCAGGCTATAGTGATAGTATTAATTTTGTTTATGCTCCTAATGGTAGAACATCTAATGGCTCTAGTAGACCTACTATTAATCGAAATTCAACAATAAATTATATTGAATCTATTACTATAAAAAAGGTAAGTGATAATAGTATAGTTATGCAATATATTTCTGGAGATAAATTTTTATTAACTCAATCAGGACATGTAAGATCTTTGGCAAGCTGTTCACTTAATGTAGGCGAACAGTACTATATAGAAATAAACCCTAGTAATGTTGCAAATAACAGAAAGTATAAAGTATGGGCGGATTGGGACTTTAATGGCACTTTTAATAATTCGGGTAGTGAATTTTTATCCAATAATAACTCAAATGATACAATATTAGTTACAACTACATCATTTACAGTACCTGCTACAAATGACCAAGGTAGCGTTCAACTAAGAATCGGCATGGGTGGAAATACAGGTGACTTTAATTCTGATGCAAGTAATACCGATGCTAACACTAGTGGAGAATTTGAAGATTATACAATTCATATTAAAAATACTAATTATGCAGCCAACCAAGTAAGCGGTGCTGGTTTACCGAGTTTATTGCAAAGTTTAACTATTCATTCACCTAATGTTGCAACTGCTAATCCACAATTTACATTAGGTAAAAGCATTGCTGTTATAGATAATATATACATAAAAAGTGGTACCTTTAACCAAGCTAGTAATGATATTAATTTATACGGTAATTTTATTAATGATACTTTAAATGGTTTTGTTGCAGGTAACACTAATCCTTTAAGGTTTGTAGGTTTAGATACACAAAGTGTTAGTGGAACTAATGCAGTGAAATTTAATAATGTTGAAGTGAATAAACCTAACAATACCCCCGTTAATCTAAACACTAATATTATAATTAATGGTAATTTAAGCCTGAACTCTAATAATAACTTAATTTTGAACCCTAACAACACTTTGCGTTTTACCAATACAGGTATAATTAGCCCAGGTGCAGGTAGCTTTAGTAGCGATAGAATGGTTAGGACTGATGGCATCTCAAATATTAGTAAAATAACTAAGGAATTTTTTGAATCTAACTATTGTATCCCAAGTTTAAGATGGGGGAACACGAGTGATTCTTATATTAATAATGTAACATATAGTTCTCTGAATAATGCTAGTGGTAAATCTGGTTTCTCAGATTTTACATCTTTAACGCCTCCTAATATAATAGCAGGTACACCAACAAATATTAATATAACACAAAGCGGCGCTTCTAATAGACGATGGTATTTATGGATAGATGCTGATCGTAATGGAGTTTTTGAAAATAATGCGAGTGAGCGGTTAATAAACGGCACAAATAGTACATCAATTAACCAGAATATCACTATTCCTACATCTGCGTATAATGGTGTTACTAGAATGCGAATAAAAATGCGCAACGGTGGAAATAGCGACCCATGCGAGTCTTCTACCAGTACTGAAGGAGAATATGAAGATTATTTAGTAAATATTAGTAATGGTACGGTACAAACGAATCAAGTATTTACATTTAATTTTCCAGTTGGCACAGACTCTATCTATAACCCAGCATATATAGACTTACTTGCTACACAAACAGCAGAACCAACAATTTCTCTCTTACTTAAGAAAGGTAAACATCCAAATAGAATTACTGAAAGTATCTTAGGTAAATATTGGGTTATGTCTTCAACTGGCATTGAAAATATTAAAGCTGATACTTTATTGTTTACCTATGCTCCGTCAGATACTAACGGCAATGGTCAAAGTTATATTCCAAGCCGTTATGTAAGTCCTGCGTGGGAAATTAACTTAGGAGCTACGCCAAAATCAATTAATAATCAGATTACAATAAGACCAACTAATATAGATTCATTACAAAAAATAGATGGGGAATGGACTGCAGGCGCACCTTTTACATTTTTCTATGGTAGAAAGTTCTATTCTATTAATAACGGCGATTGGAATGTACCTGCTAATTGGTCTAATGTAGGGCATAATGGGCCACGCTCTCAGTATTTTCCTGGAGATATTTATTATAAAGATACAGTTATGATTGACGGTCATACTATTACATTCAAGGACTCATCTAATATTTCAATTGATTCATTACGAATAGGTGGAACAAATATAAACCCTGGACAAGGTAGATTGTTGTTCGGTGTAACTCCAAATAATAAGTCTCTAACTTTGCGTCAAATTTTTACAGATGAAGATGGAATGATAGATGGTACAGCTGGTACTCGTCAGGACACAATTATAATTTCAGAAAATTTTTCAAATAATTCTACAGCTTCATTAGGGTTTAGAAATGACTTAACAAGTGCTACGCACCTCAAATTTGTTGATACTAGTAACTCTCATCTGTATGGTAGTGGTAATTTTGGGCGATTAGGCAATTTAATATTAGAAAAAATCGGCGGTTTGAATGATACACTATTTATCGAGTCTTCTAATTTTGCATTAGCCTCTGATACTACAATGGATTATACTATAAATTTTCATTCAGGATTTTTAGCACATAATGTTAATTCTAATTTATATTTATCAAGCGGTGCTAATATGATTAATATGGAGCAAAATACTGGTATTGGTGTCTTTAACGGCTCAGTGCGTTCAAATGCTTCAGTTATTTCTAACTTTAATACTAACTTCCAAATAGATGGTGGTGATTTTATTATTGGAAATGCTCCCGATGATAACTTCTTATATAAAACGGGAACAACTTTTAATGTTATAAATGGAAATGTTACTATTGCTGGTGTTTTTGGTCGAGCTTTAACAACCTCACTAATAGAATTTAATATGACTGGAAACAACGTTTTCAAAGTTCTGACAATGGGTAATACCGACAATTCTAAAATCGGCTTTGATATATCAAATTCAGCATCGTCATTTTCAATGAGTAATGGTAGAATAATAATTGCAAATGGTGGGGGTAGCACACCTTCTAGTGCAGATTATAATGTTTCTACTCAAAATGGAACGGGTATGATTGCTGGCGTTTTACAATCAGGAGATTCTACTCTTACTCCAGCTAACACAATAATTAAAATAGCAGGTTCTAGCCCAGTATATGATTTGCATTTTGCTAATAATCTTGCAAATAATGTAGATAGTAAAGTAACTGAAAGCATATTTACGATAAATAATAATTGGACTATTGATGCTAACCATTCATTTAATCTTGATGGAAATACGGTTAGGCTTGCTGGTAATTTAATCAATTATGGTGATTTTACAGCTGTTCCTTCAGGAGCAACCTCAAACGAATGGCAAATTGAGTTAAATGGATTAAGTGATCAAACTTTGTTCTCCGATCTAAACCCTTTTGAAATGTACAAACTTGCTATTAATAAACCATCAGGTAATGTTCTTCTGTCTCCTTCAGGTATATCGAACTTAATTATAAGAAATTCTCTGGAATTTACTTCCTCGAACAATGCTTTTATTAATTCTGCAGCTACTGGTAGATTTGTAGAGTTAAGTCCTACCCCTCATAGTGACCCTGTTGTATATAGAATAGGGTTGGGGCATATTTATGGAAGATTATATAGATATATACCGGCTGGCAATGCTGTTGTTGATTTTCCAGTTGGTGCTGATACGATAACAAGCTATAGACCAGCTAAGTTCTCTACTATTGGGACTGGAGGTACTGCTGGCTTAATCGGCGTACAACATTTCCCAATTGCACATCCAGATACAATAAGTGCTCCATTTATCGCATACAAAAGTATTTTAAAATATTGGAATGTAGACGACCCAAGTACATTTGATTTAGGAACAAGAACCTTTGACTTAAGATTACAATATCTTAATCCGCAAGATTTAAATGGCTCTCCAAGCCAATTATTAGATATGTATAGATATAGCCCTCCAGTACCATCGCCAGGAACGTGGGCTGATTTATATTCACCATATAAATCAGATACAACAGTTACTTCTACTAACAATGTAGATTTCGGTGATTTTACATTAGGAGAACCAACAGGTATAACATATTATAGTTACAATAATGGCTTATGGTCAGATTTGAATACTTGGTCATTAGATGGTTATACTTCAAAAGTTTTACCTGTTTTAAGACCACCGAACGAAGCTACTGACATTGTTAGGATTGGCAATGGTAAGGCTGTTACATTAGAGGATAACTTCAACGACACTTTAAAATCAGTTATTGTCGAAAGATATAATTATCTGCCTGGTGAATTATATATGAATGGAACTTTAAATTTTATTAGAGGTAATTCATTTATTTTAGAAGATAGCTGTACGCTTGGTATTCAGCATATAAACGGTATTACACCTACAGCTCAAGGAGCATCTGGAGCAATTCAAACAAATTCAAGAAATTATGGAGTTGCAAGATATATCTATAATAGTCCTGCTGGCTCTACCATTACTGGATTAGGGCTTCCCGATTCGGTTAAGAGTATAGTTATTGATATGCCTAATACAGTGAACAAGACAGTATTTTTATCTAATGCTGCTAGCCCAACGGTTAAAATTCAAGACTCATTGACAATTAAACAAGGTGAGTTTTCTACAAATACGCGGTACATAGCAGTAAATAAAGTTATAGAGCTTGACACGATAATAAATAATGGTAGGATTGTACCAGGAAGTGGTAAATTTATATTCCCTAATATTAATGATAAGTATATAATACTAAAGAATAGAAGTGGTGCTAATTTTTATGATATTGATATTACAAATGGTAATGTCATTGTAAAAAGACCGAATGCGCCGCTACCTGATTCATCTCATATTTATGTGAACAATGTTTTAAATTTTGCAGGTTCTAACTCTAAATTTGAAATCAATGATGATGTGAATTTAATTATGAAAAATTCAAGCGTTAATGCAATTCAGAACTTTTCTAATCAAAATTTCGTACGAATTGGTAACAACGGCGGCTATTTAATAAGAAATATCGACCCATCAGTAAGTTATACTTTTCCTATCGGATTATTAGACGGTATAAACAATGAGTATAATCCAGTAACTTTCGATGGATTGACTGGTACAAGTGGTTATTTAGGTGCAAGAGTTGATTTCGGTACTGGAAATAATTTAGCTCATGTTGGTGCATCAGGGATACCATCGTCGTCATTTATTCAAAAGTATTGGACAATTGATTCTACGACACTTCAAATAAATGGTAAATTAAGATTTTATTATAATGATGATGATATTTATAATACTGAAACTGAAATTACTAAAATTGGCAGATGGAACCCTGTAAAAGAAGGAACACCTGGAAGCTGGACTTTCCCATTTTCAACATCTAATTATAATTATGCTTCGAATTATTTTGAAACTACAGCAAACTTTAATTATACTGGATTTAAAGGAGATTGGGCTTTTGGTTCAGAAAATTATTATAGACGCTTATTTTTCTCAAGGCAATCAGGCAATTGGAATGATGAAAATACTTGGACATATAATTCATCACATATCGGACCAATTTTTGGGACTGGAATGTGGCCTAATTTCCCAGATGATTCTGTTACCATAGGCGGTGGCTCTAACGGGCTAAATAATCATATCGTAGTTTTAAATGTTGATTTACCTTTTAGTATTGCTAATAATGTTGGTATTGCAGTTGGCACAAGTTCATTAAATACAGGTACTTTGGACTTTGGTGTTAATAATTTAAATGGTAATAGATTTATTTTAAGAGAACTCTCTACTATAATTATTGGTTCTTTGAATGGTATTACTTTGATTGGCGACAATAGTGGGAACTTAAGGACAACAGATACGAGAAATTTATCAAAAAATGCTAAATACCATTATAGGGGTATAAATGACCAAGTTACTGGGGCTGCTCTACCCGATACTGTCAATACCTTAATTGTAGATAATCAAGGTATACTTAATGATAATACTCTAACATTATTAAATTCAAGCAAAGTATCGGACTCTTTAATAGTTAAAACTGGAAGATTTGATATTGGTAGCTTAAATAATGTTAATGCTGCCTCATTAACTGCCCATGCAAGAGTTTATCCAAATGCTATTATTGCAATGGGTGGTATACTCAATTTCCTTACAGCAGTTAATGGGTATCAAGATTATAATTTAGAAGATCTATCATATGCGGAATTTTACGGTAATAATCAGATTATTAGTAATTTGCCACTAAATTTTACCCAAAGCTTTATTACTAATACGGGTGGGTTTGCTAATATAATTTCAACTGACGCAGGAACGAAATATATAAATTCACAATTGCTTATGAGAAATAATTTAATTAATAGAAATACAGCATTGCTGTCTATTAATGGACCTGTTATATCTGTGAGGGTTTTGGAGAGCGTTCTTAATTCAGCATCTATTTATAATGAAGGAATTATAGAAGTAGGTCAGTAATTTTGGCATAGTTTTTAACTGTAAATAATTGGCTACTTAAAAAAAAGTAAGTGAATAATTAGTGAAAGTATATAAAAAAATAAATAATAAATAAGTATATCAGTAATATTACTGATTTTTAAAGGATTAATTATAATTAGTTTTGTAGTGTATCAAAGTGTAAATATGAATGTAATAAATATTAATTTTATTTTTTAGGAGTTTAATAGTATGAATAAAGTATTTAACAAAGTATTAACAGGAGCTATCTTTTTAGGAGTTGGCTTGTTTAGTGCTTATGATGCTGCAGCTCAAAATTTTGAAATGAATGGAGCAGGCTCGCAGTATAATGCAACTTGCGGAGCTGTTATTAGAATGAAAGGGACAACGTCCTCTTTTCAAAATATTAGTGGCGCTACATTAGGTACTTCAGGTAATGTAATTGAAGGTGTGGTAGATTGGGCTGCAACCACTAATGGGCAAACTGTACAAGGTTTGTATTATGACCACATGGTTATTTCAGGTGGTGGTACTAAGACCGTTGCTAATGGTGTATTTATAGTGGCAGGTGCATGTCCAGACTTTTTAACTGGATATAATGATTTAGCTACATATCCATTTTATGTCGCAAGTGGTGCTGGAAATAATACATTCCAAAATACATTTAACTATGTCGGTACAGTTCCACAAACTATATTCCCATTATATACGATGGGTGGAAGCCAGCCTAATAACTTTGATAGCTTAAGTTTAGCTGGTGGTGGCACTAAGACCGTTCCAGATGGATTAGATGTAGGCGTAAACGATGCGTTGTTATTAGCGAGTGGTACTGAATTAGCAGTATCAGGTAATTTATACCTTGGTGCTCAACCATCAATTTTAGATGGTACTTTAACTATAGATAATGGTGGTACACTAAATATTGGCACAGCTACTTTAGCTCTTAACGATGATATTACTATTAATGATGGTTCTATTATCTCTGATAATGGCGATGGAGACGTTACCGTTGGTACTGGAGCTAACTTAAATTTAGCTGGCAATACTTCAATTCTTGATTTTGATGATAATACAGAGTTAATTATTACTGGTACAATTGAAAATAATGGTAATGGAACAAACTTATTGTTTGCTTGTAATTCTACTGTTACCTACAATGGTACTGCTGGTCAATTAGTATTACCTACTACAAGCGCTAATTCTTATGGTAACTTAGTCTTGACTAATGGTGCAAAGGGAGCGGGTACCGAAGCATATAGTAATGATTTTTACTTATGTAATGACTTCACTTTAAATGGTGGTGGTAATTTTGATTTACAAGCTAGCGTTCCTGCTGGTGGCGTATTATATTTGAAGGATGAGGCTGCTGTAGTAACTTACGGTACTAACGAAGAAGTTGTAGGTAAGATGAATCGTGTTACAAGCGGTACTCCAAGCGCAGCTTATGTGTTTAACAATGCTCAAACAGTAATTACTCTTAGCAATGATGCAGATAATGCTACAAACATTCAATTAAATGTTCGCCCAAGCACTAACCCTTATAACTATAATGGTACTAAAGATGTTAATAGAAAAATTAATATGACTTATACTGGTAATAGTGGTGAATTTGCATGGACTGCTAGAGCAGGTTACTTAGAAGCTGAAGGTCCAAGTGCTGGTACATGGCCTGGTTTATATACTCAAGCTTCTGTAAGATTCTATGAAGCTGATGGCACTGTTACTCCAGATGAAAAAATTGGTACTGGTAACCCTTATGTTCGTAACTCTGCGTCAGGCGCTAATTTAGGTTATGTTGAATTAGCTGGTATTTCTGAAACAGCTACTACAAATATTCCTAACGGTATTGCTGATTTTGCTTCAACAAATGATTTAAAACTTACTGCTGGTCCTACAACTTTCTACACTGTTAATGATGGTCGTTGGACAAACCCAGGTACTTGGGACGAAGGAACTAGACCATCTGCAAGTGATAACACTGAAATTCGTCACATGGTTTATGTCGGTATTGACGGTCCATTTGCTGGTACAACTGGTGGTACAGATGAAATTGAAGGAAACAATACATTAAGAGAAGCTACTGCATATTCAGGTGGTGTTGCAGCTGCTAACACTATTACAATTGCTACTGGCTTTGCGAATGCCTCGTTAATTATTGGTAACGAAGATAATGGTAGTGGTTATGTATTCCATACTGCTTCTACTAGTGTTGGTTCTTTTGTAAACAATAATACAAATGCTTTATCTGCTACTTTCCCTGCAGTTGATGGCAAGGGTTCAGTAACAAAAGGAAGTTTGAATGGTCTTTGGATGGTATATAACACAAGCAACGGTTGGGTAAACTCAGGTATGCAAATTCCAACTTTCAAAACATTCAACATTCTTAACTTAGGTTCTATCAACAACGAAGGTATCATCGAAGTTGGTGAATAATAATTTCATTTATCTTAAATTTCCCCTCATCATTGAGGGGAAATTTTTAGATAAGAGATGGAATATAATCAGATGAAAAAAATGGCATTACATATAACAATATTCTTTATCTTAGGCGCATTTCAAATGCTCCTAAGCCAGGGAACCACTTTAAATAGTAATGGCAAAATTAATAACTTGGGTACTATTAGAGTTAAAGCTGGTCAGGTAAAATTAGACCAAGATACTATCTTAGGAAGAGTAGAATTGCTTCAAAAAGATGCCGCTTCACAGCAAGCTGTTCCAAATATGGTCTTTAATCAGTTAATACTCAAAAATACCGCTAAGAAAATTGTTCGCGACGATAGAAAAGGTACGGATAATAAAACTCTACCACTAATCGTAATGGATTCTTTAGTAATTGAAGATACCGCTAATTTGACAACGCGTTGGATAGGGTGGACTCCAGAAGATATCCAAGCCAAAGGAACTGTTAGAAATGAAGCCAACTACACTGGACCCAAGTATTTAATTTTAAATAATAATATTAAAAAGCAAGATATACTTGGTAAGGGTGAGTTTTCTAAATTGCAAATAATGAATCCATATGGTGTTGATGTTGTTTCTGGAGGTTTCAAAATTAATGAAGAATTATTATTACGTGAAGGTAAATTTCGTAATAGTAAGGCGAATAATTTTATAATGGCAGATTCATCATTAATAGTGCGTTACCCACAATCCTCATTGGAAGAAGAGCCTTCTTTCGATGGAGTTGTGTCTATTCACTATAAAGGTAATGGCACTATTATAACTTCTGGAGAAATTCCAAGTAATCCTAATACCTTAAAAACATTGCGAGTTGAAAACACAGATTCATTAATTCTTGCTAAGAATTCTACTGTAAATGATAGCCTAGTTATAGCAACTACTATTATTACTAAGGATGATACCTTATCTTTTAATCACCGTTCAAACTTATTTTTTGATATTTCTAAGTATGATATTGAAATAGTGGGTAATTTTAGAAGGAACGTTATAATTCCGGGCGACTCGATAATCCTTAATAATCCATATACTTGGATAAGGTTTAATTCATTAGCTGATTTAGGGGAAATTAAATCCATTACTTCTACTATTTTACCAAGTAAATTTCAACCATATTTAGGCGGAACAGAAAAGGTAAAAAGAATCATTAATTTAAATGCGTATTCGGATAATGGTGTAGAAATAACGCGAAGATTTAGAGCGCAATTTAATTATGCTTGGCACCATAATGTTGGTTTGAACAACGATGAATCAAATGGTTTAAATTTATTAGACCTAGTACTTCAACGCTGGGGAGGCGATATATGGCACGATTTACAATCAAGTCAGCCACAACAAAACCCTTTCGGATGGGCTTTTGCAAAATCTGATTCAATATCTTCACCGGGTTATTATGCAATTGGTCCAGCAAATATAAATAATTCGTTAGTTTTTAGAGCATATGCATTATTAGAAGGTGCCTATATACCCGGCTCGGCTAACAAGATGAGAGTAGATTTGTGGTCGAGAGATATTTTATCACATGTAACAGCGAATGAATACCCATTAAACTTGTTGTCAGATATTAAAGATTTATTACCAAAGTCGATACCAGATTCTGTAGTTGATTATGCTGTTTTAGAGTTTAAAACAGAAAGAAATGGAGAAGCAGTTTATAGGCTTCCAATCTTTATCAAATATGATGGTCGTTTAGTAGATTTATTTGGTAATGATCGTATAAAATTGAAGGATTCAGTTAATAACAATAAATTTGGTGGTGATTATTATGTAGTAATAAGACATAGAAATCATGCACCTATTATAACAGAAAAACCATTAAAATTGGCAACTGAAAATAATACATTAGTATATAATTTTACTGACCCTAAATTAATTGAAGGTGGTTCAACATCCCTTAAGTTAGTTGATTATATTGATAATAAATTTGTATATGCTATGAAAGGCGGATTTATACCATACGAAAACTCGGATTTAGAAGCGCTAATGAATATAACAATGTATTATACTAACCCTAAATATTGGGAAGAAAGTTGGCAACAATTTACTAATATTGGCTATATCAGAAGTGATTATAACTTAAGTGGTATAATAACTACTAAGGATTTTAATATCAGCTGGAATAATAGGGGTAAATAAATGAAGTATTTAATTTATATATTCATTATTATGCCAATATTATCAATAAGTGTATATTCACAAGATACTTTAGCAGTTGTTACTGCTAAAGAATTTAAATTAGTAACTAAAGACTCATTAGAATTTTCATTATACTTAACCAAGAATTCCGAAACTTGGACTGCTTTTGCTAATACAACTTTGCAGTTAGGATTTTTAGATTCATTATTATTCTTGGATAGTACTGACTATCAATTTGATTTAAAACCCGGTAGCAGCGACTTACCTATTTATACGACAGCAGGCAACCAATTACCTAAAAGCAGTTATTTAATAGAGCAAAAAGTCTTTAAAGAAAGATTTAGCATTACAATACTTGGACCTGAACAATACGATGATTGCGTCAAATTTAATATGTATCAAACTCTCAAATTAGGTAGATTTTCTATAAAATCTAAATCTAAGAAGAGTTTACCTAATTATCTCAAGTGGTTAGAACCAAAGGATTGGTATCAAGCTTTAGCTTACAAGAGAGATATAGATTCATTAATTGCTAGTAATACACCATTCTATTATCCAGATGATAATGTAAATATGGACGACGGTAAAAACACTACTTTTAAAATGAATATTGATCAGAATCCAGAAGAAAAATTTAGCTTCAATGATTTTTGGGTTATATATACAGGTCAGAAGGTTGATAGCTTAGGGTGGAGCACTAAATTAGAAAAAAATGTTAATGGCTACTTTATTAAAAGGGGCGTAAGAACTAGTATTTTTGAAATTGAATATAGCGATATTATTGGAACTTGGGTTGCTAGCGACCCTAAATATAATCCCTCATATATTAGTAAAGGATATAGTTTAACTGGCCAAGTTTATTATCCTTTTTATGACACGGTAGATTATAGGGGGGGGGAATATTGTTATTCATTATGGGCTAATATGAATAGAAAAGATGGCACTTCTTTTGATACTTTATTAGCTCAAAGGTGTGTTGTTGTTCCCAATGCTGTAATTTCTAAGGCAAACCCACTCACAAATCCATTTTCAATTTCTACTATTATTAGTTTAGATATAGATGATGATTGTTACGTAGATGGTTTTGTTACAGATGAGGTAGGTAAGTTTGTTGATAGATTGACTTATAATGGCAAGCCAATGGACAAGTTATTAATGAAGATAGGTAAAGATTATTCTATACCGTTTATAGCTTCCTCAATTGCCTCACAAGGGCTTTATAATGCAGTATTTATAGCTTATCCTATCAACGACAAAAATATTGAAGTATCTAAAGCAGTTGTGAAACTACAATTAATAAAAGATGGCTCTAAATGATTTATTTAGTATATTGCATATAAATGTGGGTAATAATTTCAATAATAATACTAAGTTGTTTCTCTGTTGAGGTAAAATCAGCAGAATTAAAGTTATTATATCCATTACAAACAGATTCATTAGAAATAGGAAGCCAAATAAATATAAAATGGGAAAATTCCTCATCAAAACCAATTAATGTTTTATATTCTTTAGATTCACTAAATTGGCTACCTATTGTTACTAATACTACTTTAACAAACTATAATTGGATAGTACCCCAAACATTCAAGTCAAAAGTATATTTTAAACTTACAAGAAATGGCGATACTGGGGTAGAGTTGATTTGGGATAACAAGAATGCACATACTGATTGGACACAGGTAGCAAAATTTGTTGGTAATGATAAGATTGTATCTGTTGGGAAAGAGGATTCAATAAAAGTATGGCAAATATCTTCTAAAAAATTATTAAGGACTTTATTTATTCAAAATTCTCCTACCAATATTCAAGCTACAAACTTTGCAATGGAGTATGATAAAGATAAACTTTTGGTAGCACAAGATAAAGCAATATGGACATGGGATTTACAAACGGACCAAAAAAAGCGAATTTATGTAAACCCTAAATTAATTATTGCAAAAGTATTAGACTACGATCCCAATAATAGAGAAATAGCAGTCTCGTCAGATGATGGATTTGTTGAAATCATTGACTTGTTTGGTAAATTAACTGCAAGATTTTATTTTACTAAATTAAAAACCATAAGTACGTTAGATTATAGTAGTGATGGAAAATTTTTGGCAGTAGCTGGAGATGATGGCTACTTATATGTTGTGAATTTAGAAACGGAAGAAATAAAAAAATCATCTTACCATCACGGAGCTGGCGAAAATATTGATTTTAAAATTTGGTCTGTTCAAATATCAGAGGATAATAAATATATAGTGTCGGGTGGGGTCGATAATAAAGCTGTTTTGTGGGATTTTAAGACTTTAGATACGATTATTACTTATAACTATAGTTCTGATATAAGAGCAACTAAATTTAACTCTATATCAGATAGATTTTTGGTAGCGGGTTTAAATAGTAAGATAGAACAATATTCAATAAGCTCTATGAGTAATGGCGGCTTAACAATTAACCACGGCAGTCATATACTTTGGGCAGAATATTTAAACAAAGGAGATACCTTACTTAGCGCGGCTAGGGATGGTTCTTTTAAAGTATGGAAGAATAGTAATTCGGCCGATGTTGTAGAGGTTTCTTCTGCTATTGTTTATCAGAATCTTAAAATATCTTTTCCTGAAATAAAAGTGCAATTAGGTGAAACATTTGATATACCTATTGACTTTAAAGGTAATTTTAGTATATTAGATAGTATTAAGATTAAGTATTCGCTACCAATAGATTTAATCAATATAAAAAACTTTGCAAATAACAAGCAAAGCGTTCAAGCTGACTTAGAATTAACTAACACGTTTGTTAAAGATAAACTGATACCACAAACTTTATATACCGCTACAAGCTTGTTAAGCTATAGAAAAAAAGGTGATTTGAAAATTATTGAAATAGAATATTTTCCAAATGGGAATTATAAAGTTGAAACTGATGATGGCTCTGTAGAAATTATGGATAGTTGCATTGTAGATAGTTCTAGGTTTGTGTCTCTTGAAAATAAATCAACAGTTGTTGAAATTAAGAATCAAGTAGTTAATAATACTCTTACTTATTTGCTTACTTCAATTATAGATGCAAAATACAAATTTGAAATTTACGATGCTATAGGTAATTTGAAAATGGAATTATATGATAAATTCCTTCATTTTGGTAATTATAGCTTTACAAATGACATAAGTTCTTTACCAGAGGGTACATATTTCTTGGTTACTAAATATGAAGATAAAATATTGAGTTCACAATTTTTGAAGTTGAATAAATGAGAAAATTTATACTTATACTGTTTCTAATATTAATTTCGTTGGAGGTTTTTTCTCAAGCACCAAGTGGAGAATTAACTTATCAAAAATGGACATCAACCAACGACACCTTAGTTGTTAAGCGAAGGAATGGTAATTGGTGGTTTGGCGCTCAAATTGGCTTAAATAGAAATTATTATTTTGGTACTTTATCGTATACAACAAATAATGACCCAGGCAATCCATTTAAAAGACTTGTGAAGTTTGACATTGGTGATGGTGGAGGGGCTTTATTCGGAGGAATGCTTGAGTATCTGCCTGTTGGTGAAACTTGGGGCTATGGTTTGCAATTTAATATATTGGAAGGAAGAGAAATAAATGCTAGTTCAACTCCCATGCAAGATTCGTTACTTACTTATTATGATTTCAAATCAAGTTTAAATTATATTGTCTTTTCTCCTTACGCTAGATTAAATTTCTTTTTCCCGGGATTATTTGCTTATTCTGGTTTAAATATTGCTCTGAATACAAGTCAGAACACAAATTTTTTAAAGAAATTTCAAAATTCAGGAAGTATTCAACAATGGCAAAAGCAAGATCTAACTGATTTGCCAATAAGTATAGGGTTCCATGTTGGTTTTGGTTACGATATATTTTTAGCAGATATAAACGAACAAGCAAGGACAAGATTAACTCCTTTTGTGTCCTTAAATTTAAATAGCTCTATGATAGGTGATAATAATTCAACTTGGAGTGGATTACAGCTTAAGATGGGCTTTGCTGTAAAATTAGGTTTTGATAATATTTTATATGATACCTTGTTTTATGACAAAAATTATGTTCCACCGCCTGCATATATTGCCTCTATATCAAATGGTAAAGGTGTGGAATTTGATGGTTTTAGAAGCTATAAAGAATTTATATCAGCTGATTTAAAGACTGTTGAAATACCATTAATATTAACAGAAGCAAAAAAGGATACTAATATTAATTTAGCTAGTTCATCTATAGGAGCACAAATAGAGCCATCTAAGTTTAATATAGGTAACCCTTATAAGTTTAGCTTTGCTTCATCAGTTACAACTGAATTAAGCAATGATTTAAGGACGGAAATAAAGAAAATGTCGCAATTTTTAAAAAATAATCCACGTGTTAGAGTTTCAATAGTAGGATATTCAGATAATGCTGGTACTTTTGCACAAAATGATAGTAGATCACGTGAAAGAGCTCAAAAAGCATATCAGGAATTTATTAAAAATGGTGTTAAACCAAGCCAAATATCAGCTCCAGCGTGGCGTGGTTCTATTGCACCAATTGCAGATAATAGTTCTGAAGATGGTCGACGTAGAAATAGAAGAGTTGAAATAATATTTACAAGATAATATCAGGGGAAAGAAATGGAGAATTATTCAATTTGTGTTATTGAAGATAATATGCCTATAAGAAAGCTATACATTACGTTGTTAAAAAAATCGGGCTTTACTACTTTTGATTTTGGAGATGGCAGTGCAGCTTTAGAATGGCTAAAAACAAATAAGGTTAATGGAATTATTATGGATATATTGCTACCCGATATTAATGGCAATGACTTAGTAAAACAAGTTAATACTTTAGAACTTCACAAAAATACACCAATCTGTGCTATTACTGGATTCGCACAAGAAAATGATAGACAAAAGTTCCTCAATGACGGATTTTCATATTACTTAACAAAACCTATTGATACTGCAACATTTGTTGATAAAGTAAAAGAGATGTTTAATTTAAAGTAAATAAAAGCAATTATGGAAAACACTAAAGCTCAAAATAATTTTGAAAGTATCATTAAAGAAAATGTTAAAGATGGCTCTAATCCATTCAATATAAGTAAGACTTACCCTGCTTATATTGTTTTAGTTATCATGTTAAGTTTAAGTTTTTTTATTTATAACAATGTCAAAAATCAAGTCAATCAAGACTTTGATGAAAGATTTGAGAAGTCTACTAACTCTATAATGAGTAGATTCGAAAATCAATATCAAAATAAATTTGCAATTGTTAAATCAATGAGTGGTTTATACCAATTAGTAGATCAAGTAGTTAGAGATTATTTTGATCTATATGGTACAGTACCTGCTAAAACTTATCCGTCTATCCTAAGTATAGAATATGTTGAAAAAGTTAAAGATGCAGATTTATCAGTATACACATATTTTATTAGTACGCAAGGGTATAGCGATTATTCTTTTAAAGCTCAAAATAAAAAAGATATATACTATTCGATACACCATATCTTGCCATATCCATTTAATGGTCATAGATTAGGATTGGATATGAGCAATCAGCCACAATTTTTTGGACCAGCTATGAAGGCTGCGAATGAAGATAAAATTGTTGCTACCGAAAGCTATGTGTCAAGATCAAATGATACATTAAGTTTTTATTTAATAGCCCCGATATATAATAAAGACTCCGATCATTCTACGGTTCAATCCAGACTAAATAACTTAAAAGGATTTCTATCATTAGAATTAAATACCAAAGTATACTTTGATGAAGCTTTATCAGGTAAAACAAATGAATCGGAAGAGTCAATTTTCCCAAGCGATTCTTTGGTTTATTTTAAAATTATTGATAGGGATTCAAAAAATAAAGAGTATGATATCTATGAATCAAAAAATTATAATACTATACCGAAGGATTACAGTCCACTAAGAAAGAGAACTTTTGATTATAAAATTGCTGATAGAAATTTAAGAATTGAATTTGCTACTATACCTGATTTTGGTGGGAGCATTGGCGAATCGCTTCCCATTGCAATATTAATCATCTCGTTATTACTTAGCTTTGCATTTTTTGGATTTGTATTATCTGTAACAACAAGTAGAGCAAGAGCTTTAGCTATTGCGGACAAGATGACTGAATCACAACGCCGCATTGTAGAGTCTTCCCAAGATATTATTGGAGTTATTAATACAAGTGGATTATGGTTAAATGCTAATAATGCTACTAATAATGTATTAAATGTAAGACCAGAATTATTACTTAAGTCGTCAATATTTGATTTAATTATTGAAGATTATGGGCTAAAGGAATACGTTGATAAGACAAAGATAAGTAATAGTAATTTAGATAATAGAATTACCGTTAAAGTGAAATATAAAGACACGTTTAAGTGGGTTAATTGGAACTTAAGTTATGTAAAAGTTGATCAGTTAATTTATATTACTGGGCGAGATATTACACTTGAAAAGATTGCAGAAGAAGAAGCACAACTTAAAACAAAACAGATAAAACTAGCAGAAATGTATGCCTTGGAAGCAAGCGAATCTAAAACGTATTTTATGAAGAAACTAAGCCATCAGTTAAGAAACTCATTAACTGGTATTTTAGGTTATTTACAATTAATTTCTAATAAATTATATGATACTGAAGAAGAATTAAATCAATATGTTGATATGGCTGAGCAATCTAGCGAAGAAATATTCAATTTCGTAAGTGATATAGTTGATGCTACACTCCAAACAGGGGGAGATAATAATTTGAATTTATCTTTAGTAGATGTCGGTAATGCACTACAGAGTTGTTTTACATCTTTTAAAAGTAGTAATTTGGCAGGAAATTCTTCATTAGAAATATCCAACGAGTCGCTAAAATCTAAAGCGATAGCTGATTCAAAAGTTTTAAGCTTAATATATTTTGATGTTTTCTCTGCCTTATCATCTAATTTAAAAGAAATGCAATTTACAGTAGAGATACAAGAAAATCCTTATGAAGGCGCAACAGAGATACAAGTTTTGACATCACCCAATATTGGTATAATCGACTTAATAAAAATTTATAAAACTAATGCAGTAGATATAATTAATTTTTTACAATATGATAAATATGACTTTTTATTTAAATTATCAAACATTGCTTCCTTGGTTCGCCGATTAAATGGCTCATTTACTATTGATAGCTTAGGGGAAAAGGATGGTAATTTAATAACTATTTTGCTACCAAGAAATAAGCAATTGGAGTAATATATATGGTTCATATTTTATATTGAGAATTGCTTTTAAAAATAAAATTGGGGGGAAAAGTGAATATAACATTTGTAGATTTTCTTAATAAATTCGATTTTGGCAAGATTGATATTAACCGTAAGATTAAATTAATGGAGCATGCATCTCTTTTAACAAAGGAGTTTAAAAAGCATGGTACTCTTAATTTGAATTTTATTTGCACTCATAATTCAAGACGTAGTATATTAGCGCAGATGATTTGTATTGGGATTTTAAGACAGATACAACTTAGGAAAATATTCTGTTACTCAAGTGGCTTGGAAGCAAGTACGGTAAGTAATCTGGCAATGGAAGCGCTTAAAGAAATAGGGTTTGGTGTAAAAGAAGTACGAGACGAGGAAGATAAGTTTGTTAAGTATAAGGTAGAATATAATGAAAGAACTGAAGTTTCGATATTTTCTAAGTTACATACTGATGAATATGTACCTAAAGAAAATGTAATTGCCATCATGCTTTGCTCTGATGCCGAAAAGAATTGCCCAGTTTTACAAAATGTATTACATCAAATATCATTAAATTATGCCGACCCTGCTGAATACGACGATGATGAAGATGCTCTACAAAAATATATAGATAAATGTTACGAGATAGGAAATGAGCTATATTTTACATTTATATTAGTAAAAAAATCTTTGGAATAAATGCTATATAATATTCTATATGTAGGAATAGGTGGCTTAGCAGGTAGCATACTAAGGTATTTAATAGCGCATTTAATTACTCAAAATAGCCAAAGTCAGTTTCCTTGGGCTACTACTTTAGTTAATATTATTGGGAGTATCGTCATTGGTATATTATTTGCATATTTTGAACGGAATTTAAATATTTCTAATGAAGTTAAATTATTGCTCACAACTGGGTTTTGCGGTGGGTTTACAACATTTTCTACATTTTCTATAGAGTTTATTCAAATTTTGAATAATGGTTCGTATTTTACAGCTTCGGTTTATTTATTTCTAAATGTATTTGTGAGTATATTTTTGTGTCTTCTATCATATAAATTGATAAGATGAAGTATTATATATTTAATAAGCCATTTAATGTTTTGTCTCAATTTACAAGTGATGAAGGTAAAAGTAATTTATCTGATTACTTAAAAATCGAACGTGATTGCTACCCCATAGGGAGATTAGATTATAATTCTGAAGGTCTGTTGATAATTACAAATGATAAAAAATTAAATTTTACCCTATTAAACCCTGAAAATGCACATAAAAGAACATATATCGTACAAGTGGAAGGAGTAGTAAAAGAGAGTAATTTACGTAATTTGACAATAGGTGTTGAGATAAGTATTAACCACAAAGATTATTTTGCTAAATGTGTAGAAGCAAAAATATTAAATAATTTTACTCTGCCAGATAGAGTACCACCAGTTCGATATAGAGCAAATATTCCATCTAACTTTCTTCAACTAATCCTCACTGAAGGTAAAAATCATCAAGTAAGGAAGATGACTGCAAAAATTGGACACCCTACACTTAGATTAATTAGAACGCAAATAGAACATATAACGTTGGAAGGGATTGAACCTGGCACTTATAAGTTACTAAGCAAGAATGAAATATATAAATTATTAAGCATAAAAAATAAATAAAAAAAATGGTTGTATTATTCGTACAACCATTTTAAATTCTTAATCAATAAACACTTATTTAATTTTAACAGTCCATCCATACTTGTCTTCTAAATCACCGTATTGAATGCCAGTAATAGTATCATAGAATCTTTGTGCTAATGGACCAATTTCCATATTGTTGATTACTATTTGCTCACCACCATAAGACAGTTGCCCAACAGGAGATATAACTGCCGCGGTGCCAGTGCCGAAAATCTCTTGAAGCTCACCTTTTGAGTTAGCTTCAAATACTTCTTCTACCGATATTTGACGCTCGCTAACTGGTATTCCAAATGTATGCGCTAATTGAAGGACAGTATCTCGTGTTACACCTGCTAATATACTTCCAGAGCCTAATGGAGGAGTTACAAGTTCATTATTTATAACAAACATAATGTTCATAGCGCCAACTTCATCAACAAAGTGCCTGCTAATTGCATCTAACCACAATACTTGAGAGTATCCTTGTTTTTTTGCTGTTTCACTTCCTAATAAAGAAGCAGCATAATTGCCTGCTGTCTTAGCAGTACCAAGCCCGCCTCTAACGGCTCTTACATTATCTTTGTCTACTAATATCTTAACTGGGGATAGCCCTTCAGGATAATATGAAGCTACAGGGCTTGTCATTATTATATGCTTATAAGTAGCAGAAGCATGAACACCCAAAAAGGCACCATCACCAAAAACTAATGGTCTTATATATAGCGATGTCCCTCTTTTACTTGGAACAAATTTACTATCAATTTTTACTAATTGCGTAAGTGCTTCTACAAATAAATCTTCGTTAAATGGAGGGATAACTAATCTACTTCCAGAGTGATTAAGTCTGCTTGCATTTTTTAATGGTCTGAATAAATTTACACTTCCGTCATTGCAACGGTAGGCTTTTAACCCTTCAAAGATAGATTGACCGTAATGTAAGGCACAAGTTGATGGCTCCATAGGTATTGGACCATAAGGTAGGATTTCTCCATCACTCCATTTGCCGTCTTTATATTCAGACATATACATGTGATCTGAAAAATATCTTCCAAATCCTAAATTATCCCAATCTATATCGTTAAACCTTGTCTTTTCTGCGTGCGTAACTTTAATATTATACATTAAAATTCTCTCCTTATTTCATTTTAATTAAAACTCATAACTTGTGTTAATATCTCGTGGTATTTTATTTAGTAATTCAATTTCCTTCTGGATATCTGGTGTAATTTGTCCGTATTTGTTAATCATATCAGAGGCTGCTTCATAACTACCGGTATATTGTATTTCTAATATTTTCGCTGCCAACTCCTTAACGGTATCAAAAAATAATTTGTCGTCAATAGTTAATTTCCCACTATTATCTTTTATAATTGCTTTTTTATCTTTTAGGAAATTTAGTTGAATATAATTAGCTGTTGCGTGCGCACCTGTTCCAAATCTAATAGAGCGATAAAGCCCAGCTAAGTAAGTAGCTTTAGCTTTTTCGATGTATTCTTGATTATAATAGCCAGAGTTTAGTAAATGAAGATGGTTATACATACTTAGTATATCAGCTTTACACTCTTCAATACCAGAATATTTATCTTTTAATGCTTCTCGTATCTCGGTTTTTGTACCATATACATACTTAGGTCCTAAAGCGTGGGAAACTTCGTGCAATGTTACAAAAGATGTAAAAGCCTTTTTATCTACTAATTGCGCCGATTTATCATCAAGCAAAATTTTACCAATTGGGTTTACAATTACATCAAATTTAGCTTCCATAAAGTTTTTATACATTGATAGTTTTCTACCTTTTTTTTCAGCTACTTTAGGGTCATTTGGTAATGCTGCTGCTATTGTCTTTACTGCTTGTTGGCAATCTCCACCAAAGTAAACTACATTAACAACTTGGATCTTGTTACCTTCATTTAATTCCTTTTGCTTGTATTTATTGTCTATTGGTAATGAAGATTCAAAATTTTGCATATTTTGCTTGTATACTTCTAATTCCTTGCTTGCTATATCATCTTTAACCATTACCACTGCTTCATATGCAGCCTTATAATTAAATAACTCATCTTGATAATTTTCAATAGGACCAATTACTATATCTACATCGGAGTTTTCTACATCCATCCAAGCTAAATCACTAGGGAAGTAATCGTTCGTTCTAATTGATTTTGCTCTTTCAACTAAGTATTTTTTAAATGATGGGTTGTCGCATAATTCAGCGGCTTCGCTTAATAAATTAGCTAATTCTTCGGATTCTTTATAATAAGTACTATATGGAATAGGGTTTAATTTGCCATTTTCACGAGTAACTACTGTGTATTGGCTTTTTAGACTCTCTGCTAATTTTGGGTCTGATTTTATAAAGTTTTCGAATTCTTCTTTAGTCATATCTTGTGGATAAAAGCCACCAACTTTGGGCCGTTCTTCCGGTCCAATACCTACAAATCTCTTGTTGTCATTTAAGGGGTCATAAGGTCCATAATTTATATTAACATAAGTTAAATAATCTTTTGCTTCAGGAGTATTTAAGTTGGTGAGTGAATCGCGTACAGCTATTGCGTCAATAGCACTTTGGTGCCAAAATATTTTATCAGCTAATTTCCCAGCTTCTACTAATATCTTTAGCATCTTTTGATGATTATCAGATAAATGACTAATATCTGCACTTATTTTTATATTAGCATACTGATTTATTTTACCTAAGATTTCTGAATCAGATTTAGACATATTTAATTTTTCGTCCTTTAGTTGTTCCTTACTTTGACAAGAAATTAGAAGAATCAATAGTAACACAAATAATAGTCGATTTAATAACATATTTATCCTTTTCTAATTTTTACTTTAAAACAAAGTACCAAATTAACTACAATATCTTTGTTTAACAAAAATATTTTTAAATAAATGAATAAAAATTTATTTATTTATCAATAATTTATGTTAACAAATAACTGTAATTTTAATCATTACAGAGACTTAATAAACTGTAGTTTATTGCTTAAATAAGTAAGAAATAAATCAAAAATAGATTTCAAAAGGTGTATGATTTAATGAGAAACTAAACCAAAGCAGATGCAAGACCTAAGCATACACCTAATCTTTTTATACAAATTTTTACTCTGGAATTTGAGATAAAAGGTTATTTATTAGTTTTATAGCTACTTCATAAGTGTATCCTTTATTTTTTAAGAAGAATAGGAGAGAGGAGCGTTGTTTGTCTATACTCTTGTTTGAAATTAATTTGAGTTTCTTTTGAAGTAGAATATTTATTTTATCGTTATCTAATCCACTAAAATTATAATCATCAATAAATACAGAATATAATTCTTCTATAATTCCCTTTTTTTTAAGCTCAGTTATAATACGTAGCTTTCCATAACTTTTTCTTTTCACCAAATGTTCAATATATTCTTTTGCAAATAATTCATCATTTAAGTAATTATGAGATTTCAATTTTTCTATTGTTAGATTAATTGTATCACTACTAAAACCCTTTAATTTTAGTTTATTTCTAAAGCTATAAATTGAATCTTTTCCATAAGATAGCTTGTTTATACTAAAAGTAAAAGCATCGGCAATTTCCTGTTCATTTAAAATTTGTTCTAACGTATTCTCATCTATTTGCATTTCTGCTTTGAGGTTATACTTAGTAACGATATCGATATGTATTTTATAGTACTTATCATCTTCTAAAGAAAGCCAACATAAATTACTATTTTTCTTTAGTCTAATATTTTTTATAACCATTCTTTAATCAATATTTTCTTATTTTTGTCTAAATGTTAATAATTTATCGGGAAAATATGAAAAAAATATCAAATTTTTTACTATTTTCAGCATTAGCTTTGTTTACTTATTCTTGTGGGCTTGATAAAGAAGCAGAAGTAAATAAAGTAGCTGAGACAATTGATTTAAGCCAAAATCAAAAAGACTTTTCAGTACGTAACTTTTCAGAATTAGATTTATATTCTACCAAACGCATTAGCGAGCATATACTTTCTCCTGATGGGCAATGGATAGTTTATAGATTGTCATCGCCTAGTATTGCTATGAATAAGCTTATAAGTGATTTGTATGCTATTAAAATTGACGGTAGCGAAACGATTCAGCTTACAAATGATCTGTTTTCTAACATGTCTCCACAATTTTCACCAGATGGCAAGCAGTTAGCATTTATATCTACAAGTCAAGAAATCCCCCAAGTCTTTGTGATGGATTTTCCTAAGGGTAGCCCTAAAAAACTTACCGAAATGAAAGAAGGAGTTAGTTCATATAATTGGTCACCTGATGGACAATATATCGTCTTATCTTCGGACGTTAAAGTAGATTCATCTGTTGCTGATAAGTACCCTAATTACAAAAAAGCCAATGTAATGATTTATGATGACCTTCCTATTAGGCATTGGGATGAATGGAACGATGATAAAATGCAACATCTGTTTATTGTGCCTATAAATAACTCTAATATTAAAGCTAAGGATATATTAGAAGGTGAAAAATATGAATCACCAATGAAACCTTTTGCTGGTGCCGAATCTTATACAGTGTCTCCAGATGGTAAAGAAATAGCTTATACTTGTAAGAAAGTAGATGACTATGAAGTTAGTACGAACTCTGACGTATATATATATAATATCAATTCTGCTACTACCTCAAATTTAACTTCTACAAACCCTGGTTATGATAGAGACCCGCAATATTCACCAGATGGTAAATATATTGCTTACTTAAGTCAAGCAAGAGCTGGCTTTGAATCTGACAGAGTTAGATTAATTATCTATGATCGCCAAAATAAGAAATATGACCAATTATCTAAGTCATTAGATCAATGGGTAGAACAATTTATTTGGTCGCCAGATTCTAAATCAATTTATTTTATTGCAAACGATAGCGGTACAGTACAATTATATAATATTGATTTAAATGGTAATTGGAATACGCTAACAAGTGGTGCTCAAAAAGTTTCCGGTCCTTTGTCAATTAATAAGGAAGCTACAAAGATTGTATTAGGCAACGAAACATATATAAATCCTAAAGAAATTTATACGTATGATTTAACAAATAAGCAACTAACTAAGCTAACTAAAATTAACGATGATTTATACAAAAATATTAAGCCTGTCAATGTCGTAGAAAAATGGTTCAAGAGTTCTGACGGGAAAAATATTCAATCATGGGTATTGTATCCTCCAGATTTTGATTCAACAAAAAAATATCCTATGATTACATACTTACAAGGTGGACCTCAAAGCCAACTTAATCCAAACTTCCATTTTAGATGGAATTTATATTGGATGGCTTCTAAAGGATATATAGTTGTAGCTGCTAACAGAAGAGGGGTACCTGGATTTGGGCAAGAATGGAATGACGCAATTAGCTTGGATTGGGGGGGGAAACCTATGCAAGATTATTTAGATGTAACTGATCAAATGTCGAAGGAGCCTTATGTAAATACTGATGCAAGAGCAGCAGTTGGAGCAAGTGCTGGTGGGTATGCTGCATTTTGGATGGCAGGGCATCATAATAAAAGGTTTAAAGCATTGATGGCACATTGCGGCTTATTTAATATACTTAGTGAATATGGTGCTACTGAAGAGTTATTCTTTCCTAATTGGGAGTTTGGTGGACCGTACTGGATTGCAAAGAACCGTGAGAATATGGAAAAAAATTCTCCAATCAACTATGTTCAAAATTGGGATACACCAATATTAATTTCTACTGGTATGAAAGACTTTAGAGTACCATATACCCAAAGTTTAGAAGCGTTTACAGCTGCAAGAGCTAAAGGTATTCCTGCTGAATTAATTGTTTTCCCTGATGAAACTCACTTTATTTCAAAACCGCAAGAGTTTATGATTTGGGGCGATAGATTCTTCAAATTTTTAGATAAATATTGTAAGAAATAATTAGTTAAAATATATTAATGCAAGTTAAAAAGAACTTATCAATTGAACGATTGATAAGTTCCTTTTTTGTATGTAGGCTTACTTATAGAGTGTACCCCAAATTATGTACAAAAATTAAACTTGCAATTAAGCAACTTTGAACTCCTCGTAAACCTGATTAGGAGTACGGTAATTATTGCTACTGTGTAAACGTTTTGAGTTATAATACATTTAAATGTCTATCCAAATCAACTATACTATTAATATAATTTTTTAATCTAGTATTATCTGTTATATTCAATAAACTCTATTACCATTGCCATCAACCCAATCTCTGCCATCGGGGTCAATATATCGTATTGGATTATTTGCACAAAAACTATAAGGTGTATAATCGAGATATTTACCTGCTAAAGGGTCAAGAGATAGCCAACGTCCCACTCTCGGGTCAAGTATTCTCGCCCCGAAGT
>DAOMQA010000026.1:0-25124 GCA_035445085.1 Kapaibacterium sp. (SeqCode)
AATATAAATAAAAGTAAATAAATATAATATAAAAAAATAAAAAAATATTTTATCTATTGAAAAATGAAGTTTTTTGATACAATTAAAGCCTTGCAATTTGAATTTTACAAGACTAACTAAATAGTGAAAAATAAATACTAAGAAGCGTGTGTTTATGATTATATTCTAATAGATGCAATAATGTCTATATCCGAATCTGCTGGTAGTTCTGTATAGCTTATGACTGATACCATAGGGTAAGTAGTATGAATCATTCTATAAAAATAGGGACGTACTTGCGCCGAACATATCACAACAGGTAGATAGCCTTGTAGTGTAGTTTCGTCAATAGCGTCAGAAATACTTTGTTGTATATTTTTTATCATTTCGGGAGCTAAGCCCAACGACGGCACCAAAGCGTTTTGGTTATTGCTTTGTAAAGCATTAGTCATAATATCTTCCAATGCACCATCTAAAGCGATTGCGTGAATAACCCCATTTTCATCTTGGTATAGTTTCTTAATTGTTTCAGATAAGCTATGTCTTACATATTCGTTTAATACATCAATGTTTTTAGTAACTTTCGTATATTCTAACATAGATTCTAATATCATAGGCAAATCACGTACAGGTATTCCCTCGCTTAATAGCTTCTGTAATACTTTTTGCAACAAAGACATAGGTAATGATTCTGGAGTAACTTCTTCAAGTAAGGCAGGATAATCACTTTTCAGATTATCTATTAATTGACGAACGTCCTGCCTTGTAAGTAATTTATCCGAATTTCTTCTTAATAATTCAGTTAGGTGCGTTGTCAGAACAGTCGCCGACTCTACAACTGTATAGCCTAATATTTCTGCATTCTCTCTCTCGTTTGCTAATATCCAAGTAGCAGGCAAACCAAATACAGGTTCAGTTACCTTCATACCTTGTATATCTTGTTCGGCTGTACCTGGGTTCATTGCTAAGAGCATGGTAGGATGTAAAAAATTACGCGATATTTCGTTCCCGCGAATTTTAATTACATATTCATTAGGGTCTAATTGTAGGTTATCTCTTACCCTCACAGGTGGTAAAATAATCCCAAGTTCTATTGCTAATTGCCTCCGAACGTTTGTTATTCTTTTAAATACGTCACCACCTTGCGTTTCATCTACAAGTACTATTAAACTATAACCTAATTCAATTTCTATTGGGTCTATCTTAAGTAATTCCTCCACAGGTTGTTCTTCTGGCTTTCGTGAAATTTCAGCTTCGTTTATTTCTTTAACTAAATCACGTTCATCGCTTTCTTCTATATATTTTTGTCTAAAATATGCAATACCTCCAGTGCCAGCTGACAGTAATAAAAATGGGATAAAAGGAAAGCCCGGTATAAAAGCAATAGCCAATAAAGATACTGAAGCTACATATAAAGGTTTAGGCTTAGAGCCAAATTGATTAGCTATTTCTACATCTAAATTATCTGCCGATGCAGAACGCGTTACTACCAAACCAGCTGCGACTGATATTAATAATGAAGGTATTTGCGAAACCAGCCCGTCGCCAATAGTCAAAATAGTAAATCTTGCAGCTGCTTCACTTAGCTCCATTCCCATTTGTGCAATGCCAATAGTAAAACCACCAATGATATTTATTCCCGTAATTATCAAGCCCGCTATAGCATCTCCCTTAATAAACTTTGCAGAGCCGTCCATTGCACCAAAAAAGTCTGCTTCTCTTGTTAGGTCTTCTCGTCGCTTTCTTGCTGTTTGTTCGTCTATATAACCAGCATTTAGATCAGCATCTATCGACATTTGCTTGCCAGGCAAAGCATCTAAGGTAAACCTCGCCGATACTTCTGCAATCCTACTCGAACCTTTAATAATTACAACAAAGTTTATGACTAATAATATTATAAATATAATGACACCAACCACATAGTTTCCACCAATTACGAATTGTCCAAATGCATTGATAATCTCTCCTGCATGCCCTTCGCTTAAAATAAGCCTTGTTGAACTAACATTAAGCCCTAATCTATACAAAGTAGTAATCAATAAAATTGTAGGAAAAGAGGCTACTTCTAAAGGAGACTTTAAATATATAGACACTAAAATTATTAAAACTGAAATACCGATATTTATAGCTAATAGAAAATCTAATAAAAATGGAGGTAGTGGTACCAGCAAGAGTGCTAATATCAACATTACACCGAATGCTAAGATTAAATCCGGATTCTTTGTAAAGAATGGCAATACATTTTGCCTTAATGTAGCCATTCCCGGAGCATTTGATAGTATATTCTGTTTTCTTTTAGCCATTCTTCAATAAAATCATCTATTTTTATTGCTAATTTGAAAAAACTATGCCAAAAATAGACTTGAGCCTAAGTAGAAAGGTTCAATATATTGGTAGTGCTTGCAAATCAAGTAATTAGATAATATAAAAATATTTATTTAGGTTTACAGGTCATTAGGTATAATTTATTATTAATTACACCTAAGGTTTCGTAGCGATTTTCAAAATGATTAAATCTTGGATTAATCAATTTATCAACCATCATACCAGCAGTTAGCCCTTTGGCATCTAACTTCGCAACAACTAATGAGCTTGATGTAGAATAAGCATAAGTATTGGTACCTGGTGCTATTGCTAAATTTGTTCCTATATCTATTACATTATTAAGTAGATATTTTTTGCCATTTATACCTATATAACAATCAATATCGCATGAAATATAATAAAGCTCCTCGCCGTCCCAAGAAAAATGTGGCTTACCACTAAATTCACCACTAACATATTCAGCACTATTATATACTATATAGTTAATTAAATTACGCTTTCCTACATACGCAAACAAAGCAAGTGTAGGATGAAGTGCTAAGCCTATAGCACCATCAAAAGGCGCACCTACCAATGGTTCGTAATATTCATCAGAAATTAACACTGATTGGTATTTTCCTGCTAAGTTTAATACAAGTGCCGCAAAAACAGTTCCTTCTAAGTTAGCCTTTACTTCGCTAACATTCTCATAAATGTCGGATATTACTTTATCATCTTTATAGAACTGCCAGCCATTTCCAGATTTTGCAGCATACACAATTTTACTATTATCATCAAATCCTAATATCTTAATCTCATCATAAATCCCGTATTCAGTATAGTTCTTAACCGCATATAAATTATATCCCTTTCTGATAGCAAATGCAAGGTTAGTGCCATAATAATCTATAAATACATCTTTTACACCATTAATAATTTCATATTTCTTATCATTCAGATGTATATATTCTGTGTTATTCTGATAATATGAGTATGCAAAATGCTCTGAATTCCCGCTAAATACTATTTTGCCAGGCTTACCATACCCTAATGATATTGAAGTATCATTAGTTACTAAGTATAGCGTTGGGTTGTCTTCTGCAAAAAAAGCCCATTTATTCCCATCTGGCGAAAAAATAGGTGTAGAAATGTCATTATATGTTTTACTTTGCTTACCAGAAATAGTAATTCTGCTCATTCCCGCAAAAGGTTCACTAATAGCCCACCAATTACGTGTCGTATCCATACCAATCGATTTAAGTGGCTCCATACCATCTAATAATAAGTAATCGTTACATTGGTATTGTGCAACTAAATAATTGGACATGAATAGAGAAATTGTAAGTAAATAAATAAATTTTAGCATAATAATCGTTAATGTTTCTTAAATTTGTATAAAAATAGATTACAATTTAATAAATGACGGTTTAATTCCTTAATAATAAAAATAGGAGAACTCAAAATGATTGAAAAAATTAAAGAGCAGTTAGGCGACAAGCAAGAGTATTTATTAGGATTTGATAATCCTAAAATCTCAAAAGATTATCTTACATTGCCAGGTCCAGAATACTTAGATAAGGTTTTTATTAATTCAGATAGAAATAATAGAGTATTAAATAATTTGCAATGGATTTATAATCATGGTAGATTAGCTCATAGTGGTTATATGTCTATATTACCTGTTGATCAGGGAGTAGAACATAGTGCAGGAGCTAGCTTTGCAAAAAACCCCTTATATTTTGATGCTGAAAACATTATTAAATTAGCTATCGAAGGTTCTTGCAATGCAGTAGCCTCCACATTTGGCGTATTAGGTATAGTTTCTCGTAAATATGCTCACAAAATACCTTTTATAGTTAAAATTAATCATAATGAATTATTAACAGTACCTAATAAGTTCGACCAAATACTTTTTGGAAAAGTAGAACAAGCTTATGATATGGGTGCTGCCGCTGTAGGTGCTACTATTTACTTTGGCTCCGATGAAGCAAGCCGCCAAATAGTTGAAGTGTCCGAAGCATTCCAATTAGCGCATGAATTAGGCATGGCAACAGTGCTTTGGTGTTATTTACGTAATCCAGAATTTAAAAAAGATAAAGATTATCATGTTTCTGCTGATTTGACCGGTCAAGCTAATCACTTAGGTGTTACAATTCAAGCTGATATAATTAAACAAAAATTACCAGAAAATAACGGTGGCTATGCAGCGCTCAATATGGGCAATTCTTCTTATGGTAAATTTGATAAGAGAATTTATACTGATTTAGCATCTGACCACCCAATAGACCTTACTCGCTATCAAGTAGCCAATACTTACATGGGTAGAATTGGTTTAATAAATAGTGGAGGAGCATCCGGAGCTAATGACTTTGCCGATGCAGTAGCAACAGCCGTTATTAATAAACGCGCTGGCGGTCAGGGACTTATCTCTGGTAGGAAGGCTTTCCAACGTCCAATGGATGAAGGTGTAAAGCTATTAAACGCAATCCAAGATGTATATTTGTGCAAAGATATAACAGTAGCTTAATATTGTTCCTAGCATAAATAAAATAAAGAGCTTACCTCAAACAAAGCATGGGTAAGCTCTTTTACTTTATATATTATATGATTATATATTATCGTATCGCTCTAACTTGAATGTTTCTCCCAAGTATCTTTTTCTTACTTCTTCGTTGGCAGAAATCTCTTCAGCAGACCCGCCTATATATATTTTCCCGTCAATCAAGATATATGCCCTATCTGTAATAGATAATGTTTCGTGAACATTGTGGTCTGTGATTAATACTCCAATATTTTGTTCTTTTAGGTTTTGCACTATCTTCATAATATCTTCAACAGCTATTGGATCTATGCCTGCGAAAGGCTCATCTAATAAAATAAATTTTGGATTAGACGCCAATGTTCTTGCTATCTCGCACCGTCTTCGTTCACCACCAGATAACATATAGCCTTTGCTCTTACGAATGTGGGTTATATTGAAACTAACTAAGAGTTCTTCTAATCTTTCTTTCCTTTTAGCAGAGCTCATCTTTTGCAACTGTAAAATAGCATTAATGTTATTTTCTACCGACATTTTTCTAAATACTGATGGCTCTTGAGGTAAGTACCCAATTCCAGATCTACTACGCATATACATCGCTTGATTCGTAATAGGTTTATTATTTAGACTAACTTCACCTTCATTAGGCTTAATCATCCCAACAATCATATAGAAAGTAGTCGTTTTGCCAGCACCGTTCGGACCAAGCAATCCAACTACCTCGCCTTGCTTTACTTCTACTGAAACTTGATTTACAACAGTCCTTTTTTTATATTTTTTAACTAAATTGTTAGCTCTTAAGGTACTGATATTATCTTCCACGCCTTGTCCCTTCGTACTTCTCTAATACTATTGTTACTTTCATTTCTTTATCGTTTCTTGTTACTGTTAATTGTCGTTTGTCGCCCACAAATGAGTCACCTATATAAATTTGAAAATCATCAATTTTATTAATAACTTGCCCATCAACGGCAGTAATAATATCACCTGGTTTTAATCCTGCCTTATCAGCAGGCGAATTATTTTGCATCCCAAATATAACAACGCCATCACGCGATTTAATTCCTAAGTATCTTGCTAAGCTTTCATCAATATTACGAACATCGAGACCTGTCCAAAAATCCCTATCTATATTAACTTTACTTTTCAATATATCCACAATTTTTTTAACACGGTTAATAGGTATAGAAAAGCCAATACCAATAGAACCTGCACCTTGCTGACTATTAGCAGTAGAATAAATAATTGTATTCATTCCAATTACTTCGCCTAAGGCATTTAACAAGGGACCTCCCGAGTTGCCAGACGAAATAGCAGCATCGGTTTGAATCATATTCTTATATACTCTATTTTGCGGTTCGTCAGGGTGTAAGAAGTTAATCCCAGTATTTGATATTACCCCAACAGTTACGGTTGGTTTGGCATTTAAATCAAATAATCCGAAAGGATTACCAAAAGCAATCGCCCACTCACCTATCAGTAAATCATCGGAGTTTCCTAATTTAAGATATGGGAGATTTTTACCTTCTATTTTCAATAACGCAACATCACTAACCATGTCTGAACCAATTATTTCTGCATCGTAGCGCTTGCCACCTGTCATAGTAACAACAATTTTCGAAGCATTACCAGCAACATGATGATTAGTTAAAATATATCCATCGGGAGAAATTATAAACCCAGACCCCATACCTTGTACTTTATATTCTTCTACACGGTTACCATAATCATCGCCAAAAAATCTTCTAAAAATTGGATCATTAAAAAATGGATTTTTATATACGACCTGTTTAATTTCAGTAACATTTATCCCTACAATAGCTGGATTTGCGTTCTGTATTGCTCTTGTTATTGCATTTTGCCTTGAATTTACAAGCTCATCGTTTGTCTGTTCTATAGCTTTTACTTGGTTTAAGGCAATTTTATCATTAGTATATACATTATTGTCGGTATCGCAACTGACATTAACAAATGTTGCTAATACTAATATTAGAAATAATTTAATCATCTTGGACTACTCCCCGATATTCTATCTTATTAAAACATAGAAAAATAACTTCTTATATATTTTCTTATATTTGTGAATAATACTTACTATATAACGTAATTAAATGTATAAAGTTGCTTTGGTAGCATTAGCTGTACCAGTTAATCAGCTATATTCTTACAAAATATCTAACGAAGAAAATCTAATTGGGTTTAGAGTTCTTGTTCAGTTCGGTACAAGAACAATGACGGGCGTAATAGTTGGTTATACGGATAATATTGAGCATCGTGATTTGAAGGAAATTATAGAAGTACTTGATGAAACTACTTTTTATACCCCAAAGATGCTACAATTTACTAAGTTTGTTGCAGAATATTATTTATCTTCTTGGGGGGAAACATTAAAATTAGCAAGCCCTCCCGGTGCCTCACCTGAATCGGATACATATATAAATGTTAAAGACGATTGTTCCAGTGATAATATAAGAGAATTAAAAAAAGTAGCTCCCCGAAGTTATGAACTTTATACTTTATTAAAAGAATACAAAACTAAGCGAATAAGTATTAAAAGTGTAAAAAAAGACTTCAAACAGCAATCAATTTATTTTCTACTTGAAAACTTAGAAAGAAGAGGCTTGATTGATTTAGAAGAAAATATTACTAACTACGGTAAAGTAAAGAAAGTAAAATCCTTAATAATTGACCCATTACTCATTACTAAGAAAAACTTTCTTAGTAATACATTAAATAAATTAGAAGTTAAGCACCAAGCACAAGCAAGATTATTAAGTTATATTTTTATTCATCAACAAGCTAATGAAATTGTTCATCAAGATGCTGCTTTGTACGATACAAAATGCGAGCGAAAGGATTTACAGTCCCTAAAAAATAAAAAGATTATTTTGACTAATTATATAGAAGACTTAGTAGGTAGTGAAAACGAAGCCCCAACGCTTAGTAGCGTGAACGAATTAGAATTACCCTTAAGTAATGAACAAATACAAATACTATCTCAATTCAAAGAAAATATAACTAATAATATAAATACTAACTTTTTGTTAAGAGGGATTACGGGGAGCGGAAAAACATTAATTTATATGCATTTAATCGATATGGTTTTAAAGCAAGGAAAAAGCACATTACTTTTAGTTCCAGAAATAGCACTTACCCCACAATTATCCGATAGATTTAAAATATCATTTCACAATGAAGTTGCATTGGTACATTCAAAGATGAGCGATGCAGAACGTATGTTAGTTTGGAAGCAAATTAGTCTTGGTAAAAAGAAAATAGTAATTGGAGTTCGATCTGCTATTTTTGCACCTATACAAGACTTAGGTTTAATCATCGTTGATGAAGAACATGATACTTCTTACAAACAGGAAAGCCCCAACCCAAGATATAACGCCCGTGATATATCACTAATCAGAGCTAAAATTGAAAACTGTCCTATTGTCTTAGGTACAGCAACACCGTCGATAGAAACGTATTATAATTCAATAAATGGCAAGCTAAAATTATTAGAATTGAATAGTCGTGTCGATAATGCAGAGCTGCCAAAGATAGTAACAATTGATATGGGTGAAGCACGCAAGCAAAATACAGTCAGCGGTACATTATCTCATTATTTATTAGAATTAATTGAAGACCGGATACATAGAAAAGAAGGAATAATTATTTTCCAAAATCGACGAGGGTATGCTCCTGTTCTTCGATGCACCAACTGCGCTTATATCTATGAATGCCCGAATTGTTCTATTAAATTAACTTATCATAAATCAAGAAATATACTAAGGTGCCATTTTTGCGCTCATATTGAAAAATATCCAGATAGATGCAAAGAGTGCGGTGAAACAGTATTTGAAAACGTAGGATATGGTACACAAAGAATTGAAGATGAGTTAAAATCATATTTATTAGATAAAGGCATTAAGGCTTATATAGATAGATTAGATTATGATGCTGTAAGCAAAAAAGATAGCCAAAGAAAAATATTAGAAAGGTTCTATAATGGCAAAACAGATATATTAGTAGGCACTCAAATGGTAACCAAAGGACTTAACTTTGATAGGGTTAGTTTAGTCGGGGTAGTGAATGCTGATACTCAATTATATATGCCCGATTTTAGGGCAAATGAAAAAGCATTCCAAATTCTTACACAAGTAGCTGGACGCGCTGGTAGGAAGAAAAATATGGATAGTATTGTACTTATCCAAACTTATAGCCCCAATAATTACGCTATAAAAGCAGTAAGAGATAATTATTTTGAGGAGTTTTACAAGTATGAATTAGACATTAGACAACATACGCATTATCCTCCGTATTCGAGAGTAACTATATTAGAATTTTATGGTGAAGAAGAAGAGAAAGTACAGAATTATGCTTCTAATTTCAGAAAATATTTACCTGATAATAGCGATACAAATATTTTAGAAATATTTGGTCCATTTATACCGACTACATTTAAGCAAGCACGAAATTTCCGTAGAATGATTATGATAAAATCAAGTAAAACATTAGATAAATCTGGAGCAAAACTTAGAACAATGATTAAGCAAGCACTTTCGAACTTCCCACTAACAATTTCACCAACATCAGTAATGTTAAAGGTTGATATTGATTCTTATTCGCAAATGTAATCTAACTTTGCTCTTCATTTTCATCGTCTAATTTATCATCAAGTCCGAAAATACCTTCTACAAAGTAATTAGGATCAAAGACCATTAAGTCGTCTATTTTTTCTCCCACTCCAATATACCTTACTGGTATTTTTAGCTCATCAGCAATCGGTATTACTACTCCACCTTTTGCAGTACCGTCTAATTTTGTTAAAACTATACCCGTAACTTTCGCTACTTTAGAAAATTCCTTTGCTTGCTGTATAGCGTTTTGCCCAGTAGTAGCATCTAAAACTAAAAATACATCGTCGGGAGCATTTACTTTTTGTTTTGTTAATACGCGGTTTATTTTTTCTAACTCTTGCATTAGATTAAACTTATTATGTAATCTGCCTGCCGTATCTATAATTACGACGTCTTTATTTTGAGAAATGGCAGACTTTAAGGTATCAAAAGCAACAGCAGCAGGGTCTGAACCTTGTTTTTGTTGCACAATTTCTACTCCCGCACGCTCCGCCCAAACCTCTAATTGTTCATTAGCTGCAGCACGAAAAGTATCAGCAGCGCCAATTATTACAGATTTACCCGCATTTTTGTAATTATACGCTAATTTACCTATTGTGGTAGTTTTTCCAACGCCATTAACTCCAATAACAAGTATTGTATGAGGCTTGTTATCTTCAGAGAAATTAAAGATTTTGTCATTATCAGCAGAAGGAGATTTTAATAATATTTCGTGAACTTCTTCTTTAAGGATTTTGTAAACATCTTCAGAATTTTCAAACCCTTCTTTCTTAACACGATAGCGTAACCTGTCCATTATCTTTTCAGAAGTATTTACCCCAATATCGGCAGTAATTAATATCTCTTCTACTTCGTTGAGTAGTTGTTCATCAATTTTTCTGCCTACTCCAAGAACAGATTTAAAGCGGTTGAATAGGTTTGTTCTGGTTTTTTCTAAACCATCTTTGATTTTGTTAAATTTTACGGCTTCGGTGGCTTGTGTAACTACCTGAGCTACTTTTTCGGTAACTTTATCTACCTGCTCCGTAAATTTTTCTTTTAATTTAGAAAAAAATCCCATAGTTTTCTATTTATGTAAATTATTAATACACAAATATATTGCTTTTTTAGCAACTTAAGTATAATTTTAGTAGTAGAAAAATCTAAGTTATAATTTAAATCCTAAACTTAGCATCAAATGCCATTTATTTATTTTGAAATCATTGCTATTTGTTGCCATATTTGATAGTGGTAAAACATAAGTAAGCCACGGAGAAAATATAACGCTATTTGTTTCACCAAAAGGAATATTAAGCCCAATTGTTGGATTGAGGGCAAAGTACGACTTTTCTAATTCTTTATAGTCTCCATCCTGCACAATTGCCTTTGCACCCTTAGTATTTGCTAATTCTACTTTAGTGATAACTCCATTACTTAGAGTTACTTCTCTAATAAGTAGCTCTTTTGTATGAGTAAGAGTTGCTGATAAGTTTGAATTGTACGACACACCAAATTTAAGATACATAAATGAAAATGGTTCATATTTTACATATGGCACAAAAGAGAAATCCGAAATTTTTAAATCTGCTGTATGCCTGAACGGAATAGTAACGTTTTCTCGGAAATTTGACACTTGGTCGTTTACTTCTACGATTTCATTCTCTTTAAAAGACGAGTTGAGTCCGCCAGCCGAAAACAGTGCATCAAATCCTAAGTAGCCACCTTCAAAAAGTTGTCTTTCTAAATAAATACCTGCTGTGAAATTAAATTTATTACCATTTAAAAATTCACAGTTTGCACAGTCTACATACATTGAGCCGTTTTGGAAATTTTGACCAAAACCTATTGTGGCACCTAAATACATCGGTACTTCAATACCAGCAGGATCTATGGGAGTTGCATACCTCTGTGCAAATGCTTCAATACAAAATAAATTGAAGCAAGCTAAAATAATATAAAACAATAGACGCATTTATTCACTCGTGTATAATTATTTAAAATATATTAACAGACTAAAGACTATTTTATTATGGAAAAAGTTACAATAAACAATGAAAAGTTAGGGGATTATAAAGATTATAGTAATGGCAATAATGTAACTGCTAGAATGATAGCTGTGAAATTACTTAATAGGTATGATAGAAGCGACTCTTATATAGATAAATTATTAACAAACGCTTTAAAAAATGAGCACTTAATTCAACAAGACAAAGCTCTATTAACTGAAATTGTAAACGGAGTAATTCGTTGGCGTGCAAGATTAGATTGGGTATTAACTGGTTTTTATTATGGAGATTATCAAAAGTGCCTTAATTTAGTAAAGAATGCCATGAGGATTGCTCTATATCAAATGACTTTCCTAAATAGAATACCTACTCACGCTGCAATTAATGAATCTGTTGAAATTGTAAAAACTATTCAGGGAGAAAAAACTGCTGGCGTTGTTAATGGAGTGTTAAGAAATATATCCAGAAATATAGAAAACATCAGATACCCTGATAAAAATGGAGATGATGAGTCATTTTATTTTTCCGTCTATTATTCATTCCCACGGTGGTTAGTAAAAAAATGGTTAGATAGACTTGGTAAACAAGAGACAATAAACCTATTAAATTATTTCAATAATAGACCTTATGTTCCTATTAGGGTAAATACTTTAAAAACTTTGTTAGAGGAAATAACTGACATATTTGATACTCATAAAGTGGCATACCGCAAAATCAAATATGACGACGATATTATATTATTAGATTCTCCAAAATATGATATATCACAAAGTGATATATTTAAAAATGGTTTAATAACTATTCAAGACCCAAGCGCGTCTTTAGCTGCAAAGTTAGCAAACCCTCAACCAAACGATTTGGTTTTTGATTTGTGTGCTGCACCCGGTGGCAAATCTTTTATGCTAGCAGAGATGATGAATAATAAAGGTAAAATCATTGCTATGGACAAGCATAGCTCTAAATTAAGATTTATTAAAGATGGAGCTCAAAGATTAGGAATTGATATAATAGAAACAAGTGAATCCGATGCTCTTACTTTTCAATATACAGAGTTAGCTGATATTGTTTTTATTGATGCTCCTTGTTCTGGTTTAGGTACTTTATCCAAAAAAGTAGATATGAAATGGAAGCGTGAACCAGAAGATATAATTGATTTAGTCAATTTGCAAAGACAAATTATAGACAACGCAGTAAAATTAGTAAAGATTAGAGGAGCAATAATATATTCAACTTGTACAATCGAACCAGAAGAAAACTCTGAAAATATTAATTATCTATTAAGTAAATATCCAAATTTTGAACTTGATAACGCTGATAAATATATAAGTAAAGAATTGTGCAACGGTGCTTATTACTCTACTGTTCCTCATCTTCACGGTATTGATGGAGCATTTGCTGCAAGGCTAATTAGAAAAAGTTAAACTACTTTGCAATTAATTTAGTATTTTCGAGAAGTTTATTTGACAGTTAATATAAAATGTTTTACAAAATAATAATATTATTATTACTAATATATATTAGTGTGTTTTCGCAAGGAAATGTACTAAAAACACAGTCAGATAAATTTTATTTCGACGCTGTTGTATTTGAAGGCGACTCAATTGGCAAATCCAGAGTAGATAGTTATTTCATAATTCCTTACGAAAACATAGATTTTTCTTTTGTGAACAACATATATATTGCACAATATATTTTAAGAGTAAATATATTGGATAGCAATGGCTCTGTTATACAAAGCAAAGACGTAGAAAGAAAATTATCTGAAACTGATTATGCTGTGAGTAAAGGCATCAATGCAAGTTTTGATCATTGTACAATACAATTATATTTACACCCTGGCAAATACAAAATAGAAGCTATTATGAGGAATCAGTTTAATAATACTGAAGAATCAAGAAAAAGAGAAATAAATGTAATTGATTTCAAATCTTTTAATTTCTCGATGAGTGGAATACTGCTATTAAGTTCCTTAGAGGAAGTAAACGGCAAATATAAAATTACTCCGCATATATCAGATAATATAGGTAACTTAGAAAATGGGTTCTTTTTATTTTTTGAATCTTATAATCAGAGTAATAAATACGATTCTTTAGACTATGTTTGGGAAGTTTATGATAGTAGTAATGAATTAATTGCTTTTAGCAATAGAATTAGGAAGGCTAATCCTATAAAAACAAGTCGAAACTTTGTTAGGGTACCGCCTATTAAAGAATTAATAACAGGTTCATATACAATTAGTTTATTAGCTTTAGAGCCTCTTGATATTAAAGAGTATTCTAAAGAGTCGGCTTTAGCCAAAACAACACGTTCAATAAGATATATTAAAACTATTGCTGGCAATATTATGACTGACTTAAATCTTGCTATTAAGCAACTTAGATATGTTGCTACAAGAGATGAGATAGAGTATATCCAAACGGCAGCAAACGAACAAGAAAAACAAAAAAGATTTGAAGATTTCTGGAAAAAGTTAGACCCTACCCCAAATACTGAACGAAATGAATCTTTCGATGAGTATTACTCTCGCATAAATATTGCCAATCAAAAGTTTAAAGCTTTTCAAGAAGGCTGGCTGTCAGATATGGGTATGGTTTATATTACGTTAGGACCTCCAAGTAGCCAAGAACAGCAGTCTGGCTATGGTGATAATAAAAAATATGAGAGATGGCTCTATGGTAACGGGAGAGAATTTATTTTTATGGATAACACGGGATTTGGAGATTTTCGTCTTATTAGACCATCGGTAATAACTGAAAAATATAAATATAATAATAGATAGATAAATAATTAAAGGATAAAAATGAGTGCTAGTGTTATAATTCCTGCTGGTGGAGTTGGTAAACGCTTTGGAGCAGACTTACCAAAGCAATTTGTAGAGATAGCTGGGGCACCCTTAATGGTGCATACTTTAAATATTTTCAACCAGATTGAAGAAATAGAAAGTATAGTTGTGGCTGTTCATACAGAATGGTATTCTTATACTAAAGATATGGTAAAACAATATGGACAAAAGAAAGTCAAAGAAGTAATAATAGGCGGTATGGAGCGACAAGATTCTGTATCGAATGCAATTCATACTAAGACCGTTTCAGAATCTGATATTGTAATGATTCACGATGCTGTAAGACCTTTTTGTACACCTCAATTAATAAAAAGTGTATTAGGTGCTGTGGAAGACGCAGGTGCAGTAATTCCTGCTACTAAGCCTACTGAAACAATCAAAGAGATTAACCATAAAGGCGAAGTTATAAAAACTATTGATAGAAGTAAATTAGCAATGGTACAAACACCACAAGCGTATTGGTATGATATTATCAAAACTGCTTATGAAAAGGCTATGTTAGCTAATTTTTATGGTCCTGATTCTGCTTCGCTGGTAGAATTTATTGGCTACAAAGTTACTACAATAGAGGGTGAGAGTAGTAATTTAAAAATTACCAACCCTTATGACTTAAAATTAGGCGAATTAATTCTATCTCAAAACAAATAGTATATAATATTGAATTGCTTCATAAATATTATCATTGGGTGCTTTTTTAAGCAAAAAGCTCCCTTTATAGTATTTATATTTAAAAGATATAAAAGACTTGGCTATTATTCTGTAAATTAATATTGCATTTGCTTTAGCTATATCAAGTTTAAAAAGATATATAAAGCCAAAAGGGTAAAATCTGAAAATTGTATAAAAATAAGCACGCCTAAACGACTGTAACAAGCCTTTGTTGGAAATAATGCTCTCAAGTTTAGTATGTTTAAACTTTAGGAACGATTAGATAATTTTGAAATTAACTCGCACAGCCGTTAAGTAATTGCACACAATCAAGAAACAATTTAATTCTTTAAGTATATTGATAGATAGAATACTAGCTACCAATATATCTATCGAGAAATTCAACAACTATTTTATCTGTAGAGCTTCTCATTTCACTTGGTGTACCGTAGAAAATTAGCTTCCCATCGTTAAGCATTGCCACTTTGTGAGCTACTTTAAATACGGAGAACATATCATGGGTAATTATTACTGATGTTACACCAATTTTGTCGGCTATATCTTTAATCATAATATCAATCTGTTCGGAAGTTACAGGGTCTAAGCCAGTAGTCGGTTCATCATAGAAAATATATTTTGGGCTACCAACTAATGCTCTAGCTACGCCTACTCTTTTTCTCATACCACCAGACAAATCAGAAGGCTTCTTGTTTGAAATAATATCCCACTCTTTTATAAATGATGTTTCTTGAGAATACTTTAAATCCGGTAGTAAATCTACAGCTGATAGCACTCTTATTGCTTCTTGTTTCATTTTTGTCAAGTCTCGTTCGCCATCTTCATAAAGACTAAGAACAAGATTTTCAAAAACAGTCATAGAATCAAATAAAGCAGCACCTTGGAAGACGTATCCCATAGTTTTTCTTATACTAAATAGCTCATTTTTTGTAAGTTGGTCTATACGTTGCCCATCAACCTTTACATAGCCTTTATCTGGGTTTAATAAGCCAACTATATGCTTAAGCATAACGCTTTTGCCAGTGCCTGATTTGCCAATTATACAAAACGATTCGCCGTCGGCAATACTCATCGAAACACCATTAAGAACTACTTTGCTGCCAAAACTTTTGTGCATATCTACAATTTCTATCATATAATTATTTGCTCTCTGGTCTTAATAATTCTATAACTTCTTCCATCTTCATTCCACGCGATCCTTTTACTAATATAACCAATCCATCATTAAGTACATGCTGAACAAAACTAACAATGTCTTCTTTATTTTCAAATACAGTAACGTTATTAGAATATTCGTACATTTCAAAGGCATTATTCATATCATTGCCTATAAGGCAAACTATATCCGCAGAGTTAGCAGCGCAGTTAATTATACTATGGTGTTCCTCAATCGACGTATCGCCTAATTCTCGCATATCACCAAGAATAGCAATTTTAGTTTTGCTAGTATTAAGCAATTTTAAATTTTCAAGTGCCAGCTCCATCGATGCCGGGTTTGCATTATAACAATCATTAATAATTGTGAGACTGTTATAATTTTCGATAGCCATTCTACCGTAGCTATGAAGTAAATCTTGATTAAAGTTTTCGAGTCCTTTCGTAATTTGCTCTGGACTAAGGCCAAATTCAAAGCCAACAGCTACTGCCGCAATTGCATTTTTGGCAGTACCAATACCAAAAGTGTTAAGTTTAATTGTAGTAATAAAATCGGAGTATTTAATTTTGAGAGTAGGCTTTAAATTATCGTCTAATTCAATTTCCGCAGATACTTCAGCATCTTTACTTGTTCCATAAGTCATAAACTTATCAAGAATATGACCATAGTTTTTTAATCTTTCGTCGTCATAATTGACGAAAGCAAAGCCCCCATCTCTTACTTCTCCAAATATTGCAGTCTCTTCGTACTCCACTCCATCTATATCTTGCAAAAATTCAAGATGTTCTTTGCCAATATTAGTGATGAGTGCATTGTCAGGCTGGCAAATTTTGCCTAATTGATATATTTCGCCGGGTTGGTTTGTTCCTAATTCTAATACAGCTATATCATAAGTCTCGTTCATCGATAGTAGCATAAGTGGTACACCAAGTAAATTATTATAGTTCTCGAATGTTTTTAGTACTTTCAGTTTTTCGCCTAATACGCTTGCTATCATTTCTTTTGTAGTGGTTTTGCCATTAGAGCCGCACACTGCTATAATTGGATATTCAAATCTATTACGATGATAATTAGCTAACTGCCCTAATGCCTCTATAGTATCATTACATAATATAAATGGCTTATCTTCAAATTCAGGCTTGTTTTTATCGTACCAATATTTATGAACTATACAAAGTGAAGCTCCATTTAAAAAGGCTTCATTAACTTTAGAATGTGCATCTATATTCTCGCCAATCAGCGCTATAAATATAGAACCTTCTTTTACTTGGCGTGAATCAATAACTACATCGTTTGTGTGAATATTATGAGGCACATTTATTAATTTATCTTCTCCAAAAATGACAAATAAATCACTATAACTGAATGATGCTTGATTTTGAATCATTATTATCTCTAAATTACAAATATTAATATTATTTTGACGGTTTCTTATATGATAAATTTAGTATTTTTGTTGATTAATTTTATTAAGGAAAAGAATTGAAGCGAGAATATATAATTAAAAGCATGATAACAATATGTTTAATCTCATTCGCAATATATTTTGGTGTGAGTATAGCCAAATCTGCTATATTTTATGATATGTATAATTTAAATACAGTTTCAGGGCATTTAGTTCAAAGAGCAGATATAAATACTAATGAATTAAGTCGCTCTATTTATCATTATTTCCAATTAACTTCCTATACATCAATTTCTTATTGTGTTTATTTAGTATCTTTAATTATTATTTTATTACTCAATAAAGGTAAAATTAAAGAAAATGGCTGGCTATTTATGATTGCTGTATTATCATTAATTTTTTCCCCTTTTGAGTTATATATTGTATATAAAGATGTAGATATTAGCTCCATGATATTTTGGGGTAAGAGTTTAGACATTAATTCAAGTAAAATCTTAGATTATATGAGTTTTCGTTCAAATTCAGAATATAGTTTAATTAGTAGTTTATCATTTTTATCACAAATTACTATATTCATTTTCGCAGTATTTAAGCCATTAAATCAAAATATCAATAAATAGCTTCGTAAGTTTCAATTATAAACATTATATTTGGGTAGAGCAAAAGTATAGAGATATGAATTTAAAAGAAACAATAGGAATTTTTAAAAAGAAATCATTTTTGGTTTCCTTATTATTTGCTATTGCCTTATGGCTCTATACTTCATTTAATTCAGTATATAAGTATTATACCACCGTACCATTTAGCATCGTACTACCACAATCTCGCGCTATTGAAAATGATTTACCAAAAACATTTACCGTTTCTATTCAAGGAACGGGTTGGAATTTATTAAATTTAAATGTTTTCAACAACTCAAAGCGTATATTTATAGATTGGTCCAATAAAGATATTAAGGATAGCAATGTAATTATAACGAGAACAGATTTTCTTAAAGGTATACAATCAATGGAGGGAGTACAAGTAGAAGAAATTTCTCCTGAATTTATAACAATTAAAACGGGTAAAATCACGAGTAAAAAAGTTCCTATAATCAATAAAGTAAGAATATTTCCTAATGGTAATTTCAACTTAATTGGAAAAATTATTTTAATACCAGACAGTGTAGAAATTAGCGGAAATGAAAGTTTATTATCTACTATCAATAGTTGGAAAACTGAATACGTAGAGTATCGTGATATTACCAAGCCGTTACGAGCAGATGTTAATTTAAGTGATACATTAAATGGCATTGTTAGATTAAGTAGAAACAAGGTAGATTTTTATAGTGATATACAGCAATTAGCTGATATTGAAGTACCTGATATAGAAGTAAGTATTAAAGGTGGGAACTTGCCTAAAGATAGCTACTTGTATCCTCCTCAAATAAGTATAGTAATTCAGAGTGGAATAAATGAGATAGAAAAATTAGATAGAAGTAAAATAGTTGCTTCTATTGATATTAATAATATCATAAACGACTCTACAGGTGTCATTATGCCCAAAATTGACTTGCCTGCTGGATTCACACTTGTAAGGATAGACCCAGCCTTAATTTATCACTATAAGGTAAATAAGATAAAGAATTTAAGTCAAATACAATAGTCTAACTAATCTTTCCGGATATTATTCTAAATTGTAAATCATTTATCATATTACGATAATACTCGGCTCTTTCCCTTGCTTTTTCGGCAAAGTCGTTTTCTTGAGATTGATAAATAATGTCGCGTGATACATTAATAATAAAGTTTCTCTTTTTATTATTTATCAGAACATTTTCTAAATCTCCACCTTGTGTACCGATTCCTGGTATTAATAAGTAATTATTACGAGCTACCTTCCTTATTTCACTTATATCATTAGGATGGGTTGCACCCGCTACAAAACCAATTTGCTCTTCGCTTTCCTCGCTTACAAATCGTCTGATTACTTTTAAATACAAAGGCTCATCTTCAACAATTAATCTTTGAAAATCAGATGACGATGGGTTTGAAGTTAGAGCCAATATAAAAGATATTTTATCTTTATAATCAAGAAATGGCTTAAGAGAATCATAGCCCATATAAGGAGATAATGTAATAGAGTCGAATTTAAATTCGTGAAATATTGCATTAGCATACGCCGCAGAAGAATTACCAATATCACCACGCTTAGCATCGGCAATAGTAAATATATTTTTGGGTATATACTGAATAATTTTGTACAAGCTCTCTATACCACGTATCCCATACTGTTCAAAAAAGGCAAAATTAATCTTATATGATGAAACTAAATCGGAAGTTGCATCAATTATAGAACAACTAAAATTATATATCCCATTTAAGTCCCCTTGTAAATAAGCAGGTAATTTACTTAATTGTGGGTCCAAGCCAATACATAACTTAGATTCATTTGTTGTTTCTATTAACGCTATTTTTTCATAAGCAGTCATTAGTTAAATCTCCCTTTAAATTGTAAATATCTTGTAGTAAATAAATTAGATTCATTTGGAGGCATCAGATTAGCAGCAACTATCATTTGATTTAAAGCGTCGATTCTCTTTTGGTCCAAGGGGTGTGTCGAAAATAGTTCTTGCAAACTACTATTATTCGATTGGCTGTTCATTTTTTCAAAAAAGAATTTTCCAGCACCAGGGTACCAAATAGATGCCTGCAAATATTTAAATGAGTATTCATCGGAATCATATTCATCTTCTCGGCTATTATACATTAAGGCTAAACCTGAAAACATATTAGATGCAATTGCTTCTAAAGTTGAAGGTGAATTGCCAAGAACAACAGCTAATAAGGTTTGTAATCCATATTCCTTTGTCATTCTATTAGTTGCATGTCTGCGTTCTGCATGCGCAATCTCGTGAGCTAAAATAGCGGCTAAGGTAGCTTCATTATCTATAAATTTTAATAAACCTTTGTAAACATATATATACCCACCGGGGGTAGCAAAAGCATTAATAGTATTAGTATTTATTAAGGTAACCTTATATACAAACTTATTTTTATATTTAACTTCTGGTGAGTTAAGTATTTGATTTACAATATTCTGAACATAGCTTGTAGCTTCTACATCATTCAAAATAGGATATTCGCTTGGACTCGCTTTTATTTGTTGGTCTAATTGCGATCCTAATTGTATGTCGTCTTCTATACTAAAAACATTTATATTATTTAGAGGGTTTTCGCTACATTGGTTAAACGAAAACACTGAAATAATAGCAATAACACATGACAAAATAAACTTTTTATACATATTCATAATTATTAACTACCAAATTTGCCTAGTTCTGTTACAAATATAACATAAAATTATATATCAAATTCGTCGGAGTAATAAATTTTTTCTAAAACCAAACCAGTTGGGCTAATTAGAGGGGAGTTTAGTCTTCTATCTTTTAGGTATAATGCTTGATTTACTTCTTCCATGGCTCTTTTTCCACGAGCAATGTCTACCATGGTACCAACAATAGACCTAACCATACCATAAAGAAAATGATTAGATTTAATACGGTACATAAAACACGAAGGGCTAATCTGCTCCCACTGACTTAAAACAATATTGCATACAGGATTAATTGTATCGGGGTTAATTTTAGAGAAAGTGGTGAAATCGGTCATCACTTTAAAGATATAAGCAGCATTAAATAATAAATCTTTATTTATTGGATATTTGATATAAGAACTAAACCTTCTATTAAATACATCTTCGTTTGTATTGATTGTAAAGCTGTACTCTCTAAATATTGCATCAAATCGTGCGTGAAATTTATCAAAATATTTAGCATCAACTATCCTTATATCAAAAGGTAAATTATTATTTAAGGCTTTTATTAGTTGTTTTTCTTCAAGTTTAGGAGTGCCGTTATGCGGGATAGAACATACCTGTCCGCGTGCGTGTACGCCGGCATCGGTCCGCCCAGAGCCAACGCTTGTTAGTCCATCGCCTAATACTTTGCAAAGTGATTTATTAATTAATTCCTGAATAGTTATCGAATTAGGTTGATATTGCCAACCGCTATAATCTGTTCCATCATATTGTATTTTTAATGCTATATCCATATTCTCTATGCTTATTATAGTTTGATATACTGTAGTTGATATTTTAATTTTATAATTTGCACTAAAATAATACTTTTGTTGTTTATAAGTTGTAATATAATATATAATATTGTTGTAATAATAAAAAGTTATGAGTAATCAGATAAAGGAAGCAGAGGTCTGGGTAGAACGTGGAGATGAATTTGAACGCGATAAAAATACCGAAAAAGCCTTAGAGTGCTTTACACGCGCTATTAATCTAAACCCAAGAATGGCCCATGCTTTTTTTAAAAGAGCGAATATATTTTTTAATACAAATATGTTCAAAGAAGCCTTGTCCGATTATAATAATGCAATCACCTTAAACCCTAATTTTTCCTTTGCTTATTTTAAGAGAGGAACGGTATTTTTTAATTTAAGATATTACAACCAATCAATTGATGATTTTAATGTAGCAATAGAATTAAATCCTGACTTTTCCTTTGCTTATTTTAAGAGAGGAATGAGTTATTTTATTTTAAAGAAATTTGATGAAGCCTTGTTAGACTTTGATAAAACTTTAGAACTAAATCCAACATATATGCCTGCCTTTTTGAATAAAGGAAACATCAAGTTTGAGCAAAGAAAGTTTGACGAAGCCGTTCAGAGTTATAGTAGAGCCTTAGAGTTAGAAGCAAAGCAAGAAAAGACTTTAGTTGCGAGGGGATTGGCATACATTCAATTAAAGCAGCACAAAAAAGCTATTAATGATTTTATATTAGCTATTGAATTAAATCCAGACTCATATTTAGCTTATAATTATAGAGGTTTAACTTATAGTAAATTGAAAGAATACGATAAAGCTATCAATGATTTTAATAATGTCCTAAAATTTAAGCCCGATTTCTTCGATGCTTATAATAATAGAGGTATTGCTCACTTTGTTATGAAAGATTATAATGCTGCTGTTGAAGATTATACTAAAGGCATTGCTCTTAATTCTAAGTTATCTACTTTATATTTTAATAGAGCTAATGCACTTTATTATCTAAAGGCTTTTGCCGATTCGCTTTTAGACTTTGATAAAGCCATAGAATTAGACCCAAATTTACCGCAAGTATATTATGCAAGAGGAAATTGTAGATTGCAAATTAATCAATATAAAGAGGCAATTAAGGATTTTAGCAAGGCAATAAGTTTAAATCCTAAGTATTTTAATGCTTATATTGGCAGAGGGAATTGTTATTCTAAACTGAAGTATTATAAGAAAGCTTTAGAAGATTTTACATTAGCTATTGAATTGAAACCAGATTCTCATATTGGGTATTTAAATAGAGCGATGGCATTTAAAGATGAAGGTAAAGTAGACAGGGCAGCTAAGGATTTTAATGAATTTCTTAAGTTTGTAAATCCAAACTCTAAAACTGCAGTACAAATAAAAAATTGGCTATCCAAATTAGGAAAATAATTTACTATCAATATTATTTTTTTGAACCGTTAATAATAGCTATATTTTTTAATTTAAGATAATTTGTAAAGTATGTTCCCATCATTAAACGAACAAATGGATATTATCAGGCAGGGAGTAGTAGATTTGTTGCCTGAAGAAGAATTAGCAAAGAAAATAGAAAAGAGTATTGCTACAAACAAACCACTGATTGCAAAATTAGGGGCAGACCCTAGTCGCCCTGACTTACATATTGGGCATGCCGTGGTATTGCACAAACTGAGACAATTTCAAGATTGTGGACATAAAGCTGTTTTAATTATAGGTGATTTTACAGCTATGATAGGAGACCCAACAGGTAAATCGAAAACACGCCCACACCTTTCGATAGAAGAAACACGAATTAACGGACAATCGTATTTAGAGCAAGCAACAATAATTTTGCGTGCTGATAGATTAGAAGTAAAATATAATGCACATTGGTTAGGTAGTATGACTTTTAATGATGTGATTAGCTTAAGTTCCAAATATACAGTAGCACAACTATTAGAAAGAGAAGATTTTAGCCAAAGGTATAAATCTGGTACGCCGATTTCTGTGCATGAATTTCTATATCCATTAGCGCAGGGTATGGATTCAGTTGTTATTGAATCGGATATTGAGCTTGGAGGAACAGACCAAAAATTTAACTTGTTAGTAGGACGGGAATTACAGAAAGCATACGGTAAAGAAGCTCAATGTATATTAACAATGCCAATCTTAGAAGGCACCGATGGAGTGCAAAAGATGTCTAAATCATTAGATAATTATATTGCACTAACGGATTCACCTAAGGATATTTTTGGTAAAGTTATGTCTATACCGGATACTTTGATTGGTCGTTATATGAAATATGCCGCTTTTTATTCTGATAGCGAAGTGAAAGCAGCAGAATTAGGACTTAAAGATGCTTCACTACATCCAAGAAATGCTAAAGTAGATACTGCAAAAAAAATTGTAGAGTTATACCATAGCAAACAAGCTGCCGAAGCTGCTTTCGAGGAATTTGAAAGAATTTTTGTAAAAAAGGACATACCCGATATTATTGATGAACTAAAGATTGAGGTTGCTGGAAATGAAATGAGTATTATCGATATTTTACTTTATGCTAAATTAGTTCCTTCAAAAAAAGAAGCACGGAGATTAATCGAGCAAGGGGGCGTATATATCGACAACAATAGAGTAGATGACCCATTCTTTAGTATAGAGTTAAGTGAAAAGAAGCTCTTAAAAGTTGGGAAAAGAAAATTTCTGTACATTTATAAATAATTTTTGTGATTAAAATTAAGAAGATAATAATAGCTATATTTTTTGCCTTTTACTTCTCTATTAGCGAGGTAGAGGGCAATAATATACAAAAGTTACAGATACCAATTATTTACCAATTAGATTACGTGCCTATCTATTTTCCAAAACAAAGAACTATACGAAATTTCCAACATGAACGAGTTGATAATAATAGACAATAATGATTCATTTACATATAATTTAGTGCAATCGTTTAAATATATTGGCTCTAAACCAAAAGTCATAAATATAAGTGATGTTGATAAATGCAACTTTAATACTTGTAGCAAAATTGTATTATCGCCGGGACCTGGCTTGCCTGATGAAAACCCTAATTTAATAAACTTGATTCACAAATATAAGAGTAATAAAAAAATATTAGGGGTGTGCTTAGGTATGCAAGCTATTGCTTTAGCGTTTGGTGCTTCGTTATATAATTTAGATATTCCAAGACACGGAGAGTCAAGGAAATTAGAGTTAATAAAGGCATCGAACCTATATACTGGACTTAATAATATAGAAGTGGGATTATATCATTCTTGGGCGGTGAACCCTGACAATTTACACAAAGAGTTAATAGTTAGCGCAGTCGATAAAGATGGGGTCATGATGTCGCTTGAGCATTCAATTTATAATATCTATGCCGTTCAATACCATCCAGAATCTATTATTACAAAAGATGGTCTAACCATTCTATATAATTGGTATATTAGCAAAAATAAGAATACCAGAAAAATATAATTCTGAATAGTCCTAAAATAAGTATACACAATTAAATTACCAAATTAATCCCCAATT
>DAOMQA010000027.1:0-22646 GCA_035445085.1 Kapaibacterium sp. (SeqCode)
ATCCCAATAGTCCGCCGACGTAATCGCTTCCGCTAACTGCTCCGCTGCTGTAGCAGCTGATGACGCTGCCATCATTGTATCCCAATAGTCCGCCGACGTAATCGCTTCCGCTAACTGCTCCGCTGCTGTAGCAGCCGCTGACGCTGCCATCATTGTACCCCGATAGTCCGCCGACGTTATACTGTCCCTTAATATAAACATTTATAAGAGCTAAGCTGCCTATGCTACTGCCACTTCCAGTGCGTCCAAATAAACCGATATAACTAGTAGTTTCTCTTTTTATATATAAGTTAGATATAGTATAGTTTTGACCATTGTAACTACCAGTAAAGTTTGTACCGCTGTTTCCTATTGGAGAAAAGCCATATTGGTCGTTGCCAGAAAATTCTACTGTGCCATTACCGTCCCAATCTACTTGGCTTGAGTCATCATTGAAGGCTATGTTAGCTGTTTGGACAAAGTGTTTGCCAGTCCAATCTCCGCTTGTATTGGAAAGCTCTATAAGGTCCGCTGTAGTGGCTATTTGGTAAGGAGTTCCAGAAGTGCCGTCGCCACCAGAGTATTTTTGCTCCAAGCCTGGTATTGGATTTACAGCTGGGTCAGTTTCAGGCACGTCGTAAGTAAACGTCTTCAAATATGGATACGACCTATATTTGTTGCCACTACCTATATTCCAAGTAGTAGAAAAATCCCAGCCTGAGAAAGTAGCTTGCGTTTTCATTTCTGTTGTAGTCTTGCCAGTACCACTAGCAGAGCTACTCTGTCCGCTTGTTTCTGTGTCCCAGTAGCAGCTGATGACGGTGCCGCTCATATTCCATCCCACGAGTCCGCCGACTCCAGTGCTTCCGCTAACTGTCCCGCTACTGTAGCAGCCGCTGACGCTGCCATAGTTCCATCCCACGAGTCCGCCGACGTAATCGCTTCCGCTAACTGCTCCGCTGCTGTAGCAGCCGCTGACGCTGCCATTATCATTGAATCCCAATAGTCCGCCGACGTAATCGCTTCCGCTAACTGCTCCGCTGCTGTAGCAGCCGCTGACGCTGCCATCATTGTACCCCGATAGTCCGCCGACGTTATACTGTCCCTTAATATAAACATTTATAAGAGCTAAGCTGCCTATGCTACTGCCACTTCCAGTGCGTCCAAATAAACCGATATAACTAGTAGTTTCTCTTTTTATATATAAGTTAGATATAGTATAGTTTTGACCATTGTAACTACCAGTAAAGTTTGTACCGCTGTTTCCTATTGGAGAAAAGCCATATTGGTCGTTGCCAGAAAATTCTACTGTGCCATTACCGTCCCAATCTACTTGGCTTGAGTCATCATTGAAGGCTATGTTAGCTGTTTGGACAAAGTGTTTGCTCCAATCGCCGCTTGTATTGGCAAGCTCTATAAGGTCTGCTGTTTTTGATATTTGGTAAGGGTTCCCAGAAGTGCCGTCGCCACCAGAGTAAGTACCAGACAAGGCATTAATAGCCCCAAAGAGCAAGAAAAGCAACCCTAATAATGTATATTTTTTCATAAATACACTCCTTTATTTAAAATTTAAAACCACTAATTTTCAAATATAAATAAAAGTAAATAAATATAATATAAAAATATATTCTTTTATCTTTGTTGATAATATTTACTATCTTATCTATTAGGTATCAAAGTTTTATAAGCAAAGTTTTGTATTTTAGAATTTTAATTATATTTGTTTATGCTAAAAGATATAAAGAAAGTCTTAGATAGGATAGTGTTGTTCAGATCTGTTTTGAATGGCTTTAGCCAAATATTCCTGATAGAAAATAGCTTGTCGGGGCTACTTATAATTTTAGGATTATTTATAAACAATTGGAAGATTGCTGTGATTGCTGTGATAGCTGACATTTGCGGCATTACCACCGCTAAAGCACTAAAATACAATGAAAGTCAAATTCAATCTGGCATTTATGGTTTTAGTGCCATTTTAGTAGCAGTTGCACTTTCGAGTTTCTTTAACATCACCCTACTATTATTCATGATTATATTAATTGGTGCAAGTTTAGCTAGCATTTTACAACATTTCTTTCTAAAAAAAGCAATACCCGCATTTACATTCCCGTTTATTATTGTTACTTGGGTTTTATATTATTTGATTACCATATATTATAGCTTTGTAGTAAAACCACCTACATTTATTGATAATTCTGTTGCGTTTGATTTTTTCCGATCTACGATATTAGCTTATGGCGAAGTTATATTTCAAAATACCCTTATTGCAAGCATACTATTCATATTAGCTATATTGATAGATAAGCCTAAAGCTTTTCTTTATACTTTCATATCATCTATTCTACTTACTTCTATTGTACTTATATTATCTTACCCTCATTATTTAATCAATGAAGGCATCTATGGCAATGAAGGCATCTATGGCTTTAATGCTATTTTGACAGTAATGGCAATTTATAACAATAATAATAAAAATCTAATCTGGACAGCTATTGGGATAATCATTACTTTATTGACTCAAATTATTTTACTACAGTATAATGTCTTTACGGCTTTTGGTGGCGTACTTACCTTCCCTTTTGTTTTAACTACTTGGCTTATTCTTTTCTTGCAAAAAAGGATAAGGTAATAAATGAATTGTTATATAAGTGTCAATTAATTTATGAATTTTCAAATATTTGATTAGGTGATTTAGAATTAATAAAACTGTTTAACTATCCTCTATAAAAATAATAGCAGTCAAGATTAAATTTTAATATAAGCATATATAAATTTATGAAATATAGAACAGAACATCGTTATATTTCAAGTTCTAACACATTAAGCATAACAGACTTACACCTAAATTAATTTATTTTCATTTTGATTAAAAAAGCAATTTACTTACTTTTGAAATTCGTTTAAAATTAATATACTTCAATTATTGTTTTATTAATGTAGTTTAAATTTTAAAAATTGATAAAATCATAATTAGGGTTAGTGATATTAAATATCATAAAAAATAAATTAAAGTGGAAATATTAAAGAAAATGTTAAATAAAGGTATACCGGTATCAGTCTCATTAAAGCCAACACTTCAAAAGGAACATCTGCACAGCAAAAACAAGTATAATAAATTAAGATTACTTAGATTATCAGCTTACGCTGTGTTTATAGCTCTTTTAATTAGTTTTATTGCTAAATTTTTAGTTAATTTAATTAATATGATTAATAATGCATCATTTTACGGAGTGTTATCTATAGAGCATACAAACCCTACGGCAAGTGTTTTTGGCTGGTTAATTATTTTCATACCTGCCTTAGGAGGCTTAATTGTTGGGCTAATGGCTTTGTATGGCTCTAAGGCGATACGTGGGCATGGTATTCCTGAAGCTATGGAGCAAATTTTAACCAACCAAAGTAAAATTAAGCCGTCGATTACGTTTCTGAAACCAATATCATCAGCTATTTCTATTGGGACGGGTGGCCCATTTGGTGCAGAAGGTCCAATTATAGCAACAGGTGGTGCCTTAGGCTCTACTTTAGGGCAAATTTTACAAATTACTCCAAATGAACGTAAAATATTGTTAGCATCTGGAGCAACTGCTGGTATGGCAGCAATTTTTGGTAGCCCTGTAGCTTCAATATTATTAGCTATTGAATTGCTATTATTTGAATTTTCTCCTCGCTCCTTTATTCCAGTTGCCTTAGCTTGCGTTACGGGTGCAGCTGGTCATCATTTACTTTTTGGACATAATGTAGTCTTCCCAATGGCTACTGAGATACAAACAGCATCTAATTTAGCTTTATTCTTTTATAGTATTATGGGTATAGCTATGGGGCTACTTTCTATCCTAACTACTAAAATTGTATATTGGATAGAAGATATGTTCGAAAAGCTACCCGTTCATTGGTGTTTGTGGCCCGCAATAGGTGGTTTAGTTGTTGGTGTTATTGGATATTATGATCCACGTACATTAGGGGTAGGATATTATAATATTACAGATGTGCTCTCGGGTAATATGACAATGCAATTAGTTGTTTCATTGTGTTTGTTAAAATTTACTTCGTGGGCAATATCCTTAGGTAGTGGTACTTCTGGTGGTACATTAGCTCCCTTGCTTACTATAGGTGGTGCAATTGGCGTCATACTTGGCAGTATTGGTATATATTGGTTCCCTGATATCGGAATAACTTTACCTCTATCTGCCCTTGTTGGTATGTCGGCTATGTTTGCTGGCGCATCGCGTGCTTTTCTTACTTCGATTGTTTTTGCCATGGAAACGACAGGGCAGGCAAATGCTTTTCTGCCTTTACTTGCTACTTGTACTACTGCTTATTTCGTATCTTATTTCCTAATGGATAATACCATTATGACCGAAAAAATTGCACGTCGGGGTATTTATACTCCTAATTCTTATGAACCAGATATTTTGGAAAAAACAAAAGTAAGCCAAGTAGAAAATGATAATAGTATCATCATAAGTAGTAATATGAAAATAAGCGAAGTTCGAAACTGGCTAGAGCAAGAAACGGATATGATGTCTAACTACTTTATTATTGCTGACGCTAATGGGGAATACATTGGCTTATTAAGCAACACTACTTTATTTAGCGCCCACCACGATACAGACAAGGAAGTTGGTACTTTAGTAAAACGTAAGAATCTATCTGTAAGTCCAGACGATTCTTTAAAAATTGCTGTTGAGATTATGGCAAAAGAGAATGTAGATATTTTACCTATTATTTCAGACAAATCAATTGATGGTATTTTAAGCTATCAAAATCTTATCTCTGTTTATAAAAACGGTATAGACGAGAATGAAACAAAAGAGAAACATATTTCACTTAGCAGACGTAGTTTGAAGATGTTAGTAAAAGGTCAAAAACTTATATCTATATTTAAAGGTAAAAAATAGAACTATTTGAACTCTAAATGGTTACATAATATTCAATCAACGTTGTTTGATAGCAATGGTGATTTGCAAGCAAATTCCAGCAAGCGGCATTCAGAATTTGTTAAGATTATTGCTATGCAATCTACGGATTATAATAATAGATTTCAAAATTTAACCTTATACTATTCATTTGCAGACAGCCCCTTCGGCTGGCTAATTATAGCCAATAATGAAGTAGGGATATGTTATTTGGCTTTTGAAGATAACAGAGACAAAGCTAAAGATACTATGGCTAAGCATTTTCCTAACGCAACATTTCATTTGAAGAGCAACGATATGCAAAGAAATTGCTTATCAATATTTAATTTTAAATGGAATGAGTTGCAAACTACCAATTTATATATAAAGGGAACTGATTTTCAAATAGGTGTATGGAATGCCTTGCTTGATATACCAATATCTAACATAGCAACTTACGGCGAAATTGCCAACATTATAGGAGACCCAAAGGCTTCACGTGCCGTCGGTACGGCTATTGGAGATAATCCAATAGCATATATTATTCCTTGCCATCGTGTAGTACGTGCCGATGGAAAGATAGGTAATTATATGTGGGGACAAGAAATAAAGCGCAACATCCTATCATTTGAAAGAACATATAATTTAAGCAAATAGAGCATTAACCTAAAAAGGCTAAGCAGCTATATCGCATCAAACTGTATTTCTTCAAATTCACCTTTTTCCTTATTTTTTCTACAATTATCCCAATTAAATACTCTGCCATTCATTGCTACATATACTCCAGACTTTAGTGTCTGTACAAATGCTACTGCGGCACCAAGATTAAACAAACCGTCTGAAGAACCAAATTTATAGGGGATCATTGCACCAGTTAGCACAATTGTCTTATTGATTTGTTTATTTGCTATCACTTTTGCAGTATCAACCATCGTGTCGGTACCATGTGTAACAATGATCATATCTTCGTCTGCTTTCTCACAATTTAGTGCAATTAACTCTCTATCACTGTCTGTCAGTTCTGTGCTATCTATTAGCATTAAGGTTGTAGTAGAGACATTTACTTTTGCTCTTCCAAGTTTTAGCATTTCATTAATATGTGTATCTTTAAAATATAATGAACCATTAATTTCATTATATTCTTTATCGAAAGTTCCCCCAGTAACAAACAATCTAATAGCCATAATTGTCTCAATTTTATAATCTAAAATGTTATATAGAACGATATAAATTAAATTCAATTATTAATAATTGATTAAGTATATTTTCTTAACTTGATTCCTTCTATTTATTTTATATTTGTATAATTATATTAGGAAGAATATGAAAACTTTGATTTTATCTATATTATTGATAGCTTATACTTGTATTGGTTTGTACTCACAAGACGATGGCGGTTTACAAAAATCTAACCTCAAAAATCCAGCAAACTCTTTGCAATATAATGACATTGACACCAAAATAACTAAGAATATTAGCTTTTTCTTTGGTCAAGTAATTAAAAAGGATATTGATAACGGCTTTGACCAGATTCTTCAAAATAGTCCCTTATTAACACGTAGAGAAGATGTAAAAAATCTTAAAGAACAAACAAAGCGTTCAATAGATATCTATGGTGAAATACTTTCATTCGAGTTTGTTTCGGCAGAGATAGTAACTAATTCGTATATTAGACTTAGATATCTTGGTTTGCATTCTTATTATCCAATGAGGTGGGTTTTTACTTATTATAAATCTCCTGACAAGGGTTGGTTAATAACAAATATTAAGTTTGATGATTTAAGTGAAAACTTCTTTACTGATTAGGGTGTTTTATTAAATATTGGAAAACTATATTCAATGTACCCACTTTCATTAACTTGAGGGGTAGCATGGCCTTCAGTAACAAGTTGATTTAAAATTTCTTCTGTTTGACTCTGCTCTAAATTGAGAATAATTGATGTTTCTATAATATTAAGCAATCCGTTCTGTTCGCGTGCCAAACGAAGAATCATTGTTTCGTAATATTGCTTAAGTGCCAATTTTGCTTTCTTGGTGGATTTTTTAAACAATTTGTACCCAAAAAAGCCAAGCGGTCCTCCTATCACTAAACCTATAATAGCCCCCGTTAAACCACTCGTATCTGTTGTTATAAGTAAGTCGGCAACTCCAGATACTGCAAATATAACACCATAGGACATCATTAAGTAGGCAAGAATCTTAGAGCCTATAAATTTTTTTGGTTTTTCTTGGCTATTCATAACAATCAAACAATTAATTAATACTGCAAATATCTGAATATTTTTTTTTCTGAGCAAGTTATTTATTAGTTTTGTTGTATAAAATTGTATAAAGTTCAATTATTTATAGAGAGAATAAAAAAATGGACGGAAAAATTGAACACTTTGCCTTAGAAAATCCAGTACTTTTACTTGCTGGAAAAGGTCGTAATGAACTAACAAGAGACGACTTAATAAAAGTTATTCTTGAGAAGCAATTAGAGCGAATAACTTTTAACTATACAGGCTTAGATGGCAAACTTAAAGAGCTTAAAATACCTATTACAAGCCGCAAACAAGCTGAATTGATTTTATCAGAGGGTGAACGCATTGACGGTACTACCTTGTTTAAGGGAATTGTAGAAGCAGGTAAATCCGACTTATATATAGTGCCAGAGTATAGAACTGCCTTTTTAAATCCTTTCGATGATAAAAGTCTGAATCTAATATGTAGGTTTATGGATAGAAATGGCGAGCTTGCTGATTATACTCCAGATAATATATTACGCAAAGCAGCAAATCAATTTCGCAGCAAAACTGGGCTTGATTTATATTCATTCGGTGAATTAGAGTTTTACTTAATAGGTAATGTTGAAAATAATCTTTACCCACTGGCAAAGCAAAAAGGCTACCATGCAACTTCGCCTTTTGTTAAGACTGGGGGAATTATGAATGAAATGCTCCACCATATGTCTAAAATTACGGGTTCTATCAAATATGCTCATAATGAAATTGGCTTTATTCAAAGTGTTGAATCAGAATTACCTGAACTAAAAGGTAAATTTGCCGAACAAGTAGAATTAGAGTTCTTGCCTACACAAATTGAAGATACTGCTGATATTATGGTATTAGCAAGCTGGCTAATTCGTAATATAGCTTATAAACATAATTTTGTAGCAACTTTCTTTCCAAAAATAGATTATGACCATGCTGGTAATAGCCTATATATACATAATGCTATTATGAGAGATGGGAAAAATATTATGACCGACAGTAATGGTGAATTAACTGATGAAGCTATGCAATTAATAGGTGGTCTATGTTATTTTGCACCTACACTTACTTCATTTGGCAATATGATTTCATCATCTTATTTGCGTTTAGTACCAAACCATGATGCACCTACAAAAGTATGCTGGAGCGAATCTAACCGTAATGCCTTAATAAGAGTTCCACTTGCTTGGTCTAAATTTGATAATATAGCAATGAAGCTAAACCCTCAACAGAAAGAAAAACTGCCTCGCTATGAAAGCAGACAAATGGTAGAACTTCGCTCACCAGACGGTAGTGCAAATGCTCATTTATTACTTGCCGGAATAGCTCTTGCCGCAGAATGGGGAGTAACGAACCCAACGGACTCAATGTCGTTAGCAAAAAATAGCCGCGTTTCTTTAAATATACAAAGTAATCCTAATTTAGGAGAACTGTCAGAACTTGCAACAAGTTGCGTAGAATCTGCCGAAATGCTTTTAGCACATAGAAATTTATTTGAAGCAAATGGTATATTTCCTTATAATGTTACTGATTATATAGCAAATGTATTGCTAAACGAAAATGATAAAAATTTAAACAAGCGATTAATGTCGCTACCAGATGACGAAAAAGTTAGCGAATCACGAAGAATTATGCATAAACACTTGCACAAACACTAATAATATTAAATGGATAATAAAGCTAATATAATTTTTATGGGGACACCCGATTTCGCTGTACCCTCTTTTGTTGCTATTAATGAGGCTTATGGTATTAAAGCAGTAGTTACTGTTCCAGACAAGCCTAAAGGGCGTGGGCTATCACTTAGTTATTCGCCAATTAAAGAAAAGGCCATAGAGCTTGGCTTACCTATATTACAGCCAGATAAATTAAAAGATGGAGATTTTATTGATAATCTAAAGCAATATGAACCAGATATAATTGTTGTAATTGCATTTAGAATATTACCTAAAGAAGTATATTCATTGGCAAAAATAGCCTCATTTAATATACACGGCAGTTTATTGCCAAAATTTAGAGGTGCAGCGCCAATTAACCATGCTATTATTAACGGCGAAACTAAAGGCGGGCTTACTTCATTCATACTTGGCGAAAAAGTTGATACTGGAAATATTCTACTTCAATACGAGTGCCCTATCGATAAAAATATGACTGCTGGCGAATTACATGATAAATTAATGATAGCATCAGCTAACTTAAGTTTAGATACAATAAGTTTATTAATAAGTGGAGTCTATACTCCAATTGTGCAAGATGATAGTTTAGCTTCTCCCGCTCCAAAACTCTTTCGGGATAATTGTAGAATAGATTGGAATAAAAGTCAACAAGAAGTACATAACTTTATACGCGGCCATTCGCCTTATCCTGCAAGCTGGACTACGTTTGAAGGGAAGCAGTATAAAATTATACGAACAGAGCTTACCCAACAGCATATAGACAAAGGTACTTTTGTAATAAAAGATAATACTATACTTGTAGGGACTTCAGATTTAGCTCTAAGTATCTTAGAAGTACAAGCAGAAAATAAAAAGTCAATGGCTACAAAAGACTTCTTAAACGGCTGGAGAGGTCCGCTTAAGGGGCAATTTATATAATAAAATCAAGAATATACAATTAATGCACAATTAATATTAAATTGTATATTCTACTGATATTTCTTCTGGCCTATTATAGAACAAGGCTTGGCAGTCTTCAGACTGCTCCATAGCTGTTATAACTGACGGTAATGGGGCAATAAACACATAGTTATAGTCTATCTCACCCAATTCCTTTCTTATTGGATATGCAAGTTTTTCTTTGTCAATTGCAAACTGCGAATCTATACCTTGTTTATTACCCCGCGGGTCTAATCTAAACCAACCTATACCCTCTATATATACAGCATTAAGTCCATGCAAGGCATACCCCGACTCTATCGTCCCTTGCCTCAATACTTTTTGATAGCAAAAGCCTGTTGGAATACCCATACCACGTAATAAAGTTGCCAATAAATGTGATTTAGCAAAGCAGATGCCTTCTTGTTTTTTTAAAGTATCGTTAGCACCGATAGTTATGACCTTACTCTTAGTATCAAATGAGTGAGAAATATTATCTCTTACTAGTTCAAAGGCAATTTTGGCCCTTTCTTTATCATTAGTAGCAATAGAATTAATATGATGTATCTTTTCCTGAATTAAAGGGGTACTATATTCAATATATGGAGGAATTTCTTTACGAAACTCTTCCAAGTTATCACTTTCTATTTTTAATTTCATTATAATGTTTCCTACTAACTATTTTTAAATATTATCTAATAGTCCTTGTGCCTTTCTATGTGGATAGGCTGTATCATATTTTCTGGCTTTAAAAATTCGTCTAATTTCTCTTTAGATAAATAATTATGTTCAAGCACTAATTCATACACACCTTTGTTAGTCGCAAAGGCTTCTTTAGCAACCTTTGAACATGCCTCATAGCCGATTAAAGGCACTAAAGCAGTTACTAAACCGATACTATTCTGAACATAATATTGGCACTTTTCTTCATTAGCTGTTATACCGTCTATACATCTTTCTTTTAAGGTCATAATACCATTGCAAAGCATTTCGATAGATTCAAGAATAGATTGAGCAATTACAGGCTCCATTACATTAAGTTGCAGTTGCCCTGCTTCGGCAGCTAATGTTACTGTTAGGTCATTACCTATCACTTTAAAAGCAATCTGATTTACTACCTCTGGTATCACTGGGTTTACTTTGCCGGGCATTATTGAAGAACCCGGTTGCATAGCAGGCAAGTTAATTTCGTTCAAACCAGCCCTTGGTCCAGAACTTAATAATCTTAAATCATTAGAAATTTTAGACAATTTGACGGCTAATCTTTTTACCGCAGAAGAATAAATTACAAAGGCACCTGTATCTTGAGTTGCTTCTACTAAGTTAGACGCCAAAACTAATGGTAATCCCGTTACCTCTCTCAAGAAATGAGTAACATAGCCAGAATATTTTGGTTCGGCGGTAATACCTGTTCCTATAGCTGTTGCACCCATATTGATTTCGTGGAATAGTTTCGCATTATCGCTTAATCGCTGTATTTCTTCTTCTAATGTTACTGCATAAGCTTCAAATTCCTGCCCTAAGGTCATTGGTACGGCGTCTTGCAATTGTGTTCTGCCCATTTTAAGTATATGCTTAAATTCTTCACCTTTTTTTCTGAAAGAGGAAATGAGTTCACGTAAAGCTGCTTTTAGGTTTTCGTTCTCGTAAATCATAGTGAGTAATAATGAAGTCGGATAGACATCATTTGTGGATTGAGACATATTTATATGGTTATTAGGGTGGCAATGCTCGTACTGACCTTTTTCATAGCCCATAATTTCTAAGGCACGGTTTGCTATTACTTCATTAGCGTTCATATTCGTAGAAGTACCAGCGCCTCCTTGTATCAAATCCACTTGAAAATGGGTATGGTATTTGCCAGAAATAATATCATCGCAAGCCTTACAAATTGCATCTTTTAAGGTGTTATCTAAAGAGCCCAATTTGTGATTTGCCATAGCCGCAGCTTTCTTTACTTGAGCTAGAGCAATTATCAAGTTCTTATGATGCGAAATACTAATACCTGTAATATTAAAATTCTCAATAGCTCTTAATGTTTGAACTCCATAATAACTATCATAAGGTACTTCTCTATTGCCTAACAAATCATGTTCTAACCTTGTTTTGCCAGAAAGATACTGCTGATAAAAGCCAGCCGCACGGCTTGCCGCTACTCTTAGTCGCCTTGACATTACTCGCGAAATGCTGGCAAGTAATTTAGCTGTAATGCTTGGATAATCTTTATAAAGCTCGTCAATTACTTCACGCTCCAACACCAAAATAATAGATGGTTCAATACAACGGGCTGACGTAGAATGAGGGTATTGATCTAATAAAGCACCTTCGGACAAAAATTCCCCTTTATTAAAAACACCAATTTGCTTCATTTTAGTATCGTGTGCTGATTTTAGAATTTCTACTTTTCCTGCATATATTACAAATACCTTCTCTCTTGCTTCGTTTTCCTTAAACAAGAATTCGCCATCATTATAATTAGATGAGTTAAATTGAGTTGCTAACGTTTCTATTTCGTTGTCATTTAAATCTTTGAATAATTCAATATTTTTTAAGAATAACTGAATATCAATCTTTTCCATATTGTCCCCAAAAAAGATAAAGTAATTAATTAAAATAATAAGATACAAATATAGTATTATAATTAACACAATTTGTTTTCTAATCTTGTATTAATCGAATAAAAATCTTAATATTGTAATTTAAGTTTTAAAGTGCTTGTTTGGTGTGTAATTCTTTTATTTTATGTCTGAATAATAATCTGTATGCACCCATTCACTACATAAATTCAGAATACCACGATAAATACCATAAATCAGGTTCAATTGACTTATATTTAAATTCTGGTGTATTGGCAAAGCTATAGTATTACTTGTTTTATCAAAAAGGTGTTCTATGTTAAATTCATTAAGTTTAAAAGAATATTGTTGATTATTTATATCGGAGAAATAAAAATATGATCTAATTGTTTCCTTTTTATCTAAGCCTTTTATGCCATCAATTTGGAATAATCTTTCAATGTATTGATAGTTTTCATTCCTTTTATGTATAATTGTTGGGAGACTTTTTAGCTCATTATTAATAGAAAGGTACACAAATTCTCTTTTGAAAACATCAAGACTACGATATTTATTCCACATAACAGTATCTTCAATTTTTAGATTTATTATCAAAGCACCAAATTGAGTAGAAAATATCTTAGGTAAGTCTATTATAAAGATAGCACTATCGTCAATTACTGAATGATTAAACGTAGCATCAATATAATTTAAGTTCTCAATACTACAAATATTTTTAGCAATATCAATATTTGGCACGAAAGTAAATTTATTGCTTTTAACTAATTCTATAAGTAGTTCTTCGCTTTCCTTATATTTAAGTGCGGTATTTTCATAATCGTGGGTTTTCTCGAATGGATCTAAATTTATTGGGTTATTAATCTTAGGCTTATTAAATATAACGGGATAATTAAATGTATGCCATTTGATAAAAAAGTCATACAAGTTTTTTCTATACGAAACGCCAACGTCTATATATGTATATTGACTATTTTTTAAGTCATTAACAACATACCATAATAAATAATCTTGAGCTCTATTTTCTTTTCCTAATTCATTCGCTGCTAAATTATTTAGAAACAAATGCCTACCAACTGGCAATAGAATGATACTACCTATTGGGCTATTGCCCAAATAAGCAATATACATAATATCTTCGGGCTTTAGTCTACTTGGTAAATTAGGGTCTTGTGGGTCGTACCACATATTACGGAGAACGTTCAAATCTTCTTCATTACCTTCTTTTCTAATAACAATAACATCATTGCGTTCTGCTTTTCTAATATTCTTTTTAACTGAATATGGTATATTATTCCATACTAATTCGGGGTCTATATTTAGCCCACAACCGTTATGAATAAAATCTTTACTTACATATCCAGACATTTTTTAACCTTTAGGCTGCTGCTTCTTGTTTAATGTTTACTGAAACTACTTTCGATACGCCGTCCTCTTGCATAGTTACACCATAAAGCGTATTAGCTGCTTCCATAGTCTTTTTATTATGAGTAACTATTAAAAATTGGGTATCTATAGAAAAATTCTTAATCATATTGATAAATTTATCTATATTCTTATCATCTAATGGAGCATCAACCTCATCTAATATACAGAAAGGGCTTGGCTTTACTAAATATATTGCAAATAATAAGGCAATAGCTGTCAATGTTTTCTCACCTCCAGATAGCATCTCAATAGAATGCGGTTTCTTATTGGGCGGTTTAGCTGTAATTTTTATATCCGTTTCTAATAAGTTTTCACTCTGAAGTGCCAAATCTGCTTCGCCGTCAGCCCCAAATAATTTTTGAAATAACTCTTTGAAATTGACTCTTATTTTATCAAATGTTTCTTGGAATTTAATTTCAGCATTTAAGTTGATTTCTTCTATTGTTGCAACTAATATCTTTTGGGAACTTATCAAATCTGCTAATTGTTTTTCATAAAATTCTAACCTTTCGCTTTGCGTCTCAAACTCTTCTAAAGCCATAAAATTAACACTGCCAAGCTGATTTAATTTACTTTTTATATCAGCAATCTGGTTTTTAGCTTGATTAGCATCAAACTCCTCTAAATTAGGAAGTTTAACATTTTCTGGCAATACCTGAAACTCATCATTTAATCTTTGTAATATATTGTTAGAAGCTGTCTCAAACTGTGTCTTATTTAGCTCTAAATTATGTATACTTTTGTGTATAGTGTCCAATTTATTTCTAAGTTCATTTAACTCGCCTTCGCCTCTATTAGCGTTTTCCTTCATTAATTTTAACTCTTCGCTAATTAATTGCTTCTTATTTAATAATTGATTATAACTTACTTCTAATTCTTCAAATGTATTAGTTAAAGCATTATAAGATAGCTCCAACTCTTTGTTGTGAACATCTAAGTTATTGCTGTCTTTTTCTTTGCTCTGAATCTTTTGAGTATGTGAATTAACTTGATTTTGATAGCTTTGTATCTGGCTAATTAAATTATTTATACTATTATTAATAGTAACTTCTCTTAATTCATAGTCTCTTAGGCTCTTTGATATATTACTATTAGAAATTTCTAATTGATTTAATTCATTTTTAAGAATTTCTGAATTGGATTTTGCCGTTTCATAATCACTATACATATCAGTTATTTGATTTTTTAACTTATCATTATCTTGCAATAAATCGCTTAGCTGACTTTCTAAATCTATTTTCATAGATTCATACATTGTTATATTATTTGCTAAAGATTCTCTTTTTAACTCGGAAGAATCTATTTTGCGTGTTATGTTTATAGCTTCTTGTTGATATTTCTTTAGTAAATTAGTAAGATTTTGTATATCAATTTGAGCTATCTCTTCTTGATAATCTTTTAATTGTTCATTATATTCAGCAATCTGGCTTTCAATTTTAGCAATATTTTCTTTAAAGCTAATAATCTTTTGTTTTTTGCCTATCCACTGTCCTTCTTTTTGGGAAATAGAGCCACCGTAAATATAACCAATTTTGTTGATTAACTCACCTTCTAATGTTACCGCAGTATCACATTTATTATTAGCTATTAATAAATTAGCAGTTTCTTTATTACTGACTACTAATGTACGCCCAGTAAGCCCTCTCACTACATTGATTAACCTATCATCAGCATTTATTAGTTCACTAAGCCAACCAAAGCAAGTATCGTTGAGTTCTATACTCTCTTGTGCTTCGATTTTAGGTATTTGTTCTAATATAATAAAGCCTGTTTTTCCTTTTTGTGCTCTTTTTAGTGAAGCCATTGCTTGCTGTGCTTCGTTATAAGTATCTACTACAAAGCTATGTGCCATTTCGCCAAGTGCTGCAACAACGGCGCTTGCAAACTTCTCATCAACACCAAGCGACTCACCTAAAATAAGTTTTTCTTTCCCTTTTAGCCAATCTGTATCAGAATTTAGAAACTTTGATACTTCTGTATTGTCTACTAATGAATTCAAGAAATCTAAAGTGGACTTTTTACTATTTATATCTTGTTTAAATTGATTTATATTTAATTTAATATCATTAATCTTATTCTCAATAATTGTTTTTTGCTCTTGTGCCGATAATAAATTAGCTTCACTTTCAGTTATATATATATTAGTCTGCTCTAACTGTGAGTTCAGTTCAATTACTTCTTCTTCAATTCTAATGCTTTGAGAATTTATATGAGCTACTTCATTTGTATTTAGCTGAATCTTTTTAGTAATTTGTCTTTCTTTGTCTAAATTTCTATCTACATTGCTTTTTGTTGAATCTATTTTTACTTTTATGGTATTTAGAGTAGAATTAGCATGAGTAAACTTATCTCTCACGTCTTTAATTTTAGAATTAGCATCTTGTGCATCGTGCGATATTAATTGTTTTTGCTCAATTACGCTACGTATTTCAGATTTTTGTTTTTCTAATTGTTCTGTAGCAATAGTAGATTTTTGTTCTAAATTATTTATTTGAAATTTACTTTCTTCAATTTCCTTTTCTAATCTCTCAATAGAGCTAATATTGGAGTTCATTCTTTCTAAGGAAACAGCTTTTTCTCTTTTATTATCATTTATATCATTTAAGAGCTTCTTTTCAAAATTCGATAATTCGCTTAATTCTGACTCTATGTCTTCAATTTGTATTTTATGTTCGTTTATTTCGGTAGATTTATTTGATAATTCTATACTATATTTAATGGATGATTCATTTAAAGAATGTAATTCTTTATGTACAATAGCTAATTTGTTATTATAATTTTGCAAATCAAATGACAGATAATAAATCTCTATTTCTCTTAGTTCATTCAACAATTGATTATAACGCTTAGTTTTTGAGGCTTGTCTCGACAAAGAATTAACATTTTTCCGCACTTCTAACAACAAATCATTAAGCCTTGTCATATCTTGGCTAATTATTTCTAATTTTCTATTAGTTTCTTTACGTCTTGCTTTATATTTTTTTATTCCCGCCGCTTCTTCAAACATCGCCCTTCTATCGTCTACCTTGCCGCTCAAAATTTGCTCAATCATTTTTAACTCTATAACGGAATACGTATCTGGCCCAACTCCCGTGTCCATAAACAAGTCTAAAATATCTTTTAATCTACAAATAGATTTGTTTATTAAATACTCACTTTCTCCACTTCTATATAATCTTCTTGTTATTTCTAATTCATCATAGTCTGCAGGTAATATACCCTTATTGTTTTTGAAGGAAATAGAAACTTCGGCTAAACTAAGTGGTTTCCTATCTTTATTACCGTTAAAAATAACGTTCTCCATCACATCACTTCTCAATATAGAAGCTTTCTTTTCGCCTAAAACCCATCTTATAGCATCTACAACGTTAGTTTTTCCACAACCATTTGGTCCTACGATAGCAGAAAGACCATCTGCAAACTTTAATTTTGTTTTTAGTGCGAAAGATTTAAATCCAAATATTTCTATTTCTGATAAGTGCATATTATAATTATTATAAATTAAAAGAACGGTTTTTAAAACTAATTAGGATTGGAAAAAAAGAAAAAACACATGTATAAAGACTAGAAGCAACGCCATATTTAATGAAAAAATTCCAAAAGTCCATTTCACTAATTCTGATATATAGGAAATAATATACGAAATTATGTATGATAGCTCCAATGAAGGAAATCAGCAGAAATTTAAAACTTCTAATAATTAAGTCTGACTTACCTTCTTTGTAAAAGAATCCACAAGCAAATGCAGTAATCAGCAGAGACAAGGCATTAGTACCAATCAAATCCATTTTTATTATATCATAAAAAATACCAGTAAAAAAAGCAGCAAATAAGGTAAAGAATTGCCCCTCTTTAATAGAAAGCCATACAATAAATATTATCATTACATTAGGAGAAATACCTCCTATTTCAATAAAATGAGCAAGTGATATTTGAAACAATCCTAATAATACAGCAAGAATAGGGTATATTAGCAGTTTTTGTTTCTGAAGCTTTTGCGTATTACTTTCTAGATCAAACTTCATTTATCTCTCTTTTTTGCCTTCTAATATTTTTCTTTCAATATCTTCAATCATATTTTTTCTTTCTTCATTTGGTATATATTTAATAACAAAAACTTCTTCAATAGTCTTTAAATTCGCTGAACTTTTAATTTTAATTTTATAAAATATTGATGAATTGTCTTTTTCGACGGAGATTACTTTCCCTAATGGAATAGCAGCAGGGTATCTATTGCTATAATTAGAGGTAGAAACTATATCGCCATTTTTTACATCAAAAGAAGCAGGGATATTGTTTATAGTAAAATTTTCACCACCGTTCCAAGCAAATATACCATTTATTCCGGTTCGCTCAATTTCCGCCGATACCCTTGTAGTATTATTATTTAGTAACTCAATAAGCGAATAATTATTAGTTCTGCCTACAACTATCCCAACTAAGCCCGCGTCTGTTCTAACAGGCATACCTATTTCTATACCTGCCGTATTGCCTTTATTAATTGTGATATAACTTTTTAAGTCAATAGAGTTACGCCCAACTATTTCTGCCGGTACTAAGCTAATCTGACTTGAATCCATAAAACTAAGCATTTTTCGCAAATGTTCATTTTCGACGGAGGCAGTACGTAATTTAGCAACTTCATCCGATAATTGTAAGTTTAAATCTCTTAAAGCTTTGTTCTCATTTTTTAATGCAGCAGGATTTGGTATCCACGATAAGCTATTTTGTATCCAAGCAGTAGCTACAATCATAATAGACCTAAATCCACTTATTTGCTTTGTACTACCAATACTAATAAAGGCAAAGCAAAGTATTACCAGAGCTAAAAAGGTAAGATACTCTTTGAATTTAATTACAAAGTTTACAATATTCTGCAACATTATTAATTCTCAATCCCACTCTACTCAATAAGTAGACTTTAGAGTTTAGTGCTTTTTATTAATACGGAAGTATATTCGGATAAGTTCTCCATTACTTTTCCTGTTCCTCTTACAACTGCAGTTAAAGGGTCTTCAGCCACGTGAACGGGTAGAGTAGTCGCTTGGCTTAACTTTTTATCAAGACCTTTTAGTAAACTACCACCACCAGAAAGAATAATCCCTCTATCATAAATATCTGATGATAATTCTTCGGGCGTTCTTTCTAATAATGAAAGTACAGCAGCAACAATTTCTTTTACTGTTTCAGCTAATGCAACACGAATATCATCAGAAGCTACATTGATGCTTTTTGGAATTCCAGATACCAAATCTCTACCTTTTACTTCAATTTCAATTTCTTCATCAAGTGGCATTGCAGAGCCAACAGCACACTTTATAGATTCTGCGGTACGTTCGCCAATTAATATGTTATGTTGTTTACGGAAATACTGAACAATTGATGTAGTCATTTCGTCGCCAGCAGTTTTTATGGACTCATCAACAACAATACCAGATAAAGCAATAACTGCTATTTCGGTAGTACCGCCACCAATATCTACTATTACGTTGCCTACAGGCTCCTGTACATTCAAACCGATGCCAATAGCGGCTGCCATAGGCTCAGCAATAAGATGGACTTCTTTTGCGCCGGCATGCTCGCAGCTATCTCTAACCGCACGCTTCTCTACTTCTGTACAACCAGACGGCACACAAACAACTACTCGTTTTGCTGGTTGCCATGAATTAGAGACTTTCCTGATAAAAGCACGCAACATACCTTCAGTAATTTCAAAATCAGCTATAGCTCCATCTCTCAACGGGCGTATAATTTTAATTTCCTTATGTGTTTTTCCAAGCATAGCTTGAGCCTCTTTGCCTATTGCTATTATTCGCTTAGTTGCAGTATCGTAGGCTACAATTGTAGGCTCGTTCAATACTATACCTTTGCTTTTCATCCAAATAAGAGTGTTGGCAGTTCCTAAATCTATTGCTATATCGTTCGAAAATACATTAAACATTGACATATATAATTACTTTTCTTTTTTCAATTTAAATAACTTTGTTAATCTACAAAAATAGAAAATAAATGTTAAAATATATTATTTTATAACATTTATTTTTAATAATTTTACATAATAGATAATGGCAGAAATTATAAACTTTTTATATTGTTGAAATTTTTATTTGTTTAAGCGTAAAATTATGGTAAAAAAGCTAAAACAAATATTTTAAGTTAGCGTTTTAATTCTTTTTTAATTTATTTTCGGAGCATCTATGAAAACAAAAATCGTATTACTATTATCAATTGCCTTTGCATTTTACCTTAGCTCTTGTTCAAGTAATGATAATTCGACGAATCCAAATCCACCTGGAAACGGTGATTACTACAAACTTAAAACAGGTAACTATTGGGTTTTTAATAGTGCATCTACTGATCCTGAAACGAATGAAGTAACTACTACAAGGGATTCAAGTATAATCGTAGGGCAAGAAACAATTGCTGGCAAAGAAGCATTCAAATATCAAACATATTCAGATGGTGAAGACGAAGGCTTTAATTATCAATATTCTGAAAATGGCAGCTTATATGTTTTATTGAAAAGTTTATTGCCAGAAGATGGAATGTTGCCGGACTTAGGAAGTTCTTTAGATAATATATGGGTTAAAGTGGCAGATCCTAACGCTACTGCTAAGTGGACAATATACTCTTTAGACTTAACCGACATACCATTAGAATTTGAAGGTACTCAATTGAAATTCAGCGGGAACTTAACTTTTGAAGGCTTAAAAGGCGATAAAGTTATTGTGCCAGTAATGGGCAAAGACCAAACCGCACAAAAATACACTATGAATGCTGTAATTAAATTGTCTACAAAAATACAAGGCATACCTGTGCCTGTCGAATTTACTGTACCTACTAATTTCTTTTATGTTGATGGCATTGGTTTAGTAAAAACTACTACTGAATCTGCTACTGTTAATTTAATGGTTACAACTATTAAAACTCCATCTTCAGAGTCTAACTTAATCAATTATAAAGTAAACTAAATAATTTCTGACTTTGATTAATAATTGAATTGACGGGAACTTGAGTCAAATACTTAAGTTCTCGTTTATGTTTTTAGTGTGATTGTAAACTTATCGCTTAGACCCTTCTGGAAAGCCTACTTTGTCTGGTTGAGCGTTCAAGAGTGGTAGAGCAAGTCTTAAGATTCTATTTCTACGTCCTGTCGTATCTTCTGGCTCCACAGGGTAAGAAACAACAGCTTCTAACCAAGCAAAAGAATTAACGCGATAATAAACAGCAGATTCATTGAAGTTTATTAATTTATCTTTGTAAGTATCTGTAAAATCTCTCTGTGTAGCTTCAATCAAACAAGATTCTACAAATTGTAAATCGCTCGTATAAGATATTTGAATTGCAGTCTCGTTCCAAATAAATGGCTTAAATTGCCCCGAATAATTAATAACTTGAGATTTTAAAACTTGACTATTTGGAAAATGAATTAATCTGCCGCTTTTTCTATCGTTCTCTAAATAATTGCCATTAAATTCTTCAATAATTGTATCTAAATAACTAATTTCAATCACATCGCCTTTGAAGCCATCTATCTGTATACGGTGCCCCACTTGATAAGGACGTCTAAACACAATATACAACCATGCAATAAAAGACGTGATAGGAGATTGCAAGGCAAATCCTAAAATTAATGAAATAAGACCAAAACTTACGGCAGCAGCATACAAATTTTGAAACAAAAATGATGCAATAACAATAATTGTAAAAATACCTGTTATAAGCTGCGTAATACGTAATAGATTATAACGAACGCCTTGAGCCTCTGTTTGTGTAATTATTACTTTTTCTATTATTTGCCCAATAAGCAAAATAGATGATATAATAACAATAGTTATACTTAATTTATGGATAAATGAGCGATATACAGCTAATTCATCAAATATTGCTAAATCTATAAGATAAAAGATAATTAAAAAAACAACAGCTAAAGCTGAATATGTCCTTATCCTATATTTGTTTTTCCCAAGGTTCATACATTATAGTGTTATATTTCGCAAGAGTCGTCTTCGCATACTCCAGAGCTATCATTACCTTTCATTTCAAAATTATTATTGCCTTCTCTAAACGCTTCTTTGAGTGTATTGATAAAAATTTCAATTGGTTGAGCTCCAGAGATACCATACTTTCTATTAATAACAAAAAAGGGAACGCCAGAAATGCCTAAGTCTTGCGCTTCTTGAATATCAGCTCTAACTTCGTCGGATAGCTCACTGCTTTGCAAGAAATTTTCTACTTCGCTACTATTTAATCCGATGCTTGTTGCTAAATCAAGCAATGTATTATTATCTGCAATATTCTTACCATCAGAAAAGTGGGCTTTAAAAAGTAATTCTTCTAAGTCATTAGCTTTACTTTTGTTTTGGGCAAAATGTAATAACCTATGAGCTTTAAATGTATTAGCTTGGATAGAAATGTCTTGCCGAAAGTCAATGCCGACTTCATTACCTTTACTCTTTAAATGTGATAGCATATTTAAAACATGTTCAGCTTGCATACCTTTACGCTGTTCTAAATATTCTATAGTAGAGATATCTAAACCCTTATCAGGCAAGTTTGGGTCTAATTGAAAACTTTTCCATACTACATCAATTTTATCTTTAAAAGATAATTCATTAATAGCAATTTCAAAATGCTTCTTTCCAATGTAACAAAAAGGACAAATTACATCGGACCAAATTTCAACTTTCATATTCGTATATTTAAATTTATATTACAAACTACTCGATATTTCAAATATACGATTTTTTCTGTTTTAATAAAGAATTAAGCTAATTTTAAGTATAATAAATATATGTAAAATATATATTTTTCGAACACAATAAAGATATTAGTAACATAAAACAAGAGTGTAGGCTAATATTAAATTATAACTTCCATGCCGTATCAGGAAAAAGTGTAGCTTAAATGAGTGCTTTATTTGTT
>DAOMQA010000028.1:0-19310 GCA_035445085.1 Kapaibacterium sp. (SeqCode)
TGCTCATAATCCATTGTTTACTCCTTTTATGTAAACCTTTTTTAGGACGGCGCAGCATTTTCAAAATAAAAAGGATACTTAATAATATGATAAGTATCCTTTTAACTTGGAGATAAGAGTTAATAATATTAAGTTTATTTCTTCTTTTTCCACTTAACGTCATAATAGCCAGGGCGTTCCTTTACGACACGTTTATAAAATTCATCACTATAATACGAACTCTTAGGGCTTCTGCCATGATCTTTATTTACATCATTAATATACCCATCGTTATATTTCACAACTAAGTGTTCCCATAATTTTCTCCATTCATTTACAGTAGCTTCAAATTGTGAAACAGAGTAATCAGTTAGGTAACTGATTGCCAAATCTTTATTGGATTTATATAAATCTAAAGCCGCCTTCTCGATACTTGCTTGTGAGTTATGGAATTTCTTTTCTAATTTTTCTTGAATAGGTTTAATATCTTGATAAACTAATGAGTATTTATTATAAGCTAAGTTAGCCACTAAATTAAATACCCAAAAAGCAGAATTTAAACTAAATTCTGAAATAGAGTAACCTTGGGATGAAGGTGGCGGTGCAGTTATACCACAATACAATGGAACATATACATTTGTATAATTATCATCTACACCATACCAAAAGACACCACCAATTTCATTAGGTAACTCACTACGGCTTTGAGAAACAAAGGCAAAAGCCGTTTGTTGTGTAGAAATTGGTCTTTCCCAACCATAAGCTGTAGAATCACCCTTTAATTTAAACTGAAGTGGCTTCCATCGTGATGGGTTGCCAAATGGTTCTGCGGCTAATCCTTTAGTTAAATCATACTCAGTACCATCAAAATGATCTCTCATTAAATCAATAACATCGGCAACACTTAATTTTTTATCTGGTTTGATGAATAGTGGGTATGGTTCTGCTCCTTCTACTGCTCTCCAATAATCTTCTGAAAAATGCTGTGAAGGTGCCGAATTCTTAAATATACTCCAAACTCTACCTTCACAAAACAAAAGAGAACCCGGATCTAATGGATTGTAGGCATTTACAAAAGAAAATTCTCCATCTTTCTTTTTATTATAATACCCTTTTTTTTCTGCAAAGCTGATGACATCTTTAGAATATAAGCAATTTTCAGGGTCATTTAATGGAAATGTTCTAATCCTCGATTGGTTGGCATGCGCCGCAATATAGCCGTCTGGTACTTTCATCGCTACCCAAACAGCGCCCTTTTCGTTTGGACCCTTACCAATTAAGTCCATAAGCCATACTTCATTTGGATCAGCGATAGAAAAGGATTCACCCGTTGAATAATAACCATATTCAGTTAATAAATCATCTATAATCTTAATTGCTTCACGAGCTGTTTTTGCTCTTTGTAAAGTAATTCTTATTAGTGAGCCATAATCTATTATGCCATTTGTATCCTGCAATTCTTCTCTGCCAGTAAAAGTTGTCTCTCCAATTGCAAGCTGATACTCGTTCATATTACCGATTACTTGATAGCTTGTCTGCACTTGTTTTATTTTGCCTAAGAACTTTTCTGTATCCCAGTCATACACAGATAGTGAATCGCCAACTTTATGGTTAGCTCTTGGAATAAAAGCTAAAGGCTCCATAAATCCACCAGCATCTGCATTATATGATACCATTGTAGAAGCATCAATAGATGCTCCCTTTGAAACTAAGATATTGGTGCAAGAGTTTGATTCTTGATAAAAAAATATAATTACAAAAAATGTAATTATAGCAAAAAGTAAACGCATTAAAAACCCCAATTAATTATATTTTAAATCTATTTTATATATTAGCCTTGCAATATAACTATTTTTACTGAATTTATTAAAATTACTTTAATATTGTAAGCAACAAAAAAATAAAGATTTCGTATATATCATAGTTTTTGAGTAACAAAAGGTTTTTTTGTGTATGAAAATGATTGCCTCACTTATAAGTATTTTATTGTTTTTTAATATTGAATTACCTGCCAAGGAATTTAAAGAGTCTGATTCGGACAATGCGTCGCTTTCTGGCATTGTCAGAGATAAAGAATCAAAAGAAACATTAATAGGAGCAACTGTATTTATAGAATCAACAAAGTATGGTGCTAGGACAAACCAAATTGGCTTTTATTCAATTTCAAATATACCCCCAGGTAGTTATAAGGTGCGTATTTCTTTTTTGGGCTACGAGCATTTATATATAAACATATCATTAAAGAAAGGTGAGAGCTTTCGAAAAGATTTTGAATTAAGCCAAACTACTATTATGAAAGAGGGCGTTTATGTAGATGCTAATAAAGATAATGATAAAAGAGAAATTAGCATAAGTAAAGTAAATATTCCAATTGAAACTATAAAAAATATTAGGGTAGGGGGGGAAAGTGATATTTTTAGAACTCTTCAATTTTTGCCGGGTGTACTAACATCATCTCAAATATCAAGTGGTCTTTTTGTCCGAGGTGGCTCACCAGACCAGAACTTAGTATTATTAGATGGTGCAACTGTATATAACCCGACACACTTATTTGGATTTATTTCTACTTTTAATTCAGATGCCATAAAAAATGTAGACTTAATTAAAGGAGGTTTTCCAGCTGAGTATGGAGGTAGATTATCTGCTGTTTTAGATATAACCCAAAAAGATGGTAATAAAGACCATATTGAAGGCGTAGCATCAATAGGTGCAATATCTTCTCGCATTGGTTTAGAAGGACCTACACCTTGGGAAGGTGGCTCATGGTTTATTTCTGGTAGAAGAACATACTTCGACTTAGTTAAGCAATTTATCCCTGAAGACCCAGAAAGTCCTATACCTGATTTTGGTTTTTATGATGTGAATGCCAAGATATCACAAGATATAGGATTGAATGATAAAATATCTGTATCTGGTTTTTTGAGCAAAGATAATTTAGAATTTTCAAGCTTTGGGCTAAATATGAATTTATCAATAGGTAATAATCTATTAACTTCAAAATGGACACATATTTTTGGTAGTAACCTATTTTCAACTGTTGTAGGTTCATATAGTAAATATTTTAATAATTTTGATGGGGATCACTCTGGATATGAGTTTTTGTTTGAAAATTCTATCTCCGATTTGACATTAAAGGGTGAATTAGAGTGGTTTGATAGTGATAAATTTACTGCTAAATTTGGGTTTGAAACATCTAAATATGAATTTAAATATTTACAAAATTTTACAGGCAATACGGATTCGACACAACAAGGGTCGAGTGGTGGATCTACTAATTTATTAGTAGATGACTACCAAAGTAGTATTTATGGGCAACTTAAATATAATATTGATGAGCTATTATCTTTACAAGGTGGATTACGCATAAATTATTGGCAACTAAGCGATCTTGTTACTTATGACCCTCGATTATCACTTAATTATAGAATTGATGAAAAGTCAGTAATCAAAGCCTCTTGGGGGCAATACCATCAAAACTTAAGGTTAGCTACTCAACCTAACTTTTCTTTTTTTGATACTTGGCTACCCTCCGATTCAACTGTACCAGCAAGTAAAGCCGAGCACTATATCCTTAGCCTTGAATCTAACCTATCTTCTAATTATAGCTTTAATTTCGATATATATTATAAAAAATTAGATAATATAAGCGAATTAAACCAAAATGCATTGCAAGGCTCTACTGTAAGAGATGTATTTTATATAGGGAAAGCAGACGCATGGGGAGCGGAGGTATTTGTACAGAAAAAATTTGGACGTTTGAATGGTTGGGTTGGATATGCTATTGGCTTTATTGAAGCCCAGTTTGATAGTATAAATAGAGGTGAAACCTTCCGCCCTAAGTATGATAGAACTCACGACTTTAAAATTGTTGCCAACTATACTATAGATAATGATTGGGACGTTGGGGCATCTTTCTTCTTCCAAACAGGTCAATCTTATACTGGTGTTACATCAAGAGTTCAAATTTTTCTACCTGATCAAAATTTTGGCAAAAGTAAGGTGATTCCTTCCCAAAGGTATGGCTTAAGATTGCCTCCTTCACATCAATTAAATCTTACTGCTTCATACAAATTTAAGATGTGGGGCTTAGATGCAAAAGCAATTATGGATATTTACAATCTATATAGCAGAAGAGATATATTATTGAGATACTACAACACTAAAGAAGATATAGCTGTTGTTGAAGATGTTAAATTAATTCCAATTTTACCAACGATTTCGCTTGAGGTTAAATTCTAATGAAAAACATATTTTTAAATTTGATATTATTAGGCTGCATTATTCTAACATCCTGTGAGGATGATGCACCGGGTGCATATAAGGAAAGTTTTATTGTTGATGCTTTGTTATTAGTAGATATGCCAATTGAAGGTATTAATATTTTGCGAACACAAGCAATATTTGATAAATATATTCATGATTCTACTTATGTAAAGAATGCTATAATTTCGATAGAAGGTGATGGCAAAATATTTAACCTACAATACAGATCGAAAGATGAAATGGGCGTTCAAGGTTACTTTGCTACAGATTTGAACTATAAAGTAAAATCAAATACGCATTACTCTTTAAAAGTAATTTTACAAAATGGAGATGTATTGACTGGTGAAACTACTACACCAGAAAGAACCAATTGGATAATCAAAGCTAATCAAATGTTGCAATATCCAAAAGATACTTTGAAATTAAAGGCTACTGATTCTATTGCTTGGGCAAAGGTTGCTAACAATGATTTTTATATAATAAGTGTAAAATGTTTAGATACTTTAGATTATGGAAAATACCTAACACCTTCTACTCCTGAACTCAATAGACGTATTTACTTCCCACTTGGAAGCGAATCTCGTTATAAAGATTTTACCTCTTATAGTCCAATTGCAAACACAAAGACATCCGTTGTATGGGCGGCCTTTAAGTGGTATGGTTTACAACAAGTAAAGATTTTTGTTCCTGATTATAATTTTTTAAGGTGGTTCATACAAGCACAAGTAAAGCAAGAGATGGACCCACTATTGTCTTCGATAAAAGGAAACGCTTATGGCTTCTTTGGCTCTGCATCTTTTATTTCTGATACTACCTTTTTACTTAAGAATCAGCCATAGCAATATGGTTGATTCTTAAATTTTATAGTCTTCTTTTTATCCATTTACCCCGTTTCATAGACCAAAATCCATAAACGCAAAATAGTAGATTGCTTGATAACATCGCTATCCAAATTCCGTTTTCAGAATGTAAGACATAAGATAAAGCAAAGGCTAAAGGAAGTTCTAAAATTATTTGCATTAACACAACAATACGTAGCGAAGAAAAATAGCTACCAGCTCCACTTATTACCTTTATTGAAAGAATTCCAATAGCAAAAGGAATATTGGAAAATGCAGCAAATTTTAGATATATGCCTAAGTGATTTATTATGTATTCATTGTCAGTAAATAAATACCCAACATACCTACCTAAAAAAAATGACGATAAGCTAAGAGGGACTAAGATATAAATTATCTGCTTGATAGCAGATGTATGGTACTGAAATATTCTCTTAATTTTACCTGCACCTAAGTTTTGGCCAGTGATAATTTCTAAAGCAGCACCGAAAGCTAATACAGACATATTAATAAGCATATCAATTTTAAGCCCAATAATATAAGTACTTAGTATATTAACACCAAATTTATTAGCGTTTGCTGTTAAAACTATTCCCGTAATACTTACCGTAATGAGCTGCAAAGAAGCAGGAAATCCTACTTTTACTATTCTATATAACTCCTTGATTTCAATTTTAAAATCTTGAAACAAATTATCAAAGAACTTAAATTTGCTCTTTAGTAAATAAAATGCCCATAGGCTCGAAAAAATTTGAGCAAAGGAGGTGCCTATGCCAGCTCCTAACACTTCCAAGCGTGGCATAAAATAGAATCCAAATATTAGCATTGGAGCGACAATGGCATTTACAATATTGGAACCTAATAGAATTTGCATCGGGTAAATTGAATTGCCACTTGAACGCATAATCATACTTATTTGGAATGTTAGCAAGTTGAAAGGTACTCCAAATAATAAGCCATTGAAATAACTATCTGATAATTCTTTTGTTTGTCCCTCCAACCCAAGAATGGTGAGAATAAAGTCTTTAAATATAAATAATGTAATTGCAAGTATAATACCTAAGCCCATCATTCCAACGATTGCTTGCGACGCTGTTTGTTTAGCCATTTTAGTATTGCCTTCGCCAATTCTACGAGATACAATTACACTGGAACCAATAGCAAAGCCACTACCAACAGCAAAAATAAAAAACCAAATTCTTTCACTAGCACCTACTGCACTCATAGCATACTCGCCTAAATGACTTACATAGTATAAATCAACCCAAGCATATACCATATTTACTACAAAACTTACGGCAAGAGGCAAAGCAAATTTGAATAATGAACTACCAATAGGACCATTGATTAAATCAACATTTTTAGACATATATAAATTATTTCGACACTTATAAAAAATAAAGTTTATTGAACTTTAAGAAAAAATACTTTACATTTACGATAAGTAATACTTTTCATTGTAAAAATCTAAGCTAATCAGTTGGGAATTTATTTCGTACAAGTATTAGTTAGCTAATCTAAAATTAATTAATACAAATAATTAATAAATATTAAATTTTGTATTTAAATTGCCGATATAAGCATTAGAATATACTGAACTTTTAAATTATTAATATTTATAACTATAATGAAGTTAATTAACAAACTAACTTTATAGGAATATCATTACAATAAATTAGTAAGTAAAATCGAGATTTAAAGTATTATTGAATAAAATGATGTATCTAAGTAGAACTACTTAATTAATTTTATTTAAAAGTTATATTTTTGACTAATTATTATTTTGAAAACTAAAAGATTATATAGATTTATATTATGAAAGATACAATTAATAATAGCGAAAACCTTATAGATTTAGCTATCAAGCTTAAATTTGGTGGTAGAACTAAGAATTTTCTGATAAAGAACAAGCTCAGCACAGCTAAAAAATATGAAGAATTTCTTAAAAGGCATAATAGTTTCCTAGGATTCGAAACAGTTGGTAGAAAGACGACTGATGAATTATTGCAACTTGCTAATCAAGTGCTGCCAAACTTTGATTTATCAAAGTTTCAGGAAGAGAAAAAATTGTATAAAGTAAGGGATAAATATAAAATTGAGGCAGACAAGAATCTAGTTAATATTATTAAGTCTGATGACCCTGATTATTATATAAAAACTTATATATATTTTAATTTACAATTTATTAATCCGAGATTAAGTAAAATTTTAAATGAGAAACTTGCCGAGCTTAATATTTTGAGTTATATTGAATACATTAGTTCTTTTAATACCGATGTAGTGCAGGGGATTGGTGAAAACAAGAGTGCCAACTTTAAATTATTAGTAGCTCATTTAAACAAAATTATTACTACTGCTATTCAGCAGCCAAACTATTTTAAGTCATTTAATTTTTTACCTGATGCAATTAATCATCAATGTGAAAAAGAAGTTATTAATCAACAAGGTTTAGAGGCATTTCTTAATAAAGACAAGACAAAGGTATATTTTTTAAAATTATTAACTTTCCTTTTAGATACCGACTTTTTTGGTGATGATAGAGAAACTATAATTTTTAAAAATAGGGCAAAAGTATATAATGATGCTCCTAAAAAGTCAATGATAGAGATTTCTAAGCAATTTGAGCTAACAGGCGAAAGAATAAGGCAAATATATATATATATAGAAGAAAAATTCTGGAACAAAATAGAAATGCTTTCGTTTGTTTTGGGACTAAATAGGATAGAGAATGATTACTATTTAGATAATAACGATGACATATACAGTGTAAATATCAATAGAATTAATAGAATAGAAGAAATTAATGTTAGCGAAGCTTTTGCGTTTAGAGTTATTTATTATTTTTATAAAGAGAAGTTTATACCTCTATATTTAAAATATAAGAATAAGGACCTAAATCTCTTTATTAGTAAGAAATATAAAAATATTAACTTTACCCAAATTATTGATGATATTGAGTCGTTGAAGCATAGAGAAGAAGTTTCAAAATTACAGGTCAATGTAAGGGATTTTATTAGACAATATGCTGGTCCAGAATACACTAATGATGATACTTTGCTTAATATTTTTAGACAAGTAATGGAAAATGCTGCCGAGGCCCAAGCAGATAAAAATAATAATATTGAAATAAAAAGATATTATAAGTATATGTATGAATATGTGGTAGAAGTATTACAAGAAGAAGACGCACCTTTAAAATTAAATCAGATTTATAATAGAATTGAAGTTAAATTTCCTGGCATTATTAAAAACTTAGATGCTTTACGTGGTAATATTCAGACAGTTGATAAGTTTATATATTTTGGGCGAAGTTCTACATACGGACTAAAAGAGTGGGAAGAGCAAGGAAAAGTAAAAGGTGGCACTATCAAACAGATTGTTGAAGAATACCTTGAGAGTAGAGATACTCCTGCCCATATCTCTGAAATCGCTAAATATGTAGCACTATTCCGAGAAACCACTGAATCTAACATTATGGGCAACTTAAAATTTGATAGATTTGATACTTTTAGATTCTTTAATTCAAGCTATGTAGGGCTAAAATCTAAGACTTATAGTGTAAAGGACTTAAACTTTAACAAAATTAATCTTAATCTTTTTAGAAAAACATTTGCTAGGATGTTTAGTAATAATGTTTCAAAATTGAAGTATAATGAATTTATTGAAGAATTGTCTAAGAGAAATAAACTTACAAAGATACAGATTATCTCAATAGTACAAAAACGACTCGACAAAGGAACATTGAAATTAAATAAAGATGGATATTTAGAAAAAATTGATTCTTCTGGGCATTAAATAAGTCCTTAACTCCTAAAATTTGTTAATAGTATGGGTTGAAATCTGTTTATTTCAACCCATTTTTATATATTAACTTTATCTATTAATAACAAATTGACTTTTGATTAGACCTATATCACTATTTATTACTAACAAATAAGTTCCATTAGATAGATTTGAAATGTCAATCTCGTTGTCTATATTGTAATTCAACAATCTTCTTACTAAATTACCTTGAATATCAATTATATCTACATTCCTTATCGAATTTATTAAATCAATATTTATTAAGTTTAGCTTAATTTTGGAGCTTGTTGGATTAGGTATAATTAATAATTGTGCTAATTGAGGTATATTTATGTTTTCACTCATAGACGAAATTGGAGTGTTCTTTCTGCCTGGAGAGCCTAATTTACTGTAATTTTTCCAATTTTTCCCGTCGGTATTATCTAAGTCAGTACTTTCTAATTCAATACTACCGCCTTGATTTGTTCCATCAAAAACTGGCCATGGAAGGCTGTTTCCGTATGAAACAACATCGTAAATTAGCCCAGATTCATCACGTATTATGATAAAATCTGTCGCATTTAAATCAAAATAAAATAATCCACCAATTAATTGTGAATCTATATTATATATATTTTGGAATTTACTGCTATCTTGGCATATAAGCATATATGTTTGTGCAGGAATAGAAACATTAGGTATAGAGAATTGTACACTTCCATTAGTACATATTAAATTAAGATTAGTTAAATCAATAGGCTCTGTATTGTTAGCATTAAATAATTCTATCCAATCACCTGAATCAAATTCTGGAGATGTCCTATACATTATTTCATTAATTACTAAATTGGTATTTTTATCGCTCTCATCTCTAAAAATTGCTCGTAGGTTAATTGCTGAGTCTAAGGTGATGGTAATTTCCTCTTCAGTAGAATTAATAGCACCCTCCCATCTTACAAACTTAAATCCATCATTGCTTATTGCCTTCAGTGGAATAGCTGTCTGTGTAAAATAAGTCCCTACCCAAGGTAATGTATCCGGAATAATTGTACTAACTTTTATTTTACCAGCCTTCGTATTATTTATAGATAGATAAATATTAGCAAATGTATCTAATTCTAAGGCTTCTTTTAAACTGTTTCTTAAAAAAAATGGTCTACCATGGGCAAAATCTTTTAGTCGGACTATACCCTCATCAAAAGCAATACAAGAGCTGGGATTAGCAGCACGGTGGTAGTCTAATTCAATCCTGATTGTTTTTAATAATGAGTCTGCAATATGATTTAGTCTTTGCTCTGTATAATAGAAATTCATCAAATCATTTACCCTATTAAGGAAATAGGTTTTTATAGAGTCATTGGTTAATAACTTGACAAAGAAAGCAAATGTTCTATTGTTTTGCTTATCTTCACGTGCCCCTTTAAATAATGTAGCAGTTTTGGGGCTATTAGCTTCAGCATTTGATAACCCTAATGACCAATCTAAGTCCCATAATATCCAACGCCATTTTGAGTCAAGTTCTGTGCTCATCCAAAATTTATTGTTATGATCGGACCAGTCAAAATTATTAAAAATCATTTGGGTAGAGCAGTAGTCAATAATATTATCGATATCTAATCGCTTATCAATTTCTTCTAAAGCCTTATTGGTATTTATGTCATTTGTATCTACATAATTATAAAGTTCCCAAAATGTTCTGCTGGACCCATCATTAATAAAAAAGTCATCCTCCATAAAATTTATTGACTCCTCAGAGATATTATAAATAGTACTGATAGTTTTAGTGCTCATATGTTCTCTAAGGTTAAACAATCCTTGATAGCTCCCATTTATGTATAGCGTAATTGGTTTGTATGCTGAAGTTACCATTGTGCCAATATCGTATGATAACACTCCAATAAATGCGTCCCTAAAGTAGTTGTTTTCCCAATCTTGCCCAGAATTCCTTATTACTAGCCTCTTATAGTCTTTTAATGTTCTATTGCCAAAAAAATTATATTTAAAAGATTTGTCCTCGTACTCATCTCTTGCGTATACACGTATCGAGCTTCTACCTGATAGTGCTGCACCATGCCCATGCCTTTTTATGCCATCTCTCAATGCCAAATCAGGTTGTTGCTTTTTTTCATTCCAATACTCAAAATTACCCTTTATCTCTGATTCTGTATAGGTATTACGTGCACTTAATAAACCATTTAAAGTGTCATAGAGGTCGTACGGATCTGCAACTACCGATATTACAGGTAATCTAAAGTCTGTGTTCATAAAGTAAGTATATGTTTTAATGTCAGATTGTAAGTATTCATTTCTTGTAGCAATAGCTCTCAATATAGTCGTTTTATTAATGCTTATTGGAGAATTATTGTATAAAATGCTACTATCGCTATCAATTTTAGGGATAGAGCCATCTAAAGTATAATAGATTTTAGCTTCTTTATCATCATTAGACAAAGATATTTCAAGATTTTCTTGTTCATAAAAACCAGCATTATTATTAGAAATGACTTCTGGCAAAAGACCAAGATAATTATTAATATTAGCTTTGCGTGGAGTAGGGGGTGTAAAATACCTTAAATTCTCGCTCCCATCTGGAAATCTACCATATGATATATCTGCCCTTAATTCAGGTGTTTCTATTTTATCTATTAACTCACCTTTATCATTCCATAAATATACTGTCTCGCCAGAAGTTTTGATGCTAAAGTTTGTATGAATCTCATTGTTTAGGTATAACTTACCAGGTAAGTCGCAATTAAAATCAATACCTGTCAAATTATTAAAATCATAGTTGGTACCGTTTAACATCAAATCAGAAATTTTAACGCTGCTTATAACATTTTGCTTTGTGCTTGAATAAGCAATTCCTAAATACCCAGTATTTGGGAAGCTCATATCCATTTCCTTACATTCTATTTCAAACCCATTTAAATCAACTATACACGCCTTAAAGTGATTGCCATTGCGTTTTAAGTTTACTTTATAAATAGGAAAAAATACTTCTTGTGCAAAGTCTAAAGTAGCTGGATTAGTATTTTCAATTTCTCGATACATCATTCTACCAGTTCCTTTTTCACGAGGAACAAAAAACATTCCTATATATCTTGATTCGGGTGTTAGATTTTCTCTAAAATTAATACCAACATGGCTAAAATTCGTTTTATCAAAGAAGGAATTAATTGTTACGGAAATATCAAAATCGTCAGTAGCTTTTAAATATTCAAAATGTATCCCATCGTAGGCTGTATACGAGGCAATACCAAATCCAGATGCATCTAACCCCCACTTGTTACTTGTATTGCGTTTATTTTCTGAAGCAAAGATTAATAAGTATTGCTTAGATTGAATAATAGTATCAGGCAAAATATATGCCTTTTCAAAATTCTCTTTATCGTATATTCTATAATCTTTTAAATTAATAGGTACATCAGAATTATTATAAAGTTCAATCCAGTCAGATTCTTGATAATCTTCATCTAAAATAGTATTTTCATTTTTTGATGACACTTCGTTTATTAGAATGCTTTGAGCATTTGTTGTGAATTTGACGAAAAATAAAGTGATGAATATCACATATATTGCTGTATTCATATAGCCTCCGTATTAGTTAAGTATATCCTTAAATTTATAGATTTGTAAATATACGAATAATATCATAATTCACACATTAATGTGAGGAAAATTTTAAAATTATGTGAATTATTAATAAAAATTAAAAAATCTTTTTTTTATTTAAGTATAATTAGTTATTTTCGGATTAAATAATCTGATTAAAAATGAATATATTGTTAAATAAGATTTTAAATATAATTGAATCACTTTTATTCACTCTAAAAGAAAGAATAATGATTTATGTTTCATTTTTAAAGTTATTGCTTTCACAACATTTAAATGAAGAATTTAATAGACCTACGTTTATCACAAACACTCATTACAAAAAAATTAAACAAAGCGTAAATAATAAAAATAATTTTATTAAATTACATAGTTGTAATAATTTAGAATTATATAATAGCAGTATACTTTTATTTAAGCTAAGAAATTACGAAACAAAATTTAACAACTTATTTATATATTTGATAAGATCAAAGAAGGAGATTTTATGATCAAGCATTTTTTCGACAAGCTATTATCTACTAAAATGATAATAAACACTTTTGCTGTTATTGTTCTAAGCACTTTCATTATTTCTTGTGGGGGCTCAGAAAATAGCGGTTCTGAAAACAATGGTTCTGAACCTCAAGCAACAAGTGAAACAAAATCAACAAAGGAATTTTTAACTGTTGATAAATACGAAGTAGGCGCACTTAATCCAGAATTAGCAGCTAAAGGAAAGGAAATATTTGCTTCCAAATGTACTGCATGCCATAAATATGATACTAGATTAGTTGGTCCAGCTTTAGGTGAAGTAACTAAAAGAAGAAGCCCTGAATTCATTTTAAGTATGATAACTCATCCAGATGAGATGCTAAAAAATAATGATACAGCAAAAGCTTTATTAGCTCAGTATATGACACCCATGACAAATCAAAATATAACTCTAGATGATGCAAAAGCAATTTTTGAGCATTTAAGAGATGTTTCTAAATAATTTATTTATAGGAGCCAAAATGAACAAATACAAAATTAGTGCAATTGGAATAACTATTGCTATAGCACTGACTTTGATATCATTTGCTTGTAACTCAAGCAAAGAGTCTGTCACGGACGGAGATGCAGCAAGCAAAGTATATGTTGCACCCGGAAAACATGATGAATTCTATAGTTTTATGTCTGGTGGTTTTAGCGGTCAAATGGCCGTTTATGGCTTACCAAGCGGAAGACTATTAAGAGTAATTCCAGTGTTTTCTCAAGATCCAGAAAAGGGCTGGGGCTATTCTGAAGAAACAAAACCAATGTTTAATACTACGCATGGTTTTATTCCTTGGGATGATGCACACCATCCTGAACTATCTCAGACAAACGGTGAAACCGATGGGCGATGGATTTTCATCAATGGTAACAACGTTCCGCGTATTGCAAGAATAGACTTGACTACGTTTAGAACAGTTGAAATTTTGGAATTACCAAACTCTTCAGGTAATCACTCTTCTCCATTTACTACAGAAAATACAGAGTATGTAGTAGCAGGCACTAGATTTAGTGTACCTATACCAAATGAAGATGTATCTATTGCTGAATACAAAGAAAAGTTCAAAGGAACTTTAAGCTTTGTAAAAGTAGATCCAAAAAGTGGTCATATGGATCTTTCTTTCCAAATACTTATGCCAGGCTTTGACTATGATTTAAGTCATGCAGGCAAAGGTAAGTCTCATGGTTGGATGTTCTTTACTTGCTATAATGCTGAACAAGCAAATACTTTAAAAGAAGTAAATGCTAGCCAATTTGATAAGGATTTTATTGCAGCTATCAATTGGAAAAAGGCTGAAGAATATTTGGCTGCAGGAAAGGGTAAAGAAATGCCTACAAGCTATTATCACAATACTTGGGATGAAAAGAAGCATTCTGCAACTTCTACAGAAAAGAAAACTGTAAAGATATTAGATCCAGCAGAATGTCCAGGTTTAGTATATTATATGCCTACTCCTAAGTCTCCACACGGTTGCGATATTGACCCAACTGGTGAATATATTGTAGCAAGTGGTAAATTATCTACTGTTGTTCCTGTGTTCTCATTTGATAAAGTTATGGCTGCAATAGGAGCTAAATCTTTTGATAAAACTATTGATGGTATCCCAGTATTAAATTACGATAAAATTATTGCTGGCGAAGTTCAAAACCCAGGCTTAGGCCCTCTTCATACAGAATTTGATGGTAGAGGTAACGCTTATACTTCGATGTTCGTGTCTTCTGAAGTAGTAAAATGGTCATTGAAAGACTTTAAAGTTCTTGATAGAATGCCCGTTTATTATTCAATTGGTCACTTAATGATTCCAGGTGGAGATACTAAAAAACCAAATGGCAAATATTTAGTAGCCTTAAACAAAATTACTAAAGATAGATATTTACCAACTGGACCAGAATTAACTCAATCAGCTCAATTAATTGATATTTCTGGCGACAAAATGAAAATGTTGTTAGATTTCCCAACAATTGGTGAACCTCACTACGCTCAAGCAATTGAAGCAGAAAAAATTAAAGATAAGTCTGTTCGATTCTATAAACTTGAAGAAAACGAACACCCTTATAAAACGGCGAACCCTACTGAAGCTAAGGTTGTTAGAGAAGGAAATAAAGTACATATTAATATGATAAGTATTAGATCTCACTTTACTCCTGATAATATCGAAGGTATCAAAGTAGGCGATGAAGTGTATATACACGTTACTAACTTAGAACAAGATTGGGATATACCTCACGGTTTCGCAGTAATGGGAGCGCAAACAGCTGAGCTATTAATAATGCCAGGTGAAACCATTACATACAAATGGGTCCCACAAAAACCAGGTATTTATCCATTCTATTGTACAGACTTCTGCTCTGCACTTCACCAAGAAATGCAAGGTTATATTAGAGTATCTCCTGCAAGTTCAAAAATAGAACTTAGCTGGAATAATTAATTTTCTATATGGCTGCCATTATCCTATAATGGCAGCTTTCTTTAAAAATTGTAAGGTCAAAAAAAATGAAAAGTAAAATATTAATGCTGATTGGCTCGTTAATACTAGTGTCGGCATTTTTTGTTCCATTGTGGACTATTGATTTAATTGCTCCACAATATCCAGAAGGCTTAGGTTTATATATTCATTTAAATAAAATAGAAGGACATAAAGAAGGTGATTTACAAAGTATTAATGGGCTTAACCATTATATAGGTATGAAAGAAATAAAACCAGAATCCATACCTGAACTTACAATTATACCTTATTTTATGTATTTTATGATTGCTTTAGGTCTTGTAACAGTAGTTTTTAATAAAAAATGGATGAAGATGGCATGGATAGGTATTTTTGCTGTTGGAGGTATTGTTGGCTTGTATGACTTCTATATGTGGGAGTATGACTATGGGCACAATCTTGATCCTCATGCTATTATTAAAATACCTGGGATGAATTATCAACCGCCTCTGATTGGTTACAAACAATTACTAAATTTTGAAGCTGGTTCGTGGCCTCATTTTGGCTTTGTAATAATAATGGTTAGTGTACTATTAGTGTTATGCTCATTATATTTGGATTTTAAAAATGATAAGAAATTATCTAAAGTTACATAATATATTAATTTGTATTAGTATATTATTGTTGGTCTCGTGTAGTTATGAACCTGAACCACTCGAAATGGGGAAAGATGTTTGTGCTCATTGCAAAATGACAATAGTCGATCCTAAATGGGGGGCTGAATTAGTAACAAATACTGGGAAAATTTTTAAGTATGACGTTGTGGAGTGTATGATTTTACATAAGAAGACTTTAGACCAAAGTAAAATTCATTCTATTTGGACTATTGACTTTTTGCAAAATGACAAATTTATTAAAGCTGAGGATGCCATTTATGTTAGAAGTCAAGAATTCAATTCTCCTATGGGATTAAATGCTGTATCTTTATCTAACAAAGATGGTATTCCTAAATTAAATTTAAAGAGTAATCCTAGTATTATAAAATGGAAAGAATTGTTGAATCTAGTAGATTCAGAATTTTCAGAATAGGAACAGTATATATATATATACTGTTCTTATTTTTATTTAATAGCTATACTTTTTCTAAAGTATATACTCTAAATAATAGTGATTTCAATGAGTTTAAACAGACAGTTAATAATTCATTGCGAAAGGATACTATTATTTTGAATGGTGGTTTGATCAAGGGAACTGGAATAACAATAGAGAAACCTATAACTATCATCGGTAAAAACAATGTAATCATTGATGCCGAAATGAAAAGTGGCGATCTATTCAGAATACAATCAGATTCAGTAACTATTGAAAATTTAAAAATTCTAAACGTACCCAAATCTCATACGACAGAAAACGCCGCTGTCAAAGTTATAAAATCAAAATTTGTAAAATTAGATAATATCAAAACAGAAAATTGCTTCTTTGGCTTTTACTTAAAAGAGACAAGTTATTCTATGTTATCTAATAATTCAATGAGAGGCAATAAACAAAAAGAGACATCATCCGGAAATGGTATACATTTGTGGAAGTGTAATAATGTAACTATTTCAAATAATTCAATGCACTTTCATAGAGATGGTATATATTTTGAGTTTGTTAAAAATTCTAAGATTTTAAATAATTACAGTCAAAATAATATCAGATACGGTTTGCATTTTATGTTTTCTGATTCATGTACTTATATCGGTAATACTTTTTATAAAAACGGGGCTGGAGTTGCAGTAATGTACTCTAAAAATGTTTTTATGAAAAATAATACTTTTAAAGAAAATTGGGGAACAACGTCTTATGGTATTCTTTTGAAAGACATTAAAGATAGTAAGATTTTGCACAATAGATTCATGAATAATACTATTGGAATCCTTGCTGAAGGCTCAAATAGAGTCTTAATTGAAGAGAACACATTTAATAGAAATGGTTGGGGGTTAAAAATTATGGGAAATTGTATAGATAATAAAATATTATCTAATAATTTTATTGGTAATTCCTTTGACTTATCAACTAATACAATGGAAAATTATAACTTTTATGAAGGAAATTATTGGAGTAATTATAAAGGCTACGATTTAAATAAAGATGGGGTAGGAGATGTGCCATTTTACCCAGTATCTTTGTTTTCAGTTATAGTTCAAAATTCGCCTCCAGCAATGATTTTGATGCATAGCTTATTTATTAATGTCCTCGAAATTAGTGAAAAAATATTTCCTTCCTTAATACCTAAAAAAGTAATCGACTTAAAACCAATGATGAGAAAAATTGATGATAAAATTTGATAAAGTTAGTAAAATTTATAACAAATTAAAAGTTTTAAACGAAGTAGATTTAGTAATAAATACGGGTGAATCTATTGCTGTTTTGGGTCCTAATGGTTCTGGTAAATCAACATTAATTAAATCTATTGTTGGGCTAGTAAAGCCAGAATCTGGTAATATACATATTGATAATATTGATATTTTTAAAGATGTAAATTATAGAAATAATATTGGCTATATGCCACAAATTGGTAGGTATCCTGATAATTTAACTGCCAAAGAAATCATTCATTTAATACTAAAATTACGTAATAACCCAGATATAAAGTACCCCGAAGAATTAATTGAACAGTTTGAACTTAATAGCCATATTAACAAAAAGATGAATAGTTTGTCGGGGGGGACTAGGCAGAAAGTAAGTGTCGTATTAACCTTTATGTTTCAACCTAAAATATTGATATTAGATGAACCTACATCTGGGTTAGACCCTTATATGGCGATGAAATTCATAGAATTAGTAAAAGAAAGGAACAAATCTGGCTCTACAATCATCTTAGTATCGCATACTTTAGCAGAAATAGAAGAAATCGGAAATAGAATTGTATATTTAAATGAAGGATTTAAGGTGATTGATGATGAAGTTGATAATTTAATGAAAAATACAAATACAACAGATGTTAATACAGCAATTTTAAGTAAAATGAAGGACTTTCAAAATGAAATTAGATAATTTAATGAATATCATCTTATTTACTATAAAAGATGTATCAAGGTCTAAATGGATATTTATGTATGGTATTATTCAATTCATTCTAACGTTTTTATTGATCAGCTTTAGCGCTGATACAAATAAAACTATTGTTAGTTTGCTTAATCTTACCATTATATTAAACCCAGTTATTTGTATCGTATTTTCTACAGTATATATATATAACTCAAGGGAGTTTATTGAATTATTATTAGCTCAACCAATAAAAAGAAATATTATATTTTATGGTTTATACATAGGTTTATCAATAATATTAGCTACAATTCTGGTATTGAGTATAGCATTACCTTTTATTATGAATTCTATACAAGATATTGGCATTGTTTTGTTTTTAATCCTATCTGGTTCGATGATCACTTTTGTTTATATTGCATTAGCATTAACAATTTCAGTCGCCTTTGATGACAAGGCTACCGGCTTAGGAGTATCTATATTAGTATGGCTCTTTTTTGCCGTAATATTTGATGGTCTAATCTTAATTGCATCTTATGTTTTTGCAGACTATCCTTTAGAATTACCTTTAGTAGTTACTTCTATGTTCAATCCTATCGATATGGGGCGAATAATAGTTATGCTAAAAATGGATTTTGCAGCTTTAATGGGATATACGGGAGCAGTGTTTGAGAAGTTCTTTGGAAGTCTTGTTGGTATTCTTATGGCGTTGACAACTTTATTTCTCTGGATAATTATACCATTATTTGTAGGTAATAAACTATTTAAAGCAAAGAATTTTTAATTATTTACATTTAAAACACACAAAGGGGGCTGTCTCATAAGTCAGTCTCTTTTAAAAATATGTTAAATATCGTTAATA
>DAOMQA010000029.1:0-18542 GCA_035445085.1 Kapaibacterium sp. (SeqCode)
ATCCGACCCAAATAATCTGTGAAAAAGCATAATAATGAGACTACGATAAGACCATAAACATATATATAATAATATATAATAATAAAAAAGCAGTCGTAATACGACTGCTTTTCTTTTACATTATCTTAAAATGTGCGTTAAGATTATCTTGAGTAATATTCTACTACAAGCGAAACTTCACATTGAACTGGAATCTCTTCCCTTTGTGGAGTATAGATCAACTTAGCAGTAAAATCAGCTTTTGATAATTCTAAATATGGAGGTGCGCCAGCCGTACGAATTGCTTCCTGGAAGCAATCTAATTTATGGCTTTTTTCTTTAACCGCCACTACATCATTGATTTTAACTTGATATGAAGGCACAGTTACTCTTTTGCCATTTACAAGTATATGTCCATGTGCAATATATTGACGTGAAGCATACATTGAACGAGCATAGCCAGCTCTAAACAACACTGTATCTAGGCGAGTTTCCATTAATTGAACTAAGATATCAGCAGTGTTGCCCGGTGCAGCCGTTGCTTTAACATAATAGTTGCCCATTTGCTTTTCAGAAATATTATATTGCAATCTCAGACGTTGTTTTTCTAATAATTGTTTACCATAATCTGATTGTTTTGCACGACGCTTGTTAGCACCATGCTGTCCTGGAGGATAAGGTTTTTTACCGCTTATTTTACCAGCTTTAGGAGTAAGAACTAATCCTAATTTCCTTGAAATCTTTACTTTTGGTCCAGTATAATTCATTTATATTACCATTTAAAAATTAATATTCTCTTTCATACAATTTTAGAACTACAAATATATGTATTCTTTGAGATTTAGCAAAATTATTTTATTAAATTTCTATTTCTTTTTGATTATTTTTGAGTTTTTAGTTTAATGCGGTTTATTATGAAGACTATTGCTTTGATACCTGCAAGATACAACTCTACTCGTTTCCCAGGTAAGTTAATGGCTAATTTAGGTGGCAAGACTGTAATCAGAAGAACTTACGAACAAGCTTTAAATATGAATCTATTTCACAGTGTTTACGTAATAACGGACAGTGAAATTATATTCGATGAAATTAACTCTTTTGGTGGACATGTAATAAAAAGCAAAGGTAACTATGAAACTGGAACTGATAGGATAGCAGAAGTTGCCAAAGATATAGATGCTGATATTTTTATCAACATTCAAGGAGATGAACCTTTTATATCAAGTGCGCCAATACATGCGGTTATATCTCAATTTGAAAATAGTGATGTTCAAGTATGTTCGTTAGTACAAGTACTAAACGATATAAACTTAATTAATAATCCTAATTATGTAAAAGTTGTATTAGATAATCATAACAACGCCTTATATTTTTCTCGTTCGCCAATACCATATTTGCGTGATAATTATATTTTGAAGTCATTTTACGAACACATTGGTGTTTATGCTTTCCGCAAAGAAATATTGATGCAGTTTGCTGAATGGGAGCAAAGTGAGCTAGAAATGGCAGAAAAAATCGAAGCATTGAGATTTTTGGAAAATGGTATTAGAATTAAGATGCTCATTACTGAACATAAGAGCATAGAAATAGATACTAAAGAGGACTTGGATAGAGCTAAAGAGTATTTAGAAAAATTTATTTTATAAGGAATTAATGTGTATAAGAATTTTAAATTAATTGACAAAGTGGTTTTTGGTCGTGGCTCTTTCAAGCAGTTAGACGACATTCTACAACCACAAAGACTAAGCAACAACAGTCAAATAATATTTATGGTAGACCAAGTTTTTGAAGGCAAAGCCTTAATAGATAACTTACCTTTGCATAAAAATGATATATTGCTAATAGCTAATACAGATAATGAGCCAACTACTTACTATGTTGATGAACTAACTCATAGGGTAAGAGAGATGTGCAATGATTTGCCAGTGGGCATTGTCGGTATTGGCGGTGGGACTACAATGGACTTAGCTAAGGCAGTTTCCTTGATGCTAACCAATGAAGGTAGCGCTGCAGATTATCAAGGCTGGGACTTGATACAAAATCCAGCTATATATCATCTTGCTATTCCTACCCTATCTGGTACAGGTGCTGAGGTTTCCAGGACAACCGTACTTACTGGTCCAGTTAAGAAATTAGGTATAAATTCAGACTATACTGTATTTAATCAAATTATTTTAGATCCAGACTTAATCGAAGATGCTCCTAATAATCAACGGTTTTACACTGCAATGGATTGTTATGTTCATAATGTTGAAGCTCTAACAGGCACCTTTATCAATGCTTTTGCTCGTGCTTTTGGCGAAAAGAGCTATGATTTATGCAAAGAAGTGTTTTTAACAAACATAGACAGAAAAGAAGCCGATGAAAAGTTAATGATGGCCTCATTATTTGGCGGTTTAAGTATTGCATACTCACAAGTTGGGGTCTGCCATGCTCTTTCTTACGGTCTTAGTTATGTACTAAAAACAAGGCATGGAGTAAGTAATTGTATTGTCTTTTTGCAATTAGAGGAGTTCTACAAGGAGTATGTTGTTGAATTTCGAGAAATAATTAAAAGAAATGGTTTTGATGTACCGCAAAATGTAACAGCCAACTGCACAGAAGCAGATTTTGACAAGATGATAGATATTTCTATGATGTTAGTTCCATTATGGGAAAATGCACTTGGGAAAGATTGGCAACAAACTATTACACGTGATAAGTTATTGGGTTTATTTAAGCAAATGTAATATATAATATCATCAGTATAAAGATTTTTTTAACAATGATGTGTGGTCATAAAAACTTTATACTGATGATTCTATCCTTATAGTTTAAGAAATCTTATACTTGCATCGCCTACAACAACAGAATACACACTAGTTTTTAGATTTGATATATCAATCATTAATTTTTCAATATTCTGAGTAAATGGTATTATCTTAACAACCTTGCCAGTTATATCATAAATATATATTTCGCTTATATGTAGACCTATTTTTTCGGGATTAACATTTATATTAATCAATGAAGTTGCAGGATTGGGGTACACTTCAAGGCTAACATTACTCTTAGAGTACTGCTCCTTATTATCAGTGGCAACTACTTCGATAGCACCTAAGGACCTTTTAGTTGAGAATTTATTTCCAAAGAAGTCAAGCGGAGGATTTATATATCCAGCTACTTTAGCTATGGCAGGGCTCGTTGAAGCTAAACTAAAATTGTTGTGAACGATATCTTCAAACATAGGGTCTATATTAATAATTTGAGTTTTATCGATAGTAGGCAAAAATGGTCCTTGCCAATTTGGGTTTTCATAATTATACCAAAAGTTATTTGCAAATACGAATTCGTCAGGTGCTGTGTTAGGTCCTATATTAGTCTCAGTCTTTAGCTGAGGCAAATAAACAATATTATTTTCAAATTTACCTTGCCCGCACTTATAAAATCTACTTTCATCAACTGTTTCTTGTAATATGCGTATTACCCAATTTTCTGGTTTTATTATAGTATTATTAGTAACATCTACTCTAATACTGCCAACAAAATTAATAGGAGAAATAGAGCCAATAAATATATTCGACCAAACCGCAAGATCTGCAGCTTCAAATTTAGCATCTAATGGTCTAAAGTATGCCAAACTGGTACTGCCCCCAAGGTTTAACGAACGCTGTCCACAATTTTCAAAGAAATTTCTATATATTAAAATATATTGCGTGCCTCCTTTTGCTTGTATAGCATTACTACCCATATTTCTAAATACATTGGATTCAATTCTACCTTTATGGCAACCTACCATATCAATGCCGCTACCTCCAGCCGAGCCATTCTCAAATATACAGTTTTCTACTACAAAAGTATCTAAACCAGAAAGTTTTAATAGGTCATTATTGTCAGAGGCGTCCATATCTCTAAATGTACAATTTGTTATTATAAATCTACTCGCGGGAGTATCGAATGTCCCACCGTCGTCAATATTAACAGCATTGTATTTTTGTTGTTCAAAAATAATATTTTTAATGAAGACATTACTAATCTCAGAAAACTGTATAGCTGTGTTACCACCTCTAATAATTACTTCTTTGTCGTTTTCACCAATAATATAAATATAATCGTTATTGATTTTAGAGTAGTTATTAACAAACATCCCGCCACTATAAACGCCGGACCTTACAAAAATAGTATCACCACTCTCTGCGCTTACAAAAGCCTCTTGAATATTTTGATATAGTTCGCTATTACCTACTATCAAAGTTTTTGAGTATAGCGTAAAATTAATACAAAAAAGAAATATCGTAAAAATAAAAACTTTCATTTGTTTACCTCCTCAGCACATCTATAAAACAACTATTGCCAGTCATTACCTGCTAAAAGTAGGCAATGCTTGGCAATAGTAATCATTAATTATTATAATTTTACTTTCAGCCTCACCACTAAATCATATTTGGCTCTTACAAAAGGAAATACGACTTCATTTGGGTATTTACCTGTTACAAAACTATATTGAGAATATATATAAAAATAAGGTGTATGTCGCAAGCCTTCCGATATAGCAAAGGCATTCTCTTCTGGCACTTGAATTATATTATAGGCAGTTTTATAATAATCCTTAACCTTAACATTTTTATATTTGCCTAAGATATAGAGTTTAGAGTTTGGATCTGGCTCAAAATCCTCTGGATTAGTAGAATATTCACTTTTGCCCGGTAATGGGCGTGCGAATTTCAGCATGAATGACACAGAATCGAAAGATAGGTCATCTTCATTTGGGTCAAATGGTAAACCATTTTCCAACACTAATGAATCTATTCTATAATTAATTTGATAAACTTCGGCTGCATCGATTTTACCTTTATTATCATTATACTCCTTATATTCGTATAAATTTGTAAAGTCGATAGATGTATCAGGGACAGACTTACTATTATAATCCGTTTTAAAAAATATTGGCAACTGCACCGTAAAATGCTCAAATTTATTGATAGTATCTTGAATGCAAGAGCTAAGCATAATTAAAGACACCATTAACATTATTACTTTAATTTTCATCATTATCTCTCCTATTAATTTACTGGAATTCTAACTTCAACAACAACCGTACGGCAATAGTATCGACCTTCTGGTGAAGAGTTATCAAATAACAATTCATACTCTCCTTTACCTGTATATGTAGTATTCTTAAAATTCAAAGCATCGGCAGTAGATTTCGCTCTTGCTGTTGAAAGTTTCAAATTATAATCTTCTTTTCCTATCATATCAGTGTATCCTGTTACTTTTACGATTGCGTTTTCTGGAATTTCCGATTTAATAATATCTGTAATTCTTTTATTTGTTGGGTCTAAAGTTGATTTATTAAAATCGAATAATATCAGGTTATATACATTAATAATCGTATCTTTTGTAGCATTTTTTCTTTTTTCTTCAATTGAAAGCAATTCTAATTTTAGAGTTTTAGGGTCTGTTGCATAGGTTGAGCCATCTTTATCCTTTACTTCTATATAATACGTTAAGTCATTTTTTAATTTAGGAGTACGAGGGTCATTAGCAAAATCCCATACAAATTCTCCACTTGGGGATCCAGTACCAGCAAAATCCTTCATTGTAGCAAAGTTATTATTAATTTTCATCTGATAATTTGCAATACCTCTATCTGCTGTTGCAGTAGGCTTCAAAATAATTTTCTCAGGTGTGATTTTTCTAAGGGTGTCATCAAGCTGGATAGGTTTCATCGTTTCCCAATTATCTACAAATATCTCTACCCTTCTATTCTCTTCAGCTCCAAGCGGATCTTTATCGTTCGATGCCTTCTTAGGTAAGTTCCCACTTTCAATTTTTATGCGAGAAGATTCAATCTTCCAAACATTTACAAAATAATCTCTAATCTTTTCTGCTCTTTGTTTAGAGATAGCCTTATTTTTCTTTTCTTTGCCTTGATTAGACTTATAACCAGATAAGATAATTTTTTCGTTAGGGTTATCAGCCATTCTTTTGCCATAAATATTTAGCATTTGATAATATGTTTCAATAGTGCTTTTACCTACTAACGAAGAATATTTAAAGTTTTGAGCATCATTTGAAGTATTATATACTATATACCTTTGTGGTATTTCGCTAGAATTGTCATCAAAGAAAATATAAGGCATTAGGGGTCTCATTTGTCTTGAAGCAAATTCTTCTATCTTAATTTTTTCTAATGGATATTCTATTTCTTGGTATTTTCCATAAGCTTTTACATCTGCATTTAAATTAAACACTCTTTCTTTATGTGCTGTTAAGGAAGCAGTTTGAATAGGAATTTCTGGAGTAAATAATTCACGAGCAAAATTTAGCTTATTAGTTTTAAGGTCTGGTGGATAAATTGGCTGCAATTTAAATTGGAATTCATCTGGCTTGAAAAACCAAATAGTGCCACCGAAATTTATTTGTGGTTGAGAAGCGTAAGCTGCATCAAAGTGAAACTCAATTGGACCTATTTCAAAAGAAAAGCCGCCCGTCAATCTATAATTTGTAAATGAATTTATATCAAAGGTTAGATTATTGCCATCGCGAATTTCTTGAAATGGGCTATCAACGATTTTGCCATTGCTACCAACAGTATCGCGAACAGCTTTAAAGTTCCCTGTTAATGATTCAAACATCGCACCCGCAAAAAATGTAATTCCAAGATTAGTTTTATAACTATAATTCAGACCAAGCCCAAGCGAATTAATATCAATACCTGCATTCCTTGTAACCATTGCATACGCTGCAGTCAAAGATACTGATTGAGGAGAATTTTCTTTAAACAATTCAAATACCCTATCTAAATTTTGATTTACACCTATATTCAAATAATATAAGGAACTTTCATCGATAGGTGCTGTTAAAAACCTTAGTCTCACTTGTGTGCGTGTAGGCATCCCGACAACTAATTGTAATACTGGCAAGCCCGACATAAAAGCAATATCATTACCTTCCATATACGTTACTGTTTTATACATTGAATCAGGATAAGCACCGTTTTGAGGCGAAGCAAAGACAGGCGTAGATATATTACCATAAATAGTAGGCTGTATTATGCTTTGTCCAACATTTTTATTACGCACTAATACTCCATCTTTATAATAAGCAATATCTGTTACAGCCTCGTTTCCAAATAGGTTAGGCAATTCCGCATCAAAGGTAAGTTGATCTTTTGGAATAAACATACCCATCGCAGAAATATCTAATCCAAAAGACCAATCATTCACCACATATGCTGTGTTCATTAAACTTGTATTGAAACTTTGCCCTAATGTGGTAAACAAAGGCTTTGTGTAGCCATAAGCATTTTTATTTGTAAACAGCTTGAATTCTCGCGAGATTGTAATATCTTTTTGTGAGAATACTTGCCCTGTTACAAAAATGATGGCAAAAATAAGTAGAGTAATTTTCTTCATAATTCTCCTAAAATTTATCTAATAAATTTCGATTTTATTCTTTCAACCATTATATTTTTATTTAAAATTCCGCAATAATATAAGAATCAAATTACTTAAAGCTAATATTATTATTTCAAATATACAATTTATTTTAAATATTCAATAATAATATTTTTGTAAAATTCAATATTATTATCATTCTGTGTTTGAGACGTAATTGCCTTTATTTTCAAGTCATTTGTCAAAAGATATTTCTTAAAATAATCAATTTTCCTCTTTGTTTTATAGTTTAAGCTATTATACTGAATCTTATAATACTCTGTTACATTTTTCCCCTTCACAATAGCAAGCTCTTCTTTGTTGAGCCACCTTCGATTACAAACATATTCTATCCATGTTAGCCCAGTATAAACCGCTTTTGAGACGTCCGAATTAACACCGAAATCATAAACAATGCATTCGTAGCCTAAAGCTAAATACATCAGAAAGTTATAATCTAAATTATCTATAATTAGCTCAAATTTCTGCCTTTCGCAATGGCAAGATTGTATCCTTATAAAGGAAATATCAGACATAGCTAATTCTGGAATAGCTTCTATCCCATTAGTTAGGTTAATAAATATTTTCTGCTTCATTTTTTACTCATAAAAAAAAGGACTGCCCTTTTATAAAGACAGTCCCTTAGCTTCATTATTTCAATTTAGCTTATTTCTTAATAAACTTATTGACAATTGTATCTTCGAATGTTTCAATAACTATTGTGTATGAACCACTTGGTAATTGAGAAACATTAATTTGTCCATCGTATTGTTTAGTTGAAGGAATATTAGTAATAAATACTAAATCACCGCGTAAATCATAAACTTTCAATGTTGCTTCGCTTTCGTCAGCAAATTCCGCAATTACGTTTACTACATCAACGGCAGGATTTGGATATGATAACATATAGCCCAAACCAGCTATACCTGGCATAGCAAATTCATAAATGTCTTTGCTAGGGTATCTAATCACCATAAAGCGTTTTTCGATAGAAGAGCAGCCTTTAGCATCAACTACAGTTAGGTAGAACTTACTTGTTCCTATAGGAGGATAAATTTCTGTAGGGTCAATTACATTACCTTCGTCATCTTTCCAAATATAATTATAAGGAGCTGTTCCGCCACTTACAGTAACTTTTACTATATCTTCATCAGTTAAATCAATAGGGTCAGCATTACGTAAAGTATAGAAAGCTCTGCTAAATGAAAGATTTGGCGATTGACTAACTGTCATATATACATTTTTAGTAGCGTGTACATTTTTAGTTAAATCAGTAACTTTAATTATAAATTGTTTGCTAATAGTCGCATTTTTAACTGTTGGATTTTGAACAGTTGCACTAACAAAATCACCTGATGGCGTCCAAGTAAATCCATAATTACCAGTTTGTCCGAATACGTCTGGAGTAATTACTGGAGACGAATTCTTACAAGCAGTAAAGTTATCAACTAAAATAGTAAGTGGACAATCTTCAGTTACATTTACTTGGTAAGTAGTTTGACCGTTCTTACAGCCCGGTCCAAAGACTTCAAGAGAAATAGAGTAAGTACCTGCATTTTCAAATCTATAATCTAAAGTAGCACCAGTGCCTACAATTGTACCACCAATTGACCAATAATATTCATTGATGCCTGTTTTATCGAAAGAAGCGGTATAAGTTACAGTTTCTTTAACGCAAATTTTGTTTGTATAATAAGTATTAGGAGTAACTGTAACAACTACAGGATCCTTAGGTAAAACATTGACTTCCATACTTTTTGAATCTGTGAATTCACCCCATTCAGCCGAAGATCTATTAAGAGTAATTTCACCTGTACCAGCACTTGTCCATTTTACTGTAACGGTTCTTTCAGTAGAAGAACCAATGATAGTACCACCAGTTACAGACCATGCATAATCAATAACATCAGATTCATCTGTAGAATAAACAGCTTCTTCATTTTCGCACACTTCGTCCATACCTACAAAGTTAGGATATTTGATTGTATTAAATGACCAAGCAGTAGACCAATTTGATGCACCAAGTGCATTTTTAGAGCGAGCTCTCCAATAATAAGTAGATTCGTAAGACAATCCAGTAACATCAAAATCAGTTGCTGTAATATCTTCTGCATGTGCAACAATATTTGTAAAGGCATTATCAGTTGCCAATTGAACATCATAAGCAGTAGCTTGAGTAGCAGCGTTCCAATCTAAAGTAACATCAAAATATACATCTACTCTATTGTTTTCTGGTAATACTAAGTCTGGTGGCAATAATTTGATAGTTTTAAAAGTCCAAACATTAGACCATTCGCCAGCTTGACCAGCTTTATAGCCACGAACTCTCCAAAAATGAGTAGTGTTGTTTGCTAAGTTAGAATAGTTAAATGTAGTAGCATTAATATTACTAATATTAACAACTAAAGTAGAAAAATCATTTGCTTCTGAAGCCTGAACTTGATATTCAGTAGCGCCAGCTGCTGCATTCCATGTGAACGTACCAGTAAGAGCTACATCTATTTCATTATTAGCAGGAGCAACAAGCGTAGGCATGTCTACCTTAGTGCCAAAAGTCCATACGTCTGATTTTGGACCATCTCCGAACCCATCTTGTCCATAAACTGCCCAATAATAATTTTGGTTATATTCTAAAGAGCCAATAACTTGACTTAATGTATTTAAGCCAGTCATATTATAGATAGGGCTTGATAAGTCTGCATTTTTAGAAACTATAAGTTTATATGTACTTGCTCCGCTTAGAGCATTCCAACTTAAAGTAACGTTATTTAACTCTAATCCTTGTGTATTATTAGATGGTGAAGCTAAAGCAACTTTGTTTAAACCAGAAGTAAAGCTAAAAACATCTGACCAAGAACCATTGTTGGTAGCACTTGATGAATATACCTTCCAATAGTAAACAATTTTGCTTTCAAGGTTAGTATAAGCAAATGTAGTAGTACTTAAATCACTTTGATCATATACTAATGTAGTAAATAAAGGTGATGTTGAAACTTGAATTCTATATTTAGTTGCAGTAGCAGGTGCATTCCAAGTAAAATTACCAGAAAGTGCATTTACATTAGTAGCGCTGTTAGCAGGGCTAACTAATGTAGCTTTGCCAATTAAAGTAGTGAAGTTAGTAGCAACAGAATTTGCGCTAATACCTTCTGCATTTTTAGCACGTACTCTCCAATAGTATTTTGTAGCATTATTTAAACCAGTATAGTTAAAACTTGTAGTAGCTACATTCATATTAGAAGCAACAATAGTTGTAAAAAGAGAGTTCGTAGCAATTTCTACTTCGTAAGCAGTAGCAGGAAGAACACTCGACCAGCTAATAGTGCCATTTAACCCTTGTGAGAAACTATCATTTAGTGGAGAAACATTATTTGGTGCAGCTAATATTGTTCTAAAATGGCTTGTATACCAATCTCCATTACCATCAGCATTATTAGCTCTTACCCTTACGTAATAAGTAACATAATTTTCTAAAGCACTATAAGCAAATGTATTCGTTGCGACATTTGATTGATTAACTAATAAAGTTGAGAATTCAGCATCTTTAGAAATTTGTATAGTATAGAACGTAGCTCCAATTACTTCATTCCAAACAATATTACCAGAAGTACCAATTCCACCTGCATTATTTGCAGGACTTGTAATCATAGGTAGGCTAAGTTTAGTTTGTAACTCAAACACTGAAGAATACTCACCGTAATTAGCTCCATTACGTGCTCTCACTCTCCAAAAATAGTTTGAATAGTAGGATAAACCAGCATAACCGTAGCTATTTGTAGCAGAGCTTGTACTAGCAACTATCGAACCAAACCCATTATCATTAGCAATTTGTATATCGTATGAGGTAGCTCCAACAACCGAGTTCCATTGCATAGTACCAGACAAGCCTTGTGCTTTAGCTAAGTGTGCAGGAGTAGTTAAATTAGCGGTTGGTAAAATAGTTGTAAACGTTGAATTAGCATAAGTACCATTGCCTACAGCATTCTTGCCTCTAACTCTCATATAATAAACAGTACCGTTAGACAAACCAGTATATGCTACTGAAGTACCTGTAGTATTACCATCCAAAACAGGAGCAGAAAAATCTGCATTTGCAGATAAAGTATAGTCATAGCTATCAGCTCTCAAAGCTGTATTCCAAGTTAAATTACCACTTAAAGTAACGCCGACAGCATTATTTAATGGGTTTGTAATAGCAGGGACAGCAGGGACTAATTGTGCTTGTAAATTAGTGAGTACCAAAAATTTATTATGATCATATTTCATATTTCCAGATTGCAAAGAAGATGAAATAATTGAGTATTCAGTGTTAGTTTCGTTGTCCCAAATTCTCAATTGCATAGCTTCTCCTATTGGCATACCTGGTTCATCAGGAATCCCTAAGCCCTCATCACCTTCAACAAAGCCGTATACCGTAATAGCATCATTGGCTTCTGCCCATACGATAGCACCCCAACAGTTTCCTTCGCTGTCAAATACAGCTACTTCGTCTCCAGAAGTTAAAAGATCGTCGCCTATTCTTGGATTTGCGGATAAGGGAACTACCAAGGTAAGGTTTTCGCTCGAACTTCCAGTAAGCGTAAAATGTGCACTAAAAGCAGAATTAACACTAGCAAGTAGCGTACAAATTACTAATAGTATTATTAGTTTATATTTGGTCATATTTTTATATAACTCCATTTTATATTAAACAAAATATATTTCTCATTATTTAATTACAAAATTAATATTTTAAAACAATAAATACAATATATTATTATATAATTGTTAATAAAAAACTTATATAAAAGTCTAAACGTTTGAAACGTAAATTTATAATACATTTTTTTCACATTAGGAGCAATTTTATGTTAAAATATTTTATATTGACTATAGCTTTTACTCTCTTTTTAGTTTCTTGTGGCAACAACGAAAATCACACTCCAGAAACACAAGGCAATAACCAAAGTGCCGATCCACATTCAGGCACTATGTCTGGGCAAGGTGGTTTGCAGGATTTAACCGACAACAATCAAAGCAACCAAGACTTTAGTAAAGCAACAGTAAATATTTCTGGTATCGAGCTAACGACGCCTGATACGTGGCAACGAGAAGCACCAAGCTCTTCGATGCGAGTTTTGCAGTATGCGCTAAAATCAGATAATTCTTTAAAAGTTACAGGATTCTTTTTTGGTGAACAGGACTTAATTAAAGAAAATATAGACCGCTGGAAAAACGAATTTGTTAAAATAACAAATGAGAAAGAAGAAAAATTAAATAATAATATTACATTTCTTACCTTAGACGGTACATATAAAGTAAAGCCTTTCCCAATGGCAGAAGAAAATACACCAACTGATGGCTATATGGTAATAGCGGCAATTATGCCAAGCCCTGAAGGTCCTTACTATTTTAAGATATATGGTCCCAAAGACAAACTTGCAGCAGAGATTAGTTCATTTAAGAAATTCTTAGCCTCATATAAGAAAATTTAAATAATCATTAGTCTCTCCGAGCTTTAATATCCTTAAAAGCTCACTTATTTTGGCTTACTCAATGGATATTTTATAATTATATCCAATAATCATTCGTCTAAGTTACTTATATGGAAAATATAAGTAACTTAGACATAATAGATAGCTTTCGCACTATTAACACAGAAATTCGTAATGAAGTAGAACACGCTCTTATACAAAGTCATAGAAAAGACTTGGTAAAAATAATTGCTGTATCAAAAACTAAACCAACCGATATGTTATTGGCTGCTTATAATGCTGATATTAAAGTATTTGGCGAAAATTATGTTCAAGAATTAGTTGATAAGCATCAGTATTTCCAATCAATAAATATTAATGATATAGAATGGCATTTTATTGGACATTTGCAAACTAATAAAGCAAAATATATAGTTCCATTTGTTGATTATATTCATTCTGTGGACTCTTTAAAATTAGCGGAAGAAATCAACAAAAGAGCAGCACAAAACAATAAAATACAAAAAATATTATTGCAAATTAATACTTCTGGTGAGCTATCCAAATCTGGTTGCGAACCAAATGAGGCATTAAATTTAGCACAGCAAGTAATTACACTATCTAATATTAGTATAAAAGGATTAATGACGATAGGTAGCTTTACAGATAATGTACCTTTGCAAAGAAAAGAATTTTCAATGTTGAAAAATATATTAAAGCAAATTAACGATTCGTTGAACCTTCAACTGCAAGAGCTTTCTATGGGTATGTCGCACGATTATCCCATAGCAATTAGTGAGGGAGCCACTATGCTTAGGATAGGTACTGCATATTTTGGAGAAAGAAATTATAATAAATAATATTTTTGACCATTTACATGCTAACAATCTCTTTGGCTAAGCTACTCCAAGAAGCCTTTTCTTTATACTTATTTATATTGTCTTTAAAATCTGTTATATTAGAGCGAAAGTATTTTTGTATAGTATTTGCTATTAGCTGCGGTTCAGATTTTTCTATAATCAAGCCCGAATTATACGGTTCAATCATCGATTTAAGTCCACCGGTATCAGTAGCTATGACAGGTAAATCAAAATAATATGAGATACCCACTATACCGGATTGTGTAGCCGTTTTGTATGGCAATACACATACATCGGCAGCACAGAAATACTCCGCAACTTCATTATCTGCTATATATTTATTAAATACATGCACCCTATTATTAAGTTGATAACTATCTATTAAAGTTTGGTACTTATCAAAAGAACCATATACCTCGCCACAGATAAGTAAATGATAATCATCATTTAATAAATTTACTGCACTGATTAAGTTATCAAGCCCTTTGTAGTCTCTAATAAAACCAAAAAAGAGCAATACTTTTTTGTTTGGCGGAATGTTTAATTTATTCTGGGCTACTTTTTGATCAATTTTATTGGGGAAATGATTATATAGTGGGTGTATTACTTCCTTATAAATAGCATCTTTTTTGATACTTAGTAGGTCTTGTTTTACTGTGTCGCTCATAACAATAAACTTATCTGTATTTTGAAGGAAATAAGAAATAAGTTGCATATCTCCTATTCTTTTTTCGTGTGGAATCACATTATCTAATATTGCTACTCTTCTAATTTTTGAATTAAGTAATTTATATACCGTACCAAGTGATGGAGCAAAAAACGGCATCCAAAACTTAGTAATTATCATATCTGGAGCAAATTTATTAATTTTATAAGTAGCTGTTAAATATGACATCGGGTTAATAGTGCTAAGAATTGGAGTCGCATTTACTGCCTCGGCATTGTCGCCATTTTGAACTAATTGCGTAGAGCCAGGGAATAAAATATTAGGGTATTGAGTAGAGAAGTTAAAAGCTTTAATTTGGTGCTCCTTCGATAATTCCTTGTATAGATTAGCGTTGAATTGGGCAATACCACCGCGAAAAGGGTAAAATGTAGATAAATATGCAATCTTCATAATTTAAAGCAATTTTTAATAAAAAAAAACGTAACTTACGATTTATTTTCTGAGCAACAAAATGTCGGCACAAATTAAGAACAAACTGAGAGAGAACGGAATAAGCGAGAATATAATTTATTATTGGGGTTATATGTATGACCTTGGAAAAACTTATATTGTGCCTTATTTAAGAGATTTGGGTATATTTAAGCCTGGCGACAAAGTTGCAGAGATAGGTTCAGCAGAAGGTGGCGTACTACATAGTTTCCTAGACGAAGGCTCAACAGAAGCATTAGGGACAGATATCGCCCAAAGTAGATTACTTGATGGTGAGAGATTAGCCAAAATTATTGGCTACAACGTGCAATATGTATATCACAATATTGTTGAGCAAGAAATTTTACCTGAATGGAGCGAGAAATATAATCTTGTAATATTACGAGACGTTATTGAGCATTTAGACGACCCTAGTATCGCAATAGGAAATATAAAAAAGATAATTAAACCCGGCGGTTATTTATTTATTACGTTCCCTCCCTATCCGTCGGCTTATGGTGGGCATCAGCATACTTTAGCTGGAAATTTTATCACCAAACTACCATTTATACACTTACTTCCTAAAAGTATATTCTTTAAATTAATAAATAGCGGACGCCCGTTAGATATTAGTGAAGTTCGTAGACTGAAAGATATTCAATTTACTCCAGATAAAATGGAAAAAATAGCCAAAGCGAATGGTTACGAGATAGCAAAGAAGGAATTTTATATGATTAGACCTGTTTATAAAATGAAATTTGGCCTCAATCCAATCAAACTACCTTTTGGGAAAAATAATAAGATATTAAGAAATTATTTTTCTTTAGAAGCGTTATACATCTTAAAGAAAGTTTAATGTTTTCGTTATACTATTATGTTGTAAGATACTTATAAATTGGGAAGGTGTAAGATATGGCAATGGAAATAAATAATGTTTTAGAAAGTCAATTAATTGACAATATAAACAAGAGCCAAGAAAGCTCAGTCAATACTCAAATTCAGCAAAAAATACTGAAAGATGCAGTATCAGGTGAGACTAGCCCGCAGCAACAAGCTATGCAGATTTTAATTAGTACCCCTAATTTGAACCAAACGCAGCAGACTGCACAGCAACAAATCAAGCAAGGCTATGTAGATGTTAAGATTTAGAGTCTTTATTTGGCTGGCAAACATATAAAAAGGGAATGATTCTTTTATATGAATAGATATAGTAATATTATAATTCCTTCATATCACTTGCTATATCTATATCTTCATAGATAAAATCGCATAACTATATATGAAATTGTGCTAACTTTGTGCTATTATTTTTTTATGTAATTTTTTTAAGCAATACGTTTCAATTTGTATGTGTATTTTGACATTGGTAGTAAAATATATTATAGGGTAGCAAATGAAAAAAGAGGAAAAACAAATGTTGTGCGTAAGTTTAGAAAGACACCCAAATCAACAAGAGAACCGTTTAAAATGATAAATTTACCGAATTAACGAATAAAGACTTCTTGAAAGTAGAACAGAACATATCAAGACTTAAGTACCTGCTGACATTGTACAAAATGACAGTAGAAGACTTGTTATTGTCTGTTAGCGAAGGTCTTAAAAAGCCATTAACACAAGATGACATTTTATCCAATGAGATAAACGTTACTCACTTAAAACGAATAGACAAGGTTTTCAACATTATTGCCGAAGAAGAAGCAACACAAATTTTAAATGTGGTTGCTGAAAGTATTGTTCAATATAAACGTAAATCAGCCAAAGTATGAAACCACTTGTAAAATATAGAGGAGGAAAATCAAAAGAAATACCTCATTTGATTAAACACATTCCAGAATATAGCGGACGTTATATTGAACCGTTTTTTGGTGGTGGTGCTTTGTTCTTTCACTTAGAGCCGAAAAGAGCAATCATAAATGACATTAATTCAAAACTCATATCGTTTTATTTAGGCGTAAAAAATGACTTTGATACACTCAAAAAAGAATTAACGGAGATAGAGCGGGTTTACGGAATAAACCGCAAAAATTTTGAAGAACTAAAAAGTAAAACGCCAGATAAAAGAGTTGAAGACGAAAACGAACCTCTGTATTATCAAATCAGAGATATGTTCAATGAACTAACTGAAAAAAAATACTCTGACGCTTTGCTTTATTTCTTCATAAATAAGACGGCATATTCAGGAATGATACGCTACAATGCAAAAGGAGAATTTAATGTGCCTTATGGTCGATATGCAAACCTAAATACTTCATTGGTAACAAGTTCTCACAGCAAATTACTTGCTAATACAGAAATTTATAATCTCGACTATTCCGAGATTTTCCAAATGGCGACCAAAGACGACTTTATGTTTTTAGACCCGCCATATGATTGCGTTTTTTCTGATTATGGCAATGCTGAACACAAAGACGGATTCAATGAAAAAAATCATATTGAATTAGCTAACCAATATAAAAAACTAAAGTGCAAAGCACTAATGGTTATTGGTAAAACACCGCTAACAGAAAAATTATATGGCGACTACATTGTAGATGAATATGGCAAGTCCTATGCGGTAAATATTAGAAACAGATTTAAGTCCGAAGCGAGCCACATTCTCATTTCTAACTATGGCAATGAGGCATTAAAAAGAGAACCCAAATTAATACTAGAAGAAGAATCTGTTTCCTATGGCTAGAATTGACAGTAAAGTAATTTTTGTAACCACTTCCCCACGGACACCTGCAAAGATGATTCCTGAAATTGGGCTTTTGAACGCCCATTTCGCAGGACAAAGATGGAATACCGAAACTCAAAGAGCTTTTATGGAGCTATTGAGAGAGGAAAACTTTTTCAATGGCGAAGGTGCAAATGACCCAGCATTTAGTGCAAGAGATAGAATAAACAGAGCACCAAAAGCACTTGGTTTTGTAATTCTATCACCGACAATTCAACTTACACCGGCAGGAGAAGAACTCGTAAATTCAAGAAGAAAAGACGAAATATTTTTAAGACAGCTTCTCAAATTTCAAGTTCCTTCACCATTTCATAAACCAACTGAAAATTCAGCAGAATTTTGGGTAAAACCATACCTTGAACTTTTCAGACTCGTTAGACACTTTGGCTCATTGAAATTTGATGAGTTAATGATGTTTGGCTTGCAGTTAGTGGATTACCGTGAGTTTGATACAATTGTTGAGAAAATCAACCAATTCAGAATAGCAAAAGCACAAAACGAAGGCAACTACAAGCGTTTTCGGTCAGAGTATTTTGACAGAGAGTTAAGAGAAATTTACAGTGCTGACATAAGTTCAGGAAATACACGAACCAGAGAAACAAATGATGCTTCGATTGCAAAATTTCTAAGCACGAAAGCAAGTAATATGAGAGATTATGCAGATGCTTGTGTTCGTTACTTGAGAGCAACAGGATTAGTTAATATTTCTCATATTGGTAAGTCTCTTTCAATTGTTCCAGAGAAAATTCAAGAAGTTGATTATTTCTTGCAACACACAGATAGAGAACCTTACTTTATTGATAACGAAGTTCAATATGTTGCTTATCTCGGTAATCCACTTATTCCGGCACTTCTAACAGACAACAGAGAACTATTAGAACAAAAAATTAGAGTAGAGTTTCCGCAACTCAATATTCCTGCGACTGCAACATTACAAGAACTCAAAAACATATTTGCAGAGCAATTAGAAAATCGAAAAGA
>DAOMQA010000030.1:0-18507 GCA_035445085.1 Kapaibacterium sp. (SeqCode)
TAATAATAACATAATACCCCAAGAGCAAATAGCTTTTGGGGTATTTTAGAATATAGGCGACGACTTCAAAATCTATATAAGATAAAGATATATTATTCAGCTAATATTACCGTACTATCGTATCATATTTTACAAAGTACTGAACCGAGATTAATTACGGATTTTTATAGGTATAACTACATTCGTAATTCCTTCAAAGTTAAGCTTCTTTTGCACTGCTTCTGTAGTCTCATTATGCAAATATTTATGGAAAAATTTTTCATTTCTAAAGATTAATTTACCAGTAAAAACAGTTAGATTATTATTGGAACTAAATAAATGTCTACACTCCTGATAAACACTATCTGGCACATATGTACCAGTCATAATTTTATAATCCGCTTCAAGCCCTAATTTATTTGCTAGTAATACGTACTTTTTCATTTCGATTTCTCTTTTTTGAACGAGCGTTTCTACTGTATCATTGTTTTTTAGAATATTTTGATCAACTACTACAACAGAAATAAATACTATTTTATCATAAATCCCATTAAACGATTTAATAATATTTAAAAACGTGTGTATGCCAAAGCCATCATAGTTCCCTACTAACTGCGCTGCCAAATAGCCACTCTTTTGAGTCTTATGCGTGTGGCTATTATAGCTTTCCATAGTAATAATATCAATATTTTCTTCTAAAGATACCAAGTCTTTACGAACATTCGTATAATGTTTATTAATTAATATGCAAATACCTACAACAATAGCAGTAATCACAATAGTAACCCAGCCACCTTCAAGAAATTTTTCAAATAAAATAACAAATAAAATCGTAGCAGACACAATCAAACCAATGATAAATGTTAGATAATCTTGTAACCATTTTCTCCCTTTATCTTTATGTGAATTATAATATTTTACCATAGCAAAGTGAGATATGGTAAATGTAATAAATACATTGATAGAATACATTATAACTAATTGTGAAATGGAACCTTCAGTATAAAACAACAGAACCAGAGCAGTTAGCCCAATGATTATTATACCATTTTTCATAGTCAGCTGTTCAGTAAAAGTAGCGAATTGTCTTGGTAGCCAGCCATCTAATGACATATTTGCCATTATACGTGGAGCATCAATAAATCCAGCTTGAGCGGCGACGAATAATAAAGCTCCTTCGGAGAAAATGGTTAGAAAGGCAAATAACAGTCCTATGTCGCTCCCTCCATATATATTGGCAGCTAAGGCAGCATTTAAAGTTTTACCAGGTACAAACTGAATATCGTTAAGTACATAGCAAGTATAAAGCCCACCCGCTGCTAAGCTAAGAGAGACTGCCATATATAACATAGTTCTTTTACCAGATTTTACTTTTGGCTCCCTCATAATTTGAAGACCGTTTGATACAGCCTCAATCCCGGTGTATGTTCCCCCACCTATTGAGTAAGCTCGCAAGAAAATCATAATAACACCAAATGTACCAATAGTATTAATATCATGATTCAATGAAGTCTCAACGTTGTTAAATACATGATTAAAATTCCCTAGATGACTTAATATACCATAGGAAATCATAAAAATGTGTGTCAACAAGAATAAAATAAAGATTGGCATTAATATTTTAATTGATTCTTTAGTACCGCGTAAGTTTAGTAATATAAGTAAAATAATCAATATTGAGGCAAAGTATAATTTAAGGTAATGGTATTCTTTGGGAAAGTAACTAAAAATAGCATCTGTACAAGATACTATCGATACAGTAACTGTAAGTATATAATCTATTATCAGGGCGCTACCCGAAATCAATCCCATTTTGTGCCCTAAGATGCTTGAGGCTACGACGTACCCTCCCCCACCATTCGGAAAGTGTTCTATGAGCTTGGAATAGGAATATGAAATAATAGTAACTGTTAGCATTGTAGCAATAGCAAGAAAAATACCTAAATACGAGTATTGCCCTAAGGCGCGGAAAGCTTCTTCAGGTCCATAAGATGATGAGGAAAGTCCATCGGCTCCCAATCCTATCCATGCTAAAAAAGGTACTAAAGCTATTTTGTGAAATATCCCCGGATCATTAATATTTTTTGGATTTCCGAGTATTAAATACTTGATTTTTGTTCCAATACTTATAGTATCAGAATCATTATTATGTATAGACATAAAATCTCCCAATTGCCTACGAGGTTAGCTGACGGGCTGGAAAATGGAAGTTTTCCTTCTTAATAAATAAGAATTAGCCCCAATTTGTTGGGTCCCCCGCACTCACTCATTGTGAATCTCGGCATATAAATTAATAAAACATACAGCAAAAATATAAAATTAGTACATATTAAATGGTAAAAAATATTCTATGTGTATAAAAAAATAATAAATTTATTATATGTTATTTCAATATTCTTTTTAATTTTGTAAGATAGCTTTAATTCATTAAAGAAATATATTAATTTAAATAACTAAATTATGTTTGAGATAGTTAAAGGCAAATATTTAGTCCCAACTATATACTTTGTAGCTAGTGCTATGTATATTATCATCTCCGATTTAATACTATTAGCATTAATAGAAGATTTAAATTTATATAGAGAAATTCAAACTTTCAAAGGGTGGCTTTTTATTTTATTATCTTCAGTCTTACTATATTTCCTAATTAACAACCTAACAAAGGAAATTAGCATAGAACACCAAAAAGAAGAAGAACTAAAGAAGAAGTTAGACATTAACCATCAAAGTTTTGAAAAATTATTCAAGTACAACCCAATACCAATGTGGATTTATGATTTAAATACCTTATCCTTTTTAGATGTAAACCAAGCTGCAATTAATCTTTACGGTTATAGTTTAGAAGAATTTTTATTGCTAACAATAAAAGATATAAGACCGCCAAATGATATAGATAGACTACTAGATGATATAAAAACAAACTCCGGAGTAATCAGTAAGGCAAACAAATGGAGACATATAAAAAAGAATGGGGAGCTAATTTATGTTGAAATAAAGTCTCATTCATTTGAATACCAAGGTAAAGAGGCTAGAAACGTAATGGTGTACGATGTAACAGAAGTAACAAAGTTGAATAATGAATTATTAATTGAAAAAGAAAAAGCTAACGAAAGTAGCAAACTCAAATCAGCAATATTACAAAATATATCTCACGAAATTAGAACTCCGCTAAATGGTATCATCGGCTTATCTAAATTGGTGCTATCAGACAATATAGATGCAGAAGATAAGCAGGAATTTTCAGACTTAATTCAATTAAGTAGCCATAGATTAATAATGACAATTGATAATTTAATTGAGCTATCAAAAGTTGAAAGTGGAAGTATAAAACTTAAATTAGAGTTATCTAATGTTAATCACATAATCGACGCTTTGTACGATATGTATGATTATCAATGTCGCCAAGCCAATATAGAATTAAGTTTTAAAAAATGTAAAAATGATGACTTATGTATAGTCAATATAGATAGAAAAAAAATCTTACAAATCTTTGATATTCTACTAAATAATGCAGTAAAATTTGCCCAGCAAGGAAGTATTACCTTTGGTTACGAATTGGAAGCAAACTATCTATTAGGATTTGTAATTGATACAGGAATTGGTATTTCAGAATTTAATCAACCTAAAATCTTTGATTCTTTCTTTCAGGTAGAAGATACTATTTCAAGAAATTATGAAGGTAGCGGGGTAGGTCTAACTATATGTAAAGCATTAGTAACACTCATGAATGGGAATATTTGGCTTGAAAGCAAATTAGGAGAAGGCTCAAAGTTTTATTTTAGAATTCCTATTACTACCCCTATGTGAAAATATATGAAAAACTTGTAACTTTTATATATTTAAAATAGTCTTTATATTTATTCAAATAACCAATAATAGGAGAAAAAGTGAAATTATTTGTCAGCTTTTTTGTTTTTATTTTGTTAAGCCATAGTTTATTTAGCGAAGATAAAACTATCCCGCTTAATTCATCCGAGTTCTTTAATTTTAAGAAAGGTAGTTCCCAACTTACCAAATTAAATAAATATCCTGCTTTATTAGGTAGCACTAAAATTAGACCTATAAGCATAAGTAAGCAATATGTAAATGAGCTAATCAATCTGGCTTCTGACAAAATTAAAATAAAAAACTTTGAAATTGATGCCTTTAATAAATTTGATTTAGAATTAAATCGCGATGATAATTCTGTATTACGTGATACTAAAGTAATTTTACATAATAAAACTTTAGATAGTGTCTTTACATTAAGTAAGAGTGTTTTTTATTCTGGTAAAATTATAGGACAAGCAAACTCTAATGTTTTTATGTCTTTAATTAATGGCAATTGCTATATATATCTAAAAAAAGATAATGGCGAATCATATTCTATCAGCCCTATAAAAGACAAGGTTAATGAGTTATATCTCTTAACGCCTCACACCTTAGATTATGACGACGAGAATGCCTTGACTTATAAATGCGAGACCGATGACTTTACTGGAAATCATACAGAATTTGAAGATTTATTATATTATCAAGATAAGTTTCAATCAGGCTCCTTTCCATTATTAGAAGCAAGGATAATTTGTGAGGGTGCTTACGATTATTTTAAGATGTTGGGTAAGGATACCAATAAAGTTATTTCGCATATCGGTGCGGTGATGCTTATGACTTCCAAATTATACCAAGAAAATTTAAATATTACCTTTTATGTTCCAGAAATTCATATTAGAACAATTGAAGACGAAGACCCGTATGTTGCAACAAGTAATTTATCAGAAAAGTTACAATATATGCCAAACGTTTGGATCAATCATAAAACTCCAAGATCACTGGTAGTGCTTTTTGCTGATATGAGCAATCAACCACCTAATACGATAATTGCTGGTATTTCAATGGGTGGTACTCCATATACTGGCAGTGTTTGTAATCCTTCACGCGGATATTGCGTATTAGGTATTACATATGACTTAAAGTTCCCTACTATCAATTATACTTGGGACGTAAATGTTGCGGCACACGAAATTGGGCATAACTTTAGCGCTCCACATACCCATAATTGCTATTGGGCGCCACGTATGATAGATACTTGTGTTACTAAAACCAAGCCATTTCCAATTGGTGATGCTTGCCTATCGGGAAATATTTTTCCAGTTCCTGGCACGATAATGAGTTATTGCCATACTACAAATTCTACTCGTAGTGTTCAGCTATTTTTTCACCCAAGGCAAATACCTTTGATGCGCGGTGCGGCAGAAAATAGTAAATGTATAAAATCAAAAACGGAATCTTTCTTGTCATTATTATCACCTTTAGGTGGAGAAGAATTTGTTGGCAACACTCAACTGAAAGTACGATGGACGCAATCTAAAGTAAATGATGTTAATATTTATTTTTCCACAAACAACGGCGTCGATTGGTTAAAACAAAATAGTACGCCAATATCTACTAATGATTCTATTTTCAAACTAATGTTACCAAAAATAAGAACTAAAACAGCATTAATAAGAATAGAGGATGCCTCTAATCCAACAATAAATGACCAAAGCGTAATGAACTTCAGCATCAACTATCAAGAGGTTGCATTCATCAGCCCACGTAAAAATGAGAGTTATATGCAAGGTGAGAAAATTACTGCTAAATGGGAACAAGCAATGAATGAAGATTTTACATTAGAATTTACGAAAGATAATGGTATAACTTGGACCGAGATAGCCCCAACTGCAAAGTATGCTTATGTGTCCCCTATAATTGATTTTGAAAGTGATCACTGCCAATTCAGATTAATATCAAAAACAAATAATACTATAATTTTGAGTGAAGTATTTAAAATTGGTAAGCCTAAACTAAAATTAATTGCTCCAAATGGTGGAGAGCGGGTCGGCGCCAAATATTGGTGCTTTATTAGGTGGGAATCTGAGAATATCAATAAAATTCAATTTGAATATACTATAAATAACGGCGAGACATGGAGGAAAGTAGTATTAGGTACTTACGATGCCTTAGATAGCACTTTTACTTGGACAGTACCGACACAGTATACTGATAGCGCCAAAGTTAGAATTAGAACAGCAGTTGAACCATATGAAATATTAGATGAAAGTGATTCTGTATTTACAATTTATGATGTTCCCTCAAACATAGATGACAATTTACCTGAATATACTAATGCGAGTTTATCAACAATAATTCAACCGAACCCAGCAATTGATTATATTGTTATAAATGATGAGATTACAGATAGTGCAAATATCCAAATCTACAATATTAAGGGGATAGAAATATTAGAAGTAAAATTGTCAAATAAAGGCAATCGCATTGATATTTCAAAGCTATCATCAGGTATATATTTTATTAAGGTAAATCATAAGATAGAGAGATTTGTAAAACAGTAAATCTCGACAGGAGAAAAGCTTAGCCTCCAAAGAAGTGTCTTACTTTGGAGGCTTTTATTATTATTTAGTAACTCTATTAGAAAGCAGGATGTAATAGCTTTACTATCCAAAAGCAAATGGCGGCTACTAACCCAGACAGTGGAATTGTTACAAGCCAAGCAATAACAATTCTTGAAGCAGTTTTCCATTTAATGCCAGCAAGATTAGTTGTAGAGCCTACTCCAATAATAGAACCTGCAATAGTATGAGTGGTAGACACAGGTATACCAAGTTGAGTAGCAAAAAAGATAGTAAAAGCCCCCGCAGTTTCGGCAGCAAATCCATGAACGGGTTTTAATTTAGTAAGTTTCATACCCATCGTTTTTACAATTTTCCAACCACCAAGAGCAGTTCCCACGCCCATAGCCAAATGACAAGCAACAATTATCATTAAGGATTCGGGGTCGTTCAAATGTAATACTCTATCACTTGTAAAATAACCAGCCGCAACAAGAGTTGCTACAATAATACCCATTGTCTTTTGAGCATCATTTCCCCCATGCCCTAATGAGTACAATGCCGCTGATACTAATTGTCCTTTTCTAAATAGTGAATCTACCTTAAATGGTTTCCATTTTCTAAAATACCAATATAAGGCAATCATAAATGCGAATCCAAGAGCAGCACCTAATATCGGCGCTAAAGGAATAAACATCATTGCTTCGTATAATTTATGCCAATTGATAATACCAAAACCTTTGTAAGCAAGCCCAGAGCCAGCTAAGCCACCTAATAGCGCATGTGACGAACTCGTTGGCAAACCCCACCACCAAGTAATTAAATCCCAGAATATAGCTCCCATTAAGCCCATCATAACAACATACATAAAAGCGGGGTCGTTAGGGTCTATTTTAATAATCTTTGCTATAGTATCGGCTACCTTTGGCGCAAATACAAACATAGCAATAAAATTAAAAAAAGCAGCCCAGAGAACGGCAAACTTAGGCGATAGTACGCGAGTTGAAACCACAGTGGCAATAGAATTTGCAGCGTCGTGAAAACCGTTAATAATATCAAATAATAAAGCAATTGCAATTGTAAATATAACAACAATCAGTACTGAATCCATATATATACCTTTTAAATAATTTGATTAAGCAGCAGTGATTACAATACTTTCGACTATACCACCTACTTGTTGTGTTCTATCTACAACCTTTTCAAATCTATCATATATCTCTTTCCATTTTATAATATCTATAACATCTTTGGATTCAAAAAGTTTTACGATAGCAGATTTATATACTTCATCAGATTCTTTTTCGATTTTACGGATAGCCGCACACTTTGCCTTAATTTTGTCAGCATTTTTCATATCGCGTATTAGATAGACTAAATCATTTACCACACAAACTGATTCATAAATCAATTCTGACAAAATAACTGCTTCAGGCTTTAAGCTTTCAATTTGGTATAATTTAATTCTTGATACCGTTGCATTAATTCCATCCGCTATATCATCTAGCTTTTCAATTAATTGGTGGATATCCGTTCTTTCGATTGGCGTTATAAAGGTTTGAAGTAAATCTTCGGTGCATTTTAATGTAATTTCGTCCATTCTTTTTTCTAAATTTTTAATTTTTTTGGACGATTCGTCTAATTTTGAGAAATTTTTTGTTAATTCAACTAATTCAGCAGCAGCTTCTTTACATAAAGATGAGTGGCTTTCAAAGTATTCATAAAAGCTGTACTCTTTTGGTAATAGACCTTTAAACATAATTTACTCCAATAAATTTTTGATTTAACAAAAATATTAAATGAATGTTAAGATTATGTTAAGAGATATTTTTTTGTTGATTTACTTTTTGAAAAAATATTGGACTTAATATCAAAAATATTATACCTATAAGTAAAAAAGGCATTTTAGTAGACGATAGCTGAATAATCGGTTCCATAATTATTGGTGAAAGGAATTGCCCAATATATAGCGACATAGTCAAGAATCCCGACTGTTTGCTGCGTTGATTACTATCAGCCATATCTAAAATCAAGGCTTTTACGTTTGGAATAGCAATACCATTGGCGATACCACTTAGAATTAATCCCAAAATCATAGTTAAAGTGTTTGGACTTAAAAATATAATAATATAACCAATACCCCAAATAATAAATGATATAGCAAACGCTTTATAATAAGAATTAAAATATTTAATTTTCGAATATATGATTGAAAATATAGAAGAAAATAATATCCAAATAGATATGTATAGACCAACATTAGGGTTACTTTGATGTGTAATTTCTTGTAAAATAAATGGTATTTGTGTTGGTATCATTAAATACACCATCATTAAAAATAATGCAGTAAGATGTACACTTATAAAAGATTTATTATTAGTATTATCGAGAGTATTCTTGATTTTACGAATAGTATTAGATGGCTCTTCCAAACAAAATAGTAATCCAACAGCAATTATTATAGAAAACAAATAAGCAACGAATGGAATATTCCAAGAAATATTGACCAAATATTGGCCTAATATAAGATAAAATACACCTCCAAAGCTCATCACAGCTCCTTGCAGTCCAATGAACTTATTCATATCTTTTTTATCTTGAAATAAATCACCTATCAAAACAATGAATCCAGTCATCAACCCTGCAATAGATATACCCATGAGCGCTCTGCCAATCAAAAGAATATATATGTTGCCAGCAAAATATCCAGAACTACCAGCAATCCCGTAAAGAATAGCCGATACGATTAAAGTTGGCTTTCTGCCATACTTATCAAATAAAATTGAACTAATTGGAGAAAAAAGTGCTATAAAAATAGGCGGTATAGCAATAATTAATTTGCTCAAAAAAACAATATTGTTTGTATCTTGGAATTGATTGGCAATATTAGTTAGTGCAGGGGTAATTAATGCCCCCTGCATAACTGAAAGTGTACTTCCTAAAAGTATAAATAGATTGCGTAGACTCTTTTTATCAAGTTTAAAATTCATTAACATTATAAAGTAATTGTAGCTTTAATATTAAATTGACGTGGTAAATATGTACCTCCAAATATTTGAATAACTTTAGAATCTAATAAATTAAATACATAGGTACTAATTTCAAGGTTTTCTAATATATAATATCCAGCGCTTAAATTCATAATTGTAAATGCTGGTACTTGACCTACCGAAGCTCCTGAAATCCATTTATATGTATCAGAATATTGCACTGATAATTTAACATCATATCTATTTCGTTCATAATACTGTAAAGCAATATTAGCACGATTTGGAGACGTATTTGATGAAATAATAGGGTCTCCGGGTTTAGAATCCATATCAAAATTATAATAAGAATAGTTTCCTGATAATATCATCTTATCACTTAAATACCAATTTAGAGATAAGTCTAAGCCATATTGTACTACTTCACCAAAGTTTCCTACAGATTGAACTAATCTTGGTTCGTTCTTATAATAAGATAATCGTGTTTTGTCATCACCAGTTAATTTGCTATACACCATATCGCTTACTCTTTGGTCGTATTGTGCTAAATCACCACCTAAATTTGCTGTCCATTTAGGAATACTACGGTCAAAGCCGGGTCCAAAGTTAGTAATAAAATCTGTTAATTTATTATAATATAAATCGGCAGTGATATATATGCTGTTATCAATAATTCCCTGATAGCCTAATTCAAAACCTAAATTTTTCTCAACCTCTAAGTTACTATTGCCAACTGCAATACCAATAATTTTACTTAATCCTAAATCTACATTAGCTAAATTTTGGTTGCCAGTCCAACTTTTTAAAGAATCAGTTACTACTGTATTAATATTAGCCAAATTTGCTTGAGAAGTAGGGTTTAGACTCCTATCATAAGTCCATCTAAAAAGTTCTGAATAGTTAGGTCTTTGAAAAGAGCTACTACCAGATAATCTCAATTTATGATTGTTGTTAAGTGAATAAACTATTGCTGCTCTTGGAGAAAATTGAGATGAGTGCAAATTTGTTCTATCAAATCTACCTGAAGCAACAAATTTTAAAGATTTAGATAGGTCGTAACTTAATTGAGCATATACACCGGTGAAATCAGCTTTCACAGGAATTGGCAATGTAGTATTATGAGTATTTATATTTTGAAATTGCTGGCTAACACCTACTACAAAATTTAAATTCTTTGCATTATCAATGTAATTATTATATTGTAAATCTAACATTATATCTTCATCATCAGTTAGTAAAGGTGAACCTAAAGCGTAGCCTGGTCCTCTATTAGCAAATAGCAACCACATAGAATCACGAGAATCTCTACGCATATAACTTGCCTGAAAGTTAATATTCTCACTATTATAGGCAAACCTTGCATAAGGTCTTTGAGTATTTGTAACTAGAACTCTACCTAAAGCCTGAACAAATATTTCATTACCAGAATCAGAATAACCTAATTCAAGTGTAGATTTACTATTTTCATCAAAATCATAGTCAAGCCTAACTGTTCCATAAGTCGAATAGGTATTACGCTCGTCGTCATATATAGGGCGTTTTTCTAATTTCACACCTTCATACTCTAATTGCGACGAGTCGATTCTACTTTTTGATAAATTTAAGCTGCCTGACCTGCCTAAGGTTATTTTATATGATAATTTATCGCTAATTAAACCTGCGTGCCTAATATCACCCCTATAAGTTTGGTAATCTCCACCTAAGAGGGATATTTTTGTTCCTAAGACTTCTTTTGGAGCAAAGCTAGTTAAAGCCATAACTCCATTAAAGCTATTAGCCCCGTACAATGCGCTTGCAGGTCCCTTTATAAACTCGATTCTAGCAAATTCATCTAAAGGTAATGATAATGTATTCCACTCTTGAGCACCTAACAAGGGCATTGCTAAATCACGTCCATCTTGTAATACTAATAGCCTTCTATTTAAGCCATTATTGAAACCTCTTGTATTAACAATAAAATCTGAAGTTCCATTTCTTAAAATATCTATCCCCGTAACGCCTTCAAAAGCACTTCCTACTTGATTGGAGCGTGCAGCACTCCTAATATCATTTGCATCTAGGGTTGAGATAGCTGATGGTGATTCAGTAATTTTTTCGATTCTCTTTGAAGCACCGTATATAATAATATCATCAAATCTCTTGATTTTATTAGTGTCAGTATTTTCAAGCGTATTTGCAGATTCTTTCGACACCGCATTAACCTTATCTTTGTTTGATTGAGTATAGCTTGATGAGGTTGTAAGCACAAGCGAAGCAGAAATTATAATTAATAATTTAGTATAAAAATTAAATTTCATAAAGTTTTACTTTTAGTATTTAAACATATTCAAAACTATTGAAAATTAGAGTTGTTTTCTAACATAATAAGAATATTAATTGCATAATATGAATTATTTTCTAATCTGCTTTGTATATGTTTTTGGACTTAGCCCATACCATTCTTTAAATTCTCTTGAAAAATGACTTGGATTGCTCCACCCTGTTTCGTAAGCTATTTGAGTAATATTTAACTGCCCCTCATCAAGTAATTTTTTTGCTTGATTTAGCCTTAATTCTCTTAAATATCCAAAAACAGTATTTCCATATAATTTTTTAAAAAGTCTATTAAGTTTTGTATGTGTCATTGAAGCCATGTCAGCTAATTCTAATAAAGAAGGGGGGTCAATTAAATTTGAATTTAAGAGGCTTTCTATCTTATTAGCACTTTCAATATTATATTTTGTAAACTCTTCGTTTTCACTCAAATAATTTAATTTAATCTGTTCTATAATATAAATCATTAATTCGTTAGACTTAGCTTTTAGAAACATATCTTTTGTTTTGCCAACGAAATCACAATCTATTATATTATTAGCTACGCTTTTTATATTTGAGTTCCCTTTAGTCATTTCAATAAATACAGGCGATTGCATAGAGTTATTATTCAAATACGACTTTATAAATGAATCGGAATCGTCTAGGAATTTATTAAGATAATCATAAGAGCAATGAAGAGAAATAACTTTAAGAAGCTCATTAGAAAAGACTTTTAATATACCATAAGTATTTGGTAAATGAAATAAAGCTGCAGTACCTTGGCTTATTTCTAAAAAATCGATTTGACCGTTATCAGAATGAAATTCAACATTCATTCTACCAGAAAGGCAATAAGCGAATTCAAATGGTGCTTCTGATACCTTAAAATCAATAGTTAAATTTCGTTTTGGTTTATATTCATTGACTACTAATTTTAGTCCATCGTCTAAATTAAGTTCAAGTTTAAAACCTTTTTTAATCTTATCAGATAATAAGAACATAGACATTAACGACAATGTATCGCTATTCAATAATGCAGAATAATTAATTTCAAACTTATATTTATTATCTTGATTTATCATTTAAGTATAAAAGCAGCCGCATTCAGAACACCATATAGGAATAATAAAGCACCTGTCTTGGCTAAGACAGAATTTAATTCTTTACCACTTTTGTTTTTTATGTTTATTAATAAATTTATTGCTAATGGCAGAGATAGCAATGGTAATAAGGTGTAGATATTATCCGTTAAATAGTAAATAATAAAAGGAACAATGTAAGATATAATCGTAGAAATGTAATACAACAATATAGCATTTTTCTTGCCTATTCTATAAGCTAAAGTAATTTTGCCGGCTAAGTGGTCGGTGTCAATATCGCGGATATTGTTTACATTTAATATATTGGCACTTAATAAGCCCGGCGGTAATGACAATAATATTGAGACTTTAGAAATTTCGAGAGTTTGTACATAATACGAGCCATTCACAGCTATTAAACCGAAGAATATAAATACAAATATATCGCCTAAGCCTTTATACGCAAGTGGGTATGGTCCTCCAGTATATAAGAAAGCAAAAACTATTGATATAATTCCAACTATTAAAATAATTATATCAGAATTAAAGACTAAATATAAACCAAGTACAAATGTTATAATTGAAATTATGAATGAAACAGTAAGCATAGTTTGCGAAGAAATTGTTCCGCTGGCAACTTGCCTTTTAGGACCAATACGGGTATGGTTGTCGGCGCCTTTTATAAAATCATAAACTTCATTTATAAAATTAGTAATTAATTGTATAAAAATAGAACAAATTAATGTAACTATTAATAAATCAAGTCTAAAATTACCTTCATTAAAGGCTAGTGAAGAACCAACTAATACAGGCACAATACTTGCTGGCAAAGTCTTAGGTCTGGTTGCTTCTAACCATGCTTTTATATCCAAAATTTAACCATTTCGTAATTTAAGAAAAAACTTGAGAAGTATAAATTCATTTTAAATTTTAATTAGTAATAAATCTTAGGAGATTGGATATATACCAATCTCCTACATAATTTAAATTATTACGATTTAACTGGTATCCTCATACTATAGAACGAACGCCACACAAATACCAATGCTATTAAGAAAAAAGCAATCCCTACAAATGGAGCTACTGGAGCAAAAGTTTTTTCAATAGCTATTTCCATAGCTAATAAACCAAATAGAGTTGTAAATTTAATAATAGGGTTTAAAGCAACCGATGAGGTATCTTTAAAAGGATCGCCTACTGTATCACCAATAACGCAAGCAGCGTGCAAAGGTGTTCCCTTTTCTTTTAATTCTACTTCAACTATTTTCTTAGCATTATCCCAACAACCGCCTGCATTAGCCATAAATATTGCTTGGTAAAGCCCAAAAATTGCAATCGAAATAAGATAACTTACAAAGAATGCAGCTGGAGCAGCGTTATCAGGTGTAGACGCTGAGAAGAATGCAAAAGCTAAGGCAAACGAAAAGACGGCGACAAAAATATTAAACATCCCCTTTTGTGCATAAACCGTACAAATTTTTACTACTTCTTTAGAATTATCCACAGAGGCTTTTTTATTTGAAGTATCATCTAAATTAATGTTATTCTTTATAAACTCTACCGCTTTGTATGAGCCCGTTGTAACAGCCTGCATAGATGCACCAGAGAACCAATAAATCACAGCACCGCCGGTAATAAAGCCTAAAATTGAATACGGGTTTAGTAAGTTAAGAATACTTTCTGGTTGGATACCTAAGGATTCTTTCAAGACTAGGATTAAAGAGAAAATCATTGTAGTAGCGCCAACAACAGCAGTTCCAATTAAAACAGGTTTTGAGGTAGCTTTAAATGTATTGCCTGCACCATCATTTTCTTCTAAATATAATTTTGCTTTATCAAAATTAGGTTTGAAACCAAAATCTCTTTCAATTTCTTTATCTATGTCTTTTATTTCTTCAATTAATGATAATTCATAAATTGATTGAGCGTTATCTGTTACTGGTCCATAACTATCTACAGCAATCGTTACTGGTCCCATACCTAAGAACCCAAAAGCTACTAAACCAAATGCAAATATAGATTCGTATTGCATAAAGCTACTTAGTCCATACGTACTTGTTAGATATGCTACAAACATCAAGGCAACGAAAACCATACCTTTCCAAAAAGCACTAAAATTACCAGAAACAAGCCCAGACAAAATAGTAAGAGATGGACCCCCTTCACGGGAGGCAATAACAACTTCTTTTGTATGTGCTGCTTTTGTACTTGTAAATAATTTTGTAAATTCTGGAATTAATGCCGCACCTAAGGTACCGCAGCTAATAATGGTTGCTAAAATGAACCATAAATCGCTTGGGTTGCCATTTACATCTTGAATCGCTGATAATTGCCAATTGCTAATAACATATGTAAGAATAATAGAGAGAATAGATGTTATCCATACTAAGGAAGTTAGTGGTGATTCAAAATCTATATCATCTTTATTTCCATATCTAATATTAGTAATAAATTTATTAATCCAAAATGATACCATCGATGTAAGTATCATTGCTACTCTCATTACAAAAATCCATATTAATAGTTCAGTTTGGTATTGAGGTAAGACACCAAGTAAAATAAAACTAATCAAAGCAACACCAGTTACACCATAAGTTTCAAAGCCATCTGCGGTTGGTCCTACGCTATCGCCAGCATTATCACCTGTACAATCGGCTATTACACCAGGATTATTAGGGTCGTCTTCTTTTAAATTAAATACAATTTTCATTAAGTCAGACCCAATATCCGCTATTTTAGTAAAAATACCGCCAGCTATTCTTAACGCAGAAGCGCCTAAAGACTCGCCAATAGCAAATCCAATAAAGCAATAGCCAGCAAAGTCTGGATCTACAAACAATAATATAAATAGCATCATTATTAATTCAACACTAATTAATAATACGCCAATACTCATCCCTGCTTGTAGTGGAATATTGAGTAATTTAAGTGGTTTTTTTTCTAATGAAGCAAAAGCCATACGGCTATTTGCGAGAGTATTTACCCTAATTCCGAACCATGCAACAGCATAAGAACCCAAAATACCAACTATCGACCAAAGAAGTATTATTAATACTATACTTAAGGGCATACCGCGTAATACTCCGAAATAGAAAGCAATACTCGAACCTATCAAGACTTCCAAGATTATAATAAATTTACCTTGTTGAATTAGATAAGTTTTAGCAGTTTGGAAAATCAACTCCGCAACTTCAAGCATAGAGCTATGCGCTCTTAATTTCTTCAAGTGCAAAAACTCATAAAGCCCGAAAATCATACCAAAGATACACACTAATAAGCCAATTTGCAATAACCCGCTTGATTGAATTTCGGCGGGTAGCTTTAGGTCAGCCTCACCTGCAAATACAGGTACTTGAAAAAGTGCAATAAGTAAAATCAAAAGAACTACCTTTTGATTAGTTAAGAACTTGGCAAAACTCTTCATCAGTTTCCCTTATTAAAGTTAAACAACTAATTACAATAAAAATAGCTAAAAAATATTGATTTCACATAAAAATTATGCTTGAACTAATAAAAATATCTAATAATTTCAATATTATTAGTGGGGCAAAAATAAATTTACAGCCTAAGCTATACTTTGTGCTATCTTTTTCATTTTATTCCAAAATCTCAAAAATACCATTTTTAGCATCCAAGTGTAACTTACCTGATGTTAATCCAATATCGTTGCCCAAAACACCATCTAATTTAATAAAGTGTCCACCTATCTCAATGCTAGATTTAATTTCTTTAAAATTAAGTTGATGCTCACCTAATCGAAATGAAATTTCAGGAATCATCTGTATATCTTTTTTTACTGAACCACCAAACCCATAAATACTTTCACTATCATCTTTCAAATCAGTAGGCTTTATTTTAACTAAAAGAAAATCATAAAATGCACTTTCCTGAGCGCCTGAATCAAAATTGAATAATAAATCAATTCCAGTATTTGATTTTAACTTAACTATAGGTTGATTTAACCAAAACATATTTCCATTTGTATTTTGGTCTAGTACTGGTTTTCTAACATACAGTTTTCTTGCTTTATAATCAATTGTAATATCTAAATTTTTAATCATATCCCAACCCAATACCCCATCCATACTCAAAAAAGTATAAAATAAAAATTTGAAATTGAAATTACTGCTACTTGTTATAAAACATGGTTTATTTTGATAATTAATATTTCCAAAATTTAACTTTTTAATAATACTAGTATTAATATCACTATATAAATTATTGGATGATTGCATTGCTGATTTATTAATAGATAATGGGATTAACCCCAATTCATCTGCAAGTTCATCTGATAAAGTTGTAAATTGAGTGCCCGTGTCAAAAAGAAACTCAACTTCTTTATCATTAATTCTAAGAGGAACAAAAATCAAATCTTTTTTTAATACAAATGAAATTGTATCAATATTTCGATTATATGATAAATGTTCATTATTACCAATGAAAGATGGAAAAAGTAATCGTATTTTTTCTAATGAATCAGAGATATCTTTATTCTTAAATTCTTCAAAATATTTTTCCCATTTTGATTGATAAATCAATGTTTGTTCAAGTATCATTCTTGAATAATATATTATAGTATCATTTTGGGATTTATTAATCAAGTCGAAATATTTACTTTCAGCACTTGCAAAGTTCCCTTTTATTACATCACTCAAGGCATCAGCAAACTCTAATTTTTCTTTATCATTTGTAAATTTTGGTGCCATTTCAGGAATACCACATCTCATAGCAGTCCAAAAATTTGAATAACTTAATGTATCAAATTGCTTTATATCACTACTTATTTTGGTTATTGAAACATTTGTATTGGAACAACCAATAATAAAAATAAGAAAAAATATTAATATCAATGTTTTCATAAACTCCCCCGGAGGAATTATAGGTAGTATTAATATTTTTTTGATATTAATACTACCCTTAGTTTAGCAAATAGCAAATTTTGCAGTTGCTCTAGCTTCAATTATAGTGTTACCAGTTGTTGTATCTGTTTTGGTTTTAATTTCAACCTCCACTTCAACAGAATTCGTAATAGCTAGTATGCCACCTTGACTCTCGAATCCATTTATACTCCATAACAATGGATCACTTCCAAATATTCCATGAAGTGTAGCAACAGTTTGTAACATGGAAGAAATTTGTAGCTTTACAGCATCAGGCCAACTATTCAATGAATTAACATCTGTTGGGGTCATAATAAACCGTACTTGGAAACAATTCACAAAATTATTCGACATATCATTAGCAAATGCTTGAATAGCATTTTGATCATTAGCTATGCTTTGTAAATAAATATTAACATTAGCTTCATTAAAGTTTAACATCTTAAAAATCATTTATTAAGTACAAAAAAAGTTAAATAATTAAAGACACAAATATTCAACAATTTTTCGTTTTTTTGCATTGCTGTACTTGGCAGAAAGTTATATACTTCTTCCATACGAAAAATATTGAATGGGAACTGTAGTTTCCTTTCAGAAAAAAATAAAAAGCCGGAGTCGAAACCACTACAATGTTTCTTCGGCTTTTTAATATTAAATTGCCGGACCTCTTGCCCTCCTCGGAAATTCTACTTTAAAATACACTTTTGTAAATATGCAATGTTAGCTTCTTGAAATTAAGTATTTTTTATGTAAGTACCAAATTATTTATTAGATTTTTGAAAAATAACTTTTAAGCTGTTGTATAATAGCGTTTAATGGGAGTAAAGGGGGGCGACTGTGCCCCGTATCTAAATCTTTATAAATTTCATCTTTATATATAATAAAAAAAATTAGTCTTTTTTTATTATACCTCGTA
>DAOMQA010000031.1:0-15909 GCA_035445085.1 Kapaibacterium sp. (SeqCode)
AACAAATAAAGCACTCATTTAAGCTACACTTTTTCCTGATACGGCATGGAAGTTAATTTTACAATCTTTAAAATAAAATAATTAATTATTAAGTTATAAGCTACTAATTCTCGTCAATATAGTTCTATATTTTTTTGATATTTTTTATATATTATAATTTGGGTGAAGGCTAATGCGCAAATGGAAATCTGAAGATTCTGCAGAGTTATATAATATTCAAGGCTGGGGCGTTGAATACTTTGGTATCAACGAAAAAGGGAATGTTTATGTGTCTCCTAACAAAAATGGGACACAAATAGACTTAAGAGAACTTATTGATGAATTAGTGATTCGTGATGTTTCTACTCCAGTATTACTTAGATTTCCAGATATAATAAAAGATAGGTTAGAAACTATTACCAACTGCTTTAGTGTTGCTTCTAAGGAGTATAACTATAAGGCAGATAGCTTTATAATTTACCCTATAAAAGTTAATCAGATGAGACCCGTTGTAGAAGAAATAGTAAGGCACGGGGAAGAATATAATATTGGTTTAGAAGCTGGCTCGAAGCCCGAACTTCATGCCGTCTTAGGTATTCAGAACAATCCAGATGCAATGATTATTTGTAACGGCTATAAAGACCAAAGTTTTATAGAGTTAGCTCTACTTGCTCAGAAAATGGGTAGAAATGTATTTATAGTTGTAGAAAAATTAAACGAACTAAGGTTAATACTTAAAATATCAAAAAAATTAAATGTAAAGCCTAACATTGGCGTAAGAATTAAATTAGCAAGCTCTGGAAGTGGTAAATGGGAAAGTAGTGGCGGTGATAGGTCCAAATTCGGCTTAAATGCTTCCGAATTAATGGAAGCTGCCAATATTTTAATAGAAGAAGGGAAAGAAGATTTATTAAGACTTATACACTTTCATCTCGGTAGTCAGATTACAAAAATTGGAAAAATTAAGACAGCTTTACGTGAAGTCTCACAATTTTATGTACAACTAAAAAATATGGGCTTTAATATTGATTTTGTTGATATTGGCGGTGGATTAGGGGTAGATTATGACGGGTCACGAACATCGAGCAGTTCTATAAATTACTCTATCCAAGAATATGTAAATGATGCAGTATCTAATATAGTAGATGCGTGTGATAAAAATAATTTACCACACCCCAATATTATTACTGAGTCTGGCAGGTCTGTTACTGCTCATCATTCAATATTAATATTTGATGTTTTAGAAACGACTTCGTTGCCTTCTTGGGACGATGATTACGAGCTAACCGAAAACGACCATGAATTAGTTGTTGAATTGCATAAGATTTATCAAAATCTATCTAAAACAAGGATGCTCGAAGCATGGCATGATGCTCTCCAAATCCGCGAAGAAGCCTTAGATAGATTTTCACTTGGAATATTAGATCTAAAAACGCGAGCTATGATTGAGCGATTATATTGGTCTATTGCCAGGGAAATTCAAGATATATCCAACAATGTTAAGCATAATTATGATGAATTTAGACAATTATCAAGATTGCTTTCTGATAAGTACTTTTGTAATTTTTCTTTATTCCAATCCTTGCCAGACTCTTGGGCTATTGACCAAATATTCCCAATTATGCCTATACATAGATTATCTGAAAAACCAACAGTAAACGCTACACTGCAAGATATAACTTGTGATTCTGATGGAAAAATTGACCATTTTATTGGTACAGGTGAGTTTTCTTATAACCTTCAAGTTCACGAGCTAAAGAAATCGGATACCTATTATATAGGTGTATTTTTAGTAGGTGCGTATCAAGAAATTTTAGGGGATTTACATAATTTGTTTGGCGATACTAATGCTGTTCATATAACCGTTGATGATAGCGGTCATCACATTAAGCAAATAATTGATGGCGAGACTGTAGAAGATGTGCTTGATTATGTGCAATTCAACTCCAAAAAATTAGTTAGAACAATGGAGGCATGGGTTGCTAAATCTGTTAAAGACGGCAAAATATCAGCCTCTGAAGGGAAAGAATTTCTTTCTAATTATAGAAACGGATTGTATGGTTATACGTATTTAGAATAGGCTGTTGATTTTATATAGAACTTTATCCAAATTAATGAATGGATTGTAATAAATGAATTTTATAGATTTAAACACACAATATAAAAAAATAAAACCTGCTTTAATGCAGAAGATAGAAGAGTTACTTGATAGTGGCAAGTATATAATGGGTCCTCAAATCGATGAGTTAGAAAGCTTGCTCGCTAATTATACCAATAGAAAGTATGCTATAACAATAAGCTCTGGGACTGATGCCTTGCTTGTACCGCTAATGGCTTACGGCATTGGTAGAGGTGATGCGGTTTTCGTACCATCATTTACTTTCTTTGCTACTGCCGAAGTGCTTAGCTTACTTGGTGCTACCCCTATCTTTGTGGATATCGACAAAGATACTTTCAATATGGATATAAATGATTTAGTACATCAAATTGATAAGGTTAAAGCAGACGGCAAACTAAACCCCAAAATGGTAATACCCGTTAGCCTATTTGGCTTAGTGCCAGAATTTAATAAAATTGAAGAGATTGCTGATAAATATAATCTTTTAATAATGGAAGATGCGGCACAAAGTTTTGGAGCTAGCTTCAACCAAATCAAGTCTTGCAAGTTTGGTAATGTAGCCGCTACATCATTCTATCCTGCCAAGCCCCTTGGTTGCTATGGCGATGGTGGAGCAATATTTACTGATGATGATAATTTAGCAGAAATTATTAAATCAATTAGAGTACACGGACAAGGTTCAGATAAGTATAACAATGTTCGCATAGGGATTAATGGAAGATTAGATACTATTCAAGCAGTTGTTCTTATCGAGAAAATGAAGTTGATTGACGAAGAAATAATCTCTCGCAATAAAGTAGCAAGTTTATATAACAAGTATATTTCTAAAGTTAAAACTCCATATATCCCTGTTGGCTACCAATCTGCTTGGGCGCAATATTCTGTATTAGCAGAAAACATTGAACAACGGGCTGAAATTATGGGTAGATTAAAAGATAATAATATACCTGCTGTAATTTATTACCCTAAACCTTTACATTTACAAGATGCTTTCGCTTATTTAAATTATAGTGAGGGTAGTTTACCCGTTACTGAATCTATATCTAATAGGATTTTTAGCCTACCTATGCACCCATATTTAGAAGAACACGATATAAAACATATTTCTGAATTGATAAATTATTAGTAAGGAGTATCGAATGCTCAGAATTTTTGTATTTTTTGGATTAATTATTTTAAAGGTAATGACCATGACCGCTTCTGTTAATGCAGCGACAGATTTTAACCCAATTCAATTTACTGTTGATACCTTAGACAACGGTCTTACAGTAATTTACCATATAGATAAAAGTGCTCCTATTGTTTCCACTATTGTTCACTACAAAGTTGGCTCTAAAGATGAAAATCCAAATTTAACTGGCTTTGCTCACTTCTTTGAACATTTGATGTTCGAATCAACAGATAAAATTAAGCGTGGCGAGATGGATAAATTAATTCAATTAGCAGGCGGTAATTTAAACGCACATACGTCGTTTGACGAAACAGTATATAAAATTAATTTGCCGTCTAATCAATTGCCTTTAGCTTTGTGGATAGAGGGGCAAAGAATGAGAAAACTTTCTGTAGACACAATTGGTGTTGAAACTCAACGTGGAGTAATACAAGAAGAAAGAAAACAAAGAATGGAAAACCAACCTTATGGTACTGCTTTCGATAAAGTTTGTGAAAAATTATTTGCTGGTGGCTCTTATAGCTGGACTCCGATAGGTTCAGAAAAACATATAAATGAAGCATCTATAGATGAATTTAGAACTTTTTATAATAACTTTTATCAGCCAAATAATGCTACCTTAGTAATTGCTGGTGATTTTGATATTAAAGTAGCAGCAAAATATGTAGAAGCATACTTTGGTGGCTACCCTAAGAGTAATAATATAAAGAGAGAAAAATTCTTACTTACTCCTATGAAATCTGAGTATAAAGAAACTATTTATGACGAAAAAGCTCAATTACCAGCGGTTTTTGTGGCTTATCCAAGTGTAGATTTATCCGATACTAATTACTTTGCTTTAAAGCTAATGGGAGATATATTAGCTTCAGGCGAAAGCTCAAGACTATACCGTAGGCTAGTAGATAAAGAACAAAGTGCAGTAGCTGCTGAATTTGAAAACTTAAACTTACAAAATAGTGGATTGACGCTATTGATTGGTATTGCTACGCCCGGAACTGAAATAAGCACTATAGAAAAGCAAATAGATGAAGAAATTGAAAATTTAATTAAAAATGGCGTTAGCGACGATGAGTTACAAAAAGCGAAAAATATAACTGAAGCACAATTTGTTAATTCTAAAAAAAATGTAGCTGAAAAAGCTCAAGAATTAGCACGTTTGTATAGTTACTATGGAGACGCCTCTGTGATTAATACAGAATTAGCCAATTTTAATAAAGTTACAAAAGAAGATATTACAAGAGTAGCAAAAATGTATTTTGCTACAAAAAACAGAGTTGTACTAACTTATTTACCTAAACCTAATAATTAGTAAATAGGAGCAACAACAATGAAAAAAATTATTTTATTTTTATTAATCATAACAAGCTATTATATGTCAGCACAAGATATTAATTTAGATACACGCCCAGAGCCATTATCAGACATCAAATACCCATTTCCTAAGCATGACGTTGAAGAACTAAAAAATGGAATAAAGGTATTTTTAATTGAAGATAAAGAACAGCCTACCATTGCTATTAGAATTATGATTGGCGGAGGTAGCTCATTAGATGGAGATAAATCTGGTTTGAGTGAATTAACATCTGGTTTATTAACTAAAGGTACTAAGAATTTTACTGCTGAACAAATTGCTAATAAATTAGATGGTGTTGGTGCTTCTATTTCTGCCAATTCAAACGCTGACTATATAACAATATACGCCCAATCTTTAAAAAAACATCAGAAACTATTGTTCGATATGTTGTCGGAAGTTTTATTGAAGGCTAATTTCCCACAAGATGAGTTTGAAAAATTACAAAAACAAATGATAGCTGGAATTCAATATGAAAAATCTAACCCCTCTAACCTTGCCCAGCAATTAGCGAGAATAGCCTTATATGGTAAGAATTATCCTTATGCTAAAGTAAATTCTGAACAAACTATTAGTTCTATTAAATTAGAAGATATTAAAAATTATTATAATAATTGGTTTGTAGCTAATAATGTAACTATTGCAGTAATAGGCGATTTTAATAAAAAGAAAATTACTTCTGATTTACAAGCTATGTTTGGTAAATGGGCAAAAAGAGATTCTATGCCAAAGATTACTATGCCAGAGCCAGAAACAATGCCTAAAGGAGTTTACTTTATCGGTAGACCAGGCTCAGTACAAAGTTCAGTCGTAGTTACTACCCTTACCGTTCCATATTTAAGCAAGAGTTACGAAACATTAAACTTGGCAGCTAATATATTAGGTTCTTTTTCGGGAAGATTATTTAGTACTTTAAGAGAAAAATATAGTTTTACATACACCCCATTTGGTTTCCAAACACGTACAAAGTTTACAAATAGATTTGCTGCTGGAGCCGATGTAACGGCAGCTAAGACAGATTCGTCAATTCAAGTGATTTTAGATGAACTTAAAGGATTAACTGAAACAGCACCTGATGTTAATGAATTGAATAGAATACGGCAATATACCTTAGGAGGCTACCTAATGTCTTTAGAAAGTGCTTCTTATCTTGCGTCTTTAATTCAAAATACTGATTTTTATGGTGGGCAAATTGCGGAATTAGAAAATTATCCAGATAGATTAAAGTCAATGACACCTAACGATATGAAGGATGTTGCTCGAAATTATATTAACCCAGACAAGGCAATTATTGTGGTGGTAGGCTCTCCTAATGTAAGAGAGTCTTTAACTCAATTCGGTCAGGTATTCGATTATGACATGGACTTGAAAACTCAAGATGGACCTAATGCTACACTTGAAAAAATAAAGATGAATGCTGAGGAGTTGATTGAAAATTATGTAGACGCCATTGGAGGCGAAGATAAAATAAACGGAATTAAGACTTTAGCTATCAAAGGTAGTTCCGATATGAGCATATCCGGTCAAATAATGACGGGTGAAGTAAGTATCATCAAAACAAATGAAGGTAGAATGTACCAAAAATCGGATTTTCGTTTGTTTTCTAATGAAAGTTGGGTAAACAACGGCGATGCATATCTTAAATTAGATGGTAATTTAATCAAAATGGAAGATAAGGACAAAGGAGATTTATTACTTGAATCATACCCAATAGCATTACTAAAGCTAAATGAATTACAAATGAAAGCAGAAGTATTAGGTAAAAATAGTAAATATATTGTTCTACAAGTAACAGATAAAGCGAACAAAGTAGAACAGTTCTACTTTGATAAAGATACATATTTGCTTGCCAAAAAAGAAATACTAGCGCAAAGCGCTGATGGCAATGAATTAATTGTTATTAAATATGATAATTATCAAGAATATGCTGGTGTTAAATTTCCTAATACTGTTATTAGTCAGTCTTCAAGTATGAATATAACAAATAAATATATTTACGAAGTAAATAGCGTTATCGACGAGAATTTATTAAACCCAAATAAATAAAAAAGATAATGAAAATTATTAGCTGGAATATTAATGGAATACGCTCTTTGATAGGTCAAAACCCTTCAAAGAGCTTTGACAAAGTAAGTAATGAGAACAAATTGTTTGATTATATCGAAAAAGAACAGCCCGATATAATTTGCCTGCAAGAAACAAAAGCAGAAGCTGAACAAATTAAGGAGGAACTAAGATTTCCTCCTGGGTATTATGGATATTTTAATCATTCGAAAGCTAAAAAAGGCTATAGTGGCGTGGTTACTTATACAAAAAATAAACCCTTGTATTATGTATCTGATATTGGTGAAGAGAAGTTTGACCGCGAAGGTAGAATAATGCAAACAGAATTTGCTGACTTTATACTATTTAATGTATATTTCCCAAATGGAACAAGCGGGCAAGAGCGAGTCGATTATAAATTAGAATTTTATGATTATCTTTTTGATTATATTGAGAAAATCAGGAAAAGTGGTAAACCAATTATTGTGTGTGGCGATTATAATACGGCTCATTATGCTATCGATTTAGCAAGACCAGACGAAAATATAAAAACATCTGGATTCTTGCCAGAAGAAAGAGTGAAATTAGATGATATTATAAAATTAGGCTATGTTGATACTTTTAGGCAATTTAGTAAAGAAGGTAGTCAGTATACTTGGTGGAGTAATCGAGCAAGAGCAAGAGAAAATAACGTTGGCTGGAGAATTGACTATCATTTTGTTACAGAGAATTTAATGCAAGCTGTAACAAATAGTTACCATCAAGCAGATGTGTTAGGTAGCGACCATTGCCCTATTATCTTAGAACTTAGTTTGTAGTATGGTATGAATAAAAGAATTAAATTATATTTATTAATTGCTTTGGCGGTAATAATTATTATGCAATTAGTACCTATCGATAGGAATAATCCACCAATTACCGCTAAGGTGAATTGGGATAGCCCACAAACTAAAGAAACATTCTACAAGGCTTGCGCCGATTGCCATAGTAATGAAACCTATTGGCCTTGGTATTCGTATATAGCACCCATTTCATATATTGTTTCTTACGATGTAGTTACTGGTAGGCAACATTTCAATATCTCGGACACAACTAAAGATGAAAGAGATGAAGCGGCTCGGGAAGTGAGAAGAGGCACTATGCCAATGGCGATTTATTTCCCTACACATCCTCAAGCAAAGCTTAGCGAACAAGAAAAGAAGCAATTTATTGAAGGCTTAATCAAAACTTTTGGCGACAAAGACCCCAAGGATTCTAAGTATAATAATCAATATAACTAAAGGGAATTTATCTTTATGGAACAAAAGCTACAAGAAGTATTAAAAGATTGCCAGATAAAAGATTATATTGGTCTTTTAAATAATAATGTTACATCTGTTGAATACGATTCAAGAAAATGCAAAAATGGTTCTTGTTTTGTTGCCATTAAAGGGAATAATTTTGATGGGCATAATTATATACAGCAAGCTACCGACAATGGTGCAACAGCAATAATATGCCAGAACTACCCTGAGCTTAGTGATATAAAAACTAATATTACTTATATTTTAGTTGATAATTCAAAGGCAATATTAGCTAAGATAGCTCATAATTTCTATAATAATCCTACAAATAATTTGATAGTTATTGGTATTACTGGTACTAACGGCAAAACTACTACTTCATATATAATTAAATCAATTATTGAATCTGCCAATAATGCTGTAGGTATTATTGGTACTACGGGTATATATTTTGGTAATAAGAAGATTGATACTAATTTGACAACCCCAGAATCAAGCGATTTAGCTCGTATTTTCTATGAAATGCTACAAAGTGGTATCAAATATGTAGTAATGGAAGTATCATCAGTCGCTTTAATTATGCATAGGGTAGATTGTATCAAGTTTAAAGTAGCTGGATTTTCTAACTTAACACAAGACCATTTAGATATACATCAAAATATGGAAAATTATGCTGATGCAAAAAAATTACTTTTTGATAATCTACTAGAAAATTCAATAGCAGTAGTCAATAGTGATAGCAAATATTCCGAATATATGCTTAAAGATTGTCATGCTTCTAAGATTATTAGAGTTGGCAGAAATAGTAATGCAGACTACAAGATAATTAAAGAATCCAAGAAAGAAAATGGTAATAGCTTTTTACTATTTGGCAAACATAGTTCAATAAATGTAATAAGTAAATTAAGCGGTAGCTTTAATATTGATAATTGTGCCCTGTCGGCTACTATTTGCGATGTTATCAAAATTCCACAAGTAGCAATACAAAAAGGCTTATCTTTATCTATAGGTGCCCCGGGTAGGTTGCAAAGAGTTGTTTTAAAAAATAAAGCTATTGCTTATGTTGATTATGCTCACACCCCCGACGCCTTAGAAAAGAGTCTACTCACAATGAATGAGTTTGCAAACGAACACCAATCAAATGTAATATGTGTATTTGGTTGCGGTGGTAACCGAGATAAAGCTAAACGTCCATTAATGGGAACAATAGCAGAGAAACTGTCCGATATGGTGATAATCACAAATGATAATCCACGTTCAGAATTGCCACAGGCCATTTTTGATGATATAATGCATGGGATTAATAATAGTTCAAAGGTTCGTATTGTTGAAGATAGGCATCAAGCAATAAACGAAGCTTACAAAAGCTCCAAAGTAAACGATTTTATATTAGTTGCGGGGAAAGGTCACGAAACTTATCAAATTATAGGCAAAGAATATACCCATTTTGATGATATCGAAGAGCTACAAAAATTAGCCTTATAAAAATATCAATCTAATAAATAAATACAATGCCCCATAAAGTAGAATAGAGAAGTCAAGCAATTCATAGTAATAATCTTTATTCTTTAATTTCTCAAAATTAGAATATAATAGTAATAAATAAATTATTATACCTATTTCAGGCAATATCAATATTGGATCTGAAAATGTAATTATGTATAAAGATGATACGATAAAGTTAATGATAGCTAATGATATTGAGGTAATGACTAATAATCTGTCATTGAATAAATGCGACAAAGTCTTTAATTCATTAAATCTATCTAGCACCTTATCTCTTACATCGAAAGGTATCGTAATTGATAATATAAATATAAAGTTCATAGTTAGGATTATTGCCGCATGCAAGAATTTGGGCGATTCGATAGGAATAAACACCATTAAAGTGGCAACATAAGACCATACGAAAGAAATCAAGAATATCTTAAAGTAAGGCATCTGCCTAACAGCTAATGTTTTTCCTTTAAAGCTAATAATTGGTATCTGATAAAAAAATGATGGCAGAAATAATATCCCAAGTAGAATTTCCTTTCTAAATCCATACTTAAATATAAATGATAGAATAGCAAATATTGCTCCAAAAGCTAATACAATGATTAAAGGCAAGTGCCTATTCGACTTTGATAAATTGATAGATATCTTGTTTTTGTTATGGAATATCTGATTTTGATTATAAACAATAAGAGTAGCTATAACAATAGCAATTTGATAAATTAATGGATTAATGCTTAAATTTAACAGATAAAGAGCTTTGTATATAGAAAAAAAAGATGCTATTGAAATTAGTATCTTATATTGATTGAAATATTTAATGATAGAAAATAGCATTCCCTACGTAATCAAATATTTAGTAACGACTAATAATTTTGATTATTATAGTATGATGTTATTTCCGATACAATTCAACTGAGCTAATCTCTGGTATCTTTATTTTTAAAATACGTTCAACGGAACACTTTAACGTTAGTTCAATGGCTGGGCAATGTTTGCACGCCCCAAACATTTCAACATAAACTTTAGTACCTTCTATACTATGCAGTTTAATCCTGCCACCGTCAGCTTCTACAAGATGCCGCACATCTTTTTTTAGAATATCATCTACTTTATTATAAAATTCATCATTCATTTTTCAATAATTTAGCTATTGCTCCTTGCGCCTCTTGTAGATAAGGCGTAGGTACCATTAGTTTGACAATAGCTAATTCTCCTATAGTAAACATACGAGTAGAGTCTATTTGTGATAATATTTGTGATGGAATTGCTCCACCTTCTAAAAGCCCATGTAAATATGTTGCTTCCATTATATCATTTGTAACATAACAAACAGCCCATTCTGTATTTTCATCAATAGATATGTCTATTTTAGAACCACAAAATGGGCATATTGATTGTTCTTCAAAATGATTTAAACAAATTTCACATTTTACATGTCTACTCATTTAATCAATTTGATTTTTTCAACTTGTTGCACTTCTTTATTTTCAGGATTTAAAATAGCAACAATTATACTTATATCTTTTGGCTTCCAATCCTTATTAGCTGCAATTGTATATTTAAGAGTTTTGTTTAACTCAGTTTTAGCTGAAATTTGAGTATCAGAAATAAGCTCACCCCAAGAGCCGTTCATTGATCCGCGCAAAACATTCATATGATTATAATCTTCAATATTTGGATTTGTTGTATGCCTATCGTCTTTTTGGTATTGGATTATACTATCTTCAATAATATATGCTACCACATTTAATTTTTGTGAAACTTGCTGTAAAAAGTTCATTTTAACATTAACTTCCATCTCTCTTGATGCTGTATTATAATTTGCTTCTAAGGCTAATTTGACATAAGCAGGCTTTGTTGATTCAATATTAGCTACTGTTTCCCAAACAGTAGGTGACAGTAGTGTAGCTCCATTATATGCTACCCTATTTACTAAGCCAAAAGGAGTAGCAGGTAATGAGAAATAGCTGGCTATGTCATTGCCTACTTCTGTTTTGAAGTTATATGACCTAGCAGGAGATGGGTCTGCCAAAGCCCCTGCGTGAATAGACATCAAAATAACTCTACCATTACTATTATCTACTATACCATGGGCTTTTTCGCCCGCTTCTGGACAATTACCACAACGAAAACCAGTAAATTCCTCTAAAAGTACTTTTCGAGCTGTGGTATCGACTTCTACTTTACTATCTTCTGTATACGGTGCTCCTATTTGGTCGCACGAATATAAGCCAAACAAAGAGCTTATGATAAGTATAAAAATAAAATTCTTCATTTTGATAACTCCTATATATTAGAATGACGATGTAAATGAAAAATAAATGCCATTAGATGCTGGAACTGCCCTACAAATACCACCAACGCAAATAATACCGCCACGTTGTCTACCATAGCTTAGTTGAAGCCTTGATGCTCCATGCAAATAAGCTACCGATGCGCTTGCATAATGTAAGCGGTTTGCTTCTGTATCATTTCCATAATTATATTGGTCATAAACTGTAAAAAACCATTTTGGAGCAATTGTATATTCAACTAACATATGTGCCCAATTACCATTAATATTATCAGGCTCAACTATCGTTGAATCATTTTTTGACCATTGGTGTTGTAACTCTACTCTAACAGCGTTTTCATTGTTAAAATTGTATGTTCCATCTACGATTAATACGTTTGAATGAACTTTTCCATAAACAGGTGCGCCTTCATTTTCCATAATATCTTTATCGTAAATAATACTAGTAAGGGTAAGTCCTAATTTAAAATCATCTGTAAATCTGCGAGTAAGGTCTAAAGTCATATCTTGGAAATAAAGCCTATCTCCGATACCAAAGAATTTAGATTCATATTCAAATTGATCTTTTCTAACTGTATCAATTGATTTAATCATAGAATAACTTAAGTTTACTGTAGTTCCATATTCGCCACCAATAGCAGTATTTGCAGGTAATTTAAATGTTAATTCGGATTGCAAACCAAATTCGCCGTTTGGTTTAGTTGCAAATGGATACATAGCAGTAAGTGCATAGGTATGCTGTTTAGTTAATGGTGGTATAAAGTTTATATTTAATTCATTTGCGCGAGCGTTTCTATCGCTACGAAAGTCCATATTATCTAACCAATGCGTAGAAACCGACAAGCCAATACCAGAAGCAGTATAAGAGCCAGTTAAAATTAAACCACTTCCAGCGTTATAATTAAACTTATTAGTAGCATTAGGGTCATTATATTTATAGGCATATTCGGCATCAAAGTTCAAATCTTCAAGCATAATCCCAAGCCTTGTAGAATAAGTTAAAACGTTCTCGGGTAATTTATACTTTGGGTCGAAGTCATCTTGAAATCTACTAACAACCGAAGCACCTAAGTTGATACCAATATCGTCTGATAGGACGTCTCCTAATAAAGTATTTAAATTTGCTTCAACATTTCCACCTCTAACAATGCCAGATCCCATATCCCAAAATAGGCGTTGCTTACCGATTAAGCCCGTAAATTCTACTCCATCTGTAGGGCGTACTTTTAATCTAACGCCATCTACCGCATTATCAAAGCCTAAAGCTCTTTCCTCATAAGCTCTAAAAATCAGTCCACTACCGAATTGTTCATAAAAATTACCTACTGTTACATCAGCAAATTCACTATAATAAGCGCCATATCTATATGCAATACCTTGCCCTTTTAGTCTACTGTCATAACCTAAAAGAGGGTTTAAATAATTCTCATATCGTACACCAAACTCATAGTTAGATGTTCTATAAATCAGATTGAGGTATGCGTTCGACAAAATTTGTTCATCAACTTTGGGAGCGCCGATAGAACTATCTTGCTTATATGTTTGTGCTTCAATAGACACATTTCCAGAGATACTACCATCTTGGAAAGCATAAGTGCTTGTAAATGAGCTAAGAACCACTACCAAGCTCAAAAGAAGTATTTTTTTTATCATAAACATTAACCTTATTAATTATCTTCAATTTCTTTTATTAATCTCTCAACTTCCTCTTTTAGATTATCTCTATTAGCATTTAATTTCAAGTATTCATCAAAATTTTTTAATGATAAATCATACTGCTTTTTGAATTTATATATAATTGCTCGCCCATAGTAAGATAGTCCAAATTGTGGATTTAATTTAATTGCTTCGTTATAATCAGCTATTGCATTCTCATCTTCTTCTAATATATAATATATATTAGCTCGCGAATAATAAGCCTTATAGCTATCTGGAACTAATTTAATATAATCGGAAAAATCTTTAATTGCTTTGCTATATTCGTTTAATTTTGCATAACTTAGCCCGCGTGCCAAAATCGCTTCTTTCATATTAGGGTCTAATTCTAATGCTTTGCTATAATCTAAAATGGATTGCTGATATTGATTATTTTGATAATAAGCGATACCTCTGCCATAATAAGCGGGTGAATATTGGCTATACGACTCAATGGATTTTGAGTAATTTGTAATAGCATTGTCATAATTGCCGCTCCTAAGCGAATTGTAAGCAACTTGTATCAAGCTTTTTTCTTGAGCAAATACTGATACTGAACAGAATAATATACCAATAATATAATATTTCATTTAACCTTCCATTTTATAATTATCTAACGCTAATTTTAGAAAACCTGAATTTTTATCTAAGTATTCTTTTGCACTTTTATAATCTAAGTCCGACAAAATCATCATTAATGCTGTTTTTACATTATTATGAGCAAGTTCTAAATAATACTCTGCTTTGTCGTAATCAACTCCGCTAATATTCATAATTGTCTTTTTTGCACGTTCTTTTAACTTATTATTTGTTAATTGTAAGTCAATCATCACATTTTCGTAAGTTTTGCCTAAGCGTACCATTGCGGCGGTACTTATCATGTTTAAAACTAGTTTTTGTGCTGTCCCACTCTTCATACGCGTCGAGCCGGCTACCACTTCAGGTCCTACACTAACATTTATTATTATGTCGGCACTAACCTCAAATAATTTTAAACTTTCTAAGGAAGAGGTAGTAATTAATATTGTTTTGCAATTTAGGGATTTTGCATAATCTAAAGCAGATTTAATATAGGGAGTACGCCCAGAAGCAGCAATTCCACATACTGTATCAAATTTAGTTATAGCTTCTTTTTTTAAGTCTATAATTGCATTTTCAGGTTTATCTTCGGCACCTTCTTGAGCTTTGAACATAGCTTCGTTGCCTCCAGCTATAATAGCTCTTACCATATTAGGAGCAGAGCCAAAGGTTGGAGGACATTCAGAAGCATCTACTACTCCTAATCGTCCTGAAGTACCAGCCCCCACATATACCAGCGAAGCATTATGTTTGAACGAAGCAACAACAAATTCTACTGCCTTTTCAATATTAGGAATTTGCTCTCTAACAGCGGGGGCAACTTTCAAATCTTCATTGTTAATTTTATAAAGTAACTGGGATAAAGAAATAGTATCTATATCCTTAGTATCTTGATTGATTTGTTCAGTAGGCAAATCTCTCATTTTTATATATAATTCACTTTCTGGCATTGTTAGTAATTTTATTATATATATAACAATTTAAGCAACGATAAAGTTACATTTTTTAGTGCAAAAATTAAATTTTATTAATCTAAATTGAGTTTTTGCTTTAATATTTCAAACAAGATAATACCAGCTGATACAGAAGCATTAAGTGAATCTATTTTACCTTTCATAGGTATTTTTAATACTAAATCGCAATGTTTTAGTACAGCAGAGCTAACGCCCTTACCTTCGTTGCCAATAATTAGAACAATTGGTTTATCAAATTTCTCATCAAAGTAGTTAATTTTGCCATTCATATCGGCAGCAGCTATCCAGAATCCTGCATCTTTCAACTTCACAATTGTATTAATGATGGAACCAGTTTTTGCAACCTTGATATGCGACAAGGCACCTGCCGAGCTTTTTATTGCTGCAGGCGTAATAGGCGACGCATTGCGTTCCGGTATGATGATACCAGAGGCTCCAGAGCATTCTGCACTTCGTGCAATGGCACCCAAATTATGAACATCGTTTATTTCATTTAAAATTACTAAAGTTGGATTCTTATTATTTTTGAATGAGTAACTAATTAATTCATCTATATCAAAATAATTTATCACCGAACGAAGCGCTATAATACCTTGCGATTTAAATCCTTCTAAAGATATTTTTTTTTCTAATTCGGCAAATTTTTGCTTGTCATATTTTACGATAGGAATTTTTTTCTTATTAGCCATATACGATATTTTTTGGATTATATCACCAGCTAAATTGTAAAGCACATATACTTTTTCTAACGGTATATTAGCATTCATTGCTTCAATTACTGCATTCCGTCCGTAAATATAAAATTTATCTTCTTTCATAAACTATACTATTTTAAAATTCAAAAATAGCTAAAAATATCAACTATTTATATTTTAAATTCTACATAAAAAAAGCAGTCGGCTAATATTGCCGACTGCTTTAATCT
>DAOMQA010000032.1:0-15124 GCA_035445085.1 Kapaibacterium sp. (SeqCode)
TAGTATTTTTTGGGGACATTTACAAAAAATATTCATATTAGCATCAAAAAAGATGCAGAAACTTGGTAGTTGTACGGGGTCGCCCCTAAAATGGCGCATAACGGGGCGCTGTATTGGCGAAGTGGCGGAATTTTTAGCACAAAACTACCATTTTACAACGGTGTTTTTAGTCACTATAATTATATAAAGTCTAACAAATAACTACACAATTAATAAAAAATATCTTATATTTGCATATTTAAAATATACGGGTAACAGAAATGGCAAAATCAAGATTGGCGGTAACTAGATTAACAGCCGAGGAAATCTCCACACTTTTACGAAAAGATGAGAAATATATGATAGGTGTCAGATTATACGCAGTCTATCAAATAGCCAAAGGTGCAGTATCTCGTGATTTAGAACGAATATACAATGTAAGTTTCAAATCAGTCTGTAACTGGGTAAATGAATTTAATGCCCATGGAATAGAAGGTTTAAAGGATACACCAAAAAGCGGTAGACCACCAAGACTTGGTAAAGAAGAGAAAGAATCTCTTAAATTATTGATACTCAACGAAGACCCTTCATCATATAATTACAATACATCAACCTGGACAGGTCCAATACTAATAGACTATATTGAAAAAAAATATGGAATAAAGTATAAAAAAGCTCAAATATATAACATAATTAAATCCTTAGATTTAAGTTATCAAAAAAGTAAAGGAAAATATCCTGAAGTAGATCAAGAAAAAAGGTCAATATTTACCGACGAGTTAAAAAAAACTAGAAACTAAAATAAGCCAAGAGGTAATACTCTATGAAGATGAATGCAGTTTATCAAATACCTGTACTTTGTCATACAGTTGGGGTAAAAAAGGGAATCAGCCAGTTGTCCGACAAAAACAAAACCGTAGGGAAAGGCAAACACTCTTCGGATGTGTAGAGCCAGAAACAGGAAGGGTTATTGTAAAACGTGCTGAGAAAGGCAATTCCGAAACATTTAAAAGATATTTAAAAAAAGTTGTGCATGAATATAAAGATAAAAAGGTAATTATGATACTTGATAACGTTAGGTACCATCATGCAAGAATGCTAAAACAATTTTTAGAAAATCACAAAAATAAAATTGAATTATTTTTTTTTACCGGCATATTCTCCTGATTTAAATCCAATGGAAAGAATTTGGTGGTATATGAGAAAGAAAATTACTCATAATAGATTTATTAATTCTTTAAAAGAAAGAATATCCTGGTTTTGGAAACTTTTTTCTCAATTAAATAAAGCAAATGAATTAGGTAAAAATCTATGCAATATTTGTGTAAATATATAATAGACTTTATTTAATGAAGATGGAAGTTCAAGCCCAAAATATGCAGAATCAATTATTTCTGAAAATGACGACCTAAACGAATATCTTAAATCAAGATTTAAAAAGCCATTTGAAAAACCATATATCACTGTTTCCGTAGATATTATGAGCACTGGAGTTGATATACCATGTGTTCGGTTCATAAGTTTTGCTGCGCTTACAAAGTCAGTTGGTAAATATATTCAGATGATAGGTCGTGGTACACGTCTTGACCCTCACAAAAGCGGTAAGTTCAGTTTTCGTGTTCTTGATTTTGTTGGATTATGCAAGAAAATGGAAGATAATGGAAAAGGCACTAAAAAACGCAATACTAAAATATATACTGGGAAAGAAGGCGGTGGCGGTGGTGGATACGACCCTAACGGAGAATATTTTATTATTGACAATCCAGACCCAGAAAATATGATTGAAAGAGTGTTCATTCATGGCGATAATATCAAGATTATTGATAATATTCCGATTGATAAAGCTCGTGAAATTTTTGAAGAAGAAATGCGTAAAGCCAATGATGAAATTATAAAAGAGATTCAGTTGAAGGTTCAATCAAATAATAATTATGCGCCTACCGAAGATGAACTTGAAAAACTTGATGAATTCATTAAGAATCCTAATATTTATTTAGATGAAGGTAATCTAAAGAAAATGTATGATTACCCCGAAGGTTCTAATTGGGACTTCATGTTGCATGTATTAGGTATCAAGAAAATTCCAACACCTAAAGAAAGAATCGAAAAAGGGTATTTAGATTATATCTCAACTTACAATTTTTCTGATAGTGAAATTAAAGTTCTAAAGAGGCTTAAAGACATATTTGCATCTAATGTTCAGAGCCACTCAAAAATTGATATTGGCACAATATTTGCCAATCCAATTTATGAAAGAATTTTAGGTCGTAAATCAGAAGTAGAAAAAGTATTTGGCGGTAGATTCAACCAAATAATAAATGATTTAACAAATAATTTAAGAATAACAGTAAGTTAGATAAATTTTAAAATAGGTCAGTAAGATGATTGATAGTAAAGATAAAGAAGTAAAAGGTTGCATTTATTATGATAAGATTATACCTGAGGGTTGCTATCCATTCTGGTTTGTTTCAGAAGAAGAATATAATCTAATTCGCATAGGACAAAATCGAAATATTAATCCGAATTGTCATTTGTTTTTCAAACCAAAAGAATACTTAGATTCTTATACTTTAATCGGGAATATTGGTAAACTCGAAAATATTGACTGGAAGGGATTCAAAAATGAAAAAGGGATTGTGCCAACTAAACCATACTTACTTGAAACTTATCCAAATGATTGTACTTTTCTTAATGAACACTTAGCAAAAAAAGATGTTTACTTCACTTTTGACCATATAACATTATGGAAACTGGAAAATGTGGTTCAATCGAAACCGTTGCTTTTAACATTAAGAAAAATTGAACAAAAAAGAATTACAAAAAAGAACTCTGCTTTTATGATAATGCCATTTGCTTATCCCTCATTAAATTCTTTATATTATGGTATTAAAGAATATCTTAAATCAGTTATGAATATCGAATTGAAAAGAGCTGATGAATTCCTTGAAAATGATATTGTTGTAGAAACAATTTATAGAGAAATTGAACAATCAGAATTTTTAATTGCTGATACAACATTTGAAAACAAAAATGTTTTCTATGAAATCGGTTATGCAGCAGCATTAAACAAAGAAATTATTTCAATTCAGGACTTTTGTATTTCTAAAAGTGTATATTTTGACCGAACTCATATAAGACATCTCAATTATAAAATTGATACTCTTGAAAGTTTTTACTCGGATTTGAAAAATACAATAATTGCAATAAGGTTGAAACCATGATAAAGACTATTTTTTATTCCTTTGTTTTTAATCAAACAGGTAGCAGTACTTTAAAGTTGAGGGCTAAGATGATTATTAAATTGAAAATATTTCGCAATTAAATTGAGATAAATTATGGAACATCTTTATTATTTTTTGATAACATTAATTTTAATTCCTGTATCCCAATGGTTAATTAGTATTTGGATTAAAGCAAAGATTGAAAGCAGTGTCAAGCATGATTTTAATGAAAAATTAGAAGCAATTAAGCATCAGCTTGATAAAAATCTCGAAGATTATAAATTTGAAATTGAAAGAAATAAACAATCATCTAAAATAGCTGAATTCCTTTCATTTTGGGTTGAAGCAAAGCCAGATATTAATTCCGAAGATAGACAAAGATTGAATCAATTATCTTATGAAATGAGTCTATGGCTACCAGTGGAAATTTACAATGAACTTGCCAAAACTTTACAAAATATACCCGGTTCAAAAACAGCTAAAGATATACTAATTGGAATAAGAAAAATCTATCATGGTTCTGATGATACTTTAAAAGCTGAAACTATCATTCATTGGGAGAAAAAAGCATGAAACTTAATAAAATAAAAATCCATAATTTCAGGTCAATTATTGATGGTGAATTTAATTTAGACAATTATTGTCTTCTTATCGGAGAAAATAATTCTGGCAAATCAACTATAATATCTGCTTTAAGAATCTTGTATGAAGATTCCGGTATAAAATATTCTGACTCACGAGATTTTCCAAAAGTTGGTGCGAATGACAATGAAAGTTGGATTGAAATTGATTTTATGACTGCGTCAGATGAGCAGGAATTATTAAAAGATGATTATAAATCTTCTGATAATATTTTAAAGATTAGAAAATACTTTAAGCATGAAACACTGGTAAAAAGCAATACCAGCAATATCTATGCTTACGAGAATGGTGTTTTATCAAATAATCAATTCTACGGTGCAAAAAATATTTCACAAGCAAAGATTGGAAGTATTATTTTTATTCCAGAAATTAGCACGGCTGATGAAAATTTAAAAATGTCGGGTCCCTCTCCATTTAGAGAGATGGTAAATTTTGTTGTAAATAAAATTACTGCAAAAAGCAAATCTTATGAAAAATTACAAACTGCTTTTGATACCTTTAATAATGACTTTAAATTTGAAAGTTTTGAAGAATATTCTCTGGACGGATTGAAACAAGATATTAATGATTCTTTGAATGTTTGGGGTATAAATTTTGACATCAAAATCAATTCATTGAAACCACAAGATATGGTGAAAAATTTAGTTTCTCACGTTATCCATGATAAGAATCTTGAAAATAAAGATGTGGAATTAAATACATTAGGGCAGGGATTACAAAGACATTTAATCTATACATTAATAAAATTATCTGCCAAATATATCAGTGAGCCAGAGGCAAAAAAGAAAGATTTTAATCCGGATTTAACAATTATTCTATTTGAGGAACCAGAGGCGTTTCTACACCCATCCCAACAGGAACTATTGAATATCAGTTTAAGAACATTAGCAAATGAAGATAATCAGCAAATAATTATTACAACCCATTCACCAATTTTCATTTCCAAAAATGTAGAAGAATTATCTGGTCTTGTAAAAATAACTAAAGAAAAAGCTATATCTATTTTAAATCAAATTTCAAGTAAATGCTTATCAGAGCTTTTTAACGATAATTTAGGTCTTTTCAATTTACTAAATTCTTTGTATAGTAATCCTATTACTACCGAAATAATTAAACAAGCTATAAAAAATAAGGTTGTAAAAGACCAAAATGAAATTGATTTAATTAAAAATGGAGAGGAATTTAGATATTTACTTTATTTAAATTCCGAGAGAACAGAATTATTTTTTTCAAAGATGGTTATAATTTGTGAAGGTGCTTCTGAAAAAATATTTTTTGATTATTTGGTTAACAATATTTGGTATGATTTAAAAGAAAAAAATATTTACTTTCTGGATTCATTAGGTAAATTCAATATTCATAGGTTTATCCATTTACTTGGGAACTATGGTATTAAACATTCAGTATTAATGGATTCCGATAGAAATACCGATGTTCATCAAATAATAAATCAATATATTGAACAACAAAAGAATAAGTTTACAAAAGAGATAAAATTCTTTACTATAGATTTAGAAGAATTTTTGGGAATAATAAAACCATCATCAAGACCTGACTTAAAGCCACTAAATATTATTACTGCTTTTAAAAAAGGCGAAATTGCACCAGAGAAAATCACAGAATTAAAAAACATTATTGACAGCTTAATTTTATAATTAAGGGAATCTTATGTCAAAAGATTTAAATAAAGAAAATTTGTCAAAAAAAGTTAATGGACTAATAAAGGAAATATTATGAGTTTAAGAATTATTAAATTAGGTAAAGATGTTTTCTCAACACGAAATGAAGTCATAAGGTTTTTTCAATCAACTGATAATTTCTGTTTACGAAATAATTTAGTAAATGGAAGATTTAAATTCACAAGGAACAAGATTACACCCAATGGACTTGATGTTGGTGATCATCTACTTTTTTCATATAATCGTGTAGAGGCTGACTTATGAGACAGCCCCACAAATTGTTATTATTTTGAATTTAATATATCGAAGTTTAATGAATAAATCAATCAACAATAAAATGGAAAATACCCCTTAAATATGGGTATAGTTTTTTAAATTAATAATTATTATTGGAGATACTATGGTCCTGCGTTTTATTTATTTGATAGCAATATCAATGATAATTTCTATCTGGCCTAATGATATTTTTGGTTTAGATAGTAATCATATTTTTCAAACAATTATTGATATTTATGACTACAATGATGATCAGAGTTTGGATACACTCATTGGTAAGTCAAATTTGGATATGATATTCGTTCCCACAAAAATAATTTGGGGTAAGGATACTACTGTTCATCCAAATCCAATAACCTACCCTAAGGTTATTTTTACAAGTTTTAATTATTCACAATGGGAAAATTTAAATGTTAGTTTTATGTTTGGAAAATTTAATAGGGATACAATTTCTGATATAATATTTATAAGTTCAGGTAAAATTAGGATTGATTCAGTTACAACAAAAGATACATCTACAGCCATTATTCTTTTCGGTCAATGTGGTTTGGATACAATTTCTGACATAAATCTTAATACAATATTAATGAATCAATCATTTCCTTATAAAGCAAGACATCTTGTCCATGGCAACGATTTCAGAAATTGTGAATTACGAGGTGAGCCATACAGAACATATTATGAGCTGCCAAAGATTGATGACGTATTAATACCCCCACCTTTATTTAAACATGCATGTCCAGGATGTGGTGAACAAATAAAAATTACAGCAAATATTTATCCTATCCCATCTAAAAACAATATTAATATTGAATTTAATGGTTTAGAGCAGGGTGAGTATCAGATTCAGATTGTTGATTTAACTGGGAGATTGATATTAGAAAAGAAATTTATAGTAAATCACGCATTTCATAAAGAAAATATTTTTTTCAAAGATATTTTGACAGGGACTTACTTAATGCTACTTTCGAATGAAGAAAGAACGATTCACAGTCAAAAATTTTTAATATCTCAATAGGGATGAATTTATGAAAGCGATAAAAATAATATTAATAATAAATCTATATATCCTAACATTTACTAATATTAGTTTTGCTCAATTAAATGCAGTAAATGAAGGTAATTTTCATGTATCTCCGATTAATGGATATATGCAATATAGTTATCCTATATCAAATACTACAATTGATGGCTATCCAGTAAGTGTAAAAGTAAACTATGTGAGCAATCTTGCATTTTCTGCTTTTGAGTTTCATGGATTTACTGAAGAACGTAAAGATTCACTGCTTCCATTCAGGGATAATGATGCTTGGGTGAAATTGACCAAAACTAGCCCAGCCTGGATTATAGGGGTTAATGGTTTTGCTATACAGGTTTTGTCACAAAATCAAAGGTTTCACAGTAATTATAGTAAAAATCAAAATGATCCACTTAAAAATTTTGATTTATTTGGTAAAAATCCTTTGTTTGATGAAACTTCTGTCAATGATGATAAATATGAACCTTTTGTTAATGATGTTTTCGAAGATAGGAAGGATATGGTTCATTATGAATCAATTACAGATATGAGTATACCATTACCTCATATTCGATACTTTGCTAGTTGGCATCACAATAAATTAAAACAAACAGAAGCTGATAATATTTGGTTAATAGATGGATATGATTATTGTAATAATCTTCAAACACCAGATGACAAATACTTTCAAGATTATATTCATTTACTAAGAGATGATGGTAGTATTTTGGAATTGAAGAATACTTCTTGGAGAACTGGAGTTACTGATGATAAAACCTTTACAGGTTTGTATTATGAAGAAGGTGTCAATTCTAATGGATTTGCAATAGTAGAGTATGATACAAACAACTTTTGGCCAACTTACATTAGAACAAAAATAATTGAAAACGGCAATAGTGAGATACTTCAATTAAAACCAAGAATAGTGAAATATTACCCTGGAAATGGGCTTGAATTCGTATTTAGAGAATATGTTTCTCCATACGGTACTAGAGAAGATTTGCAAAAAAAAGGAGATGATGCTTTCTATATGCTACCAAAAGCCACTATTTTTTATCTTGAAGAAATCAATTCATCCTTGAGGAATTTATCAAAATTTGAGAGGGATCAACATAAACCAACTCAACTAAACGTAGAATTACTAAGAGGTAGAGCATTAATAAAAGAATTTGCCAATCATAAAATTGCATATTCAAATAATGATATAACAATAGAAACATTTGGTCAAAAATATGCATTAAGTCTTACAAAAAAAGATTTGCATGATTCAAATATGGAGATAGCGTTTGATTATAATGGTCAGTATTATGATGAAATAAAAGACTCTATTGAACAACGTTCGAAGGAATATTTTAAATATTATGATGGATTTAATAATGAAAGTTCAATACAAGCAATAAGTAAAGATTCTATATCTGAACGTAAAAAATTTTATTATGCAAATAAATCTAATGGTTCATATTATATAGATAAAATTGTTGATCCAATTGGTAATATTGTTTCCTTTGATTACGAATCAAAAATTGTAAAAATAGATAGCTTATCCTCTTCATCCTATAATTTAAAAGATGCAAGTTTTTATATTTATAATCTCAGAATGAATAAAATTACAAGCCAAAGACTTCTTACAAAATTTACATACTTATCGGAAGACAATAAATACAGTTATTCATCTAGTGATAGTTCAAAGCTTGATCCTGATAAATATTCAATGATTGATAGCATAGAGGTTTTTGATAACTTAAAAACATCGACTCATAGTAAAATTGCATCTGTTGATTATGATGTAATTTTTGCTGATGTCGCATATCCTGGAATTTTTAGAAAATCAACCATAACTAATAGAAATTATATTCTAAATTTATCAAATATAAATGAATTATCCTTTAGTGATTATAGGGTAAAGCCAATCAGATACAATCATTGGCAGAACTATTATTCCCCGGATTTACATTATCCTTTGCTTATGAAATCCGTAAGCACAATAGGTGATGAGGTATTTACTACAGAAAAAGAATATCAGAATTTCTATGATAATGTAAATAATGAATATAAATCTTGCTTTATTATTGATTCTATCACAGTTTCGAGTTTTAAAAAAAATGGAATATTAATGAAAAAATCGATAGAAAATCATTTTTATGAGTTTGAGAAATTAAATGATTTAAGTTTCAATTCAGCATTCAAAAGTATAGGTATGGAAGGTGATTTTTCAATGGATTCAGCTTATAATTGGGGAATAAAAAAGCATACAACAGCCCGCTATACAAGTTTAAATAATATAAATACTTTTGGTTTAATTGACTCTACGGAAATTTTTTATATTAATTTACCATTTTTATATAACCAAGATAATTATAGATATGATAAAAATTGGGATAAAGAGAGCAGTGATTATTATAATCTATCAAAGTTGCACTTTGGATTATTTCAGTTTGGAAATATCTTTAATACGATATATAATACTACTAAAATCAATGTTTCTCCAATTTACGGTTTGGACAGTATGGTTATTGTTATTAAAAATGGGGATACATTAGGCGGTATTAAGAATGTTTATGAGCGTAATTTCTATCCTGGACCAACTGCCCCAACACATAGAAGAGGTGCATTGCTTAGAGATTCAGTATTAGCATTTAATTCCGATAAATGGGAATTTGCGAATAAATATGATTATAATTCGGGTTGGGAAAGAAATCTTTTAAACAAAATTACTGATAATAAAGGTAGATTTGTAAATTCATGGTATGATTACAAAGAAATTCCTGGGTGCGATGAAAATACCCCTCCGCTTGGACTAAAAATGAAAAATAATCAGGAAAGTGACCCCGTAAAGTTTTATCAAAGATATTATCAATTTGAAAGACCATTAGCTTCTACTTATAATGTCAGAAATTATATCTGGGATGGAACAAATATTAAATTAGATACAACAAAACTAAATAATATTTTTGAATTAAATAATTATGGCTTAACATCAGGATTTATCGATCCTAACGGATGGTATTATCAAACTAACTATGATATTTTGGGACGTACAACTGTTGTAAGATACCCTTATGATTTTCCATCAAATTCTGCTAATTCATCTATTTCCGAATCTGTTGATGAATGTGTTCCAATAACATTAGCACAAAAAACTCAGATGGTTACAACCTCAACTACTGTAGGGTCAAATTATCAATATCAACAATCAAACCCAGTACAAATTACTTCGTTTCAAAATCTTGAATTTGGGAAAAAACTTGAACTGATCGGTAGCACAAAAATTGATTCGTTAACTGTTGAAAATAGATTCAAATTAACTGATAAATTGGTAACGCTGACCTATGAACCAAGTCAATTTGATATTTTTCATAGAAATGCTACAATAACTGATTTGAATCTAAAATTACTATTGGAAGTTGCTCCAAATAATTGTTCCAATATTAATATAAAAATTCCAGAATTAAACTTTGAAACTAATGTGATAGTTGGATGTTATCCAATTAGTATATTACCCAATTCATGTGATTTAGATAGCAGTGAATACAAAGCTCCTGAAGTTTTAGTTGATTTGAACGATGTCAAATCCTATTTTGAAGACTTACCTTTGAACCAGACTTTATCTTTTATTATTTCTTCTGGCACTACGGGTGGTTTTATGCAATTGCCAGATTTAGGGCAACCATATAGTCCATGTCTTTCTGTAAGTGCTACTGTTACAACAGATATTGAAGATGATTTTACATATAAATTTGTTTATGATAATAAAAATAACCAACAATTAAGTTTAGCGAAAGTTGATGATAAAGTGATTGGAGATTATAATTATTATCCGAGGAAATTTCCTAATACACAAAATAATGAATTTGCTAAAACTGAGAATTTTTCAGCAGGTAGATATACTGGTGTTAAAAGGGGGTATTCTGCTGCAGGGTTAAATCTAAGAGATTCAATTTTTATTGGTAATCCTTATAATCCTATTAGAACTGACGTTTTTTCAAATACATATAATACTGATAAAACGGTCGTTTATACAGAACCTAATAACAATTTCAGCAAAATTCAGTTAGATGCCAAAGGAAGACCAATACAGTTTACTGACCAATTAAACAACACCAGCAACCAAACTATTGAATATCTTTTATCAGATGACCCATTAATTGCTGATGTTGTTGATGGTGAGGAATATTTTGGTATTTGTATTAGAGTAATCCAAACAAATGAGTTAGGCATTCGTTTTACAAAATATTTAGATGGATTGGGAAGATTAAGAATGACTATTGATGACGATACAACTAATTTACAGGGTCATTTTAGACTAAAAACAAAATATGTTTATAATGATCTTAATCAATTATCAGCTATTGTCAATCCTAAAGGTGACTCTACATTTTACTATTATGATAAATATGGTAGGGTGATTAAAAAATATCAAATTGATTTAGATAGTGTGAAATATCAATATGATAAAACTGGTCAATTAAGATTTAGTCAGAATATGAAACAAAAGGATGAGCATAAGTTTAGTTTCCTTGAATATGATGATTTAGGCAGAAGAACAATTGTTGGTGAAGCAAAAATTGAAAATGTGGACTTTCAATTGCTGAAACCAGATACATTAAATATTGGTGGCTCGATAGTTTATCCTTATACTTATACTTCAAATCCTACTATTTGGAAAAAAAATGGTGGTAGCAATATCCTTGTCAATTCTATTCTGTCTGGTTCTCAAAATTACTTTAATTATAGTGTTATCAAGGATAGTATTCCTACTTACAATGTTAATTGGAAGTATCAGTTAGAGCAGACGATCAAATCATTCCGTGGAAAGTTCTTGATGCATCCAGCTAATTATTATGAAGACATTGCCTTACCTACTAACAATCTAAGTATTGATAATTTCGAGGACATTTCTAATTATCCTCAGTTTGTAAAATCAGTTGTCAATTATGATAAATTACCTCATAAGTTAGGATATGTTTGGGAAAAAATGCCTAATGTTAATGACATTAAATTATTGACTCCATTTGGCGATCTACGAAATCTTAAAGGAAATCAATCGGCTATTGCTTATAGGGATAATGAAGATGAGCCATTTCATTATGTATTTTTCAGCTATGATGCAAGGGGAAGAGTAGAAGCAATTGTTAGATGGACTGAAAATATTGGTTTTGATGTGGTTCATTATACCTATAATTCTATGAACATGGTGAATACTGTTACTGCAATAGACGGCTTGAGGCAATTCACTACTTGGAATGTTTATGATGATAATGGAAGACTATGGAAGGTTTATTCTAAAGTGGGTACTAAAGGATTCCATATTGGACATGATAATCAGATAGATGGCACAGATGTAAATTTTCCAGAACCATTAGAAAAACCTATGGAACCTGATATTACTTATACTTATAATGAATTTGGAGCGGTAAGTCAGGTAAAATACAAGTCAGGTAATGATTCTATTTTCAAAAATGTTAGCTATAATAAAATAGGAAATGTTACAAATATTTCGGTATTGAAGAATTTAACAACCCAATTATTTAGCCAGAGTTTGCAAAGAGACGAGACAGGAAATATCACTCAGCAAATATCTCATCAATATAATTTAAATCCAAGAACAGATGATTATTCTTATGATTATTTAAACAGAATAACTAATTGGACATCAGTCATTGGAAGCAAAACTGAGACTGCAACTTATTCTTACGATGCAATTGGTAATTTTGATAATAATTGCACTAAGAATTCGAATAATGTAACTTACAATTATAGAACAAAATTCGGTAAAATTACTAATATGTTATCATATTTTGGAAATGCTAATAGTAGTGAAATGGCTAATTTCTTTTATGATAATACTGGAGCAGTAGATTCAATTTATGGAATAGATCAAAGTAATGTTACTTATTATAATAAATTTAATTATTCAAGCGGCTCAATTCTTAAATCTCTGAAATCATCTAATTCTAATTCCGGTTATAATAATTTTACATTTCCAGAAAATGAAAGCCCAATGACATATACACATGAAATATGGAATTGGAATTATCGGACAGGTGCCTTCAGTGTCCGAGAGCAAAAACGCCTTATAACTTCTCCTCATGGAGATACCGCATATAAAGACAATTCTTATTCTACAGCTACCAATTATGCTCATTTTTGGGAATATAATTTGGTGGGTGCTGGCGGCGAAGAGCTGATTCAATATAAGGGTTTCCAGACTGCAAGCTCTTTGGCGGGTGCAAATGGTAGAAGGGTATATATTGCTCCTCACCAATACATAGTGCCGGGTGGCGAGGTACGAATAACAAGCGATACTAATGCGAAGGAGATTTATATTACAGACCATCTTGGTTCGGTGCGGTGTATAGTTGGTGCTTCTCTTACTATAAAGCAATTTGACTATGACCCTTTTGGAGTTTATGTAAGTAAGCCAGCATATGATACTACAAGGGATGGTTTTACATCTGCTGCCTCTGATATCGAAGAAGGCGAAAGCTCTCTCATGCAAATGGGTGTCCGTATGTATGCGGCTCGTATAGGCAGATTTTTATCTGTTGATCCTCTACATGAATTAATGCCGAGCCATAACCCCTATCATTATGCTTTCAATTCTCCTCTTGTGTGGAGCGACCCGAGCGGGCTGGCACCTGTTACAGAAAAAGATAAAAACATACATTCTGAAAAGCTGCAAGGAGAGCTTATAAAAATAAGAATTTTAAGTAGTCCAATAATGCCTGGTGAAGAATATTGGGTTTACATTGAAGATGAAAAAGATTTCTACTTTTCAGCGGAATATGACGCTGGATTTGCTGACGATAGTCACTTACGTTCATTGGGAGGACACGGTTCTGGTGGAGGAGGAGGTGGCAGGTCACTTAGAAGTACTCAAGGATTTGGACCGAAAACTTATGACCCATATAATATTAATACCTCAATAGGTCCAGTTGGTGCAAGCTCTAGTAAAAAGCTAAAGATGCCAACGGAGTGGACTGCTAATGGTTATATTGATTTCTTCCAAAATGAGGCTCTTCAATTAAGAGAATTGCAAAAGAATGACAAGTACCATCACGAATATGGATTTTTTGCTATTTGGAATTTCAAAACAAGTACTTTATATGCAAGTGAGCCAATTCGTGGAGCGAGTCCAACAGCATGGTTGAATGTAGATCAAATACCATTAAGCTTTATTGTTGGCAAGGATGAAGTAGTACTAGGACTATTCCATTCTCATAATTCAGATAAAGCAAGGATATTACAATTTACAGGTCCTATTTATGGAGATAATTTTGCCTTCAATATTTTGATTAATGGATTTGCTAAATATACAGAAAATGGCTCTAAACTGCCTATTCCTGCTAATAATAAAAAAATGTTTATGGGTGTTGTTACTCCAACTCAAATTCAAGTTATAATGGTCGGTAATAATGATATTCATAATCAAATTTGGAATAGTTTTTTCCCTAGCACAAATAATCCAAATCATAATAAGTGGTTAAATAATCCTTATGAAATCTATAAGAATGAACAGTTTAGGAGCAAAAAGAAATGAAAACTCGTGTGCTAATAATTTTTAGTTTTTTGTTATTAATAATATTTTTATTAACTTTTTGCTCAAAAAAAGCCAATAAGATTGAAACACCCTGTGAATCTTATTCTAATTTATTACTTAAAACACTTCCAATGTTTAAAAGTGGGTTTTATAAATTTGATAATTTAATTGATTCAAAAAAATATAATAATAAAAAACTCATAAACTTTTTTAATGATTTAAAAATTAATTATTCAAAAAATAATGAAGAACTTTTTGACAATTTCTTATTTTATTCAGAATTTGATGAAGGTAACAAGCTGGTTTTAATTAGTTTTAATATCTTTATTGACGAATATTACTTTTATGAGATTATTATTAAATTTTCAAAATCAAATATTGATGGATATATTTCAATGCCATTAAAGAAAAGAAAGTCAATATTTGAACAAATAATGAACATAAATGATTACTGTATAATTCAAATTAAAATTAATTTCAATGCCGAATTAAAAAGATTAAAGGACATAGGAAATACCGAATCTTTTAAAACATTGGTTAAAAAAAGGGATGAAATAATAAAATTAAATGAAGGTAAATAAAAAAATTAGAATATTCAAACATTAAGCAGTAGCCATCCGCTCCTGCTTTATAAAACTAAAAAGGAAATAAAGTTTTCAGAATAAAAAAGATAAATATCGAAGAAGGCGAAAGCTCTCTTATGCAGATGGGTGTCCGTATGTACTCTGCTGTTTTTGCTGACGATAGTCACTTACGTTCATTGGGAGGA
>DAOMQA010000033.1:0-11419 GCA_035445085.1 Kapaibacterium sp. (SeqCode)
ATCATATTTTGAAAATTTCAAAAATGAAGCATTAGGTATAATCTTGACAAGATAAATTAGAAATTTGGCCAAAATACAATTATATATTATTAAAAGCAAACTCGGCGACCACACTTCGACTTCGCTCAGTGCAAGTGCCGTTAGAAAATACGACTACGAGATAGGTCGGTTTACTAGCGTGGATCCTCTGTGGGAGAAATATACAGGGTGGACTGGGTATCAGTATAGTTTGAATAATCCGGTGAATGCAAGTGATGGAAATGGGATGTATTTTGATTATACTGAAACTGATTATTATTTTCGTGAAAAAGCAAAAGAGTATGTTAACTTAGCAATAGATTATTTATCTCAAGGAGGTTCTAATAATATTGCAGATAAATTGATTTTTATGAGGGATGATCCAAATATAAGAATTTTTATGAAAGTTCTTGATTATAAGAGAGTTGGTATCGGTGGAAATGAAATAAAACCTCTACCAACCTTGCCTACAATAATTTGGAGTCCAAATTCTGCTTTTACTACGGAAGATGGATTAAATCAATCTCCAGCAACAGCATTATTACATGAGGCGTTTCATGCTTTTAATTATTTTTATTTTAATTTAGAACTTAAAAAACATATGAAAGAACAATCTGACTGTTATCTAAATGTAGAAGAACAAAATGTAACTAATGAGGTAAATGAAGTTGCAGAAAAATTAGGTGAAGGTGTTAGGGTTAATGATTATTGGACGGGTAAATATTTTTATGTAAATTCACCAATTCAAAGGAAATAGTTATGAAAGCAACAATAATATTTTTGTTTATTTTTTTAAGATTAATAAGTGATAACAATTTGCCAGTAGTGAAGATATTTTACACTTCATTTACTTCATTGGATTCATATTACAAAGATAGAAATTTTTTTATAGATGCAGAATATGGAAGGGCAAATCAAGTTATTTTAGAAGATCCTAATCTTTATTATTCAGTAATTAAAGAATTAAAAGCCCTTGAAAAGACAGAGAGTTTGAAAGATAGTGTGGGTAATTATTATTTAAGGGCTGTTTGTTTGCTATCGAAAGACAATCAATATGACACATTGGAATTATTTACATCAAGCTTTTGGGATTGTATTAAATACAAAGATGAATATTATAAAAATGACATTGGTAATGAAATATTTCGTAAGATCGGAGAGAATGTACCCTATTATATATATTTGCAATTTTTTTTAAAATTTATTTTGGCGATTTAAATAAATATCCATATATTGGTCATCTAAAATTTTTAAAATGGAGTAAAGAAATGTTTGATTTAAGAAGAAATATAGTCTTACAGATATTCTTTATTCTTTTACTTTATTCATCCTCATTCGGCCAAGTTAAAATTGACTATATTAATGATGATAAGATAAAAGATACGATTTTGATTTCATATCAAAATAAGAATATATTATATAAACAAATCAACTGGGGTGATACACTTGGTATAAAAAAGAAAACTATTTTTAATTTTGATGGCAATATAATTAAAAGTAGGTTTCGTTTTATAAAAAGCAATATATGTAATGAATTATTTGTGAATTTGAAATTTAGAAATAATGACAGTATAATAGACAATTTTTATATTTTGCCATATTCATATTTAGAATTAGTAGATACAGTAACTTTTTCCTATTCTGATTTATTTAATAATACTGATGAAATAATGAATTATTTGAGAAGTACTCAATTAATAGGTGAGGCAAAAAAAGTTAGCCCGCATGGAATTATCGTAGAAGAATTATTTCTAAATTGTATTGATGAAGTTGAGATTTTGAAACACTTAACTTCAGTAAAGCCCAAGAATGAAAATACTGAAATTATTGCATTTCCAAATCCAGTCCAAGATGAATTAAATGTATCAATTTCTCCAAACTATAACTATATGGCAACATTAGAAGTAATAGATTTGATGGGGAAAAGGTGTCAGATAAACATTATTGGTTCACCTTCATTGAAAGGTAGGCAGAATAATCAATTTACAATTGATACAAAAAGCTTGCATAGAGGCGTATATTTTCTTTTAGTCAGAATAAATAGAGAACTTATTTATATTAATAAAATTATTAAAATTTGAGGTGTTTATGAAATTCGTTATTGTATTAATGATTATTTTTTTTACTTTCTTTGTTAAGTCATTTTCTTTTGATTATTTCAATCATTATGCTTTTCAAAATATAGAACTTTCTTCTCTACAGGCATACTCATTAGAAATACAAAAAGACAGTTTAGATGTGGATTCCCTGTTTATTAATTATAAAGTAAGAAGTGATGATACAATTTCTTTGGTCAAAATTTATGATATTAAATATTTAAATAATACTGTCAATCATGATGATATAAGAAGCATAGTGTCTACATTATTCAATAAAATTATTTCAGATAATCCACTTAACTTACCTTATCCCAATATTAATTATCCTGTAGATAGGTATTGGATGATATACTATCCAAGTAAAATGACGATGAATTTAATTAATTCAAATTTATACCAACTACAACCTTGTAGTCTAAATTATTGCTTAAAGATATTCGCACTTAAATTGGATGAATGTAATATCCTAAAAGTAGTTCCATTAGACAATATAACACATTATATAGAAAGTGATAATTTGCTTAATAATTGTAATTCAACCTGTCAATAAAGAGGCACCAATGAAAAAATACATTTTAATATCATTTTTATTTATTTTAAGTTTTCCAGATATCATCTGGTCAAGTGATGAAAACATAACAAGAATATCAGATTTATTGAAACAGTTTAATGTATATGGGTATTCAAATAATAAAACCAATCAATTAAGAACATATAATGTAGAGCAGTCAAGTTTAAATTTAAAATATCAAATACCATTATCTACACAAAAGTTGAATGGATACGATATTAATGTAAGCTTAACCTACAATGGTTCTGTCAGTTCGACTTCATTATCTTATGTATATAATTCTGATTCAAAAGAAGGAATGTCATGGTATAAATTACAACAAAACCGCCCGGCCTGGATAATTGGAGTAAATGAATTCGCTGTCCAGGTTGCATCTCACAATGGAATTTATTTTAATTGTCCCTGGTATTATAATGATAAAATTAATAACAATTTGCCCGATACAACAAACGACTCTGGAATGGTATGGTTAATAGATGGTTATGATATTTGTAACTCAACAAAATTTAATGGTAATCTAAATAATAGAAGTCAGGATGTAATAAGATTACTTAAGTCTGATGGTAGTTTATTAGAGCTCTATAATTCAAATATGGTACCTAACACTGGTGTATCACCTTTGGCAGATGAATATTATACAGGTTTTTATTATTCAAATGACCATATATCTAAAGGGTATGCAATAGTTGAATATATGCCTCTGAAGTATCCATCATTTCAAAACAATATTTATAGACTATTGAAAGATAATGCCCAAGGAATTCTAGATATGACCTATTTAGATATATTCGATGATTATAGTAACGACTTAAGTAAACTAAACTTTTTCAGACCCAGAAGATTGTATTATTATTCTGGAGATGGATTAGTTTATATATTTGAAGAAGCCAAGATGAACTACGGGTATAATGGGTTTGGTAAGGAAAATAATAGCTTTTTCTCTGATTTTGGTTCAAATTCTAGTTCTTTTACTACTGGTATAGTTGGATATAATAATAATAATTCAACAATCCTAAATGGACCAGTATTATATCCTACTATTTTTTATTTAAAGGAACTAAGATCAGATAATGGCTATTTAATTGACTTAACTTACAATAATTATGATGTTTATGGAAATGAACACAAAATCAATTATCCAAAAATTGGCAGGCAAAAATTATTAAGATTTTTGGGACATGAATTTCATTATTCAAACTTTTCATGGTCAATAAATGCTACTGGTAATAATTATAAACTTCATTTTAATAATTTCACATATAATGGGTATAATGATAATAATATGGGGTTTAACTATTCAAATAAGACTTTTGGTAATTTAACCCCTATTGATGGAACCGCATTTGTAGGATCAGCAAGTTATGGGATGTATTTTTCAACTTTGGGATATATTACACAATTTGATATAAATAACACACCTTATGTTGTTTTTGACTATGAATCGTACGAAAAATTATATAGTAACATTAGTTTTCCAAACCCTGTATTGGAGGCATCTGCAAAGGTTAAGATGCAAAATCAGAGAATGAAAAATATATTTGAAAATGTTTCAATAATAAAGGGAGATAGTATTACATCTGATACTAATTTTAAACAAATGCTACATTTTGACTATTTCATTGATAATACTATTCTACATGATATAGACGTTGTAAATGAAAATTCATATGATGCTTCTATGAAAATAGCAAATAATATGGTTCGGTCGATAGAAGAATATGAAGAATATGATAATAATCTAGTGTATAGTGTTTTTTATGACCCCATTTTTGGTATGCTAAATCAAAGAGGTTATCCTGGATATTATGAATTTAAAGTTATTGAAACTTATCCGCAAAGTAATGACACTATTGAGACTATTTCAAAATATGAAATGATTTATTTGGATAATCCTTTAAATAATAATAATAAATTTCCAGAAATCACATTGACTAATTTAACAGAACAGACTAAAATATATGCTAAGCCAAATCAGCCACAATATAAAGTGAAAATTGAAAATGAATATCATAGGCCTTCAGATAGTAGTTATTACAATTATTTATATAAATCGAGACAATATGAATCATTTGGTAATAGTGAATATTTCCTTAAATCCTTAACTATGACCAGTCCATATTTTGATGAAAGCTCTCTTTTATTCAGTCTAGCAGATGACTCAGTCAATAAGAAAATTTGTCGTTTACCTTCTATAGATACAACCTTTACATTTAGTTCAAAGGATACAAACAATTATTTGATGAAAAAAATTAGAAAGTTTAAGCATTTTGCTCATGATTTCGGTTTAAATAATCCATTGATACCAACTATTATCAAACAACAAAATATTAGCTCAAAAGATAAAAGTCAAGTTACAAATGAACCTACATTTCTTGAAACTGCCTGTATTAATATTAATGATACAATTGTACCATCAAGATTTTTTATTCCTTATGAAGAATCAACATATGACTGGGATGATAACCTATTAGGTTCAAAGACCTATACAATTATTGATAATTTATATCTGAACTCTGTATTTACTGGGTTGAGAGGTAAAATTTCAGAAAACTACAGCAGTGGTTATAATGATTCTATACCACGTCTAATAACAAAAACTTCATATAATCATTATCCTGATAGTCTTTACAACAACTCTTGTTGTATGAATGATAATGGTGATTATGGGATAGAGATTATTTCAAATAATACTTGTTATAATAATGGAAGCATCAAAGCTATTGAGGATATCTTCGGACATAAACTATATAATTATTATCACTTACCTGCGGTATATAATGGTTCCAATACTGGTTATTATCATAGTAATATAATTACTCCAATAGAAAAAACTTTCGATATTAATAATAATAAGACTTTGATAACTCCTTTTTTAATTTGTAAGGATAATTTACAATATGATATTAATTCTAATACCTATATCAACAAAGAACATTTACTATTCCAAAATTCCAACTCTAAGGGTTTTATAACTGAAACTTTTGATAAGAATCAAAACATTTCATCTTATTTTTATGATAGTTTTGATAGAATTTCAAAAATTGTTCTTCCTTACGATTTCTTTGATACACAATTTCAAGCAATTTTAAAAGGAGATACTCTAAGTACGAATACCTTTATTTATTCCAAACGCTGGCATGATTATGATAATTATTATTGTTGTATTCAAAATGGCGTTATCAATACTGATTGCTCTGAGGAACTTCATCATATATCAAACATTAATGGTGACACCACAATTTATAATTATTTTATAGATTTACATAATTTCATAAGACTTGAACCATTTGATTACTGCACTGATTCTTTAAATTGCCAACCTAATGAAAATATTTCTGAAGAAGATTGTGTTCCTGAGCAGAAAATAAATAAGAGTAATGAAAAATTACAAACAATAAGCTGGAGTAAAAAAAATCCTTATAAAATTTTCAACGAAATTAGGGATACACTTGTTTGTGAATGGAGACTAAAAGATAGTAGAATGATATCATTTTTAAGTTTGGATAGTATTAAGTTTGTATTCCAAATCAATCAGATCAGTGATGATATTGATATTGAAGTATTATTCTCCTTTCTAAGTGACCCAAGTTATACTATTACAAAACCCTTTTCTCTGATGCAATCCAATTTTCAACCAGGTATAAATGCTTTTGAAATTACTTTTAATGCTTCATATAATCCAGTTGAAATAAACAATTTTTTAAATGAATTAAATAATCATATTGGTAATGGTAATTTGGATGAAAGTTCTTTTATACGAATTTTTTCTAAAGAAGAGAATAAGTTTGCTCGATTTTATAATACTGTAGATATAAAAATTTATGGTGATTTTCAAAAGTATGCAGACCCAAGCTACATACATGCTTATACTGCTAAATATTATTATTATGATTTAGATCAAAAAACTTGTATTCAACAAAATTTTGAGGGTACACAATTCCTTGCCGATGGTTCAGCTATAATTGAACCTATTCAATTCAATTATCATTACAATAGTCAAGGAAAAGTAACCCAAAAATACACATATAATAAAGGTTCGGACTTTACAGAGTTTAGTGGTTATAACCGTAGAGGTGAATTAAATTGGGATAGAAATTCAAGAGGTGATACTGTATTTTATCAGTATAATCCATTAGGTGAATTGATACAAACAAGATACCCAAACAACAATGAAACTAATATTTTTTATGATGTAGGGAATGAAGCTCACTTTGATATCATTGATAATTACTTTGGTTTCTGCCGTAGTGTAACTAAAGTTGAAAAATCAATAGATAATATTCATTTGGACTCTATAGTTACATTCTATGATGCTATGGATAGAGTGAGGCAGGTAAAAGAAATCAGAAAAGGACTTAATCCTAATAATCTGGTAAACACAATAATTAAACCTACTAAATATTATTATAATAATAGGAATTTACTCTCACATGTAATCAATAATTATAATGATACTACTAAATATTGGTACGATAAATGGGGAAATATTAGCTATAAATTCCAAAATGAAATTGGATATTCATCATATAGATATAATTCAAGAAACGAACTTAGGTTCAGTCAGACACAAAGACAATTTGATAGTAGTTTGATTGCTTTTAATCAATATGATGATTTGGGCCGTTTAATCCTTGCCGGTGAAGCTAAAATAATAAATCCTTTGGCAATTGACCCATATATAAATGAAAGTATCTTAAATGAACCACATACTCAAGTTGATGATACAAGTTATTATAAATATCAGTTTAATCGCCTTACCGATATAATCCAAAATCCTGATATTATCCAAAATGGGCTTTCTCTATCTGAGAAAGTTACAAATATAACCTTATGGAGTGAGCCAATTGGAAATATAGATGTTCCTTATTCATTCAGCGATTTATCTAAGAACTATGGCTTTTTCAATGAGCAACAGATGGATGTAAATCTTAAATTATTCGATTCACCAGATAGCTACTATATGCCTATTCCATCGTTTATTAATAAGTTTAAATATCATACTGATAGGTTTAAGAATGAATTATCAACAATGACAGATTTTGAAAATGTGCAGACACATTTGAGCAATGTAAGAATGGTAAATCATTATGATGAATTACCTCCTATAAAAGGTTCGGTTTGGGGTGAATTTCATAATCATAATATTTGGAATCAGTTATCTCCAACAAATTATGTCAGAAATCTTCATGGCAGAAAGTCTGCAATTGCTTATAGAGAGCAGGGGGACCAACCCTTCAACTTCATAGTATTTTCCTACGATGCTCGTGGGCGGGTTGAGGCAATGTTGAGATATACTGAAACTATTGGATTCGATGCCATATATTATCAATACAATTCTATGGATGCTCCTACCAAAATTACTGTTTGTGATGGCTTGAGAAGTATGAATATATGGTATGGATATGATGAGTTTGGTAGAGTGGATACTGTTTGGTCGAAACTTAATCAAACGGGACTATATGGCTCTTTTAATGGAACATATTGGAATATTAATGATTTATCTTTCTCCAATATTTATGATGATATTTTGCCTGATAGTGCAGATGTGGTGCTTTCTCATAATTCATTAGGGCAATTGGATTCTATTTATTATGTTTTGCCAAAAATTATAACCAATTTTACTTATGATAATATGAGTTGGCTTACTTCTATTCATTCCTCAATTACAACAGACCAAACATTGACTCATATATTTACTCAATTGTTACAAAGAGATCATCGGGGCAACATTGTTGGGGAAAGTAATTTATTAGGAAACTTACCTATGGAAGCTTCAAATTCAATTTATAACTATGATTCTTATAATCAACTAACAAACTCTAATATTATAAGCAAAGGATTTTCATATAATAATAATTACAATTATGATTGCCATAATCCAACTGGTTCTGGTTATACCTTTGGTAATAGAACAGCATCATTTGAACAGGAGAAAAGCATTGTAAACGATGCAAGTAGAGTAAGCTCTAATAAATCATATTTTTATGACCATCAAAGGAAAAATCAATTAAATAGATATCACGATAATCATATCGAATATGGTAGAGAAATATATAACATCAAAAAATATTCTTACTATGGCGATGGTGCTCTTTCTGCTCGTTCTTTGTTTTCTAACAATAATTCAGCTATATTTGCAAATATTAAACAGAATGTAGAACAGTTTGATTATGATTATAGGGGCCTGATGAATCGGTATAGAAAGGGTGAAGTTTTGGCTTCCGATACTTGTGAGATTTCGCAGATGTTGCTTACAGATGTGGAATGGCAGTATCGCTATAACCCTTTCGGCGAACGTGAAAGCAAGTATATGACGGTAAATTCTCTCGATGAACGCAAGCTAAGACCTATGGAATATTATCTTTTGGGACCGGGTAACGAGCAGTTCGCTGTTTATAATGGTTTTTCGATTGCCTCTGGAATTACCGGATATTATCCTTATGAGAATAGTTTTTATCCTATCAACTTACTTCCTGATAGCAATAAAAAATACATCTACCCTACCGAATACAATGTTTACTCTGGCGAGGGAGTTTTCAGTTCTTATCGTTTGGCTTACGCTCATACTCAAAAGAACTATTTTATCTATAATCATCTTGGCTCGAAGGCGGTAGAGGTGGACTCGGCAGGAAATATTATTGATTATGTGCAGTATAGTCCTTTCGGCGAACCACTAAAGAAGAACAACTATCAACCACAATGGAACGAGCGTCTCGGCTACATAGACAAAGAAAAAGACAGGGAAAGCAAACTTGGAGATCATGGCGTCCGCAAATACGACTACGAAATTGGAAGGTTTACAAGTATAGACCCGCTGTGGGAGGAATATACTGGGTGGACGGGGTATCAGTATAGTATGAATAATCCGGTGAATGCAAGTGATGGAAATGGGAAGTGGGTAAAGGAAGTTAGTGCTGAATGGCATGCTGATCTTGCAAGATATTTTCAACCAAATATTGAAAGAAATTCAAATGGGTATCTTGCTAATAAACTAAATAATGAATTCTATGCTAAATGGTTAACAAATTCACCTAGAATTGCAAATAAAATTAGGAATAACAATATATATGTTTTACAAAAAAGATTAGATGAAAATGTATTAGCCAATGCAGACTTGAATGGTGATATTATTAGAGTAGATTTATCTGGTAACAAATCAAAGGATTTAGAATCTACATTAATACATGAAATTACTCACTTGGATGGAGCAACTGAATTTCAGGCGTATGCAGCAGAATATGCTGCAGGTGGTTTGTCAAAGGGATCAATTTTAGAAATAATATCTAAAGTAAGTGACACTAACATTCATTTTAGAAAAGGTATGCCTAAGGAACTAAGGTCAAAGTATTTTGATGGTTCAGGAAATTTTACAGAAAATGAAACCCTTAGGAATGAATTTTTTGAAATTCTAAAAACTGAAGGTAATAAATGGATAAGATAAAAATCAATATTATAATAATTTCTTTTTGTTTCTTTTTATTGGCATGTGAAGATAATTATCGCATCGATAATAATTTTATATTAGAAGACAATAAATTAGTTTTGACTTTTTCAGAAGGATTTATTAAAACTGATAATGGATTTTATATTTATGGATTATCTTACGTTTTGCCAAGAAGTTGGGTTCCAAAAGGTAAAAATTATGGAATAATAAAACTTTTATCAAACGGTAAAATTGATAGTAATTTCAAGAATCCTTTTAATTATCCTGTAAATATCTATCAAATGGTGGCTCTGAAAAACAGAGAATATTTGTTAATTTATGAAAATATTAATAAAAAGAAATTAAATCTTTCAATAATTGATGATTTGGGAAAACTTAAAGTTATTGATTTTGATTTTCAGCAATTCATTCATCATGATTCAGTCAAGGTTGATCAACTTAGAGCTAATGCAATGGCTCGTGATTCTACAAATCATGTATATTTGGCCTTAACTTCATTTTGGGTTCATGGTGTAACTTCATTGATTAGATTGGATTCAAATTTTAATGTTGATGATAATTTCAGAAAGGAAATATCTGATAAATTTGTAAGTGGTGAAGTTTTAACAATCCATGTCCAACCTGATAATAAGATTTTAATTGGTGGAAATTTTGTTTTGAATTTAAATGGAAATTATTATAAGAATATTTGTAGAATAAACTCGGATGGAAGAATTGATACAAACTTTTATAATATCTTTTCCAAATTTTCAGATAATGATTATAATCGAATTTATTGTATTAATAAGTATGATTCTACAATTTATTTAGGTGGTAATTTTTCAATAAATACTATCAAAGGTAAAATGGAAGATTTGGTTAGAATTAATAATGATGGGAGTTTAAATTCAAATCAACCAAATGTATCAAATTTATTTAAATATGTTGATGATGAACCTTATTTTAATAAATCAATGATTCATTCTATTTCAGAATCTCAGGATAGTTTATTAATTTTAACTGGAATATTTAATTTAATTCAAAACCAGAAAACAAAATTACCACTTGCTATTATAAGCAAAGATGGAAAAATATCTGATATTAAAGTAAAATTAAATCATGAGATTTTTTATATTAAATATCTAATTAACAAAGATACTGATACAATGTATTTGCTTGGTGATCACTTTTTGTACAAAAATAACCTTCAATCATTTATGAGAATAGTTAAATGATATCAGATTCTCTCGACCAACGCAAGCTAAGACCTATGGAATATTATCTTTTGGGACCGGGTAACGAGCAGTT
>DAOMQA010000034.1:0-11078 GCA_035445085.1 Kapaibacterium sp. (SeqCode)
CTATGACTTTTTTTCCACATCTTAATATTGCATTATAGAACGCAACTTGGTATTATTCTAATAAAATACAGAAATTTAATTTAAAAGGTGATTTTGTTAGAGAATTAACATTCGATTTTGCTAATTCCTTTAGGAAAGTTAATACTGGCTTGCCAATAAATGCTACAAAGGCAGAATGGACAAAATTTATTAGAAATTGCAGTATGATAAGAAGTTTTAATTATGATGTGAAGAGTAATTATTTCCTTACAGTCATGAGAAACGACGAAATACCTGATAATGTTGAAGACCCAATGTCGCCACTATGCAAAAGGAATTACTTTTTGAATATTTTCAACGATGAGGGCAAGCTATTGTCCAACGACATTCTCCTAAAAGAAGATTTCCCATTAATTATGTATTTTAACGATAAAACAATAGGTATATTACATACCACAGATAACCAATTACAGGTTACATGGTACAAAGTGAATTTATAAACATTATAGATTGAATTATGAAAATTACTATTATAGTTGTTGCTATTTTTATACTATCTATAGAATATTTATATCCTCAACAATCCGATTGCCTTCTAAATAAAGGCTATTGGACCCCTGATTTGGAATTATCGCCTCAAATGGCAATAGTTAAATATGATAATATAAACTACTCATTATTTTATAGATACCGTATTGGTGGTATGGAGAATAAACTTTCTTTAGAATCAATTGAGTTTGAGGATACAATAAGAACCGATTTATCAAAGAATTTAAGAGAATTTATGAATAATCTTGTGATCGAATTAATAAACTCACAAGCTATAAAATTCTCATGGAGTTATATTGAAGATGAAAATAAGAGTATGGACATCGAGCTTGTAAGAAAAGTCAATTGGAAGCATATAATTGGGCTTAAAAGTAATAATTTGGTAAAACAAACCCTTATAGCTTGTCCGACAAATGTTTGCTTTTATTCATATATAGACATCAAGCAAAACAAGGAAGGTGCAACGCTTGGTTTCAAGGAATATGATATTGACCCAGAGCTGAGAAATGAGGAATTCAAAAATAGCTTAGATAGTAATTGTATATCAATCCTTAAATGATTAATTTTGACTAAATCATAATAATAGCTATCCATAGAACAATAATACTTTTTTTCCTTCTCTCAATTGCTTTTAATTAATTAATTTGTTATTTTTGATATACTTGAATAATAGATAAAGAGATATATTATTGTGTATAGGATTTTAATAGTTGATGATTCACGGATTTCAAGGTTACAAATAAAAAAAATATTACCCATTGATAACGTTGTGGTAGCGGAGTGCGATTCTGGTAGCGAGGCAATTGAAAAGTTAAAAGATAATTACTATCATTTAATACTTTTAGATTTACTTATGCCAGAAATAGATGGATTTTCAGTACTCAGGTTTATTAAAGATAATTGTATTTCTATTAAAATAATCGTGATTTCAGCAGATATACAAGATAGTACACGCAAAGAAGTGGAGCAACTCGGTGCTTTTGCTTTTCTTAATAAGCCACCAGATAAAAGCAAATTAAATGATTTAATTAAACAATTAATGGAAAGTGAAACAAATTGAGTCTAATAACTGACGAACATATAGATATAGTAAAAGAAATAGTAAATATAGGAGTAGGCAAGGCAGCAAATTTACTTAATCATTTAATTAACGAGAATATTAAGCTTAGCGTACCAAATATATATTTTACTAATACCAATGAGTTGCCTAAGTTTTTGATGAAGTATCAAGATGTAAGTATTTCCGTGGTAAATTTAGGATTTAAAGGCGAATTATCAGGATCATGTCAATTATTGTTTGCAACAGACGGAGCTAAATTATTAGTTTCAATATTTACTGACGAAGATATTACTGATGAGGATGAATTTAATGAAATTAGACAGCATACTTTGTCTGAAATTGGAAATATTGTTTTAAATTCACTAATCGGCACTATTTCAAATATTCTATCGCAAAAATTCTTATATAGGACACCAAAGTATATTGAGTGTTCGGTAGCTAACTTCTTGAGTGAGAATGATATTGTTGAAGTTCAAGATGTGATGCTTGCTACTACCCGCTTTATTATTCAAGAAGCAAATATTACGGGAGAGTTTTTATTAATCTTTGAAACTGGTTCGATGGATACTTTAATAGAAAAGATTGAATTAGTAAATCAGAAAGGTACTTTGTAATATAATGCCTACAAGAAATAAAATAAGCCCTTTTAACTATATTGCAATTGGTATATGCGTAATCGACGCACATTACCAAATACAATGTTGGAATCATGCCTTAGAAGTGCTTACTGATATTAAAATGGAAGATGCCGTAGGACGCTACTTATATGATTTTTACCCAGACTTCCAAAAAACTATCAATAAAATGAGAATTAGCGATGTAGTAAATGGTGGGGCGCCTTCGATATTTACTTCTTCGCTTAATAAATCCTTGTTTGCCCCTAAAAAAAGACTACAAAGTGTGTTCTATTATGATATTTTAGCTTCGCATTTTCCTCTAGAAAATGATGAAAATGGAGCCTTGTTCTCTGTGATAGATAGGAGCAATTTGTATAGAAAGATTGTGGAATTTAAAAAGACTAAAGATCAAGCCTTAAAAGAAGTTGAATATAGAAAGACAGTTGAAAAAACACTTAAACATGAGAACGAATCGAAAGATAAGTTTATTTCTATCATGGCTCATGACATAAGAAACCCGCTTGGGGTTATACAGGGCGTAAGTGATTTTTTAATTAAATCCTATGGAGACCTTGATAAGGAGGAAGTGCTAGATTTTTTAGAAGGAATTAATAATTCTTCTAAAACTTTAAATGATTTAATTACAGATTTGCTTACTTGGGCACGCTCTCAAAGGAATAATATTGAGCTTAATCTTGCTGACAACAACTTATATGATTTAGTTAATGAAGATATTAGACTACTTGCCCAACCTGCCAAGAGCAAGTCAATTACAGTCCAAAATAATATAGCTAAAGATACAATTATTCCATTTGATAGAAATATGCTTTCAACCGTAATACGGAACTTAATTAGCAATGCAATTAAATTTACTTATAATGGGGGAAATATATTTATAGAATGCCAAGAAAAGGGCAATTATTTTGAAGTATCTATAAAAGATGATGGTATAGGAATAAAGCCAGAGGACATGCAGAAGCTGTTTTTAATTGGAGAGTCCAAATCAACCAAAGGTACTAATAATGAAAGTGGCACTGGTTTGGGATTGATACTATGCAAGGAATTTATTAAGAACCATAAAGGTGAAATTTGGGTTGAGAGCGAATTAGGTAAAGGAAGTACTTTCAAATTTACAATTCCAATTTCTATTAGTTAGATTTTTTTTATATTTTTGTAAAAAGGAATAAACTAAATAATAACTGATTATGAATATAAGTCCATATAATGCTACTGTAATAGGAAAGATTCTAATAACACCCGATTTGATGCTACTTCGTCTCAAGACCGATGAACCAAGGAATAAATTTATTGCAGGTCAATACACTACAATTGGTATATTAGCAAAAGAACAAAGATCCCCTAATTCTTTAATACCGTTAGAGAAATTAAATGACGATGTGCTAATCAAAAGACCATATTCAATAGCTTCAGCTAATTATGATACACGTGAATTTGAATTTTATATTAGTCAAGTGAAAAGTGGGCAGCTTACGCCAAGATTGTTTAGCCTAACACATGGTAGAAGAATGTGGATAGATACGGAAATCTTAGGTATTTTTAATTTAAATCAAATCCCAGAAGGCTCTAATATAGTAATGATCGCTACTGGTACAGGTTTAGCTCCTTTTATGAGTTTCTTAAGATCGCACTTAGCCGAGCATACAAATTCTAAACTTGCTATCCTGCATGGGGCAGCCTATCCTTGGGACTTAGGCTATTATTCAGAATTAAGACTTATTCAGAATTCTTTCAAAAATTTTTATTATTACCCTACCTTATTAAAAGCCGATAGCTCATGGAATGGCTTGTCTGGATATATTGAAAAGCACTTAGAAAATAAAGTATTAGAAAATGAAGCTGGTATTGAAATTGACCCTAAAAAAACTCACTTCTTTCTTTGTGGCAACCCAAAAATGATTGAATCGGTTTCAAGTTTTTTACTTAATAGAAATTATACAAAGCACAGTGAGACTAATCCAGGTAGTTTACATATAGAGGAATATTAATAAATTGCTATATAAGTTTATTAAATACTTGACTATATTTTTAGCTTTTACTCTTTTTTCTATATCGTTCAATTCTTGTATCATCGTAAAATATGATAATGACGAGGAGATTGAAGTAGAGCAAGAAATAGATATTTCCCCAAAGCCAATCTTAGAACTATCAAACAATATGATTCGCTCTGAGAAGGGAGACATGATCGCATTTTTACCAAAAGATTGGTTCTTAGTTGATGTAGAGGGTAAAATTTCTACTGATGTGATGTATATGGCGGTAAATAAAGAATATAATTTAGGGCTTGTAGTAGCGAGTATACCTAAGGTTAATGAGTATAGTAAGAAAATTAACGATGAAGGGCTATATGCTTTAGCTTGGTATTCTTTTATGAAAAAAGAAAAGAAATCGGCTGGGAATATTAAGCAAATTGGTAAGTACCAACCTATAAAAATGGGCCCGCGTAAATTTGTTCAATATGAATATGTTGGCGGAAATGCTGCCGCTGCAACTAAAACTATTGTTTTTGCTTCCACAATTGGCGAGTTTTACGAAATGACATTGATACCAATGGTAGTTGATAGTAATCCAATCCCAAAACAGCAAGAGATTAATGATATTTTTCAATCTATTTTAGCTGGTATTAAGTTTTAATTAAAAATAAATTACATTATTTTTAATTTTATATTAAACCTATTTGTCTTTTTGATGTCTAATAACTAAATAAATTTTTTAATTATTTATTAGGGTTTAGAAAATGAAAAGCTCAATAATAATCTCATTAGCAGCTGCTTCTATGATATTTGCAGCTAGCCAAGTTTCAGCTAAGTCGCCAAATCTAAAAGCTGACAAAGCAAATGAACAACATTCAAGCAAAGTAGTTACACAATCTACTAATCATATTGCTAAAGCAGAAAAAGTGACTAAAAGCAAAAAAGTAGAAGCTATTAAAAATGAAACTGATAAAGATGTTGCAAAAAAAGAAGCTAAAGCAGTGAAAAAGCACGTTAAAAAACATATGAAAAAAGAAAAAGCTGACAAAGCAAGCTAATAAAAGAGCGGATATTTTACAAAAAGAGGCTGACTTATGAGACAGCCTCTTTTTGTATGTCAGCCTATAAGCAAAGATTAAACTATCTGAACATTCTTTCCGAGTTTACACTATTTTTCTATTTGAATTGTTAAATATACAGATAAAATAAAAATTCTATAATAGAAATGGCAGCTGAAATTATATTTATAAAAGAAGGGTATGCAAGGAAAAAAAATGACGGCTGGGATGTAAATTCTGCGATATGCCTAATAAAGAGCGACGGGAAGTATGTATTGTGCGACCCAGGTTGCAACCGTACTCTCTTAGAGCAATCATTAAAAGATAACAGTATTAATTATGATGATATTGATATTGTGTTCTTAAGCCATAATCATATAGATCATATTTTGCTGTCTGGGCTTTTTGCTAAAGCAGAAATTTATAGTTACGAGAACTATATTTATAAAAATGATAAACTGAGAGAACTGAAGCACAGCTATATTACAAATGATATTAAAAGAATCTACACACCAGGACATTGTTTAGAACACTACTCTTTAATAATAAATACTGATATTGCAAGGTTTTGCTTTGCTGCTGATGTATTCTGGTTTGAAGATAACGAAGAAGCTATAATTGATGTTTTTAAAGAAGACCCTTTTGTAGAAAGTGCAGATATGCTCCAAAAATTAATCGCCTCAAGACAATATGTCGTAAATCATTCTGATGTAATTATCCCTGGGCACGGTAAAATTATAAAAAATTATTAGATAAAATTGTAAAAAAATATACAATAATTAAGTAAGTCGTTCATCAACACAATATGAACTTTTAAATGTGAGTGCAAATATTTGGGAGGTTTTTTTGAAAGCATTATTTGTTCTATGCTTAGCAACTATGATGAATGTAAGCATAATAACTCATTCTGACATGTCGTTCAAAACGGCAATAGAAGGGAGTAAAGCTCCGCAAGAAGTTTTGGATTCAATGGTATTACTAAACGTTGAATATTACAACTTTGAAAATCAGCTATGTAAAGGGCAAATAGTAGTAAATAAAGTTTTACAGCAAGATGTGGAAGATGCCTTTAAATTAATTAAGAAAATCAAATTCCCTATTGAGAAAGTTATTCCTATCGTTAAGTATAATTGGAGCGATGATGCATCGATGGAAGATAATAACACTTCTGCTTTCAATTATAGGTTTGTTGCCAATACAACACGCTTATCAAATCATTCATGGGGTAGAGCTATCGATTTTAACCCATTCCAAAATCCTGCAATATATAAAGATGGTAGTATTTCGCCAAAGAATGCAAAATATAACACTAACACAAGAGGTACCTTGGGGGGAGACCACGAAATAGTAAAATTTTTTAAATCACGTGGTTGGAATTGGGGCGGAGACTGGAAAAGCTTAAAAGATTATCAACATTTTGATAAAAACTAATCTAATGAAGAGAATTACTATTATATTGTTTTTGTTGTTATCAATTCAGTTGAATGCAAGAGATGTAGTTATAGGTGTTTATGATATGTATCCTGCATGCTTTCGTGATACCGATGGTAATGTCAAGGGTATTTATATAGATGTTTTTAATGCAATGGCAAAAAAATATAATTGGCAAGTTCAATTTTACTTCTCGACATTTAATGATGTTTATAAAAAACTAAGAGATGGAGAATTAGACTTAGTTCCGGGCTTAGTTAGAACAGATGAACGTGCAACCTTCCTTGATTTCTCTGCCAAATCTATATTGCAAAGTGCCCCTTCTTTCGATCATAATAAGAAATACCAAATAAAGAGCGTAAAAGACTTAAATAATTTAAGAGTAGGATTGATTAAAGGAGACGTTAATAACGAGAAATTTATTAAACTTTGCCTTGATAACAATGTAAAACCTAGGTTTATATATTACGATGATTTTGCTGAATTGTTATTGCATATTAAGTACGATTCGGTAGTAGGTGGAATTTTTAAGAATTTCTATAGGCGGAATTATGATGACCTTCAAGGGTTAATAGTGGAGTCTCCTATAAAATTTGCCACTGTTACTGCGCATATTTGCACCAAAAAAGGTACAAACTCTGATTTACTGCTTATCATAAATCAACAGATAGGTGATTGGAAAGAAGATAAGAACTCAATATTCTATGATATATTAGACTACTGGATATACCAACGAGAAGGTAAGCACGATAGCTCCAATCAAGGATTAATCATATCAATTGTAGCTATCTCTTTAGTAATAGCTTTAGGATTGGTCGCTTATTTTAAGCTAAAGAGGAAGTGATTCACTACCTACAGCATATTTGCAAGAATCAAAAGTATTGGCTAACTTTGCCTATGATAGTATGAATATGCCCCAAAATAATATTGATATGCTCACCAACTCAACTGCTGAAATTTATGATTTACTCGGAAATAAGGTATTATCCTGCAAAGTAGCTTTGCAAACACAAGAAATAGATATTAGTATATTAAATTCCGGCGTATATTATATTAAGATAGGAGAAAAAATAGAAAAAATTATAAAGATATAGCTTTTTCATAGTAGTCATAAATGGCAAATATGGTGTTTGATTAGGCTTACTTGTTACTTTTTAAATTTTGTAAATTTAGTTAATTATAATCTTATTCGGTGTGAACTACAAATTTTTAGAAGATGTAGAGGTAGCTTTGGAAGCTGCCTCTACTATTATCAATTCAACATCAGAGCTTAAAACTTATTTATATTTGTTAGGGTGATTAGGTAATATTCACCCATATCACTTATCACACAATGATTACCATCGTAAGGAACATATCTTTCTCCGTTATAATAACGTAGCTGACTGGTAGAACTTAATATATGGGGTGCTATTGCAGCTTTGTCTATATGTATAGTCATTGTTGCATCTAAGTTTTCTGGTCCAATAATATCTAAGAAGTTATTACTGATACTTCTACTTTCACTTTTATTATTGATTCGTATTGATATATCAGGTAATGCGGTGCTTGCTGTTGTTATTGTAACAGTGTAGTTGTTTGTTCCGTCTGTAATTGGAAAAGATTTTGTTTCATTAGCATTTAAATCTTTCATAAGAAGTTTGCCGGAGTTGCTTACCTGTACTAAACCACCGGATATATTGCCTAAAAATTCTAAATTATTAGCTCCAATAATTATTTTTTTATTTTCTAAGTTCAAATCACCTTCAAAAGTAGTATTACTCATTTCAGAAACTAAAATAACACCATTGTCAGCTACGGAGTCTATAGCTTCATCTAATTGATTAAAATATACTTTCCCCCAACATTCATAAGAGTTGTTGTACAAGGCGTCTACATATACGGTATCAAAATGCCTACTTGCTAATCCCGGCATTGGGTTCTTAACTGGTAATGTTAGAGGAGGATCGTAAGCTATACAATTAATAAACGGGTAAGACTCAAACTGACAATTGGATACAATATCCCAATCGGAATCAAAGTCCCAAGAACTAAATGTAAGTTCTTTTTTCATTTCTTTTGTCGATTTGGCAGTTGCTCCAATTCCAATTAGTTGGGCTGATACGGTAGAGTCAAAAAAGTTATTATTATAGATTGGTTCTAATTCTATTTCGTCTTCCAAACCTACAAAACCAGCACTTTTTGTACCTTCGTCCCAAACTACCCCAGGAGATTGAAATATTTGTCCCGCATAATAGCAGTTTTCAATAATAGTAGTTTCTGTGTCTGTTGTTATTAATGCTCCGCATATACCTCCAATATCTAAATCAGTGCTTCCTTCTGCTCTTACTATTGTACTCGTGCTATAACTATCAATTATATCAGCACATACTACATTTCCAGCTAAGCCACCTAAGAGACTAGCTCCATACACTTCGCCAGAGGAAAACGAATTTTCAATACTTGAAAGTCCAGCATTCATTCCAGCTAAGCCACCCCCTGCTACCCAAACTGCAACAAAAGCATTAGAATAAGACGTTATTATAGAAGCATTGCTTGGCTCGTCGCTAGGGTAGCCTAAAAAGCCTACTAAACCCCCTGCTGCAATTAGACTATTTACAAAGCCAGAAGAAGATGAACATTGTATTATAGAGTTGAAACACATACCTGCTAGAGCACCAGAGCCATAAATTCCATAAATATAAACATTATCTATATTAATATTAGTTAGCATGCTATTTTCTATCATTCCAAATAGCCCAATAATTGGTCTGGCATCTGCAATTTCTATATCTTCTTGATTCAAACAATCTATATAAATATTAGATATTTTAAAATTCCCACCATCATAAACTCCTTGGAAAGTACCACCTTCATTAGGGTTACCAATTGGTGTCCAACCAAAATTATTGTTCCAACTTGGTGTTGTCCAAGTAAAAATATCATCTGTTTGGATATAGATATCATTCCAACGCAAACTATCCTCTGCTAACCAAATAAGATTGTTAATTGAGCTTATTTCATTGGATACTGGCTCTTCCGAAAATGCTCCTGTCCACTGAAGAGTTGGGTAGTTAAAAAAGGCAATTGGAGATGACATTATCCAAGTATTAGTAAAGTCCCAAGTAGAGAATGTTGCTGCTAATTTCATATTAGTATTAGTGGTAGCACTTGCTCCAGTACCAGTGGTTTGAAAAGAAGAGTCGGTGTCAAAAAAGCAGTTATTTATTACACCACTTTCATAATTACCAATAAAACCCTTGTTGTATAATCCGTCTACTCCCCAAATTACAGTTGGTTCTTGAAATACCTTGCCCACAGCATAGCAATTAGTTATATTTGTAAGGATAGAATGTCCTATAAATGAGCCAAAATCTGTCAAAGAGCTACTATTTATTCTTTTAACGTAGCCAGTGGAATATGAGTCTTTAATAATACTCGTATTAGCTGTGCCTACTAAGACCCCTACACTATTTTCCCCAGATACTGCTGCTGTACTATAGCTATAATTAATTTGAGAATTATTAAAATGCTTTCCTACAAGTCCGCCAACATCCAATCTCCCATATACAAAAGAAGAGCTAAAAGATTTATATATTTCAGAGAAAAAAGTATTGATACCAACTAAACCGCCTACATAATCTCTGCCGTCGACGACTCCACTACTAAAGCAATCAGTTATATAAGCAAAGGCATTGTGATAGCCAACCAAAGTACCTACATAATCTCTACCAACTATTATAGCGTTTATTAGACCTATGCTTTTTATCTCACTTTGTTGAGTAACTCCAAATAAGCCAATGTAATCACTTGCAAGTCTATTTATATATAGATGTGTTATAGTTTTAAAATTACCATCGTAATGGCCTGTGAATGGCTCCGATAAAGTACCAATAGGTGAAAATCCTAAAAGGTCACTTATATCCCCGATGGAGTCGCCATCTCCATCCCAATCAACTAACGAAGAGTCTGGATGAAAAAATATATTTTCAGTTTGCATAAAATATTTATCCCAATCAGCAGATGTCAATGAAAGTGTTATCAAGTCTGATGCTTTTGCTATTTGATAAGGCGAAGACTCACTCCCATCTCCACCAGAATAAGGTGCTGCAAGTGCGTTCTGATTGTACGCCGCAATCACTATAAATAATAGAATAAAAATCTTATACATGGAACTCCAATATATTGTATGGTAAAATGTAATATCAATGGTACTAAAATAATAAAAAATATCTTTCTAACATAGTATTTAACTGAGGCTTATAATTAAATAGAGAGTAGATAGTAAAAATATTTAGATGCTCTAAATATAGTTTTGCTAAAATGAATTTAAATTTTATTATTTTAAAATTAGAAAGAGAGGCTGTCTCATGACAATGATACAGCTTCTTATTTTTTATAGAAAAAATGAATT
>DAOMQA010000035.1:0-10302 GCA_035445085.1 Kapaibacterium sp. (SeqCode)
TTAAAGGATTATTCCCTGAATATTGATATGGACTCCATCCTAAATAAACTTCAAACAGCGGATCCACGCTTGTAAACCTTCCAAGCTCGTAGTCGTATTTTCTAACGCCATGATCACCAAGTTTACTTTCCCTATCTTTTTCTTTGTCTATGTAGTCGAGCCGCTCGTTCCATTGTGGCTGATAGTTGTTTTTCTTTAGTGGTTCGCCGAAAGGGTTATAGCGATACTGCCACTCCACATCTGTAAGCAGCATCTGCGAAATCTCACAAGTATCGGAAGCCAAAACTTCACCCTTTCTATACTTATTCATCAGACCTCTATAATCATAATCAAACTGTTCTACACTTTGTCTAATGTTTGCAAATATAGCGAAATTATTGTTAGAATAATCATGTTTGTATTTGCTTCTGAAAATAAATAAAATGAAATTATAGTATTGTTTAATTTTGATTTAAAGAATCAATGCATTTCGAATAGATTGTAACAATGTATTAAAATCATTTAATACATTGCTATTCTCAAATCCGATACCTATTAAATCAGAAATATAACTATTAATTTCTATCAGGCTTTCTGTATTACCATTCAGAAATTCTATTATTAGTGGAGCAAAATCTGTATATTCACTAATAGCAATTTCTTCTGATAAATTTAAAATATTCCAGATGGCAACATGTTTGTTAACTATGTCAAATGTTTTGTCATTCATAAGTTTTGGTATTAAATGTCATAAGCACGTGTAGAAATCAAAAATATCATATCGAATGCACACACTAATATTGTTACTAAGTTAAATCGATTTCTTAATTTTTTAATTATTATAAACATTAGAGGTAGCATATTAAATAATGCAATAATTGCCCCACTTATAACATATAATTCTACAGATGAATAAAAAAAACCGCCGGGCTCCCAGGGAAATTCAATTTCAAGCGGTGTTGTAAATATATCTTCAATAAACGACAACGCAAATAAACAGCAAACCAAAGTTAAAAGTATTTTTGCAATATTTACTATATGACTATAAATAACTGATTTAGAAAATTTATTTTTCATTTTTGCCCCTAATTTAAGGATAAATTACAACTAAATGTAATGGAATATTGTATTTTTTAAAGTCATTAAAAAATGATTTGTTAAATTTCCACAAGTCTATGCAACCTTTTGAACCCGGAGCATTACCGCCATGTATGAAATACCCACCTGTGCGTTCACCTCTAGTATCTTTTTTAGGATTAATAGGAACTCTTATATCTCCCCAAACACTAGTCCCCCACTTCCAAGTACCTCTACCTATAGTTGATGCTAATTTATCCCAAAATGAAATATTATCCCATTTTTGAATCTCTTTAGGATTCACAGAATAATGTGTGCCTTCAGGTATTGGTCCCCCATTTTCCCATTGTGAGTCAGGGTCTGTTTTTCCATCTTTCAGTTTGCCAGACACCGCCGGCCAAGATGTGCTACTTTTATCAGATTTGTATAAAGTTAATTCTGAACCATTAAATTTTAAAAAATCTTCTCCCATATCTGTCCAAGTAGTTCCACTAGAGATTTGGCTGAAATCCCCTTGTTGATAAAACCATTTTATTGAACCACTTTCAGTTGAAAACCAATTCAATCCATTAAAATCTACCAAATTCACCGGATTATTCAAACTATACTGATACCCCGTCCACCCTGTGTATTTCTCCCATAGCGGGTCCACACCCGTAAACCTTCCAATTTCGTAGTCGTATTTTCTCACTCCACCTGCACTGAGCGAAGTCGAAGTGTGGGCGCCGAAAGGGTTATATTGCTGATATTTAATCATAATTAGATGTTTTCAATATCAAATTTTGATAATTGCGCTTGTTTTAAAATGGCTTTATATGTACCTTCTGGTAAATCTTTTGTATGCACAGAAACATAGGTCTGTCGTCCATCAGGATGTCTAAGAATTAAATGAGAACCGCTACTTCTAATGATTTCAAAACCTAACTTATTTAATTTTGAAACTAATTCTTTTGGCTTTATAGGCATTTAAATCTCAAGAGTAGCAAACATAAATTCATTTGACCTTTTTTGTGCCGATTCATCATTCCATAACTTAAGTAAATCTAAAGCGGCTTCTTTTGCACCATCAATACCTTTGCCATGGGTTGTTAATCCCAAAGTTGGTAAATAAGCATAGAAATACCCTTCCTCAAAATCTATATCTTCAATTCTTTCATAAATAACTGGATAATTCACTTTCAGACCTCAATTTAATATAATTTTATATATTGACAATAAAAATTCCCAAATATTTTATTGCTCTCTTGGAATGCATCAGTCCCCTATAATCATAATCAAACTGCTCTACATTCTGTTTAATATTTGCAAACATAGCTAAATTATTGTTAGAAAACAAAGACCGAGCTGAAAGGGCACCATTACCATAGTAAGAATATTTTTTGATGTTATATCTTTCTCTACCATATTCTAGATGATTATCTTCATATCTATTTAATTGAGACAGCCACTTTTTCTGAAACTAAATAGGCAGCCCTATATTAGACTGCCCATAAGTTTTAAAATATTAAGATTAAATAAATATCTTATAAAATATACTTACTTATATCAATATTTCTCGCAATGTCTTTTAGATCATTTCTGACTTTGCTGCCATCTATTTTAATATATTTATCTTCAATGCTGTCTGGTGCATTAAACATCAATTCTTCTAATAATGTAGATAATATAGTATGTAGGCGTCGAGCACCTATATTGGTTACTTCTTCATTTACTAAGGCAGCAATTGAAGCTATTTCTTTGATTGCACTTTCTTCAAAGTCTAATTTGATACCTTCAGTATCTATTAATGCCTGATATTGTTTGATTAGAGCATTTTCTGGTATAGTAAGAATTTTTACAAAATCTTCTTCAGTTAAGCTTTTTAATTCAACGCGAATTGGGAAACGACCTTGAAGCTCTGGTATCAAATCTGCAGGCTTCGACACGTGAAAAGCCCCCGAAGCTATAAATAAAATATGATCAGTATGAACAATGCCATATTTGGTATTAACTGCACTTCCTTCTACAATTGGCAGTAAATCACGCTGAACGCCTTCACGAGATACATCTGGCCCACTTGAACCACCTCCCTTAGATGCTATTTTATCAATTTCATCAACAAAAATAATACCTCTATTTTGCGCTCTATTTATTGCTTCTCTAATGACTTTTTCCATATCAATAAGTTTTTCTGCTTCTTCTTTTTCTATAAGAATTTTAGCTTCACTTACTTTCATCTTTTTCTTCTTATTCTTTTTAGGCATCATATTACCTAAAATGTCAGATAAATTTACGCCCATCTCATCTAAACCAATCGGACCTAATATTTGTAAGTTGGATGAAGCATCTACCACAACATCCAATTCAATTAGTCTATCATCTAATAGACCTGATTGTAGCATTTTTCTAAATTTTTCACGGGTTGCTAGATTTTCTTCGTGGTCGTTATCGCTTGTTGTATCAAATGATGGCGAATTGCTTTTAACTGGTGGAATAAGTATATCTAAAATACGATTTTCAGCTGCTACCTTTGCTTCATCTCTTTTAAGCGTTGTATGTTCATCCTTAACCATTGCAACAGATTTTTCGATTAAATCACGTATCATAGATTCTACATCACGCCCTACATAACCAACCTCTGTAAATTTTGTAGCTTCAATTTTTACAAAAGGTGCATTAGTTAGTTTTGCTAATCTACGAGCAATTTCAGTTTTTCCGACGCCTGTAGGACCAATCATTATAATATTATTTGGCATAATTTCGTTGCGGATATCACTCGTTACATTCTGACGTCTCCATCTATTACGTAAAGCAATTGCAACAGATTTTTTGGCAGCCTCTTGTCCAATTATAAATTTATCTAATTCTTCAACAATTTGTTTTGGGGTAAGATTTTTTAAATTATCTATTACTTGAATTTCTTGTTTCTCATTCATTCTATAATTCTTCCAATGTGATTGATAAATTGGTATATATACAAATATCACCAGCAATTTTTAAAGATTCATTTACTATTTCTTTTGCTGATAAAGTAGAGTGGTTTAGTAAGGCACGAGCAGCTGACAAAGCATAGGGACCACCAGAACCAATAGCTATAATATTATCATCTGGTTCGATTACATCGCCTGTACCGCTAATAATTAAAGCACAAGTACTATTCATTACAGTAAGCATAGCTTCTAATTTGCGTAAATAACGATCTGTTCGCCAATCCTTAGCTAATTCGATGGAGGCACGCTGTAAATTACCTCTATGAGATTCTAATTTTTCCTCAAACCTTTGTATTAAGGTAAAAGCGTCTGCCGTGGCGCCTGCAAACCCTGCTAATATTGTATTATTATATAATTTTCGTACTTTCTTGGCATTAGCTTTTAATACCGTATTTCCGAATGTTACTTGACCATCGGAACCCATTGCGGCTTTACCGTCTTTCAACACACCAACTACGGTAGTTGCGTGGATTAAATTTTCTGACATATTGTTATCTTATTTCTTTTTTTAATACGAACAAAGTGACGTTTATTTAGTATCCAAATTATTTTTATTTAAAATAAGATAGCAATTAATTTACATTAGGTGTAGTTTATACATAATGAGATATTTGGTGAGAGTAATAAAGAGAGCTAGTTTTTATATAAACTTAAGTTCCAACTATAATAGAGTGACTAAAAAAATAGCGGCAGCTTATAACAAAAAATCAGTATATTTGAACGTTTGTAAATATAAAAATATAAAATTCAATGATTCTTTGGAGTAATGAGGTAGAAATACAATTCTCTAGGGAGGCGTTAAAAAATTTTGCTTCACCTGAGCAATTATTTTATAAACTTCAATCAGGCTATTTTGCCTATATCCCGAAAGGGACAGATGCAGAAGGGCAAACTTTACAAAGCAGAAACTCACTTATTGGACAGTTTACTGAAAAATGGTGTAAATCGTTCTTTGAACCTGTTGCAAAAGAATTAGGACTATTCGCAGTTAATAGTGTTGTTTGTGAAGAACTTGGTTTATCAAGACAAACAAGTGCCGACTTGGCTTTTTGTACTACAAACGACATAAATCAAAAAGCTGAAAACATAAAGCTAATTTTTGAAATAAAAATGAGTATTGTTTCAAATTATCAATTTGAACAACCTGACACTATAAAATTAATTGGCGACTATAAAACACATAAAGGACAACCCTCTTTAATGCGTTCAGATAGTATGCTAAAAGCAATAGGCAAATCAATCAACATAAGAGTTTCGGGTATTTCTTCAACTAAAATTCCAATTGTTGTTTTAGGTAATAGCCCAATTACAGACAGTTATTTGAGGAAAGTAGATTTTCTAAAAACTTCAGGAGTAATACAAGGATTTCTTTCATTAAATCCTCAACCAACGGAATCTGCGTTTGCAAATTCTTCGCCAGAGTGTGGTTTCCAGACTGCACTAAACTCACAACAGGTTTTAGATTACTGTGGGGAACTTGTGTCAAACAATATGAATTATTTTTCTTCAATGCTTTCGACGGCAAAATTAGGAGAACTAATAACTATTGCAAGTAAAGAAAATAATGACATAGCAAAAGCAGAAAAATTCTTAACCTTAATCCGTAGCTAATGAAAAAGAGAAATGGAACAGAGACAAGTGCTTTTGGAACTAATGGGAGAATTAATCACGACAGCTCAAAATTTTACAATTCAAAGCTGTACAAAGAACTTGAAGATAAAAAAGAGTTAGATAAAAATGAAAATAATTTGCCAGATAATTTGGAAAACGAAATTATTTTAGGGTCTGCCGAAAATATGAAAGAGTTACCTGACAATTCTGTTCATTTAATGATAACTTCGCCACCTTACAATGTTTCTAAAGAATATGACGAAGATTTATCATTAAAAGAGTATTTGCAATTATTGAAAAATGCTTTTACAGAAACTTATAGAGTGTTAGTAAATGGTGGTAGGGCTTGTATAAATGTTGCTAATCTTGGTCGCAAACCATACATTCCATTATCAGACTACATTTCACAAATGATGCTTGAAATTGGTTTTAATATGAGGGGTGAAATTATTTGGAATAAAGCAGCAAGTGCAAGCCCTTCAACAGCTTGGGGGAGTTGGCAAAGTGCAGCTAATCCAATTTTAAGAGACATACACGAATATATTTTGGTTTTTTCAAAAGGCAATTACAAAAGAGAGAAGAATGGAAAAGAAAACACTATTTCAAAAGAGCAATTTATGGAATGGACAAAATCTATTTGGACAATGAATGCAGAAAGTGCACGACGAATTGGACATCCTGCACCATTTCCAGAAGAATTGCCTCATAGACTTATTCAACTTTACTCATTTAGTGATGACATAGTTTTAGACCCATTTATGGGTAGTGGTACAACAGGGGTTTCTGCTCTGAAATTAAGTAGAAAATATATTGGCTATGAAATATCACAAGAATATATTGATATTGCAAACAAACGCCTTGCACCGTTAAAAGAACAGGCAAAATTATTTGATATGTGAATAGAACTTACTGTTGGGCACACAAACGCTCTAAAGCAGAAATTCACTTATTGGACAGTTTACTGAAACATGGTGTAAATCTTTGAAGAAGAAGCTGTCTCATGACAATGATACAGCTTCTTGTTTATCTAATGGATCACTACAATTTTTATTAACTCTACTTTGACATGTACTAGCAGAAACTACAGGTGATAAACGGGCTACTGTTGAATTTGGATTTGGAAGGAAATCTTGTGGTCTATCCATAAAATATACATTGATTTTACTTGAACATGGTAAATTTTCTTTTCCACATAGACAATTCCAACTAAAAGCCGCCTTATTTAATTCATCTTGAACATATTCTTTTTTAAAAACGTCTTGATATCCGCCAGTAAATATTTGCATTTCTACTCTAGATGGACCTGAATCACAAAAATTCAAACATACAGGTAATGTAATTTTCATTACAGACCAGGGTGTTATTTCTGCCTTAGGGTTAACTGAACATTTACTCATCATTTGATTCGTAGCTGAGTTGCAGAAAATATAATTATACTGTTTATTAATTGGACAATTCAAGGTACTTCCGCATTGGGCTAAAGATATGTATGTATAAAATTGGAAAAACGTAATAATTGAGAATATAGTAAGTTTCATATTATATTCCTTTTAATTGCTGTAATTAATAATTTGATTTATACGTTGTTTTAATAAATTTTTTAATAAATTTATTTCAACAATAGTACCAAAACCAAGCTCATTCATAGGGTCAATAACAAAACCATTCTCAATTGGATAAACATTACAAGTTGCAGAATTTAAAATAAAAGGGAGTAATGTTAAATATGAAAAATTTGTATCTTTGCAAATCAAATGAAAATCTAAAAACACCAGATACTCTTTACCCTTTTTAACCCACCCACTCCCAGTTGAGTCCATCATTTTTCCAATTTTTAAAGGGTTTCCATCATCATCAATATAATTGACTTCTATATCATTATCAAAATCATCATTTAATTTTCTTTTCCATTCAAGTCTATACTCAAATTGAAGATAGTTACTTGGTAAATTAAGAAGTTTATTATCTTGTTTCCTTACTTTATTTTGATTGTTATAGAATAGCTTAGCTACAGGCAAGACATTACCTTTAATTGTATCCAAAATAGAACTGGTAACTATTGATACGGTTGGATATAAAGATCCAGAATCAATCAATTGTAATGTATCTTCAACATAGATATGTGCAATTATACTTGATTTTAACAAAAGTTTATCCATATATGGATATGGTGAAACTGCAAAAACATGATTTTCAATATGTTCTATAAGATCATTAAGTAGAATCGAGTTCTTATCATACCAGTGGGATGTTGTTAATTTAAAAAGTATTGGATTATAGTCAACCATTTTATATAAATACTTCATAATCATCCTTAAAGTATCGTTATAGGTTTGACTTGCTAAAAATGATATTACATCATCTTCCTTAATAGATTTTCTAATTGAATCCATAGCTAAATAACCAATTAGAATATCAAGATTCATATCTGTTGTTAAATTCGGCACCTGAATTAGGTGATTGTATTTATATGATAAACTATTATAATCTTGAAAACATGGTGGATTTTGACTATAACTAGTTACAAAAATAAAACAAAATATAATTGATATAGCGGCAAATAATAAATAGTTTTTTTTCATTTATAAGTTCCTTAATTTTTTTAAAATTTTAATTAAATACAAAACAAAAAAACAGAAACTAAGCAATAGAAAAAAGAAAAAAGTCGTGCTGAGTTAGATGTATATTATTGTTGGACCGCGTGCCCTCCTCGGAAATTCCAATTTGTGTTTACAGCCGCTACAATAAGATGAGCGGGTTTCGTTTTTAGAGTACCTGAGTACCTGAGTATTAAGTATAAATTCTATGTATCTTACTATTTTGTCAAACATTTTTTAAAATCTTCAATTTTCTATATGCTAAGTTACAAAAAATAAATTATTAGACAAAAGAATTTTTGATAAGCAATTAAAAATTAAAGTTGTTTTTTTTCAATGCTGTAGCATGGGTTTGCATGTGTGCTTTTATTTGAGGCTGTCTCATAAGTCAGCCTCTTTTTGTTATAAAGAACTTGGCAACGACTTACTTTCCCACGCAGTTACCCACCATGGCAAAACCAGTAAGCAGTTCTATAATAAAAACTATTTTTTGTAATTCATAAATTAAGATTTATTTATAATTACTTGATTTAATAATTGAATTTGTGAACTTAATTTTAAAAGTTTTTGTTGGAAGACGCCAAAAATATTTAACTGGAGAAGATATTTCGGAAGTAGGTATATTATTATTTTACTTTCACTTTTTTCTATAAGATAATAAAAACCCCATGTAAATAACGATATATTGTCAGATAAAACATAAGTTCTATTATTTTTTATCCTAAGATTATATTTATTATCCTTTGTTAATTCATGAATAATATTATCGAAAATATCTTTGTTTGTGTTATCATACTCAAACTCTTGAATATAATTAGTCTTCTTAGCTAATAATTTTTTAATTTGAAAATTATTTTTAACGCTAGTTAAAAAAGTTACTACTATAAGAAATACTATTAAAACAACTACCATCATACTCATTTTAAACTCCATTTTTATTAAAAGTGATTAATCAAATATTTAATTTACTTCTTTTTTATATAATATCTTGATTCTGGATATTCTGAACCTACTAAGATAGAGCAATGGTTCTCTTGGTCTTCGGCTTCAGCCATTGACATAAGAGCTCCAGCAATAATTGAACCTAAACCACCAGCATATGCTCCCATTAAAGAGCCCAAAGCATCGGCTGCTATTATTGCTTGGTTTGGATTAAGACCACAAGGTAAAGGTTGATTTGGATTCTTTAATTTTAGAATTGAATCATTCCATAAATCATTTGAATGATTGTAAATAGATATATATTTTGCTAGTTCAATATTATTCCATGTTGGAGATTGACTTCCTATAATATTCTGTATATAAGTAGAAGCATTACAAGAAACGCCTGGAAAACTATCAATGTATATAGGTACTACATAATTGTAAGTTTCAGGATTAATCATTTGATTATTATAGAGATAATTAACAATATTCTTATAATTTTTAGTAATTTTATAATAAAGAACACTATTAATAGAACAAAAGGTACCCAACTGATTCTGAATATTTTCAAAATTACTAATCCCATAATCAACAATATTTGAATCATATTTTAAATAATTTACTAAATAGTCTTTAACCGAGTGTATCATATTTTGATATCCTGGCATAGTTATATAAGATATTCCATTTTGACTATAAAACCTATCATTAATTTTTGTTTGATACTGAGATTTATAAAAATCAACGATTTCATTATGAATTCTACCAACAGAATCGATTGAAGTAGGAATGATTAGTGAGTTCAACACTTTGGCATCGTGCTTATCAGGTGTTGGGAGGTCATTACAAGAATTTAGCAATATTAAAATTATCGCTAAAACACATATATTATTTAATTTATACATAACATATCGCAAATATAGTTTAACGTATCGCAAATATAGTTTAACGTATCGCAAATATAGTTTAATAGAATTAAATAAACAAAATTATTTTTATTAAACTAGAATTATTGAAGAATAAATTGAAGAAAGAGATGCAGAATATATGCTAGTATAATAAACGACAAAAAGAGGTTGTCTCATAAGTCTGAAATGGACCCCATAAGCTGTACAAGAATTTAAAATTTATTATATTTGTAAAAT
>DAOMQA010000036.1:0-8093 GCA_035445085.1 Kapaibacterium sp. (SeqCode)
GACAAATACGAAGTTACAATTGGTTCTTCTGCAAGCGGTGTTGACCTGCCTTCTGACGACATTTTAACCGACATCAAAGTAACTTCAATAAAGCAGCCTCAATCTTCTTGCCCTTTCAAGGACGCAAAACAAAAAGTTTTTGGACTTGGTTACAATTTGCTCGTTTTCGTTTATGACAAATCTGACGACCCTAAAAACAAATCAGCAACTTTAAATTTTGTAAGTTGTTCTTTTATTGCAAAAGAGAGAACGGCTGACTATACAACAACTTACCGTTTAAGGGAAATGGTTAAGGATAAAGCCAATGAAGCCGACATCATTGCTTACCTACAAGACAAAAATATTCCAGCAGACGAAATAACACTATCGAAATTAGCGGAGCAAATCTTAAAAACTCCACCAGAGCAGGGTTATTTGACTATTTCAAATGCTTTGCAATGGAGATTGCAGTATCAACGAATTGTAACGCTTACAGATGAAGTAAAAGGAATTACCAAAATTATTAGCTACAACAAGCCTCAATGATGAAAGTATTTGAAGCTAATATTACTCATCAGGTTTCGGATTTCTTAAATGACAATCTGAAAAAGATTGCATCTTTTGAAAAGGCAAATCAAAAAAAGAGGCTGACTTATGAGACAGCCTCTTTTATATTAAAATTTTATTGTTATTAATTATTTTTCTTGAATGGATCGAATAATAATTCTGAATCAAACTTTGCTCCGGTTGGAGTTGGGGATACGTTCTTTCCTAAATTAATTAAATCAGGCTTATGAGTTTTCTTGATTTTCTCTTGAATTGTCATAAGTGCGGTGATTAAGGCTTCTGGTCTTGGAGGGCAACCAGATACATATACATCAACAGGCAAAAATTGATCAATTCCTTGCACTACTGAATAACTACGGAACATTCCGCCAGAAGAAGCACAAACACCCATAGAAATTACCCACTTAGGGTCTGGCATTTGATCGTAAATTTTACGTACAACCCAAGCCATTTTGTAAGTTACTGTTCCAGCAACTAATAGAATATCTGATTGTCGGGGCGTCATACGAAAAACTTCTGAGCCAAATCGAGCAACGTCAAATCTTGAGGCAGCCCAAGCCATCATTTCAATACCACAACAAGAAATACCAAGTGGCATTGGCCAAGCTGAATTTGCTTGTGCCCACTTTACTAAGGCACCTATCGAAGTCGTTACAAACCCGTCGCGAGATAATTTATTCTCTAATCCCATTGGAATCCTCCACGCTTGTATTCATAGAAATACCCTACAAAAAGTATTACTATAAATAATATCATTGCCCAAAATGCAGCTAATCCAAGCTGTCCAAGCTGTACTGCCCATGGGTACATAAATACAACTTCAATATCGAAGACGATAAAACTTACTGCAACCATATAAAACTTAACTGAAAAACGCTCGTGAGCTGTTTTTCGAGGCACCATACCACTCTCGTAAGTAGTTTGCTTTTCGGCAGTTGAACGCTTAGCTCCTAATATTTCTGAAAGAAACATAAAGCTAATTGCTACAATAAAGCCGATTACAATCATTAATATTAAAGGCAAATAACTTTCAAGCATAACTTTTTTTAATAATTATTTATTTTAAAGTTCAAATTTAATACTTATTTTTCTATTAAACAATTTTTTTAAATAAATTATATATATTATTGATAATAAATATGATACAAAAATTGCAATATATAACAACTAAATAAAAAGTATATCAAGCACGGTATACTTTTCAAGGTAAACTATTACCGTAAATATAATTTTTTGCTAATGTAGAGTAAAAGTAAAAGCAAAATTAGAGTCATATATAATTAAATTTGTTGCAACAAAAGTTGTTATTGCTTATATTTGTAACTATGAAAATAGATGAAGAAATAAAACAACGAAAATTTGAAAATAATTTTCACAAGGCTTTAATAAATATTCATTATACTAATAGTTGGTACCGTGATATCTTGAATACTACATTTAAGGCATATGATATACACCCCCAGCATTATAATATTCTAAGAATATTAAAGGGCAAATATCCAGAGCCCGTTACTCCAGGTTACATAAAAGAAGTAATGTTAGAAAAAGGGACAGACTTAACGAGGTTGCTTGATAAATTAGAACGGAAAAATTTAATTGTTAGGCGTATCTGCCCTTCTAATCGTAGAAATATTGATATTAATATAACTGATGGAGGGATATTATTGCTTGATAAGATTCATCCCGTCTTTATTGATTTGAGCAATAAAATATCTAAGAATTTAAGCGAAAAGGAGGCAGAAACTCTAAGCAATCTTTTAGATAAACTTAGAGGTTAGTCCCCCCCCTTTTTATCGATAAAATAACACTACTTTTAATAACTAAAAAGTAGTATGGTGGTGTGCCATATCCTTTAGTAAAGGAGATATCCTATATCTATCTTCATTGTATCGCTCATATAGCTTATGAAGTGTATTTGCTATTTTTTCAATACCAATTTCGTTAGCCCACTCCAGTAAACCTTTCGGATAATTAACGCCTAATCGAACTGCTAAATCAATATCTTCTTTGCTCGCAATGCCCATCATTAGAGTATCTGCGGCTTCGTTGATTAACATTGCGATTATCCTATTGAAAATACTATTTAATAATTCTTTGTGTTCATTAGGCTCTGGTTTTTCTGTTGAATTATAATCATAGAAGCCCTTATTGCATTTCCTGCCATACCAACCAGCTTCTACATAGCGTCTTTGTGTAATAGAAGGCTTGTACCTTTGGTCGTAATAAAACTCTTTAAATACAGTTTCAGTTACTTTATAATTTATATCATTTCCTATCAAATCCATTAATTTGAAAGGTCCCATTTTAAAATTACCAATTGTTTCCATAGCATAGTCGATTGTTGCAAAATCAGCAATACCTTCGTCGTAAATTCTTAAGGCTTCGCCATAATATGGTCGGGCAACCTTATTTACAATAAACCCAGGTGTATCTTTGGCGAAGACTGGTGTCTTGCCCCATTCCTTCATTAAGTTATAGCATAATTCTGCAATATTCTTGTCGGTAGTGATAGCAGGAACTATTTCTACTAATTTCATTAATGGAGCGGGATTAAAGAAATGAAGTCCAATTACTCTTTCTGGTCTTCTGCTTCCTCCTGCCACTGCTACTACTGGCAAAGAAGATGTATTTGTCGCCAAAAAGCAGTCTTCTTTTACAATTTCATCAAGTTGTGAAAATAATCTACGTTTGCAATCTAAATCTTCAATTATGGCTTCAATTATTAGCCCACATTTAGATAGCTCATTTAAATTATCTGTAAATTGAAATCTTGATAGTATACTCTCTGCTTCTTCGCTATCTATTTTTCCTTTATCTGACAGCATGCGCATCACAGAGTGTAAGCTTTCTTTAGATTTCTTTAATTGTTCTATATTATTATCATATATTATGACGTCGTGTCCTGATGTTGAAGCAATTTGAGCGATTCCAGTACCCATCGAACCAGACCCTAATACTCCAATCTTTATATGTTTATTGAAATTTATCATTGTTTAATATCCTGATGTTATTTTCCTTTAAAAATTGGTGCTCTCTTTTCTAAGAAACTATCAACACCTTCTTTATAGTCGTAAGATTCGGCTGCTTCTTTCTGAAGCACACGTTCCAACTCTAATTGTGCTTGTAAAGAATTAGTATAAGTATGATTTAAAGCGCGTTTAATAAGACCTAAAGCTTTTGTTGGCATATTAGACAAATTTGTTGCTATGGTATTTATATACTCATTAAATTCTTCATTTGGTACAGCTTTATAAATCATATTCATTTTTTCTGCTTCTAATGCGCTAATCTTTTCTCCAGTCATCATTAATGCTGTAGCTTTCGCTAATCCAATTAAGCGTGGCAAAGTATAAGTACCACCGCTATCTGGAATAAGTCCTATTTTTGAGAAGGCTTGAATAAAACTTGCTTTATCGCTTGCAATAACAATATCACACGCTAACGCAATGTTTGCCCCTGCTCCTGCAGCGGTGCCGTTTACAGCTGCAATAATTGGTTTAGTAATATTTCTGATCATCTTAATAATAGGGTTATATTGCTCGCTTAGTATATTATCAATATCATATTTTCCAGAAATCGCTTCCGCTAAATCTTGTCCTGCACAAAAAGCTTTACCTGCCCCAGTTAAAATGATAGCTCTTATGTTGTCATTGTTTCCAGATAAATCTAAAGCATAAATAAGCTCCTTGCTCATTTCGCGATTAAAGCTATTGAGTTTATCTTCTCTATTTAATATTATAGTTGCACAATTATTATTAATTTCATATTTGGTGAATTGAAAATCCATTATCTATCTCCATTCCTTGTCGATTATAGTTAATCTGCTTGGGTAAGATATTGGACCAAAACTTGTTTTTACGGTTGGTTTCATATCTAATTTCAATCTTGCGGGCGTTCCGCTTACTCCTCCAATAGCTAAGGCTAAATTTGCAATAGATTCGTAGCCTTTGTTCCCGAAGAATTGATATAAATCTAATCCCATTTTAAGCGGTATTTCTACAGATTGCCCATTACCTGGTATGCCGATAGGTGCAGAAATGTCGCCAGTAATTGTAGGAACATCATCTATGAGCAATCTATAGTCTAAGGAAGAAATAGTAGCGTCAGATTTTTTACTTCCATTGGTGCCATCGTTTGGGTTTTTTGCTGCTACATTCAATACAAATTCAGCTGGAAAACTTTTAGTTGCAAAAGCATTAGTAAGTTTGAGTGCATCTGTTATAGAAATATCGCTAACAGAAGATTTTTTACTAATATCAACGCCAGCTAACCTAAAATTGTCCACATCAATTAACTTGAACTGTAATTTAGATATATTTGAGGCAGCATTTGCTAAGTCCTTTAGGGTGTTACAGCTATTTGCGGCAAGAGTTACCCCCAATATTAAAAATATGGAGAGTATTAAATTGATTTTTCTCACTTTTTTTGTTCCTTATTTTATTTGTTATTTCAAAATGACGAAATAACAGAATAAAATTAACCTAAATTAATAAAATTAATAATTAATTTACTCGGAACTTAATAAATCAATCTCTTTTTTCTTTAGTTCATTAAATCTTTCTAAGTGATTTATATTGTCCTTATCGCTTTTCATCAAGTCTTTTACTTGTTCTATTTGGTATTTTACTCTCCTAATGTGCAATTTCTTTACGGAATCCTTGATAATTTTTACTTCATCTATATCCTCACGCTCGATGTTTAGTAAGGTATACCAATTGTCGGAAGGTACTAATTCGTCTATTTGTAAGCTAAGGATAGCGTCTTTAGTATCGTCTGTATAATCCCCAAGTAAAATTGCATTTAAGATATTGTGATGTTCTGAATTAATAGCTATAATTTCAAATAAATTGCGGGCTACTGGGCTAATAAGTGTATCCTCTTCAAAATCGGTATGTTCGAATATATATAATAATTCGTCGCTTCCCTTTAGTGCAATTTTTAAAATTAATCGCTCTTCTGGGAAAATGCTTGATAAATCAGTGTTTGATTGTGCGGTATCTACTTTGTTGAAATTACTAATAAAGCTCTTATTATAGTCAATATTGTTGTCTTTGTCGAACTGTTTAAGGTATTCTATTTGGTATCTATTTTTAATTGAATATGCTTCTTTCAGTTGCTGTTCCGAAAGAGCTAATCTATTAGCAATTTCTTTAATATAAAAATCATGTTGTATTTCATCTGGTACCCTTGCAACTACTTCTAATAATGTTTTTAGAAGGCTACTTAATGAATGGGGAGTATTGAGGCTCTGCCTTGCTTTTATGCGTTCAATTTTAAATTCTAAATAAGTGCTTGCTTTGCGTAGATGATAATTGTATTGTTCACTACCGTATTTTCTTACAAAACTGTCAGGGTCTTCCTGATCGGGCAAAGTAACAATGTAAACGTCAAAACCTTCGGATAAGGCTAATTCTGCTGCTGCCTCTGCGGCTTTTTGTCCAGCCTCATCGCCATCATAAGATATATATAGCTTGTTCGTAAATCTTTTTAGTAGTTTTAACTGTTTATTTGTGAGTGCTGTGCCAGAACTTGACACTACATTTTCTATGCCATTTTGTGATAATGAAATGACATCTAAGTAGCCTTCAGTTAGGATTACGCACTCTTTGGAGCGAATCGCATTTTTCCCTTCAAACAAACCATAAAGAATATTACTTTTATCATATATTTCATTTTGTGCTGAATTTATATATTTTGCTTGGGATTTATCGTCTCCCATATACCTTGCGCCAAATCCTACTACTCTTCCAATATAGTCTTTGATTGGAAATATTGCTCTATCTCTAAATCTATCGTATACTTTTTGCTTGTCATTTTTAGATACTAAGCCATTAGAAACTAAAATTTCCTCTTTATAATTATTTGCTGTTAAGTAATTATATAGTTCAGAATTTGTGTTTGGGGCATAGCCTAAGACAAATTTAGATATTGAAGCGTCGCTAACGTCTCTTTTAGATAAGTAAGAATAGGTTGATTTGCCAATTTCAGAGTAGATTAACTTATTGTAATAATTAGCTGCATCATTTAAGGAATTATATAATTGGTCTTTTCTATCCGTATTTGTTGTGTTGAAGCTATTATCTTGTGGTAATTGAACACCATACTTGTTAGCTAACTCTTTAATTGCTTCATTAAAAGAATAAGAATGGAAATCCATCATAAAACTTATGGCGTTACCACCTTTGCTACAACCAAAGCACTTATAAATATTCTTATCGGGTGATACTATAAAAGAGGGGGTCTTCTCTTGGTGAAAAGGGCATAAGCCAATATAATTGCGCCCACGTCTTTTTAGGCGTACTGTATCTCCAATCAAATCTACAATATCACTTGATTCAATTACTCTGTTTACTATATCACTTGAATATTTCAATTAGGTAGTCTTGTTAAATTTTGAGAACTTGAGAATTGTCAGCACACTCCGCTAATAATTCTGATATATTCTTATTCGTTACTGGATCTATGGCTAAGGGGGCTATTTCTGCTAATGGCATCAATACAAACCTTCTTTGCCTAAAACTAATATGAGGTATATTAAGTAAGGTGCTTTCTAAAATAATATTGCCATATAAAATTATATCTATATCAATTTCTCTTTCGTGCCATCGTGCTCTTTGTTGCCTACCAATACTTAATTCAATTTGCTTGATTATGCTTAATAATTCAAATTGTTCGTAACTTGTTTTTATTTTCAATGCTAAATTAATAAATGTTTCCTGTTCTGAATAGCCAATAGGTTCACTGAAATATAGAGAAGAGACGCTTACTACATCAATACCTTTGTTTGTTTGCAATAAGTGTATAGCAGACTTAAGGAAGTTCTTTTTATTCCCGATATTAGAACCTAATGATAAATAGACCTCTTCCATATATATTTTTTTTGATAAATTACAAATTACTTAGCAACTAAATTAAATATAATACTAAGCCCTTTCTATAGTTTGCTCAGCTTCTATACAATCTACTACTCTTCTAAGTGGAGCAGAAAGTTTCCTCACTCTTACAGTAGCAACTTGTAATTGATCAAATTTATCCATTAGGTTAGATAAAATATCATTGCATAAGGTTTCTACTAAGTGATAATTGTCCTCGCCATTCATGATTTCTGATACTATAAACAATGCTTCTTCATAATTTAAAGCATCTTTGACGTTGTCATTGACAATGGCAGCAGTAGCATCGTAGTATAGTTCCAAATCTACTTCATATTTGCCACCTAACATCCTTTCTTCTGGCTTCACGCCGTGATAAGCATAATACTCTGCATTGATTATACTTAATTTTGACAAAGAAGTCTTTAACATAATTATCCCCATAATTTTATTTAAATATATATACAAAAGTAACAAAAAGTTAAATAGCTTTATATTTATTAACCTTAAATATAAAAAAACAAGGTAATAGTTTGAATTTCTAATGCTCCTAAGAAATCTTAACTAATTACCTTGTTAATAATCTACTATATTTTAATAGTAGAGGTGGATTTTTAAATTTTTCGCCATATTGTCCAGATACCAAAGATACCCATTAAGCTGATGAGAGCTATT
>DAOMQA010000037.1:0-6963 GCA_035445085.1 Kapaibacterium sp. (SeqCode)
ATTGTACTACTTGTTTAGCTTTTACTACATATTGACCAAAGTTGGTTGTATCCCATTGTATTGTTTTTTCTGTAATTGCAACACCCTTAGAATTATATATAATGTATTTAGCATCAAATTTAGCTATGCCACGAAGTCCAGTATTTTGTACTTCGCCTCTTAAGTCCATATTTAAACCACGAGGGTATTTATAGTATCGTGGCTCTTTGTTGCCTAGGGGCATTGTGATGTTTCTTGCAGACAAGTCCCATTCCCAAGAAACTGTAAAGTTCTTCTTTACTATCTTGTAGTCTGGGTTACCAGGTTTTTTAAGACCAACAATAACTTGATACTCACCACCATTAGCAGTTTTAAAGCCATAGTTACCAACAACGGCAGAACCAGTGGCTGTCTGCACATAATATGCAAAATTTGCATCAAGTAAGCCAGGAGTACTAATAGGAATTTCATTGCTACCATTATATAGGGCTTGGTATACAATATTAGAGCTTGGCAGAGGTCCAACAACTTTATAAGTTATCATAGTGCCGGCTGCTTGTGTGCTACCAAAACGTACAAATGGGCGTTTAAAGTATTCGCCATTTCTTGTAGTTCCATTGTATGCCTCATTTGCTAATAATATATCGTCTGGTTCTAAGTTAGAAGGGAAAGTTTCTTTAATAGGAATTACATATTCTACTAAGTAGTCTTCCATTTCGCCAAAATTATAGCCATAATAACCATCGTAGCCATAAGGAGTATAATCAAAAGCGTAGCCATTCCAGCAAGCATTATAGCCTTCGCCTAAAGTATAGTTATTAGGAGTTGCATTATAAGGATAATAGTACGCAGTAGCAAAACGCATACGGCTTACACCTGTTTCGATAGTTTCAGGTACAGTAAATTCCCATTCCTGCATATAATTGTATTGGCAAGCTGTTGGGTGGTATGCCCACCAATCAAAAGTATTTGAGCCAATTTTCTTTACTTTATTAGAAGCTATACTTTGAGGGCTATTTAACCACTCGTCGGCATCGTGGAAGTCGCCATCGGCGTTCCAATCAATAAATAAACGAGTTGTATAATATGTAGTATAACAATATTCAGTTGTCATATATTGGTAGTAAGTAAAGTTTGCCCATACTTTCACTCTATAAGTAGCGCCGGGCTCTAATTCACCTTTTACACCAGTATATTTATAACAACCTTCCCAAGGGCCTGTATATTGCCCTATGTTTATATTGGTTTTACTTTCACGGTTTAATTTTATTTCGCCAGTTTTGGCATCTACAATTTGCACCTGTACAATAGGTACAGTAAAATAACTGTAATTATACTGTGCATAATATTTAGGATAGCACCATAAGTCTTCTGGCTGACCCATTTGCTGATTGGCTGGTACCATATCAGGGCTAGGTGTGCAATAATTTTGCGGACCTTCCTGCGCAGTTACTTCATAAAAGTTAAAGCAAAAAACTACAAAAAGTGCCGTCAAAGCCATTACAATACTTTTTGTAATTTTGTTAATTCTAAGCATTTTATACCTCGAAAAATTAATAAATGAAACATTACTGAGTATATAACACAACAATATAAATTTAGTTACAAAACAAATGACTAATAATTAATATATTTTGTAAGTTATTGATAATTGTATATAGAAAATTAAAAATTATTAACAAGATGTATAGTGTTTAGCTTAGCCTAACAAGCAATTAGAAAACATAAAAATCTAATTTCTTATAAGTAAACGACTTGCATCGATTTATTACAATATGCTCATTTTTTTACTTTGACTAACTTAGGTGATAATTTAATAATTGTATATGAACTATTAGGTACTTTTATTCATATTCTTTATATAGATATCATACTAATTACTTGCTTACAAGAAACATTGTGAATAATTTTTAATTTAAATTGCTCACTAATGTTTTGACTAAAGCAAGGCAATCGTTCTATTGCTTTTATCTATAGAATCTACTGCTTATAAGAAATATAAGATTAAAAGTCGCATACAAATAAACAACTTACAATGTATCAAAGTAAAATATTGTATTGAAAATACTTACTAATATTATATATTGCAATTGGGGAAAAATTGATTTTTTAATTTAAATTTAATTTTAAGAAAATATGAAAAAATTTCACTATTTAGATATTATAATAACAAGCTTATTTACAATTTTTGCAGTTTTTCAAGGGCAACTCACTATTTTTTATATATTATACTTGTTTTGGTGGCAAGAAGTTGCTTTAACAGTTGTTGATTTATTTATAGTTTTGAAGAAAAAAAATTCAGCTGTAAGCACCTTGATGATACTTAAGCAAGTGTATGCGAACTTTTTTTTACTATCTGTATATTTTGTCTTTATAGTTGTGCTGTTTGGGCTATTTATCAACTTTGGCAATGGGGAAATTTTAGCCAAGAATATACGAATATTTTTCTTCCGCAATATATATTTCAATGCCAATGTGTTGATTTTTACTTCATATTACATATACATTAAATATAAAGATTTAAACAAACAAGGTGCTGCATATACTCCAATAGTTCCGCAAGCTTTTAGCCCAAGACAGATTGTATTACATGTTTCTTTAATATTTGGAGCAATTATGCAATCTATAGGTATTCAAAATTTTGCATTCAATTCTGCGATTGCTAATGTATTAGCTATTTTACCGTTTTTATTAATAAAAATAATATTTAGTAAGAGGATTTCGATAAAACCAAATTTATCTGAGACAACAATATAAGAACTTAGCAATATTCAAGCCTTTTATACTTATATGTACTTTTTATTTTTATGATTATATATGAAATTAATAGCTTTTTGTATAAGTTGTATAGCACTTAGTCTTAATTTGTTTGCTCAAGATTTACAAATTAGAAACATATATATAGATAATCAAAGAGTGTTTGAACCTGAAGATAAAGACTGGTTCTTTGCATCGGAGTTCCTAAATTATTTTCATAGTACTACTCGTAAATATGTTATTGAAGATGAGTTACTTTTTAAACCAAATACCATAAGCGACGAAGACTATATTTATGAAACGGAAAGAAACTTACGATTAACGGAGTTATTTACCAATGTTAAAGTCGAGTTAGATTCCTTAGGGTATGATAACTATGACGCCTATATTATCACTAAAGATAGGTGGTCGCTTTATCCTTCTATTCCTTTTGGAGTTGGCGGTGGCGAGTACATTTATGGTGCTAAATTAGATGAATTTAATCTGCTTGGTACTGGTACATACTTGAAAATTGAAGCTCTGCATAGAAGCGAACATAATATTGGTTGGCAGGGAGAAATAGAGTTGAGGAATAGGAGGTTGTTTAGAAGCCCCTTTTTATTTGATTTTGTTTTGACTGCCAATAAATTTAAAACAACACAAAATCTAAGCCTATATAAACCATATATCAATCTAGATACTCGTTATTCTTATGGTATCATTGGTTTAAATGGTTTTGGTTCTAATTTTATTTTTAAGCCAGATTCAAGCATGGATATCGTTACGTATAATGAACAAAATATAAAGGCATTCGTTTCTAAATCTTGGTTTAGAAACGATAGAATATTTGCTAACTTTGCAGTAGAAGTAAATAACGTTGAAAGAGGGCGAGAAGATTTAAGGTTAGCTTTTGATAATTCTGGTAAAATATTAATGATGTTCTCATCTGTCTCGCAAAAGTACTACCCAATAACAAACATCAATTATTACCATACTGAAGATATGCCAATTGGTGGCTATGGCTCGGCTACCTTAGGGAAGATATTTCCAATCGCTAACAAAGATGGAGACAATTTATATTATGTAGGCGCTCAAGGTGAGATATCGTACTTTAAAAATAATCTATATCTTTTCGGGCAATTAACTGGCGCATCAGGTTTTCGCCATTCACAAGGGCAGTACACTTACCAAGAATTCTTAGGTTTAGGATTTTTGAGCTTTTCTAAATCACTTGTTTTAGTAGCACGGTTCAACCAACAAACAGCTTGGAACTGGACGGCATATAGACAATTATTATTAGATAACGAAAGGGGCTTGCGTGGTTACGACTTAAATCGCTTGTCGGGCGACAATAGAATAGTAAGCAATTTAGAACTAAGATATTTTCCTGATATTCCAGTTTGGGTAATTAACCTATCTGGGGTAGTATTTGCGGATTTAGGTGCCGTTTGGAACCAAGATGAAAAAATCTACAATACACAATTTTATTCTTCAGTAGGAGCTGGTATAAGATTTCACTTTACAAAGTCAGCTAACCCTTCTCAAACAATTAGGATTGATTTCGCCTATAACGCTTTTGACAAGAAATTTGGTGGAATAGTGATATCTACCAAACAATTATTTTCAGCCTTTGGAAATCATGATTATAAAATGCCAACAGTATTTGGCAATACTATTGACTTAGAATAGTTTAAACTTTTAGGTGTATAGAGGCAATAACATGAATGATGATGTTTTATTTTTAGAAAAACAGAAATTTAACCAATGGTGGCTTTGGCTTATATTAATAGGTTCTAATGGATTTCTATTGTTTGAAATTGTCAATTTAATTATTGGGAACAAGCAAATTGGAAGCGAAAAAAGCAGTATTGCTATCTTGCTATTTGCATTAGTTTATACATCGCTACTTACCTTAGCCTTTGTATATTTTAGCTTGGATACTATTATCAAACAAGATGGTGTATATGTTAGATTTTTCCCTTTGCAAATTAAGTATAAGCATTATACTTGGGTGTCAATAAAAAGAGCTTATATTAGAAAATATTCTCCAATCTTAGAATATGGTGGTTGGGGTATTAGATATAGTATATTTGGCAAAGGTAAAGCTTATAATATTTCAGGCAATTACGGGCTACAACTTGAATTAATGGATACAAAAAAAATACTTATAGGCACAAATAAGCCGGAAGAATTGACAAAAGTTTTGCACGATACTGGACGCAACAACAACTAAAGTAAGGTTTACAAAATCTTTGCTTTGCTAATCTGCGATTAAAATAAACTTTCTACGCTCCATTAGCTTTCAGCATTGAGTAATAATTATCATTTGAAAAAAAAACGACTTACATCCCCCCATAAAAAAACACTATAAATAGTTTTAAAGTAAATTTACAATACTTATTCTATTCAATGGCTTTGCTATTTCTTTATTTCATTAATTTGTTAAAGATTTAATAACTTAAGTATAAACTAAACAATTATAAAAATTCAGATAGCATCATATAAATTAAAATCAAATTAATATTAATCTCAATTGAATTTAGCTTAAGTTAAATTAATTATAGAATTATATTTGAATTAAATATTCGATTATATTTATCATATACTTATAGATAATTTGTAATTATTTAATATTTATTTGTAACTAATTTCTTATATTTGTGTTATCATATAAAAAGTAATTCTTTTATTAATTTTTTGAGGTAAAAATGTCAAAAATTAACAAATTAGCAAAAAGTACTATATATGCTTTTGCTGTTTTTATACTGCTTTTTAGTTTCAATTTAAATGAAACTAAGGCACAGGAAGGTCCGCAAAATTATTGCACACCTAGTCCTGATATGGTACCAGTTAATGATGTGTTCGGTTATGACGAAGACTTCTGGTGCTATCCATTATATTATACACGGTATAATTATAGATACTTTACTTCTCCTATTGTGCAAGTGCAAATTTCAGATGCCAAAACTGGTGAAGTAGTAATGAATCGCGAAAGTAGAACCAATATAAACATAGGACAATATACAGGTCCTTGGGAAGGTTGTTATAAATATACTGGTGTAAAAGGCGAATTAGAACCCGGAGGAACTTATAGAATTAAAGTATGGGTAAATTATGACTATTATCAATATATGACTTACCAATATTGCTATAGCACATATTATACAACTCGTTTATTCTTAGATTGGAATTTAGATGGCGACTTCCACGATGCTGACGAATGGTTAAATAGCCCTGTTAGCATATCCTCTCAGAAAACAAAAAAAATAGGCTCTACTTATGATTGGCGTTCTTATGTTAGTGGTTGCCAAATCAATAAAATGAATGAATGGGAATTTACTGTACCCGAAGAAAATGCTACTGGTATTGGTAGATTAAGAATAGGTGCTTCTTATTATTATCCTTATTCTTATGCTCCTAATAATTATACATTAGGCTACGCTGCAAATGCTTGCTGGAATGGTTATGCTTATAACTATACTTATTATGGTGGTTATTATGGCTATAACTTCGGCGAAATGGAAGATTATTTAATCGAATTTGTCATCCCTATTAAAGAAGTGTTCCCGACAGACAAAGAGCCAGATGATATATTATTAGCAGCTGAAGCTTATGATGGTACTACACGTAACGGTACTTATTTCAAAAGACCTATGTTGCGTTTCGGAGGTGCTCAAGCAATGGGTTCATTGCTTACCTATAAAATTATAGGTCCATTGCCAAGCTCTAATGTTGTATATGAAGCCCTGTATAATGGTAGCAATGAAATCCCTATTGGTACTCCCGGCTTGCTTGATGCAAATTTTGTATACAATATTCAAAACGCCTCTGGTACAGCTGTATCTGGGAATTATGGCTTTAAAACAAATAAAGGCGGCGAATACCAAGTTGTTATTGGCTTTAAAAAACCGGGCGCAGCAGACTACAAGATAGTAAAGAAGAACTTTACAGTTTCTTGGGAATGGGACATTGCAGCCAGAAACATCACGATGCCCCTAGGCAACAAAGAGCCACGTTACTATAAATATCCTCGTGGTTTAAATATGGACTTAAGAGGCGAAGTACAAAATACTGGTCTTCGTGGCATAGCTAAATTTGATGCTAAATATACTATATATAATTCTAAGGGTGTTGCAATTACAGAAAGAACAATACAATGGGATACAACCAACTTTGGTCAATATGTAGTAAATGCTAAACAAGTAGTACAATTAGACTTCGGTACATTCAAAACAGAAGTTCCAGACG
>DAOMQA010000038.1:0-6885 GCA_035445085.1 Kapaibacterium sp. (SeqCode)
CTGAATTAGTTATAATGGGGGTAAAACAATTAGCTCCAAAAGTAATGGCAGCCCTTAGTACATTTTTTAAGGGTGCCGAAAAGGGAGGCGAGAGAGTTGTTGGCAATGTGGTTAGAACTGAACCAAAGAATTTATTGGAACAGATGACAATGGATGCTGCTAAAATATATGATGGTGAAGATATTACTTCAGCACTCCTTAAGACTAGTGGCAAATCTGATTTTAATAATACAAAATTTTCAATAATTGATGGTTGGAGAAAATATCAATTTGTTGGTAGAAGCAAGTATGGGGAAAATGCAACTATTCATTATTGGTATAATATTAATACTGGAATTAAAAAAGGTTATAAATTTAAATAGGTGTAATATGATTGTTAAATGTATTGAAAATAAATTTTTAAAATTAAGCATAAAAAATAAATCTCATTATGGATACAAAGATGAAAGTTATGTTTTTTCAGAGCTTGAAATTGGTAAAACATATACTGTTTACATTTTATTTGTAAATTCTGGAGGAATACAGTATGAATTATTTTTAGATGATGGTACTTTTATACCATATCCTGATGAATTTTTTGAAGTTATTGATTCAACACCATCTAAATATTGGAAATTCATTAAAGGTCCATTTGAAAATTTTGCTTTCCTTCCTGAAGTACTTGATAATGATGAATTTAAAACTGAATTTTGGGTTACTGGTAAAACTGTAACAAATTTAATGTTGTTAAAAGAATTAATGGATATTGAATTTAAACATCAATTGAAGCTTATTGAAAACCAAGAATCATTGATAATTGAAGAATATCATTTTTTAAAATTAATTGATGATATATTAAATGAACAGTCAGAGGATTTTATTCAATATGAAATAACTTATGAGAGAAAACATTTTAAAATAGAGGAAACTTTTTATTCAGGTAGAACTGATATTATTTTTTATCATTCTTATCAAATAATTAATCATTTCAGCTTTTATTACTCAATCCATGGTGAGAAACAAATTGATAACATCAATCTAATTAATGAATTGAAAAAATCAATAAAGCTTATTAAAGAAATAGCATTGAAAAAAATTATAGATAATGAGTAATTTTCAATAATTAATAATATAGCAGTAGCCACCCGCTCCTGCTTGATAAAACTAAAAGGAGAAATAGACTTCAGAATAAGAAAGATAAATATCGAAGAAGGCAAGAGTGCCTACTACTCTATGGATTACCGTATATACTCTGCTGGTTTTGCTGACGATAGTCACTTACGTTTACTGGGCGGACACGGTTCTGGTGGAGGAAGTGGTGGAGGAGGAGGTGGCAGATCACTTGGAAGTACACAAGGATTTGGACCGAAAACTTATGACCCATATAATATTAATGAATCTTCTTCACCAGGAGGGAAAAGTGGTCTTGATGTTGGTGAAATCAGGAGAAGAACTAAAAAATATAGTGATGATCTTATTGATAAACATTATAGTAATCCAAATTATAAGGGTATTGAAATCGGTTATAATTACTATTATAATATAAATGATGGTGAAATCTATGCAGAATTTTTTCAAGGTGCTCAACATTCTATGACACTAAATTTTAGAAGTTTTGTTTATAAATATGAAAATGGATATAAATTAATCGCATTTGAACATATACACACACTAAACCAACCCCTGGAACCATTAGATTTTAATTCACTTGGTTATAATATTCAACTATTAACTACACCAGGACCTAATCCAATGAATCCATGGAGACAATTTATATATTTTTGTACCACAGTAGCAGAAAAGAATAATCCAAAAACTACTTATGGGTTTATTTATGATGCAAAAATGTTTGAAAATTGGTATAATGATAACTATGATAAAACGCATTTTAAATATTTTCAGAATGTAGATAAAGACTTTAAATCTATCAAAAACATTTCCCCATATTTTTTAAATAATCAATATGACCGAGCTTTTGAGGAATTTAAAAAAATACTATTGAAGAAATCAGGAGTTGAATATGATAAGATACCCTAGTAGAAAAATGATAATTACTATAATGATATTAATAATTGCGTCTTTTTTAATCAATTTTAATTCAGTTTATAATCAGAGATATGATAGTATTGGCAAAGATTCAATCCTCATTGTAAATAGTACAATGTCTTATAGGCTATTTTATTTAAAGAATAATTTATCTTTTGAAGATTTAACTTTTAAAAAATTTGATACAATTTCATTTAAAGGTTTATATGATTCTCTAAGAAGTATATATGAACCATTCTCTCATCCTTTGATTTATGCCGATATAAATGAAGATGATGGAATGCACGGATTAGAAGTGTGTTTTGAATTTCTTATTGATTCAACATCAATTTTTAATCTATGGGTATATATTCCTGATAATATTTATAAATACCAAGAATTAAATAGGTCAAATGTTTTGAAAAAATTATACAAAATAAGTAAATTTGGAATAATTGCTTTTAAAGATTCTATTGAAAAAAAGAGACTTAGTAGTCAAAATTCCAAGAGTATATTTTATAAAGAATATCTAAAAGGTTTAAAAAAATTACATAAAAAGAAAAAAAAGAAGAAAATTCCTTAATTTATACTGAATAAATTATACATTTTTGTAAAAGTAATAATTAAGCAGTAGCCACCTGCTCCTGCTTGATAAAACTAAAAAGGAGATAAAGTTTTCAGAATAAAAGAGATAAATATCGAAGAAGGCGAAAGCAATTTCATGCATATGGGTGTCCGTATGTACTCTGCTAGTTTTGCTGACGATAGTCACTTACGTTTACTGGGCGGACACGGTTCTGGTGGAGGAGGAGGTGGCAGATCACTTGGAAGTACTCAAGGATTTGGACCGAAAACTTATGACCCATATAAGCTTTTGAGTCCAAATGGGAATGGAGTGAATGTTAAAAGCCAAGCTAACTATGCTCGCGATATTTTCGGGGTTATAGATTTTTCCCAACAAGTTGAAAAATCTAATTCAACTTATTCTGATTTTTATAATAATCCATCAAAATACGAAATAAACCCAATTACGGGCGAACCGACTGGTTTTGGAGCAATACATCCAGGCGACGACCCAATGTATGATGCTATATTATTTTTTGCTGATACAAAAGCTACTGAACTAGTTATAATGGGGGTAAAACAATTAGCTCCAAAAGTAATGGCAACGGTTAGTAGTATATTTTTAAAAGGTGCTGAGAGGGGATTGTATAATTTCAGTATCAAAGCAGCTTCTCATATGGCAGACCCAGCTAGATTTGTACCAGTACAAATATTAGATTTGGCAATTAAATACGGTACGTCAGTAACAGATACTAGAGGTTCAAGAGCAATATTATATAGTATTGAATTATTTAAGAATGGGAAGAAATATAATTTAGAAGTTCTTTATGACAAAGTTACAAATTCAATTTGGCATTTTCAATATTCACTAATTAAACCTTGATATAAATATGTACGATAGAAAAGATAAAAAAAGAATATATTGGATTATTGACCAATATTTAAAAGGCAAAATCACCGAGTCTTCTTTTTGTGATGAATTTTATTATTCATACGATTTAGAATTAAATAGAGAATTACTTAATGAAGTAGAAAAACAAGCATTTTTAGAATTAAGTAAAGTATCAAGCAGATTCTCACAATATGAAGAAGATCATAATTTGGACAAACACGCTTTTTCAACTGTGGATGAATTAAAGCAAAAAATAATTGAAACAAATGAAAAATTAAAGCAATAATAATACTTGTTATTTTTTTATGCTATCTAAGCAGTAGCCACCCGCTCCTGCTTAATAAAACTAAAAAGGAGATAAAGTTTTCAGAATAAAAGAGATAAATATCGAAGAAGGCGAAAGTGCCTACTACTCTATGGGTTACCGTATGTACTCTGCTGTTTTTGCTGACGATAGTCACTTACGTTCATTGGGAGGACACGGCTCTGGTGGAGGAGGAGGTGGCAGATCACTTGGAAGTACTCAAGGATTTGGACCGAAAACTTATGACCCATATAAGCTTTTGAGTCCAAATGGGAATGGAGTGAATGTTAAAAGCCAAGCTAACTATGCTCGCGATATTTTCGGGGTTATAGATTTTTCCCAACAAGTTGAAAAATCTAATTCAACTTATTCTGATTTTTATAATAATCCAGATAAATATAATGAAAGTGAAAATTGGATTTCTAACACCCTGACAGCCCTTTACTTAACCCTAAATTGGTTTATTGGTAATAATGAAGATATTATTTTTGAGTCGGATCGAGTTGCTAATGCAATGAGAAATGCGAGAAAAGTGAATGATGCTAGAGATTACTTTTATAATAAATATAAAGGTACCAACGATTTAGAAGGAGCTTCTGTAATGGATTATAATGGTAGTTGGGGTTTATTGGGTCCATTTATAGCTGGATTTGACCCAATTGAACAATTTATTGGAAGTTGTTCAATTAATATCTATCTACACGATGACGTTCTTCAATTTAATATTATTAATAGAACAAGCTTAACTTCAGCATCTTATCACATCTGGCCTAATTCTTGGAATTGGTCACAGGGTCCAATGGGAAACTATGATCAAGTTTTCATTTTTACTGAACCTATAAATTTTAAAAGGTTAAAAAAATGAAAACTATAAAATTTATTCAATTTTTAATTATTATACTCTTTCTATTTTCATCATGTCAGGATATTGCCTATAATGAAAAAATTATTGGTAGATATTATCTTATTGCTATTGATTATTTAGAACAAATGAATTTAAGTTTTCAATTGGAGAATAACAACTCTGTAGGAATAATTGGCCAAACAGTTTTTGCAGTTGGATTTAATAAAAACTATATAATTGTCAAACAACATCCATATAATAATCGTAAAATCACTAATTATTATATTGTTCTCATGCATCATGAAATGACATATTGGTCTGAAAAAGGAGTACTTGGACCTTATAACCTAGAAGAATTTGAACAAAAGAGGCAAGAATTAAATATATCAGATATTAAATTCACAGTAGTCAAAGAATCTTTAAAATAATTATTATGTGTTCATATATTTATCAAGCAGCAGCCATCCGCTCCTGCTTTATAAAACTAAAAAGGAGATAAAGTTTTCAGAATAAAAGAGATAAATATCGAAGAAGGCGAAAGCAATTTCATGCATATGGGTGTCCGTATGTACTCTGCTAGTTTTGCTGACGATAGTCACTTACGTTTACTGGGCGGACACGGTTCTGGTGGAGGAGGAGGTGGCAGATCACTTGGAAGTACTCAAGGATTTGGACCGAAAACTTATGACCCATATAAGCTTTTGAGTCCAAATGGGAATGGGGATTGGAAAATACATTCAAATGATAATTCATCCATTTATTGGTCCTGTGTTATTGGCAATGGTTCTGCTTTTAAAATTCCAAATTTAGCATCTGCGAAACCTTTAAATTCAAGGGAACAAAGAAAAATACAGCAATTAATGAGCAGTTCATCATTATTAAATACTATTATCAAACAATATCAAATAATAGCAAATAATAAGAATAAGGCATTAGTATTTTATAGTATAGTTGATAATATTTGTTGGGCTGAAATAAATAAAAATAATATAAATCAATATAATATTTATTTGTCAAAAGATCTTTTTAAGGGAAAAATGCCTTTTTGGAAATTTTTATACTTAGTTGCCCATGAGCTCAAACATTATTTTGATTGGTTAGATGGAAAATTATCAAATAATTTGTTTGGTACACAGGTTGATAAAAATGGAAATTCATATGAATTATTGTTTGATGAATTACATGCTTTGCAATTTGGCAATTCAATTTTAAGCGATTACTATGAAAGCAAAAAGATTACCAATAGGATTTATATGGGTGAGTATATTTTTTACTTGCCTGATGGTACAGAGTTTCCTTTCCCTATTATGAAAAGTATGATGTTCAATGCAATAAAAGGAAAATATTAATATGAAAAAGATTGCAATATTTTTAGTTTTTTTGTCCTTATTATTAATGGGGTTTAAGAATGATAATTCTGATGAGGAATATGCAAAGCTACGACTATCCTATCATTATTCTACATTCTATTGTTTTACATCAGAGAGAATTTCTGAATATTCTGATTCAAGCGTATATATTCCAGAATTTAATAATATCATTGATTTAAGGAAGTCTAAAAGATTCAAAAAATTAAAAGAGTATTTTCTTAATTCAATCACGGATTCGTCTTACTATATTTTAATAAATAGAGTAGGATCAACTCATACAAATATACAAGGCGAAGAAAACAACACTAATATCAAAGAATTCGCTCAATATTTATTTATTAAAGATTTTGATAGTAAGAATAGTGGGGTAATTACAATTTGTTATTATGATAAAAAAGATTCGATTAGTTCCACAATATTTGACTCAAACATTATTTTTGAAAAAATAAAAAAGAAAATAGGTTTAAAATTTAAAAGAAATAAAATTAAACCGAAATTTATGTTTGATGTCCAACTATTCAAAGTTGATGGCAAAAAGGAAAAATCAATTATTTTTGAACCTTATTTTTGGAGATTTCCATCAGATTGTGGATTTGTTGATTGGGACGAGCATTATTACGAAAATGATGCAAGTGACTTTTTTAATTGGCTAAGATTATTAAATAATGATGGAATTCTTTTTGACAAGTTTGGTCATTCAGACGAGGATTTCTTATAAGATATTCCACCTCACTTCCATACTTTCTCTCGAGGTGAGGGGGACCTTAATAAAAAACTATGGCAACACAAGCAAAATATAGAAAATACGAAGGCAAGAGTACCTACTACGCTGTGAGTTCCCGTATGTATTCTGCTGGATTTGCTGACGATAGTCACTTACGTTCATTGGGAGGACACGGTTCTGGTG
>DAOMQA010000039.1:0-6172 GCA_035445085.1 Kapaibacterium sp. (SeqCode)
TTTATATTGCTAACGCATTCTTAATCATAATATTTTTCGTCTCTCACATCATCATCCCTCAGCATGCCATTGAAGCCGAAGCGGTAGTCGGGGGTGGAGTTTGAGAAGAAACTGGGTATCATCATGCCATAAGCGTAGTAGTTATTGTTTATAGACATCTTTTCTAAGTGCTATTCTAACAATGTGAATTATCAATTCATTGTCGTGTATTGAATAAATTACTCTATAATCTTGTATTCTGATCCTATAATAGTCGTTCAAATTAATCAATTTTTTTGAATTATGAGGTCTTGGGTTATTTATCAAAGAACTTATTTCATCATATAATTTCTTTGAAATATTGTGCGGTAAATCTTTTAGCTCCTTTAAAGCAGATTTCTTCCAAAAAATTTTATATTCTTTCATAATCAAATATAAATTCTGACACATCTGAATGAGATATTAAGTCTTCATTTTTTCTTTCAGCAATAAATTTCAAGTCCTCCATTTCCTCCAATAATTCTAGATAATCAGAAAAAGGAATAATAACATCAGTCTTTTCGCCAGATTCATTTGTTACATATTTTACACTCATTTTTAATTTCCTTGTTAATTCAATTGCAAAAATTGACAACATTGATGAATATTTATTTTAATAAAAACCTTATCTTATTTTTCGTCTCTCACATCATCATCCATCAGCGTATCAAAAGTTAAGTAATTGAAGATATTCAAACTTATCTACATCATTTAAAAGGTACAATCATTACTCCACAAACTTGATATTATTAAATAAACTATTATCAAAAGATGAATACGAATGGTCTATTATGATTTTTCTATATTTTTTGAAAATGTATTTCCCTTTAAAATCAGGATATAATTTTTTTATGGTCTTGATACTGAGATTTGTAGTTATTGTATCAGTAGATTTATTGATACCCCATAAGTATAGAGAATAATCCATACTATCGTTCATGAAACTATTATCTAGATATGGTATATTTGACCATTCAATATAAGTACATTTTAGATTTTCAAAATCACGATTATAACTAATACCAAAAATCAACATTTTCTTTCTTCCAAATGAATCTAATGGATATTCAATTTGAGTTAAATTCGCGTTGAAATTTCCATTGAAAGAAAGATACTTATAACATAAATAATCTACAATGTTATCCTTAATAATTTCATTAACTTGCAAAGTTAAATAAGGAGAAAATTCAATATAATTAATTCTACTTAATTGAATAAAATTAACTGAATCTTCAATGATTAAATTATAAACAGAATCTTGATTGATAAATTTGCTTGATTCAAACAATGTTGGATGAACATTGTTATTGAAATATTGATGGTTCTCATCATAAAACTTACTTATTAGTCTAGGCTCTGGTATTTCATCTTCGCCACTATTACAGCCTGCAATAATAATTAAAAACAAAAAATAAAATATTTTCATTAATCTTTTTTCTCCAATAATTTCCTAGCATCATCAATTTCAGTTAAGCCAATTTCTGAGTTGTATATTAGAGGTATTTTTCTTTTATCTGGATTCTCAAAAACCTTTTTGATATAATATTTTTCAGTTATTTCATTTCGAATTTCTTTATATTTATCTTTTGGCATATCATTTGTTAATCCTACAGATTTTACTTTTTCTTCTGAATCAGGATCTAAAAACTTAAGGTAACCTCCAGGAGTAATTAAATATGAATTAATAATAGTTTGTTTATCTTTTGTAGAAAAATCATCTGGATTCTCTTTTATTATATCAGGATATCCAGTTTGGTATGGCCCATGAGTATGTGCTTTTGCAGTTTTTTCATAGCCTGCCTTATTAATTTGGGAAATATCAGAATTTGAACCTATTATATGAAATGAATTTGGAACTGCATAAGTAAATCTAGTTACCCCTTTTTCTTCATATTTATAAATTGAAGTACTTATTTCAGCATTTAAAGCAAAGGACAGATAGCCATAATTTTTTCCAAAATCATGAGCGGCATCTGCTTCAGAAATAAAAGGGTCACCTGGCATAAGTCCATCTAAATCCACCATAATCACGGGATTATTTCCCATAGCTACATAGGGACTAGACCAAGGAAACTTAGAAGCAAGAGGGTCTATAGAGAGCCACCTACCCACTCTATTATCATAAAAGCGATACTCGGTAGAGTAGCTATTGCCTCCGCCTTCATTATCGCTTGTCAGTTTTTCGTCTCTCACATCATCATCCCTCAGCATTCCATTGAAGCCGCATAATTGACAAATTAATATTCATTTAGTAAAATTCTTATCTCACTTTTTTATATTTATATCCAAGTTTGTTTAATATAGAATTTTCTACTCTATTTATCAACTTTCTAGTTTCTTTATCTGAAAGCGAACCTTCAGCGTAAAAATTAAATTTTTTATCTTTCCCATTATATCTGATTGTTGCATCTATTGATAAAGTGCATTGTTGAGAAAGATGATTATCAGTTGGTAAAATACCTATCATAATCACTTCTTTTGGTCCGGTTTCAAAATAATAATATTTTGGATTTAGAAAATTCAAATGTATTAAGGAATCTTTTACGTAATATTTCCATTTATTTTCAAGTTGAAAATTTTTATTATTATTTATCAATTGAACTAAACTAGAATCTAATAATTCTTTCGATGTGTTGAATTCATACGTTTGCAGTGTTCCCAATTTACCACAATTATTCATTAAAATAACCATAGATGAGAATAGAAAAAGCAAATATAATTTATTTTTTATCATCATATTCTCTCTCATTATTTATTTCAATTTGTGTATTTATTGATTCTTGAATACCATTAGATAATTTAGAAACAGTATTTTTAACATTTTTATATAGTTCTCTTGTTTCATTAATTAAACTTTCACTTTCAATTCTTGTTGCTTTTTGTAATGACATGCCACCAAATAACAATGCTACAGCTGCAGCTCCAGTAACTTGTTCTATATCAATTTTAGATTTAGTTATTGGATCTATATCACCATTTATAAACATTTTGACAATTTCTAATGCACTTTTTGTTAAATTCATATCAGCTTTAAGAACCTCAAGACTACCAAGCATACCCGAAGGCCCCTTGACTCTAAAAGGATCGTAATCCTTATCATGTATCAAAGCTGCTTTATCCAGAGAATTTAAAGGAGGATATCTGTAATCAGGAATATTTGGAGATAATTCATCTGGATTCAAAGCACCACAATATCTGGTACTTCCAATATTCCATAAATTTAGTTCACCAGAAGTACTGATTTTATTTCCATTAGCATCCCATCTTACATATTCGACTAAATTTGGGATTATTGGTTGCAATCCAAATAATGAAGATGAGTATGGTCTTATTGAATTATCTTTTACAACACTTAAAACCGTCTGATTACCATTTTCATCTTGATAATAGTTGACTGTTTTTTTGTATTTCCCATCAACATCTATAAATCTTATCGGGTCATTCCCTGCAAATAAATATGGACTTTGCCATGGAAAACTACCCATCAGCGGGTCTAAACTAAGAAAACGCCCCACTCTTGGGTCAAGTATTCTCGCCCCGAAGTCGTAGCTATTCCCTCTGCCTTCATTATCACTTGTCAGTTTTTCGTCTCTCACATCATCATCCCTCAGCATGCCATTGAAGCCGAAGCGGTAGTCGGGGGTGGAGTTTGAGAAGAAACCGGGTATCATCATACCATAAGCGTAGTAGTTGAAGACTTCTACCGGCTGAGCATTAAATGGTGGCAAACCATCATTGTTAGGGTTCAGCTTCCAGTCCCTCAGAACTACTCGCACATTACCAAGATGGTCTTTCAATTCATAAAACTTGGTGTTAAGATAGCGAGCTTCTTCCATTATATCATTGCTTAATAATCCTGTATTGTAACCGCCGTGATTAGCATCGCTGCGTATAGTCACAAACCTGCCATGGCTCTCGCTGCCATACACAAACCATTGGTTGCTGGTAAAATCAAGATTGTCCACATCTGTATTTATTGTACTCAAAAACGGATTAATTGCTGTTGGCTCATTAAGCGACAAAAGGTCAGTTGGCTCAAAATCCCAACTCAAAGGGTCGCTCGATTGGAGTTTGTTTTCTGCCTGTTTATCTTTTTTGCCATCATCCTTTTTTCCTTTATTTTGTTGAACACCATGAGTTCCTACTATAGTCCTTATTGTACACCATTCTACTGGAAAACCTCCGCCACCATTAGGATTTGTAATATCAAATTCCAATATTTCCAATAGTTGTCCATTGGCATCACGGAGATAGTATTCTACTTTGTTTGTGGCATCAACCTTGCAGGTTCGATTGCCTTGAGCATCGTAATAAAACAATATCGTAGTACCTGGCTTATCAATTAGCTTGATTTTGCCATCTGCCGTCCATTCAATATTATTTATTTCGGAGTTCAAGTCTTTAATCAATATAAATAACTTAGTTATTAATTATTACTACTGCAAAATTACAAAAATTTTAAGAAGTATGAAAATTTACCCATTAAATCTTTGAAAAAAAGCTAAGGAAGGGAAAAAATCCAATTATCAATTATTTATCTCTATATTTTCCTAATGCTTTTTCTTTGAAATTTCTGAAAGTTAAAATTATTCCACGATTTTCTCGGTAATAATACCAATTTTTATTTATTTTATTAATCTTATGGTAGTTTTTAATAAATTTGAAGTAATCTGATTTAACAGTATCAACTGGAATATAGATTAATGTGTAATAATAATCAGTGGATTTAAAGACCTCATTTTCATCTAATTTTTCATTAAGCTCATAATATCTATCATAATAGCTTGAATCTGCCGCTTTCAAATCTTTATAAGTCGAGTCAAAGTAACAAGTAGAAAATTCAAACACAGAACTATCTTTATGTGGTTTATACGGATGTATATCGAACCATTGTAAATTAAGCTCTTTACAAATTGTAAAAATCGAATCAGCATACCTAATAATAAGTTCCTTGTTATTTTTATAATAAATAGAATCAGATTTATAAATATCATCGAATGATGAAGAATCAACATCATAATAAAAACAATAGGATGTATTATTGAATAGGGAATCAAAAATAATTTCAAATGCATTTAGTCTCTCTATAATACCCACACATTCTATTGTTTTATTAAAAAAGATTTGATTTTTTTCAATATTTTGAACTATATTTTTTAAGTTAACCTTATTACGATTTACCATCATATTACTATCCTTATCTTTACAAGATGTAATAATAGATAAAATAAGAACCAATATTATTATTTTCATAATCTTCTTCTTTTATTATTTAACAGAATTCCAACCATCTTCAATAGCTCTTTGGTCAGCAGGATCGTCATTTTCACCATTATGATGATTCTTGTTGTCTTGATTAGCACCAAATTTCACAAACCAAAGTGGCAATCTCAGGTATCCAGCTGCTTTACCCCATAAACGATTTCCATAATCCATATCATTGTATGCTTTTGTTCCTGTAATGAAAAAACCTATTAACAATCCCTTATTATTCTTTTCAGATAAAGGATTTAATCCTTTATTGACTAATTCTACTATTAAATCCTTCCCCCAAAAATCCAAAACACCTGATTTACCATCCCAATGTGAATTATTTGCTAAAAATAAACTAGAAATAAATGATTGTACTAAATAACCCTCTATACTGGAAGTTTTTGATAAAGGTTCCTGTAATCCTGAACCCCTCATATAATTTACTTCGTCTCTTTCCGATTTATAAAATAAAAATTGTTTATTCTTACCTTCATACACTTCAATTAACGTTTTCATTCTCTCTGAATCATTTATTGGGTCATTCAAATTGAAAACTTGAGTACTTGTTGAATTACCATTCTTATGTAAGACATTTATTTCCCAATTATCTTTTCCATTATCAATACTATTTACATACTTTAAATCATTATCAAAAACAAAAGCAGAATCACCTCTAACATCCGTAAATATCACGGGATTATTTCCCATAGCTACATAAGGACTAGACCACGGAAACTTAGAAGCAAGTGGGTCAAGAGAGAGCCACCTACCAGCTCTATTATCATAAAAGCGATATTCGGTAGAGTAGCTATTACCCATGCCTTCATTATAGCTTGTCAGTTTTTTGTCTCTCACATCATCATCCCTCAGCATGCCACTCAACTTTCTTTATTCCTTTCTA
>DAOMQA010000040.1:0-5646 GCA_035445085.1 Kapaibacterium sp. (SeqCode)
ACGGCGACAATAGCTGGGATGCTAACGACCAATTTGGCTTTTCTCCAATAGGAAACAATGGTACAAGATTTACTGGCAACTATAATGGTCAAAATCATACTATATCTAACTTATATATAAATAGAACGTCTTTTAGTTATATTGGCTTATTTGGACGCACTGGCAGTAGCAGCACAGTCAGCAATATCGGGTTACTTGATATATACGTTAGTGGTAATGATTATGTCGGCGGCCTCGTGGGACTCAATAGTTATGGTGGCGGTGTCAGCGGCAGCTACTCTACGGGCAACGTTAGCGCTAGTGGTAGCGAAGTCGGCGGACTCGTGGGAGGTAATTATGGTGGCGGTGTCAGCGACAGCTACTCTACGGGTAGCGTTAGCGGGAATAACTCTGTCGGCGGCCTCGTAGGAGATAACTATGGCGGCAGTGTCAGCGGCAGCTACTCTACGGGCAGCGTTAGCGGGAATGGTGATGTCGGCGGGCTCGTGGGAAGAAATTATGGCGGCAGCATCATCGACAGCTATTGGGACATGCAAACAAGCGGGCAAAGTAGCTCGGCAGGCGGCACTGGTATGCATACGGATTCAATGAAAGTAGCTACAAATTTCTCTGGCTGGGACTTTACAGGTACTTGGAATATACAAGACGGCTCTTCACATTATTCATATCCATACTTGAGGGCGTTTACTTATGATACACCTGGCGACCCAGCTGTAAATCCAATACCGGGCTTGGAGCAAAAATACTCTGGCGGTGACGGCACTTCTGGAACGCCTTACCAAATCTCAACTACAGCAGACTTGATAGAGCTTTCTAACACAAGTAGTGATTGGACTGGCAAATACTTTATCCAGACAGCAGATATAGCCTTCGATGCCAGCGAATCTACTGTAGATTGGGACGGTAATGGCACAGTAGAATGGTCTGGCAACGACCAATATGGCTTTTCTCCAATAGGAAACAACGATACATCATTTACTGGCAGCTACAATGGTCAAAATCATACTATATCTAACTTATACATAAAGAGAGCATCTATCGACTATATTGGCTTATTTGGGCGCACTGGCAGTGGCAGCACAGTCAGCAATATCGGACTACTTGATGTATATGTTAGTGGTCAGGTCTATGCTGGCGGTCTCGTGGGCTTCAATGGCGGTAGCGTCAGCGGCAACTACTCTACGGGCAGCGTTAGCGGGAATGGTGATGTCGGCGGGCTCGTGGGCTTCAATGGCGGCAGCATCAGCGACAGCTACTGGGACATGCAAACAAGCGGACGAAGTACTTCGGCGGGCGGCACTGGTATGCATACGGATTCAATGAAAGTAGCTACAAATTTCTCTGGCTGGAACTTCTCTACTACTTGGAACATACAAGATGGCTCTTCATATTATTCATACCCATATTTGAGGGCGTTTACTTATGATACACCTGGTGATCCAGCTGTAAACCCAATACCGGGCTTATTTAAGAAAAAATATTCTGGAGGCTTTGGTACTGTGGGCTACCCTTACCAAATATCAACTACAGACGACCTTATAGAGCTTTCTAACACAAGTAGCGATTGGACTGGCAAATACTTTATCCAGACAGCTAATATAAGCTTCGATGCCAGCGAATCTACAGTAGATTGGGACGGTAATGGCACAGTAGAATGGTCTGGCAACGACCAACTTGGCTTTTCTCCAATAGGAAATGATGGTACAGAATTTACTGGTAGCTACAATGGTCAAAATCATACTATATCTAACTTATCCTGTTTTCCGCACTTATTTTTTTTATCATTGTAAGTTATTGAAATATAAAGCAATCGTTTGGTGATTTTGGTGTCCCGTTTTATTTTTGTAATATTTTAGTCTATGTACGTACGAAAAAAGCCAAATAAATCGGGCAGTATTTCTGTTCAAATCTTTACCAAGGTTGATGGAAAATATAAATTGATAAAATCAATTGGTAGTTCCAAGGATAAAAATGAAGTTGATAATCTTGTAATTCAAGCTCAGGAAGAAATTCGGAAAATGTCTTCACTTCAATCTATGTTTGTTTTTGAAAAAGATCAATTTATTTTAGATTTTTTACAAAACATCAGCAATCACCAAATCAAAACAGTAGGACCGGAACTAATTTTTGGTAAAATCTATGATAAAATCGCTTACAATGCTATTGAGGACAGACTATTCCGGTATTTGGTAATTTCTCGACTTTCTTTCCCATTAAGTAAATTAAAAACAGTTGACTACCTTCAAAGATACTTGGGCGTAGAAGTAAAAGTTGATAAAATCTATAGGTTTATGGATAAATTGTCAGATAGATACAAATCTCAAGTTGAACAAATCTCCTTTAAGCGAACAAAGGAGTTGCTAAATAGTGAAATAGGCATAGTATTTTATGATATGACTACCTTGTATTTTGAGGCTTCAGATGAAGATGAATTGCGTCAGCCAGGTTTTAGTAAAGATGGCAAGCATAGCAATCCGCAAATATTTTTAGGTTTGTTAGTTGGCTTAGAAGGCTATGCAATTGGCTATGATATATTTGAGGGTGGAATTTATGAAGGACATACTTTAATTCCTTTTATAGAGCAAATTAAAGCGAAATTTGATATAGATAAACCGATTATTGTAGCTGATTCAGGTTTACTTAATCAGAAAAATATAAATTGCTTAAAAGAATTAGGCTATCAGTTTATTTTGGGTGGACGAGTCAAAAATGAATCGGAAGTTATAAAGTATTAAATTCTTCAAATTAACCGTGAGGATGGACATGTTGCTGAATTAAAAGGCTCCAAAGACGATAGATTAATATTGTCATATTCATTAGCACGAGCTAAAAAAGATAAGCATAATCGGGAAAAAGGGCTTAAAAGATTGGAAAAGAAAATCAAGAGCAACAAACTTAGCAAAAAGGATATAAACAATAAAGGATACAATAAGTATTTGAAAATGTCGGGTGAAATCAAAATAGAAATTGATTATCAAAAGTATGAAGAAGACGCCAAATGGGATGGAATAAAGGGTTACGTTACAAACACAACATTAGTAGCCAGCTCTGTTATTGATAATTACAAGGAACTATGGAATATTGAAAGAGCATTTAGAATGTCAAAAACGGATCTGCGAATACGTCCAATTTACCATAGAATACGAAGAAGAATAGAAGCTCATATTTGCATATCTTTTGTAGCATATTCGATTTACAAAGACTTAGAGCGTGTTTTGAAGCTAAAGAAATCAGAAATATCTGTTAGAAATGCATACGAATTGACTCAAAACATATATCAAATGGAAATAACCCTGCCAGAATCAAATTTAACAGAAAAAATCATGCTCAAATTATCTGATAAGCAACAAGAATTGATTAACATTATCAACGAATTTTTCTGAGGTGTCCCAATGCGGAAAACAGGAATATCACCTTACTGACCTCTTTCTCTGCTTAAATCAGTATGGTTAAGAACAGTAAAAGAAAATCTATCTTCTTTAAAAGGATTCAGGTCGGTGTTGTTATCAGCTTTGAATACAGTCCAATTCTTGCGTAATTTTTTAGGACAGAGCACAAGAACTCTATTATTCATCAGTTCAAAATATTTTATTACTGCAAGTGCTTCATAGGTTTTTCCAAGACCTACGCTATCAGCGATGATGCACCCATTATAATTCAGTAACTTGTTAATTGATGCAGTAGCCCCATGTTTCTGAAAACCATAAAGGGTATTCCATACTTCTGTTTCAGTAATTTTTACTTTCTCATTCAATAGGAATGATGTTTTTTGTTCCTGTAGGAATCTCTCAAACAAGTGGTATAGGGTTTTATAGTAGATAAATTCGGGTGGATTATCAATATATAGTTTCTCCAAATATTGAAGAACTTTTTCTTTGACATCTTCAACAAATTTTTCATCCTTCCAAAGTCTATCGAACCAGTTCTTAATTTCAGTTTTATCCCTTTCATCATTTACAATCAGGTTTAGTTCGATATTACTTTTTTCTGCAAAGCCTAATCCTCTGCGAGTGAAATTTGAACTGCCGATTATGGCTTTTTCTTTGCCATTTGTTTCAATATGATAGAACTTACCATGCAGTAGATTTGATTGTTTAATTGATTTAATTTCAACTTTATCTGTAATCCATTTCTTGCATTCAATTGCAATTTGCTTTTGAAGTAGAATATTGCCGATATTTAAACCGTTTTCGGATATGTTGAATACTTTCTTTTCTGATTTGTCAGGATCCATTGTATTGATAAAGGAAGGCTCGCCAAACAAAAATCTAAGGTTGTCAATACTATCAAGTTCAGATTTCAGAGATTCATAAGCATAAATAGTAAAATATGCTGAAACAAAAGAAAGTGAAGCATTCACTTTGATATTTTCCCTAAGGAACTCTCCAACAGTACCATTGAAGAAATTATCTCTTATAAACTACCTGCCGAAATTAAATCTGTTTGGGCTCATAATTACATTCCTTTTTTAATAAATTTCAGAACTTTGGACAAGAATTTCTCTTTCAACATAATCCTTAAAGTCTTTGGGATTAGTGTAGAAAGTAAAACCAGCCTTATTCAAAATTTCTTCAAGCTCTTTTTCTTCATTAAGAATAAATGCTACAGGTTTACTTAAACCTGTTTGAATACCGTCTGGCCATGCTAAATCTATTATAGCAGTTTTGTTTTCACCAAAGATAAGTTCAAACTGAAATTCTCCAGCAGGTAAACCCTTTGATAAAATCCATTCATTAATGTTTTTGATAATTGATTCTTCTTCTTCATCTGCAATACCACCTAATATATCAGTAGTAGTTATTACTTCTCTATTTGCAAAATCCTGAATTTCACTTTCCTTTACAGAGCCAGAGTATAATTGATTCAAAAAATCATTAGCTGCTTTAGCGAGTAATTTCTTTCTTGCTTCAATAAAGTCAAGATAATTTTCAATCTTCCATAGATATTCATCAGTTGGGATCCAATGAGACTCGAGTACTCCAGGATTTTTATCAGAAAATTCTTTTAGATAATCTGATGGAAGTCTATCCGATATATAAAGATTTGTATCTTTAGTAAGAAAAGTATAATTTGATAGAGCGTTAACCTCAGCTCTTGAATAATTCAATTTATAAAGCTGTGCTTTTGGAAAAATATGATGTACTTCGAGACTACTCATTTTTCCAAGTAAATGATTTGACAATTCTAAATTTGAGCATAAATCTCGAGTATGGCAAACTCTAGTTAGCATATAAAGAAGAGGATAAAACCTTGCTCCAGTGCTCCATCCGCTAAAATCTTGAGGTGATAGTTTTAAATCTGCCCTGTTTTGTCTTAGCATCTGGATTAAATCATCAATTGATTTGTTTTGAGATTCCACAATATTTAGATCTTGAGATAAAACACTTTCCGTAGAACCTGCATAACGCCCCCAAAGAAAAGTATGAATATACCAATATAAAATTTTATCTAAGCTTTTCAAATCGCTTTTTAATTTGGGCTTCTGTTTAACAAGTCTTAATATTAGAGGAATAGAATAACGACTACCAAGAACTCTATCGTGATCAAGGCCAAGCCTTGATGATATAAGATTAAGAACGAAATCAATTGCCTTTTCTGATTCTTTTAACTCGGATTTAAATTGTTCTGTTTTGATGTCCTTAAGTG
>DAOMQA010000041.1:0-5356 GCA_035445085.1 Kapaibacterium sp. (SeqCode)
ATCATATTTTGAAAATTTCAAAAATGAAGCATTAGGTATAATCTTGACAAGATAAGTTAGAAATTTGGTCAAAATACAATTATATATTATTAAAAGCAAACTCGTCGACCACACTTCGACTTTGCTCAGTGCAGGTGGCGTCCGCAAGTACGACTACGAAATAGGAAGGTTCACGAGTGTGGATCCGCTATGGGAGAAATATACAGGATGGACGGGGTATCAGTATAGTTTGAATAATCCGGTGAATATAGTAGATAGGGATGGACGAGATGTTCTTGTGGCCTTTTCAGGTGCGAATTTTTCAGGAGGTCAAGATAATTCGACTGCAGGTAAAATAGTAAGTAATTTGACAAATTATGCTAAGGAAAATAATATCTCTGACTTTAATGCTAAAGCATTTTCAACTCAAGCATATCCAACTGATTTTAAAATTGAAAATGCTATGCAATTCATAAATGAAAATTTAAAGGATGGAGAAAAATTAATTATTTATGGATATAGTGCCGGAGGTGTAGCTGCACAAAGTTTATCTAAAGCATTAAATGAAAAAGATATAAAGGTAGATTTGTTAATAACTGTTGATGCTGCCTTTGCATGGGGTTCATCTTCAATTAACCGCGAAATTCCTGGTAATGTTCTTATGAATTTAAATTTTTTCAATACTACTCCTTCATTTTTATCGCGATCAGTAGGTGGTAAAAATATAACTAATTCAAAAAATACAATAATAAAAAATATTAAAAAAGATTCCAGTCATTCTAACATTGATGAAGAAACTCAAAAACAAGTAGAAAATGAAATTAAGGCGACTGTAAATGATTAAAGAAAAAATATTGAAAATAGTTGTATCTATTAATATTATATTATTTTTATTATATACTTTTGATATCGTTTTAAGATTATATAGTTTATCAAGTATATTTTATCAATATTTATATAATTTTCGGATTCTTTATAAAATTGTTTACTTTTTACTTTCTTTTATTGGCTTGGAGTTATTGCTAATTAGTTTGATAATTTTTTCAATAATACCTAAATTAAGTAAAAATTTAAAGATTCTTCTTTTAATTAATTTACTTATAATTTTATTGTCGTTTTTATTCTTATTTATAGGTGAGTAATATGTAAACTGGAAATACTTACCAAAATAGCTATATCGGTAAATAGAAAGATATTGATAGCTCTCAGAGAGCTATCAGAGTGTCCACACTTCGACTTTGCTCAGTGCAGGTGGTGTTCGCAAATACGACTACGAGATAGGGAGATTCACGAGTGTGGATCTGCTATGGGAGAAATATACTGGGTGGACGGGGTATCAGTATACAAGAAATAACCCTATTAATAGAATTGATTATAATGGAATGGATGATGGTCAATTTGGTTCATGGATGCAGGTCGGACCAATGCAAGAATTGATACTTGGAGATAAAAATGTTAATACATACCAAGAAATAATTGAAAATAGTGAAAAACTAGCTAATAAGCAGCTTATAAATGCTTGGGCAGAAATAGGTTTGATGGGTTTAACTGGTGTAGCAACTGATGTTGCCCTAAGCTCACCATTTGCTGCAAAATATTTATCTAGAGCAAGTAATTATATAAAAGGTTTATTAGGATTTGGCGATGATGGAACTAGTCTTCTTGCAGATGCTTCAAAATCTGCATTTAAAGCAGCTGATAACCCAAGCTCCATCTTTATTAAGAACAAACATTTGAGTGATGCCACTGGCAATTATGCTAAGTTTGCTACTACAGATGTTAAAACTGCTCAAGGATGGGTACAAAAAGCATTACGTTCACAAAATGCCCGATTCTTACCGAATGATCAAATTCCTAATACATTTCAAGTAATATCAAATATTGGAACAACAATTGGTACCAAAGGTCAAACATCGATAAGAGTAATTGTAAATTATGAGGGTAAAGTAATAAATGCATTTCCTGTTAACTAAAAAACAAGATATATGATATGAAAATTAAATTTGAAATAATTGATATTCCAGAAGTAGAACAATTAAAGTATCCAACCGCTTATTTGGAAGGTGAACTAATAATCTGGATAAATGGTGTATTATTTTTCAATCAAGCAGGAATCTTGCTTATTGAATTTGCGATATTTATTAATAGATGGCTGTACAGCATTAGAAAAGATAAGATTATTGGGTTAAATTATGATAGTATGGATAATGAAGAGCCCATTATAACCTTGAATTATGTAGGAAATGAATTATATAGAATACATTCTATTTGGCAAGAAACTGAAATTTTTGATTTATTAAGAATTGAAGATATAGTATGTGAGTTTGAGCTTTTTTTAGACAATTTAGAAAAAGAATTAAAATTCAAAACGGGAATTGAGTTAAAAAAAATTCTGAAGGAAGCTCATTAGTGATATGTATAAGCAAATATGATTATGATGATAGATTTTATGATATAGATCCTTTATGGGAGAAATATATAGGGTGGACGGGGTATCAGTATAGTTTGAATAATCCGGTGAATTATTTGGATAGGGATGGAAAGGATATAATTCCAAAAAATATATCAGGACAGAATTTAGATAACTTCTATAATATGGTTAATAATGTTATGGAAACTTTTAAAGATAGTCCAACGGTTATGAATATAATGAATGAAGCATTGGGTAGCAATTCAATAATACACTTTTATGCTTTTTCAGATTCAAAAATTTATATAAATTCTTCATTGAATATAGCTGGAGATAATAATACAAGAAGCCAATTGTTTAATTGGTCAAAATCTTTAGAAACATATTGGGCTGATCGTGGATTGGCTTTTGCAAGAACACTAAGACTAGATAATACACTAGAAAAAAAAGCTGATGTTCTGTACCCCGAAGAAAGTTTAAATGGAATAAATGATCAATCAACTTCAGTTGTAAGTTTCATTGATGAATTAATGCATGCGACTAATGCACCAAGATGCAATATAAAGGGAAGCGAACATTTAATTTTTTATGGCTCTCTCATGAGAGAAATTGGGAATGGAACTTTGAAACTTGATGATAATTTTATTAACCTAATTGAGCAAAAGTATGAAGATGCTAAAATTGAATTCAAATAGATATGTAATCTTTATAATATTTATATTTCTTATTAATTTTAAACTAAATTCTCAACAAGGTTTAAATGTTAATCAAGCTGAAATGAATATTATAATGGATACTACACATATATTTAAGAAATTTACAAAACCTGAAATTCCACAAAGTTTAATAAATTATACATTAGGAAAAAGTGCTGATACAATTTATCAAATTCCTTCTTCTGAGATTGAATTGTTTTTCTTTGTATGTATTGAAACAGTAAATGGTAGTTACGCGAAAAGCTTTTGGTTCAATAGACTAAATTACCATAAGACAAAAGATACGAGTATAATTGACAGTGAGTATGAAACTATGTGGAGAGATAGTGAACAATCATTAAATGAAGCAATAAAGCAATGGGAATTTGAAGATATTTATGATAGAAGAAACTTTGGTTCAATTTGTTTTATAATTTCAATGGCTTATGATGCACCTTTTGAATTCATTGATAGATTTAAAATTTTGAGAATCAGATGAAAAAGCTTTTTATAATGGTTATATTTATTTTATTGAGCTTTATGAAATTAGATGCTCAAAAAGTTCATGAAACTTATAGTAAAAATGCAAATTTTAAAAAGGTTTATTCATCATATCAACTTGATGAATTACCAAAATTTAAAATGGGTAAAGATTCCTTGAATTCTTTGATTAATTATTTTATTATCAAACCTTTCTTTAATAGAAATTATGAGGGAATCATATCACTGTGTCTTACGATAAGCAAAGATGGAGATTTAGAAAATATTTATATCAATGGTGAAGTTGAAAATAATCTTTTCTCGGAATCTGTTAATAATATGAAAAAACATATTACAAAGTGGAAACCTGGCAAAAAAAATGGTAAATATGTCAAGTCTATACTTTGTTTACCAATAATTATTAGTTTAAGATAAATTATATTCATTGATTATTAAAATTCTTCTGACATTATATTGGATAATTTACAATATGAGCAATCGAAGGATCGGTTTGATCAATCGAAGTCTTGGTTTGCGTTATCGAAGTTTTGGTATGAGCAATTGAAGACTTGGTTTGAGCAATTGAAGTCTTGGTTTGCGTTATCGAAGTGTCGGTTTGAGCAATCGAAGTCTTGGTTTGAGCAATCGAAGGGTTGGTTTGTGTTATCGAAGTCTTGGTTTGAGCAATCGAAGTCTTGGTTTGTGTTATCGAAGTCTTGGTTTGCATTAGCTAAGTTGTTAGATTGCTTGAGTATTCTATATTTTTGACTGAACTTTTTGTTGAATGCTCTTTCTGCTCGCTCTTTGTTTTCTAACAATAATTTGGCTATATTTGCAAATGTGAAACAGAGTGTTGAGCAGTTTAATTATGATTATAGGGGACTGATGAATCGGTATAGAAAGGGTGAAGTTTTTGCTTCCGATACTTGTGATATTTCGCAGATGTTGCTGACTGATGTGGAATGGCAGTATCGCTATAATCCTTTCGGCGAGCGTGAAAGCAAGTATATGACGGTGAATTCTCTCGACCAACGCAAGCTAAGACCTATGGAATATTATCTTTTGGGACCGGGCAACGAGCAGTTCGCAGTTTATAATGGTTTTTCGATTCATGGTCCAGCTACTTACTATTATAAATATGGCAATGAATTTTTAACTGAAAATATAATTCTCGATAGCAATAATAAATACATCTACCCTACCGAATATAATGTTTATTCTGGCGAGGGAGTTTTCAGCTCTTATCGTTTGGCTTATGCTCATACTCAAAAGAATTATTTTATCTATAATCATCTTGGCTCGAAGGCGGTAGAGGTGGACTCTATAGGAAATATTATTGATTATGTGCAATATAGTCCTTTCGGCGAACCTTTAAAGAAGAACAACTATCAACAACAATGGAACGAGCGTATCGGTTACATAGACAAAGAAAAAGACAGAGAAAGCAAACTCGGCGACCACGGCGTTCGTAAATATGACTACGAAATAGGAAGGTTTACGAGTGTGGATCCTCTCTGGGAGAAATATACAGGATGGACGGGGTATCAGTATAGTGGGAATAATCCGGTGAATGCAAGTGATGGAAATGGGAAAGCTGCAGATGTTTTGATTGATTTAGGTTTTATTGCATATGACCTGTATGATATTGGGAAATCCTTTTTCACAGGTAAACCAATAACTAGCACTCAAGTTGGTGCATTAGGTGCCGATATAGCAAGTGCTGTTACTCCCCTTTTTGTAGGTGGTGGGCTAATTGTAAGAGCTGGTGCAAAGGCAGATGATGCTGTAGATG
>DAOMQA010000042.1:0-4989 GCA_035445085.1 Kapaibacterium sp. (SeqCode)
AATGTTAACTTCTTGAAATTAAGTATTTTTTATGTAAGTACCAAATTATTTTTTATATTTTTTAGATTTTTTTTAAGCTGTTGTATATATAATATTTAATGAAAAACAGGGGCAATAGCCCCGTATCTAAATCTTTATGAATTTCTCTACCCTATCACCTATTTTGATGAAATAAACGCCGGGAGTGAGATGTGAAATATTAATTTTGTTGCTACCATTAATTAATGGCTCTTGGGCTACTTTTACTCCTAATATATCGTATATCAAAGCGGGCGAACTTGCTACATTGCCTTCATAATCGTAATTAATAGTTATGAAATCAGTGGCAGGATTGGGGGAAAGGGAATGTCTAATTGTAGCTTGATCCTCATTTACTGAAGTGATACCAAAATCGCTCAATTTTGCCTTATAAATAGCATCTCCTCTATCCCCAAATTCGCCCCTATTAGTCCCAGCATATATATAGTCTCCTTGAATAACTAATGAACTTATCTCTTGATTCTTAAAACTACTTATATTTGTATATTTCCAGCTTGTACCCATATCTGTTGATAGAAAAACTCCTGATAATCTAACACCCACAAAAATATTCTTTCCAATCACCTCAAAATCTTTTACTTCAATCAAATTTCTATCATCTAAAGGTAAACCATTATTGTGAGCAACCCAATTTTTTCCCATATCAGAGCTTATATAAACGCCATAAGTTGTTCCCAAGAAAATAACATCATCTATTTTTTCAATAGAGTTAATTTTTAAATTATCGTAAGGTAAACCATTGCTGATGTTTTCCCAAACTTCACCTTTATTATCAGATATAAACACATTAGAATCAAGACAAGCTATAATAGAATTATTATCTACAAAAAATTTATTAACAAACTGATGTGGAGGTAATTTATCTTTAACTTCTATCCAAGTGTCACCGTTATCCTCCGAAATAAAATAGCCACCATAATCCGTATAGAATAAGCGACTACCCAATAAGGCCAATTCCCTATAACGTAACTTATCTTTTATATTTTTCCAAGATAACGATTGAATATCCATTCTATACAAGCCATCGTCCGTTGATGCAAAAGTATAATTATCTTTAAAAAAAAGTGACGAAACTCCAAGACTATCAAATCCAAAACTCAACCAAGAATTCCCATTGTCTGTAGAATAATACAAACCATTTTGATCTGATGTATAATTTCTCCAAGGAGTTGTACAAGAGTAAATTGTATTTTCTTTTTCAAACAGTGAATTTACAGCACCATAATTTTGGGCATTCATAACTGACGTCCAAGTATCTCCATTATCATAAGATACAAAGATTTCAGTACCAGATGTCCCATAAACAACAGCATCACCAACCGCAAGATATTCGGTACTTCTATAATAGTTATCGGTAACCGACTTTTTAATCCATGTTTCACCTAAATCATCTGAATACAATAAATCTTCACTATACCCAATAAATAAACGTTTACCAATTGCTGCAATTGAATACTTTGATAATTTAAATTGCTCTAAATTCTTCTTTTTAGTCCATGTATTGCCCAAGTCTGCGGACATATAAATCACCTTATTACTGCCATCTATCGTATTATTGTCAAATGATGTAACAAAAATTTTATCTTCAATAACTGCAAATTGATTAAAAGATGCATTTTCTAATCCATTATTTTTAGGTATCCAAGTGTCGCCTTGGTCTGTTGATAGATAAATTTCATTGTCGCCAATGCTTGCAAAGATATTAGAACCTACTAACGCAAAACTATTAATTTGTTTTTTAGATAATCCATTATTTTTAGGTATCCAAGTCTTGCCATTATCTTCAGATAATAAGATACCATCTTTCCAAGTGCCTGCAAATAGTTTGTTATCTACAGCTAATAAGTCTGTACAATCTGAATTACCAAAAGGAAATTCATCCCAAGTCTTGCCGTAATTGTTGGATACATAGAATTTATCTAAGCTAACTATAAAAATCATATTCTTATATATTTCAATACAATTTATGCCGTTGGGAATATCTATTAAGTTTTTAAATGAAGTCCAAGATTTACCTCTATCAGTTGTTATTAATTTGTCGCCCTCACTAATAGCAATATCTCCAGAAGCCCACACCTTTCCAGCTACAGAAATATTATTCCAATTAGTTAATTCCCATTGCGAGAAACAGCTATATATTGAAGTCAGAAACAAGAAGAAAATCATCTTTTTCATTTTATCACCATTATTTTTTGAGTATAAATTTTATTTGACGTAATTACGCTAATATAATAAATACCCGATGAATAATGATCGGTATTTATTACAGTTTCGTAGTTTGCATCATTTGATTTGTTTAATGTATATTTATTTAAAATAACTCCTAAATTATTACAAATGTTTATTGTTGGTGGAATAATATCGTTGCTTTTAAATTTTATTATTGTATTATTTAGGACAGGATTTGGATAAATATCTATTATCGATTTTTCTTCGTTATTTTTTGTTGACAATGGTACTTTTTTTCCAAATACAGATACAAATAATTCAATTTCAGTTTCTTCTGCTGGTTCATACCTAACAAACTGTTCAGTTTTAAAGTCATACAATGCGTATTGATATGTCTTTGCAGTAACAGTTAAATGATTATGATATACACCATTGACAATCCCATTTCCACCTTGCCCTGAAGTTACTTCTGTATATTTAGTATTTTTATATAATGGGTTTGCTGCACTATAGCCACCCTTATTATTATTTTCTGAGCGTCCACTTCTACCCCAAACATATAATTGCATATTATCATAGCCTTCCAATACTTTACTTCCGGTTATTTCTCTCTTTTTAGCTTTATATAATTTTTCAATAGAAATTTCATTAATCCTTGTTACAAATCTAATTTCTTCCATTGGTCCACTAAATTCTTCAGGTTCTTCAATGTCTGTAATCTTTTCATGGTATAAAGAAAAACCATTGTTGAGCATTTCAAAAATATTACCTATTTTTAACTCCCCCCATCCAGAAACATTATCATATCCATTATAAGTTCGCAGATATGTATCTTGGTTATCAGGATTGTAATTTAAATCAGTAGCTGCAGCTTTAATTATATTTTCATAATCTTCTGGTTCTGGTTTTATATATTGATACTTTGAATTTTCTAAAAACTCTGACCGCAAAAGTGCGATAGCCCCAGAAACATGGGCAGCAGCAGCTGATGTTTGCCCAATATGGGAATAACTATTTAAGGAAGTAGTATAAATATCAGGAGCATATGCGGGGGCTAATATATCCATATTATTTCCATACCACGAATCCGAAATTAGGGTATGTTCCATGCTAAGTCCACCAACGCTAAATATCCAACTTGGCTCAAAATTAGCTGGATACCATTCCTTGGGATTTCCCGAAACAACGTTACCTCTCGAACTAACAATAGACACGCCATTTTCAAAGGCATAGTTGAATGCATTCCTTAAACTTTCTGAATAATATTCGTACCCCCAAGAGCAATTGAAAACATAGACTGCAAAACTTCTTTTAATGATATTCTCATGTGGTGTAACATAGTCTGAAGCTGCATCTAAAATAGCACCTAAAGTTCTATTGAGTATAATTTTATCTTCTTCTTGATCATTAATATCTACTTTAAGCCCTACTAAACTGCATCCATTATTATTGCCCAGCCAACCGCCTGCAATACCAGCGATTCCAGTATTATTGCACCCATTGTATACGCCATTTGTATAAGCTCCAATAATGCCTGATACTTGAGTTCCATGGACAGAATTATTACTAAAGTTACTACTTTGAGTGACATAATTCCATCCATCTACAACTTTATTCCCAAATGTATAACCCAAATCGCAGTGAGTATAATTAATACCATTATCAATAATTCCAACTTTTATTTTTTGTGAACCTGTTTGAAAGTCCCATGCTCTTTCACAATTAGTATACGATGGCCATAAGCTTATTTGTTTTTTATTTTGATCATTTTCATAATATTGATCGTTTGGTTTAACATTTAAATACCCATAATAATTTGGTTCGGCAATATCTAACTGCTCTTGAAATAAAATAGTAAGCATTAAACAAGAGTTTATTACTGAAGTATCATTATTCAATTTCAAAGTCATCCAAAGATAATTATCACATTTTATTGTATCGCCATATCTTGTAATTGTGAGTGTATCAGAGCACGGACTAGCAACGGTAATTCTTTCAAAATAAAGTCCACCTAATTGATGAAGTGTACTTTTTAATAACGGATTAGTAATCAAAGTATCAATTGGAAATTGTTGCATCATCATTTGACTTTTATAAATATTGACCATTTCTATACCTCCGTCTACCATTAATGGTATTTGGTAATCAAAACATAATTTTTCCAAATTTAATGCATTTTGTCTAAACTTAATAATAATCTCATTTTTAGTATATGCGCTTGTATCAATTATTGGTAAAGTATATTGCAATGTGTCTCCCAATTCGTTCTTTACAATAGGTATCGATACTCCAGTTTGTGTTATAGTCATAAATAAATACCCGACAATTACTAAAAAGCTATATTTATACAAAAACTTAAGTGTGTTGGTGTGTTGGTGTGTTGGTGTGTTGGACACACAGCATTTGCTCCTTTGTTGGAATGTGCCTTTTAATAAAGTACCTCATAATAACTCCTTAAATATAATTAATAATTATACAACAAATAAAAAAAATAAAGTTTTCATTTATTACAAACCCCAATACTACAATATTATATAATTATTATATAAGTACCAAATTATTTTTTAGATTTTTGAAAAATAATTTTTATACTGTTGTATATATAATATTTAATGAAAAACAGGGGCAATAGCCCCGTATCTAAATCTTTATGAATTTCTCTACCCTATCACCTATTTTGATGAAATAAACGCCGGGAGTGAGATGTGAAATATTAATTTTGTTGCTACCATTAATTAATGGCTCTTGGGCTACTTTTACTCCTAATATATCGTATATTAA
>DAOMQA010000043.1:0-4928 GCA_035445085.1 Kapaibacterium sp. (SeqCode)
TTCAATTTTTCTTGGATTTTTACCTTCTGTAATGACATACATAACAGATGAAGGAGTTCTCGGATCATTATAGTTTTGCAAAAGCAATTCACCATTTTTCTTCTCAGCTAATAAGCCATCCCTATCCACCAAATTCACCGGATTATTCCCACTATACTGATACCCCGTCCATCCTGTATATTTCTCCCAGAGAGGATCCACACTCGTAAACCTTCCTATTTCGTAGTCGTATTTTCTTACTCCACCTGCACTGAGCGAAGTCGAAGTGTGGTCGCCGAAAGGATTATACTGCACATAATCAATAATATTTCCTACAGAGTCCACCTCTACCGCCTTCGAGCCAAGATGATTATAGATATAGTAGTTCTTTTGAGTATGAGCATAAGCCAAACGATAAGAGCTGAAAACTCCCTCGCCAGAGTAAACATTGTATTCGGTAGGGTAAAGATTACTTTTTATTTTCTTTATTTTCTTCATTTTCTAAACTATCATAATATCTTTTGTTTTTAATATATTGCATATATATATTATAGGGAACATTCTCTCCGATCTTACGAAATATTTCATTACCAATATCATTTTTATAATATTCATCTTTGTATTTAATACAATCCCAAAAGCCTGAAGTAAATAATTCCAATGTGTCATATTGATTGTCTTTCGATAGCAAACAAACAGCCCTTAAATAATAATTACCCACACTATCTTTCAAACTCTCTGTCTTTTCAAGGGCTTTTAATTCTTTAATTACTGAATAATAAAGATTAGGATCTTCTAAAATAACTTGATTTGCCCTTCCATATTCTGCATCTATAAAAAAATTTCTATCTTTGTAATATGAATCCAATGAAGTAAATGAAGTGTAAAATATCTTCACTACTGGCAAATTGTTATCACTTATTAAGCTTAAGAAAATAAACAAAAATATTATTGTTGCTCTCATAACTATTTCCTTTGAATTGGTGAATTTACATAAAAATATTTACCAGTGGTGTAGTCATTAACCCTAACACCTTCACCTAATTTTTCTGCAACCGCATTAACATCATTAGTTACATTTTGTTCTTCAATATTTGGATAACAATCAGATTGTTCTTTCATATTTTTTTTAAGTTCTAAATTAAAATAAAAATAATTAAAAGCATGAAACGCTTCATGTAATAATGCTATTGCAGGAGATTGATTTAATCCATCTTCTGTAGTAAAAGCAGAATTTGGACTCCAAATTATTGTTGGATTATATTCATTATCATCAAATCTGTTCCATCCCACACCATATGTTTTACCGCTTATTATTCTCATATTTACTCTTATGTTTGGATCATCCCTCAATAATATTAATTTATCAGCTAAGTTATTAGACCCACCACGAGATAAATAATCGATTGACAGATCAACATATTCTTTTGCTTTTTCACGAAAGCCCTCATCAGTAGCAGAGTAATCAAAATAAAAACCATTTCCATCACTTGCATTTATTGGATTATTCAAACTATACTGATACCCCGTCCAACCAGTATATTTCTCCCATAGCGGATCCACACTCGTAAACCTTCCTATTTCGTAGTCGTACTTTCTTACGCCACCTGCACTGAGCAAAGTCGAAGTGTGGTCGCCGAGTTTGCTTTCTCTGTCTTTTTCTTTGTCTATGTAGACGAGTTTTACCATTACCAAAGTATCACTAGTTTGAGAAGAAAAAGCTTTAACAAAATTATATTTGTTACTCTTCATATCCAAAATTGTATTCGTTTGCAAGTTCCTTCATTCTTTTTTGTGAATATTGAACACAAGTAAAAGGAATACTTACATTAAATTTAGAAAATTCTTTTATTAGATATGAAGAAAATATCTCAATATTGCACTGTTTTAAAAAAAAACAATAATATTCTAATTGGAAATCATCCGCACCATATTGAACTAATTTTGAATGATATAATTCAAGGAACTTTAAATACCATTTCTCATATTCATCATCATGATATTTTGTGTAAACTTTGGGATGCCATATTCTCAATATATCTCGTTCAAAATCAAATGAAACATTTGATTTGTCCTTAATAATAATATCTTCAGGAAAAATTGAATTATCTACAAAATCCTTTAATGAGAATAAATCACCTACAATAAATAGTCTTATTGATTGAACAACCATATTAACATCCAATTTATTTATTAAAAAAATCACCAGTTCTTATTTCTTTGCCTGAGCTATTACCTTTCAAAAGAATCTCATTTGTATTTCTATCTAAATAGAAATCAAAATTTTTATCACCATTTTTTCTTAATTGTTTTCTAAAATCATCTTTGTAAATATCTTTCATTTTACCTGGTTTATGAAAATCTTTACCAAATTTCTGCTCAACTTCTTTATCTTCTAATTTTCTAATGTCAGATTTTGAGCTACTGTTACTTCCTCCTTGACTCATCATTGCATAAGCATTCTGAGTAGCATTTCCAGCTACTGTTATGCCAAAAGTTGCGTATTGTTTGTAATTATGTATCTGACCCGCCGCCAATACGACAAACCACTCGGATCCATGATAATCATAGATTTTATGCTGTTCCTACCTCTGTCCGTTACATAACGTTAGGTCACTTCTAAGTATTTTTTATCTTACATTGTTTATTCTTTATCAAAATAAAGAATAATATTCTTTTATCTTTATTTAAAGTTCAAAATAAATTGATCATAAAATTCATTTTCATCAAAGAAGTAAAATAAATTTGGATAATCTTTTCTTCTACCCTCTTTCATAGTGATGCTTGTTATTTCAACTTTTGAGTAAACATCAGAATAATCGGGATATAATTCTTTTATTACTTCATAAGGTAAATTTGTATATAATTCTTCTGTGTTATCATCAATCATGTATGTTAAACTTTTCCTGCCTGTATTTTTTGATATTTGTGGATTACCTTTTAATTTACTATCTACTTTCGGAGTTGTACGCCATAATATAATAAAAGCTTTATTTAAATTAACTCGATAAACAATCAGACATTGATATAATTCCTTTTTGTCTGACCATAAGTAAGGAAATTCGACAAAAGTTAATGTCTGTCCTGATATTTCAATTGTTTGAAATCTCTTAATATAAGTATATTCTGGCATATAAAATAAATATTGTTGTTTCACAGAAAAGAATTGTTGTTGATCTTCATTATAATAGTTATTATTATCATTTATGAATTCAATATTAAAAAATGAATCGTCAATTTTAATTCTTTGAAATTCTTCTCTATAAAATGGAATTTCTTCAGGTAATAATTGTTCAATGTTTTCTTTATTTTCTTTTTTTTGAATTTTTAAATCAATAACATTACATAAGATATAAATTATAAAAAAGATATTTAGAATAATACTGATGATAATTAATATTTTTTTCATTTTTTTAATCCTTCATTAATTATCTCTAAACCGTATTCTTTCATATCGTTTATAGCTTCTTCAATATCATCTTTATCAATTCTCCCATAACCCTCTTTAAAATATTTATCTGAAAATGAAATCGTTACACCATTGAATATATAATTGGGCATCCCTAAATACATTTTCAAATCAGTTTTACTCATCAATCCTGCAGCGTATTGAGCTGAAAATGACTGAAATTCATTACCACCCATATTATGTACAATTTCGTGTAAAGCCGTTCCTTCGAGTTTTTCATGTGCATTTTTCTTAGTCAAATCATATTCAGTAAGATTTCCACCAAGTTCGGCTTGCCCAAGAGCTCTACCTAAATCTTTCTGCATTACAAACAAGTTGTTCTTTTCTACAAATTCCGCAATTGCAGGAGCTGTTTTTGTCCATTTATTATAAAATTTATAATTGATTTTTTCAGCTAAATAACCATTTGAATTTCTTTCTATTGTCTTACTATTCCTATGATTCTCCTTTGATATTTCTTTAACCCATTTACCGTTATTATCGTATCTTGTTATCGGATTATTCCCACTATACTGATACCCCGTCCATCCTGTATATTTCTCCCAGAGTGGATCCACACTCGTAAACCTTCCTATTTCGTAGTCGTATTTTCTTACTCCACCTGCACTGAGCGAAGTCGAAGTGTGGTCGCCGAAAGGACTATATTGCACATAATCAATAATATTTCCTACAGAGTCCACCTCTACTGCCTTCGAGCCAAGATGATTATAGATAAGAAATTTTAATAGCTTCATTTTATTGCTTTTCATTTGTTATGATGTGTCTAATTAATGTCAGGAAGTTTTAGAAGCCTTCCAAAATCAGTTTTCCATATATCGAGTTCATACAGATGTCCCTCTGTATCTAAATTTAATGAAGCTATTACCTCAACTCCATCCAAATCAGTAAATTGGAAATCACTTACCTGCTCCCCAAAAATTCTATCTTCTTTTATTAATATATTGGGGATCAATCTTAAACTACCCATCGCACCATCATCCAATGGGCAAACCATCAATTCATCTTTCCAATTATTTGGCAACCAATTGTCAGCCTTTTTAATAAGAAGTTCAATAAGTTGTATCTCTTGTTTGTTTGGTTTTCTATTTAACCCCATGTATCCTCCCAATATTAAAAGTTCCGTCAGGTAGTTTAAAAGCAGTATACTGAATTCTCTTCCCGCCAATTTCAATTATCCGATTAAATGGCTCACCAGTTACTACTTTTGTTGATAATGGTTTAAAATGCCTTTCTACAATTGATTGAACTAAGGACCTATCTAAACCTAATTCATCTGTATGACGAAATGCATGATTAATCTGGTTTTCAGCCTTACCAAAATGTATAATAATTTTTTCACCACCTTTCACAGCATCGTCGCCAAATCCTAATAAACCTTTTATATAATTACTTGCTGTAGATAAATATTTTGTAGCAAATGGTGAACTTAGGGCAACATCAGTTGCTACACCAGTTAAACCCATCAAACCTATTTCTGCCC
>DAOMQA010000044.1:0-4686 GCA_035445085.1 Kapaibacterium sp. (SeqCode)
AATTATTTTTATATAAAACAAATTCTTTCTTCTATATTAGAACGCAACTTGGTATCAGATGAAGAAATTTGATATAGCAACCTTAATTAATGCTTAATTTATCATGATAAGAGCAAATATGAAGCTAAAAATTATGTATTTAATCTTTGCCATTATTATAATTATAATAGCTATATTTTATTATTTAGTTCGTTTTGAAAATGCATCTATTGAAAATAATGATATTGTAATTGTGGGCTATAATGAGAAGACAGGTAAATTTATATTCTCAAAGCAACGTGAATATAGCTTATCGGGCATAGATGGTCCATACATCATAAATGATAGTATTTATAGAATTACTTCTATGAATACTATATCAAGAGAACCTTTAAGAGATAAACATTATATTAAAGTTTTTGCAAACAATATAGATAATGACACATTTTCATTTAACCTTCAAGATTCATATCAAAAGCCGCTAAGTAACTATCTTGCTTCAAATAAAATAATTGCAATATCCGATATTGAAGGTAATTTTGATGGATTCTCAAGCTTTTTAAAAAATAATCATGTCATTGATAGCAATTTTAATTGGATATTTGGTAATAACCAATTAGTACTATTAGGAGATTTTGTAGACAGGGGCGACAAAGTATCGGAAGTTCTTTGGCTAATTTACAAAATGGATTATGAATCTAAAAAGTTTGGAGGTGTAGTTCATTATATATTAGGAAACCATGAGGTAATGAACCTACAAGGCAAGGCAAAATACAGTCACGGGAAGTATAAAAAAGCGGCACAATTGATAAGTGGAAAAGTAATGATTAGCGACGCAGTACGGCATATTTACTCTACTAATAGCGCAATAGGTGCTTGGCTACGAAGTAAAAATGTAATAGAACAAATAGGTGATTATATTTTTGTGCATGCTGGATTAAGCTATGAAATTACGAATTACGGTCTAACTCTCGAAAATATCAATGAAATAGCACGTAAGAATTTAGATAGGTATCATACAATCAAAGACGATGAAAATCTTAAGATAGAAGATTTTATCTTTAGTAAGCGTGGACCATTATGGTATAGGGGTTTAGCCAGCGATTATAAAGACTATAACAAAATTTCTAAAGAGCAACTGAGTGTAATCCTTAACCATTTCAAAGCAAAAACTATCATTTTTGGTCATAGTATTGTAGAGGATATTCACTTTGATTACAACAGACAATTACTAGACATTGATATAAAGCATGGAACTTCAAAGAACTCCAGTAAAACTAAAGGTATACTAATTGAAGATGGTGTTTTTTATAAGATAGATGGGAAAGCATATAAAACTAAGCTATAAAATTATTTATAGCTTAGTTTGCTCTTTTATACAATGATTATTTATTATTAAATATAGGTGATTCGGCTACTCTGCCATATCCATATATTTCTACAATAGGAAAATCTGGAGAATTTGTTTTAAAGGCTAATTTAGTATTTATGGTCCCACTTTGTCTTGGAGTAACTTTTACTACTACCTCGAACTCTTCGCCTGGTTTTAATACTTTCTTGCCCGCCCAATTCACCTTCATATAATCTGGTTCTGTAGTAGGATCCATTATCGTAATATTTTGGTTCGATGTGTTTTTAACTTTTACTTGAGCTGTTCCTTCCATACCCACTTGCATAGTACTAAAAGTCATATATGAAGATGGTAGTATAGTTAGCGGTCTCACTACTTCAGCTTGCAACAAATAATTAATGTGCGAGCTATTAGGGTCATTAGATTCGATAGCAATAGTTTTTTGTACGGGTCCAGTGTTGCCAGCTACATTGAAAGTAACTTCAACATCTGTTGATTCATTTGGTTTTAATTCATCTTGCTTTAAAGGTGCAGTAGTGCAACCGCAAGCAGGTTTCATTTTACTAATTTTTAAAGTTTCGTTACCAATATTTTTAATTTTAATATTAGTCTTAAGGGGGCTTTCTTTAGGAGTTACTTTACCCCAATTTTTTGTAAAACCTCCGACAATTTCAATCTTTGGTTGGGCATATACGCTTGCAGTAAAAGTTAATATTATTGCAATTAATCCAAGTATTTTCATAAAAACTGACCTATAAATTATGTAATCAGTCATTTAGACGAATTAATATGTATTTAGTTAGAGATGTTTTGAAAATGTTCGCTAATTTGCTCTAAATCTTTTATTCTAACTGATGAAATTGTAAAAACAATGACAGCAATAACTAAATTTGAACTATATCCACTTAAAGAAATAAAATAATTATATGCATACACAATTTTGTCTACTAAAAAAGGCAGCGATTTGAGGGCAAAATCAGGTGCAGAATAATTATCATACGCAAAGCAGTATAATTTGAAGTATACGTATAAATTTATAAGCACCAAAGCTATGAGCGACGATATTAGCTTTCGTTTCCAATTAGTTGGCACCGATAAGGTTAAAGCTATTACTAATAGTATTGGTAATAGCCCTTCATAAATAATATTTATACTTATATTTTTATTAGGTAATGTTCCGTCTTGGTTTTTCTTATCATAAAAGATAGTAGAAATAATGATTTCGTCAGGTTTCTTAATATCTCTTTGCAATCTTACTTCACGTTTTAATTGATATTGAGTATTTATATTAGAATGAAAATATTCCTGCCCTTGCTTTACCATCATATTTGTATATAACTCTGATAGAAATAGATTGTTGATTAGTATAAAAAAGATAATAATTACAATAAATGATAATGCAAAAGATAGTAGAGAATTATTTATTAGCTTAGTATAAATATTTATTTTTTGCTTGCCCATTTTATACTCCCTGCCATCATTATTAATGAAATTAAGATAAATAAGATAGGAAAATATACAGTATGGTAGGAATCAAAAATACTTGGGTTGCCTTTTTGAATAAAATATAATACTGCAATTCTAATAATATTTAAGAAATATAATGAAATAATAGAGATTAGACCCGGCAGCCATAGTTTCTTATTAGGAATTGGTATAGCTAATAAGCCAGCAATTAATATTATTATTGGTTCAGTTCCCTCGCAACCAAATGCTAATACCATACTAACAGAATCAGATGAAATAATTCCACTTTCAGCACTTGTCTTCTCGCCAACAATATTGATAATTATTGAGCCAATATTAGCAGTAAAATTTAGGTATGATTGGAAAATACTATCATCACTTATAGCTAAGATAATATAATAGGCACTAATGATACCTATAAATATAGATAAAAATTTAATAATTGGAACAAAAGACTTCTTTTGGGTTTTCTCTTTCTGTTTATTCTTGGGCATATATTTATAATTTCGTTACATTTTTTAAAATTTGCAATACTTTACCTAAAATTTTTACATTATTAGTAATACCAATCTTGAAAGGTGGATAATTTTTGTTTTCAGAAAGCAGTATTCTATCCTCGTTGATTACTTGATACCGTTTAATATACTTCTGACCGTCAACCATTACAATCATTAATTCGCCACTTTCAACTTTATCAGTTTTCAAATATAATAAATAATCTCCTTCTTTTATATCGGCCCCTATCATTGAGTCCCCCTCAACTTGACATATTGCGATATTTTCTGGTAAATTAAAGAAATATTTGATAATATCTTGTTTACTTAGCTTTTCGTAAGGATTATCATATCCTAAGATGCTTGCTATTAATTTACTAAGCTCTGAGTATTCAATTTGATTTTTTATTACAACATCATCTACCAATGCCTGATTAATAATATGAAATTGCTCTAGTGCGTCTGCATAAAAATTAGAATGATTTGCTTCGGCGATTGCTTTTAATTCCTTCAACGAATCGGCAGCATATTTCTTACCTTGATATTCTGCTAATAGCATTTTTTTGCATTTAGATAATAGCGAATTATAATCAATATTTGAATTCATCTTATTTTTTAATTTTACCAGCTGCTACTTTGAAAGTTGCTAACGCGTCGCAAACTTTAGTAAACTCAGCCCCACCTTCAATAGCAGCACTTAATTTGGCTCTTTCTGATGCTGTTAAAATAGCATTCTGTAATTTTTCTGTAATAAGTTCTTTAATTTTATTGCCATTGTTATTATTTGTAAATAGGCTACCTTCGCCACTTATTATATAATTAGGATTAAAGCCACGCTTATATATTTCATATAATAATTTTATTGGTATTGAAGAACGCCCTAATTCGTAGTTAATAATCCTATCCCTGCTTTCATTAATCAAAAAAGCAAACTGTTCGGCACTAAGCTTCCCACCTTCATTTAGTATCTCTCTAAGATTCCTTAGCCGTTGCCCTGTTTCTACAGAAATATTTTCCATATAACCCAATACTTTTAAAATAATTTTTTTACTGTTATGTAATTTTTACATATTTTAGACGCAGTAATTACATTTTGTTTTCGTATTTATTACAATTATTACAAATAAATACAATTTTTAGGAGAAAAAAAAATGAAAAAACAAAAAGTGGCAAAACGCAAGCCTTTGAGCATGGTAATTGATTTAAAAAGGCTTATAGAAGAATCAGGAGTTAGTTATAACTCTTCAATACCCGACAAATTAATCGTAAGCTCGGAATTAATTAAAAAAATATCCTTCGACATATATCATACTAAGTTGCGTTCTAATATAGAAGAAAGGATTTGTTTTATATAAAAATAATTCGTATTTTTGCTCTAAAAGAAGGAGTAAAAAA
>DAOMQA010000045.1:0-4679 GCA_035445085.1 Kapaibacterium sp. (SeqCode)
CTCCATTGCCTGCATAATCGTAATTAATAGTTATGAAATCAGTAGCAGGATTGGGACTTAATTTCATATATGAATTATTTATTTCCTCTGAAACAGATACTGGTTCTAAACTAATTTCGCTTATCTTTATTGAATCTAATTCGTTACCTATTATTTCCGTAAATATGAGGTTACCTGTTGTTGTTTCATAAAGACTACTTATAGCTGCTCGTGTGTCCAACCATTCAAAATCATTTGTTAATTCGCTATCTTTGTTTATGATTTTTATAAAGTTTAAAATTAGATTAGATGAATTTTGGTATTTTTTAGATCCAAATATTGCTATCCTATCTTTACTCAATCCCCTTGCATAAAAATTGTAAACTGTAGATAAATCTTGATTTACCAATGTATTAGAGATAAATTTTCCCTCTTTATCAAATTCTAATAAAAAGAACTCAATTTTATTATTATTATTTTTATTCTTATAACTACAATAAACTATAAAATTTCCATTATCCAATTGGCTATAATTTTTTATTATAAATTTCTGTTTATCTTCTAATTCATATTCAGTCTCATACTTAATTTTCCCAGTATAATCATATATAACCCAAGCCAAATATTCTCTGGTGCCATCCAATGCAAAGGTTGGACCTGCATAAAGCATTATTATTTCTTCATTAAGTGTATCTATCTTAATCATCGGGTAAGGTAACAAATATTTTTCAATGTTTGTTTTTTCTAGTGCTAATTCTTTAACCTTTTCAAATTTATTATTAAAATAATACAAATATGAATTTAAATTATCAAAATTACTGATAAACTGTATTAAACTATCTCCCACAAAAATTGGATCAGAGGTAGCATAAAGGTTTTTCTCAGTATCAAATGGCTTTAATTCTAATGAATCACCGTTGAAATTTGATGTGAAAAAATTTATTTTGCTGTCATATTTTCCGAAATAGTTATACTTATTATTTTCTACAAAAAAAGCATAAGGTCTGAAACTGCCATAAAAACTAGATATACTTTTGTTGACAAGATTCCCTTTTTTATCAACTTTTATTATACCTGGATTTTTGCTTATCTGCGTTTTATTTTGACCTTCTATAATAAAACTATAAGTTTCATTATCACTTATCACATTCATTACTGTAGGTAATGTGATACTATCAGTTTTTAGAAAGATATTCCAGACCGTATTTAAGTCTGATTGAGAGATTGCACTTAGCTGACAAAATGCAGTAATTAAAATGATGTTTAATAACATTCTCATGAATTTACTCCTTATTTTAGTAAAATTAATTTTTTAATAAATGAACTTTTAGAGCTTATCTGTTCACTCTTATCTTTAAAATGAATAAAATATACACCACTGTTTAAGGTTTTTGTGTCTAATTCAATGTCTTGTTTCATTGTAAACTTATTTAATATATTTCCATAAATATCCATTAATTGGCATTCATAAATGCTTATCCCATTATCATCAAGTAAATGAATTTTTATCATTTCTTGATTTGAAAAATTATTTATTATAATATTATCTTCTTTAAAATCATTTAATACCTGTTCATTTATAGTTGTTAAAAGTTTTGGTTTTATCTCTGCCAAATATAAGAAGTTACTACCATCATGACCTACCAAAAATAGATTCCCATTGTCTAATTCAATAACACTCTTTATCCTATTGAGTAATGTTTTTGTGGTCCACTTATATTCTTCTACAACATTGCCGCTACTATCTACATTCATCAACCAAAAGGTACTTGCATCAGGATTACCCTTTATTGGTGTTTGAATATGACCATAAATTGAATAAAATGAACCATTTCTCAAAGGGGTAAATCCTATATCTGTATTGAACATGATACGGGGAAAAGTATAATTAATAATTTTTGACCATAATTTTTCTCCTTTTGAATTAATTTTTGCGAAATAAAATGCGTTATCTATCCCAGAATTGAATACTCGACCCATCACAAAAAAACTTGAATCTTTTGTCTGATGAGTGCAATATATATGAATCCTTTTAAATCCTTCATTACCTAAATTTGTTTTCCATATTAATTTCCCATCAAAATTAAACTTACAAAAATATGCAAAGTCAATGCAACCATATTCACCACATTTGTAGTCGAATGGGCTATACATAAAACTAATAAAATTTCCATCATTTGTTGGAAATAATTTATAGTGTTGCTGGACATATTGCAAAGAATCTATAAACCCAGTAGTATCAATAGCTAATGACCTTATATAAGTACCATCATTATTGAAAACAAGAATTTTCTGGGCATCTTCTTGTTTATAACGATACCAAGCTCCAATATAGATACTATCGTTAATAGAATTAGCATAAGCTGGATTACCAAACAATTTTGCATTGATAGAATCTACCGAAAAATTACTAACTTGACCATTTTCCTTAATATTAATTTGGTGGTATTGTGATAGACCTCTACTATCTATCGCCCATAGAAAAATGCCTCTTAATTTTATACTATCCTTATGTTTTAAAAAATAGGTCGGGCTGAAAATATATTCATTTAGTCTTCTAAAGAAATTTTTATAAAATAAATTACCATTTAGGTCTGATTTAATTAAAGCTGCTGATTTAAGATGATCAGTTTTATCTCTTCCTTCCAACCACATATAAATATTATCATCAATTTTTGCTGCAGTATAATAAAATGGTGAAAAATTGAAATTTAGTTCAATTTCTTTCTCCCAAATAAACGATGGTTCGTTTTGCGAAAACAATTCAGAATATAGTAACAAAGACCATATTAAGATTATAATTTTTCTACCCATAAAAACTCCATTAATGTTTTAAAAAAGGGCTGATTTATATAAATAAAATCAATTTTTAATCAGCCCCATATTTTTTATTCCTTTATAAAAATATATATTTTGTCTAAAGATTGTACTTTAATAAAATACAAACCCTTTGTAAAATTGCTTATATCAATACTACTAATATTCTTTAGATTTATAGATGTATCATAAACTTTGGATCCTTTTACATCATAAATTCGAAGAGTAGTTAGATATTCATTTCCTAAATAATTAATTTCAAAGTTTAAGCTCGAACTTGCTGGATTAGGATAAATGACAAACTTATGATTATCAAGTTGATTAACTGTTTCAATCTGCTCTTGCCATGTTTTTCCAAAATCCATTGAAAATAATTTTACTCCTTTTGAACTTATATATATTTGCTCTTTGGGTAATACTTTATTTGAGTTATCTTTATTCATTAATTCTTGATGTTGCTCTGAATTAAAGTATAAATAATTTTCTATTCTTAAACCCTTTTCTGTTCTTTCATTAATAAATATTAACTTTTCCTTGGAAAATAAAGGTATTGTAAAAACACTTAGCAATAAAAGCAAAAATAAAAATCTGATTTTCATTTCCTTCTCCTTATTATTCACTACAATTTTCAGAACAACCAATAAAAAATCTTTCATAACCTTCAATCAATGGACAAGCTGTAGTTGGCTCAAATTGAGCATTGCATGACCCTTGTGTATATGTATTAACATTTGTTACTTTCAGCACGCCACCACAATAACAAAAATATTTTCGATGTTCGCAGCATGCTTGACTTGATTCAGAATCACAATTAATTGTAAATATACTAATGTTTCTGTATCCAGCTGGAAGGACTGGACTTTTTTGAATACAGTATGCTCTACAGAATGGTTGGGTATAATATATTTCAACAGAGTTGCCGCATCCAGTTGGGGCATCACCACAAGTTGGTGGTGCTCCTTGGCACTGTGGAATTTGGTAATTATGAGATAAGATATATTCTTGACCAAGAGTAAAGAATATCTTGTCAATCATACCATTCCAAGTTGCTTGATTCATTATTCCACCCCAATTATTTGGATATCCAGGGAATAATTGAGCCATTAATCCTTCACAATCATCAGGGATATCAATTCCTCCTAAATTAAATTGTATGATTCTCTGCGCTGGTGAACAATCATTGTTCGTACATTCTCGGTATGCATAGGATACTGTAATATGACAACTAGAAACAAGAGGAAATACCCTATTTACTGTTACAGATATCCAATCTTCATCGCACACAATACCAGGTGGAGGTGTATAACAATCTATTTGAGAATAAGATTGAGAATTAAAAAAAGAAATACTTAGAATAAAAATGGAAATAAACATGTTTACATTGTTTATTCTAAAATAATTAATGGCTTTTGTCTTACTTAAGTACTTTGACTTATGAATTTTATTCATATTAAATTCCAATAATAAATGTTTACAAATCTCAAATTATAAATATACTTTATTTATAATTTTATCTCTTCAAACTCGTATTTATTTTTGCATTGTGTGGTTGAAGTGAAAACTTCTACCTACGAATTTGTCGAGATGGTGGATATTTTTGATTTATCGAGATTACTCCAGTGTCTCGACTCTTTTTTTATATTATCAAAATAGCCACCCTTAAAACCAAGAACTATTTTGTTCTCAACATAATTTAGCGATTTTACTTTTTGGATAAAAAAGTAAATATTATTGCTTTAAGTTTAATATTGAGATTAACCAAATAATTTACCCAAAAAAAACTAAAAAAGCCGTGGTAAAATCATCTATAAATTTTCGGCTTTTTAATATTAAATTGTCGGACCTCTTGCCCTCCTCGGAAATTCCAGTTTAAGTTTGCTTTT
>DAOMQA010000046.1:0-4605 GCA_035445085.1 Kapaibacterium sp. (SeqCode)
AATATAAATAAAAGTAAATAAATATAATATAAAAAAATAAAAAAATATTTTATCTGTTGAAAAATGAAGTTTTTTTGATATAATTAAAGCCTTGCAATTTGAATTTTACAAGACTAACTAAATAGTGAAAATAAATACTAAGAAGCGTATATTTATGATTATATTCTAATAGATGCAATAATGTCTATATAATAGCACCAGAGCATTTTGATTGTTGCTTTGAAATATATTCGCTCTTATTGATAATTTTTTCTTAATTTTGTAATCTTTATTAAAGTAAGATGTTAAATTGAAGAGAAAAAAGATTTTATTTTTGATTTCGAGATTTCCATACCCCTTAATCGGAGGGGATAAAATTAAGTCATTCTATTTAATGAAACATCTTGCTAAGAGCTATGATGTTACACTTGCTGCTATATCTTTTAAGTATGCACCGAATAGCGAAGATATTCAGCCGTTCTTAGATATGGGGATAAAAGTACATACTTTGCCCGTAAAGCCTATAAGCGATGGTATTAAATCAGTACTGATGATGCCCAAAAAATATCCTTTAGAAATATCATTTTACCTCAAAAAAAATTTTCAAGAGCTTGTAGATAAATTATGCGAGGAGAATAAATTTGATATAGGCATTTCGTTTTTCTTGCGTTCTGCCGAATATTTAAAAGATAAAACATTTAAGAAAATCTTAATTTCTGAAGATTGTCGTACTCTTTACCAAACAAGATCTTATCAAAGTAGTAAGAATATATTTCAAAAAGGTATAAGATGGTGGGAGGTAATGAAATTAAAGAAATACGAGCCTCAAATCGTCGATAATTTTGATATTGTTACTCTAGTTGCTAATGAAGATATTGCTGCTATGAAGCAATTAAACCCTAAGCCAAAATACCGCTTAGTAACTAATGGCGTGAATGTAGAGCAATTTTCACCCCCAAAAGACAATTCCGAAAGGCGAGATATACTTTTTACGGGCAAATTATCTGTTTGGTCTAATACATTAATGGCAGTCAAGGCTGCAAAGGAGATAATGCCACTTATTTGGAAGAAATTTCCAGATGTAAAATTGCATTTAGTTGGCTCCAATGCTGTAAAATCAGTGCTGGATTTGGCAAACGATAAGGTAATAATACATAGTTCAGTCCCAGATATTGCATTATATTACAAACAATGTAAGTTGTTTATACACCCTCACTTAGCTGCGACTGGTATTCAAAATAAGCTTTTGGAAGCTATGAGCGCTGGAATGGCATCTATTACAACTATTACTGGCACGCAGGGAATAGAAGGCAAAGATGGTGTTCATTTTTTACTTGCTAAAACTAATGAAGAATTTGCAAATAAAGCAATACAATTATTAGAAGACGAAGAGTTGTACAACAAAATCACTAAAAATGCACGGCAGCTAATAGTAGACACTCATACTTGGGATATTGTTTATCAGCAAATAGATAAAGTAATTGATGAAATCTCAAAATAAAGCTTTTTTCTTTGATAGAGATGGTATCGTTAATGTTCTGTTACCGAATGCCTATGTTCGTGATTTTAGTGAATTCCGGTTCACCCCTGAATTTTTTAAAATTTTTATAAAAGTGCTTAATGCAGGCTACTATACTTTTGTTATTACTAATCAACAAGGTATCGGGAAAGGCTTGATGAGTGAAGCTGATTTAGAGCTAATTCACAAGCAAATGAACGAACAAATAATAAAAGAATGTGGCAAAACATTTGACGAAATATATTTTTGCCCAGACCTGCACAGCTCAAACTCTTTTAGGCGCAAGCCAAATCCTGGAATGCTACTCGAAGCTATTGAACAGTACACTATTGACCCCCATGCCTCATATTTTATTGGTGATAGTATTAGCGATATAGAAGCTGCTAAAAAAGTTACTGTTAATTCAATCTTAATTGGAGATACTAACTACCATGCAGCAGACTATCAATATCACAATTTGTTACAGTTTCTTGATAATATCCATTTATTTATTTGAAATTAAGTAAATTTATTTGACTATTTTTACATTTTGTTTTTTTAAATAATAAGATAGATTAATGAATAAAAGTGAAGATTTTTCATCAATCCATATACTTGCTTTACTATTAAAATATAAAGTATTTATCCTTTCGCTAACTATTACTGCTACTATTATTGCAGGCGTAGCTGCCTTTTACTTCCTCGAAAATGAATATAAGGCGACTGCTAATGTGGTACCACCACAAACACAAGATGCCTTACAAAGTACAATTGGTATGATTGCATCACCGCTGAAAGACTTTGGCTTAAGTAAGTTAGCGGGCAAAGCTCTATCTACAAATTATAATTTTATTGTTATTCTTACAAGTCGCTCTGTATTAGACTCAATTATTAATGAATTTGATCTAATAAAAGTTTATAAAATTAAAAATAATTTAATCGATGACGCTAGGGATCAATTGTTTGATAATTTAGAAATAAATTACGAAAAAGATGGTAATTACTTTATTAGTGTTTGGGATAAAGACCCAAAACGCGCTGCTAGTATGACTAATAGATTAATTCAAGTAGCAAACAATGTTGCTATTCGTATTTATCGAGAAGAAATAAGGCTAAATAAAGAAAATATGGAAGCGAGGATTAAATCAACGGACTCTACTATTAAAGTTATTGCCGATACATTAGAAAAATTCTCACGCAGAACACTTATGTTCGCCCCAGAAGAGCAAGTGGCATCAATAGCAAAATCATTATCTGACCTTAAATCTGAAGAAATTAAATACGATATTATTTATGACTATTATCGTAATACTTATGGCGAAAATGATTATTTAACCAAATCAATAGCTCAATTAAAACAAGCTACCTCAGAAAAAGTTAGAGAATCAAAAGATAAACCTGGCTTTGCAGGTAATTTTGCTGTGAATGAGACCGCCAAAGAAGGTATAGAATATATGAGACTCTATACAGAGTTCGAGACATATTCAAAAGTAAAGGCATTTTTACTCCCAGCAATGGAACAAACAAGAATGGATGAATTTAAAGGCATTAAAAATTTAATCTTTATTGATAAAGCTGTGCCGCCCACCAAAAAAGACCGCCCTAAGCGTTCATTAATTATAGCAGGCACTTTTATAGGCACATTTGTATTGTCCGTTTTAATTATCATACTTATTTATATTTATAGAGAAGTCAAAGACCAACTAAAAGTTCTTAATAATGACTGATATTTCAACTAAGAATATTATACTCTCTATTTTTAAAAGTTCCCAGGGGCTTAATTATATTAATATATTATTAAGCTCTCTAATCTCGCTATTTTTGTTATATATAAATTTCAAATTCGATATTGGTATTTATATACTTGGACTAATAATAGGTATTTTCGTTACCATTCTCATTATTAATTATCCTAAAATATGGCTTTACACATTCGTGATTATAATGGGCTTATTTTTTCACTCGCGTAGTGAGGGGGTAACAGTTATAGATGTTGTGTCCGCTATGTATTTTAATGGTAGCATTGTAATTTGGTTTGTAAATAAAGTAATGCTACAAAAAGAAAAAGCGGCCTATAATCTTGGTGATTGGTTTATTTTAGCATTCTTTTTCTTCTTAATTTTTAATTTTATAATTGCTTATATAAACCAAGCTAACTTGTTTACTTGGATTAGAGAATATCTTGTGATATCTTTAGTGTTGCTCTATTTTCCTATTAAGAGTATTATTAAAACAGAAGAGGAGCTAAAGAAATTCCTGGCTTTTTTTGCTGTAGTATTAATTGGGGTAGGTATATATCAAGGCTATTTATATTATACTAAGCTTAATGAAATTATAATTCAATACGCATTTGAATTGAGTACAGGCGTAAATGTGAATCAAACTATTTATACAACAGCTACTATCTTTGGTTTTGTGTTTACATTTCATCAGGTTAAAAAGAAAAATGAGATTCAGATATTGATATTTACCGGGTTTATGCTTATTTCTCTAATTGCTACATTTTCACGTACTTTTTGGGTTATATTAGCTGTATTTATTGGTTTAATGTTTGTATTTTTCCCGGCTGAAAAAAAGATTTCAATTGTCAAATACCTAATATTCCTTTTTATTATCTTTTTTGCATTAGCATTTCTATTAATGAAGGAAAATCTATTTCTTTACCTACAGGTTATACTTGAAAGATTTACTTCGTCTGCGGATGGCACTCGTGATATGTCTGTTGTGGCTCGTTTAGTGGAATGGGAGACCTTGTTCAAAAAAATTGGGCAACATCCTTTAAGTGGCAGTGGGCTTGGCAAGGTATTTACTTTTTATTCTCCAATACAATTGTTTACATACCATACAGATGTTATACATAACGGTTTCCTTTTTATTATATATAGAGTGGGCATTCCAACGGCATTGTTATATTTTGCTTTTATCATATTTTATAACATCAAAGCATACAATAACCTTATCTTGTCTATTAAATTCGGTAATAATTTTGAATTATCTCTTGGTATATCAACTTTTGTATGTTACCTAGTGCTTTATATTGCAAACATAACAAGCGCACAGTATTTTTATAGAGATGGTCTTATCGTAGTCTCATTATTATGCTTTTTCACAGATTATTTGGGTCGGAT
>DAOMQA010000047.1:0-4365 GCA_035445085.1 Kapaibacterium sp. (SeqCode)
CTTTTATCCTTTTTCCAGCATCCTCAAGTGTTTGAGGAGAACTCCCGTTGATTCTATGCTGCTTCTTTAGATAGTCACGCTTCCAATGACTGAGGTAGGATGAAGGTACTCCTAACTCCAATGATAACTGACTGGCTTTTTTGCCTTTGTCAAGAAGAAGAACTGCACGTTCCTTAAACTCCTGACTGTATTTTTCTGTACTCTTTGACATTGCGTCTCTCCAGTTATTTAAAATTTTACAAATATAATAAATTTTAAATTCTTGTACAGCTTATGGGGTCCATTTCAATGTTAGCTTCTTGAAATTAAGTATTTTTTATGTAAGTACCAAATTATTTATTTAAGTGTAAACTCAAGTAAGCTCTGACGAAGTAGATAAACATGATGAGTATCTAAATCTAAAAAGTGTCCTATATACCTACCTCCTACTACCAAGCCATAATTCGGTGTTATATAAAGGCAACTATTAAATGTACTATTAGCTGAATAGTCAAGTACACTAATTAAATATTGATTTTTTTTGTGCCAAGTTATTTGATACATTAGACTACTAAGATTCTTACCGTTAATTACATCATTATAACGTTTAGTTGCTACGTTTACTACACAATTTGGATTAATAGCATACTCCTCATCTTTCAAAATAGGATATTTGAATAGTAATGTTGGGCGTGCATCTACTGAATCAACATTAATAAAATAAAAACCATTATTACCATTTTTAAAACGGTAGTTACTATCAAAACCAAGAAAGTTTTTAATTGTATACCAACCATTTTCATAAGCAGTTACTTCAACGGTATCATAAAGTGTTTTGACAAGGGTAATATTAGAGAATACTCTGTCAATGTAATCACTATCATTAGAGTCTAATACACCCAAATCGAAATAATTACTTTGATATATCCATTTATTACCAACACTTAAAGGTATTATAACCCCGCCTACTGAATTTTTATTTGGTTCAACCACCTTGTCGTTATTACAAGCAATCATAAATACAAATATTGCTAAAATTACAGTTAATCCTTTCATTTTTTCTACTCCAAAATAGGCTTATATAAATTGATTATATTCATAATAATTCGATAAGCCCATTATTTATTATTAGTTTATTACTTTTAAAGTACTCTGCCCCATGATTTATTTTCACTATGTATAAGCCAGCAATAAAATTATATTCACTTAAATATACTTTATTCTTACCTTCATATAATATATTACTTTAGGTATATAGAATATTACTTTATAACGACTTTCATATATTTATTGAATGACCCCGATTTAACATTTAAAAAATAAATACCTGATGTTAGTTGTTTAGGATACCAAACTAATTCACCAGAATGATTGTTTATTATATGAAAATCAAATTTATCACCTTCTGACACAATTGTACCAATCATATTTAAAGTTTCAAATTTAAACAATGAAGGCTCTAAGGTACTATCCCAATATATTTTAAATTTCACATGCTGTTTAGCAGGATTAGGTATTGGATTTGATATATAAATTGAATGATATTCATTATTTATCTGATTATCAACGTCAGTTTGTATATCAGGTTTATTAAACCAAACCACCACCTTTTTGAAAAGGGAATCATAAGCTATTATCTTGTGCAAACTGTCATTAAAGGATTCTAGGTTTTGTATGGAATATCTGTCAAAAGGAGATATCTTTATCCAGTTTTTCGGATTACTATTAAAATCTTTATTTTCATAAATATTAAATTCAGTGCCTTTGGGTAATGCCCTTATTGTAATAAAATAATAATTTTTACCTAATTTTACTATACCGGGTTTTGGTGGGTCATAATAATCATCAGAAAAAATTTTTTCTAGGTTTTTTTCTAAAATTTTATACCTATATATACTCGTTTTCATAACGCTATTCTCACCCGGTTCAACGTAATGGAAGAATAAATCATTATTGATTCTCGAAATTGTATAGGAGCGGATTTTCTTCTCAAATTCAGGCATATTAAAATCGAATTCTTTTTCCCAAGTATAGCCACTATCCTTTGATATAATGACACTTGAAGATATACTATCAAAGTATGTCTGAGAACCCTTCTTGTAAGGATATTTATAATTCGTTGAAATTGCTATTATTGAATTATCCTCTAATTTATCCATAAAAAGTAGCCAAGTAGAATCTAAAACTGTTCTGTTAGTTTCTTTAAATTCATTGCTTAAGCGAAATAAAATTGAATAGCAATTTGACTTGAAAACACCAGGTAGCATAATTAAAGCTGTATCCTTATAAGAAATACATCTTAAATCTGTAGATTTATTGTAAGCCATCGATTCATTTTGTTGAAGACTAACATTCTCGCAATTATCATTTGTATAAGCAATATTGAAGTTTTCAGTGGGACTACTTAAAAAATAACAACCATTGTTTTTATTTAAAAAGTATCCAATACCATAACTATATAAATGCCCAAATAATACATTTGAAAAATATTTGTCATAGTTCTTTTGTGATAGCCAAGTTACTCCACCGTCATTTGATCTGTTAAATTTTAAATATGGTTGAATTTGTGTCGAACTTAGAGCATCAAAACGAGTTATATCATTTAGATTATTAAAATGAGATTTAAGTTCCCAATCTGCACCCGAATTATAAGACATATATATCAATTTATCTTTTCCTACTGCAACAATTGTTTTATTGTTAATAAATTTAACGTCCGTAAATACTAAACCGGATATATATCTGTCATTTATTTCTGATTTAATTGGTATACTACTCTTAGTTTGTTTATTAACTTTTACAAAATATAATGAATCCAATTTATAATCAGCAAAATTGACATTGTATATTTGATAGATTTCATTATTTTTTAAGCAGTAAATTCCTTTAGCTTTAGGACTATGAATATGATTTATCGAATTACCATCATATCCATACAACATTAAATTGTGACGGAAATAAGCAAATTGCTCATCAGCCATCAGTTCAGTTGGTAAACTGCAATTAGTACACATTCCATAATTTTTCAAATCAATAAAGGACTCCTGCTTATTATTTAGGTCGATTGATTTAATTAATCCTTTTTTTGCAGTATACAAAATATGATTCTTAAATAGTGTGAAATTATAATAGTTGGTATCTACTTTGATCTGATATTCTTCGATTTTTTGATATTGCTTATCATAAACTAAAATCTTTTCAGCACCCATACAATAGTAATTATCATTATAAAATATCATTTGATAAATAGGAAAAGCTGGGCTTACAGATGAAGTCTCCCATGAAATTCCGTTATTTTTAGAAAAAATAAATATGTTTTTGTCGCTTAGCCCAACAAACTGATTATCGGTATAAATCATATTAATGATATTAAGGTTATCATTTAAATTTATCTGCTCCCAAGTACTCCCTATATCAGATGATTTTAATATCACACCACCATTACCATAGACCAACAAAACACTACCATTATAAACAGAACCATTAAAATCAGAATTAATTCGGTAGAAATTCATATTGTTAAAAGCATCAGGTAACGCACAACTTATATAAGCACAAAAAATCATTAATAGAAAAATGGTAATTTTAAACATATTAGCCTCAATTTTAAATTTAAAAAATACTCGCACAAGAATACGTGCAGGTTTTATTTCAATTAATTACAACTTGAATTCATATAGCATTCTGTAGTCCATGGTTCGCTCCAAGTTTTACCTATTGGTGGCATTTCTGGCCGATTAGGATTACAATTAACTGTTCCAGTTAAATAGCGTCTGACAAAAATAGTTCTTAATATTGGTGGTGAGTAATTATAATCATAACAATTGATATATTCAGAGGTACAATTTGCTGTACCGTTGGTACAAGTTTTAAATTTCAATGAATAAACATCATCCCCACTGTACAATAGAATATTTTGTGCATATACACAAGCCGATTGTGTAACTTTCGTGTAATTTGGTTCGGTTTGTTCATCGCAAGGTGGTGCATCAGGTTGGCAATTTAAATTAGCATGTGCTGCTACTGTTGAATTTAACCATCGCAAAAAATCGTTCCAATCAGGAATTGCTGATAAACAATTGCTACCAGTTGTTCCTGCATATCCTATAGATTCATAACTTAATATTGTTTTCCATAGAGTTTTATTTGTATTATCCCACCAACAACAATATACAATATGAATACGGCATATCATATTAGTACCATAAGTATAATCTGCATCAAGATGAACGATATTACTATAAGGTTCAGGACAAATATATTCTTGCGCATTAGCATTATGACTAATTACTCCTAAAGAAAATATTAATGATATTATAGCTGATAACGAAATTATCTTTTTCATTTTAAAATTCCTTACAAAATATTTATAAAATTTAATTAAAA
>DAOMQA010000048.1:0-4293 GCA_035445085.1 Kapaibacterium sp. (SeqCode)
GTAGGTGGTGGGCTAATTGTAAGAGCTGGTGCAAAGGCAGATGATGCTGTAGATGCAATAAGTAAAGTTAATAATATGACTGAGTTTTTTAAAGATACTCCATTAGGAATGGAAATTGTAAAATTAACAAATGAAACAAATTTCAAATTTCAAGGTACAAGAATTTATACAATGATAAAAAAATCATCAAATAAATATCTCAAAAAAGGAGATTATTTCTATTTAGATAATTTTCATAAGGATCATTTAGAAATTTATAATAGTGATGGAAAGGTAAAAGCTGTTTTAAACTTAGATGGTAGTTATAATAAATTAAAGACAGAAAAAGTTTTAAAAGAAAATAGAGAAATCAAGGTAAATTAAATGGATATAATTAAATCAAACTTTTTAGCTTGTGATAATAGTTTTATAGGAGAATTACACGAAAGAGGTTTCTTTTCCGAAACATTGTTTGATGAATTAATTAATCAAATTATTTTCCTTATAAAAAATACTAATAATTCAAATTTAGATGATTACAAGTCAAATGTAATCCATTTATTTGAAATTTATTCATTTACTCTGAAAGTATTCCTTTGTCATCATCAGAAAGATGATTTATACGAGATAAAAAATTATAAAACAAAATTTGATAATATATATTTATATCGATTAGAATTTGTTATAAAATCTTTCTTAAATTTTGACTATTTAAGTATATTGAATTATGAAGATGAATTAGGAAAAATAATCTAAAAAAACATTTTAACATGATGATTGTTACTATAAAGAACTTTATTAAGTAAGAATAGAGAAAGCAAACTCGGCGACCACACTTCGACGTTACTCAGTGCAGGTGGAGTAAGAAAGTACGACTACGAAATAGGAAGGTTCACTAGTGTGTATCCTCTCTGGGAGAAATATACAGGATGGACGGGGTATCAGTATAGTGGGAATAATCCGGTGAATTTGGTGGATAGGGATGGACGAGATGTTGTGGTCGCATTTTCTGGTGCTAACTTTTCAGGAGGACAGGATAATTCAACAGCAGGTATGATTGTAAATAATATGTTGAAATATGCTAAAGAAAATAACATCTCTGATTTTAATGCAAAATCATTTCCGACTCAGGGATACCCCACTGATTTTAAAACAAATGAAGCAATGAAATTTATAAATGATAATTTAGGTATAGGTGAGAAATTAATTATATATGGTTATAGTGCTGGAGGTGTAGCAGCACAAAATTTAGCTAAAGAACTAAATGAAAAAGATATAAAGGTAGATTTGTTAATTACTGTAGATGCAGCTTTTAGTCTTTTCTCAAAAGCAATTAACCGTGAAATATCTGAAAATGTTGGAATGAATCTTAATTTTTTTCAACCCAATCTATCATGGATATTTTCTTATGGTGCTAAAAACAACGCAAAAAGTAAAAATACATTTTTAAAAAATATTGAAGTGGATTCCAATCACTCAGATATTGATGAGGATACTCAAAACCAAGTTGAAAATGAAATAAAGGCGACGATAAAATAATGAAAGAAAAAATGCTGAAATTATCTATAATAATAAATCTAATTTTATTATTTACCTATTTTTCTCATATTATTGGTTTATTAAATATATTTATAAAACAGTTATCTGAATATGGTTATATTTTTTATATCATATATTTTGCAACTGCTTTTATTGGATTTGAACTTATGATATTAAGCTTAATAATTTTTAATTTGGAACCTAAATTAAACAATAAAATAAAAATCCTTTTACTAATTAATTTAATCACAATTATAATATGGGGTACTTTTTTCTTCCTTTTTGAATAATTATTATGTATTTGTTTAATTAAATATGAATGTTTTATTTGAAATATGCTGAACTATAAATCATATGAACCTTACGGCGGAAGGAAGTATAATGATGCAACTGGCAGTTTTACATCTGTTTATCCTTTATTTGAGAAATTCCATGGCTGGAGTCCGTATCAGTATTGTGGGAATAAAATAAATAGAAATATTGGCTGTCAATATTGAAAAGAAATTAAAAAGGTAGTTATGAAAACTATTGAAATACCAATCAGTGAATATGATAATATGAAAAAGGAATTATCATTGCTTAGAAATCAAGATTTGCTTATAAAAATTAATGATATGATTAATTTGATGTATTCGAATAAAGTGGGATTGTACATGGGAAATTATTTTGATGATTTAACAGAAGCTACCATTGATAACTTTGAAGAGTGGCAAAAATCAGGAGATGTTTGGAATGATATTTAATCAGCGTGAAATAGTGCTAGTACCTTTCCCTTATTCCGATTTAAGTGCTTTCAAAAATAGACCAGTTTTGATTATTAGCAATAATAAATATAACAACTCCAATTCAGATATCCTTGTCGTAGCAATTACAAGTAAAGAATACCTTGATGATTATTCAATAATTTTAGATAATTCAGATTTAGAATATGGTCTTTTTCCTGAAAGTTCCATTATCAAAGTAGGTAAACTGTTTTCGATTAGTAAATCTAAAATAATAAAAAAATTTAGCATTATAAAAGTTGAAAAATATGAAGAAATTATTGTCAAATTGAAACAATTAATTGATAATAAGCAGTAGATAAAGATGAAATATATCTATAATCATCTTGGCTCGAAGGCGGTAGAGGTGGACTCTGTAGGAAATATTATTGATTATGTGCAGTATAGTCCTTTCGGCGACCACACTTCGACTTTGCTCAGTGCAGGTGGAGTAAGAAAGTACGACTACGAAATAGGAAGATTTACGAGTGTGGATCCTCTTTGGGAGAAATATATAGGATGGACGGGGTATCAGTATAGTGGGAATAATCCGGTGAATTATTTGGATAGGGATGGGATGAAGATATTCGAAAATGCTACCGGTGATGTTATTTATAACGACAATGACGAGGAAACTAAGAATGAACGATATTATGTTAATGAGGAAGTATTAAAGTTAGCAACTGATAAATCTGGAAAAACTAACTGGAATATTCTTGCAAATAGAAGTAATCTATTGCCAACTGAAAAAAAATGGTCAGATATGAATGGAAGAGGAATTGCAGCACTTTGGACGATTGGAAATATTCAGCTTGTTGAAACAAGCGAAGGAGAACAATTTAAATTTAATATAGGTAATACAACGGGAAAAGTTGATGATAATACTTTTGAGATGGCATCTTATGCTTCCTTAAGTGGTGGAATTGGTAAATCATTTGTATCAAAATTATTTAATTTAAATAAAGGCAATTGGTTAAGAATTGGCTCAGGATACCATCAAGGCGAAGAATATATTAGAATAGCTTGGGGTGCTCATATAAGGCATTTGAATAATGTTCCTGAATGGCTAAAACCATTTAACCAGTGGCTTAGAAAACAAGTAGGAGGGCATTGGGATTTATGGAAAAAATAATTAATGATATCAAACAGTTATTGATTGAATTAGAAACATTGTTAAGTTCTAAACAATTTGAATTATTAAAATTATTAACACTTATTAATGATGTTGATTTAAATCTAAGTTTATCAACATATTTAATTACGAAGAATAAAAATGGTTTTCGTATTAGTATTAAATTAATTTCAATCAAAAATATTCATTGCCCTATTTCAATCTATTTCGGGCAAATATATTCAAATCAAAAATCCGTTGAAATGTATAATATTTTATTTGGGAATAGTTGGCAAGAGGATATTGAAATTAAAAATGATGAAGCAGCCGAAGATAAAGTATATTTCTTAAATTTCTTATCTGCTGAAGTAACTGAAAAAAAAATATATCAAAAGAATAAACTATGTAGAATAGAATATGAACATTTAATTGATTATAATGTAAAAGTTACTAGCCAAGATAGATTATATTTTGTTTGGCCCTTTTTAAAAAAGAATGTTGTAACTAATCATTATAAACCTTGGATTGATTGATGTTGAAAATACAATGATAAGATATACAACATACTATCTTTTGGCGAAACTTTACTCGATCCCTTCGGGAGTGACACGTCAGGGCTATATCGGTAAGGAAAAGGATATCGAAAGCTCTCTGACTGCCCACACTTCGACTTTGCTCAGTGCAGGTGGCGTTCGAAAATACGACTACGAGATAGGAAGGTTCACGAGTGTGGATCCTCTTTGGGAGAAATATACAGGATGGACGGGGTATCAGTATAGTGGGAATAATCCGGTGAATTTGGTGGATAGGGATGGCTTATTAGCTGAGAAGAAAAATGGTCCATTTCACTATACATGTTGGCTTATCTTCTAACTTTCTTGGTTTATTTGTTCCTTCGTTTTT
>DAOMQA010000049.1:0-4252 GCA_035445085.1 Kapaibacterium sp. (SeqCode)
CCGAATACAATGTTTACTCTGGCGAGGGAGTTTTCAGCTCTTATCGTTTGGCTTACGCTCATACTCAAAAGAACTACTATATCTATAATCATCTTGACTCGAAGGCGGTAGAGGTGGACTCGGCAGGAAATATTATTGATTATGTGCAATATAGTCCTTTCGGCGAACCGTTAGAGAAGAACAACTACCAACCACAATGGAACGAGCGTCTCGGCTACATAGACAAAGAAAAAGACAGAGAAAGTAAACTTGGAGATCATGGTGTCCGTAAATATGACTACGAAATTGGAAGGTTCACAAGCATAGACCCGTTATGGGAGAAATATACTGGGTGGACGGGGTATCAGTATAGTTTGAATAATACGGTGAATGCAAGTGATGGAAATGGTTTATTAGTAGAAAATCATGATGGATCATTAAAATCTAAGAGCCAAGATAAAAAAAATCCAAATTCTTCAAGCCGCTATCTAATAACAGAAAAAAATAAACTATTGATTCCAGCAGTAAATGGATCAGCATCTAATTGTGCTGGATATGCATTAACTGGTGAATTTCATTGGGATATCACTACATTTGATGGAATGGATGTTATAAATGATGAATATAATGAAGTTGAAAATCAAAATAATGCACAAAAAGATGATATAATTGTTTATTTCGATAAAAATAAAGATCCTGTACATTTTGGTAGGATAATTGGTATAAAAAAAGATAATAAGAGCAACATTGTTGATATGATATACCAATGGGTCGATGGGAGTACAAGTTGGGAAACAGTACCAAAGAAAACTTCAGTAAATGATTTATTTATTTCAAGAGGTTATGGAAATAAAAAATTATATTCGAGAACTATATATAGAAAAAAGGATGGATTAAATAAGCCACGAAAATTGGAAGAAAAAAGTAACATTATTGATTAATAACATTATGAGACAAAGTATGGTAAAATTTAATTTCATCATGGCACTTACAAAGTATCTTATAGTTTGTACTGCTTTTGTATTTATTTCATGTAAGGAATCTATCGAAATCGATAATGAAATTTACCCTATGAAATTTGCAAATAATCATTGGGGTTATATTAATGATAATGGTGATACTATTATTAAACCAATTTATGATGATGCTTACTTTTTTGAGTTTGGAATGGCTATAATTAGGAAAAATGATAAATTTGGAATTATCAACAAAAAAAATGAAATAATTATTGTACCTAGTTATGATTATGTATGTATATATTCTGAAAGATGGTTAGTTGGAATGATAAATCATCAGAGTTATATACATGATATGCAAAAAGACACAGTATATTTCTATGATTACGAAACGGCAGGTATTTGGAACAATAAAACATTGATCATGGCTGATATTAACAAAAAAGTATTCTTATTAGTTATAGATAGTATGAAGATTATAAGAACAGAATGTGACGATATCATTTTACCAAGGAAATCATTTTATTATGGGGAAGAGGAATATTCGCATAAGTATTCCAGATTTAACAATGAAAGCATAAATGATAATATTGGTATTATAATTAAAAATAACAAAGTAGGTTACATTAAACAAACTGGTGAAATAATAGTTGAACCAAAATATGATTTTGCTTACTTCTTTCAAGGTAATAGAGGGATATTTAAATTAAACAATAAATGGGGAATTATAAATGAATTTGGAAATGAAATTATCACACCAAAATATGATGTAATTTTTCAAGAATTGAAATTGACTGATGATAAAATAAATAATATTAGTTTTCAAATAAAACAAAAATATTATTTTTTAGAAAAAAGTTATTTTGAAAATATACCCTTTCATGAGGGATTAGCTAGGGTTAATCTTAAAGATAAATGGGGGTTTATTGATACAAATGGAATTGAAGTTGTAAAACCAGAATATGATTACGTTGATAATTTTACTGACTTATATGCACTTGTAAATTATAATAACAAATATGGAATTATTAATAAAAAGGGTGAGTTGATTATTCCATGTGAATATAAACACTTAAATTCATTTTATTACGGATTGTCACTTTATCAAGATAAAAATGCATATTGGTTTATTAATATCAAGAGAGAAAAAGTACTAGGTCCATATGAATTTGCTAAAGAATTTACATATCCAGAAACCATAGTTAAAATAAATAATAAGTATGGGATAATTGATATTAGTGGAAGATTTTTAATTAAAGCTAAATATGACAAGATTTTTGGAAGATTTAAAGATTTTTATAAATTCAAGTGCTTTAGTTATTTTTCTAGGATTGATAAAAAAATGGGTTATATAAATAAAAATTTAAAGGAAGTCATTAAAGCAGATAATTATGACTATGTTGAAGATTGTGAAAACGGAATAATTATTGTTGGCTTGAATGCCAAAAAAGGTATGGTTGATTCAACAGGAAAAGAAATCTTAAAGCCAAGTTTTGATAGAATTGATTATTTTTATAGGGATATAACTACTATGGAAAACAATGGGAAATATTATTATATCAATAAAAAGGGGAAAATAATTTTTGGTCCAATAAAAGAAAGAGCAAGAAGACTAGATTTATATCAATATTTAAATCATTCTGAATTAATAAATTATGAAGAATAAACAATTTGCGAAATATCCACTTTGTAATAAGTTCCTTTGCTACATAGACAAAGAAAAAGACAGAGAAAGCAAACTCGGAGATCATGGTGTCAGAAAATACGACTACGAAATAGGCAGGTTTACAAGCATAGACCCGCTATGGGAGAAATATACAGGATGGACGGGGTATCAGTATACAAGAAATAACCCTATTAATCGAATTGATTATAATGGAATGAATGATGGTCAATTTGGTTCATGGATGCAGGTCGGACCAATGCAAGAATTGATACTTGGAGATAAAAATGTTAATACATACCAAGAAATAATTGAAAATAGTGAAAAACTAGCTAATAAGCAGCTTATAAATGCTTGGGCAGAAATAGGTTTGATGGGTTTAACTGGTTTAGCAACTGATGTTGCCCTAAGTTCACCATTTGCTGCAAAATATTTATCTATAGCAGGTAATTATGTAAAAGGTTTATTAGGATTTGGCGACGATGCTGTGAATTTAGGATTTAGTATAAATCCAAGTAAATTTGATTATTTTTTTGGAAGAGTTGTCAGTGGTCCAGAACATAATATTTCAAGATCTGCACAAAATTTAAAGGATTTAACAACATTAGGAATTAAAAATGAAGTTCAGTTAACAAATATTTTTAAAAATGCTTTAAAAGATGGCTCGATAATATCTTCAAAAACAAGTAAGTATGGAACAACAGTATTAAAAGGTATCGAAATTGGCAACAATGGAAAATTGGAAGTAGGATTTTTTTATCAAGGTGGGAATATGAATTCAACACCATCAATTTCAACTATTATACCCAAGATTTATAAATAAACATGAAAATAAAATTATTTGAAATTTCAGAATTAGACTTTAAAGCTCTAAGTGTGCCTATATTATTCAATGATGATTCTTCAGATAGGGTCTTTGGACTTATATCAGATAACAAAAATAAATATAAATTAGGTTGGCAAAGTGATGTTATAAAACCCGTAATAAAATGGATAAATTCAAACATTTGCAGTATCGGAATAGATCAAAAGTTTATTATCTTTGAGTTTGATACAGGCAAAGTATTGCTTAAAACTCAATTAGACTACTTTTTTTTTGATACACTCATTTTAAATGATTCAGTTTATATTATAACAGAACTTGAGTTAATAAAAATTAAAATAAAGGACTTTTTTATTCAAGAATCTTATGCATTACCTGATTATTTTGAAAGTATCAGAATTGAGAAGGATAGCATAATTGTAAAATGTGTAGATAGCCAAGTGATCAATATTAATTAATCAGCTATATTTGCAAATATTAAACAGAATGTAGAACAGTTTGATTATGATTATAGGGGCCTGATGAATCGGTATAGAAAGGGTGAAGTTTTGGCTTCCGATACTTGTGAGATTTCGCAGATGTTGCTTACAGATGTGGAATGGCAGTATCGCTATAACCCTTTCGGCGAACCGTTAAAGAAGAACAACTACCAGCCACAATGGAACGAGCGTCTCGGTTACATCGACAAAGAAAAAGACAGAGAAAGCAAACTTGGCGACCACGGCGTCCGCAAGTGCGACTACGAAATAGGCAGATTTACGAGTGTTGATCCTTTATTTGAAGTTTATTTAGGATGGAGTCCATATCAATATTCAGGGAATAATCCTTTAA
>DAOMQA010000050.1:0-4247 GCA_035445085.1 Kapaibacterium sp. (SeqCode)
TATTTCACTACAGTAATTGTTTGTGTTAAGATTGTTTCACCTACGTTCATTACGATGGTATAGCTACCGCTACTTAAGTTGTTAGCTCCTAAGTTTAAGCTATGGCTACCAACTGTTTGCATACCACTATACAAGTTCTTAACTAATTTACCACTTGCGTCATAAATGTTAATTTCGATTGTCATGCCTTCGCCTAAGCCGTATTCTAAAATTGAGCTACTATTAACTGGGTTTGGTTTTACACTAGCTAACCAAGCTTTACCTTCTGTACCACCTAAGGTTACTGTCTTAACGTCTGAATAGTCAAACTTGCCATCTAAATCTATCATCTTCAATCTATAGTTATAGGTATTACCATAATGGACACCATTATCTATGATTGGACCGTAGTTGCTGATGATTGAGCTGTTACCTGCTGCAGGGACTTCATCTATTTTTACATAGCTGCTAGTACCACTAGCTGTAACATCTGCTCTTTCTACTTCAAAGCGTGAACTATTTTGTTCTGAAGCCGTTCTCCAGTTTAATTCTACGCGCTGACCAATAGCTGTAGCATCAAAGCTCATTAATTCTACTGGAACAACTATACCGCCATTACCTTCAGCAAAGTCAAAAGTACCACGTAAGACACCTTCTACATCACCAAAGTGTCTCCAATCAATACCGACATATAAAACATTACTTTGTAAGGTTGTTGTACCAACACCACCTATACGGGCAGCATCAGGCCATTCATTGTTTTGAGTTGAATTATAGCGAATTGCCATCTTACTTAAGCCTTCACCACCTTCGACTATGTTCATTAAAGCAGGCATTGGATAAGAATCGCCAGCAACACCTGTAGAAATAATATCAAATTGCTTATCTCTAGCTAAGTTGACACCTGTTACACTCTTGCCATCATAGTTTTGACCATTACCTAAAGGATTACCTGGGAATCTATATTCTGCGCGAATAACATCTTTCAAGAAGACTTCATCTGCATCATCTATATTGGTATTGTTTCTTACTAATTCTTGACTCATGATGATTAAGTTTTTCTTTTCACTTACGCTACCAGCATTTACAAAGTTTGTTAAATCTAATTTTTGTAATCTGCTCAAAGTGTTTTCATCTCCATCACTCCAATATAAACTTCTATAATGTCTGTAATCAACGTTACGTGGCTCCCAGCCTGCTCTCTCAAATACGTCATAGTCATATCTACCGTTTTCTAAGTCGATTTTCCAACCGATTAAATCCATACCCTTTTCTACTGCAGCTTCATTTAAGCCACTAGCTAAATCATTAGAGCTAACTGCTGTTGTTAAGTCTACATAGTTATTGTTGCTAACTAAGACCTTTACGCTACTTCTACGTAAGTAGAAACGTAATGTCTTTTCTATGCTATTATTGCTATTATACTCATCTGAACCAACTGTAATTACTATTTTATATAATGGAGTTACGTTTGGTTCCATGCCCTTGAATTGTTCTGGAATTGTAGTATATTCGCTACGTAAATCATTATAAGTCTTTGGTATAAATTCTGAACCAACGCCATCTGCTAATTTAAAGTCGATTAAAGCATGTTCTGTAGCTTCGATATCTTCACTAGCATCGATTGGACCTAATTCTTGTACCCAATTACCTACAAAGTCTTGACGGTAAATATTTACTGTAAATTTCTTGTCTGTAACTTGTAAGCTACCGCTATTTCTTACTATAGCTTTAACAGCGATTGGTGCTTCAGTCATTAAGTATTCTGCATCGCTAAAGATACCTGTCGTAGAACGGTAAGAACCAGGTTCAGTCATCACTAACATTTCTGCATCTCTATTATATAAGCTACCATTAAATTCTACGGCACCTATATCATAACGACTACCTGCTTGACCGCGTATAACACCATTAACATCTAAGCCATATTCTTTCATGCGATCGCCACGTTTGCTTAAAACACTACCTTTGACGGTGCTCTTTACTTGTAACTCTGCTGGATAAGTACCCATAGTGTAGTAGTCATTGCTAAAGTTGCCATTAGCAACAGAGTTTAATTCACTCTTACTAGCCATTTGCCATTGTTCTAAGCTGTGGTATTCGTTTCTGCTACCCAATTCTACTATCTTGTTCTTATAATCAGTATAGATATGGCGGTAAGCTGAAACATTTGCGTTTTGTAACCAAAAAGCGTTTCTATCTGCTATTAAACCACCATCTTCGTATGGGTAAGCTCCTTGATAGAAGACGCCAGTAGAAGCTTCGTTGTTGCTGCTAATTGTTGCATCGGTGATAGAAATTGCATTGTTTTTCAAGACACCCTTATAGGCTTGTTGGATACCGATACCTACAAATTGATTATTGTTAGTAACGCCATCTTCTGATAATAATACTGTATTATTAGCTACCATTAAGTCTTTGATAAAGATGTCTGTATAGCGTGGGCTAATTAGTCTTGCTAAGCCGTCTGCGATTTCTTTGTTACGTTCGCTAGTAACACTGATACCAACTCTCATAGCATTGCTGCTACTTGCTTTAATATCAAAGATTGCGTTGTTTGTAACTGATATATCGTCGTTTCTGTCTGGGAATAAAGCAAATTTGCTGCCAACAGGGTATTTATTTAAATCTTGGTCTACTAAAATACCATAGACGCTAGTTTTGCCACGAACATTACTAATCTTGTTGCCATCGATTTTTAAGTTCATATTGTTATAACCTTGTACGCCAAGACTAGAATTTCCACCAGCGATAATACCTGAAGAAATATCACCTGCATTACCGTTGATATCAAAGATAGTATTGTTGTTTACTTTGCTATTGTGTTCGTGCCCTACTACTATACCTGCTGCCGTTACATTATAGATTTTGTTGTTAGCGATTAAGGTATTTTCATTATAGAATGGACGATAATCTTGTAATTCTGGTACTCTCAATGGACCAATACCGTAAGAAACGATACCATAAGCAAAGCCACTGATTTCATTGTTAGTGAACTTATTGTTCTTATTAGGAAGCGTATCTAAAGCTACTACGATATCTTGTGTGTTTAAAGCTAATAATTTTGCTCTATTTACGATACCTGCTGAATAGCCTTTATAGCCTGTTTCAGTGATATATTCATCATCGGTAAAGCGGAAACCATCTACTACTGAGAAGACAACATTTGGTAAGCTGACTGCATTGGCTGTTGATGGTGTACCGTTTTCAATGATAACATTTTTAATAGTATTATTGCTACTACCACCATTCATATAGAAAGCAGCTGCAAAAGATGGACGTTGGCTATTGATAACAAACTTTAATGAACTGTTAGCACCACCATCGATAGTGATATAGCCTCCATTATTTGAATATTTTATGAACGTTGCACGGCCAAAGTTATCGCCTTGTACTGAATTAAAGTTAGAATTTCTAATCGCTTGACCCATAAATACACCAATACCATTAGTAGAGTTAAGGTTAATCTTGATAGAACCTTTGCTTACTGCTTTATCTAAGGATGGTTTTATTGTTAAGGTATTATAAGTGCCTGTTTCTGCGTTATAGCCTAAGCCCATAATAGCGGTAGATAAATCTAAAGCTGGAGCAAAGTTATTTTTTGAATCTACATTGTATTCATCGTCTGTTAGTTCTAATGTTACAGAACCGTTCATGCCTCTGAAATATAATTCATCTAAAGCTTTACCTATTGTAGTAAAGTTATTTGGCTGTGAGCTGTTCTTATTGCCAATAGTATAGTTACCTACAAAGCCACCTGATACTGTGAAGATTAAAGATGTTTCGTTATCTTCTGAGACTAAGTCATCTGGGTGATTTACTTTAAATGTTATTTTGTAAGTGCCCGGTTTTGAGATTGTCTTAGGATCGAAATATACTGTCTTTAAGTTATAACGACCTGAAGGTATATCTTGGACTAACATTGTTTGTGTAAATACTACCTTGCCTGATGGCTCTTCTGTTACTGTAATTGTTGTAGGACAGTTAGTAATATCGCCTACGCCTTCATTCTTTATTTCCACAGATGGAATAAATGGACGACCTGCTATTATTTCACTACTTGATAGTGGGTATAAGATTGCGTTCGCCTTCGCTTGGATTTCATCTCTTACTTCAAAAGTATATGCTGGTTCATCTTGACGGCGATATTGATCGTTGTAAGGCTCCAAGTCTGCTGCACTTCTTAAATCTACTGTCAAGACTGCCTTGTATTCGTCTGGAACTTCTGTTTTGAATGTACCGAAGTCTAATTGTACTACTTGTTTAGC
>DAOMQA010000051.1:0-4047 GCA_035445085.1 Kapaibacterium sp. (SeqCode)
AAAAACGAAGGAACAAATAAACCAAGAAAGTTAGAAGATAAGCCAACATGTATAGATTAGGAGATTGACATGAGAATAATATGGGTTAAGATATTTATTTTACTTGCAAATTTAGGTTTATTAGTAACAGATAAGGCAAACATAGATGTTTTTCCATTTTACTTTGAAAATAATAAATGGGGATTTATAGATAAGGATTTTAAGGAAATTATTCATCCAATTTATGATGATGTTACTTTTTTTAAATTTGAAAAAGCAGTTGTAAAAAAAGGTGATTATTGTGGATTAATTAACAAAAAAAATGAAATATTAATGCCAATAATTTATGATATTATAACAATTTTTAATGAAAATATTATTGTAGGTATGAAAGATCATATTTCTTTTTTATTTCATTCAAAAGATAATTCAATAAAAAAAATTCCTTATGAAACAATTGGATTATGGAATGATAAAATCATTATTATGGCTGATATTAACAATAAAGTTATTCTTTATAACATTACAACTTCTCAACTAATTAAAACTGATTTTGATGATATTGTCTGTCCTAAAGCTACATTTAATTTTGGAGACCAAGCCTATAATGAAACTGCAGAAATTCTTTATAATAATTCCAATTTAAATAAAGATATAGCAATTATCGTAAGTCATAAAAAGGTTGGTTACATTAATGATGACGGTTCAATTTTAATTGAGCCAAAGTATGATTTTGCTTTTCATTTTCAAAATAATATAGGAATTGTAAAGGTTGGGAATTATTGGGGAATAATAAATTTTAAAGGGGAGTATATTATTAAACCAAAATTTGAATCAATTTTTAATGATAATACGGTGACTGTTGAAAAGGAAAATGATATTAAAGATATAGCAATATTTCAATCTAAAGTAGAGTATTTTGGTAGAAATTATATCAATCATGGGTTTATTTATGTTAAAAAAAATAATAAATGGGGTGTGATTGATACAAATGGAAAAGAAATTATTAAACCGAAATTTATTGATGGTTTTTCATTTTTTGGTAATTATGGTTTTATAATTAAAAGTGACACCATTGATGAAGATTCTGCTGATCATAAAACTGAAGTCATTGATAAGAATGGTAATGTTAAATTTAAGACTAAATTTAATCAATGCAGATTTATGTCGGATACTTTATTCTGGTTTATAAAAGATAATAATTTTGGTATTATGCACTATTCTGGTAAAATTATTTGGGAAATGGAAGGAATTTTTGTCACAGCAATAGAAAAAGGGGCAATAATTAAAATAAATGGAAATTACTGTATAATAAATTCTGAGGGAAATTTTATCGAAAAAACAAACTTTTCAAGATGTATTTTCCCTATAACTGAACATGATGATTTTTATCATTTTTCATTTCGCAATAATGATAGCTTAGTTTGCTTTGACGTATATGGAAAACGCTTATTTAAATTAGTAGGAGATTACAAATTAAGTTATTTCCCTAATAAAGGAAATGAATTGATGTTTTACAAAAATGATAGCTTAGGAATTGTCAATAAAAAAGGTGAAATAATAATAGAATCAAAATATAAGGAAATTACAAAAATAAGTGACCATTTTTATTTTGGACTTCTTTATAATGATGGTTCTAACCAAATTGATGATGAAAATGTAAAAGCATATTTAATTCAAGGTAAATCCAATAAAAGAAGTGTTGTTATTAAAAAAATACCTGGAAACTCTTTTTTATCTTTATTAAATTATTTAAAAAATAATCATTTAATACATGAAATATATTAATCTAAATGGTTTATTAGTAAGTCTAATAATCTTATTAATAATAGTTGTATTACTTCTAAAATATCAAAATGATGAGTTGGAAACAATTAAAACTCAAAACAATTATTTAACAAATCAATTGATTAAGTTAAATCCATATTCTTTAAAAGATACACTAGAAATTATTGAAAAAGTAGTTACATCTGAATTAGATAAAAAATTAGAAAAGGATAATGAAAATAGAATATATGTGGAATTATATCCATTTTTAGATTACTTAACAGCGGGAAAATATTCCATAAAAATACCAAACTTATATGTTAATTTTAGATTGGGTAACCCATTAAACATAAAGCAGGGAAAGAGTAATTATTTGATTTTTACAGATTTTAAAATTAACTTAGATTCAACTGCTATGATCACTTGTGTCTATGGAAAATATTATCGAAGTGCGATATTTTTTAAAAAAAGTGATAAATGGAATATTGAAAGGTCAGTTTTTCATGAATAGTTTTCTAACAATAATTTATCTACTTTTGCAAATGTGAAACAGAGTGTTGAGCAGTTTGATTATGATTATAGGGGACTGATGAATCGGTATAGAAAGGGTGAAGTTTTTGCTTCAGATACTTGTGATATTTCGCAGATATTGCTGACGGATGTGGAATGGCAGTATCGCTATAACCCTTTCGGCGAACGTGAAAGCAAGTATATGACGGTAAATTCTCTCGATGAACGCAAATTAAGACCAATGGAATATTATCTTTTGGGACCGGGTAACGAGCAGTTTGCTGTTTATAATGGCTTTTCGATTGCCGATACAATGACCATCTTTTTGAAGTATCAAAATTCTTGGTATCCTATATATTTTCCTGCTGATAGCACTCAAAAATTTGTTTACCCTACCGAATACAATGTTTACTCCGGCGAGGGAGTTCTCAGCTCTTATCGTTTGGCTTATGGTGTGGCTCAGAAGAATTATTTTATCTATAATCATCTTGGTTCGAAGGCGGTAGAGGTGGACTCTGTAGGAAATATTATTGATTATGTGCTGTATAGTCCTTTCGGCGAACCACTGAAGAAGAACAGCTATCAGCCACAATGGAACGAGCGTCTTGGCTACATAGACAAAGAAAAAGATAGGGAAAGCAAACTCGGCGACCACACTTCGACTTTGCTCAGTGCAGGAGGCGTTAGAAAATACGACTACGAAATAGGAAGGTTCACGAGTGTGGATCCGCTATGGGAGAAATATACAGGGTGGACTGGGTATCACTACACCAGAAATAATCCAATTAATAGAATTGATTTTAGTGGATTGGATGATGGTCAATTTGGTTCATGGATGCAGGTCGGACCAATACAAGAATTGATTCTTGGAGATAAAAATGTTAATACATACCAAGAAATAATTGAAAATAGTGATAAACCAGCTAACAAGCAACTTATAAATGCTTGGGCACAAATAGGTTTGATGGGTTTAACCGGTGTAGCAACTGATGTTGCCCTAAGCTCACCATTTGCTGCAAAATATTTGTCAAAAGCTAGTCATTATATAAAAGGTTTATTAGGATTTGGCGATGATGCTGTGAATTTAGGATTTAAAGTTGAAGGTCAACTTAACCAAATTTTTCAAGATAAAAAATTATTTGTAAATTGGTTAAAAGGTAACCAAAGCTTAACCAGACAATCTAACCCTCTTAACAAATTAGAAGCTCAACAGATAATTGATAATGCAAAAAAATTAGGATTAAACTTAGAGGGAAATCTTAAAGGATTGCAAGGTCTTGAGATTACTGGTCAATGGGGTGGAATCCCACATTTTAAAGTTGGAAATGTTCATATACCAATCGGCAAAGGATTGGAGGGAGTTTTAAAATTTTGATAAAGAAAATAAAGGCTTTAGCTAACATTGATAATCAATTCATTCAATGTTATGGGACTTTAGAAATTAAATTGTTAGAAATTTCACACATATTTGTTTCATGGAATCTTCTTTATAATGATATATTGGTTGCTTCAAAATCTAGAAAATATTTCCGAAATAATATCAATGATGAATCTGATTTTATCAAAATAATTTTAAATGATATTGAGAAATACCGCATAGAAAGAAAACAAATATTTAAAGAAATAACTGTCTATGAATAAAAAAGATAGTAAATTCGGCGACCACACTTCGACTTCGCTCAGTTCAGGTGGTGTAAGAAAGTATGACTACGAAATAGGCAGGTTTACGAGTATGGATCCGCTCTGGGAGAAATATACAGGATGGACGGGGTATCAGTATAGTGGGAATAA
>DAOMQA010000052.1:0-3994 GCA_035445085.1 Kapaibacterium sp. (SeqCode)
GTAACAAAAGCAAACTTAAACTGGAATTTCCGAGGAGGGCAAGAGGTCCGACAATTTAATTAAAAGAAGTATTGTTTTCTTAGTATTTAGAAGAGTTATGTTGTTTTTTAAATTAAATTTTATAAATATTTTTAGGAATTTTAAAATGAAAAAGATAATTTTTGCCCTTTTGTTGATTGGAGTAAGTTTTTCTGTAACCAATTATTCAACTTTTGCTTGTCAAGACCAAAACGTTATAATAAATGTTAATGGTTGTGATTATCTAGTATCTGTATGTGTTAATTGTACCATCGGAGTTGCACCTACATCTTTATCAGTGAAGAATTTTATGAAATTAGATGTAAATTGCACCCAAAGTTTATCACCTCAAAAAGTTCTTCAATCTATTAAAAATCAAATATCAACTTATGATTATATATATTCAAACTTATGTTTAGAAAATGGATATGTACCACCACCTTGTCCAAACCTTCCTTTACCAGATAAGTTTTTCTATCAATATCATTATTTATGTTTTAAAAAAACATATGTATTATATTTTGGTGAATGGCATGAAAAGTATGAAGCATGTGATTATGATAATTATTGCTTAGAAGAAGTTATTTATTGTTTTACAACAGTTCCATTTCCACACATTAAAAAGGTTGTTAATGATTTTATATTAGTGGGCTCACCTAACTGTACATTAGAATCATGGGAAGCAGAAGTTGACGAATGTTATATTATACATACTCCTTGTAATCCATAACTAATTTTTTTATTAACATTTGGGGTAGTTTTGTCTATCCCGATTATATTGGGTGTGAAATGTATAAAACTTTAAGCACAAGATTAATCTTTATCATAATTATAGCTTTAGGAATTCATGAAGCTAATTGTCAAGTCGAATCACTTGAAGGTCCGAAAGGAGGTGCAATTTATGATATTGCACAATACGGTGATTCCTTATATATTCTACGAAATAACCAAATCTACACTTTGGTAGATGATTATTGGACTAAATCTTATTTTTTTGATATTGAACCAAATATTTATTCTTTTAAATTTTATGATGATTTCATTTATTTATTGTCTGATAAAGGTTTATATTTATTTGATAGAAGTCAAAACAAACTTACAACAATTTTAGAAAATGAATTTATTCAAGATTTTTTAAAAATTGAAGATACTTGTTTTATTGCTACAACATCTAAATTTTATAAATCAATTGATAATTTTTTTAATTTCGAGGTCATTGATAAAGAAACAAATCAATATTATCAAACAATAACTAATTGGATTTATAAAAATCAAAAATTATACACTGGATTTGCTTCTTATATTTCAGGTGACCCTATTAAAGAGTTAGGCATTTATGTTTCTGAGAATATGGGTCTAACTTGGAAAAAACTGACTCAGAATTTGAATTACAATAGTTTCTCTTGTATGATTGAAATAGATAGTTTAATTATAGTCGCACCAATTGATGATCGTCTATATTACACAACTAATAATGGGGAAGATTGGGATTTTTTCAAGAACTTTGACCAAAAATTTATTAAATCAATTATTTTGCAGAATAATAAATTAGTTGTTGGAACAGAGGATGGGAAAATTTTTGTTTCTGATGATTTTGGAGAAAATTGGACTGAATCACAAAAAAATTCTTATTTAACCAACATAAAAGAAATTCAATTTTTTGAAGGTAAATATTATTTAATAAGTTCAAATGGAGTTTTTGTAAGCCATGATGCAAGTTATTGGTCAACCATTAATGAAGATTTATCATTTTGTGATGTTATGAATGTTGATATTTCTAAGAATAAATTATACGTTTCTACCTATAATTCTGGCTTCTTTGAATATGATATTGACAATCAAAATTGGAATAATATTTTTTCTCTTCAGGAAAAGAATTCTTTCAATAAAAGTATAACAAATGATTCCATTATTGTTATTTCTCCTTATTATAGTAATTCTTTTTATTTATCTCAAAATTATGGCAAAGATTGGATTGTCATTGATAGTTTAAAGAATTACACAAAGTCAAGTATCAACGATATTGATTCGTTTAGTGATACTTTAATTATATTTACTTCCAACAGTATTTATTATTTCAATACCAATAACTTTGATTTTAAAAAATTAAATTTTGGAACAAATTTCCTAAAAAATCCTAATAGCCTGTTAAGGGTTGATGGTGGTTTTTACTTGGTGTCATTAATGAATATCTATACTTCAGAAATATTAGATTCAAATTGGAAAAAAACAGATATTCCGCTTAATTCTACTATTGATTTAAAGCTTCACAAAAATAAATTATATTTCCTTACTTATCAAAACGGAATTTATCAGTATGATATAGCTTCAAAATCCCTTATTCAATTAGAAAAAACATCGAGTGATACTTTAAATGGGATAAAAATTTATAGAAACTATATTTTTGCTTTGGCGAGTAACGATAATAAGTTATATTATAGTAAGATTGATACAATAAAGTGGAATTATCTAGATTTTGATTCTTTAAGAACTTTTGTCAGAACATTCGATTTTTATAATGATAATGTAATTATGGGGACTAATAATCAAAGTGTTTTAATACAAAAACTTGATTTTTTAAATTCTACAAGCGTAGAAGAAGTTGAGTTATTACCTTACTTTTATGCTTATCCTCCATTTCCAATACCTGGCAACAATCAAATTAAGACATTAATGTATTTTGAACCAAATATTGTCATCAATAAATCCGATATAGGAATTTATGACCAAAACGGGAACAAAATTGAAAGAGATGAAAATATTAATATTGATTATTTGAATAATTATAGTGGATATTTAATTTGGGAGTGTAAAAATACTCCAAACGGAATATATTTTATACATCTGAAATTTGGAGAAACGTTCAAAACCATAAAAGTTATTGTCAATAAACAATAAAATAAGCAAAGAGCTACCTCATCAAAAAGGTAGCCCTTTTTTTCTTAATTCTTTGAAAATTTAAACTATTTTAGCCAATTTTGATGATAATTATTAAGAAAATACTTTCTTCTTTTTGTTGAATAAAATAAAATTTGGATTTTAGTAATCAGAAAATTGAAACTTAGAAAAAATGTTTGACAAAATAATAAAATACATAGAAAAGATACTTAATACTCTGGTACTCCAGTACTCTGAAAACGAAGCCCGCTCATTTTATTGTAGCGGATGCAAACTTAAACTGGAATTTCCGAGGAGGGCAAGAGGTCCAATAATTTAATTAAAAGAAGTATTGTTTTCTTAGTATTTAAGAGAGTTATATTATTTTTTAATTAAATTTTATAAATGTTTTGTAAGATAAAGATATATTATTAGACAAGGCTGTTGCAACTTGCTGTTGTAATTGCAGTTGTGGATGTCAGCCAAATGATGGTTGGGATAAGGTAAAAAAGGCAGCAGGGTAAGACATAGCAGGTGCTATCTTGGGTGGCTGTATGGGGTCAGTTGGAGGGCTTCCTGGTGCTGGTGCGGGTGCATTAAGTGGTGCTGTCATGGCATCAGGTAGTTATTTATTAAATGAGATTTTATCTGGATGGTTTTAATTTACAGGTTTATATTATGAATTATAAAAAATTAATACGGTGTTTTATTTTTACGTATTTTGGTTTTATAGGATGCTGGTATACGGTGGAATATTTAGCAACTCAATATTTAGATTGGCCTTATACATATCCTTATGACCAAGTATATAAAATATATTTTCAAGCCCTTATATTTTCATTGTTTTCGATGCTATTTATTTATTACTTAGACAAAAGGATGGCTAAGAAAGCAAAGTTAAAGGAAAAGGAAAAAGAAAAAGAAAAAGAAACTTCTACAAGCACATATTAGTTTCTGATAATTTTATTTTCGGAAGGGCAATCATATACTGATATGAGAAGAACTCAAACAAAACCCGAAGCAGATATGCCGATGAGATTTATTTGAAAAGAACGCTAATCCTAATGTCCCCGTAGATAATGATAATTTAGTTATCTGG
>DAOMQA010000053.1:0-3990 GCA_035445085.1 Kapaibacterium sp. (SeqCode)
AATTTCATCTTTATATATAATAAAAAAAATTAGTCTTTTTTTATTATACCTCGTATGAATTTAATCATTTTTGGGACATCTAACCTATAAAAATCCTCCATTTGTGGCATATATAGGAAATTACTTGGAGCATCTGGTATTTTTTTATATAATATCTTTGCATTACGGTCAATAATTGCAGTATATGGTATAATTGGAACTGATATCACTTCATTGTCTCCCATTTGTATTTGTACTTTGTGATAATCACTATCAAAAGAATGTATTAAATTATAAATATGATCCATTTTCCTAAATTTTTCTAAACCTGAATAGTCATTATTACCAAAATCATTTCTCACTATATACCAACCTATATTAATACCTTTATGAAGGAGTATTGTGTTCATAATGCTTACTTGTTCTTTCGTAAATATATCAATTGAAATTATTATTAAATACCTTGTATCAGTACTATCAGCAATCTTTTTGATATCGTCAAGTCCTGAAATAACTGTTGGGCACCAGCTACCGCAAACGTGTATTATTGAATACGGGTTGGTCTGAATCATTTTTAATAACTGCTCATTATTAATTATTTGTACTTTTGTTTTGTAGTTTGTATCTATTTCTTTTATATCTATATTTAATGATTCGAGCAAAGGTATATTTTTCATTGATAAACCAGATGGAATATTAACACTCAGGCTATCACCATGAGAGTACCCTATAGTTATCAGAATTATAAAATTAAAGAATAAACAAATATATTTCATATAATATTTCTCACCTTATCTTGCTATTGTCATCAATTATTGGGATTTTGACACCTTTATACAGCAGTTTGCGATTTTTGTCTATAATATATGTATATGGTATGTCGAAACTAGCGTCTTGTTCGATAAATTTCATTATTATTTTTAAATCAGTAAAATTTTTTATTCTGTGGAATAAATCACTTAAATCAGAGGTAGTAAATTTTACAATATAAGTCTTATCTGTGATACCTATTGAATTTAAGTACTTTTGAACTAATTCGATTTGTGATTTGGAGCTAACATCGCAACAAATAAGTATTTTTGTGAAATTTGGACTGCTATTTATGCTTTTAAAATTTAACAACTCTGAGGCTAAAGTATCATTAATAGAACTCCAAAAGTGAATTAATAATTTATCATTATCATTTAATTTTGAAATAATACTTTGTAAATATGTAGTATCAATTTTAAGAATATTTATTTTCCCGTTCAAAGTTTCACTTTTAAACTTATCGGTTAATGGTGAATTTATCGTAATACTTTCAAACATTGTGCGGAGCATTTCTTCAAACTCAATTGAATATCCCGCAGCTTGCTCACCCATACCGTGTATGGTAATGATAGCTTTTTTCATTAAATTACTCCAAATATTAAAAATTATATTATGTAGAGCAACGTCAATAACGCTGCTTGCAAACAGCATCCAAAAATAATTGAGAAGAAGCAGAGGTCAGGTTAGAAATAATCTTGCCGGAATATTTTGCCTGATATTTTTTATATTGGTTTTAAAACCTATCTCATAATTTGAATTTTACTACTTTTTATTTTATCATCAGTCGTGATTGTCAATATATATGTACCATTTGCTAAATCAAAATTATTTACTGAGATTTTATTGAATCCCTCAACTATATCATAATCTATACTATAAACTTCAATACCCATCAAATCAAATATTTTTATTTTACTTGATTCCTTGTTTCTTGAAATTAAGTGAACTTCAAAATTGCTCTCAATTGGATGAGGTACTATTTTAATAATATTTAAATCTTCAGGTAAATCTCCGATGCTATTTTTAAATAATTCACCACCACCTTGTTCCATCTCATTTGGAAGAATAGGCAGCATGTAACCACAATAAATTGTTGTACATCTTTCGCATGTATCGAGAGTTCGTTTATTTATTATTTTAACACATGCTCTTATGCTGTCATTAAATATAAGGAATGGGGAAATATTTATAAGTTCTCCACTTGATAAAGTAGCAGGGACTAAATCAAATTCTTGACTTATAATGTTGTTTGACGTTGACAACGCAATATGAAATGTATCAAGCAAATTACAATATGCAATTGAATTTAGATAATAAAGATGAATATATGTTCCACAATAATCATCAGATAAGACACGAGGTCCAGTATATACTGATACTGAATCATATCTTATTTCCCAATTCTCACAGCATAATAATGTTGTATCACAAGCCAAAGTCTTTTTACAAATTGTATCACATCCCCATGTAGTGGTAGTGTCATTTGATAAAATAAAATTAAAAACTTGATTTTGATAAGATTCCGGTGGAATTCCATTTGCACATACTTGTCCTAATTGAACTGTTTCTCCAGGTTTAATAATAAAAGGATCTGGGAATGTCCATTTTTGTAACCATGCTCCTTGAGTAAATGGGATATTAGTCGATGAAAATTCGTAATAACCTTGACTTCTATTGGATTTTACCAATAAATACAATCCTGATAAATCATATTCACAAGCTGCACTATCATTAGAACCAGGATTTGAAAAGACAATATCCCAACAACATCTTCCTGAAGCTGATGAATCTACTTTGATAAAGTCAAGGCTTAATCTATCTTCAAGTCTCGGATACTCATGAAAATTGATACAATTACATACACAATTTAGTTTTATTGTTTTGCTGCATCTTTCCAAAGGTATATACTCTCCATTTGAATCTCTTTTATAAAATACAATTGTGAAATCATTATTATAGGTATTAAACTTTTCAACACAAAATGTTCCATCAAAGTGTATTCCTGCAAAATCTTCACCTTCTGCTGCTATTTCCTCAACTAGAATTTCCTCTCCTTTTCTTATTTGAATTTTATGAATATTACATAGAGCGTATGTCCATTTGGCTGATGAATCAGGGATTATTATTTTATATTCATAGCAACATTGAGTGGGATCATTTTCAGGGAAGTGTTTATTGATTTCAATAGGCATTAATGATGATTCACATCTACATACATTAGAAACCATTGGAGTAATACTTACTTCATCTACAAAGTAATATGCTACACCATATTTTTTATTTCCATAAATATTTGTATCTAAATCTTCATAAAGATCTTGATCACTTTGAAAATTACCTATTGTTATATAATTATATATTACTCCATCAGGCACTATCAAGGTTCCTGATATTTCTTGCCAACCTCCAAAACCATATTCATCAGCTGTTTGGTCTAATCTAAAATTACTACATACTTGTGGATTTGTAATAAATTGTAAATCATCTGGAGGATTTGTCAGGGATAGATTTATATTATACTTTTCAGCAAATCTTGTTGGATTGCAAATTGCATTAGTTGAAAAATAAGCTCCAATTTTCATCAGTGAAGGTAAACTATATCGGGATTTACTTACATAAAACTTTACTTCAAATTTAGAAGGACCAACTAATGGGCTATTTAATCTTGATTGTATGTACTCTTTATAATTAGTAAATTTTGGAATATTTCCCTTTACTTTATCAGGTTTGTTTACATAAATCCGAAGTCCAATAAAAGCACTATCTATAGAATTACTATTAATATACCCATATGGCCATCTATTTTCTCTGTGGTATTCTGATAAGTTATAAGTTTCAACATATGGAACCTGTGCTGTACGAAAACCCAATCTATGAAAATAGTCAGGTGATGCCTCATCTGTGGGCCAATACCAACCGCCTTCATTAATCGTATCATGTATCATATGATAGTCGCATTGCATAGTATTCCAAAATGGTGGCCAATCAAAAAGATCATTTTTTAGACAGAATCCGATGCATTTCATCAGTGCATTTTGAGTATAGGATTTAGCTCCACTTATACCTTGGGGATATGTACCAGTTTTATGTTTTTCAAAACTACCATTTCTTACAATTTGACTAATAAGACTATAATAATTAAATAATATTGATAAAATCACTATTATCATTGGTGTAATATTAAATTTAAAACTTTTCATG
>DAOMQA010000054.1:0-3927 GCA_035445085.1 Kapaibacterium sp. (SeqCode)
CCACCAGAACCGTGTCCTCCCAGTGAACGTAAGTGACTATCGTCAGCAAAACCAGTAGAATACATACGGTAATCCATAGAGTAGTAGGCACTTTCGCCTTCGTATTTTCTATATTTTGTTTGTGTTGCCATAGTTTTTTTATAAAATCCCTCACCTCAAGCGAAAGTATGGAAGTGAGGTGAGGGCGAGGAAATTACCTAATAAGGATTAAATGAATTTCCTAAGAAAATTATAAATAATAAACTAATTATGTTAAATGTAAGTGATAACTTAGGATGTTTTATTTTTTTGAAAAATATTAGATTTAATAATGTATTTACAATTAAAATAATAAAAAGATAGCCTATTATTTCAAGAACATTATCAACAAAAGGTCTTCTTTGTATTTTCAAGACAATATTATCCATCAAATATGCAAAAATCAAAAAAATAATAATGATAAAACTAATTTCAAAAACAACCCATTTTCCTATTTTTTCCAATTTTGAAAATTCCATTTTGCACCTACTACACTAAAAGATTTTGTATATTCACTATAAAATTGTTTAGTAATAAAGTTTACATAAGTTCCTGTACTTTTGTAAATATGACCAGTCTGTATTTGTTGTCCTGTATAAAATATTGATGATGGATTTCCTGCACCTAGTACTCTACTTGATGCTGGAATCCAGTTTAAGTATCCAGAATTACCTTGAAAAATATAAATACTAGTTGAATTAGAATATTCAACTAATTGGACATGGTTTCCTGTTTTACCATTCCTCCTTTCAACAAGAATATCACCTGAAGAAATTTTATCTAACGTAATACCTACCGTGTTTCCAAAGGAAATTAAATCATTCTCCATTAATGATTTCCAAAGGAAGCTCATTTTGAAGCCAGCAAAATCTATTGCAGAGCCAATTACAGCACTATCAAATGGCTCTTGGCACTCTACACATTCTCGTAGCCGTTTGTCGCGTGTATAAACGCTTATACTGGTTTTGGTGCCACACTTGCAACAAACCAAATAAACCGCTTTTATCTCTGTAATATTTGCTATTGATATTGTTTTCATATTAATCATCTACCTCTATTTCATCCTCAAAAGCTAAATATTCATCTACGTATTTTGCATATTTAGCACGATCATATTTTAGTAGTTTTGTAAATTCTTCTACTTCCTTACTTGTTATTTGTCCAATAGCGAATAAATTCGATATTTCAAATATAAAAGCCCCCATAGCAAAATCGCTTATCCCTTTTTCCCCTGCAATTTCACATCTTCTTCTTACTATTTCATTTCTAGTCATAATTAATCCCATATTTTAATAAAATAAATTTTATCTTTGACAAGGTATATTACTTTTTTAATACCTGTGTATAAATTAAATGCACAAATATGTTTAGCATTTTTTATTAAATTGTCTATATTGTAGTTATCTTTAGTAATATCAATAACAAGATTATTAGCACCTTTTGCATTTGCATTTTTTAATATCCCGCATAAGTGATTATATTCATTTTCTACATTCTTAGCTGACTTAAATTCTGTCTTAACATTATTGTTGGTAATTGCATCATACATTTTTACACCTTCTTTGTCAGATTCTTTTACAAAATGAACATTTATACCATGTTTTGATAATTTCTCAGCCGTTTCCAATTCATGTGCTTTTGGCTTTGCACCTTTATCCAAAGTTATTTCACCAACAATTACCGCTACCCATCTATGCCTACAGTTGTAACCACCACAAAAATAAAGAACAGGTAACTTTTGTGTATTGTCCATCAATTCTATTTCTTCAATTGTATAGACATTGCCTACTCTCGACTTACAAAAACCTCTCGACTTTTCATCTCTTCAAATTGTTCCTGTGTCATTGCTCAATCCTCCTCCGGTTCGTCTGAATGGAACGCTAATAAATCATCAATGTGATCTTCAGGATCATATCCTAATAATTTATACAGCTTAATCGCTTGTTCTTTTGTAACCGTTCTTTCTATAATTATTTCAGATACAAAAAGCCCTAAAATAAAATCATTAAATCTTGTTTTTTTTGCTGTTTCTATCCTTCTTTTTAATTCTTCAAATTGATTCATTACTATCTCCTATTTTTTGTTTTATAATTTTCCCATTTATTAAATACCAAATTTGTTTTAATACTTTAAATCTTGAAGCATGCTCCCTTATATATTTTTCAGCGTCTTTTTTTGCTAATTCTAAATTATAGCTCTCTTTGATAACATCAATAACCAAAACTTCTGATTGTTTTTTTTCACTTTCATCCATTCTGCCCCTTATATGTCCCGATTGATTTATATAATTCTTTGCTAATTTAAACTCCGTTTTAAGTCTGCTATTTGTAATTGCATCATACATTTTTACACCTTCTTTGTCAGATTCTTTTACAAAATGAACATTTATACCATGTTTTGATAATTTCTCAGCCGTTTCCAATTCATGTGCTTTTGGCTTCGCTCCATTGTCATAAGTTATCTCGCCTACTATTACCGCTACCCATCGATGCCTACAGTTGTAGCCACCACAAAAATAAAGTACTGGTAAGCGTTGCATGTTGTCCATCAATTCTATTTCTTCAATAGTATAGACCCTTCCTACTCTATCTTTACAGAAACCTCTCGACAAAATTCCTGTAGGACCTTCGTATCTAAACTTTGTTATTCCACGCTTTTTGGCGTTTTCTATTATATTAGCTCTATTATTGCCAATTTCAAGAGTATTCAATATTGCGCCACCCCGTGTTTTTGCGACGCTCGATAAATTATTCATTACTGCTAATGCTTTTTGGGGCTCATCTGCTTGAATATATTTAAGCATTTCACGCATCTTAATTACGTTGCTCTTTAGTCCTGATTTATCGAATACGTTTTGGCGACCACTAAAGAAGACCAACTATCAACCACAATGGAACGAGCGTATCGGTTACATAGACAAAGAAAAAGACAGAGAAAGCAAACTCGGCGACCACACTTCGACTTTGCTCAGTGCAGGTGGCGTAAGAAAGTACGACTACGAAATAGGCAGGTTTACAAGTGTGGATCCTCTCTGGGAGAAATATACAGGATGGACGGGATATCAGTATAGTTTGAATAAAATAAATAGAAATATTGGTTGTCAATATTTTAGAAAGTTATTGAAAGGTTATCATTTATGTATGAGTTAATTACAACAATTGAAGAAGAATATCTTAAAATTCCCAATTTCTCAGAAATTAGGGGAAAAGAAGTTTTGATTACGATTTCTGAAATTAATCCCAAGAATAAATTAAAACATTTTTTTGAAGCTGCTGGAAAAATTGACATAGATATTTCAGAAATCAATAAAATGAGGGAAATGAGCAAAGTATGATATTAGTAGATACCAACATAATAATAGATTACTGGCGACAACCAAATGATAGAATACGAAAAATTCTTATAGAAAATGATGTATATATTTGTGGAGTCATAAAAACTGAATTATTATATGGTTCTAAAGATGTGAACCAATACCATAAAATAAAAGAGGCAATTTCCGATTTCCCGATTATAGATTTATACCCTTTGTTTTGGGATGAATTAGGTTATAATTTATTTACTTTGAAAAAATCTGGGCTAACTGTTCCTATCCAAGATGCTATGATTGCTACACTAGCAATAAACTTTGATTTAAAATTATGGACAAATGATAAACACTTTTTCCATATTCAAAGGACACTTCTAAAGTTACAAATATTTGAAAATATTTAAATCAGTTCTAAATAAAATGCTCAACTTCTATAAAAAAAACTACCCTACCGAATACAATGTTTATTCTGGCGAGGGAGTTTTCAGCTCTTATCGTATGGCTTATGCACATACTCAAAAGAACTACTATATCTATAATCATCTTGGCTCGAAGGCGGTAGAGGTGGACTCTGTAGGAAATATTATTGATTATGTGCA
>DAOMQA010000055.1:0-3344 GCA_035445085.1 Kapaibacterium sp. (SeqCode)
TAACCTTGGCAATTATCGCTGTACTTCTCTCTATTTCTATAGCATTCTTTACCACGAAGCAAATTACAAAACCTATCAAGCAGGCAGTGGACGCTTTAGATTCTATAGCACACGGCAACTTAAACGTGAGCTTAGAAAGCACTGCTAAAGATGAAACTGGTCAGCTCATAGCTGCTATGCGTATCATGTCTAATAGCTTAAAAGATATGATTAAAGAATTAAATATTGTTTCTACCGCCGCTACCGATGGTAAATTAGACCATAGAGCTAACGAAGGCAAATTTGAAGGTGAATTTTCTACTATTATGAATGGATTTAATAGAACTTTAGATGCTGTCATTGGTCCATTGAATGTAACAGCAGAATACGTAGATAGAATCAGCAAAGGTGATATACCTCCAGTCATCACAGATAATTATAAGGGTGACTTTAACGAAATAAAAAGTAATATAAACCAATTGATAGATAGCACTAATAAAGCTGCTGGGGACTTGCTAAAAATTTCCAACGGTGATTTTAATGTAGAACTAATTACACGTTCTGATAATGATGTGTTAATTATTAGTATGAAAGCATTACTAAATAACCTGTCTTTAGTAGTTAATGACCTAAAAGGTGTGAATGAAAGTACAATCTTAGGCAAGTTAGACGCACGAGTAGACGCAAGCAAGCATAAGGGCGACTATAAAGTTATTGTAGAAGGCATAAACCAAACATTAAATAATGTCATTGGTCCATTGAATGTAACCGCCGAATATGTAGATAGAATAAGTAAAGGTGATATACCTCCGGTCATTACTGATAACTATAAAGGCGACTTTAATGAAATAAAGAACAATATCAATGGTTTGATAGATAATTTAAATAGCTTTATCAAAGATATGTCTAATATGTCTCATCAACATGATATTGGAGATATTGATGTAAAAATTGATTCGGACAAATATAATGGTGCTTTCCGCAATATGGCTCAAGGTGTAAACGATATGGTTTTTGGGCACATATCAGTAAAGAAAAAAGCCATAGCTTGTTTTGAAGAATTTGGTAATGGCAATTTAGATGCTAGTATAGAAACGTTCCCAGGTAAAAAGATATTTATTAATAATGCTATCGAAAATGTAAGAGGTAAAATCAAGCTATTGGTTAGCGATACGGCTATGCTTGCTACAGCAGCAGTAGAAGGGAAATTGGACGTACGAGCCGATCTGTCAAAACATAAGGGTGATTACCGTAAGATTGTAGAAGGTATCAACAATACTTTAGATAATGTAATTGGTCCATTAAACGTAGCAGCAGACTATGTTGAAAAAATCAGCAAAGGTGATATACCAGATAGAATTACTGCTGAATATAAAGGTAATTTTAATGGTATTAAGCAAAGTTTAAATGGCTTGATAGACAACTTAAGCAGCTTTATCATAGAAATGGAAAACTTTAACGAAAAGCATGTTGCTGGCGATTTTGATTATCATTTTGATACATCCAAATTTGTAGGTGCTTATCGAATGATGGGTAATGGTGTAGATAAGGCTGTTCACTTCTATGTCAAGACTATTGCAGATATATTAGAAGTAGTTGGCGAATATGGTGACGGTAAATTTGACAAGGTATTAAGACCATTACCTGGCAAGCAGGCAACGGCTAATGATACTGTAAATCAAATCAAGCTCAATCTATCTCAAGTAGCTAACGAATTGAATAACATTATTGGCTACGCTTTAGATGGAGACTTGTCGGCAAGAGGTGATGTCAATAAGTATCAAGGGGCTTACAAAGAAATTATTGGTGGCTTAAATAATATGTTAGATTCTATCGAATTGCCATTGAATAGAGTAAATTTAATCTTAAATAATGTAAGTGATTTTGACTTTACTTCTAATATGAATGAAGACTATAAAGGCGTGTGGAATGAATTAAAACAATCAATGAATACTACTATTACTAATTTATTAGGTGTACAAGAATTAGCGGTAGAAGTAGGCTACGGAGACTTGAATAAGTTAGATCTTATTCGTAAGATGGAAATTAATAAAAATAACAAGACTACTCCCGCCTTTATGAATATGATGGAAGCCATAAATCTATTAATCAATGATGTAGCACAGCTTTCAGACTATGCCAGCAAGGGCATGCTCAGCGAAAGAATAGATGTTTCTACACATAAAGGTAAATATCAGGATTTGGCACGTAGTTTGAATAACACCATAGATACCTTATTAGCGCCAGTCAATGAAGCAGTCGAAACTATCGGTCAAATGTCTACAGGTGATTTAACGGTCCGTATGTATGGTGACTATCAAGGTGATTTAGCCAAACTCAAGGACGATATAAATATCTTAGGTGATTCCTTATCTCAATTAATCACCCAAGTGAATGAATCGGTCCAAAATACCGCTAGTGCAGCTCTTCAAATCTCCTCTACCGCCGAAGGCTTGGCTGCCTCTTCCCAAGAACAAAGCGCCCAGGCAGACGAAGTAGCTTCAGCAGTAGAAGAAATGAGCCGAACAGTTACAGATAATGCCATGAGTGCCACGAAGACCGCCGAAGTAGCACAACACAATGGTGAAGTCGCCTCTGAGGGCGCTCGCATAGTCAAGCAAACAGTAACGAAGATGCGAGATATAGCTGATGTAGTGAAACATTCTGCCGAGAATATCCAAAAGTTGGGTGAATCTAGCAAACAAATCGGTGAAATCATATCAGTTATCGACGATATAGCCGACCAAACGAACTTATTAGCCTTGAATGCAGCTATCGAAGCTGCCCGCGCTGGTGAACAAGGTCGTGGCTTTGCAGTAGTCGCCGATGAAGTACGTAAATTGGCAGAGCGTACCACGGAAGCTACGAAACAAATTGCTAATATGATTAAGGGCATCCAATCCGAAACAGAAATGGCAGTAACGGCAATGAATCAAGGTACAGTAGAAGTACAAAGCGGTATAGATTATGCTGACCGCGCGGGTGAATCTTTAAATGCTATTTTAACCTCTACTCAAGAGTTGTTAGATATGATTAATCAGATAGCCGCAGCGAGTGAAGAACAGTCGGCTACTAGCGAGCAAATAGCCAAGAATGTTATGTCCATCTCTAAAGTTACCAGCGAATCAACTCAACGTATCGAAGATGTTGCGCATACGAGTGAAGAATTAGCAAAATTAACAGAGCATCTACGTAATTTAATGGCTAACTTCCAAGTAGACGAGACTAACGGAGGCTTTGGCTCACGACAATTATCCAGCAAACAAAAAAAACAACTGCATGGTAGATAATTTTAAATAAAGATATATTTTAATAATAACATAATACCCCAAGAGCAAATAGCTTTTGGGGTATTTTAGAATATA
>DAOMQA010000056.1:0-3292 GCA_035445085.1 Kapaibacterium sp. (SeqCode)
TTTTGTTGTTACCATTAATTAATGGCTCTTGGGCTACTTTTACTCCTAATATATCATATATCAAAGCGGGCGAACTTGCTACATTGCCTTCATAATCGTAATTAATAGTTATGAAATCAGTAGCAGGGTTGGGACTTAATTTTAACAAATTTGTTGATTTGTCATTTACTGAATTAATTTTTCCTACATATTTTAAAATTCTTGGCCCAGAAGTAATTAGTGGATTTTTAGGAGTCAAGAAAACAGGATTACTAAAATGATAACCGCCCTGATATTCACCTTCATAAGTGAAATACTCAGACTTTTCCCAAGTCAATCCACCATCTGTGGTCTTCAAATAGCCAGCTTGCATGTTTGTAGCTATAAGATTTAATTCATCTGCTACAACAAGTTTTGAAAATCCATCCCCTTGTTGAATAATTTCATAAAACTTATTCCATGTCAATCCACCATCTGTAGTTTTATAAAAACTTGTTGAATTTGTGTCTCTTGTACCTTCAAGCATATCTCCTTTTACAATTAATTCAATATGACGGCTATAACCAACATTTTTATTTAGAAATTGAAAAAATGAATAGAAATTATCCTTCTTTAGTACTTTATTAATCTGGGTCCATGTTATACCCATATCAGTAGATTTAAAATAATACATTGATGTATCATTAACCCTATTTATCCAACTACTCATTATTAACATATTTGAATCAATAACACTAAACGTAGCTGGATCTGTAACTTTGGGAGTCGTATTAAATTGCATTTTACTCCAGTTTTCACCACTATCCTTGGTTATGAACACATTCCCTATTCCACTATAACTTATAATTATGGTTTTACCTCTCATATACACGCTGTTCAACATAAAATATTTAGGCTCTAAAGTGTTTATCTTTTTGGAATAATCCCAATTTTGACCGCCATCTGTTGAGCGTAAAACATAGCCAGAATCACAACCAACTACAATTAAATCCTTTTCAGGATATAAAATGAATCTTCTCAAAGGATAATCCGGAGGTCTTGTATCACCATGAATATCAAACCAGGTATTACCGCCATCTGTTGTTTTCCTAATTCTTGAATACGAATACCCGTTCATAAAGTCTCCATATAGTCCAACGCAATTTAAGGAATCATAACAACTTAAACCCTGATAGAAAGATGTAGCGTTACTGCTGGGTTCATAATAGGCCAAAGCAGAATCTATTGTTACCCATTCGCCACCGTCTGGGTTGATATATTCTTTAGATTTGATCCCTATACATTGCAAAGTTAGTATTAAAAAAAGTATTATAATTTTTTTCATTTTTTGCTCCTGATTATTTGTATATTGTAGTAGCCTGAATAAGATATCCAGGCTACTTAATTTTCACTTTATTTAAAAATATTTAATTTACCTGATTGATAAATTTCATTATTTAACATTATGTTATAAATATAAGTACCTGCCTTACATTTATCTAAAGAAATTTCCTGTTGATAATCTATTGATTTCACAGAAATATTTTCTGAAAAGATTGTGTTCCCCAAAATGTCACAAATGATTATTGAATAATTACCTTTTGATGAATTGTTAAAATCAATTCTGAAGTTTCCATTATTAGGGTTCGGTAATATGAAAATAGGATTTAATACATTTTCAAATTCTGAAGTAGTATTAATGGTACTCTTTTCATAATAATCAGAATAGAAACCGCAACCATTGAAACATCCATCTTCACATATTACTGGTGTAGATTGAAGCTGATATGCAGATTCTATAACACCATTCTCATTTTTGCATATTTCTAGTTTGAATATACAACATTCCGTCGTTAAACATGGCTCAGTATGCCAACCACCAGGATTAGTAACTATTCCACCACCACCTGCTACCCAATGATAACAGGTTACCATTGATAACTTATAATCATTGTAGCAATACCTTGTTTTTGGTCGCCAACCTGCAGCTAACTTATCAAGAATCAGTGGATTATTCTTAGCAACCCAATCAGCGGCATACCAAGGTATCCAACTTTCACATTGGGCACAATTCCCTGTCTGGTAAACACTTCCCAGAACTACCTGAATTTCACCATTACATTCTCTGTACCAGTATTCAAACGTAATCAGACATGTTGGACAAGACCCGTTGGGTAATGCTTGATTACTTATTAATACGTATGTCCAGGGTGTAAATGGCGGAGCACATGAATATGAGCATGGAGGTTCTGGTGGTTGAGCATTAATGCTTATACTTACTGTAAAGGCTGAAAATATCAGCACTAAAAAGAAGCTTAGAAAGTACTTTTTCATTTTAAAATTCCTAAAAATATTTATAAAATTTAATTAAAAAAACAATATAACTCTCTTTAATACTAAAGAAATTCAATACTTCTTTTAATTAAATTGTCGGACCTCTTGCCCTCCTCGGAAATTCCAGTTTAAAATACATTTTTATAAATATGCAATGTTAGCTTTTTGAAATTAAGTATTTTTTATGTAAGTACCAAATTATTTTTTAGATTTTTTAGATAATTTTTAAGCTGTTGTATATATAATATTTAATGAAAAACAGGGGCAATAGCCCCGTATCTAAATTTTTACAAACTTCTCCACTCTATCACCAATTTTTACAAAATAGACACCAGAAGTGAGCTGTGAAATATTAATTTTGTTGCTACCATTAATTAATGGCTCTTGGGCTACTTTTACTCCTAATATATCGTATATCAAAGCGGGCGAGCTTGCTCCATTGCCTTCATAATCGTAATTAATCGTGATGAAATCCGTAGCAGGATTGGGAGAAATATAATTATTTGATTTAGAGATTTCATCGTTTTTTAAGCCTGAAGGAATAGATAAAAGTGGAGCAAAAATTAATCTTGGCCTCCTGAGAGCGCACTGACCGTAAAGCGCAATAGTATTTTGGGTTTTATAATCAAAATCATAAAAACTTCCATATACCATTGTATCTGGTTTTACCCCTTTTCGAACTTCGTCATGCCAGGTTTTTCCTCCATCGGTAGTCCTCACAAAAGTACCGTTAGAACCAACCATTGCTCCATTTAAGCTGTCATAAAATTGTATTTTACGTGGTTCAGAAGAATTTGGCGATCGTCCAGGAAAAATTGTATCTAATGAATTCTTCCAAGTATCACCATTGTCAGTGCTATAATCTATATAAATATATGACATTCCTGTATCGTTTCTTCTATAAGTACCAGTTATCCATATTTTTTTATCCGATGTAGTACAGGCACCATACACGTTTTTTTTATCAGGCAATTCTTTACATTTCCAACTTTTACCGCCG
>DAOMQA010000057.1:0-3123 GCA_035445085.1 Kapaibacterium sp. (SeqCode)
TCTATCACCAATTTTTACAAAATAGACACCAGAAGTGAGCTGTGAAATATTAATTCTTACTCCCTCCCCATTTATGAAAAGGGGTTGGGTGTGGTCTTTGATTTCTATCCCAAGCATATCAAATATCTGCACATTATCTACTTCTGTAAAGGGCTGAAGCCCTTTGTTGTTGAATTGGATTGTAATATAATTACTTGCTGGGTTGGGGGATAAAGTTAAATTTTTTCTAATATCAGCATCAGTTATATCTAATGTTGCATCTATTTTCATTATTCTAAATTTTCGATAGCCAAACGGATTTTCATTTTTATCCCAATCATTACCTTTATACACAGATTGTGCAGAAAGAAAAATTGTACCACTTTCGGATTGATTAAAAGTAATTGTACCCAAAAATGTTGTATCAATTAATGGTTTATAAAATAGCAGTTCATTATCCAATTTACCCAAATTATTATAACGTTTAATAAAGTAATCATTAGTTATATTATCAAAGTATGATAATATAATCCCACCATCCCTGAGCAAAAATGCTTCTTCAAAAACTATTGGAACTGTATCGGTCGAGAAAATTAAATTCAAATTTTTGTCAAAACATTCGAAATGATTTTCCTTCTTTATAAACAAGCTATAGTGAAGATATCTTAATGCAAATAATTTCGGGTGATTACTCACTATATCATAAACCTTATATTGGTTTGTTTCATTACTTTTACCAAAATCACCTCTTAATGATGGTTTAAAATCTTTATCCAATATAATAATTGTTTTGCTAATTTTGCTCGACTGGTTTTTGGCCCCAATATCATAAGTTAGTATATAGCCAGAATCATTAATTATGATATTTGAACGACCTACGTACTCATTGGTAGTAGGGATAAGTGGAAAATACCCTACTTTAATTTGTTTGTATTTGACACACTTGTCAGTATACAAATAAATATAAGGGAACTCTTCCTCTGCATTATACGTACTTTCTATGATATTGTTAAAATCAATAAATTTTGGAAAATTATTATTTCTCATCAATGTATCTGTTGAATAATATTCTAAATTTTCAAGATTATTGTCAACAAAAATTGTTTGGAAAAAACTATATAAATAAGGAGCCTGTTTATCGGCACTTAGGGCAAGGATTTTAATTTCACCGGATTTATTAATAGCTACGTCCTGAACAAAACCCTCATATTGTGTAAATTTTTTCTTGATTAAATTACCATCACTGTCAATTATCATTAAGTGCACTTTAGGTGCAAGATTAATTTGCTGGTCGGAAAAAACGACAAGATAATTACCATCGGTATAATCCTTAATGATCGTATTGGAGATATTTAAATTGCCTTTAAAGATATCGTATTGCTTATCAAACGCAATATTGATGCTGAAACAATTAGTACTCAGCAGAATAAAACTAAGGCAAATTATAATTATATTTATCATAACTTAAAATTCCTTAAATAGTTTATTTAAAAACATACTGAAGTATTAGTATATATATTAATACCTCAGATTTTATTGAAAAAACAGATACTTAGCTAACAAACTTAAAACTATGGAGTTTTCCGTTTGAACTTAATGCATTACAGATTAAAAGCCCTTTTGGTAAAGTTGTTCTATCTAAAAGTAAATATTTAGAAAATACTTGATTACCAATAATGATTTTACCAAGTAAGGCACAAATAATCACTTTAAAAATGTCATTGTCAGTACTTGTATTGCTTAGTTCAAATGAGATTTCATTTTGGGTGAAACCTTTATCCTGAACTTATACTGAATTTTTAAATGATTCAGAAGTATAAAATAGTATTTTATACCATGGAATAAGGATTAATTTATTTCCTTTAGTACTTTTTGACCAATTTGATACCGTAAGGTTATACTTTTTCTCATATAATTCTTTATTGTCAAGAGCTTTCGCAAAATGAAAAAATGAAAATCATTAAAAAAGCAATATTGAAATCCATAAAGTCTCCTTAATTTTCGTAACAATTACTAATACAATACGTAGTATTGTTATCAGTTATTAGAACCCCATCAAAGTAATCCCCAACAAGAGGACATCTTTCAATATAGGGTCTTGTTTGCGGTGGACATGCTGTTCCTGCCCAAAAAGTAAAATCATCAATTTTAATTTCTTCGGTTTGAGGGTTATAGCAATAAAGATAACGATGACCACAACAAGCTAACTCCTGACATGATAATGTATGAAAAACATGTCTCCCATTAACTAAAATTGTTTCACAAGCCATTGCACAACTACCTGGCCACCAATGCCTATATTCGACATAATTAGGGCAATGATAATTATTCTTTTTAGCATTAAAATCACCCAGAAACAAGATGGCATATAGTTGTTGAATCGCATCAGCATACTTATCTGGATCTAAAGCATTACCCGGGAGAGGATGCAGATATAAATGTAAGTTTGCACAATTCCCGCCACTACTATATGAAAACTGATCAATTTGATATTGAAAAGTTTGATTCGGAGGTGTACCGCAGGTTATTACCTGATACATAACTGTAACAGTACAACCCATTAAATCAACCATTTGACTGTTTTGCGAGATAGTACACCCCTCTTGGTCATAACAGGGTCCTATTGGCCGCCATAGCTGAGAATAGTTATTTTGCGGAATCATGAAAATTACAAGCAACAAAATTGCTACCCAAAATAGTGGCGTTTTAAATTTGAAAAATCTATTTGTAATATACATTTTTTTCCCTTCTTAATTTTTTCAAAAAATATTTACTTTTTATTAACTCAAGGATTGATACGTCAAGCTTCTGTTAAAGTAATAAAAGAGAGATAAAGCGTTTTAAAATATTCAAAAACACAATTTTATTTATCGCATAGCACCATCTTGCAATATTACATAATCATCTGCTAAGTACCAAATTATTTATTAGATTTTTGAAAAATAACTTTTAAGCTGTTGTATATATAGTACTTAATGAAAAACAGGGGCAATAGCCCCGTATCTAAATCTTTATGAATTTCTCTACCCTATCACCTATTTTAATGAAATAAACGCCAGGAGTAAGGTGTGAAATATTAATTTTGTTGTTACCATTAATTAATGGCTCTTGGGCTACTTTTACTCCTAATATATCGTATATTAA
>DAOMQA010000058.1:0-3060 GCA_035445085.1 Kapaibacterium sp. (SeqCode)
TGGTATTCAACAATCAGAAGCTAAAGAAAAACCAAATGCACAACTGACCCTGTTTAAGGATTTTTTTTGAGGAAACTCCAGTAAAATAAACATTGAACAGAAAAATAATGAAATACACAATGAATTAAAATTAAATGATATTGATTATGAAAAAATAAACACTCTTGAAAATGAAATTGATGATTTAACTACAAAAAATAATGATAATATAGAAGCATTATTAAAAAACGCTTATGATGAAGTTTATAGTGGAAAACATAAACTTACCCTCACTAGTGACCATATAATAGCATTTACTTCTCAATTATTTAGATTAAAAAATGCTTATTTGTTTGATTCAAATAGTATTTTGCTTTCTGATACATATGATAACCAAATGTCTAGTGTTTCTCCTGAAATAAGAAGAGAAAATTCGATGAAATACAGTAGCTTTATTGGTGAAGAGTTAGTTAAATATTTATTACCGCTTGCTAAATTACAATCCTCATTTGTCGATGTTAATTTAAATACCAAGTATGAGCCTACAAGTATTAGTGTTTTTAAAAGTAATAAGGGTAATATTGCATATAATAAATATGGAGCAGCTGCTTGGCTTAATAGATTCATGGTAGAAGGATATCCTTTAACTATATCCAATGCTTTTAAAATAAATGAAAGTAATAGAATACATGTTGAGTCTTTATCGACTTTATATGTAGCATATACAAATGCAGTATCTAAGAATGAAAGAATAACTAAAGATAATGCAGAAGAAACGTTGACTGATTTTGAGCAACATCTATTAGGATTCCCTGTTTTAAAGGATTTAGCCCCAGCTTCTACAAAAAATAGAATACCGTTTTTAGCAGCTTCTAGTAAATCGGCTATAGATTTAGTTGATTTTGAGAACAAGATTGCGGAATTAGTGAATTTAAGAATTTATAAAATAGGAGAAAATCATTATACTGCCAAAGAAGTTGCTAAATTGTATAACTTAAATGTACCTGCATTTAATCATTTACAAGCAGACTTAATTAAATATGCGGTATTGGTAGAAAATTTAAAATTCTCTACTCATAAAATTTCTAAGAACTTGTCTGGATATTTATATGAAAGTCTAAATGAAAAGCTCAATGATTTATTTAATAGATTATCTTACAAAGGACGACCTTTGTTTGAAAAAACTGTTGACCAAGAAATGTTAGATTTATCTGTTCCGTTACCAATAGAGAATTTTAGGGATAATTTTATTCAAAAATCATTATTAATTTCATCTTTTGATAGATTAAAAAAAGGGATTAATAAGGATATTGTTTCCTATAGTGATGTAACAAAACGACCAAGTGTAGGATACGACCCTGCTATTGACACGTATTATGAATTGAAAATAGAGGAAATAGGGGCAAGTATTCCAACGGCTAGAGTTGTAATTGGATATGGCAGTAAATTATATAAAATAGTGAATAGGACTATAGGAAAAATTTCTGCAACAAATAAAGTTGCTGTTACTTCGTACTATCAGGTTATCAATTCAAATATTAAAACAAATATTCACTATAATGAAGAAAGTGAATTATTAAAAGGTGACAAAATTATTGTACAGCATAATAAACCAAGATTTGCGTTTTTGCAAATGGATAAGATTGAAGGTTCTGATAATACTACTTATAAAGTTAAATTAACTAAAGCAGAATTTGAGAAATTTGGATCGACTGAAACAAGAGATGAAGTTTCGGGAAAAGTAGTCATTGTGCCTAATATAAAGGCAGATACAGAGGTTTATTTGCATTATAAGGGCGACCATATAGGAGAAACGTTAGAATCGTTTAAAATCACTAAAATTGAATCTAAAAAAGAACAACACTCTATAGTAATACCAGGTGAATCATCAAAAGAAGGTAAACCAAATACGTTAGAAGCAGAAAGAGATGTTTATGAATTAACAGTTGAACCAGTTGGTATGGTTGAATCCGAAATTTATAATAAAATAATAGAAGAGGATAAGTATTCTGGAACACTTGAATTAACAAGAGATGATATTTATAATGGTATTATTAGTGCAATAGGTAAAGTTCCTATTAGTTATAAGTATAAAAAACAAATTAGTGCAAAAGCCGATGAGATTTATCGAGATTATAAGTTATTTTTGAAAAGTCAAAAGAATAGAAACATTATTGTTAGTGATAATGAAAATAATAAATGGTTAAAAGATAATATAAAAGATTATATTTCAGTAATAAAAAGAGAAATCTTAACGTCTAAAGGTGAAAATTCAGAATCTAGTATTTATTATGATTTAGCGTTTAAAAATAAAGTTACTGTTAAAGATTTCACTATTGATGACATAAGGAACAATAAAGATGTTTTGTATATTATAAGTGATAATTCATTTTTAGAAAAAGGAGATGAATTTAGGTTATTATTGCAAGAAGAAACATTAAATGCATTAGATAAAAAGAAAGGGCTAGATAATTTAATTTCATTAAAGTTTTTGGATTGGAATGGCGTATTATTTAATGAAGACAGTATTGAAGAATTTAAGTCAGAGCTTGACTTCTTTTCTGAATCATTAAATGATAAAAAAAATAAGTTCTCAGAAATACAAGTTATCAATACACCTTTTACAAGTGGGTTGAAAGCAATAGTCACTGCTGATATTATTCAAGATGCAGTAAATGATAAATTAAAAGGCTTAGGTATTGATAATAATAGGAAAACTATTCGTAAGTTTAAAGGCGATGTTTTTGAATCATTATCAAAAGAGCAAGAATCTATTGTTAATTTGCCTCAAAATGCTGAATTATTATTATTATTGAAGGATAAGAATATATCAGAAGAAGAGAAAGATCACATGTTAAAATGTAATTTATAAAAATGAGTTGTATAAATAAAAGCCATCCCGTTGTTCAGGATTATTCTATAGAGTTAAATTTGTCGCCACTATTAGTGGCGGCTAAAATAGGGATATGGCAAGAAAAGAATGAAAACACTGAACGCTTTCCATCATTATTTGAATTAACTAATGATGGATTCAAGTAATAAATGCAACAGGCTCTAAATTGTCCAATTTTTCGGCGAAAA
>DAOMQA010000059.1:0-2995 GCA_035445085.1 Kapaibacterium sp. (SeqCode)
ATTGACCATAACTATAACCAATTGTCTTTATTCAACTTATAACCGGACAGTTGTGTTTATATATATAAGTTTTATAGGTTATACGTCGTCCAACTTTTGAAACGAATGTAGCACCTGGTAAACCGTATGAAGGGTTACTCCATTCCACACCCCAAGTATATGTATTACCCCAAGTCCAAACACTATCTGATTCAAAATAAGCTGGTAAATCAACAGATTCAGTTAATTGCTTTGTTTCGATTATTGGATATAATCCATATGGATAATACAATGCCAAATTAGCACCTGGATTCGATACATTTATTATATTCCTATCAACATTTGCAAATAAATGAGTTAGATTAAATTTTTCACTTGACATATATAAGGCCTTTGCAATATCAAGCCTACCATAACCATAATATTGATCATAACCACTTGCACCAGCATCTTGTGTTGAAATTTTCAATATCTGTTGAATATCTTCACTAAAAACATTAATATTTCTTTCTAAATATTTAGCAAATAACAGAGCACTACTCCCACTAACAAAAGGTGCAGAATTGGAAGTTCCACCAAAGGAACCATAACTAAAATTATTTTTAGTAGTCAATCCTAAAGACCAATTTGCTGATAAAGATACACCATCTCCATAACTACTTTGTGAATAAAATATACCGAAATTGTCTACTCCAGATACAGATAATAGAATTTTCCCATTTGAGAAAGAAGCAGGATATCTAGGAGAATTTGAAGCTTCATTTCCACGCGAAGCTACGACTACCGCGTTATTAAGAATTGACCACATAAATGCATTATAGTAGCTATGGTAGAAAAGACTCGACCAGTCCCAGTAATTAGGTGTAATTCCTCCAAAACTACAATTTACTACATTTATCCCATAACCATATCCATTATTGATTGAGGGATCTGTGACAGCCTCAATTAATGCCTCAGCGATAAGCGTATGATCTATATAACGTCTACCGTCTTCATCTAATTGATCAGAGCTTACTCGAAATGAAAAAATTTGCGAACCAGAATTTACAGTATTCCATCCACCTGCAATACCAATAACTCCTATTCCATTGTTATTTAAAGCACCAAGAATTCCTGCAATTGGTGTTCCATGATTTTCGATTACACTATTACTTAAATCTGGGAGCGGGTTGCCATCATTATCTTTCCAATCCCAACCACCGCGTATTCTATATCCTTCCCCAAAACCTGCCCCCAGATCTGTATGTCGATAATCAACTCCGTGATCGAGAATGCCTATTTTGATGCCAGAATTTCCATCTGTGTATTGCCAAGCAACTGGCAAATTAAGATTGTAATTAGTTGACCAAAATTGAGTTTGAGAAGAATAGTTTGGGTCATTCGGTGGCCATTCATCAACTTTGGTTACAATATTAGGAATTATAGAGGTTATACAATTAAATGATTTTATTTTTTCAAAATCAATTTTTTCATATGTTTCAATTACATGAAGCCTATGTATTTCATTAAGATTAAAATCTATTCCTCTTTTTGAATGTAGTTGTTTAATGTCATAAGGAACTTTTCTTAATAGTTTTCTCAGTGATGTAGGATTTGCAAGTTTAATAAAACTATTGAAATCTGATAATAATGAATTTCCATTACCACCAGAATTCATAAATTCATTTAACATATTTGTATTAATATAGCCATCAGAATTTAAATAAGGGGATAGATTTAGGCTATCATTTATTGTGATAATATAGCTCTGTTTCATTTGTGGAATTATCTTGATTGATAAAGTAACAAAGCAAACTATAGTAAGAAATAGAATGAAGTTTTTCATAACATACCCTTTCCTTTTTTTATTATTTTTTATAGTTTGAAATAGCAATAAAAATCCCTTTGTATATTGTCCATATTTTCTGGGATATTGCAATTAGCCGTCAAAGTGTTCGCATCACATTGGCGGCTTTAATCAATAGTGCTCATTTTACTAATCCTCCTTTCATTAAAACCAGTTGTTTGATATTTGGATAAGATTCTGCCCATTCTCATCCATTCTCCATATTGTACCGTTCTCACCGTTATATTTATTTGCGTTATATTTAATAAAGTAGATATCATCCTGTGGTGACCAGCAGGCGGATTGAACTTCAAAATCACTTAATTGCTTCAAATGGGTCCCTGAAGTATCAATTGAGTATAGTTTTCTATCAGAAATAAAAAGAATTTTTTCATCTGTAAAATTTACCCTTGGTAAAACATCAAATTTCTTATTATAAGTCAGTCGAATAGAATTATTCCCAGTACTACTCATAATAAAAATTTCCTGAGCATCATTATCATCTACGTATCTGATATGAACAATTTTATTTGAAGAATTAAACCAACTAGGCATTCTTATTTCGCCAATTTGTGGCTCATATGTAATTCTCTTTTTGTTTGATCCATCAACATTCATTGTCCAGATAAAATACATTCCATTATTACTGTCAACGTTAGAATCATATGCGATTAAATTTCCATCGGTATTAATACTCGGAAAAAAATTTGAACCAATTGTTGTAAGAAATGATAAATCATTATTATCATTCAACCTGTAGTCAAAAGGCATTTTAACAATATGATTTAGATAGTTAAATAAAATCGACTGAGTACTGGGTATAAATTGAGGGAAGCTACTGTCCCAATTTGATTTAAATAACAATACTTCACTTCGATTATTAAGATTTAGCTTCCAAATACCTGTTGAGTCTATTATGTATTCAAAACTACCATCTCGCAATACTTTGGTAACTTTACTTTTAAAGTATAGTAAATAATTTCCATTTGATGATATTGAGATATCTTTTATTGGACAGGGATAGATTGGCGGATCAATTATTGGTGGACCTTGTTTTTTATCATTATCAACTACATCACAAGAAACAAAAAATAAAAACAGCACTGCTATGGAAATTATTCCTAAAGATTTTCTGAAAGTGGAGTAGTATTTGCCCGCGAAGAAAAATTTTTTTGTTCTCATTTTATACCT
>DAOMQA010000060.1:0-2688 GCA_035445085.1 Kapaibacterium sp. (SeqCode)
GCATTACACTTATTGTAACAAAAGCAAACTTAAACTGGAATTTCCGAGGAGGGCACGCGGTCCGACAATTTAATCTTAAAAAGCCGAAAATTTATAGATGATTTTACCACGGCTTTTTTAGTTTTTTTTGGGTAAATTATTTGGTTAATCTCAATATTAAACTTAAAGCAATAATATTTACTTTTTTATCCAAAAAGTAAAATCGCTAAATTATGTTGAGAACAAAATAGTTCTTGGTTTTAAGGGTGGCTATTTTGATAATATAAAAAAAGAGTCGAGACACTGGAGTAATCTCGATAAATCAAAAATATCCACCATCTCGACAAATTCGTAGGTAGAAGTTTTCACTTCAACCACACAATGCAAAAATAAATACGAGTTTGAAGAGATAAAATTATAAATAAAGTATATTTATAATTTGAGATTTTTAAACATTTATTATTGGAATTTAATATGAAAAAAGTATTTTTAGTAATATCTGTGTTATTTATTGGAATTAATCTTCTGGCACAAAATGAAACTGGCTATAGGAATCTTGATTCTGTTTGGTTGAAATCAAATCGTTCATGGCTGGATTCTTCAACATTTATCTATCAGGAAAAGATACCGATAATTAGATCAATACCACCACTAAGTACTGATATGCCAATAGATATATTGCTTGGATATATCGGATTGGATAGTTTATCGAGATTTGCAACGAGTAGAAATATTGATTCGACGTTAAAATCTTGGAGAAGCTTAAATGATACATTGAAATGGGCATTAACTTATTTATACAGGTTAAATGATTATAATCCAATGATATTTAATCAATACTTGGGTGAAACAGATATACATCTTAAAAGAAATAATAATGGTAAGTTTTTAGCAAATCAGCGTTCACTCGCTTCAAAGTTAAGTGAGAAATATAGAAAATTATCTAATAATCCATTTAAATTAGCAAAGTACTCAATGTTGTTATCAGATTATATATTAAGGGTTAGAATTACAAATTTAGATTCAATGATTAATCATAATTCTTCAATAAAATATATGAGTTTTAGGGCTAAAGCAGTTATTCTTGATACATTAAAAGGAAATATTATTCCTCAAAATAACAGTCAAGCAAATTCCATAACTTCTTCTTATGTTTCACCTGGAAATTTTTCCTTTCAGTACACTTCAAATAATTATGGCTCATTAGGATTGATGAATGAATATAGATTATACAATAAAGTTGAACCTTCCTTTTATATTGATAACAAATTCAGAATGAAAATTGGGCAAGAAGCTATTATTTTTATAGGATTGGCAAACCAATTAATTGATAATGAACATGATTATTTTGATTTTGAATTAAACCCAAGGTGTGCCTTTAATGCCTTAAAAATTGAAAATGGAATAGTCTATGATGTAAATAATGTTTGGTCAAATCAGACTGAAATACCTTATACAGAGTGGAAAGAACTTTATTTAAACTACCTTCAGGAAATATTAAATAGGCGTTTTTAAAATTATGTTTAAAATTTCATTATTTAAAATAATTATAGCTTTTGTAATATTATCTTACGATATCTGTTCTCAACCAAATTGTTTAAGTTGTAAAAATGAAAATTATCCTTACATTGGTTGTTGTGAATCACCAATAGGAATATCAAGTTGTGCAAGATGCACAAATGATCCAACTAACATTAGTGAATTTCGACCATTAAAAAAATGTCTTGAAAATTTTCAAATAACATCAATTAAATATAATCATAATAATTTTCCTTATCCTCTTGGATTATTTTCTGATTCTGCTATGACTATACCAATAATAACTGAAGCCGGAATTAGAAATGACATTGAAGATGCATTAGGGGCATGGTTAGAGGCATGCGATAATGGTAATGAAATTAATAATTCAAATTGTGATGATTGTGAATTGATAATTTCATGGGGAACAACAAAGGCAGATATGTATGGTTGGGATGATGCTTTAGGAGTGCATCATAAGGAGTTTATCCCAGGTACTTGCAATGTTGATTGTCAGAATACAAAAATTATGATAAATGGGACTGAACACTTTAGGGGTAAAGGGCCATTACCTGATGAAAGACATTTTTTCTATACTAACAAGTACAATCCTAATAAAGATGATTATAAGTATTTTCACTTTAAATCGATGATAATGCATGAGATTGGACACTGGTTAGGATTGGGTGATATTTATAATGATGAAGGGATATGCGTTCCTCCACCATCAGGTTCCAATAAGCTAAATACAGTTATGTTCGGACTTCTTGATGATTGCGTAGAAAGAGATACGCTATCTGATATTGATAAATGTATGTTTATGTTATTATACTGTTGTGATCCTACTTCTGATATAAAAGATTTAGATTCGTCCCATAATTTTAATACAAAACCTAACCCTGCAACAGACTATATCACAATAAATCTTGGAAGCAACAACCGTAGGGTTGACCCTACGGTTGAAGGTGCAATGTCCATAGAAATCTATGATGTAATGGGAATGAAAATACAATCAACTAAGGTAGAGGCAATTCATGAATTGTCTTTTCAAAAGGTAGATGTATCAAACCTTACTCCCGGCGTTTATTTCATCAAAATAGGTGATAGGGTAGAGAAATTCATAAAAATTTAGATATGAGGCTGTCTCATGACAATGATACAGCTTCTTATTTTTTATAGAAAAAATGAATT
>DAOMQA010000061.1:0-2612 GCA_035445085.1 Kapaibacterium sp. (SeqCode)
GATACTTCGATGAAGACGCACCGCATTGCACTTATTGTAACAAAAGCAAACTTAAGCTGGAATTTCCGAGGAGGGCAAGAGGTCCGACAATTTAATATTAAAAAGCCGAAGAAAAACTGTAGTGATTTCGACTCCGGCTTTTTATTCTTTTTTGAAAGGAAACCACAGTTCCCATTCAATATTTTTCGTATGGTAGAAGTGTATAACTTTTTGCCAAGTACAGCAATGCAAAAAAAACGAAAAAATGTTGAGATAGAAGTTTATAGAATAAATATCGATTTTTTTTATTTGTTTAAGGAGAAATTTTTTATGAAGAAACCAATTCTCATGATATTATTATCAATTCTTTCTATTGGTAGTTTTAATATTAGCTCGAAAGCAGCTTGTCCAACACCCATGGATTGTCTCGGGGATCCTTTTATCGGTCCGTTTTACCGTAATTTTGCACTATCTCCAACTTGCACTCTAAGGTATGAATATTGTTACAGAACAGCAACTTGTTATCCAGGTCAGACATATTATGATTTATTTATTGGACAACTACAGTTAATTGGTGATTGCGATGGCTTCAAAAGTGATATTTTGAACAACCTAAAAACATATGTTCAATATTGTCATAATGATGTGGTTATGAATGTTGATCCATGGGAAAGCATGGATAATATCCCTGAATGTTGCCCTCCAAGTACTAGCCCATGTTGGTCGCCATTTAGCTGGAGACACGGGAATTATGCGTGCTATACTGATTGGTATTGGGATCCAGTCAGTCAGTATTGGACAATTGATAAATGTGATGTAATAGATCCCAAATCTTGTTGGGATAAATCACGGTACTGCTGGTACTGGGAAAGCCAACCTTCAGGACCTCCAAAGAAGAAATTTAGGTATGAGTCAATTTCATACATAAGCGAGACAAACTGTCCTGAAACAGGTGGAATAAATAACGATTTACATTGCCATCCAGTTTGTGATTAAAGTATTTAACGTAGTGGGTTATATCAAATTAATTATAGCCCACTACAATTATTTTATTTCAATTTTTCATAAGGTTTTCAACAATGAAAGAAATTTACAGAACTATTTTTGTGTTCGTTATTATCTTTGCGATATGTAAAATTGATTTACTGGCAAGTGATAAATGGACACATTTTAAGGAATTAAATGGAAATATGATTAGTAATATATATAGCATCGAAATTGACGACTCCAATAATGTTTACTTCGTAGCATCACAAAAGGTCATTAAAGTTACTAAAGATAATTTAATAGACTTAACTAATCATGAATATTCTGAAAATTTTTATACAATTAAAAAGATTGAATTTTCAAAATCTAAAATTCTTTGGGGTGCTTCAGAAAAGGGATTGATGAAGTATTTACCAGAAAAAAATTACATTAAATTTTTCAATCGAAAGGAAATTATAGGTGATTGGGACTATGAGTTCATTCTTTCTATAGCTATCAATCAAGAAAGTGTATGGTTCGTATCAAGGACCCCATATTTAACAGTTTTCGATGGGGAACAATTTACTGATTTTGATATTAGCTTGAAAAATAAAATTATAGATATCAACTTAAGCAAAGTACCTCTAATAATTGATAGAAATCAAGATATTTGGGTTGGCGGACAAGATGGTATTCTGAAATTTTCTAGTAAATCTACAAAAGATAATATGATTTATACAAAGTTCTCCTTAAGTGAGATTGGATTTGAGGGAAAAGTTGAATCGTTGATTGAAGATGATTTCGGAAAAATATTTGCTTCTGGTAGAAAAGGAGAACTTTCTTTTTATGAAAATGATACTTGGTTTCCAGCATCTATTCCAAAAGAAAATTTGGCAGAAGAAATCAATGAAGGCGTCCCCAATTATATTACTACAATGAGTATTGATAATAGTAAGAGTATTAAACTATTCTGGCAAATCGCAGATTTTTATTTGTCAATTGATTCTAACATGTCTTTTAGCAAAATTAAATTTCCCAAGGAAATTATACCTTATAAAACAACCGTAACTTCTTCTAAATTTGACTTAAACAATATTTTATGGTTTGGCACAGCACAAAATGGTTTAATTAATTGTGCAAAAAATACAACTGAAGTCGAAGATAATGAAATCATTATTAATAATCTCTTACCAGAAGTATTTATAAGAAATATTTATCCAAATCCATCAATAGGTAGGGTCAATGCCGAATTAATGATTTATCCCGAAAGGCTTGGTGAACTAAGCATTTCTTTATATAATTATTTGGGTTATAAAGTAATGGATCTAACAAATCTTGTTCAAATAAATGAACAAACAGGTGTTTCATATATTACATTCAGTATTGAAGATTTAGACTTTGGTGTTTACTATTTTTTTATTAAAAAGGGCAAGGATAAATTTGTAAAACCAGTCATTAAAATCAAATAATGGAAATATTTTTTTTTCTGCTTTGATAGTTTGGTTGTTTTTGGCTCCAAAAATTATAGATTTTTGATGCAATTGATTTATAGATAAAAGACCACACCCAACCCCTTTTCATAAATGGGGAGGGAGTAAGAATTAATATTTCGCATCTCACTCCCGGCGTTTATTTCATCAAAATAGGTGATAGGGTAGAGAAATTCA
>DAOMQA010000062.1:0-2526 GCA_035445085.1 Kapaibacterium sp. (SeqCode)
TATTACTCTGTTGCCTTTCGATTTATGACATGGTCCGAGCAACGGACATCCTGTATATTTCTCCCAGAGAGGATCCACACTCGTAAACCTTCCTATTTCGTAGTCGTATTTTCTTACTCTACCTGCACTGAGCGAAGTCGAAGTGTGGGCAGCCAGAGAGCTTTCGATATCCTTTTCCTTACCGATATAGTCCTGCCTTGTAACTCCCAGAGTATCGAGCATTGTTACGCCAAAAGTTGCGTATTGTTTGTAATTCAAAATGTAACCTATTTCTAAAAAGGTATCACGAAGAGAACAAGATAATCCTGTTTTCCAACGTCATAAACAATATATTTAATCTCTAATGTCATCTATAATAAATCATTACTCCAATCAAATATATGATATCAAATAATATAACTATTAGTATTACTAAATTAAATCGATACCTAAGTTTTTTAAAAATAATAAATACCAATGGAAGTATATTTATTATGGCAATTATTATACCCCGAAGAATATAAATTTCTACAGATGAATAAAAAAAACCGCCAGACTCCCAGGGAAATTCAATTTCAAGCGGCGTTGTAAATATATCTACAATAAACAACAACGCAAATAAACAGCAAACCAAAGGTAAAAGTATTTTTGCAATATTTACTATACGACTATAAATAACTGATTTAGAAAATTTATTTTTCATTTTTTCCCTAATTTAAGGATAAATTACAACTAAATGTAATGGAATATTGTATTTTTTAAAGTCATTAAAAAATGAATTATTAAATTTCAAAAAATCTTCTCCCATATCTGTCCAAGTTTCTTGTGTTTCTATATCGCTAAAGTCACCTTGTTGATCAAACCATTTTGTACTTCCACTTTCTGTTATAAACCAGTTTAATCCACTAAAATCAACCAAATTCACTGGATTATTCCCACAATACTGATACGGACTCCATCCTGCATATTTCTCCCAGAGAGGATCCACACTAGTGAACCTTCCTATTTCGTAGTCGTACTTTCTTACTCCACCTGCACTGAGCGAAGTCGAAGTGTAGTTGCCGAACAATCCCTCTATATTATTTTCTTTACCAATAGAATTTTGAATCGTTAATCCATAAACTTTAAAATTTAACTCTATAAAATTGTACATTTTGTTAATCTCATCATTTGGTATTTATCAGTTTTCCTTGAACTTCAATATAGTTTTTTAAATAATCATTAATTAAATTACTTTGTACACTATCAATTGAAATATCAGAAGTTTGAAAATGAATATATTTTATGATTTTCTTATCAAAACAAAACAGATTGATCTGCCCAACATCCATTTTAATTCTCCGGTCTGATTCGGATAAATTCAATTTCGTTAACAAATATTTAAGGTCAATATCATTTATTATTGAAAATCGAGTACTTATTGTGTAACCGTAATTAGGCAAAATCTCATTTAAAGTATTATACTTAAATTGAGTCAATGTTAGAATTTTAACGACAATATCCAAACTTTCATTTGGTTTAATTGTATAAAAGAGTGGCATTTTTTTCATGTCAAATTTTGAATTAAATTCAAAATATCCATAAAACTTTGTATTCAATGGGTAAAAATTAATATTATGATATGCATAAATATTACCAGGTGAACTTGAAATAGTATAACCGCCATCAGCACTACCAGAAAAAACTATTTCAGTTCCAGGCAAGTAATAATTAAAAGTATCAAGATTTTGTATTGAGTATCTTAATGTTAGAATTGAGTCATTAAATTCAGTCTGACATTCAGAATTAATCTTAAATTCGTAAGGAGTAAATTTGTAGTATAACTCTTCACAGGAAATAACAAAAATAATAAAAACGAAAAATATTGATTTATGCATTTTGAGTTATCTCCATTTTACTTTGAGTTTTGTTCTGCTTTAATAATATGCTTTCTTGTTTCACCTTCATGACCCCTGTAATATGGCGTGCCCCATCCATTTTGACCCCATAAATATAAAAATAAGTGCCCATATAGTTCATGTGCAGTTGTGGAACCTTTAGTTGCTGGACCAGAAAGTCCAGTAAATTGATTGGGACTTACTATAACTTGATGAACATTTTTAAGGGATACTACTGATTCATTCGTTGATGATTTAAGTAGGGTAGCACCATTGGCTCTATCACCATCAAGGTTATAAGAATTATAAATACCAGAATTTTCACCTTCTGTCTGTTCAAAATTAATATACTTATTTTGTGAAACTTCAATAACATCCTTATGATTTACCAAATATTGTAAAGCCCCTATGTTTGTAAAATTTCCTATATTTGATAAATTTTGCACGTCTTTCATTAAGGGATTTAATTTTGGGTTCTCTTTAAGGTAAGCAACACCATTATCATTAAAAGCAACCAAATTTCGGTAAGGTTTTTCTACACTATTAATAATATTATCTTTAGATGCTTTATCAGTAGCTATGACTACTCTTCCATCCCTATCCACCAAATTCACTGGATTATTCCCACTATACTGATACCCCGTCCATCCTGTATATTTCTCCCAGAGAG
>DAOMQA010000063.1:0-2482 GCA_035445085.1 Kapaibacterium sp. (SeqCode)
AATTTGGTACTTACATAAAAAATACTTAATTTCAAGAAGCTAACATTGCACATTTACAAAAATGTACTTTAAACTGGAATTTCCGAGGAGGGCAAGAGGTCCGACAATTTAATTAAAAGAAGTATTGTTTTCTTAGTATTTAGAAGAGTTATATTGGTTTTTAATTAAATTTTATAAAAATACTTAGGAGAATTATAAATGAAAATAAACTATTTATTATTAGTTGCTATATCAATTTTCTTTTGTTTTATTTTTGAAACTAGCTATAGTCAAAATCCAAGTAATTTACCGTATTACCAAGGTACTTTTTTTAATTATGGCAATTTATCGGTTATACCACCGCTTTCGACTGACATGCCCTTTGATGTAATGATTGGTTACATTACACTTGATTCATTACGACGACATGGTGATTATTCTTTATTCAAAGAATTTATTAATAATCAAACTTATAATGATACAATCAGAACCATTTTCAAATATTATTACAAAATGCTTGATTGGAATCCAATGTTGTTTCAATCATATATTAAGAATACTGATTATTCTAAATTACCATTACCAATTATTCAAGAGGAGATAGTTGAAAAGTATTTTAATATTTCACCTTCACGTGGTAATTCGTTAGTAGCTTTATCATATTTTATTTATCATATAAGAGTTTTAGACACTCTGAGATTTTTTGATTCGACTTCATTGACGTATCAAAGAGGTTTAAAGTGTTATTCTGAAATATTAAATATATACAAAGGTAATATTTTAGAATCTAATTGTAATATTCAAGAAAATAACCTATCAGTAAAGAATATTGGTCATTCGAATGATACATTGCAAATTAATAATCCAATATTATGTTTTGATATAAGATTAGATTGGTATAGAGGAGAGGATCCTGGAGATATCGTTCTGATAGGGAATGACAATTATCCTTGGAGTGGAATTAAAGCTAAAATGGTTGATAGCTTAAATATGCCCTGGATAAAATCAAATCAAGAATATATTGTTTTTCTTAAACCAGTACTTATAGATTATTATGATAATTATAACAAGTATCAGTTATTTCCAGTAGATTGTAACTCTTTAACAAATGGTATATATCCTATCATAAATGGTTATGTTCAAGACCCATCTAACGATTTCGGGCTTGGAACATCTGTTCCATATCTTGATTTTATACAAAATTTAAACAATATTATTTTTCAAATTAAGAATTATAATAATTAATAGGATTTTGCCATGAAAAAAATTAGTATAATCTTAATTCTAACATTTTTATGTTTTTTTTTATTCGATTTCACAACCCAATTTACCTTGTGGTCAGATTGATTATTGTCCCAAAAAATTTCATAATTATTATTTCTGTGATCCACATACTAATAACCTGATTGAATATTGCGCAGAAGATCCTTGGAACTCTGGGCTGCCCTCTGATATGAAACCATTACATAATAAAATCCCAATTTGTTTAAATTATATTGAAACAAATGTTTATCCAGCAATGATGAAAACTAATTGTTTAACAGAAGCTGGTAGTAGTTATCAGCTTAATGTATTTGATAAATCATTTCTATCGTCTGATTTAAACAATGCCGAATATACTTATAAGTGTATTTGCAACAAACAAAGTCAAAGTTGTCAATGTACAGTTAATGTTAAGTTTACAAATTCTTCATCAGATTTGAAAGGTCCTCTAACTTCAAGAGTAGGATATTCCCAATATAGGTATTACTTAGATGATTGTTCTATGGAATGTTCTTCTTACCAAGCAACAATTTTTTTAAATGGTTCGACAGATTTGCAAGGTAATATGGCAGGGTATCCGTTAAGACCATTTTTAAATCAACAGTATTTTGATTCAAATCCAGATTACCTCAAAGATATAAAAGGTGGATATTTTGGAATAAATATTACTTCAGTTTTGCTACATGAACTTGGTCATCAATACGGAATAGCACATCAAACAGATAATAATGGAAATCCTAAATGTAGCAGTTATGATAATGGTCAAATGAGTACTAAGACTAAAGATGTTAATAGCGGTTCAACTTACTTATCTAATGATGATATATGCGCTTTTAAAAAACTATACTGTCCCTCACTAACACCAGTAGAAGAAATTAATATTGTTAAGGCAGATATATACCAATACCCCAATCCAGCAGGAGATTTTATAGTATTTTCGATACCTAATATTGCTGAAAATGATATCATTATAGTTTATAGCACCTTTGGTCAAAAGTATATTGTAAATTTTATTAATATTATGAGTGGGATAAGAATTAATATTTCGCTACTCACTCCCGGCGTCTATTTTATCAAAATAGGTGATAGAGTAGAGAAATTCATAAAGATTTAGATACGGGGCTATTGCCCCTATTTTTCATTAAATAGTATATATACAACAGCTTAAAAATTATCTAAAAAATCTAAAAAATAATTTGGTACTTACATAAAAAATACTTAATTTCAAGAAGTTAACATT
>DAOMQA010000064.1:0-2472 GCA_035445085.1 Kapaibacterium sp. (SeqCode)
GTTTTTTAATTAAATTTTATAAATATTTTGTAAGGAATTTTAAAATGAAAAAGATGATTTTAATATTTGCTCTAATTGTTATGTATAGTGTAACTATTTTTTCAAATCCACCAATTGGAGTAACGATGGATACTCGTCCTTGGAGAATGATGAATTTTTTACCTATGGACAGAGGCTTGCCTTCATATACACCTGCATGCTCTTGCCCATGTGATTCAATGATCAAGGCTGCAGAAATCATGTCCCCTGATGAAGGAGAAGTTTATTTGAGAGGGGGTAGAAAGTTTGATTCTCTGAACTGCCAGGAATTTAGATTACTATTAAGCGCCTGCAATGGTAAGTCTATTAATGCTTTTTCTTTAACCTTTGATTATGATAATGCTGAAAATCCATATCCTTGCTTTAGTACAAATCAATCATTCTATAAAGTAAATAGTGCTAATATCTTAGAAAAAGTTGGTTCGATTAATAGACCAAGTGGTAATAGTGTAAATATATCTTTAGGTAGCGATTCTATACCTGCCTGTTTATCAAAAATTATTACTTTCTATGTGTGCACAACAAATGATTGTCAATTCTCACGAGTAAATGTGAGTGTGAATTTCTTTAGTATAGATAGTTGCACCAGTAGAAGTCTAATATTTCAGTATGATGGTATTACTGGTGAATCTGGTAACGAGATAAATATAAACACTAAAAGTTTGCCATTAAAGGATATTATAGATAAATATCAATTTACAGTTTATGATGTTTATGGCAACCTAATAGGCAGCTATATTAACTTAACTGAGAATGATTTACAAACTGAATTGACAAATTTGAAACTGGGAAATGGGATTTATATTATTCATAAATTAAATTACGATAACAAAGAAAGTATAGAAAAGATTTTGATTAATAATTAATTAGTAAGTTTGTATGATGAAAAACCTGATTATTGTAGCCTTTCTATTGCTCTCAAGCAATTTATTATTTTCCAAGTTGGAATTTCCCGATGTCATCGATTTAGGTGAAATAGCACTTGAAGAAGTAGATACAACAAAGTTGTATAGTGATAAAAGTTTTGATGTCTATTATCCAATATATAATAATTCAATAAATGAATACTATATTTTAAACCATAACTATAAGGACTCTAAAGATTTCCCATATATAGCAAACTTTGTTAATCCTGTTAAGTTAAGGGAAAATGACTCGTTATATTATATGTGTACAGTCTTGTTTCCAGCCCCCAAAATTAAAAATTTCTATGATAGCACATTTTATATAAAATCGCTGTTAATTTACCGTAATGTTGATAGCTTACATCTTGATACGTCTGAAATTACTTTTAAATTCAAAGTTATCAAAGTAGATGGCTATAAATTACTAAGCGATAATAGTCAGGTATTTTATTATCCTGACTTTAATAGAGCTGAGGAAGCTATTGTATCACTTGGTAGCATCAAGAATTATCTTGAAGACTTTAATATTGATAGTATTAAACTCACAAGCGATTTAAATAAAATCACTGGTATGCGAGTTACCAAATCAAATACTGGCAGAACCTTACCTCTACGCCAACAAAATATGGAGCAAATTCGCTTAGAAGCAAAAATATTAATCAGTGAATTTAGAAATACAAAAATAAATATTGAGATTTTTGGCAAATATGTTGAAAACTTAAAAGATACGGTATATAGTTTCTCTTATGTCTTTAAGCCACGCTTATATGAAAATTATATTATGTTTAATACATTTAGTAGTTTCTATGCTTCGTTGTCAGTTGCTAGGAATAGCAAAGATGGTCAATTGCCTCTTCCTCCAATGTCAAACTTTACATCGCACGAATATACAATTAACAATATTGAATTGATCGCTGATCACCGTGAATATGTAAAAGTGGATGATAGTAATCTACCAATTGAGTTACCAAAGATAAAGGACAGTACTAAGTTTTCTACTGCTATTAACTTGGGAAGAATACTCATATCAACGCCAGATCAGCCTACATTTAAAAATAATGTATTAATAAAGTTTTATTTAGAAGACGATAATGGCTATCAACAAACGGAAAGCGTCTATTTCATGTATTATGTTGACGGGCCATCATCAATTATAGATGGGCAAGGTAATAATAGTATAATTTTTTCCCCAAATCCTGCTACTGATTTCATAACTATTAATTACGATTATGAAGGCAATGGAGCAAGTTCGTCCGCTTTGATATACGATATATTAGGAGTAAAAGTAGCCCAAGAGCCATTAATTAATGGTAACAACAAAATTAATATTTCGCATCTCACTCACGGCGTTTATTTCATCAAAATAGGTGATAGGGTAGAGAAATTCATAAAAATTTAGATACGGGGCTATTGCCCCTGTTTTTCATTAAATATTATATATACAACAGCTTAAAAAAAATCTAAAAAATATAAAAAATAATTTGGTACTTACATAAAAAATACTTAATTTCAAGAAGCTAACATTGCA
>DAOMQA010000065.1:0-2447 GCA_035445085.1 Kapaibacterium sp. (SeqCode)
GGTGGCTACTGCTTAATGTTTGTTTTAATTAAAGTTAACCATTAGTTTAGAAATTTTGTTGTTTTAAAAAGGTGATAAATACATACTAAACTTTTCTAACATGATTAATAAGATTATAAATGCAACAATTGTTGTTTTAAATAAAAATATTTTTATCTTTAAAATTTTCAAAATTATCAGTATTATTATTGGTAAGAAAAGAACAAAGGTAGAAATCAAGGGATAAAAGTGAATAAAATAAATTATACCAGTTATAGTAAAAATATTAAACTCATCGTTTGAATTTAATTCGACAATTGTAACAAGATGCATTGAAATAAAAATCCCAAAGAATAAAATAAAAATTAAGGTTAAGGTTAAAGGAATATATTTCATCACTATCTCCCACTATTAAAATTATAAAAATTCCATGATTTTATTTGGTAATAATTTATTTCACCATTAGAATAAGATCTTCTTGTATTATAATTAAAAAAATTACCATATGGTAAACTGAAAACTCCTGTTGTAATATTAGCACCAATATAAAAAATATGATTTGGTGCATTATAAAGTCTATAAGGAAATTTGGTATTACCTTGAGTAATTTCAATAAAATTTGCATAGATTTGGGTAACAATTTGTGTATGATGACCAATTCCCTGATTGTCATTTGCTTTTATCATTAAATCTCCTATTTGAACATCTTTAAGTCCAATTCCTATTGTATTATAGCCAACTTGCAAATCTCTCGCAGCAAATGATGATAATACACTATTTCTAAAGGACATTTTGTTACCCTTATACTTACTATCAGACGCATCAAAAAATTCTCCTTTAGCTGATTGAAGCTTTAATGGCAACTCATTTTGACTTGCAAAATCAATTAAAATTTGTAATGCCAAATCTTCGCAAGTAAATTCTTTTCCCATTTCTTTATACATTTCAGCTTGCCTTCCAGCAAAATTTTGATAGAATTTTATATAGTGATTATCCCAATTTCGAGTTATTTTCCAAGCACCATTCATTTTCGCTAAAGATTCATCACCCTGCGTTCTCGGTCCGAATCCTTGTATACTTCTAAGTGATCTGCCACCTCCACCTCCTCCAGAACCGTGTCCTCCCAATGAACGTAAGTGATTATCGTCAGCAAAACCAGCAGAGTACATACGGTAACCCATAGAGTAGTAGGCACTTTCGCCTTCGTATTTTCTATATTTTGTTTGTGTTGTCATAGTTTTTTTATAAAATCCCTCACCTCAAGCGAAAGTATGGAAGTGAGGTGAGGGCGAGTTCTATCAATAAAGCAACTTAATATTTTTATCAACTAAGATATGAATATCCTGAATTAAGTTATCAATCTTTGTATCTAATTTTCTTCTGATGACAACATTTTTAAGCAACAATAACTTAGACAATATTGTATTAAGTAGAAAGTTATATTTCTCTTCCTCTGATTTACAAAAAAAGTTCTCATTATCAATTATTATGGGTATACCAATTGATTTTTCATTTTTTCTGTAGGACTCAATTTCTTTCAATCGTTCTCTTTTTTCTTGAAGTGGATTAACATAAAATTGAAATAATATAATAATTAAATCATTCCCATAATTACCCTGATTCAATTGTTTTAAAATTGTGTAGATTCCTTTTTGACCCCAAATGTAATTTCTAAATAAATCCCCATTAGTGTCATTCATCATACTTGAAACAAAGCAACCTAAAATTTCCTTGTTTTTCATTTATTCTTTCTCCTTAGATATCTTTCATTATTTAACGGTCCCGGATTTATCATATTTTGATAATATTCCCATTGATATGCATCCATTCTTGTAGGGAATTTTTCCACTTTCATAAATTTATCCATCATAAATTCTTTTGTATATCTTTTTTCAGCATCGATACTTGATGTTATTCCATTTTTCAAAAAAGTATCATCCTTAGAAAAAAGTTTATAACCCCAAGTGGGTTTGGTACTTAACAATGAGTTGCCATGTAATGCCTTAGCTACTTTTGTTACATTTCTCTCAGCTTTCCACATATCACCAACTATTCCAACTACTGGTGTGGCAGACAAAAGACTAATTACAGCATCAACATAATTGCCCCGATACACATCTATCATACCACTAGCAATTCCGGTAATAAAACCTCCTAGACCTTGATCAAATGTTCCATAAGTATCTAATGAAATTTGTAAACTAGTTAGCCATTGGTATGTACTAACGCCATTGTTTGATGCTAAAGTAACTTGTCGGTTAATTACAAGAAACTCATCATTTTCTCTTGGATAATTATCAAAATTTAAATGACACATATTTTTTTCAATATTATGCACATTTATTTTCGTATAATGTTGTTTCGGGTTTGTTCTTGTCCCTGATTTAACATTCACGCCATTCCCTTTAGGATTCAAAATATTATATGGGTCATAAGTTTTCGGTCCAAATCCTTGAGTACTTCCAAGT
>DAOMQA010000066.1:0-1817 GCA_035445085.1 Kapaibacterium sp. (SeqCode)
TGCTCATAATCCATTGTTTACTCCTTTTATGTAAACCTTTTTTAGGACGGCGCAAAAATTAAATGATAAGAAAAAAAAGAAGAAAATTCCTTAATTTATACTAAATACATTATACATTTTTGTAAAAGTAATAATATAGCAGTAGCCACCTGCTCCTGCTTAATAAAACTAAAAAGGAGATAAAGTTTTTAGAATAAAAGAGATAAATATCGAAGAAGGCGAAAGCTCTCTCATGCAGATGGGAGTCCGTATGTACTCTGCTGGTTTTGCTGACGATAGTCACTTACGTTCACTGGGAGGACACGGTTCTGGTGGCGGAGGAGGTGGCAGATCACTTGGAAGTACTCAAGGATTTGGACCGAAAACTTATGACCCATATAATATTTTGCATCTAAAAGGGAATGGGGTGAATGTTAAAGCAGGATTTGTAGTAAATAAATCCGGGACCAAAATAAGAGATAATGATGACGCAAACGATCAAAATATTTATTATCGTAGAGATTATGGTGCAATAGAAACTTTAGGTAAAATTGGTGGTACTTTAAATACGAATGAAATAATTGCTAATATATTAGATTTCAATACTTTTGTAGCTGAACTTGAATCTGTGGTTAATTTATATCGTTTTTTTAATAAGGTTAAGTCAAAGGGAGATTGGGATTTTAAAAACCGAATAAAAGGAGAAAGTAATATCTTTGGATTATTACATGGGACAGGTACCTTGTTTTCAGTTTCTGGTTATGGTTATATGGATAGTGAACAATTTGGTAATTTCCATTTCGGTGTAATATCTAGTGCTTGGGGGTATTCTGAACATTTTGCTAAATGGGGAGCTGGAATTTATCAAATCATAAGCGATACATCACCCTTTATGGACTCTAAAAGTTTTACCTTATTAATGAGTAATTCAATTACTCTCCCTTTAATTATAGGATGGACATTAATTCCCCCACATGGAGATGATTATATAGATAATCATATGATTGGCGTTGGATATTGGTATTTTAAAGTTTCAAGAGGTTCCAAATGAGAAGAAATGCAAAAATGAAATATCAATGGTTTTTGAAAAGAAAAATGTATCAAAAGATATTGATAATTATAATTCCAATCTTTTTAATTTATCCATTTTTTTATTTGTTGGCAAATTTAGGTATGGTTTTTCTACTTGTATTCGGCGATTATTTTATTAAAGAGACTTATTCAAATGTTATGATTGTACATAATAAAAAAGAAATTGGGATTCTTGAAAAATATTATTGTGACACAACTTGGAGCATTGAAATTCGAGATTTTCCTCCAAAAAGCTTTTATTTTAATAATAGTAAAATTTTATTTAATAGTAAAATGGAAATTACTCGAATTTATTTAATAAATAAAAATACAGATTCTGTTGCAGTTATAATATTTTATAATAATCCTGGATTTTTATCCGAGGAAAGTAGGATAATTGAATTTATTCAATATAATCATGATAGTATAGGCGTATATAATTATATATGGGATTTTGATTTATTAAAACCTAGAAAATTCAATGAAGATACAATTATTATTAATCGTATTGATATGATAAAATATAAAAAGTGCGATACTATTTATTTGAAACAATACTTGAATTAAGGTATGATAATTTATTAAGCAGTAGCCACCTGCTCCTGCTTGATAAAACTAAAAAGGAAATAAAGTTTTCAGAATAAAAGAGATAAATATCGAAGAAGGCGAAAGCAATTTCATGCAAATGGGTTACCGTATGTATTCTGCTGGTTTTGCTGACGATAGTCACTTACGTTCATTGGGAGGACACGGTTCTGGTGGAGGAG
>DAOMQA010000067.1:0-1816 GCA_035445085.1 Kapaibacterium sp. (SeqCode)
AGATATTTACCCGCTAAAGGGTCAAGAGATAGCCAACGTCCCACTCTTGGGTCAAGTATTCTCGCCCCGAAGTCGTAGCTATTGCCTCTGCCTTCATTATCGTTCGTCAGTTTTTTGTCTCTCACATCATCATCCCTCAGCATTCCATTGAAGGTGAAGCGGTAGTCGTATCATTTATAATATTTTCTTTATTATGTAAATTTTTAAACCTAATAAGTATATTTTTTCTTTAAGTAATTATTTCTTGTTAAGTAAGACCCAAACGTTTCAAATCCTGAAAATTCAATTTCTCCATAAAAGCGTTCATTATTAGTCGAAAAGTTATAATTTACAAAAACTTCATCAATATTTTTATTGATTACTTTTCCTTTATAAAAAGGGAATATTCTTTTTATTTCTAACTCATCAATATTAGAATATATAATTCTTGTATCTTTATTGATTTCCCATTTTTTGGGTATAATATGTCTTCTTCTGTTTGTTGTATCTCTTTTTTCCAAATTTTGCCAAAATATATAATAACACAAATAACTAATTGAATCACGCAATTTACTATTTAAATTATAATCTTTAATATATTTAACTCCAATTTGACAATGAAGGTTAATTAGAGTATCATGGTCATAAAAATCAATTCCTGTTTGAATTTCTAAGTCTTCATTTTTAAATAATTTAAGAGAATCAATTCTAGTGTATAAATGTATTGAATAGATAAAAGAATATTCTGTTTCACTTTTGAAGTTAAATCTCCTAGCTCTTGAGATTGGATTATATTTGCCAGTATCTATTTCAGTAAATTTTGTATTGAAATAAATTTCAGGCAATTCCAATTTTTCACTGCTTCTTTCATTGCAACAGGATAAAGTTGTTATTGTTAGTATTATTAGAATAATAATATTTTTCATATTAATCTACCTTTGGAATTTGTTTTTTATTATCAGACCCAATAATTATTTTTCCAAAAATTATCATCGATTTTTTTAATCCATCATAATTAGTGATTACAGTTTGTCCTTCAACTTTGCCAAAATATTGCTGAATATTTAAATCTTTAGGCGCAGAATTGATCAAATCTTGAATTAAACGGTCCCTAGTTACGATATAATCTCTATTAGTTTCTTCTCCATATTTATACATATCCCATAGATAAGTAACCGTATTTTTAAAATCATTATCACCATAACCAGCAGCCATCATGCCAGAATAGGCATCAAATTCACTACTACCATAAATATGATGTATGGTTTCATGAATTACTGTTCCAGCATCTAAATCGTCCTTGATTACTATTGGATTTTTCATTCCCTGTAATTCCCATAGTACACAATACCCACCAACTGATTTATCACCAATAGTCCCCACCAAAACAGGGATTCTATTATTTTCATTTTTTACAAATTCTGCTATCTTGGGTGCATAATGAGGACTTTTTGGGTTGCTCCATACATCAACTAATGAATTTAATTTTTTAACATTCTCATCTAATGTGTTTTTATCCATTGTTCTTATTACTGTTTGAGTTGAATTATTTTTCATAATATAGTTGAATAATGTTTGATTATTATTTGCCACCCAATACCAGTCTCCATCAGGATCCACCATAATCACGGGATTATTTCCCATAGCTACATAAGGACTAGACCACGGAAACTTAGATGCAAGCGGGTCAAGAGATAGCCAACGTCCCACTCTCGGGTCAAGTATTCTCGCCCCGAAGTCGTAGCTATTGCCCATGCCTTCATTATCGTTTGTCAGTTTTTCGTCTCTCACATCATCATCCCTCAGCATGCCACTCAACTTTCTTTATTCCTTTCTA
>DAOMQA010000068.1:0-1798 GCA_035445085.1 Kapaibacterium sp. (SeqCode)
AAAGCTTATATGGGTCATAAGTTTTCGGTCCAAATCCTTGAGTACTTCTAAGTGACCTGCCACCTCCTCCGCCACCAGAACCGTCTCCTCCTAATGAACGTAAGTGACTATCGTCAGCAAAGCCAGCAGAGTACATACGGGAACCCATAGAGTAGTAGGCACTCTTGCCTTCTTCGATATTTATCTTTCTTAATTTGAAAACTTTTTCTCCTTTTTAGTTTTATTAAGCAGGAGCGGGTGGATCCTGCTTGGGTGTTATAATAACTATTTACTATTTTAAAATTCTTTATTTGTTATTTCCTACTTTTTTTCTTGAAGCATTTTGAATTTACTTTTATAAATTTTTAATAAATCTGATGTTGAATCAACAAGGTTTTCATATTTAAGATATTTTTCCCAATCTACTTGAATTTGTAAGGTTTCATAGCTTTTAAGTTGAAAACATTGGCTCAATAAACTATCATGTTCAGGTGTTTTTCTATTTAAATCAGTTACAACTACATCATAATTGCTTTCAAAATCTGGATTAAAAATAAAGTATACTTTATAAAAATACTTCGTATCATAAAAAATGTCTAAGCCAATATAAAAAACATAATTATATTCACCAAAAATTCCAATATCCTTTATATCATAATGGTAATTCTTTGGCAATTTATTCAAATTCTCAATTATTGAAATTGATTTTTTAAAATTTGGATCAAGTAAGTGGACAAAATTATATATTGAATCTATTCCAACTTTCTTCCCTCTTTTATTTGCAAATAAATACCTTGAATAATAGGCTCTATAATTATCAGGCATAGTATCAAGATATTCTTTTTCAATTTTCTTTATAATTACTTCATTTTGATAATCTTTGGTACAACCAATTACAAAAATTAAAAAAATAATAACTAAAATAATTTTATTCATTTTTACCTCCTTGGAAAACAATAATATTTAACCCCGCCTAATTCTCTTGGTTTATAGAAATAATTGTTCTTAAGTTTTGATTCATAATAAGAAGATACTTTGTTCCAAAGTTCTTGAAATGCTTCAATATCACCTACCTGTAACATTTCAATTGTCAGGGGAGTTACTACACCCATAAACATTGAAGACTTATTGGTTGGAATTTTTGTATAAGAATAATTTCCAGCTTCAAAAACAAGATCATGAAAATTAGCTAAATCTCCATCACTAAAACTATTTTTAAGAACTGTTTTATTTGTACCATGAGAATGAAAAAAACCTAATACCACATCTCCAAACTCTAATGTTATTTCTTTTAACATATCTTGTATTGTGGACAAAGTTCTGCTACTAGTTCCTTTAATATATTTTGAAGTTCGCATCTCTTGCTTAGCATGATTCCAAATTACCAGAAATCCATATTCAGTATTAAATTCAACTTGTAAATCGTATATTTCATTAATTTCCTTCTTAAAAAAGTTCGTAAAACCTTTTCCATCCCATGTTTTTGGCTTTTTACTTGAGCTTGCACCAACTGGACCTATTGAGGTATTAATATTATATGGGTCATAAGTTTTCGGTCCAAATCCTTGAGTACTTCTAAGTGATCTGCCACCTCCTCCTCCACCAGAACCGTGTCCGCCCAGTAAACGTAAGTGACTATCGTCAGCAAAACTAGCAGAGTACATACGGACACCCATATGCATGAAATTGCTTTCGCCTTCTTCGATATTTATCTCTTTTATTCTGAAAACTTTATCTCCTTTTTAGTTTTATTAAGCAGGAGCAGGTGGCTACTGCTTAATGTTTGTTTTAATTAAAGTTAACCATTAGTTTAGAAATT
>DAOMQA010000069.1:0-1698 GCA_035445085.1 Kapaibacterium sp. (SeqCode)
CTATCGTTATGTGATTAAGCATAATGATAAACTTGGAATAAGCGGTTCATTTAATATTGTTAAGTAATTATTTTTAGAAGGGGCTATCTCATAAGAATAAAAAAAACTTATTTGATAAAATTTCAAGGCAAAACAATTATACTGGGTATTGTTTAAATCTAGTTTTAAAGTCATTATCTTTTTTGAAATACTTATGAGAAAACCCCCTTCTTCATTTTATAAATTTTGAGGGAATTATGAAATTATTATACCTTATACTTTTTGTTTCTATTTTTGCTTTTGCAAGTACAAATAGTCAATGGAAGAAAGTATATCAATATGAAAAGGCTATTCAACAATGGGATTTGGATTGTGCAGATAGCTTGAATTGTATATCTGTAGCAAGTCCTGGTGCCACTGGTTCGATGTATATCAAAACAACTGATGGTGGCAGTAATTGGTTCATTACTTATGTAGATACTGCAACTAAAATTTTTAACGAACAGGGACAATGGATAGATACAAAATCCCAAAAATTTAAAGCTGCGCGTAGCATTGATTTTGTTACACCAAATTTTGTGGTAGTCGGTCATATGGAAGGTCAAATAACTATTTCAAGAGATGGTGGATATACTTGGGATTCTACTCAATTGAATACAAAAAAAGATATAATTAAAATAAAATTTTTAGATGAAAATTACGGTATTGCATTTGGTGGTTATAAGACCTTATTTAAAACTTATAATGGTGGTCTTGATTGGGAAGAACTTAATCTTAACTATTTTGGTAGCGAACAAGAAAATTATGGAACAACTGAGATCAGTGTTGATTTAGTAGGCAAGGATAGTTTAATTGCTGTTATTTATAATTACAAAAATTCATCAAATAAATTCTATACTTTAGTAAAAACCTTAGATGGAGGAAAAAATTGGAATCTTGGTTCAAAAATTCCCAAATATGCAGATTTTAAACCTTTTTTTATAAGTATGGATGAAGGATGGCTTGCTGGAAGATTGGGAGCAGGTAATAAAAAATATTATGATGTAATATATTATACTTCGGATGGTGGGCAAACTTGGGAGACTCAATTAGATACAATATTATATCCTGAGGCAGGTTTAACAGGTGGAATATATTTTGCAAATCATTATGAAGGATTAGCTTATGGTGAGGGAAAAATTTGGCGTACTACTGATGGTGGTAAGAACTGGATTAATTTTGCTTTTCCATGGACTGAAATGGATGCTTTTACAAAATTAGTATTTCCAAACGGTACTACTCATAAAATATTAGCAAATGAATATCTTAAGGGAAGAATATGGATGTATGAAGATATCACTTCAGTAAGTGAGGATCAAGCTACAATTAGACATACTCTTTCCCCCAACCCTGCTACTGATTTCATCACTATTAATTACGATTATGAAGGCAATGGAGCAAATTCGCCCGCTTTGATATACGATATATTAGGAGTAAAAGTAGCCCAAGAGCCATTAATTAATGGTAACAACAAAATTAATATTTCGCATCTCACTCCCGGCGTTTATTTCATCAAAATAGGTGATAAGGTAGAGAAATTCATAAAGATTTAGATACGGGGCTATTGCCCCTGTTTTTCATTAAATATTATATATACAACAGCTTAAAAAAAATCTAAAAAAATCTAAAAAATAATTTGGTACTTACATAAAAAATACTTAATTTCAAGAAGCTAACATT
>DAOMQA010000070.1:0-1636 GCA_035445085.1 Kapaibacterium sp. (SeqCode)
AAAGCTTATATGGGTCATAAGTTTTCGGTCCAAATCCTTGAGTACTTCTAAGTGATCTGCCACCTCCTCTGCCACCAGAACCGTGTCCGCCCAGTAAACGTAAGTGACTATCGTCAGCAAATCCAGCAGAATACATACGGTAATCCATAGAGTAGTAGGCACTTTCGCCTTCTTCGATATTTATCTCTTTTATTCTGAAAACTTTATCTCCTTTTTAGTTTTATCAAGCAGGAGCAGGTGGCTACTGCTTAATTATTACTTTTACAAAAATGTATAATTTATTCAGTATAAATTAAGGAATTTGCTTCTTTTTTTTCTTTTTATGTAATTTTTTTAGTAAGTTTTTATATTCCTCTGAAAAATCCTGATTGTTTCGGTTTATGGTATCTTTAAAAGCCAATATTCCGAATTTGTTTAATTTGAACAATTTCTTTTTTACATCTGATTTTGTTAATTGATCAAAATGATAAATACTGTCTTGAATGAAAACCCATAAAGAATAATTTATGTTTGTATCAGCTAAGAATGTAAAAGCTACTGATAATCCACTCATATCATTTCCAGCCTTAATATCTCCTTCTAAAGAATATTCCTTAAATGGAACATATAAATTATTTAATGAATCATATATTCTTTTAAAAGAATGGTTGTAATATTTTTTAAAAGTAATTTCCTCAAAAGTTTTGTTTTGTTTTAAAAAATCTAGATGATAAGCCATCATCCTATTTATAATCAGGATAGAATCTTTGCCAATATATTCATAATTTTGACAATAAACGTAACATGAATTAATAGGAAAAGACATTAAAATAATTAATATTATTAATAATTTTATCTTAAGTTTTCTATTAGGGTATTTTTCCATATATAACTCCAGTATTGTTTTTAGGATTGTTTAGAATCTTACCAAAACCTTCAAATGCTTTTATATAAGAATTATTTAGAAAATATTTATTTAATTCCCAATCATTTATTTCCCACAACCTGAATCTAGTACCATTAAAATTAACACCATTACCATTTTTATCTTTAGCATTATACCATTTTTCAAACATTTTTGCATCATAAATAAACCCATAAGTAGTTTTTGGATTATTCTTTTCTGCTACTGTGGTACAAAAATATATAAATTGTCTCCATGGATTCATTGGATTAGGTCCTGGTGTAGTTAATAGTTGAATATTATAACCAAGTGAATTAAAATCTAATGGTTCCAGGGGTTGGTTTAGTGTGTGTATATGTTCAAATGCGATTAATTTATATCCATTTTCATATTTATAAACAAAACTTCTAAAATTTAGTGTCATAGAATGTTGAGCACCTTGAAAAAATTCTGCATAGATTTCACCATCATTTATATTATAATAGTAATTATAACCGATTTCAATACCCTTATAATTTGGATTACTATAATGTTTATCAATAAGATCATCACTATATTTTTTAGTTCTTCTCCTGATTTCACCAACATCAAGACCACTTTTCCCTCCTGGTGAAGAAGATTCATTAATATTATATGGGTCATAAGTTTTCGGTCCGAATCCTTGTATACTTCTAAGTGATCTGCCACCTCCACCTCCTCCAGAACCGTGTCCGCCCAGTAAACGTAAGTGACTATCGTCAGCAAAACCAGCAG
>DAOMQA010000071.1:0-1167 GCA_035445085.1 Kapaibacterium sp. (SeqCode)
TGAATTGTTTAATAAGTATTTAGGAGAAGAAAAATGGAATACTATAATCAACCAAGCCAACCTAATCGATTGACTATATGTTGTGATGAACCAGAATTTCATGATTTGTTTTCAGAAAATGATATGGATACTGCAGATGCTCCACCTACTGTATTTGATTATTTAAGAGATAATAATGGTATTGGTTGGGACTGGAGTCAAAAGCGTGATTTGGAAATAGGAGATAGAGTTCTAATCTATTTTAGTGGAAAGGGTGCAAATAGAATTGCAAGGTTAACTTGTCTAACAGAAATCACGGGAATTAGTTTTGACAAAGGGCTGGAAAAACCATTAGCTGCTTATCTTAAAAAAATATATTGGTTCAATGAAAATGAATCTGAACAATTATCATTTGAAAAATTAAAAGATAATGGATTAAAAACTACATTAGCTGGTTTACTTGGTATAACAGATAATATTAGATTAAAAGGTTACATTGATAGTATAATTAATTTGGATAGAGATTGATAAATCCAAGCCATTCCACCCCGAATGGCTTTTCTACTTTTTATGAAAAACCTAAGAGGCTAACTTTTGTTATGCAAAAATTACTCTGTTTCTTGGCCTGCTTATATTTTTCTTTGCCACAAGCAAACCTATCTCAAAATTATCAAATAAAGCAATTCGCCTATGAGTTTACAAGTAATGAGTACAGGTATTGAATGTATGTATTGGGTGCGGGTAAATCTTACAAATAATAAAATTTTCCTATTGCTATTTCGTTTACTGCTTGTAGTTTTGTATATATAATGTTTATACATGTGAATTATGGAAATACAAGTAAAAAAATGGGGGAATAGCCTTGGGCTAAGAATTCCACAAGCTATTGCCAATCAAATCAATATTCAAGATGGTTCAAGAATCAATCTTGTGCTGAAAAATAACAAGATTGAACTTAGCCCTGCTGTTCCAGAGGAATATCGGTTAAATGACTTAATTGCACTTATGTCTGAATCAAATCTTCATAATGAGATTTCCTCTGGACAGTCGCAAGGTAAAGAAATATGGTAGAAAGTGATTATTCTCCTGAACGTGGTGATATTGTCTGGCTTGATTTTGACCCTCAAAGCGGACACGAGCAAAAAGGTAGAAGACCAGCAATTATTATATCGCCCAAAATTTACAATT